>JAPLZK010000001.1:148215-159118 GCA_026395055.1 Candidatus Uhrbacteria bacterium | reverse complement strand
GGCACACCCAAGGTACGCGAGAGTGCTGTTTCCATATCAGCGCTCGGATAAGTTATCGCTTCAAGACCTTGCCGGCGTCGCAAATAAGGATGGATCATGCCGCCTTGTATCGGACCGGGCCGTATGATGGCGACCTCAATTACCAGATCGTAAAACGTACGTGGCTGCAGACGAGGCAACATACTCATTTGCGCGCGACTCTCGATCTGGAATGCTTCCGCCAAAGCTCGCGCGCATGATGATCAACTTGTCGGGAGCAAATCCAACTTCGTCGATCATCCTCGACCCGTTCTGTGGATCCGGAACAATCCCAATGGAAGCCGCGCTCATGGGATTCAAACATATTATTGGCTCGGATATTTCCGAGAAAGCCATCAAGGACTCAAACACAAATACAGACTGGCTGTACGCGCAAAAGTTTTTGCATCCCGTCACAGAAAAAAGTGAAATCGAATTTCATGTAACAAAAGCGGAAACTGTCGACAAGATTCTTCCGAACCCTGTCGATGCCGTTGTCGCGGAAACATATCTCGGTCCACCAAAACACGGATGGGATCGCCCGGCTCTTGAAGCGCTCAAGGCTGAGCTCATGAAAATGTATCGTGACTCACTCGCAACGCTCTCGAAAAAACTCAAACCACATGGAACAATCGTGATCGCGTTTCCCGCGTTCGTGGTGAAAAATGAGATTATTAAACTTCCGCTCAAAAAAGCCATTGAAGAAGCAGGACTCTTGATCGATGGAACATGGATCTACAAACGACCGGATCAGATGACCGCACGCGAAATTGTACGAATAAAAAAACGAACCTAACGGGTTCGTTTTTTTATTTCCACCCTCCTTAATCAAGGAGGGTGTTAGGGGGTGGTCGCGAGCGAAGCGAACCTGTTGACAAAATCCTTATTTTTTGATATTCTCACCGGTCGTTTGGCGACAGAGTGATGGTATTTCGCTGTCCTCGTAAAGGAAAGAAGATGGAAGAACCGCGACAATTTGGTCATCCCAAGCACAAGATCCATGCCACGCAGATCGGTACGCAATCCGCGATCGAGGCACTCTCAGCTTCGAAAGGTCATTTCATTTTGATCAACGCGAACATGCACGCGTACTCCAAAACGACGGCGCGACACCCGAACTTCCAGGCCGATGCATTTGCCACGCAAGACGAAGCAGAAGCAGAAAAGCGCATGCTCAACACACTTTCCTCACGCTTCGTCGAGCACGCCGTGCGCGAAATCAATGACGCGTTCATCGAAGAATTCCGTCGCGTTCGTGAAGACCATACGACGCGCCCGAACACGTTCCAGGGCCCGAACCACCGCTAACACCTTTCGAGAATCTCGGGGTGTTTTTTCATACAAAAAAATCCATTCGAGGAATCGAATGGATTGTATATTTACACTCCAACGCGGAAATGACAGGTGTCTCCATCTTGGATCACATAATCTTTTCCTTCGACGCGCAACTTTCCTTTGTCACGTGCACCCGCTTCACCAAGCTCCACGAAATCTTGCCAAGGAATAATTTCTGCACGAATAAATGCTTTTTCAAAATCCGTGTGAATAACCCCAGCCGCTTGCGGCGCCTTTGTTCCCTTCTTTACCGTCCATGCACGACACTCTTTTGGTCCCACGGTCATGAACGTAATGAGTTCGAGGAGTTGATAACACTTTTGAATCAAGCGATCGAGTCCGGAAAGTTTGAGTCCGAGTGCTTCAAGAAATTCTGCTTGTTCTTCTGGGGGCATCTCCATGATTTCCGATTCCACTTTGATCGAGGACGGCAAAGCGAGACGATCTGGTCCGAGGGGAGACTTCCAGTTTGTGTCTGATGCGGCAGACTCATCGACGTTCACAACGTACAAAATTGGTTTTCGTGTAAGCATCGGAAAATCTTTCAGTGTTTTGTCTTCATCTTCTGTAAGTTCAACACTGTTCGCCATCTTTCCCTGTTCAAGAACTTCAAATATTTTCTTCAAAGCCGTTTCTTCATATTCCATTTCCTTTGTCTTCCCCGCTTTCATTTTTCCTTGAACGAGTGCGAGGCGTTTTTCAACAGAACCAATATCTGCCATCGCAAGTTCAATCTCAATCAGTTCAACATCACGCAACGGATCAATCGTTCCTTCCACGTGATGAACATTTGTATCTTCAAAATTGCGAACCACATGAATAATCATGTCTACTTCGCGGATGTTCGACAAAAATTTGTTTCCGAGTCCTTCTCCTTTATGTGCCCCTTTCACAAGACCAGCGATATCTACGAACTCGATGGCTGTTGGGAGAATCTTTTCAGATGTCGCTTTTGTGGCGAGTAATTTCAATCGTTCGTCTGGAACTTCAACAATTCCAACGTTTGGTTCGATCGTACAAAACGGAAAGTTTGCGCAATCCACTTGTTTCTTTGTGAGCGTTTTGAAGAGAGTCGACTTTCCAACGTTTGGGAGTCCAACGATTCCAACTTGAAGCATATTCTATTGCGTCATCCTGAGTGAGGAGTCATCGACGAATCGAAGGATCTCTCTCGCGAATTAGTATCTATCGCGGCGAGTATAGCGTTCAATCCTGATTCTGTCGAGGGTTCTTCCTCACGCCAAACCGAATTATTTAGACAAATACGCATTCAAATTCACAAAAAATACTTTCATGCCATTCAATTTTTCTCCAAAAGCCTGAAAGAAGCCGGAGATGGCATGCACAAAGGAACCAATTTCTTTGCTTGTTTCTTCACTCAAGGAAAATTGAGGGATTGCAGGATTTTTTTTGCTTGTCACTCCTCCCGCATCCGTTGGTTCAGGCGTCGTGCCTGCATCTTTTTTTATCGCCCCGTGCGCTGCACTCGCTTTTACATCCTCTTTTGTTGGAATGACCGAGGGTGAATTTTTTTTCAAACAGACCGTCTGCGAATCATTCCAGTAGTATCCATCATTGCACTCACACTGTTCCCCGTTATAAAAACTGTTCGATGCACATGCCGGCGCTGTCTCTGCATGAACCATAGGAGACAAACAAAGAAAACTGGAAAGAAATAAAACGAAAACGGAAAATAGTTTCATCATAGATGGAAGTGAATTACAAACAGTGTAACACATTTTTTCTCTCTCTTGCCTTTTCAATCGGCTTATTCTATTCTCCAAGATACGAAGGAGATACCCATGACAGAAGCAGATCTACAGCTCATTCAACGGTGGCGAGTGTTTACGTTCCAAGCGGCAGATGCACTTTGGGATATCAGCAAAGGGAAACGCCCCATGCGAGAACCGCGTGAAATCAATCAGGACATTTATGCTCTGATCCCAGAACTTGATGCGGTGATCGACCGACTCAAAAAAGAAACGGAAACCCCCTTCATCCAAAAACTTCCTGTCTGACCCATTATGGGTCTTTTTTCTTTCTTTCCCTTGACTTATTGCCAAAAAAATCGTATTCTTCTGTGTTCCCTGTTCCTTCCACCACCCCAGGAGGTTTCCATGACATCTTTAAACCCGAATCCGAGTAAGGTTCGCAAAGCAGAGCAAGTTCTTGAGCGCTGCATTGGAAACAAGGGCGTTTGGGCAGATTCCACACGTTACCGTTACCAATGCTGGACGCGAGATTTTGCCTTAGCGATTCTTCCGCTTCTCTTGGAGCGCAAACAATTCGCGATTGCGCGCATGCACCTGAAAGAACTCACAAAGCGTGTCCGTCCGAATGGACAGGTACCAATTCTCTTTCTGGATCGAACCATTCCGTTTCTTGCGGATAAGGTAACCAAAAGCATTCGCGCTCGAAACATCTCGTTCATGCTTGGTCGGTATGTCACAGGCAACCTCTGGAATCTCACGCCGGGAACGCGTGATTCCGAAATCAACTACCTGATTGCGATGCATGAGTACGCAACCGCTGCGAATGATCAAGCATTTCTCTCAGACAACATGAAAACGATTGATCGCGTGATGCGCTACGTTGAATACAAGCTGATGTCCGATGGACTTCTTCTTGGATGCGATTGGCGCGATACAATGCACCTCGAGCTTGGCAACAGCGCTCTGCTCACCAACAACTCGATTCTCTTTCATGTGTATGCGCTCATGCATTCGGTGCAAAAGGCACACTTCCTGAAACTGCGCATCCAAAGTCGATTCTGGAACGGAACGTCTTATCAAGACGCACCGGACCGTCCACGATTTGATCCTCTCGGTGGATCACTCGCTGTCCTTCACGGAGCGATTCCACGCGAACAATACGCAAGCGTGATTAAAAGCTTTCGCTCGGTGGATTCGCCTCATGGCGTCCTCATCAAGTGCAAGCACAATCCGCAAAACGAGGAGGAACGCGAAGTCATCGAACGCACCGACGGCATCGTTGTCTGGCCGTTCATCGTCGGCTTCAGCATCCTTGCTCTCATCAAGATGGGTGAAATGGAATTCGCCCGCGAGCAGTTCGAGAAATTGAACAACCTTGTTGGTTGCTGCGAATGGTACGACCCGGCAACCGGCAAAGGTTACGGCGCGACTGAGCAACTCTGGAGCGCAACCCTTTACCTTCGTGTGATCCGCGCCTTCGAACAAGAAAACATGCGATCCCACTTCTGATCCGAATCTCATTCGGGTCTTTTTTTATATCCTGTATAATAAATTCACTATGAACATTCTTTCTATCCTTCTCACAATCGGTGGTCTTTGTCTTTTCGAGACGATCTCGAGTATTGATAACGCCATCATCAACGCCGAAGTCCTTCAGACCATGAGCGCAAAGGCAAAAAAATGGTTTCTCACATGGGGACTTGTGTTTGCTGTTCTTCTTGTTCGAGGACTCCTTCCATGGCTCATTGTTTGGTTTGCAACTCCTGGTATTGGTCCTGTTGGTGCATTCACCGCCGCGTTTAGTGGAGATCCGCGTATTCTCGACGCGGTCGAACGCTCTGCACCAATCTTGCTCGCGGGCGGCGGAACATTCCTTATCTTTCTTTTCTTTCATTGGTTATTTCTCGAGGACAAACACTTTGGACTTCCCCATGAGAAATTCTTTTTCGCAAATGGAGTTTGGTTCTATTCCTGTGTCTCCATCTTTCTTGCGGTCATCTCCTGGTTCATGTTGAAGATCAACCCGATGATGGCGTTCGGTGCAATGATTGGATCAACCGCGTTTTTTATTACACATGGATTTAAACAGAATGCAGAAAAGGGCGAAGAACAATTGATGGAGTCTGGCATGTCCGATCTTTCAAAGATTCTCTTTCTTGAAATCATCGACGCCACATTCTCCATCGACGGCGTGCTTGGTGCATTCGCCTTCACATTATCCGTGCCACTCATCTTAATTGGAAACGGACTTGGTGCGTATGTGGTTCGAAAAATCACCATGGGTAATGTCGACAACATAAAAAAATATGTGTTTTTGAAAAACGGCGCCATGTATTCCATTTTATTTCTTGGCATTGTCATGCTTGCCGATAGTTTCGGTGTACATATTCCAGAATGGGTTTCGCCAGTACTCACGTTTGTCACCGTTGGTTACTTTTTTTGGAAGTCAAAAAATCATCATAAAAAAACATCGCGATAAAATCACGATGTAGGTTCACCCATTTTTCCATTCTCTCGAATGGGAAATGCAATGAGAGCAATGAGACAAAGAACGAGGCCGAAGGCAAGCGGATAACGCAGGTCCCACATGGAGACAATGGCAGCGAGAAATGTGAAGGGAATATCCACGACACTTTTCAACATATTCAGATTCGAGAGTGTTGTCGCGCGACTTTTGGATTGAACGTGCTGATTCACAAGGTGTGAAAACGCAGGTTCACGCAGAATCGAAATCGTGATGATCACGAGAAACGAGAGAAAGAGCAAGATATGGATCGACGAGACGATTCCGACGAAGTACATCACAATCGATATCATTGCTGTCCATGTCATAAAGGAAGCAAGTCCGATGCGTTTTTCGATTGCTCCAAGAAACCATGTTCCAAGAAAACCAAAGAGGCTCGAAAGAAAGTAAAACACGCCAAGCCAAATTGCTGTAACGCCATGTTCCGAGAGGATCGGTTGATACACACGCCAGGTGAAGAAGGCTCCCGTAAAAACGAGAATCTTATTTACACTTACGCGCATCATCCAAGGATTTTCCTTGATCGTCTTCAGACTCTCGGCAAAAATTCCGACTTCTTCTTCAAGAACCTGCTTCACATGTGGAGGCTCCACAAGAAATAAGAAGATGCCGAGCGCCACGAATGCCGTCCACACATCTGCCCAAAGCAGGATTCTATATTGTGCGTCAGTAAGATCGCTCGCAACGAATGACCCAATGAGCGGCGTGAACATCTTGAAAATCTGACGTGCAGAACTGAGACGTCCGTTTTGCGACAACATCTCCTCTTCACGACCAACCGCCTTCAAGCTCTCATAAAGAAGCGCTTCTTCCGTTCCGGAAAAACACGAGAATGCCGCGGACATAAGCACAAACTGAAACGCAAACTCCCAGTAGTTCGTCGCGTACACGCGATGCACTTGAGAAACAATGAACAGGCCCGTGCCAATCAGCATGGTTTTTTTGCGCCCTATGACATCTGCAAGATATCCGCTTGGAACTTCACACACAAGCGCTGTGAGCGACCAGACAATCGTCAGATAAAAGATCTGATCCATTCTAAGGCCGCGCGTCTGAAAAAACAGAACGGTCACAGCCGCGAGGGCTTTCGTTTCAAGAAACGCACGCCCCCAAAAGAGCAAACGTAAATTGCGAAGCATGTGCTTGGAAGTTTCCAAATTTCCTCCCGTAAAAAGAACGAGCTTGCATTTAAGCAGAAAAATGAGCTTGTGGCAATGGAAAAGAAAAAGCGACCCTGGATCAGAGAGTCGCGAGCAATCGCGCGAGCGGCACGAAGGGGGATGAGTGCTGTGCGCGCAATCGATGAAATGTCAGTAGGTGTAGGAATACGCCGGAACTTTTGGTTTCCGAACCGATTCTTTGCGAGGCGTTTGACCCCAGGGGGTTTCGCGCGCGGGCAAGGAAAACGGGCTCGGGACCTCCGGAGCACGGCAACCACCAATACCACACTGATAGGACGCATCATGGATGGAACGCTTCTGCATGGGAACCTCAATGTGCCAACCTGACTTACCCATAAGAGCAGTCTTTGTGCACCGACGCCCCCAACAGGAGGAGGCTGACGCAATGCGAATCAAGATTAGCGAAGGCGAGGTTTTCAGAGCGTATATCCGTAGATGCACATTCCACGAGGGCATGCTAAACAAAAACACCCGCATCGACAAGATGTGGGTGTGGATAGAAACGACCCCTCCCTGTCTCCCCTTGATTAAGGGGAGGAGCCTCCACTTTGCAATTTCTGCAGTCGAGTCTTCACGATTTGATTATTCGGATTCAGTTTTAAGACAGTTTCAATTTCTTTTACAGCGTTTGCATGATCTCCGAGTTTTTCGTAAATGGATCCGAGGAACCAATGCGCATCACTATAAGAAGGCGCGAGTTCTATCACATGAAGAAAAATTTGTTTGGCACGATCAAGATCTCCGTCTCCGCCACGCTTTGTGTAAAGTGTTCCAAGCTCGAACCCAACGCCAATGTCTTTGTCATTATATTTTTCAACGCTTTCGAGTTTTTGAATCGCAAGATCTAACTTCCCTTCTCGTTCATAGACTAACGCAAGCTGATAATGAGCCGGAGCAAAATTTGATTTTAATTGCGTTGCGTTTGTAAACGCTTTTTCCGCATTATCAAGCGAGCCTTGCCAATCTTTCTTTGCTTGCGCAGCTGCGGCAGGATCTTTTGATAAGGTGAGTGGTTGTGTCATGTCTGCAATCGCGAGATGTGTTTTTCCAAGTTCGTTCCAATGATTTGGATTCAATGGTTCAAGATCAATGGCGTGTTTGTATGCGTCGACCGCAAATGTTGGCGCTTTGTCTACAAGACTTGTGAGGGATCGGTATACTTCCCCACGTGTGAGCCAGTTTGAAACCTCATGAGGCGATAAACTTGTTGCACGTGCAGATGCGTTTACCGACGCCGCAACTAATGCTTGAAGGTATTGCTTTGAAGGATCTGAAAGTGCACTGTTTGATGAAACGGATTTCAATTCGTCTTGAACGCGAAGCAATAATACGGCAGAGAGATTACGCATGTAATCATCATTCCATTTATTCAGCGTTGCAGCACGATCAAGTTTTGCCACAATGGCCTTCGTATCAACCGATGATCTATCTGCGCGAATCGCTTGCGTGTAAGCAATTTCCGCGGTGTATCGACCGGTCGTCAAAAAAATTCCAATGAACAGGGCGAATAAAAATCCAACGAAACAGACGGCAGACAAAAGCGCAACGGCCTTATTTTGTGAAAACTTCAGATGTGTTTCTTTCTCCAGCAGCTGAGATACAAGCAATCCAGAAAAAAGCATGAGAACTATAACGAGCGTGCCATTAAAGGAAAAAAGGAATGAAGCAATTGCCACGGCTGTCCACGGAACAAAGAGAGAAAATGATTCGACCCAATCCTCTTCTTGCTTGAGTTTAAGTAACTTTGAGATGGCCTGACAAAAAAGGAAAACGAGAAAAAAGAGATAGAATCCTGCACCAAGATATCCAACCGTTGGGGCAAGGGTGAGAAAAAAGGAAGGCGCACGATCAAAACGCGTATTCCAGAAATCTGTTTCATTAACGGCCTTCGGATGAAACTTTGCGTAATTCATGGCATACGTTCCAGGCCCAGTTCCAATCAGTGACGAAGTATCACGCATGGAGCCTTCCATGATTATTTTGCTTGTTTCCATGGATGGAGAAACCTCGAGAGGCAAATTGATTTTGAATGGAGTTGGAAGGAAAAGCCAGAAAAATAAACTCACGACGGTAAAAACAACAGGAATAAACAACGTCTTCATGGAAGGAAAAGAACGCGATCGGAAAATGGAAAAGACGAAAATCACACCACAACCCAACAAGAAAAGAAGCCAGAGAAGGGAATAATCTAAAACAAGAAGGAGAATGAGTGTTTCAAGAAATAAAAGACCAAACAAGCTCAGTACCCCATATGTTTTCCATTCGCTTTTTAGCGAGAACGTATTTGTAACAAGACGAGAGCACGCAAACAAGCTCATGATAACAAGGAAGATCGCGAACGTGTTCACTGTTCCAACCGTATTAAATGCGGAAACCGCAAGTGATGGAAAAAATGGAACAACAGAAACGCCGAAGATGGATAAAACGCCAAAAAGCCCTACGAGAGTTGCGCTACCAATGAGAAGCAACCAAGGCGCATAACGCATTTGGAGTTCTGATTGAAACAACGTGCAAAGGCCAAATAACAGTGCGAGACCAATCCATGTGAGCACACTCGTATATTCTGCACCGCTCGTTCCAATCCAAGATACATACGGAGCAAAAGAAAAATAGGCCGAAACCGCAAAGGCAATACAGATTCCAATCGGAAAAAGTTGAATGAGTCCGAGTTTAACGTGTGCTTCTTTTTTGAGAAGAAGCGATCCGATAAGTAAAACGAATACGGAACAAACACAAAGAAGTAACAACGATTGTTTATTGATTTCAAGTGGGTCGAGCGTGAATGGAAGGAAAAAAAGTGGGAAGAGAAAAAGGAAACTGTTAAAGATCCAACGTGCTGCCGTTGAAAGCTGATGAACGATAGAGGATGGTTGAGTCATAATATGTCAATTTTATCACGAAACAGAAAACAAAAATAACTCGTGTGGGGAACGAGTCATTTTTGTTATGAAATTGTGGACACCAAAGAACACGACTCTTCAAGGTGAAAGCGTCGACGCTGTTGCGTCAGCGTTTGTCACGGAAGGATCGACGGTTGTTATGCTCGCGCTCGGCGAGGATGCAGGAACGTCTGTCGTTGATGTTGAGGGAGTGTCTGTCGATACAGCAACAGGTGTTGCTGTTGCGTCGGATGATGGACTTACCGTCGGTGTTGTTGCTGTTACGGCCGCTGTCGGATCGACAACAGGTGCAACAACAGGCTCGTAACCTTTTCGGTACCCTGTCACAACCCAGTCAAACTCAACATCTGAAGCGTTTCCGCCAAAGCTCTTCACCACAAAGTGGTTTTGATCTTTTTCTGAAACGTAGAGAGAAACTGGACCGTTTGGAGTTGCAACAACACGAATTGGAGCCGTTGCAGAAATCACATTGCCAAAATCTTTATTCACATCAAAGAAGTGAATATCTGCTTGTCCGTCTTTCAATGTAGAAGTTCCGGAAAGGGTAATAATTGCTTCAGGAGACGTTACAGCAATCGTTTCAACTTTTTGATTGTTCTGACCCGTGATCACTGTTTTCAACAAAGCTTCTGTTTTGATCGTTCCATCCACTTCAATACTCCAAGCATCTGTGAGTCCCGCAAGACGACCAATGTTTGAAATCTCGTTTCCGTTCATGTTGATCGCGCCCCCCATTGAGAGAGACGTCATGGACTCACTATTTGAGGAACCAATCAATGACGCACGGTTATCTGCACCCGGAGTTGAACTTGTTGCCTCACCCCCCCAATATCCAGCGGATACGAAGACAATGATCTTTCCTTGTGTCTCTGTTAATGGCTCAAGGGCATAACCAACAATTGGACCAGCCTTTGTGGCTTTCATCGCAAATCCTGGCGTACTTGAAGTTGTAAGTGGATCACCAACGGCAATCGCTCCGTTCTCAAGGTTTACATTTGTTGGAACACGTCCCGCAAGAGCGATTGGGAATGAACCTGGCGTGTTTTCACCCGCCAAGAATCCAGGGTGTGTGGAAACGATCCCCGCAATGGATTTTTCGTCTTTCTTTGTTGAACGTTTTACGTTCACGTTTGTGTCAGAGAAGATCACGACATCTCCAGAAACGAGCGCTTCAGAAGAAGGGAACATTTCGGCGAAGTCGAACGAACCCGTAGACCAACCACTTGCGTTTGT
>JAPLZK010000001.1:0-148199 GCA_026395055.1 Candidatus Uhrbacteria bacterium | reverse complement strand
CAACCACTTCCGTTTGTACGCATGAAATCACCACCAGGTCCTGCGGAACCATCATAATAAATATATTTTTCTGTTTGAACTCCACCAAGATTTGATGGATACAACTTTCCACCTACAACCATATCTCCCGCAACCTGCATGGTTCCAGAGTTTGTGATGTAGGCAACTTCACTATCTGTTGTATTGCGAACAGACAAACGATAGCTTGTTCCATCTGTCACTTTATTTTTAAACATCATCGAAACCGTTTGCGCTTGATTGCCATCCCATGCAGATCCACGAAGTGCGAGACCGTAAGAATCAAACGATGTTGAACCAGCGGTTGCGTTTTGAACAGGTGCAACAATGACGTTGTCTGTGAGCATGGTTGAGGTGCCGTCTGTTCCAATAATGGAACCAAAGTACCAAGAGTTGTTGACTTGAACAATAACTTGTCCAGATACGCCATCAAAATTTCCAAGCGCGATTCCAACAACACGGCCTGCCTTTGTGGCTTTCATTCCCTTACCTGGGGTTGACGAAGCGGCAATGTAATCACCAACGGAGATCGGACCATTTTCATTTGTAACGTTTACGGGAACGCGTCCATTCAATGCCACAGGACGTGGATTTTCTTCTGGTGCAAAATTTTCTCCGATGACCTCATTTGGAGATGTTGAAACGATACCAGCAATATTTGCTTGATACATGGTTGATGATTTCAAAATCCACGCCTTTGATCCTTTGATTCCTTGTTCATCAATCGTTTGCTCGGATGGTTTTGATGTATCCAAAGCAACAATGTCTCCAGCCACAACGGCCGGATCCGTTGTTCCATATTGCTCGGCATAGTCTCCAGGAGTTCCTGTACAGTCTGTGATAGCCGAAGAGCCAGACGCATCCCAACAAAGGCGCTCTGTATTGGCGGTTGCAAATGTTCCGGTAATAGCTCCTGCGGTTGTAACCGTAAAGTTCGTAAACGAAATCAAGTTTGTTCCAGCCGTTGTTCCAGAAATAGCGTTATCCCAACCGGAACCAACAGAAACTCCATTCGTTATTCCCGCACCAGCATCTGTAATGCTCCCAACGTTTACACCATTGATCGTTGAGACTGTTGATGTTGTGCCGATTGGAAGAATCTTGATTCCATTCAATGTTCCGCCCGTGGTCACGTTTGCTACAGATAGTTTTCCAAAGTAGTTGCTTGCCTCAAGCGATGTTCCAGCTCCTTGTGTAATAGAAGGTGATTCTACAGAAACACCGCTCCAAGACATGTTTCCAGCTCCTCCAGCTGAAGTGACGGCGCCAGGAGTTTCTACACTGATTCCAGTGATTTTTTTCCCTGTTGTAAGACCTGTTGTCGTTGGTGTCAAAACACTGATACCTGTTGTTGTTTCTGCAACGTTCGTAACGTTTGTTTGCAAATCAAGCGTTAATCCAGTCATGTTACCCGAAAGGGTCTTTGCAGCTCCATAAGCAAAATTCAAAGCGGTTCCACTTACGTTGCGAAGGTCACCGTAAAGAAGCGTTCCTGTTGTAAGTGCGGTGTCGTTCAAAGTAATTGCAGATGTTGATGTTGTTCCGGTTGTTGCACCACTCGAAAGCGCGAGAGCGTTTGTGCTTGTTGCACCAACCGTTCCTCCTGCCGCAAACGTAAGATGTGTAGCATCCGTTACGATCGTATCAAGCGAAGCAACTCCTGTGAGAGCGCCCGCTGTCGACATTGCCCATGTTCCACTTGTAAGCGCAAGCGTTGTCGTAGCATTTGAGTTTCCAATCGTAATCGTGTCGGCACTCGTTGCATCATTTGCAATTTTAATGGTATCTGCACCATCAAATCCATCATTTCCACCAATAAATGTTTTGTGCACGCCGTTTCCATTATCATTTAGATATAGACCACCAACAACACCGCCTCCGTCAATCGTTACGCTTGTAGCTGATCCTGAATTTCCCACAGAAATCGTATCCGCCGCAGTTCCATTCGTTGCAATATTCACCGTATCAACACCGCTTGTTGACGTTCCACCAATATTAATTGTCTTTGTTGTTGCTGTATTCAAAATATTAAACGTTGCGGATGACGTAGTGATATCTCCACCATTCAATGCAAGATCGTCTGCAGAGGTGATCAATCCTGCTGTTGATACGCTCCATGCTGTGCCTCCTGTAAGAGCAAGAGTTGTTGATGCATTTGTATTTCCAATTGCAATTGTGTCTGGCAATGTTCCGTTTGTGGCAATATTCACCGTATCTGTTCCACTATTTCCACCACTTCCACCAATATTTGTTGTTTTTGTACCAGCTACACTATTCAAATCCAACGTGTTTCCAGCATAAATACGAACAAGTGATCCACTGTTAGTATTTCCAATATTTACGGTATCAGCGTTCGTTGCTCCGCTTGTTGCAATATTCACCGTATCTGTTCCATCATAGTTCACACCCCCAACATCGATCGTGTGTGTATTTGTTTCATCTGCAATACGTATTGTTCGAGCAAGACTTGAGTCACCAAGATTGCGATTTCCGATATTAATATTCGCGGCGGCGGTGGAGCCAATATTTACCAATGTCGCATACGTATATCCGAGACTAATTCCCTGTGTTGCCCCTGATGACGTATCAATCCCTTGACCATCGCCAAGTGTTAAAAATCCGGCTGCTGCCATGTTCCACGCGGCTCCACCTGTCAGAGTAAGTGTGGATGAAGCGTTCGAGTTACCAATCGCAATTGTATCAGCCGCTGCAGCACTTGCGGAGGCGATATGAATCGTATCAGAAGATGAAGTTCCCATCTCGATCGTTCGACTGTTGATTCCACCTCCACCATCACCTGTTGCAGAAATAAGCATCAAGGCACTTCCATCAATTTCAAATACATGTGAATGCGTTGAAGCATTTACTCTTGTAACTTGAATATCGTGAATAATACTTCCTTGGTTATCACTACCGGAGATTGAATCAATTCCCGTCAAAGCACCTGTCGTTGAAATTCCCCAGTCAGATGTAGTAATTGCTGATGTTGCGGACGCATTTCCAATCGCGAGGGAAGTAGCATTTACGTTTCCAATACTCAAAGCCCCCGCTGCATTCGTGTCAAAGGATTTTCCCGCACCAATATAACTATTCCCTGTCACACTCAAATCCCCTGTCGTTCCTGAGTCTGTAAGCGTCATCATGTTGTTAAAAGCTGCATCTTCAAACTCAAGACTTCCTGTGTTTGCAAACATGACCTTAGATGCTCCTGCACCGAACAAAAGTTGGGTATCCCAACCATCTCCAAGAGCAAGTGCAATGGAGTTCACCATCGTTGAAACACCTGGATCTGGGTCTGTAATACCTTCGATGTTTGCACCAATGACCGTTGTGCCACCGCCGCCGCCAGATGTTGGTGAAAAAGCACCAAGATCAAGTGCGGCGTACGTCTGTCCGCCAAAAGATGCAGAAAATGCTGAATCAATTTTCATGGCAGTAGAACTCGCATCTGCTCCCGCATAATTCAAATGAAACCCATTAATGTTGCTGCTTGTTGCAAATCCAGAGTTAGAGACTGTGAAAAGATCTGCTGTCGGTGCAGCTGTTGCCGCAATTGACAAACTTTTTCCTGCCGGCGCCTGAATGGTGGTTGCAGCATCAAGTAACATTGTGTTTGCGAATTTATCAAAATCAAGCGTATTGTTAAAAAGATTCGCATTAAGAATAGTACCGTCTGCAATGTCTCCACTTACAATGGTCGCATCAGCGATTTTGGAAGAGTTGACGGTGCTTGCACCAATCGTCGTCGCATTACCAACGGAAGTAACATCACCCGTTAAGTTTGCGTTCGTTGTTGTCGTCGCGGCGTTTCCGGAAATATTGATCGAGTATGTTCCGGATGTAATTTCTGCAGAATAATCTCCTGAAGTTAAATCGGTCGGCAAAATACTATTTGACAAAGACAATTTAGAATACAAAATCCCTGCCGATGAATTGATATCCGCATTTACAATACTGTTGTCCGCAATTTTGGAAGAATTGATTGCGCTTGCACCGATCGTCGTCAATCCTGTACTGCTGAGTGAAACATCACCAGACACACCAACAGGGTTATAATTGGTACCATCAGCCACCAAAATAAACCCACTTGTATTTGTGGTCATGAATAAGTCGTCTCCGGCAATTGTTAGATCACCTGATATCTGTAGATTCCCCGTGCCTGAAGTATGTGTAAGCGTCATCAGCGTATCGCTTCCACCTTTATATGTAAGCGTTGTTCCATTCATTTGCAACACAGCATTCGATCCAAAAACGATGTCCGTATCCCATCCATCACCAATATTAATAGCTTTTGAAGTAATCGTACTTCCTGGATCAGTAATACCATCAATCTGAAATGCATTTACATCATTTATTCCCGTTGTATTTGTTGGAGCAAATGTGGAAAGCCCTCCACCAAATTCAAATCCTGTAAAACTTTTTCCATTTTGTGTAGAAGCAAATGTAGGAAATACTCCAACAACCGTTGCAGACGAATTTGCAACGTGATAATCAAATAACTGACCAATTAAGGTCCCTCCATTTCCAGACGAACTATCTGCCGGAAAACTCGCATTTGAAATCACGGACATGGTGTCTGCTGTCAAAAAGTTCCCGACCCCCGTAATTCCCGTTGACTGTGCAGATGTTGCATCCAAATGTAATCGTCCACCATCATTCACCTGAAATGCAGGTGTTCCATTATCTTGGACAACGAAGTCCCCTGTTGATTGAAGGTTAAAAATCGTATTTGCCGAACTGTTGTTATTGAAAGAAAGCGAAAGTGCTCCTGTTTGTGTAATAGATGTTGACGCATCAAGAGCCATTGTGTCCGAAAAATCTGTAAAATCTAAAGAATCTGGTGTAACACCTCCACCTATATCTGATAAATACGCGACAGTTCCGGATGCGTCTTGAAATGTAACGGTTCTATCAACAGTTGGATCTGTAAAACTAAATGTCGTTTGAAATGCATTGTTTGTTGCACCTTCAAACGTAAGTGGAGACGCACCAGGAATAGATGCGTCATTTCTGACAAAACTTGTGGAATCAATTCCGTCTAATGTTTGCGCATTCATCGCGTAAGGCGCGGCAGTCATGCGTTTGCGTGGCGTCATTTCTGAATCTGAACCGATGGTGATTCCAAGATACACCGCGTCATTATCGGAAAAAACGGTTGGGAGGATAGGTGCATAACTTGCTCCTGTGTCTCCTAAATTTTCACTGAACAAACCAGAACTCAATGTAACCGAGCGAGCCGTTGAGCTTGCACAGGTTGAACTCGAGTTTGTCCACAAACACGTTCCTGCGGTTGGTGCGTCATACAATTTAAACTTGATGGAAAGAGATCCGTCTGTCACGGGAACCCCACTTGCGTTCAGTAAGCGACCTTGATAACTCACAATATTCGGAGGCGCGACCGCTGCCGCATTTACAACACGAACCATCGTCACAAGGCATGTGACGATGATGAGGAACGATGCAAATTGTCTTCGCAATTGCGTTGACATACCTCCGTATGTGTTAAACCGCTTTTGTAAACAAACTGATGTCCATGGAAAAATCTTTTGCCTCTTTGTCTTTTGTATAATCGATTGGACTCACCTGCGTGGATCGGTAACCCTCCTTCTCGAACACGGCATAATATTCTGACGGTCCGAGAAGGAAGGAGTATCGTCCTTTATTGTCTGTGACTTGTGTCTCAAGAAGTTTGTTATATTTCGGCTCAAAAATACGAGCAACCACATTTGAAACGGGGCGGCCAGTGTTTTTGTCGTAGACAATTCCCCAAGATTTCGGCTTACGAGGTTTCGCGAGTCGTTGCACTAATACGTAAACTCCAACTTGAATGATCACCATCACGGCCGCAAGCACGTTCGGTCGGATGATAGCAAAAACAAGGGAGACGATAACGCCGGATAAGGCGATGATGTGCTGAATCGCGCGAAGTCGCGATCGCCATTGAATACTCTTTGGTTCTTGAAATTGCGCTGCTGACGAAGGATCGATTGGGATATTAGGGGTAATAGCTGCATCGGCTTCTGTCACGCGTAACAATTCTCCGTGATACAAGTCTATGTACTGAGCGTCCTCTTTTTTTGTCATGAGTTGTTGAGTAGGGAACTGAAACCCTAACTTTGTGACCGTCAGACGATATAATCCTGGTTGAACCAAGAAATAAAATCGTCCACCTTTATCCGTCACGCGACTTTTCACCAATTTGCCTGGAAGCTCTTGCTCGTCTTTTACCTGATAAAGACGCACAACAGCGAGACCAATTGGCTCCTTACTAACTGCGTTGTAAATCACACCAAAGGACTTTCGTTTGCGGCGCCCAAAAAAGAGAATCGGCGCAGTAAAAAGGTATTGAACAAACGGAAGAAAATCGAATGCGACTGACATCACAAGAACGCTCGATCCAGCGGACACGACAAGTGTTGGAACCGAGACATCTGCAGCTGTTTGCACAGCTGGGATTGCCCGAACGGTTTCAATACTTTTAGAGACGGCCTGAATAGTTTTTGACTGCGTGAATTTTTGAATCGATGCGGTGATCTGTTTCACCGTGTCTTGACTGACGACCGCTGAAAGCACGGCTTCCGTCGCCGTTTGCAGGGGGATTGCCTCTTTTTTTAGAAGAAGAGGTGTCATCAAGATGCTTGGACTCACAATGTTATTTTTCACATCCAGCACAGGTGTGTCGATGGAAGAATAATTGTCATGCTCTGCATGGACATGATAGAGCCCATTTGGAACATACCAGGCAAACGATCCGGTTGCTGTACTAGTTGTCGGATTTTGTGCGCTATAGGGTGACCCATCCCATACAACGCCCGATCCGGAACCTTGATACAGCGTAACGGTTGCTCCCGCGATCACGTTTTCTTCTCCATCGATGATTTCTTTTGTGACGCCCGGAGCGACAACACGCAGAAACGAAGAAACCGTAATTGTTTTTCCATTTATATAATCGATAAAAATGGAAACGGGATTGAGGGATAACGTATTCGGAGTGAATACATCCGCCTCGTAATAAAGAACGGGTGCGTTATCTGTCGCTGCCGCAACAACAATGGATGCGGGAGAAGATGAAGCACTCACCTTTGTGACAGGACGCAAAATGTACGAATCAGCGCCAATCGCGAGTGTTACGCGATCAACACCACTTGCCAAACTTGCTGCCGGCACATGCACAGAAAGCGACGTGTGTGGCAGGACCTCTGCATATTCTGCCGTGCCTAATAACGGTATCGATCCATTACCTACGGAAAATGACACGTCTGAAAATTTGAGCGTTCCTACTCCTGACCCGGGAATAATTGGCTCTGTTTTCTTACAATCAGACGGACACGTAAACGTTGACTCTGAATCATTACAAACCCCATTGCCACATGTATCCCCTACGGTTGGCGTTTGGACCGCACAATCCGCTGGACACGAAATGACTGTTTCGGGATCTGTACATACTTTATCGCCGCAGACAGTTCCTGGTTGAATAGGAACAGAACAGTCGGCAGGGCACGAAGAGATCGTTTCTGTTGCGCTACAGATTTTATCTCCACATACACTTGGCACCTCTATTACTGGAGCGCTTGGCTTATCTGAAATAAGCGCACCAGAAGCGAATTGCAAAGCAGAGTCTTTTGAGAAGACGCCGAAATAATAATAGGTATTATTTGTAAGATTCGTTTGATCGAGTGATTGCGCTGTACTGTTATCTAAAACAACCGTACAGGAACCATCTGTCGGACCACTTGGGTATTGAGAAAGACATCGCAACACACGAACACCAACAAAATCTTCGTCAGATGGATTTGTCCATACAAGCGAAAGAGAGTGATCTCCAGGCGTAATGATTAATCCCGAAACATTCGTTGGAGGAAGATTTGCAAGTGTTGCAAATGTGACGTCTGTAGAAGATGCGATATTCGAAGAGGCATCTTGCGATTTCACGCGAACGTGGTACGTCACCCCACTTTGTAACGATGACAGATCGAATGAGTGACTCGTAACAAGAGTCGCACTCAACTTATTTGATCCGTAATCTGTTGTGGTTCCATAATCAAGAATGCTCGTTGCGTTCTCGTTTGTGTTCCACGTAACCGTTGCAGAGGATTGTGTAATGTTCGTAATTGCAATACTCGAAATAACAGGAGCTGTTTCATCAATCGTCCCAAACGTAAGTGTTGATGATGTCGCGATGTTGTTCGATTGATCTGCGGACTTCACTTGAAAATAATACGTTTTTCCTTCTTGCAAATTTGAAAGGGCGATGACATGACTCTTTGTGAGAGACGGATCCATCACAAAACCCAATTCAAATGAATCGGTAAGACCGTAATTCACGCGCGACGAGGAATCTTCGTCTGTTGTCCAACTAATTGTCGCGCCCGTTTTTGTGATTCCGCTGACAACAATCTGGCTAATGACCGGCGCAGTCGTATCTGATTGTGGAGGAGGGGGACAATCCGTACACCCACCGCCACCACCTGATGGTGCAGGGATAGATGCGGTAACAGCAATGCCTCCAAAATTAGATTGCATTGGCAAAATAATGGATCCAGCATCACCAAATGTTCCGCCAACTGTCACAAAATGGTTCGCAGCGGTTGAGGGGTTCGTGATTCTGTTCACACCCACTCCGGAGTTTGTTGCATTTGTTCCAATACGAACACGCACGATACTACTCGATGCAATCGCACCACCATCACCCGCACAAATTGTGATGGTGATGATGTTTGATCCAATAGAAACAGATGCTTGTTCTGAGCCCGCACAACTTGTTGCTGTAGTGAGTTCAACACCGTCATCCGCAATATCAACATCGTTTTCCACGATGGATGATGTTGTAAATCCTGGATCAAACGTAAGGGTTACGGTTTGACCTTCTGAAATACCTGATGGAGTTGTAAAGAGCACCTCATGATTCGCCGGAACGGACACTTTAAGTGTCGTCACGTAATCATTTGCACTCGTCACCGTTGCTGCATTTACTCGAACAGCCGCCACAAGCGCCGTCATGATGACCGCGATTGAGACAATCTTCGAAATAATGGACAACGATTTTTGACACACACTACGTTTTTTTATGTTTTGAGAGGAATCTATACCCAAGGAGCACGAGAACAATGAGAGCAATCACGACAAGGATCAATTGATACGGTACATACCAGAAGGAAGTTGTTGCGTTGATTGGCTGGAACCCTTCTCCCAGATTCAATGCAAGCGTTGCGTGCATAGGACCGATGGCGAACAGTCTTGCTTGATCATTCAGCGTATTTAGAAATCCTTTTGGTTTTTGATCTGTCAGTTGAAACGATCTTGTGGACATTGGGAGCACGCGATTTTTTGCTTCGTTTGCATTTCTTGTTTGAATGGTTCTGCCGAAGAGATCTTTTATGGTCACCGTTCCGTCTGGAATCACGTAAACATTTCCTTGGTCCTGGATACGATACGTAAATGTCTGATGAAGATCTGAGAGAATTCCTCTCTCACTCGGGAGAAAATCGAGAAGCGCTGCTTTTTTTGTTGAATCACCTTTGACTGTGAAGAAAATGAGTATGGCTGTTTTTGCTTCAATGACAGCTCCATTTGTTGCAACAATCTCTGATGGCGCGCTTGAGACGGTGATTGCCGATTGATAGCTACCACCAGCAACATCTGCTGGAACATGAATCGTGAATGGGACATCAAGCTTTGATCTTGCCGGAACCTGAATGTGGTCTGATGGAAATTTTATCCACTTTGTAAGATCATCTTGTGTTTTTTGCGAAGAAAACTGCGGCTCCCCTGTTTCATTTTTGGCTTGAAAGGAAAGTGTGTCCAAGTAATACGTTTCGCTAGTTGCTTTTGTATTGATAACGGTAAATGTAGAAGCTACTGTTTCATTGCGTCCCCCCATCAAATCAATCGTCGCAGGCGAAACAGCCGCTGCTTGCATGCAGAACGGTATGGCGAACAAGATGAGTGATGTGATAAGTGAACGAAGCTTCATATTAGAAGTTACCTGACGCAACGATTGTAAGTGCCTGTGAATAATTTCCACTTGGAGTTGTGTCAGACGCAGCTGCTTTGAGCGTAAGGAAGTGCCTATCTTTATATTTTGCGGTTGATTCTGTTGTTATATCTTGAAACGATGTTGAAAATGCCGTGTCTTGTGTATCAAACGTTGAAGTCGCAATACTTGTATCAGATGATCTTCCTCCATATTCTTCAGAGGTTGCAGTAACAGACCCGTCTGAAACATCTGTAATTGTATGTGACCCAGTTGTTAATCCACCATCTGCCATCACCTGAACTGAGTAACCATTATCTAGATCTGCAGTCACCTCATAACCAATAACAGCTGTTACGACCGATGTTTTACTCAATTCTCCGAGCGTAATAGATGAACTGTTCATTGGATAAAGGAAGTCATTTATTCCGTCGATCGTGGGAGTTGTTCCATTATCAGACCATGAATCTACTACGATAGAGACTCCAGAAGAGATACTTGTAATTTTTCCTATTGCAGAAATCTGTGCCACACCGTGATCTTGAACCAAGACAACAGCTTCACCTGTAGATAGCCCGGCTGTTTGTGCGGTAAAGACGGTCGTACCACTACGTGAGGTCACAGAAACGCCGGCGGATGAGTCTTCGAGAAGGGGATCAAATGTAATGACCTGGTCAAAGGCGCCAAGACGGTATCCACTATCTGTTTGATAGTTGGCACTCGTCGAGTTTCCTTGAGCGGCCCCACCAACCGAATCATGAATTCCATAGTTTTCTGATACAGACGTATCAGAACCCCCCTCTGTTAAGGAGTCCCATCGGATTTGATAGTTTGTGGATGTCATCTCTGCCATTACAGGGTTGGTGTATAGAAAAAACCCCACAAGAACAAAGGCGGCAACTAGCTTGCTCATATCATTACCTTTACGCATATCATTGTATCATGAATAACAAATGTAGTCAAGCTATATTTGTACTAAATTTAGATAAAAAAATAGATCTTGCTTATTTTTTTACACAAAATATTTTTCAAAATTGCAGTTTTATTGGCTTTTTTCAGAGTTATCCACAATTTGTCATTTTTGTCTATGCTATTGTGGACAAACCATACTTATTAAGTGAATAATGATCGGTAAAGTTTCATGTGAAACAAAAAAGCGCTTGATTTGAACAAGTGCTTTTTTGTTTCCTTCTAATCCCCTTTTTACCACAACCGATATGACCACAAATATCCTCCTTATGAACTTGTCGAGAAACCTCAGACATCAATTTCCTTAAGAGTTCTCAAAATGCAATCCGCTTCTGAATAATCAAGACCTAACGCATGTGTCGTTGGAACCGCAATCACGTAACACCCCGCAGACTTAGCTGATTTTACTCCGCCAAGAGCATCTTCTATCACAACACATTCATTCGATTTAAGATTCAATCTCTTCATGGCTAATAAATACGGCTCTGGATCTGGTTTCCCATGAATAATTTCATCACCAGTAACAACCACATCAAACAATTCTCGCAATTCGAATTTTTCCAACAAAGGATCTACGCTCGTTATAGGCGTGCTTGTTACAAGAGCTGTACGCAAACCATTTTTTCGCACCTTATGAATACACTCTTGAAACCCAGGAAGAAGTTTTGAATGAATAAGCGTTTCTTTTTTTAATGTTTGCCAAAACAGTGAGGCAAATTCATTAAAAGACGTGTTTAAATCCCACTTAGTAACAAAATACTGGCTCCAGTTGTCTTGAGATGTCCCTAAAATAGTTTTATGGTCTGCTTCTTCAAATATTTTTCCAAAATTTTGTGCTAATTCTGCAAATACATTGTGAGCCAAATCTTCTGTATTAAAAATTACTCCATCCATATCGAATAAAACTACTTTTGTGTCTGGTGGTAATTTCATAAAATGTTTCACGTGAAAAAACCTTGGAGCATCCAGCTCACGATAAAATGAATTGGTGTCCCCGGAGGGAATCGAACCCCCATCTATAGCTTAGGACGCTACAGCACTATCCAATTATGCTACGAGGACAAAACGCAAAGATTTTGCGATTCAATACATAAGCGTCGTAAAATGCATAGGCTTTTATTCTGCACATGCTATAATGAACCGCGAACATTATACGTTTCTTTAACATTCATCGTAAAGCATATGACCCCCGTAGAAATTATTATCCTTATCTTGCTTCTTGCGATTGCTTTCATCCTTTACACAAAAAAACCAACGGGATCATTTGATCAATCCTCTTTCCAACAAACTCTTTCAGAACTTCGTAAGGAACTTCAAGAAACGACCAACAATCAACGTCGTGAAGTTGCAGATCGACTCGACCTCATGTCTGATCGCATGATGAAAAATCTCACAGAATCCTCCTCAACCCTACAAAAAAATTTTCAAAATACTTCCGGAATCATTCGTGATGTTACAGAAAAACTTACAAAACTCGACGAGACAAATAAGCAGGTGCTTGGATTTTCAACACAACTTCAGAGTCTTGAAAATATTTTAAAAAACCCAAAACACCGTGGAATCCTTGGGGAATATTGGCTCGAGTCATTACTCGGACAAGTTCTTGCGCCAGGACAATATGAAATGCAATTTGATCTTGGGATCGATGAAACGACCGGACAAAAACTTATCCCGGATGCAGTGATCCATGTAAAGGACATGCTCATTCCGATTGATTCCAAATTTTCTCTTGAAAATTACAACAAAATTTCAAATGAACAGGATGCAGCCCTGCGAGATCAATTAGAAAAAGATTTTAAATCCGATGTAAAGAAGCGCATTGATGAAACCTCCAAATATATTCGACCCGATAAAGGAACAACAAATTTCGCATTCATGTTTATTCCTGCAGAAGGTGTTTATCACAACCTGATCAACTCAAGCGTGGGTGCCGTAAAGGTGAATACACGAAATCTCATCGAATACGCCTTCGAAAAAGGCGTCATGATCGTCGCCCCAACTTCTTTCTTTGCTTACCTTCAAACCGTTATTCTTGGATTAAAAGCGCTCCAAATCGAGGATTCTGTGAAAGATATCCAACTGCAAGCCGAAGCGCTTGTGAAGCACATGAAGGCGTACGAGGATTATCACAATAAGCTTGGAAAGAACCTCGAAACGACTGTAAGAGCCTTTAACGCATCGTCAGGCGAACTAAAGAAAGTGGATAAAGACGTGTTCCGCATTACCCAGGGCACAGCTGGAAAACTCCTTGAACCAATCGAAATCGAGCAGGGGAGCCAAATGCTTGACGAATAGGGACTTTTCCCATAAACTTCGACCAATCCGTATCGCTCTCACGGAATGTGATAGATGCAAAGGAGGATATAACCTTTCCATCTTGCCCAAAAAATTATTTATTACACTATGCCAAACAAAGAAAACGCCAAGAAGGCCGTCCGTAAATCAGAAAAGCGCACGCAACACGTAAAAGTGGTCAACGCAGAAATCAAATCTCTTCGAGTAAAGCTTCGCAAAATGATTGATGCAAAACTCGTTGCAGAAGCAACAGAAGTTGCAAAGCTCGTGAGCAAGAAGTTTGATAAAGCGGTCGGAAAAAATATCATCAAAAAAAATACCGCCGCACGCTTGAAGTCTCGTCTCGCCAAAAAGGTGAACGCACTCAAAGCAAAATAAAATAAAATCCGTCCCGCAACTGCGAGACGGATTTTATTTTACCCACACCACACCGTTGACAAACACAAAATTTTGTGAGAATCTATTTTTAGAAGAACTCCTAACTCATCTTGAGTGGGAGTTTTCTTATCGGAGGAATTTATGATCAGAAAACTCAAAGCTGTCATCGCTCTTTTCATTCTTGCCGCAGTCGTTTACGGCGGATGGTTGGTGTATCCACACGCAAATAAAAACGTGCATCATCCCGCAGATAAACTCGTCGCAAAAACCACGGATGATTTTCGTGTGATTCGTGTAGTAGATGGTGATACCATTGTTGTTGCCATTGATCACGCACCTCACACCATTCGCTTGATTGGAATCAACACCCCAGAAACCGTGAAACCAAATTCGCCTGTCGAGTGTTTCGGACCGGAAGCTTCAAAGCGCACAAAGGAATTACTAACGGATAAAATCGTGCGTCTAGAAGCAGATCCATCGCAAGACAACGAAGATAAATATCATCGTGAATTGCGCTTTGTTTTTCTTGGAAACGAGAACGTGAACGAATCTCTGGTGCGTGACGGATATGCACATGAATACACATACAAACATCCATATGCGTACCAGACAGAATTTCGCGCAGACCAAAAAGTCGCAAAGAAAAACAAGCTCGGCCTTTGGGGAGCTTGTCCATAATCACCTAATCGATCCAGAGATGGGTCGATTTTTCTAAACGATTGCCAATCAATAACCCACATGCTAATCTCTTCACACATTACGGAGGAATCCATGCTCATTGCATCTCTCATGAAACTCGTTCAAAATCTTTGGCCATGCACGGAAATTGAATATTCGCCCATGAAAGGTAAATCGAAGGCAGAACGCAAACGACTTGAACGCCACCATACGCTTTTGCATCATCTAAAAGCGATCGGGCGATTGTCAGACGCACTCGAATCACATGACCACGGCGCACCGCTCGACCACGAAGCATTGCGCAAAGCGATTGGAACCATGTTCATGAACTTGGCGCGTATTGCAACAGCGTGCGATATCACTCCAGGAGAACTAGAAAATTTCTTCACCGAATGGAGCACACGTCGCGCACAGGAACAATCTGATAAAACGTAATCGATCTGTTCTAGATCGATTTTTTAATACCCCAATGTCCACACCGCATTAAAAATCATCTTAAACGTCATCGCGATCGCAGCACTCTCGACGGAAATAATAAATTGTTCTTTTTCTGAAATCACAAATAACAACACAACATCTCCGGAGATCATCACCTCTGTGGGGAAATGGTAGCTGGATGCGGGAAGGAGTTTTGTTTCGCGAAATTTTTCTTTATCCAAACTCTTGTACGCTTTTCCATCTTCCGTATCCGCGACAATAATTTTTGCAAACAATCCATTCTTTTCACGAAGTGCACTATATTCTCCCAAGAAAAATTCTTTCAATCCATGTGAGCTCATCATTTCTTCCACAGTAAAAATTCCATATTGGAATTTTTCTTTTACATCCAACACCGATGTACGGATCGTATCTTTAATACTTTCAACCCCAACATGAAATTTTACGATGGGTTTCATCGTGCTTTCTTTCGTCAAAGCCAAGAGCTCACCTGCGATCCCGTCCACACGTGCAAGCTTGCTTTGTAGCATCTTCTTAAACGCATCCGCACCTTCCGGAACAAACACACGGCGTTTCCCACGAACAGATTCCGAGAACAGCTTTTTCTCGAGTAAACCTTGAACTGTGTGATACACAGTTGTTCTGTGCGTTTTCGTTTTCTTAGCAATTTCAAGAACGGTGGAAGACCCCATCTCGGCACAAGCAAGATACACAGAAGCCTCCTGATCCGACAATCCAAGAGATTTAAGCTCATCGATCAACATATGTTGTGTAATTATGTACAACATTATTATGCTATTTTTATGCTAAGTTGTCAATTTTATATGTTAATTACTCAAAAATATTGCTCATTCTGTACATTATAAATTGACAATTTTGCAAAAAACTGATAAACTTGGTTCATCAAGATCAGAACGGGGAATCAACAAACGAGCTCATCTCAACTATCGGGAAAGGAGAGAACGCGAACAATCCGCGCCCAAAAGATTGTAAAACCGGTTTTCGCATAGAACTCTCATTAGATCTATCCGAGAACCGGTTTTTTCGCACCTTTCACAGAAATAGGAGCTCATCATGAAAAAGGTTTTGATCGCTGACAGTGTGCATCAAGAGTTCATTCTCATCGAAACCAACAAAGGACTCCTTCTGCGCGCCGGAAATGCTCGAATGAATGTCTGGTTGATGTTCATGGGAGTGTTGAATAGTCCAGGAATGACCGGTAGAGGCCTGTGTGAGGGGACACTCATTATTAGGCACGCAGAAAAAGAGATTTCTGTGTGGACCAATCACAACTTCAAAGAAATTTGTGACTTGCTCAAGGAGGAGCACCCGGAATACAAAGTAAAAGCTCTTGGCATATGCGTTCGACTCGAACGACTCTTCGCTGTCAACGTCGGTCTTTAGCCCACACAAACTCGCCCGTCGATTCACATTCGACGGGCCCCAACCTTGGATGATCAGATTGACTGGTCGTTCGAGAACGGGAAATGATTCCCAAGATCGAGAAGGAGTTCCCATGCAGAAGTATTGGCATGATTTTCATACGTCCGCCCACAAACAGGAAATCAAGAAAGGGGATCCGCTCAATGATCCCGACTATCGGATCGTGGCGCACATGGGGCCAGAGTTCGCCCTCATTCAGCATATCGACGGTCGCTGGTTCACCGTGCACGATGATACCTATCCGGAAATTCCGGAGGTCACGGCAGGAGAGGCCAAGTTAATCCTCAACCAAGCGCGCGAGGGCAGCATCGTCAGCATTGCCTACTACAAGGCAAAGGTCGAGCGCGCGCAGAACAATCTCGAAGCAACCGAGAATGAGCTGCATAAATTCGACGAACTTCTGCAGACACTTGTGGACGTTCAGGTGGAACCGGAACCGACCCAAGTCCCCGAAGTCACCCGCAACGAGTGGGGATCTGATCGTGAACGCGCGATTGCGCCAAGGCGTGGGCGACGGAAGTAGTTCCTTATTCCTCTCTTCAACCTGCCCGTCGATTCACTCTCGACGGGCCCCAACCTCGGACGATCAAGTGATGGTCGGACGAGAACGGGAAATACGCATTCGAATTCAAAGGAGATCTCATGTGGCACAAAGCGACGGAAAGGCTTTCGATGTTCATTCACCATAAAGTTGGATGTGACTTTAACGGACGACTGACCATATTCAAAGAATGGCCGGGCTACGTCATCATCACTGATTTTCGTGCCGAAAGCATCGTGCAGTTCGGTGTGCAGTTCTGCTATACGTTTGTCATGAAAGACGGCTCCTCTATCCGTGCCACGGGACTCAATGGGCCAGAGGATAATTTCGTCTGGAGACACCTGACAGAAAAAGAGACACGAGCAATCTATAAAGGTTCGGAGCATGAGAGAAAACTTCCGCCCACCGGGTTGAGTCTGACTTGGGATCCCGTGCGAAGAGAATTTCATGGATACGAACCATCCATTCGGCAAAATATGAATAGGATGGAGGACTGCGGATCCAATTCTGATGCGTAAAACCTTTCTTCCCCCGCATACACACGCATGCGGGGTTTTTCTTTTTATCTCATTGTAAAACACAAAATCTCATGCTAATCTCTTCCCACACTTCGAGGTTTACCATGCACATTGAAGCTCTTCTCCGACTCGTTACGGAACGATATCCCTGCACGGAAAAAGAATATCCCGAAATGCAAGTGCTCGACGATACGGGGAAAAAACGTCTTGAGCGTGCGCATACTCTGTTTCATGTCATCACATCTACCGGCCGCATCGCTTCGCAACTTGAAATGATTGATCACGGTTCCGTCATCAACACGGATGTCATGCAACAACGCGTTGGAAAACTTCTCCTCGACGTCATGCGCCTTGCGGCCGCGTGCGACATGACAGAAGCAGACATCAAAGAATTCCTCGACGCATGGGCAACGCGAACACCTCCACCTGATCGATCTAAAAAATAGATCGATTTTTTTTCTAAACAACCACCCCTAACCCCTCCTTCATGAAGGAGGGAACAAGTACAAAAAATCACCCGAGTGGGTGATAAGCGCTAGCGATTTACTTTGTAAAAAGGGGCGTTGGTCCAGTAGCAGTCGTTGTGATCTCTTAAACGAAATTTCAGTTTTGTTTTCACATCAATGTAATCCCAACCATCGCCAGTGGAGTATTTCCAATCACCTTCATAGACAACCTGACCGGCCGAGAAACATGTGACGTGATAGACATTTCCCGAGACATTGTCTTCTTCTTTTCCTTCAACTTTCTTTTCACATGCAATAGCACACAAAGCGATCATCGCGACAAAGATCCATCGGCGCATGTATTCCTCCAAAGGGTTGAATGAGCAGACAACGACGGCAACGTTACCGATCGTTGTTGGGATTGAGGTGCAGATTTGTGATCGAACTTTTTTCGATCGTATCGTAATCGGTAAACACGCAATCCGCATGGATCCAAAATCCCTTATTGGATTTGGCATCCATGATGCCGCAGAATCCATGATCGTTGCATTGAAGAAACGAGATGGGGCCTTGATACAAGAGTCGGCCGCCCGAGTAACACGTCGCGTACGAGACGTTGGGAAGAGGACTTGGGGGCGGCGCAGCAACAGCTTGCTCTGGAACCACCGCCGTTACGACCACTTTTGTAGGCTCGCCCGCCTCACATTGAGCAGGAACTTTTTCACACGCACCAGGCATCGCGAAAAGCGCGAAAAAAAATATGAATCGACGCACAACTCCTCCGTATCGACCCATTTGATCGACGCACAAACGTATCAAAAAATCGCTTGATGGTCAAGCGATCGGCGATCCAAACAAAAAAACAGTACTCAGCTTGCGCCTTTCCCGTTTACGTTAGCCTCCGTACAGCCACGCGAACGTGACCATGATCCATGTGAGTTCATTTGTGACTTCCGGAATGAACATTCCGAGTCGATTTGATTCCTTTGATGCTTCGCGCATCGAAAGCCAGACTTGCACCAGGCGAATGAACGTTGTGACGTGAGCGATCCAGATCGCAAACGCCGCGAATCCTGCTCCGCCTGTGTGCCACATCTTCCAGGCCATGAACGCTTGCGGAAGTGCTTTGCAGCAACTCGCAAGATATCCACGCACCGTCGGGCTCGAAAGATCCAATCCTTTTGCTTTGCTGACCACAAGGATAAGCAAGCATCCGAGAAGGGAAATCCACATCGTGATTGTATCGTTTGCGACCCACTGATAGGTTCCGTCAAACAAATACTTCATGAGCATGATGGTGAACGTTCCAACCATCAACGTGCCGATGATGTGACCCGTCATGATCTGAAAAGTCAATCGACTCGGTTGCGCACGATGCGAACGAATCGAAAGCACAAGCAGATATACAACGAACGCACTGAACAAAATGAACATAGACATGCTCACGCCCTGAACGGACGTACGCATCTTGTTGGCTTGGGTGACTCCGTAGATCACCAACCCGCCAACCTGTCCTGCGAACAACGCATCGGACAGAAGGGTTTTCTTGGTGAACATGAGAGCCTCCACAGTGAAGTTCAAACGCAAAAACCACTTTTGCGACAGAATAATATACCATAAAAATAGGGTTTTGTCAATGCATAAGCACAAAAAACCACCGTTTTTACGGTGGTTTTTTATCTTTTAAACTTTAATTACCCTCGTGCCGCAATCAATTTTGCGCGTAACTCATCAACCATTGGGGACGCTTCCGCCATATCAAGTTGTGCGAGAAAGTCACTGATTTGATCTGCCGTGATTCCGTCCGCAATTGCTGCATCAATCTCTTCATTCAAATGTGTTTCTTCTGCAAGCGCATTTACGTGTGTTCCTTCTGGTAACTCTTGAGATGTGTCCATAAATAAAGATGCATGAATAAATGGGTCGCACTCATTTTACCAGTAAATCGATTGCAATTAAATCAACAGCCAAATCTGTCGTGATTCCACCATTCTTCATCGCGCGATCAAATTCATAAAGTTGTGCGTGTGCATCGAGTAATTGTTGCAAAGAAAAGTTTTTTGCTTGCGTCACGAGTTTGGACGCAACAAATGGATGAACATCCAATTCTGTTGCGATGACATTTTTATCCGCTCGCGGATTCTGATCGAGAACCGAGCGTGCACCGAGAAGCAATCGAATCTGACGCGTGAACATGCTCATCAAATAGTAATCATCACTTCCCGCAAAACGTTCTTCTTCGAGCATACGCACGCTTGCATGAACATCTTTGCGAGAGAGCGCATCGACGAGATCGAAAATCTTTCCTTCAAAGTTTGCTTGTACGAGTTGTGTGACCATCGTCTCATTGATGGTCGATCCGTTTGCAAACGCAATGAGTTTATCGATCTCATGACTCATCTGCCACAAGTCCGCACCAACTCTCTCGATGAGCGCACGAAGTGCACCTGACTCGATCGCCGATCCTTTAGACTTACAGCGATCTGCAATCCATGTTGTAAGCGACGAGCCTGCGAGAGCAGGAAATGGGTATGTGTGAACTTGCGCGTGTTCTTTCAATGTTTTAAATAACGGTTTCTTCTCGACAGCATCCACTGCTTTTGATTCCCACAGGATCACGATCGTCGAATCAGGTGTTCGAGAAAGTCCTGACTCCCAAAGTGGGAGGTCATCTTTTTTGACCGAGTCGATCAAGTCTCGAATAATCACCATGCGATGTTTCGAGAGAAACGGCATGGTTGTCACCGCTTGAATGACATCACCGACAATCAACTTTCCATCCGCAGACGGAAAAACAACGGTGTTCAAACCGGAAGGATCATGTTTCTCGCGAAACGCGGATTTGAGTTGTGAGACTTTTTCCTGCGTGCGGAAACCGTCATCACCGTAGACAAAGAGAAGCATAGTGAGGGGATTGTATCTCGGTTCCCCTCGGCTCGCAACCAAAAAGACATCTCTTATGAGATGTCTTCAAAACTGACACGAAGAGCGTTGAGAATCACGGCCACATCCAGAACTTCTTGTAATACAGCTCCCAATACGGGTGGAATGTAACCCATCGACGCAATGATCATGAGTAACAGACTGACACCAATTCCCACATAAATACTCTGCTTTGCGATTTGGATGGCGCGCTGAGCAATATGCAAAATATCGTGGACACGCAACATGTTGTTTACAACGATCACAATGTCTCCCGCTTCAGAAGACGCACTGCTTCCGTATGCTGCAAGCGCGATCGAAACATCCGCAGCCGCCATGGCGGGCGCATCATTGATTCCGTCACCTACCATAACAATTGGATGCAACCTTTCTCTAAGAGAGCGAATCTCATTTAACTTATCTTCTGGCTTCATGTCCGCCTTCACATGCTTGATATGTAATTCTTCCGCAATACGATGTGCAACCGCGGCGCGATCCCCCGTCAGCATGTAAACTTGTTTTATTTTATGTTCTTTGATTTCTTCAAACATCTGTTTAATCTCCGGGCGAATACGATCTTCGAATAAAACTTTTCCAATCAATTTTTCTTTTGTGGAAAGATACACAGAGATCACCCCTTCTTGCTGTGATGCGTCATGTGCGTTTTCTTCATCTGCGGAAACAGTCACCCCTGAAGATTTAATGTGTGCAAGTTTTCCAAAAAAATAGGTTTGCGTATCAATGACACCTTCCACACCACTTCCAATCACTTCGGAAAATGATTCAGGGAACGAAAAGGCAATTTGATTTTCCGTTGCAAATTGTACGAGCGCGCGTGCAAATAAGTGAAGGGAGAGTTGATCAATGGATGCAGCGATGCGAATAATTTCTTTCTCTGATATGTCCGAGAGCGAAACGATTGATTGAAGAATGGGTTCGCCAAGTGTGAGCGTGCCTGTTTTATCAAACACGAATCCGCGTGCTTCGCCTAAAATTTCTAGAGCACGACCATTCTTTACAACGATTCCGCGCGAAGCAGCACGGCTCATAGCAGAGATGATGGCAATCGGAACAGCAAGAATGAGTGGGCACGGTGTCGCAACAACAAGCACAGCAAGGAATCGCGATGGATCATTTGAAAAAATCCACGCCGCGATCGCGATCGTAAATGTCATGACACTAAATCCAACCGCATACCGATCAGCAAGACGCATGATTGGCGCTCGTTGCTCTTGTGCATTTTTTACGAGGGCAACAATACGTTGGTACTGACTCTCACTTGATACATGCGTTGCACGAATTTCAAGGACCGCAGTTTTATTGACGCTTCCACTAAAAATAATTTGTCCGTGCTCCTTCAACACAGGTTCACTTTCTCCTGTGATGGAAGATTCGTCTACATATCCTTTTCCTTCAACCACAACACCGTCAATCGGAACAACCTCTCCAGGTTTTACCACAAGATGTTCTCCAACCTTCATCTCTTCAACAGGAACATCCGTCAGTTGATCTCCATTTTTTCGATGCGCGATGGAAGGTGCAAGGGAAAGCAGTTTTGTGAGTTCTTGTGTGGATCTTCTGGCTGCATACGCCTCGAGAGCTTCTCCACCCGAGAGCATGAGAACGATCACAGAACCCGCAATGTACTCATGAAGAAGAAATGATGTCACAATCGCAACAAGGGCAATAATGTCCACTCCATACTGACCTTTCAAAATACTTTTCACGAATTGATACACAAGCGGGATGCTTCCCAAAAATAATGTGGCTTGAAGCACACGTGCGGAAGTCGCATCCAAATGATTGAAGGAAAGAATTCCCGCAATCAGAAACCCAAAGGCAACAAGAATAGGAACGAAAAAGAGGCGAATTTGTTTCATAGAATTTGTTGGCTAGATTGTATCGTTGATCAATGCGTGTCGCAAGCGATAAAAAACCACCGCATCACGCGGTGGTTTTTTTCGAATTGATCTATACATCTTCCTGATAATCCAGTTCGCGTTTATTGATACTCAGCTTAGATGGGTCCACGACAATCTCTGCTCCTTGTTTTTCACTCAGATAATTGATGTGTGTAAGACTGTGCATCAACAGTGCTTCGTCGAGTCCTATTTTTAATCCATCTACGTTATCGTAACGCACAGCAGAAACAAGGATGGCAAATAAGATGAATCCAAAGACGACAAGAACAAGTGGAGGAAGAACGAAACACAGTCCAACGAACATGGTTGTGAGAGAAACGGTGAATGCCGCAAACATCCAGAACGTAATGTCGATTGCAAGCGGCAACAAACGTTTTGGAACTCCACCGAATGTAATCGCGAACCAGGCTCCACCCGTAATAAATGCTGGCGCGACAAGCGAACCGATCAACGTATCAACCTGCACAATAGAAAGTCCTGTCAGACCTTTTGCAACAAGCATCGCCATAATGAGGTTACACCACAAAACTTTTCTGTGCTTAATGATGTTGTCATGCACAAACTCGATCTCAGACTCACGCAAAGGAAAATCAAGAATAGACGCGGAGAGCATGTAGGCAAACCAATAAATTGGATCCAGAATATTCAACCAACGGAACATACTTTTGTGATGCGTCATCACACGAATCGCTCGCATGACGTGTGATGGTTTCTTTTTCTTCGGTGCCATACAGCGTTGTAGATCAGATTAATTTAAACCTCTTCCATCTCTCCCCAATTCAATCCTGCTTTGACTTCAACCAAAAGCGGTACTTCGAATTGCGCGACACCTTCCATCATTTGTTTTAATCCTTCGCAAACAATGTCCACATCCTCACGCTCAACCTCGAGGACAAGTTCGTCGTGAACCTGTAACAAGATATTCGCTTTCAACTTACTTTGTTTGAGCCACCCATCAACCGAAAGCATCGCCATTTTTACAATATCTGCCTGTGTTCCTTGAATGGGCATATTCTGTGCCATACGTTCTGCCTGTGCCACAAGCATTTGGATTCCAGATTCAATCTCGGGAAAATATCGACGGCGTCCAAAATAGGTTTGAACAAATCCATCCTCATGTGCCTTCTTTTTTAGCGTATCGAGATAATCTCGAACGGCATGGTGAATGGAAAAATATTTTTCAATGAATGTTTTTGCTTCCGTCATTGTAAGTCCGGTTGATCGCGACAACGATCTCGGCCCCATGCCATACATGATGCCAAAGTTGATTGCCTTTGCGGCTCGACGTTGATCCTTCGTCACATCACTCTCGGGAATCTCCCAGACTTCCGATGCAGTACGCGTGTGAATGTCCGCTCCGTGTTTGAATGCATTGATGAACGGCTTATCGTTTGCAAGAATCGCGACGAGTCGAAGCTCAATCTGCGAATAGTCGGCAGACACAAGCACACAATCCTTTGCAGCCACGAATGTTTTACGAATCTCTCGCCCAAGTTCTGTGCGAATAGGAATATTCTGTAAGTTTGGATCCACAGAAGATAATCGTCCTGTTGCCGCGATCGTTTGATTGTAGGTTGTGTGAATACGTCCATCTTTCGCGACCTGTCGCGGAAGCGCCTCGACATACGTTGATTGTAACTTCGCGAGCTCACGATATTCCGAGATCATGGGCACAATCTCATGTTCATCCATTAATTTCTCAAGTTCACTTGCTGCCGTTGAGAATCCTGTTTTTGTTTTTTTGATGTGCTTGGTCGAGAGCTGCAATGTCTCGAACAAAACGTGCGCAAGTTGCGAAGGGGAATTCACATTAACGTCTTCTCCCGCAATGTCACGAATCTTTTTTTCAAGAGACGTAATGTTCTTTGCAAGTTCTTTCGAGAAGACACCGAGCGCTTTTACATCCACCTCAATTCCTTTTTCTTCCATGCGATACAGAACGGGGATGAGCGGCATCTCAATTTGATCGTACACATGTTCTTGTTCTGTCTCATGCAATTTTTTGCGAAGCACTTTCTCGAGCGCAGGCAAATGTTGCGCGAGCTCGGCTAGTTTCTTGTAATCTTTTTCACTCGTGTATGAAACGGAAAGTTCTGCGTTCTTTATTCCGAGTTCTTCGGACAAAACTATTTCGACATCGTACGATCGCGAACCTGCGTTCAACAAGTACGATGCGATCATCACATCAAACACCTCATTCGTGAATTTCCAGTCGAGCGTATGCATCAAAAACTTTTCATCATGCACAATCACTTTTTCCGCATGTGTCATTTTTTTGTGGAGCACATCGAGCAATGCCTTTGATGGACTCATCACACACACGGTATGCACACCGTCTGAGATCGCGAACGCAGCATGTGTTGTTCCAAAGAGATCTGGGGTTTGTGTGCCAAGCAAGATACCAATTGTTTCGTCTTTGATTTTTATGAGTGCAGATTCGAGGGAAACGAGGTCGCGAACGATTTCGATTTTTATTAAGCCTTTGTCATTGCGAGGAGGAGTCATCGACGACGAAGCAATCTTATCGTCTACCTCGGAATGTGGGAAAAGATTGCCGCGCTCCGCTCGCAATGACACAGAAGAAGTATCTCCACTCATATCATCAATAGGTGGCGCTTCCATCTCTGGAACTTCCATCGCCGTACTGTACTTGCGCAACAAAGTTCGAAAATCGTATTTACGAAAAAGTTCGAGCAATGTATCAAGATCCGGTGATTGGTAAACCGTTTCCTGAAGATCAAACTTGAAAGGAACATTACGAATAATTGTGACCAGCATCTTTGATTCTTCTGCGACAGCTTCTTTTCCTTCGAGCTTCTTCGCAAACTTCGTTGGAACCTCACCTTTTTTTAACGCTTCAAAAATTCCATCAACGGTTCCGAACGTTTGAATCAGTTCAAGCGCACCTTTCTCTCCGATTCCAACAATTCCTTTAATGTTGTCAGATGTGTCTCCACGCAAAGCTTTGTAATCAATCAACTGAGTTGGTTTTAATCCAACACGTTCAACAACCGCCGCTTCATCATAAACTTTTGTTTCGCTCACTCCTTTTATAAAGGAGAGAACGCTCACGTGGTCATCGACGAGTTGAAGCGCGTCCATATCTCCGGTCACGATTACGACATTGATGTTTTGTTTTTTTACCATCTCGGCAATGGTTCCAATCACGTCGTCGGCTTCAAACCCAGGCGCACTATAGGAGGGAACATGATACGAGAGAAGTAATTCTTGAATCATGGGAATCTGCGCGTAGAGCTCTGGCTCTTTCTTTTCTCTCGTAGCTTTATACGAATCAACTGCTTTATGACGAAATGTTTTGCCCGGCAAATCCCATGCAACGCAAAGATAGTCTGGTTTGAATGTCAGACGGATTTTTTCCACCACATTCGTAAATCCATAAACCGCGTTTACGATTAAGCCATCCTTGGTGGCAAGTGGGGGGATGGCGTGCCATGCACGGTGGAGCAAGGCATTTCCATCAAGAACATAGAGCGTTTTGCGAGAAGTTTTCATGTACGGACAGTGTAGCAGAAAGTCGCAGGATCATGGAGGACACCCAAATAAAAACACTCGATCAGAATGATCGAGTGTTTTTATTAGATTCCCTTTTCCGCCTTCTCCCAAATCAGATCGAACAATGTTTTATATGTCAGCGCGACGTCACCCGACGCAAGCAAAATCATTGTATTCTCTTTTCGCGTGGTAATAAATGCGACTTGGTCCGCAAAAATGATAACGGTTGATGGAAGCGAAGTTCCCGCTGGAAGAAAACGGGATTCACGCAACTCCTCTTTATCTTTTTCCACAATCTTTCGCGCATCACGATTATCGGGAATTAATTGTTTACTCAAAATCTTCTTTTCCATACGTTCTGCGATCACACGCTTTACGATGTATGGCTCTTTTACGTAGTCGAGGAGTCCTGTTCCGCTCGTAATCAATCGATACTCTTTTACTCCTGATCCAATAATCGCTTTCCAAACACGCTTAAACCCGTCCGATCCTTCATAAAAGGTAACGCCAGGACCTTCGTGCACAGAACCATGAATGGTTTGAAGAGCGGGAAGTGTTTTTGAAAAAAGAGCTGCGCGATCCTCGAGCTGGCGACTGAGTGTATCTGGAAGTTCTGCGATATAAACGGTTGTATTCTTTTGTTTCCCGACTTTAAACACTCCTTGATGCTCAAGTCGTTCAAGAATTGGGTAAAGCGTTGTGCGTGGAAGTTCCGTTCTTCGAGAGAGCTCGAGAACGGTCGCGGTTCCGATCTCAAGCCCTGCGAGATAAACTTTGACCTCTTTTTCGTCAAGACCAAAAGCCTCGAGCCCTTTCAGAATGTCAGATGTGTAGTTCATATGCATATATTCTATGATCTCATGTGCAAACTCGATAGTCAAAATGTTGTCGAAATAACAGACAAGGCCTATTTCGAGTTTCTTTGGACTCACCTATGCTTGTATTGAAGCTGATCGATACATCAACCAAACAGCTTTATAGGAGGACCCCATGCACATTCAAACCACATCGCAAGCCGACCGACCCTTCTCTCGTACACAATCGATCGCGAAGCAAATTCGCGGAAAGGAGTTGATGCCCATGTGTATCATTCGTTTCGAAGCGCATGAGTGCAATCCTTCCATGTTGGAACTCGCGCGTCGCTGCAAGAAGGTTCTTGAAGCAGATCTTTCACCGGAACTCGAAGTCGCCTTTGTTGGACTGAGTCCTGCATCGACGGCTCATCTGAGTGAATGGCGTGCGGTACGTCACCTGCACACGGTAGGTGATTGGGCTCGTACCCTTCACACATTGCTCGCCCCTGGTTCGGACAACTGTCCAAACTGCGGACTCGCAACATTCGCGGACCCGGAAACAGTTCCGCTCTTCTGCAGTGCATGTGGAGCCAACCCCGGCCAAGTGTTCGAACATTCTGGCGGAGTTCTTCCTGCCTTGTCGACGTAAGTCGATTCTCACCTCGCCGGAAGTTCCTGCGAGGTTTTTTATCTCTGAAAGAGGAGATGGACATGTCTACGCGTATTTATGTGCACCCAGGCACGAAGCGCGTGCCCGTAAAATCGCTCACGCCACACCTGCGTACTCCATTTGAAAAAAACTTTCTCATGGACGCCTCTGTCATGACACCAGAAGATGCTTTGACATGTCCGTGGGTTGGTTATGGAACGGGGAAAGGTGTCACACATCTCTTCAAAGACATTTCCGTTTTCATGATTCCAAATAAAATGAAAAGCGGATTGCATGGCGAAATGGTTCAAGGATTCAAAGGTGTTGATCCGATTGATCTTTGTTACCTCGATTCACACAAACTCGGCTTCGGTGGATTTGTGCGATGGATGTACTTCTCGGATCCGCAAGATTCAAAAACGGAACATGGTGTCTTCGGACTAGATTGGAGTCTTGTTCACACGCTCACAAGCGGGATTGCAACATCCATGCTCATTGCACAAATCATCATTGAACGTGCACATCGTCATGGCATTCCAGGAAATGCGCGAGTCGCTCTCATGAATCCCGTCATGTGTGAGCCTGTGTACCTCACAGAATGGAAACAAGAGAACAATCTTCTCACCGTCAATGACTGGGTAAAAAAAGGAATGCAATTCTTTGCGGAAGAGGGAACTCATTGTCCGAAGTGCGGTCTCTTCACGTTCGAAAAACCACGTCGATTCTGTTATCGATGTGGAGCCAATCGTCAAAACACAATCCAGGAGGTGTGTCATGGCGTATAAATCATCCTCAGGTGGTTACTGGAGTAGTGCGAATCAAACTCCGTACGTTGCCCCGCCGCAACCGATTCACACGAGCCCTCGCGTAACACAACTGCGTGCAGTGAATCATGCAACTCCACACAGCGGTGCACCGTGGAATTTCTGCCCATCCTGTTGCACCCCCTTCGAGAAAGATGCGCACTTCTGTCATGAGTGCGGTATGAGCATTGGCAACGTACAGCTTGCAACCGATCTCATTCCCACAAAATGTGCTTGTAAACGTGCGCTCAAAAAAGAATACAAGTTTTGTCCCGGATGCAAAGCGGATGTCGACAAGTCATGGGAAACGGCACCCACCTGTACGTGCGGAGCCATTCTCAAGATCGAAGCGGTCGCCTGCGTTGCCTGCGGAAAAAAAACGACGACTCACTCTTCAAAACGCCATGTTGGCTAACACACTTCCTTCGCAATACTCTTGCGAAGTTTTTTTATAAAAAAATCCCCGCAAGAGTATTGCAGGGAAGAGACCTCTCTAGATTCCGATCACGGGATGATGAGCGGAAAGACGACGTGTGATTGCGCATGCAACCATGTTTTCGAATTTCGGACCGAAGGTGGCGGGGCGATCAAATCGAACGAGCGTTGAACCACTATGACGGTCTGCAAGAATGAGCTGGCCATTGCGTGCGATACGCACAACAGGAGACAAGATCTCTCCATCCAGATCCGTGATACGAATACCTTCTGCGGTACTCGGACTGAGCACGAGGTCTTCGCGCATGAACCGAACGAGCATGGGGACGAGACGAAACTCTCCGTCCGTGAGCGTGAGAATGATCGTGTCAGACGAACCATCAACGACCGCGAGGTCTTCGATGCCGTAACCGATCTTCTGCTGCGCCCACACCAGAACCGATTCCGGTTCCGTGAGATAATCCACAAGGGAGTCTGCCTCGATACCGTAGATCATGTTGCGATCAAACTCTGCCGTGAGCAAGATGTTCCGACCGACCAGAGCGTGACGCGATTCCACCACGCCCGCGTACGGACTCGGCAGCATCTTGTACGTTTCTTTCCGGCCCACAATCTTTGCACACAACGTCCGATCTCCACCACGACCGATGAGCAATAACACATGTGACGAATCTTCCGACCACTTGAGCTGATTTGCGTGATTGAAGAACGTCCTGAAGAACGCGTCTGTGATGTACTCGCCGTACGGATTCACGGCGAATGCTTCGCCGAAATTCATGAGCTGAACACCATTTGCGAATCCGGCTACCATGTTTGCGTAGTCGAATCCATCTTGCAGGAGTCCGTCCAGGATGGTCTTGTCGATGGATCCCGCGACGTCTGCCATGTTCTGATCACTTACGACCACAATCATGTGCGCCTCGATGTCCATCTTTTTCCGACCAGGAGTTGCGCCGTTTTGTCCGAACGCAACAATGTTGTGCGGGTTCCAGTCCTGAACGTCCGCATAGGCCATCATGGTCCCAAACGGTGCGCGCAAGGACAATAGATGCCCACCACAAATACGAATGGGCGGACTCATGTTGAATGATTTGGTACGTGGCAACACTTCCTTCATGGACTATTCTCCGTCTATCCTCGTTTGTGAAGACAGTTCGCTGAGCTTACAGGCTAAAATCGATTTCGTCAACGGTTCATCATGCAACGATAAGTATTTCCTTCCACAAAGGAAGAACACTTGATCTTTTTCGATCGCAATAGTATATTTGTGTCGCGCAGAAAACACGGCCCAAGCACGTAAAACGTTCAGAATTGCGCGCATCGCGAAGTGTTGGAGGAAAAAATTTGCTGAAACGTAGTTCCTCTACGTTGAAGTAAATTTTTTCCGACTCGTGCAGAGAGTGAGCGAAATGACCAAATTCAATTGGTTATTTCCGAACGAACAAACGAGTTTGCCGAAGGCAACAGCACGAGTGAGGCGCCAATTCTGGACGTTTTACCGACATGGCGGCTATGGTGAAATGGTTATCACACGGGTTTGTGGTACCTGTAGTGAGGGTTCAATTCCCTCTAGCCGCCCCACAAAAAAATCTCCCTTCGGGGAGGTTTTTTTGTTGTCCAAATCGCCACCATGAGACATTTGCATTTAAAAGCCAGCGCGTATGCTGAAAGCAAGAGTTCCGAACAAGAACTCACTCTATGCGCGCACAATTCATGAAAGGTGGGATCCTTTTCTTTGTTGGCTATCTGCTTTCACCTCTGTCCTTGTGGGACGACGTATTCGTGAATATTCCCATCTCCTATGTTCTTGCACTCATTGTGAAACACGTTTCTCCTGCTGCTTTTTTACCATCTATGATTCTTATCTACTGGCTCACGAACCTCATTGGGTTTTTGTGTGTACGAAAAGGGATAGCCGATATGAAATCGCCAAAATGCGAAACAAAAAAATCGAACGTTCTCACAAAAGACTTTATTGCATCCATCGCTTATACCGTCGTGCTTGTTGTCCTCGTAAAATGGAACGTCTTACACATTTCATTTTAACTATTTTTCGAAACAAAAAAGCCACAGACGCATTGTCCGTGGCCAGAAGTTTTACGGGGTCGTCGGAGAAACATCTCCAGACAAACCTTCCATGATCTTTTTCATCACCGGACCTGCTGGCACAGAAATGATTGAGTCGACAGTTTTTGGAATACCACCAACCACGAGAATCCGCGGATCATTCGTCGCCCCAACAAGTCCGGATCTGAATCCGTGCTCTTCCCAGGCGAGTCTCTGAACCTCCGGATCTTTCAGCGCATCGATCACGCGCTTTCCATTTGAAGTGAGCGCAATGAACGGATGTGAACTCCACACAGTTGGAACCGGGTAAAGCACTTGAATTTGCGAACGCAACAATTCCCGATGCTCGGGATGCTGCAGCGCATATTCCACGACCTGATTTTCATAGCCAATGATGATTGGCTTGAACATTGGGTTTGAGAGGAAGCTTTGGAAGAGGTCGCTTGTGGAACGTTCCATCGTGCCAAGGCGTTTGAAATACGCGCTGACTTTTGGTTCGATACTCGGCAACTCTTTTTCCGTCACAACCTCATCATTGTTCAAAATGTTTGCGAGCAATGCCGCGAACATGAGACCAGAATTGGTCAGCATGGGGTCACTCGAAAACACTTTTACTTTTCCGTTGATGCGCGGCAAGCCAAGCCCCGCCCACGTGAGCGCTGCGTCGCCCGTCTCGAACAGTTTCTTGCAGTTGATCACGTACACAGAGCCATCTCGTTTTTCCGCGATCTTTGCTGCGACAAGCGCATCTGCAACCGCGGTCGGGGAGTACATCACAATCGCAGAGTTGAAAATGTTCTCCTCTGCAACCGGCACACCACCGTTCAAGCGAAACAGTTCAGACGCGATTTGGCTTGAAGGCCACAGAGCATCCACCCCAGGATTCGCTCCTGCAACCATGTTGATCGATCCTACTTTCGATGCATCGATCGTGAGACCGTACTTCGATTTCAGAACGAACTGCACTTTCGGATTTGCGAGGAATGCCATTTTCTCGCCACCGACCATAACCTTCACGGTCACGTCGGCTCCACGCGCAGGACGAGCAAGATACTCATCCACATGCAGAAATTTCCATGCAGCAAATGCGCTCAAGATGAGAACAAGTGCAACGACAGCGAAGGCAGTATGTTTGTTCATGTGCATTCCTCCTAGTTGTAGCCTTTGACTTCGCGGAACTTTCCGACCAGATCTTGCGTACCATCGAAGGATTTCCCCGACATCGCCTTGATGATCTCGTCGATCTTATCCTGCGCAACTTCCTTTCCAAACGTGATGGCATAAATCGGGATGTCACGACCAATCCCAAGCTCCGCCACTTTGGTTTTGAAGATAGCAATACTGTCTGTCGCGTCGCCGTCTGTCATGAGAAACACCGCGGGCAAATACCCAGGGAGTTCGTTACGATGTTGCACCAAGTAATCAAGTGCAGTCGCAAGCGCGGTGTGCGTGGACGTTCCACCGCCACCAATGTCACCTGTGATTTGCGCGAGCGCACCACGCAAGTCTGCCGGATCATTTCCCTTGATGACAAACGGTCCGTAGACCTTGTTATCGTAGGGGAAAATCGCCGTCACATCACGAGGGGACACTTGAAGCAAATAACGCTTCGCTTCTTCCGGCTCAAGCAGCAATGTCATTGCCGCCTTCAACTGCTCCGCGCCGCCGTTGTGCAGCATGCTTCCGGAATAGTCGAGAACGAAAATGGAAAACGACGGCTTGCGCAAACTGGTTTGATACAACTCGAGTCCAGCCTTGATCACGTCCGACGGCGGCATCGTGATCGCAGAAATCGTTTTGCTTACATCGATACCCCAAGCAGGATTGAATACACTCTTGTCTACCGCATCCGGCTTCAAACCAAGAATTTGCGTACGACGACCCTGCGCAAGAATTTGCTTTTGCACCGCATCCGACTTCAGATACGTTTGCAACTTCTTGAAGATCACATCTTTCGACGCGTCTCCATGACTCACAAACCCGAGCGGGAAATTCGCAACCGTCATGCCGTCAGCGGGGTAAATCACGTAGAGCGGCTCTTCACCTTGCGCAACCAACTTTTGGTTTGCGGAGATGACGAGCGCTTCGTAATTCACCATCGCGTCATAACGTTCCGGATGTGCGACCAAATCGTCCACCAAGAATCCCGAACTGCCGCTTCCTCGATTGACCGAGTTTAGCAACTTCGAAATCTGTTCTTGCATGGTCTTGTCGTTCAGATGTGCTTGTGTCAACACTTCCGGCGAACCGGACAACGCACTATAAAATCCAAACGTCGCGCACGCACCTGTATTCGACTGTGTCGCACTTGTCATCGCAAAGCGAATCTTGTGCGTAGACACAGCCTCCACAATGTCTTTGATCTTCACACCTGGGTTATTCACCCAAGCAAGTTCTTTTGCCTTTGACGCTTTGACACCAAACACAACCGGTGAGGTCATGATGCTGTCCGCGTTCTTCACAACCTTCTGCCGATCCCCAAGACCGATCCAGATGTCGGACGCGAGCCAGACAAAGTCGTACGGCGTGTCCGCTCCCTTTTGGAGAGCCATCATGCCGTCAACACTTCCTTTGTAGGTCATGGCGAACTTTACGCCGTTTTCCTTTTCGAACTGCTGCAGAATTGGATACAGATCCTTGTTCTCGGAGCCCGAGAGGAACCGAATTCCGGTAGCAGGAATCGCGTCACCGCTTGCTTGCGGAGCCGCTTGGCCCGCTTGCGCAGGAGCGCGTTTTTCACATCCAATCAGCGAAAGAAGGGCACAGAGCGCAATGAAACCTTTGAAAATCCTTTGCATTGTTTGTTCCTTGTTCAGTTGTACGGAACACATTCTTCTACACCGTGTAAAAGAATAGCGAAACTTACGTGTAATCATTGATCTTGTCAATCCAATTCCTTTGTCCGTTGTCGAACTCTTCGACATACATTATTTTCATTTTTCCCAAATGTTTTATGCTGTTTCTGTAACAAGAGTTTGACCATTCGACAGACACGTCGGATCTCTTGACAAAAACGGAATTAATCTCTAAAGTCACACATCCTTTCTTCAGCTGGGGAAACGGAATGTCCGTGCTCGCCTGCTGAAATGAGGAGAGTCCTCATCTAGCACCTTTCATTTCAGGAGGAAAGACATGGCAAAGAGCCCAGCATTATCGTCAGGCGGTATCGAACTGACCCAAGAAACCATGATCGACATGATGAAGCCGAAAGGTAAATTCTATGGCGTTCGTGGATCATTCGTCATCGGTGATACAAAGATTGGTGGTCATACCACATGTCACACACTCCAGTTTGGGCGAAAGCTCATCGTGTTCGACTTTGGATCTGGCATGATCGACATCGGAAATGAGCTCACAAAACGTTATCTGATGCCGGGCAAAACGATCAAAGATATTGATGCCTTCATGAACCAATTCTTGGGCGCGGGCAACGATCCAAAAAATCTTGGCCTCGCACTGCTCGAAAGTGGCTACATCAATCAAGACGAAGAACTTGACCTTACGTTCATGAGTTCTCACGTTCACGGCGATCATCTGTTTGGCGCGCAAGCATTCAAACCGATCTTCAGCCCAAAGACAAACATTCACATGATCGGTGGTTTGCACTGCGGCATGAACATCCATGAAGTCATGGAGCAGTTCAATTTCCGACCACCCGTCTTTCCCGTTCCGTGGAAGTTCCTTGGCTCAAAGCGCACTTTGCAAGTCATCAATCCAAATGAGCATTTCGAAATCGAAAACGATTTCCAGCCGATCAAAGTTTGGGTGCTTCCTATGAATCACCCGAACGGTTCGTACGGATATCGCTTTGAATGGTGCGGTCACACCATTGCGGTCACCCTCGATCACGAGCACGGTCACGATGAGTACGATCGCAACATCGTGCGTCTGTGGGAAGGTGCAGATATCGTTGTGACGGAAGTGCAATACACTGCAGGCATGTATGACACGCGCAAAGGTTACGGCCACATTACCGCGGAAGCTGCGGCAAAACATGCGATTGAAGCCAAACCAAAGCGTATCATCACCACGCACCACGATCCGGATGCGGACTATGACACCGTGCAAGAAATTGCGCGCACCATCGAGCGCAAGTCGCGTATTCAAACAACCTTCGCTGTTCAAGGCATGGTTTTCTAAGACCCCTAACACATCTCTCACGCGATGTGTTTTTTCTTTACCAAAAAATCACCCACTTGGGTGATACGTAAGATCTGAAACATTAAAGTGCGTAGTAATCCTGAACCGCTTCTTTTGGTTCTTGAAGTGTTTTGTAATCGATTAAAATCTCTTCACCACATGTAATATCACGTGCGGCGTACCAACGTAGGTCTTTGTGTGTTGCATTCGCACGTTCGGTTGCGTGATTCAAATACCACCCAACGTTCATCGTACTGAAGTCGGGCGGACAAATGAGGTCTTCGCCACGATCAATACAATAATCATGAAACACGGCTGGCACATCCACTTTTTTCAGAAACCGCGTTTTGTGATGAACAAAACGCTTATCGCCAAACAACATGAGATAAACACCTTGCTTGATATCATGCGCAGCAAATACACCGATTCCGTGCTCTGACGGTTTGAGCAGAAAGGAAAATTCATCTGTTTCCAAATCTGTATGCATGATCTTGTCTCCCTTAAAACACGTTATGAAAAATCACTCAACAAGCGAGTGATTAGAAAAGAGAAAGTGTCGGGATCTCGCGCTCCAAGTTTTGCTTGGCTTGCGCTTCATAGAGCGTGCGAAAAACATCTGTGTGATACAAACCTTTTTCGCACACACTCTGCAAGAATTTTTCCATGATCTGCTTACGCTTATAGCGATACAGAATGTCCGGGACTAATTTATATTCTTGTCGAATCTGTGTGGTGTACGTCTCATACACATCCCAGTCTCGACCAAGAATAGAGAGATCCACATCCACCATGATGCGTGCATCCAGAAAACCAGGGGTGTATGCATGAGCCGTTGCGAGCACACACTTGTGCGCCACAATAGCTGTCACGGCTGACACACCTGCTTCTTGTGCAAAATCGAGGAGACGCTGTCCACTGCGCACTTCGTTTTCACGAGGCGGAATATCGTAGATGATGTCATGAAACCAGATCGCAAGTTCCACGGCGAGCGGATTCTCACACAAGTGTCGCACCAGCGCAAACTGCTCAAGGCAATCCCTGATATGCGCAAGCGTGTGATACGCACGGTGCGCTTCACCATAGTGCCGGCAGAAGTTTTGAAATCCGATTTGCATGTGTGCAACACCGATTCCCAATTCTTCGCACAACCGTTTCCATTCGAGCCAAAGCTCAATCTTTTTAGGCGTTTGCATGGAGCACCTCGTTGAATTTTGCAATCACACGATCAAGAATTTGTGGCGAAACGAATTCCGCAACAAGGTCTTCCCAGTTGTCGTAGCCCATCGCACCCTTCACAGAACTCGAACTTACAGACGCAAGTTCATCCGGCGGACGCACGAATACGGTTTGCATGTCGTACGTGATTTTTCGTGCGTTGAAAATGCGACGAACCATATCTTGTGCTTCTGCTTCAACTTGATAATCGTTCAAGCCGCGCACACCGCGCAAGACCCAATGTGCATCAATGTTCATGACGAAGTCGTGCAAGTATTTTGTTCCGCAGTAAGCAACTTCAACGTTCGCAAGATGTGCCGTGCATGCACGAATTTGTTCCATGCGTTCTTCAATCGAAAACATGGCGGTCTTTTTCTTAGTTGGGTTGATCGCAACCGCAATCACCAGTTTATCGAACAACTTCGAACCTTGTTCCGCGACCCACAGATGGCCTTTGGTAAACAGGTCGAACGAACCCGCGTAAACACCAACGGTGTGACTCATGATTTTCCTCCAATCAACTGATCGTGCAGATCCTTCACTCGACTCTCGAGTTCTGGAAGGGAACAGAATGTATCCACGAGATACGTCGCGAGCGCGACTTTCTTTTCTTGTGGCCATTGTGATTTCACACGCGCATCAAACTGCGCGCGTGTGAGACAAGGACGCCCGGGAATTTCACGAACGAGCACACGACGAAGCCGTTCTTCTTCGTCACACGTCACAACGATAATCTCCCGCGGATCAGGAAAATATTTCGCAACGCCTGCTTCAAACAAAATCGCGTTCTCGATGATGTGCATCTTGTCTGACTGTGTTTCCATCCGGAATGCAATCTCGAGCATCGTGTGCATTCCTGCGAACGCTTCAAGCGCAATGCGCTTTTCATCGTCCGCAAAAATTACTTCGCCAATCACACCAATCTGCGGCACGCCATCAATGTACGCATGCTCGCCGATCAAAAAGGTGACATAGTCACGTTGGAATTTTTTGCTCAGCATCTCTCGCCAGATGAGATCCGTGTTATACACGACCACATCCGGAAACGCTGCGAGCATTTTCGCCACGGTGCTTTTCCCGCAACCCATATTCCCAGTCAAACCAATCATGCGAGGCTTCATTGTGTATCTCCCCGAAGGCACTGAGCCTTTTGTCGAAGTGTTTAACGAACGTCCTGCCTGGACTGTATCTTTTCGTGGAATAATGTACAATACTGTCTAATACTCATTAGACGATATATGCAAGAACCACGAAAAATCCTTAAAAAGCTTGGATTGTCGGAATCCGAGATCACGGTTTACCTTTCTCTTGCCGCCGGACGAAGAAGTCCCCGCGACATTATTAAGGATACCGGTGAAAAACGACCGACCGTGTACTATGCCCTAACATCTCTTGAGCGTCGAGGTTTGGTCAGTAAATCTGGCAAAGAGAGCGAACAAAAGATCGTGCTCGAGCCTTTGCACAAACTCGAACACCTGGTCGAGGAAAAGAAACATGAGCTTGAAACACTCACGGCCGATATTCAAATTTTAAAAACAGCACTCGAAACAACAGCCCCCATGACTGATCGTCCGATCGTTTCATTTTTCGAGGGAGTGGAAGCGGTAAAAAATACCATGATGGATTCTTTGTACTGTCGAAGCAAACAAATTTGTTCTGTCGTGCCAAAAGAAAATTTCGCCCATGACGTCGGCCAAGAGTTTGTGAATCGATACGTTGGAAGTCGTATCGATCGCAAGATCGAGACGCGCAATCTGTGGGAGCGTCGAATCGATCCGGAAGTGTATCGCGAATATTACAAAGAGAAATCGGATGTGCGTATTCTCCCGGAAGTCATGCATGGAAAATTTCTGACAACGATTTTTCTCTATGACGATAAAACACTTTATGTGTCGAGTCGAGCAAATGCCTACTGTGTGCTCATCACATCAAAAGAACATCATGACACCATGATGGCGTGGTTTGAAGGCTTGTGGAGCGCGGCAGAGATGTATGAAAAAACAACTGCTTAACAGTTGTTTTTTATCACCTCGATTAATTCTGAAAATGTTGCCTGATGAAAATGCCCACGATCCTCGAACGCGATCAAATGTGCGCGCGGCAATACACACGTGTACGATTCAACATTTGCGTACGGAACAATTTCATCATCTTTACTTTGAAAAAAATAAATAGTACCGGCTTGCTTCTCGAACTTCTCGAGAGATGCGGATAGAATAAAATCAGCGAGCGGATGTTCTGTTTCTGTATTGAACGGTGGTGCAACGAGTAGTGTTGCGCGAATGGTTTTTGGCAACGTCTCTTCTGACAAATATTTTGCAAGAAAAATTCCACCGAGTGAGTGCCCGATGAAGATCACACCATCTTGCATAAACGGAATGTGTTTCTCAAACCAAATTTTCCATTCCAAATATTTTGCATTGTTCGCATTCGGCATGCGAGGTTGAATAACCTCGAAGTCATCACCAAGTGTTTCTTGCAAACTTTGCTTCCAACCCTCGCGTGTCGCACGAGACAAATCAAGATTGATCGATCGAAGATCCTCAAGAAACGCTTCGTACGTGTCAAACGCACCGCCGCCATGAATCGCAAAAATTTGTTGCTTCATATGCATTTGATCATAGCATCGATTGACAAATCTCCAAAAATCCATTATATTTACCGTAGTTTTTGCGGCCTGGTAGCTCAGTTGGATAGAGCAGGGGACTTCTAAGCCCAAGGTCACTGGTTCAACTCCAGTCCAGGCCACCACAAAGAATCTTTCGATGATCTCGAAGGATTTTTTGTTTGCATAAAAAAATCCTCTGAGAAATATCAGAGGAGTGAAAACGCAGGTGGCTTTTGACCAAATGAGCGAAACGTTTCTTCGACCGCACGTTCTGACGCGTAGCGTAATTTTTCTGGGTCGCTTGTGAGCATTTCAATTTGTGTCGGTGACCACAAAATTCCGGTGTGCACGTGTGTGAGCGCGCGGAACTGTGCGAGTCCACGAGCCCACCGCTCGTAACGCGACGTCCACATGGTGCGAAGCGTGTTCGGCACATTGCGCATGAAATAGAGGTTCAACGCCTTCTCGATCAAATTTGGTTCACGATCTCGTCCGGATTCTTCCGTACAATTCGCGATGACCAACATGTCGGTCGGATTGAAAAGCTCGAGTACGCGACGAATCGGAAACGGATTCACACTTCCATCCACGTACTGCCGACCATTCACTTGAACGGTTCGATTATAGAATCCCGGAATCGCCATAGACGCTTTCACGGCCGTGATGATGTCTGGAGTCGCTCGCTTTGCATCAAGAAGCACTGGAGTCACATCGTGGTGATCGGTCACACACACGAAAAATTCCGATCGCGCGCTGTGAATCGCTTCTGGATCAACACGTTTTCTTCCGGTTCGCACAACACGCTCAACGAAATCAATGTCCGTAATTGGATCACGCATGACATCAATGAACCCTTGCGCAAGATCTTCGTAATAAATCGCTGCGCCACGTCGAGCCGTTTCTTCTCCCGAGAGGAAACAAGCGCTGATGCCTGCTCCGGTCGAGATTCCGACAACGACATCGAATACGTCTTGCAATCCAAGAAGGTGTAGCGCATACACCGCACCAATGCCACTTGCCCCACGCATGCCACCACCCAAAATAAGCAGAACGGGACGAATCTGTTTGTGATCGTCATTTCCTGCAAGGAGTAGATCGCGTTTGCGAAACAGGTTTTCAATGAGCTTGGAATCGGATTTCCGTTCCATGGTTCCTCCGTTGTTTGAAACACGTTGTAAAACAACAGAAAAAAATACACGAAAATCACGTATTTGTCAATCATTTATTGCCATTTCTCTCGGATCAAGTAAGATTCCTCTGATTCTTTCAACCAATAGACAAAAAGGAATCCACATGCAACTTCGTAAGATTGAATTTGGGAATGTGCTTGGTGCGTCCGGCGTTCAAGGATTTTTTGGAGAAGGGTATTGGTTTCATCCCGCATGGAAACCATTCGGCCTTGATTTCTCCGACGTAACGTTTGTGTCAAAGACAGCAACACTGCGCGCTCGTGCGGGAAACATGGTTCTTGCGAGCGACTTTTCGCCGCGCTATCCATTTCCGCTCTGTGTCCGCGCAAGACCATTCGAAGGACTCATGCTCAACTCGGTTGGGCTTTCGAATCCTGGCGTGATCGATCTGCTAAACACATTTCGCTGGCAGTCGCATGCAAAACCATTTTGGATTTCCGTGACGACGCTTGCGGACACACCGGAAACACGACTGGATGAAATACAACGCATGGTTGCCGCGCTCGCTCTTTGCAAACACCAATTCAAATCCCTATTTGGATTACAGATCAACTTGTCGTGTCCAAACACAGGACACGATCCGAAAACATTTATTTCCGAATGGATCACTATTCTTGAAGCCGCAAGTCACCTTGGTGTTCCAATCATGCCAAAGTTCTCGATTGCATCTGCACCGATTGCGGCCGTCATGGAACTTGAACACCTTCCGTATTGCGATGCGATCTGCGTTTCAAATACGATTCCCTACGATTGGAAACCGGACGGAAAATTTTCCTTCGGTCTTCACACATGGCGCAACCCAACCTCTCCGCTCCAACATTTGGGTGGTGGTGGAATTTCTGGTGCCGCACTCAAACCCCTTGTGTGCGATTGGATCAAACAACTTCGCGCAACAGGATTCACAAAACCCATCAATGGCGGTGGCGGAATTCTATGCAAAGAAGATGTGCGCGACTATCATCAGGCCGGCGCAAGTTCAATCTTCATTGGCTCCGTTGCAACCCTTCGTCCATGGCGAGTGAAGGGAATTGTGAAATACACAAATGAACTCGTCTGGAGGTAGCACATGCATACTTTTCTACTCGATAATGCAAATGTGATTCTTGATCGTGATTTCCTTACGCAACAAGGAATCCTTTCTTGGCAACTTGGAACACATACGCGCGAACGAGAACAAACCCTCGCGTCCATCTGCTCCATGCGCGGGTACATGGATCAAGATGAAGTGCAGCTCGATAAGAACACACCAGATCTCGAAACAAAACTCGTCATGTTCTTTCAAGAACATCGTCATGAGGACGAAGAGATTCGCCTCATCCTTGAAGGGAATGGCATCTTCGATATTCGTGATGCGGATGATCGCTGGATGCGCATCATGCTTTCTCCGGGAGATCTCATTATCATTCCGGCAAATCGATTTCATCGATTCACCCTCGACACACACAAATCCGTGGTCGCACGACGACTCTTCAAAAATAAAAATGGCTGGAAAGCCATTCCTCGAGAGTTTGCTCTCAACCATCCTTGATTCGACGCATGTCGAATCTTTTTTTATCGATTCTTCCCATGAAACTTCTTATACACATCTTTCATCTGGTTGTTGGTAATGTGTGTATAAATCTGTGTGGTTGTAATACTCGAGTGTCCAAGCATGGATTGGACCGATCGAATATCTGCTCCCGAGAGAAGCAGATCTGTTGCGAATGTGTGTCGAAGTGTATGTGGCGTAATGTGTTTGGTAATTCCAACGGCTGTTGCATATCTCTCAACCATTCTCTGAATTGATCGAGGGGTGAGTGGACCCGTTTCTTCACGTCCTTGTTTCGCGCGATCATGCGAAACGAAAATAAATGGAGACGTGTCACGACGTTTATCGAGATAGGTTGTAATCGCATCACGCGCCGTTGAAGAAAGAAAAACTAATCGTGTCTTTCCACCTTTTCCGCGAATCGTAAATTCTTCGCGCTTCAAATTAATATTTTCCATTTGTAAATTTGAGAGTTCTGAAACACGAAGCCCTGTCGAGAATAAAAGCTCGAGCACAGCCTTATCACGAAGGGCAATCATTCCCTTAGCCGTTCGATCTGGCGCTTTCAGCAATCGATCCAATTCATCAACTTCTAGAAATTCAACTTGTCGCATGGGCGTTTTTGCAAGTTCGATTTGTTCTGCGGGCAAACTTTCAACCGCTTGGCGCGCGAGATATTTCAAAAAAGATCGAAGCGCGATCAAATGATAATTTTGTGTACTCTTTGAGAGTTGTTCACGTTGTCTTCCGCTTTCCATTCTGTTCAACCACAACCGGTACTCGTGGATTTGATCACGTGTAACATCTTTTGCGAAAGGATTCTTTGCGAACTCTGAAAATCTTCGCAAATAAAAATTATAGTTCACAATCGTACGATTTGAACGCCCACGTTCGATTTCAAGATATTCAAGAAAGTCGGTAATCAGTTGATCGAGTTTTTTCATGTACGGAAATTATACGACACATCACTTCTCTTGGTCGAATATTCTTTCCTTCTTGACGCATTCTCTTCTTTCCGTCTTTCATCTGCTATAATTCTTTCATTATGATTCGTGCTTGTCCGCGATCACTGGTGATTAGCCTCTCCCTCGCTCTTCTTGCGATGAGTTTTATGATCGGTGCCGCATCCGGATGCGGGTCAACAAGTTCTGTGTCTTTTTTCCAAGGCCCGTTCTGTTCCGTTGAACATGCATCCAGTCCAATTCACACAGAAAAACATGCGCCAGACATGGCGCTCACACAAGAACTCGCAAGCATTCTTGCGGCCGTGATCGTCTATGCCATATGTTCAAAGCGTATTCTAGAGAAATCACTTGTTCGATTCCTTGCTATCACAGGCCGTATCGGCAGAAGGGAGCATTTACGACCGAGAACAGGCCCAATTCCATTTGATCTATTCCTTCCGCAAATTTCCTCTGCACACGGTTTCTAAAAATCGACTTTTCGACAACTTAACTTCTTGAATTCACTTTTCTCATTATGGAAAAACAAAATCTTTTTGACGTTATCCCGTCAAAAACCGCATTCTGGCTCGGAGTCGGCACCGCAATCCTTGGAGTCGGAACACTCGGCTTCATCTTACTTGCAACCTGCATGTTCCGCGGAAGCTGTTCTGTGAGCGATTTATCCCTTGGATCAAATAGCGCAAAACCAATCGCCGTAAACAACCCATCTCCGTCCGCAGATCCAAATGCAGCACCAGCTCCAACCGGAACCGTTCCCGCAGTTTCAAATGACGACCACATGAAAGGAAATAAGAACGCGCCTGTGACCCTCATTGAATACTCAGACTTCCAATGCCCATACTGTGGCGCATTTGAACCAACTCTTGATACGGTCATGGCAAAATACAAAGACCAAGTTCGTCTTGTGTACCGCCACTTCCCATTATCCTTTCACCCAAACGCCCTTCCAGCCGCAAACGCAGCAGAATGTGCATCTGAACAAGGAAAGTTCTGGGAGTTTCATGACGCATTGTTTGCAAACCAAGATTCAGAAAACGATGCGTATTACGTAAAACTCGCAACAGACAATAAGTTGAACCTTGGTAAATTCAACGATTGTGTGAAAACACAAAAATACTTGAAGAAAATCCAAGACCAAGCCGCAGCCGGAGGAGCCGCGGGAATCAACGGAACACCGGGAACATTCGTTATCGGAAAAGACGGTTCTGCAACTCCAATTACAGGAGCTGTCCCAGAAGCAACGCTTTCCGCAGCAATCGACAAGGCACTCGGTAAATAACCGTGAAACAAAAAACATCCCTGACCCGGGGATGTTTTTTTGATATACTAATCACACTGATTCGTTCATCCTTTCTTATGAATTCTGGACTCAAACATCTTCGTGCACGCGCGCGCGCTTCAAAACAACTAGAACCAGTCCCAAACCCAAAAGCCTTTATCCGGTTCGTTGATCGCTTCGCTTATCTCTCCATCATCGTTCCCATCCTGACCATTCCTCAGTTCATTACCATCTTTGTACATCACAATGCTTCAGATCTCTCTCTTGTCACATGGGGAACCTACCTTATAAGTGCGTGTTATTGGACGTATTACGGCTGGCTTCACAAAGAAATGCCCATTTGGTTTCCAAACAGTCTCATGATTTTAGTAGATTTAGGGGTCGTTATTGGTATTTTGATGTATAAATAGCCTATATTTGACAAAACCCTCTTATAACCTTATATTGTGCCCATAACTCATTGGCCTTTGACTCGGTTTAAGGAATGAGCCCCTTTTACTCAGTTGACCGGCACGAAATCACAAAGATATGCTCGATGTTAAAAAGAAACTCAAGATTATTGAGAAATTCCGTACACATGCTTCTGACACAGGGTCACCACAAGTGCAGATCGCTATTTTAACCTCAGAAATCTCTGAGCTTACGGATCACTTGAAAGACCACAAAAAGGACTTTTCATCCCGCCGTGGACTCATCAAAAAGGTAAACGAACGCCGCCGCTTGCTCAAATACCTTGAGCGCGAAGATGCAAAAGCGTTTTTGAAACTCAAGAAAGAATTGGAACTGAAGTAATTTAAAAGCCTCGCCCATTCGGCGAGGTTTTGCCTTTTTCGTGGTTAGCACTTTTTTGACTAACCCCTAGACCCTAACCCCTTGTCCCTTTCATTATGCAACACCCAGACCAACGTGTCGGAATTTTTATCGACACACAAAACATGTACTACTCTGCGCGTTATCTTTTTAAACGCAAAGTAGATTTTAAAAATATTGTGGCAGACGCAACAAGCGGACGCAGACTCATTCGCGCAATGGCGTATGTCATTCGCACAAAAGGAGAAGAAGGTCGTCCATTCTTTGATGCCCTCGAGAAAGCAGGAATCGAACTTCGAGAAAAAGATCTCATTGAATACGCATCCGGTCACAAAAAAGGGGATTGGGATGTTGGACTCACCATTGATGTCGTGCGTATGCTCGACATGCTCGACGTTGTTGTCTTAGTTTCTGGTGATGGAGACTACGCACCGCTTGTACAATTTTGCCAAGCGCGCGGACGCATCGTAGAATTAATAAGCTTCGGGGAAACAACATCGTCCATTCTTACCGGCGTTGTCGATGCGCACATCGACATGTCTCAAAACAAACGTCGTTTCCTTATTGGGCCCGTTTCAAAACCAACGCACGACAAAAAACCAAGCTACAATGATGAACCAGAATACATGGAACCTACAAACACAGACGACATTGGGGAAGAACACGAAGATAACGAAGGAGATCACGGATTCTTCATGGAATCAAAACCAAATAAAGATCAGGAGGATTCACGTGAACGCCGATTAGAATTTTAAATGATTGCGCAGTGAGAGGCTTGTGAATAGCGCAAGCCTTACACGGATTAATCATTAGCTCGATTCTGCAGAGACAACGAGATTTCGAGAGATTGCTCGACTTCTTACGCTTCTGCAGAATCACAAATTATGAACAAGATTCAGAAATTTGAAACGCAATGGGGCGGAAAAACCTTATCCATTGAAGTTGGCAAATATGCCGCACAAGCAAACGGAGCTTGTATGGTGCAATACGGAGACACGGTGATTCTCGCGACCGCAACACTTAGTTCAAACAAGCGTGATGGAATCGATTATCTTCCCCTCATGGTAGATTACGAAGAAAAATTGTATGCGGCTGGTCGCATCAAAGGTTCACGTTTCATGAAAACAGAAGGTCGTCCAACAGACGAAGCAATTCTCACCGCACGATTTATTGATCGCGCCCTGCGCCCATTGTTTGATGATCGCATTCGCAATGACATTCAAGTGATTGTCACCTGTCTCGCGTTTGATGGCGAAAATGATCCAGATGTTTTGGGACTCATTGGTGGAAGCTGTGCACTCGCGATGTCTGACATTCCATGGGACGGACCAATCGGATGTGTACGCGTTGGACAAGTAGATGGCGAATGGGTTTTAAACCCAAGCTATGAAGCGCGTGAGAAATCACTTCTTGATCTCGCATTTGCCGGAACAACGGAATCCATCATCATGGTGGAAGCGGGAGCAAATGAAGCGGCAGAAGATGTTGTCTTGGAAGCGTTCTGGTTTGGACAAAAAAACTTGAAAGAACCCATGCAACTTATCGACCAAGTCGTAAAAGCTGCAGGAAAAACAAAAGTAGATATTCTTTCTCCAAAAACAGATGAAGAAAAGGCAATCCTTGTTGCTCGCAAGACTGTCGAGGACATGGTTCGCCCATATATCCTCGAACAAGTAAAAGAACTCTTCTTTAAAGCACCACAAGCAACAAAAGGAGAACGTGCCGCACAAAAATCAGAACTAAAAGCGCGCACAAAACAATTCCTTGCTGAAAAGGGAATTGAGAAGGATCAAATTAAATACGGAACAGACATTGTCATTACTGTCTTAGAAGACGAACTCACGCGCGCCGTGATCGAAGATGGCAAACGTGTCGATGGCCGTGCGTTAAACGAAATTCGTACACTCCTTGCAGAAGTTCAACTTCTTCCACGCATTCACGGAACCGGACACTTCATGCGCGGAGAAACACAAGTTTTGACAACCATCACCCTCGGCGCACCTGGCGACGAACAAACATTGGACGGCATGGAAACCGTTGGAAAGAAACGTTTCTTCCACCATTACAACTTTCCTCCATTCTCCGTTGGAGAAGTAAAACCGCTTCGCGGACCATCACGTCGCGATATCGGACACGGCGGACTCGCCGAGAAAGCATTACGCGGAATGATGCCAGACAAAGAAGCGTTTCCTTACACCGTTCGTGCCGTATCTGAAGTCTTCGGATCTAATGGATCAAGTTCTATGGCATCCACGTGTGGTTCAACCCTCGCGCTCATGGATGCAGGAGTCCCAATCAAAGCCGCGGTTGCTGGAATCGCAATGGGACTTGCGTCCAATGATGTGGGAGGATTCAAAGTCTTAACCGATCTTCAAGACCTGGAAGACGGTAAAGGTGGAATGGACTTCAAGATTGCTGGATCCCGATCCGGAATCACCGCAATTCAAATGGATACAAAAACAAAAGGACTTTCACGCGAAATTGTGACGCAAGCCGTAAACCAAGCGCGCATTGCGCGCATGAAGATTCTCGACGTCATGGAGGCAACCATTTCTGCTCCACGTCCTGATCTTTCTCCTTACGCACCACGCATCATCACCCTTCGCATCAATCCAGAATCCATTGGAAGCGTGATTGGTCCAGGCGGAAAGATGATCAATGAAATCATTGCAACAACGGGTGTTCAAGCAATTGATATTGAGGAAGACGGTCTCGTCATGATTACGTCCAAAGACTCAAACGGAGCCGATCAAGCAAAAGCCTGGATCGAATCTCTCACACGAGAAGCCAAGGTTGGAGAAATCTACCAAGGGAAAGTCGTGCGTGTTATGGACTTTGGAGCTATCGTTGAATTCTTACCGAAAAAAGACGGAATGGTTCACGTAAGCAACATGGCACCGTGGCGTGTTGAAAATGTAACGGATATTGTAAAAATGGGCCAAGTGGTTTTTGTAAAGGTTATGGAAATCAATCCGGACGGAAAGATTAGCCTTTCCATGAAAGAAGCCCCAGGAAACGTTTACCCAGAACGACCAGCTCCAGGCGCGGGTGGCGCATCTAAACCTCCATCAGCCGGAGGGTCAATGGATCGTCCAAAGCGACCATTCTTCAAAAAGAATGCAACATCTTAATATTCCCATGTCTAGAAGTTCCAAAACAACCCGCCGTACTCGGTGGGTTGTTTGGCTTCTGGTGGTGTGTGTATCAAGCATCATAACCATCATCTCCTGGGGAAGCACTCTTTGGTTTACACGAGATACCATTTATCAAGCTGCGCCAGAAAACACCGTCATGGCCATTCGCCTGTTTGTCGGTGGTCAAAAAGGAACAGATGTTGAAGCATTTACAAACCATGTTCCCCTTATTTCACATCGAGCACTCACATTTTCTGATTTAGCTCCATATATCTCTGGGGAGTTTGTTCTTTTTTTGAAGAATGACGGATCACAATCCATAGCGATTCGAGAAGGAAACAAACAACTTCCACAAAAATTATTGGATTCTCAATCTATTAGCACCCAATCAATTGGTCACGGAATTATTTTACTTTCTGAAAAAGAAGAAGTTTTGAAGCCATTAAATATTTCACCTAAAATCATACCGGGTATTTCTTTTCCTGGTCATCGTTGGATTGGCGAACTGGTTGATAGCACACAACCGCACAGATCTTTTCTTTATGCATCAAAAGATCATTTAGACATCACGGTTCCGGGCGTGCATCCAACAGGAAATGCGTTTAAGCAGATTCCAAAAGACACAATCGCTTATTTGTCTACTCCAATCTTGCCAAACACAACAAAGGATTTTCTCGATCCTTTTCTTCCACTCATGAAATCTGTTGTAGATTCACCATTTTTGAATGAACTTGCAAATCTTCCGGAAAACCAAAGCCAACTTATCCTCACAAAGGATTCACAGGGAGTCGGTTTTTTTCTGACAGCCATTCAACGCACAGAAACACATAAGATTGATTTCGCGCAGACTCTTCGTTCCATTTCAGCTCTAAACTCCCCAAAAATACAAGAAACGGTTTTAGAAGACGGCACCTCAATCAAAGAAATCATCGCAAACCCTGAAAATATTTCTGTCGAGGAGGTGACGCTGCTTGGAATTCAAGTAGATCGTATTCAAACAAGTGACGGCATCCTACTTGCTGGCTACACAAAAAATAATGAAATCTTTCTCACAAACCGCGAAGAGTTATTTCGTGCATTTAAAGGCCAAAATAAATCAAATACAAAAATTTGCGGGGGAAAAAATGCGGGCATAGTACTTAAACCGCTTGTAGATATGCAAAATCAACACACAAATTCCGTAAACAACAGCGCGATCCTTCTCTTTGCACAAAATTTCTCTAGTATTGGTTTAAGATCTGGATTGTTATCAACAACAATTCGTCTCTGTAAGTAGCCTGTGGATAAGTTATGCATAAGTGGTATAAAGTGTGGATAACTTTTCTACCCAGCAAACCATTTTGAACACAAAATTTTCCAACACACTCACATTGAATCTTATTCAAGCGAAAATTCATGGATTGACCTTCGGGTCTTTTTTTGATATTATATATGTGCAATCGTGAAACATTGCTTCGTACCTTTTCCATCTCTGAGATCATCCTTAATCCCGACCATTGTTGTCGGCAAGCTCCCCACGCTTGAATTATGATTCAGGAATAATGATCTCGCGCACATCTACTGTTCTGATTAAAAACAAAAACAAAATCGAACACATCTAGGTTCGCCCAAATCATGAAGGTCCTCGCGATCTTCGCCTGGGTAAAACCATTGAATGGTAGGTGACAAGAGCCACTCTTCTAAAATTAAGCGGTTGTACCGGTGTGGATGTCGAGTTTTGCTTCTCAATAAAGGATTGAGCCCAAAATCCGATATCTAAACCGGTCGCTGATTGATTTTCTGGCCCCTTCGGGGGCTTTTTTTGTTGTGAAGGGTTGTTATTGGCGAACAACTCAAATGATGCTATGCTAGCTTCATTAAAGATTTGATCGGTGACGTTTTCGTCACGCATTTTATGACAAAGGATCTCACCTCAAAAGCGAAAACGATCTTACTGGAAGAAAAATCTCGCCTAGAGACAGAACTCTCAAAATTTTCACACAGAAATCCAAACGCAACGGAAGAAACCTTCCGAACAGACTTTCCAAATAACGGAGACAGCGAAGACGAAAACGCGTCTGAAGTCGCTCAATTTTCAGACAACCTTTCTTTAGAAGACGAATTAGAAAAAGCGTTACGTGACGTTGATTCAACACTGAAGCAAATTGACAAGGGAGAATACGGAATCTGCAAATACTGTCACCAACCCATTGACGAACGCCGTCTTCTTGCACGTCCAACATCCAGCTCGTGCATTCAATGTAAAAAAACTCTTACACAAGAAGTGTGAAAAATCTTGGAAAACATCTTTATTGGTTCTTGCTTCCCGCCATTCTTCTCGTCTTATTAGATGAGTGGGCGAAAGCTTTTGCGTTAACGCATTTTCCAGACGAAAGCTCTTTGCTTGTTCCAAGTTTCCTCAATCTTGCCATCCACAAAAACTGGGGACTTGCCTTTGATATTCCATTCCGAAGAGAATTTATCTTACTGATCTCTGTCGTCATTGGATACTTCTTAATCGAAATGATCGTAAAGAACCTCACGACGCATCCAAAAATTGCGTTCTCGAGTTTGATCATCATGATTGGTGCGGTTGGAAACGTTTTTGATCGCATTTATTACGGCTTCACGGTTGACTACATCATCTTCTTCGGAAGATCCGCTGTGAATCTTTCAGATCTTCTCATCATCTTCGGAGTCGTCATCCTTCTTATCTCATCACGACGATCGCTTCCGGAACATGGAGACAAATAACCATTGACAACGTCAAAAAAAACGGATAAACTTTTTTTATAAATGAACTCCCTAGATAAATTTCTTGGGAGTTCTTTTTTTATTTCCTTTTTATGTTTTCAATCACCTCAAGTACAACAACGGGGATTCATGCGTAATTTCACGATCGTAGGGCTCCCGGATACATCCGTCAAAGAATCCCGTGATCGCATTCGTGCCGCACTCAAAAATACGGGTTTTCCGTTTCCGCGCGGACGCGTGACCATCAATCTCGCACCCGCAGATTTACGCAAACAAGGACCGCTTTATGATTTACCCATCGCGCTCTCTATTCTCGTCTCGCGCGGAGAAATCCCCGCCCAAGCCCTTGAGCACGCCGTCGTTTTGGGAGAGTTGGCACTCGACGGTTCCATTCGATCCGTTCGAGGCGTTCTTACAACAGCACTCATGGCACGACGTATTCAAAAGCAAAGCATCTTTGTTCCAAAAGAGAACGAACAAGAGGCAGCCGTCATTAAAGAGTTGGAAGTATTCGGGGCATCCACTCTCCGTGAACTCATCGATCACTTACTTCATCGAACACAGATAGCAAAAACAATTTATCTTCGACGAGAATGCATACAACAAAATGAACATTGTTTCTCTTATATAAAAGGACAAGATCTTGCGAAGCGCGGACTTGAAATCGCCGCTGCGGGTGGACACAACATTCTTTTATCGGGTCCACCCGGAACAGGGAAGACTCTCCTTGCAAAATCATTCCCATCTATTCTTCCGCCCCTTACAGAAGAAGAATCTATGGAAGTCACAAGCATTGCCTCAATTGCGGGAGAGCTTACTTCTTCCTCAGGACTTATTGAAGAGCGTCCATTTCGATCTCCTCATCATTCCGCTTCTGCGGTCTCTTTGGTTGGTGGTGGAACCTGGCCAACTCCAGGAGAAATTTCTCTTGCACATCGAGGTGTTTTATTTCTCGATGAGCTTCCTGAATTTCCACGACACGTTCTTGAGCACTTACGCGGACCGCTTGAAGATGGTGTTGTCACTATTTCTCGCGCGCAAGCGACCGTAAAATTTCCCGCTCGGTTTCTGTTGATCGCTGCCATGAATCCATGTCCGTGCGGATACGCATCAGATCCAAAACGTCGATGTGTTTGTACAACTATGCAATTACAAAATTATCAAAAGCGCGTGTCAGGACCACTCCTTGATCGTTTTGATTTACGCATTGAAGTCTCAAATCTTTCCCAAGAACTTCTTTTGTCTGAAGTTCGTTCTGAAACATCCTCTTCTATTCTCACGCGTGTGATTGCCGCAAGAAAAAAACAAGCGGATCGATTTTTCGATTCCGCTTGTCATCTCAACGCCGAAATTTCACCCGCGCTTCTTGAACACGTTTGTTTTCTTACACCAGATGCTAAAACATTATTAGCCCTCGCCATTGAATCTCAGTCACTTTCGCCACGCGCAGCATCGCGCGTTCGAAAGGTCGCGCGCACGATTGCAGATCTCGCGAACTCACAAACGATTGAAGAACATCATTTAGCCGAAGCTTTGCAGTTTCGTGGTCAAAAAATGCAACGAGAATAATCTATCGAATATAAGACAATGGATTTTGGAACTTTCCGTTCAAGATCACTTCAAAGTGCAAATGCGTTCCGGTTGAATTTCCTGTTGTTCCTGTTTGTGCCAAATGTTGTCCCGCCACAACAACATCTCCCGTGCTTACAAAAATCTTTGAGTTGTGTCCGTAACGTGTTTTTAATCCATTTCCGTGATCAACTTCAACGGTGAGTCCGTATCCATTACGCCAACCTGTGTAACTTACAACACCGTCATGAGCGGCCATACTAAATGTTGTGAAATCTCCATCAATATCAACTCCTGTGTGCTTCCAGCTGAAGTATTGGGTGATAACGTGCCAGTTTGTTGGCCACACCCAGCCAACACTTGTTGATCCAGATGGTTTTGGAATGGGGGTATTGGTAATAATATCTTTAATACTCACAGGCTTACGCGCAATTGCTGCCGGTGCGGCCGTTTGCGTTGCGCCTGGAAGGATTATTTCTGTTCCGATTTTCAAAGAAGCATTTCCAAAGAATTGGTTTGCCGACGCAATTTCCGTCGCGTCAATGTTAAATGCATTCGCGATTTTCGAAAGTGTGTCACCACGTTTCACGGTATACATGATTCCATCACTTGGAAGAATTTTCAACGTGTCTCCTGGGCGGAGAGTACTGCGCAGTGTCAAACCATTTGCTGAAAGAATTGTGCTAATACTTAAGTGGAAACGAACGGAAATACGCCCGAGGGTGTCACCGTCTTTTACGACATATGTTTCTACAGAAGAACGTGATGCAGCAATTTGCGGCTGCGTTGGCACAATGGATTGTTCTAACTCATTTTGATGAAACTGCGTACGTGTATCTAATGTGGTATCAGAGAAATAACTGGAAGGACCCCCAGGAATCAAAACGGATTTTCCTGCTTCAACCACCTCGACAGTTTCTGAATCATCAACAGAGACAAGAGAATACAGAATACTTTTTTGCCCAAATGTTTCTGCACGAACATCACGCGTCTGAAAATTTGTTATGCCAATGATCCCGACAAGGATAATCATGAGCGCGTGAACCGTGTAGCGATTCGAGAGCAAATAAAAAAAACGGTGTTTGGCAGGCAAAAGAATTGTGTTCACGAAACGACGCACGAAAAAGATTCCTCTGTACGCCGGAACTCCAATCATCTTCACCAAAATAAAACCAACCGTCTTAAACGGTTGATAGATAGCCAAAAAAACCGGTTTAGCAACGCGTTTTATGACAATCAGCCCCTGCATGACAAAAAGAGCTGTTCGGACAAAGAAATGTTTGATGTGTAATTTGATACAAAAAAATTTAACGCATTTCGTATGATCAACTGTAGTCTTTTTTCCCTCTTTTGTCAAACGTTTTTTTGTATTTTTTGGCTAAATTTATACATAAAACGTCTTTTCCTGTGCGTAAAAATCGTTGACAAAATGCGCATATCTCATTACGATAGCCGCATGTTTTTAGTCATTTTCATTTCGACCCATACATTATGAATATTTCGATGTACGCGATCGGGGCGAGCTTGCTTGCCCTCATTTATGGAGCCTATCTTACTCAATGGATTTTGAAGCTCCCGGCCGGAGAAGGAAAAATGAAAGGAATCGCGCTTGCGATCCAAGAAGGAGCGAATGCATACATGGCGCGTCAATATAAAATGATCGCCATGATCGGAGCGGTTGTCTTCCTTATCCTTGGATTCGCATTAGGATGGACCCTCGCAATTGGATTCTTGGTAGGAGCAGTCCTTTCGGGAGTTGCGGGTTATATTGGAATGTCTGTTTCTGTACGTGCAAACGTACGCACAACTGAAGCAGCAAAAAGCGGACTTTCTGCTGCCATGGACGTCGCCGTACGCGGAGGCGTTGTGACAGGATTTTTCGTTGTTGGACTCGCGCTTCTTGGAGTCACCCTTTTTTACATGATGACACATGATGTCCACGCACTCGTTGGACTCGGATTTGGAGGATCTCTTATTTCTGTCTTTGCTCGTTTGGGTGGAGGAATTTTTACCAAAGCTGCAGACGTTGGTGCGGACTTGGTTGGAAAAACAGAAGCAGGAATCCCTGAAGACGACCCACGCAACCCAGCGGTTATCGCAGACAACGTTGGAGACAACGTTGGAGACTGTGCAGGAATGGCTGCGGACTTATTCGAAACATATGCTGTAACATCTGTTGCAGCCATGTTGCTTGGATCCCTCTTGTTTGCAAACAACGCACAAGTTGTCATTTACCCAATCGCTCTTGGAGCGATTGCCATCGTGTGTTCAATTGTTGGAACTTTCTTTATCAAGATCGGGAAAGATGGAAACATCATGAACGCACTTTATAAAGGATTGTTTGTTGCGGGCGCTCTTGCTGCCATTGGTTTTTACCCTGTCACAAAGTATATGCTCGCAAACATTGCGGGTTTGAACACCATGAACGTGTATTACTCTGCACTTCTTGGACTCGTTATTACCGCAGCCTTGATTCTGATTACAGAATATTACACAGGAACAAATCATCAACCTGTAAAAGACCTTGCAGCCGCTTCTGAATCTGGACACGGAACAAACATCATTGCAGGACTTGGTCTTTCCATGAAATCAACCGCTCTTCCTGTTCTTACAATCGTCTTTGGAATTTTGATCGCAAACTCTCTCTCTGGACTTTACGGAGTTGCAATCGCCGCAATGGCCATGTTGTCTCTAACAGGAATCGTTGTTGCGATTGACGCCTTTGGTCCAATTACAGACAATGCAGGTGGAATCGCAGAAATGGCAGATCTTGGAGAAGACGTTCGTAACATCACAGACCCACTCGATGCGGTTGGAAACACAACAAAAGCTGTGACAAAGGCATATGCCATTGGTTCTGCCGGACTCGCAACTGTTGTTCTCTTTGGAGACTACGTGCATGCGCTTGCGGCAAAAGGATCATTGGTTGTATTCGAAGTGAGCGACCCATATGTTCTTGCTGGATTATTCCTTGGAGGGATCGTCACCTACTTATTCGCAGCCCTCGCCATGGAAGCTGTTGGAAAAGCTGCAGGATCTGTTGTTGATGAAGTACGTCGTCAGTTCCGTGAGATTCCAGGAATCATGGATGGAACCGGAAAACCTGACTACGCAAAAGCTGTAGACATTGTGACAAAAGCTGCGATCAATTTCATGATCGCTCCTTCCTTGCTCGCCGTGTTTGCTCCAATCGTTGTCGGATTCGCCTTTGGACCAAAAGCTCTTGGCGGACTCTTGATTGGTTCGATCGTCACAGGTTTGTTCATGGCAATCTCTATGACAACCGGTGGAGGAGCTTGGGACAACGCAAAGAAATATATTGAACTTGGAAACTACGGCGGAAAAGGATCCAACGCTCACAAGGCGGCGGTCACCGGAGACACCGTAGGAGATCCATACAAAGACACAGCGGGACCAGCCATCAACCCAATGATCAAAATTTTGAACATTGTGGCATTGCTCATCGTTGGATTCCTCGTCTAGATAAAAAAGAAGATCGATTCACACTCTGTGGGTCGATTTTTTTGTTGCGAATAAAAAAATCGCCTCGAAGTTTTCGAAGGCGATAAGGGTCTTAGGCGTGTGCGGCTTGCGACGCAAACTTTTTGTTTTCCTGTCTGGTGTGTTCTGCCACGATTGCGGCAACCTGCTGACGCGTCAGTCGACGCGTACAACAGAGCTGCTGACGCATCTCGCTCCAATCCTTCTCGTGTGCCTTGCACTGAACGTACACAAGCACCACAATCTTTTTGTCATCCTCTGTCGCGTCACGAAACGGCTTCAAAGGAATCTGATCACGCGCACCATTCGGCTCGAGCGTCACCTCCCCCCATTCTTTTGCATCAAACATGTTGCGTTCATTCTTTTCCCCCGTCTTTGCAACCGGAGAAGAGAGTGTGCTTGCTGCGCGATCATCGAACGGGGGCGCGACGGGCGCAGGAACATTCCCACTACCGCTTTTCTTTTCACGTTTCGTTCCAGCTGCGAGAATTCCCGCAACTTGCTCTCGCGTAATGCCGTAACGTACACATTCTTGATCACGCCGGCCACCCGTGCGCAACCAATCCTCATCAGAACTTTCTGCGCGTGATGCGATCAGCGCATCAACGACGGCTTCCGTATATTCCCCTTTTTCTTTCGGGGGTTCCTTACGCGCACCAAGCGAATCGAGTCGCGCTTGTTGCATGAATAAGTGATCTCCAAGTTCGACGAGAGCTTTTCCCCCCTCAATGAGCCATCTTGCAATACGCATGCATTCTCCTTACGTTGTTGTGACTCGCGTTCCAGACTCGTCGACCATGACGAGCGTTCCGTGAGTCATGAGCTGCCAGAGATCCCCAATCACCTCTTGGTGCGTGGGTTTTTGTGCGCCGGTCATTGGCGCAATGTGGAGCATCCATGTCTGCATTGGCTGAGATCGCCGAGACAGATGAATGAATTGTTGAAGTCGCGTAGGCACAAGTTCGCTTCTACGTTTCGCAAAAAGTTTTCCGAGCGATTTGTTTCGCACAAGATGAAAGTTGCGATCTCCTTCTACAAGAAGTCTCGCCTCTTCACTGATGGCATCAATCTCGCTTTTGATTTGTGAAAGATACAATTCGTCTATCACATACCTTCCGGTACGCGCCTTACGAACAGACCCAAGCACAAGACCAATCCACCAAAGAAATCCAAGCGTGCGCGTCAGATGCGTATGCTTATTTTTTTCCGAACGATTCCATGTTCCGTGCATGGCACGATACCGATTCAGCATCTGACCATATGGTCCAAAGAATTGTTCCTGAGATTTCACAACGGAAAAAAACTTACTCGTATTGATCACACCTTCTGTAAGGGTCTCATTGTCACGAGCACTATAGCTTGTGACCGCAAGATATCCACCTTGTGAAGAAGGGAACACACGAAACAGTGATAAGATTTGTTCGATCGAATCTCTGTACGAGTTGGAAAGATCCAGATTTGCGAATCGCAAATTTGTGGTCTGCGTTTGCTCAATATACTGGACAGCACTTGTGACATTCCCATGAACGATCAACGTCCCTTGGGCATTCTCTCGAACATGATCAATCAAAAGCGGATCTTGTTCCACTCCGACCATCTGTTTAGGAACGAGTCCTTTCTCAAGATACGCCGCGAGTTCCAAGTTTTCGTGTCCAGGCAAATAAAGCCCTGAGTCTGATTGCACGAAGGTGTCAGGAAGAAATTCCATCCACGCACTTCGCACCGTATTTTTCGCAGGATAATTATACGTAACGTCCATGATTCTCCTTATGCAAGCGAGGGAAGAATCTATCAAACTCTTGACAAAACGTCAATTCTCGCCCATGATGCCCCCTCAGCTTCAAGGGGGATTGCATGGCAAAAATTCAGGACGGAATGAAAAAGAAAGAACGGAACCAAGCTCTTCGAACATGGATTCAGTTCACACAACCAGAAGAGACATTTATCAAAAGTCTTGGAAAAGATGAATGGGGTCGCTTGCGACTCATTCTCGAGCGTTTCGATGAACTCTATCCAGAAGTACCTGCATCCGGTTTCTACGCAAAGATTTTTGTTTCAAGAACACACATTCGTGGAATGGTGTGGGTGGAACAACTCTTGCTTGCAGAAAAACATGATGTTGTTTTCGCAACACCCGAAGATGCCGCTACATGTATTCGCTTCTGCGAAGAACAGTTGCTGACGTTCGACAATCCAGGAAAAAAAGACGGGCTCAAGGGTCGTCTGCATGATCAATTTTTGGAGCGATACGAGCGGCTCATGGAACTCATTGGAACACATCTTGCGTGTGAACCAAATTCGACCACGACAACAATGCGTCTCACCTCTTTTGTCTTCACGAACACCGTGAAACTCTTGACCGAGATGCAGGCAACCATTTCACCATGTCGCTGTCTGCGCCTTGTTGCGTATGCGCAGGAATGCAATATCGAAATCAATACCATCTTCGCACTAGCAAAGGCACACGGGGCAGAACGTATGGATGATTGGATTGAGCTCCTGCAATCCGGCGTCCTCAAACAATGGAGTGCGGCACAGCTTGCGTCGGAACCAGATCTTGTTCGTTGCTTGTCGCTCGCAGAAATCATTGACCTGATTGAACGAGCAAAGAAAGACCGGCAAAAGCGCACGTTGCCAAAATATGCTTTGGATCACACATCCAACTATCTCACCGCAACTCCCTAAGAGTGGCGGTTTTTTTATTACGATATCTTGACGGAACGCATTTCTTTTGCTACGCTCGCTCTCTGGCTTTCAACAAAAGGGGAAACATGGCACCAGCAATAAAGCCTCGCCTGCCGCTTGTGGCACTCTTGAACGACGCGTCGCTTCCACTACGCGCAATCGAACTTGATACTCCGCATGCGCCCGGCGCGTTCGTTCCAACATCTCGTTCGTTCTTTGAACGAGAAAAACTCAAAGCCGTAGAACAAGAGCGAGAACGACTCCTTTCTCTTGAAACACAGATCGAAACACTCACGCTTCGCACTACCTCTCTCCAGAAGGGAAAGGCGACGAGTGAGGAAGCGGCTCGTGTCGCAACCGAGGAACTCGAAAAAGTACGTGTAAGCTTGGTTGCCTCTCGTAAAACAGAACAAACCATGCAGGCACAACTTGCTCAAACAGAATCTGAGAGTGCTCGTTTGATCACCGAACAACAGCGTGTCGCAACAGAACTCGCACAGGCAACAATCGATTTGGGGCAGGCTCGTACAGAAATTCAAACGCTCAAGGAATCACTCCTTGTCGCAGAAGAACGCGATGACGTGCCAGGCATCACATCAGACCTGCGCGATCTCGCAGAGCTTGCCGAAGACATGAATCTTGCGGGACAGCCCGCTGGAGAATACGTCCTTCAACTGCTTCGTCATCTTGCCGAAGGAGAGACAAACGATGCCCTTCACGCAATTGAGCAAATTGCGAAACCTGGCGCGCCATCACGCGACACGTCACTCCTCACGCGGATTCAACAGTTGATTCACGAAGTCTACGAAGACGCCGTGGCACTGCCAAGAAATTTACGCGCGGAGTATCAACGGTTTGTAAGCGAACGCGATCTCTACCAAGAGCATCGCCATGCACGCAAACAGTTGTGCGATGCGCTCATCGAAGAAGCACCAACGCGACGCGCACGCCTCGATGTTTGGATGAGTGCGATGACGCAACATCCAAACACAGACGATGCACGCAAGCTTGAAGCTCTTCTTTCACAACTGCAAGCGGAACGCCTTCAGATTGGATCTCACGACACAATCATGCGGACCAGCATTGATCGGATTCACGAAATCAAAAACGTGTATCTTGAAACAGAACAGCAACTCGAGCAACTTCGAACGCGTTGCGAACGTATTCGCGGAGCGTGTGAACTATTCGAACTCAGCCTTTCTGCTGAAATCCATTTGCAAATGGAAGAGACGGCACACCGTCTGGCTCTTTTGAATGCAGACGATGAATCCTTTACACAGCGCGAGAACATGCTCCGCTTTCAGGCGGACTATCCGAAACTTCCAGACGCACTCTTGCGTTTGTTTGAGAAAGTTCCTGAGCCACACAAAAAAATCCGCGTCGCAGAGACAGAAAAACCTGTCGTGCATGTGTTCACAGATGCACCAACAACATTTGAAGCAGAACTTCGTCTGCTCTACATCACGGCACACGTCTGCAATCCAGTGGACTCAAAGCGAAAAGCAAAAACCATGCGATCGCTTACCGCATTCATTGAATTCTCGAACCTTGCTCCTGGATCTGTTTACGGAGATCATAGCAAGGACGAAGAATTTTATAAGGCATTCGATCGCGAACGCGACAAAAACCATTGGCGCTGGATTCCGCACAAGGAAGTGCGTCAGCTGGCAGAAGTTTATCTTGCTCTTTGCCATGACAAGAAAAATGTCATGGAACAAATCCTGCGTGGCAAACGTGAATACTGGGAACTCTTGAACAGCAATCGCAAACCCAAGCAGACGGGCACTGACTCTTAAACATCGCATCCGCGATGTTTTTTCTTTTTGTAAATCTTGTAAATACAGATTACAAACAAAGAAAAAACCGTCGGAATAAATCCGGCGGTAAGGGCTTCTAAGTCGGCTGAACGATTCGGTCATACACCCTGAGTGCAGATTCGAGGTCTGCGATCTCCGTGACCACATCCTGCAAACCTGCTTCTTCTGAAGTGCATTCCTGCGAACACATTTCTGCAAGTGTGTCACGAACTGTTTCGTGCTGTTCAAGTTTTTCACTAAGTCGTGTCTGCAAAGCCGTGATCTGTTCCTCGATCGACTCGATTTCACCGGCAATAGTTTGCTGCTCAAGCGTTTTACTATCGATACGATCTTGCTTGCAGCGCCTCAGACCAGTCTGCAATGCATCCTGCTTCGATTGAAGTTGCTGTTGCAGAGCAACTTTCGAAACAATGTTCGGCACCACAACAGCAGGCGCTGGCGTTCGTGCCGGCTGCACCAACTTGAGTTTCTTCGGTTTTGGTGATGTTCCCGTGGATGCAATCTCTGGCCAGCATTGACGCTCATTACTCTTGAACCCGCTCGTGATCACAATCCCATTCGTCACAGGAGTGCGAAACTTGCGGCTTGATTCCTCACTTGAGGTCATCGCACCTTTCTGTTCGAGTTCGTAAAGCACGCTCGACCAATTGCTCACCATGGGAATTACACTGTGCACCAAACGTTCGGCACTCTCTGCAGAAATCGGTTGTGACGTCTTCATCCACTCATCGTGAAACGCCTTCCAAACCTGAAACTGCTTGGCACCCAAATGAATCACTTTCGCATCTTTTGCCGGAATTGCGGCTGCAAGAACGGTTGTCTCTGATGTTGTCGCTCTCTGTTGCATCGAATCTCCCTGTCTTCCTGAATATAGGAAGAGATCAATCTAATGAAAACGCTTCTTTTTGTCAAGATTCCCTTGACATTCGACCTTTGCTTTGCTAGGATCGTTTCTCCGCCTACGGTTTGGTGGATGCCCTTTACAAGGAGGAAACGTGAAAACGAAGTCATTGAAATCGCTTGTCTTTGGCCCGGACACCTCCCTCGAGGGACTCTGGCGACAATGGATGGAACTGAATGGCCTAAAAACCATTCCGCAAGCACAAGAAGTTCTTCGCAAAAACGGAGTTGGCTTCAAAAACTTGACGGATTGGCTTGAAAACAAGCCGACAAATGATCTTTTGACTTCGCAGAAACAACGGATCGAAGCCCTTACGGGAATCGATATTGATGGTTGGATGGTGTGTGATGCAAAGCAAAAGCTGCTTCTGAATCACCCAGAACTGAGCGCATTCATCTCCTATGATCAACTCGTTCACCGGTCAGACATTGTCCTTGAGCTAAACATTTTGCGCGAAGCTTATGACAATGACCTGTATACGGCACTCGCCTTCAAGATTTCCCCAAGTGTCTTCTGTCGTTGGACGATTGAAGGCGCTTCGGCTCGGCTCCCAAGCCAAGAATTTTTGCCCGCGATTCTGAAAGGGTTGTGTGGTGGGCTCAAACCCGTCACCTGCCTGGAAGATTTGATCTTCGACATGATGATCCGTGCCATTTTCGGCTGCGAGCCAGAAGAACTGTTTCCAGACATTCCATCGTTCACACATGTGCCCGCATGGTTTCTAAAAACATTTCCTGGAAACACAGACACACGCATCTCGGAAAAAACCGGACTGCACAAACAGATTGTTTACACCCTCCTGAAGAGGTGGAATCCGAAAGGAAAAGACAAGCGTTTTACGGTCGCAACGATGGAAAAAATCTTGCGCGTCATCGTTTGCGAGCGCGTGCCCGCGCTCAAAAAAGCATTTGATGAAAACCTCCGTCACTATCGAGACACAGAAGAATCTGGAATCTGGTCTGTGAGCCATCCGCTCAAAGTCCAAATCAAGCCAGCCGTGCCTCAAATCGTGAAGACGGAAGACCCTGCGCCAAAATTGGCAAAGGCAACTCCACCGAAACGGAGTCATGCTAAGAAACCCCCACCAATCCTGGAGGTCGTGCGAGAAACACGCATCAATCAACCTGTGGTGCCTGTCACAGAACACGTCGAGGAACCCACGGAAAAACCCGAGGGGCCTCCTTCGATGGAAGCTTTACTTGATGCCCAAATTGAAATTGCGCAATTCACACTTGATCGATTGTTGCGCCTCAAAGGCCAACCATCGAATCCGAATGTGCATGATCTTTCGGGTCTTGTGTTGAAACATCTCTCACGAGAAACATTCAACCCTCGACCTGGTGAAAAGCTCACGACACAAGAACTCGACCAACTCACAAAGGCTGTTATGGTCTTGCGTGGAGCGTTAACGCTTGTGTGTGAATTGGATCATCGATACCTCAAACAGATTGTTGGTCCGAAAATCGGAAATGAGTTGTTTGAACTTCTCATTTCTCATCAGGGTATGAAAGATCTCTGGCCAAGCGACGGTGCTTGCCAGGTCACAGAGGGAATGCGGGAGTCCGCAAAAATCAACTCACACCTCAAGGGAGTACAGAGAACATGAGTCAAACAGCAATGAAGGTTCGCGGAAATCATGTCGCAGGGAAGGTTCTCCGGAAACTTCTCGACGGATTCATCGAGTTTTCAAAGGCCGCTGAGCAAATCGTTTGCAACGCGGTCGATGCAAACGCATCAGAGATTCTCATCACGTTTTTCGAACAAGACGGCAAGCGCTGCGTGTCGTTCTACGATAACGGAAGTGGAATGGATGTTCATCATCGTGATGCCTATACAGGACTGTGTGTGAGCACATCGCTTGGAGACAAAAACAAGCATGGGCAAAATGGAAACGGCCGCCTTGGCTTTATCCATCACGGACAGAAATGTGTAGCCTTCACAAAGACACCGGAAGAGGGTGTGCACTCCATTACGCTTACCGAAGCGTCGATGATTGATGCCTGGTTCCCGGATCGAAACGTTCCGAATAGTTGGAAGCCCCTGGTTTGGAGCCCCGTATCTGTCGGAATTCCGAAAGAATTGCGTACGACCGGAAGCTACATCACCTGGTTTGACCTCAACGTTGGAACTCCGAACGAACAGAAGTGTCGTACACCGGAGTATCTGGTTGAGAATCTGGCAGACAGACTCTCTCCCTACATGGCACGCATTGTCCGCGTGCGATACTTGAAAAATGGAAAGTGGGTCGAACAACCCCTCAAGCCCCGCGTGACGATCGGAAAGCCCATTGAGGGTAGCTTCCACGGACCGCAGCCGCTTGGAGACATTCACTGGAACTTGGACATCGTTGCGGACAACAAGCATTTGTTGCCTGTCAAAGTGAGTTCGCCAAATCCTGTGTGTGCATGGGAGCAATTCATTGCGCCGTTTCTGAAAGACGCGCGCTACAGTCTGCTTGCAAACGAAATCACACACGTGCTTCGGCATCCGTGGGTGATGGGTCGGATTGAAATCAGTTCTCTGAACGAGAGGGAGTACGTCACGAACGATCGTGACGGATTTAAAGGCTCACTTCTTGAAGACGAAGTCCTCTGCAGGAAACTGCTCGAGTGCCTTCGTATCGAAATCGTCCCCAAGGTCGAAGCCGAACTTGGCATGAAATCCGATGAGATCAAGACAACGGACGACGAAACGCTTATCGCAAAACTGTGCCAAGATCTCCATGATCGCACAGGCGAAAAACCGTCTCGTCATTCGGTTGCGAAGATCGAACTGGATCATGGACGGATCGAACTCACGCCGGGTGAAACCTGCGTGATCACCATCAAGAATCCGAAGGAAGGACGCTACGTGTGGGACACGAGTGCTTGTGGAGGCTCGCTTGAGCCAAACACAGGAACGCGTGTTGTCTACACGGCAAAGAAACTTGGCATCTTCAAACTCGTCGTCCGTCTCATGGGCGATGTACGCAATGCACCAGAAGCGGAAGTGAGCATCAAGATTGTGGATCGATTGCCGATGCGGTTTACCCAAACCTCACTGCACCTCGACTGCAAGCAAGAACGTCACATTCGCCTGGAACATGTTCCGGAGAATGCAAAACTCGTGTGGACTCCCCCTGCAAAGTGGGATGGCAAACTCGAGATTGCACCAGACAAAACATCTGCACGCATCATCACGGGATCCATGGAAGGAACCTTTGATGTCACCGTCACAGATACGGAACATGAAGGCATTGCAGCGAACTGCGCGATTCATGTGGAAAAGGATTACGAGCCAAATACGCGAACCTCAAACACGATCGATGACACGTTTGTGTACGAAGGTCGCGTGTTCGAACTCGACTCCTCGAAACTTCCAGGGAATCCCTGCACAAGTATTCTCCAGGAGCTGAGTGCTTACGCGAAGATCACCCTCAACTTCGCTCATCCCATGTACGAACAGGCGTCCGTCGCAACGCGCTACGCCCTCTGCTTTCGTGAAATCGCCCTTCGCATTGCACACATCCTTCTCCCGAAGGAATCGACGCAAAACGAACTGCATCAAAAGGCCGGTGAAGTCACAGCAAAACTCATGAGCAAGCCTGCCAAGCGCAGCTAGCTCTCCCTCGCACCCGAACCATTCGGGTGCTTTTTCTTTTCAAAAGGGACCGGCTCATAATTGACAACCACGAATGTTTTCGCTACACTTTCGCAGAAATTCAATCCAAATTTATGCCAAACATTCAAATCGACGAACAAGAAAAAGGTCACGTAAAACTCACGTTTACGGTGTCCGTTGAAGAACAACAACCATTTCTTGAGGCAGCCGCAGAACACATTTCTGAACACTCAACCATTCCAGGATTTCGTCCAGGAAAGGCAGGATATGAAATCGTGAAGCAACGTGTTGGGGAAGCAAAAATTATGGAAGAAGCGCTTGAGAAAATCGTGCGCGCATATTTTGTGGAAGCCATTTTGAAAAATGAAATCGATACGGTTGGTTCTCCAAAAATCGAAGTAGAAAAAATGGCAGCCGGAAATGAACTCATCTTTACCGCAGAAGTCACACGCATGCCGTCTGTAAAAGAGCTCGCGGATTTCAAAAAATTATCTGTCCAAGGAAAAGTTCCTGAAGTTGCAGATCATGATGTTGAGCTCGCCCTCAAAGATCTCACACGCATGCAAACAAAAGAAGTTCGTGCGGAAGCCGGTTCAGTCGTGAAGGAAACAGATAAGGCTGTTGTGTCCATGGACATGAAAAAAGCAGGTGTCGGAATTGAAGGCGGACAATCTCCAAATCATGCAGTTTACCTCGCGGAAGAATATTACATTCCTGGGTTCAAAGAACAATTGGTTGGATTAAAAGAAGGTGAATCAAAAAACTTCACACTTCCGTTTCCCGCAGATCATGCACAGGAATTTTTGGCAGGCCAAGATATTGATTTCGAAATTGTTCTCAAAGAACTTTTTCATCTTGAACCTCCACAAATGGATGACGCATTCGCACAATCTCTTGGTCTCAAAGACTTTGCCATGATGCGCGACCTTATCCACAAAAATTTGATGGATGAAAAAATTCGCGAAGAACAAATGCGTCAAGAAAAAGAAGCGCTTGAACTCATTGCAAACAAAACACAATTCGAAAATATTCCTGATCTTCTCTTGAACGAAGAAATCGAAAAGATGATTCGTGAATTGAAATCACGTGTAGAAGAACAAGGAATGGACTTCGAAAAATACGTACAGAGTCTGAAGAAAACTCTCGTGCAAATCAAACTCGATTTCACTCCGCAAGCACTCATGCGCATTAAGGTCGCAATCGCAATGCGTGAAATTGCAAGACGTGAAACACTTTCTGTAACAGATGAAGAGCTCGACACAGAATTAGATGAGGTTGCCGCACGTCATGAAGACCCAGAATCCAAAAAACAAATCTATTCCCCAGAATACCGCCAGTACGTTGAACAGGTTGTCTTGAACCGCAAGGTGATTGAACTTGTGAAGAGCGTGATGGTGAAAATGTAATCGATTGACAAAAACAAGAAACAGGTGCTAAATTAGCACCTGTTTTTGTTCGCAGGTTCGTTGAACAAAACAGAAAAGGAGCCGTCATGAGCCGTGGCTACATTCAACAAATCGTTCTTGAAAAATTTGCATGTTTTCGCGATTGCTCATTCAACCTGTTTCTCAAACCACAACCAGGATGGAATGTCATCATGGGAGAAAACGGTTCAGGAAAAACATCGTTATTGAAAGCGATCGTCTTTGCCTTGCGGCAAAAAAGAACCCCCATCGCAAGTTGCAATAGAGGCTCATTTGTTTCAACAGGAGCAAATACATCCGGAATTTACGTGAAGACCAACAACCCTAACGGACATGAATTGAATTGGAACATACATCTCGATAATCAAGGAGAGCTCACCGCTCAACTGAACCTTTGGGGGCCTCTTCAGTACGGAGATTACGCAAATCCAGATGAACGCATTCGCCTCATCGCATTTGGATCCGATCGGGATACAGCACCACACGTTCAATTTTTCAACGAGACAAACGATCTCTTGGATAAAACGATGGGTTCTCTGTTTTCAGATCCCGACATATCAGATGGAATCGCTTGGCTCTCGCGCGTTCGATCCCGAAGCTTCGATGTTGATCACAACCCGCAATCCTTTCGTGATGAATGTACAAAGACACATGCGGATGTTGTTGACCTCTTGAATCAACTCAACCTGATTCCGGGTGATCTTCAAATCGTGTGTGTCACATCTGATCGTGTGCAAATAAAGAAGCGTGGTTCTGAAGCAATAAGCTTTCTTTATATGGAATCAAAAGCGACGCAACGCACGGTTGCCCTTTTGGCTTCACTCACGTCGTGGCTACTGCGAGACGCGAAAGCATCCATCACATCTCCAAACGGATATCCGATCGTAGATGTTCCTGGAGTTGTCCTCATCGACGAACCGGAGCTCGCGCTTCACCCGTCGATCGTGTCCAAACTCGGACCGCAGTTGTGTAAACATTTTCCGCGCGTTCAGTTCATTGTTACAACACACAACGCTCTCATCTGTGAAGCAGCGTCGGAACAAGGTTTGTTTCGCCTTCTCTCATCAAATGAAGTGCAACCAGAAGAATCACTCGTCATCACACTCTCAAGAAACAACATTCCGAATCTCTGTGATTCATAAACCATGACCGCACCTCAACCGTCTCGCATTTGCGATGCGGTTTTTTCTTTTCTGGATTTCTGCGTATACTTCTATTGTTAATAGTCGGACAGGTCGCGACCTGTCCCTACATATCATTTTCAATATGCATGTCGGTGCCCACGTTTCAGCAGCAGGTGGATTATTCAATGGACCCAAAAATGCGGGAGAAATTGGGTGCGAAACCTTCCAGTTCTTTTCGCGTCCGCCACAAGGCGGGAACGTTCGAAATATTACAGAGGAAGATCAAAAGATGTTTCGAGATGCGATGATCGAACACAAAATCAAAAGCTGTTACATTCACGGCCCATACATCACAAACCTTGCGTCCGAGAAAGCGTCTACTCGCGGAAACTCGATTCGCATTTTGCGTGAAGAACTCGAGCGTGGAAGTTTGCTCGGTGTAAAGGGGATGATGTTTCATCCGGGGTCGGCGAAAGAAGTTGGAGAAGAGGCGGGAGTGAAACTTGTGATCGAAGGGCTTAATAAAATCATGCATGGATACAAAGGTTCGTGCCAATTGCTTATCGAAATCTCGGCGGGTGCAGGAGCGGTAATGGGCGACTCATTCGAAGAACTTGCGGCTTTTCTCGACGGCGCAGAACGTGGAAAAGAAATTGGTATTTGTTTTGACACACAACATGCATTCGGAAGCGGATACGATTTTCGTACACCGGAGCTTCTCGACACAATGATAAAAAAATTCGACAAGATTGTGGGGTTGAAGAAATTAGTTGCATCACACTTGAACGACTCAAAGGTCGAATTGGGCTCACACAAAGATCGACACGAGTCGATCGGCGATGGACTCATTGGCAAAGACGCGATCAAGTTGTTTGTGCAACATCCAAAGTTACAGCATCTTGATTTGCTTCTTGAAACGCCAATGGATGAGAAGCGTGCAGGGGAAGTGAAGTTGTTGAAGAAGTGGAGAGGATAAAAAATAAATTCGAATATCGAATAACGAAATTCGAAAACTATAAACAAAAAAGGCTTGAGTTTTCGGATTTCGTTATTCGATATTCGAATTTATGATTATCACCGTCCACGTAAAACCTCGATCGCGACAAAACAAGATCGAATGGATCGATGAAGAGACCGTGAAGATATCCGTAACGGCAATTGCGGAGAAGGGGAAGGCAAATGATGCGGTGATTGAAGTGTTGTCCAACGATCTCGACATTGCAAAGTCTCGCATCGAGATTGTGAGAGGGAAGACGACACGAATAAAACAGGTGGAAATAAATAACGTCACTCGCGAGTGACGTTATAAAATAGCGCGCACAGATTTGATTCTGTGCGCGCCGTTTGTTTAGAAGATGTCATAAAGTGACATCATCCGAGTTTCAGACTCACTGAAAGACTGAATTGATTCTCATTTCGAATAAACGATTTCGTTTCTCTTGTTCTCGTATCTCATCTTGTTCGGCTTTGTGTTTTCCACGAAGAAAACCCTCAGCTTCTTCAGAAGAAATTTCCTGACATGACTTTCGTGATCCTGCATAGGGCGTGTGTTCGTTCTGCAGATACGTGCTTCCACACGTCTTGCAAACAAGAATCGCCTCGCAATACTTCATGCCAGCTCCGTCGTCGAACTCTTCGTGATACAAAACGAAAACTTCGAATTCAGAACCTTAACAATTGTAAGAAGGAATCATCGCAGCCACGTTCTGCCTTCGAACCTCTTTGGAATCGTAGTTCGAGTAGCTGAATTCACCAACCTTTATTTTGGTGTCGCACACAGCACAACCACCATCGGAACAAAGGCAGTTTCGATGTTCACACTTGCAGAACGGTTCTGTGTCCTCCCGCCATTTCGGCCTCAACACAATCACCATCCCTTTTTCTCTCGCCGCAATTTTTGCCGCACGAATTCGCAATCCACGCTTGCTGGCCATATTGACTCCTTTTGGCAATCGTTAGATCGCCACTGTTGTTTCTACTTGTTCCACGTTCACCTGACCAACACACGTTGATCATGCAAAAGGGGAACCCATCAGCTCGGAGATCACGAAGTGTCGTGTGATCAAATCCGAGCGATGGGTTAGGACTTGAGGTGTCTTACAAGATCAACCTCGAGAAACACACTTCCCATAATATGCTTCAACATGCCGACTACTCTCCAGAAACATCTGAAGATTTTCGTCGGACATTTTTTTCCAACCGTATGAGCCCCGATAAATTCCATTGGGCTCATAGACGCGTTTAAACGCACCGTGCTTTTCGCAAACGCACACACGTTCAAATGCCTCAAGTGCCTTGTGCGGTTCGCTGATTTGACAGTCGTTTCCGCAGACCTTATTTTCGTTTCGCATCGTAGTTCCTTTTGGCAATCCTCAAACCGCCATTATTGTTTCGATTCACTCCACTCTCGTTCGACCAACCCATGTTGATCATCCAAGAAGGGAACCCATCAACTCGGAGATCACGAAGTGTCGTGTGATCAAATCCGAGCGATGGGTTAGATTTTATTCGTTGGGATTGAACCACTCATGGAATCCTTGCGGATCCTCATTCTGCCAACGCTCCATTTGGACGTTTTCGTCGCCTTCCACATCGAGCTCATCGAGGTAATCAAGCTCGACAGCCTCCCAATCACGATTCCCATACTCGTAGTAGAGATCTGACATGCTGGGCTGTCGACTATCCATTTCGCTTTTGAACATCCAAACTTGGACCCAGCCGTCATTGTAACCACCACGGCTTTCGAAGCCGATAAGCTCGGGACACTTGAAATACTGTCCATCAATGAAAACCGTGCAGGAATTCTTTTCATCCTTCAGTAACAGTGCCTGCTTCGAAGAAGTTGGAGACAAGCCATTCAACCACTGCGCCAGCTTCTCGGTGACATCCCCAAGGTTTTCGAAGTTCAGAATCGTGATCATGCGAACCATAGTAACTCCTTGCCTGATCGCTTTGCGTCAGGACTTGTTGTTTCGAATGAACTCTCTCCTCAAGCGAGTCGCAATCTCTTTGATCGCTCTCTCATTCTTGATAACATCAGTATACCCGATTTTTGCCTTTTTGTCAATGGATCCAAACGGATTTAATAAATAATTTGGCTAAATTTAGTATAAGCTTGACAAGAATCAAATTCCGTTGTAAAATTTTGACAGTATAAAATACTTGAGGTACAGATTACAGATGGCGGCATACGGATATACAGATTCTAGAAATAAGCCCAGATTATCGGCCATTTGTTTTATCTGTATATCAACCATATCTGTAATCTGTACCTCAAACACCCCTTATGTCCCACGTAACCACTCTTCAAACCCTCGGACTAACCGAAGACGAGGCGCGAACTTACCTCGCTTTATTGAAATTTGGGGGTGCAAATGCCATTGCTTTGTCAAAGGAAGTCGGTTTGAAGCGGACAACAATCTATCCAATCCTCAAGTCTTTGCATGAAAAAGGCTTTGCTTCTACGTATTTTCACAAGTCAAAGCGTTTATATCGAGCAGAAAAGCCAGACAAAGTCGCTGGACAGTTCGAAAAGCGGCTCGAATCGTTCAATGCAATCATTCCAGAGCTAAAGTCTGTCGAGAAACAAACTGTTTCGAGTGTAGGCCTACGTTTTATCGAGACAAAACAAGAGCTTGAGCGTTTCTACACAGGCATTCTCGCTGAATATAAAGGAAAATCTTACGACGCGATCGGAAGTGCGACGGCTTGGGAGGGAATTAATCCTGAGTTTTTTCAAAAGTTTCGGTTCGATCGAGCGGATGCGAAAATAAAAACACGAATTCTGCTTTCAGCCGACTCGGTCAAAGCGAGTCCTGATGATGAGAAGTTGCTTCGAGAAGTTCGAGTACTGCCAAAGAACCACATATTTAAAAGTACAATGGATATCTTTGATGATAAAATCCTGATCGTAAGCCCAGATCAAACCGCTTTAGCGGTTGTTATCGAAGTTCCAAGTATGGTGGATATTTTCAAGGAAATGTTTGAGATGCTTTGGGATAAATAGACTATCAACACCTTATCCCCATAGCCCCATCGAATGGGGATAACTAAAATACCAACGATTTCGTTGGTATTTTAGTTTGGAACCTCATCGATTCCTCCTTTATTGAATGGATTGCAACGAATAATTCGCCCAACCGTGAGCCATCCTCCTTTTATAAGGCCGTGCTTCTCGATTGCGTGGTATCCATACTCCGAACACGTTGGATGAAACCGACAATACCCGTCTGGGTAATAGAGTTTCATGAATCCATGATCAAATGAAAGGGTTTTTTGATAGAGTCGGATCAAAAAGAGAACAATGAGACTTGGAACAATCCAAAATCGGAGCTTCATACGAGTTTTGCGCGCTTAAACATGCGTTCAATCTGCTCAACAAGTTGCTTATGTGTCTGGTCGATCGTCTCCTTCTTTACGAGAAACAGGACATCAAACCCCGGCTTAATCTCGAGAAGACGTTTTTCAACGATTCCTCGAATTCTGCGCTTTAAACGATTTCGCACCACCGCCCGTTTCGAGATTTTCGTCCCGACAACGACTGTAAACCGAGTCATTGGTAGGTTATTTGGGGCAAACCGGATGCCGAGTGTGACATCAAAAACACTCCTGCCTTTCGCGAAGAGTGTTTTGATATCTTTTTCGTTACGTAATCGGTTTACGGAAGGAAACACAGAGGTTTATTTACTTGTAGCTTTTGGCGCAAGGCGCTTACGTCCTTTTGCACGACGGCGAGCAATAACTTCTCGGCCGTTCTTTGTGCTCATACGCTTAAGAAAACCGTGTGTTCTTACGCGTTTGAGCTTCTTTGGTTGGTGGGTTCGCTTTGGCATAGATCGACATTAATCGTGTGATGGGTGAACAGGTTCCTGTGACCAGCTTTATACCTAATTTTGCAATAGGTGGCTAGCCACGACAAGTACACAGATACTAACATGCTATCCACAACTTATCAAGGGCTTTACGAACAATTCGCACACTTGCCCACTTGTGGATAAATGGTTACACTTACACACATCTTACATTCAACCTCGTGTATTTGAATCGTTTTTTCTCATAAATTGTCGTTATGAACACGATCGAACTCTGGCAAGCTGTTCTTGGGGAACTCGAGTTGTCCCTTAGCAAAGCAAATTTCACGACGTGGTTTAAAAGCACGTTCATTTCAGAGATTTCAGAACACTCTCTTACCGTTGGTGTTCCAAACATGTTTACATTGACATGGCTTGAAAAAAAACATGCGAAAGAAATCATTAAGTCTGTGCAAGAGCACACAGGAGGAAACATTAAACACATTACATTCCGTGTTGAAACACGTCAGATCCCGGCGCAAATGGTTCCTGTTGCAGGAAAACCAGAACCACAACCTGTTTATCATGCTCCAGAACAACCCGTACAATCCCCAAAAGATTTTTTTACCGAACAACCATCGGACGTTCAAGAAAATCGAACAGGAGAGTTTTCTTTAAATGGAAAATATTGTTTTGAAACCTTCATTGTTGGAAAACAAAACGAACTTGCTCACGCCGCCGCTCAAGCGGTCTCAAATCAACCGGGGGGCGTTTACAATCCTCTTTATATCTACGGAGGAGTTGGGCTTGGAAAAACCCATTTGCTTCAAGCGATTGGAAATGAGCTCTTACGAAAGAACCCAAACCTTCGCATTCTTTATATTACGTGTGAACGTTTCACAAATGATTACGTTTCAGCGCTTCGTACCGGAAAAATGAATGATTTTAAGAACAGATATCGAATGGTGGATACACTTCTCATTGATGACATTCAATTTCTTGGCGGAAAAGAGAGCACACAAGAAGAATTCTTCCACACATTCAACCAACTCTTTCAAAACAACAAACAGCTCGTATTCTCATCGGATCGCCCACCAAAAGCCATTCCATCACTTGAGGCACGACTATCCTCTCGTCTCGAACAAGGAATGATGGCGGATGTTGGATCCCCAGATTTTGAAACGCGCGTGGCTATTCTTGAATCAAAATGTCGCGAAAAGGTTTATCAAATTGAACACGACATCCTGAATCACATTGCATCCGTCGTACAGACGAACGTGCGAGAACTTGAAGGTGCTCTCAATAAAGTGATCGCTTTCCATCAATTCAAAAACATTCGACCAACACTCGACACGGTTAAACCAATTCTCACCAGCTTTCAACCTTCTTCACTCAAGAAGAACGTAACACCAAAGCAACTCATTCATACCGTATCAATCTACTTTGATATTCGTATCGAAGACTTGCTTGGAAAAAGTCGTGAGAAAAAACTCGCATTTCCTCGTCAAATCATCATGTATCTCATGCGGGAAGAAATGAAATCCAGTTATCCATCTATCGGAAACGAACTTGGTGGCCGAGATCACACAACCGCCATGCACGCCTACGAGAAAATTTCTGAATGCTTAACCGCTGATGAAAAGCTTCAGCACGACCTTGAACTCATCAAACAGCGCTTATACACATCTTAGTCACCAGTTATCCTTGTGTATAAGATATCGACAACCCACTGGATAACACTGTGCAAAACCCGTGGATGAAAGAACGTTGTTTTGGATGAAATTTCTATCCACACACTCGTACACACCTTTCCACAGAAGTCTTCCACAGGCATTCGGAAAAGAATTTTGCTAAGAGGAGCTAAAAAGAAAAAGTTATCCCTGTCATCCACAGCCTTATCATTATCTTTAGTTCCCTTTTTCAAATCAAAAAACTAAAACCTATGAAGATTTCCTGCACGCAAGAAAACCTCCACCAAGGACTCAGCATCACGAGTCACTTAGTGACAAAAAACGTAAATCTTCCAATCCTCCAAAACGTTCTTGTAAAAGCAGACGGGGGAGTCGTACGATTTACCGCCACCAATCTTGAAATTGCCATCAATTGTTCTGTTCGAGGAAAGATTGATGAACAAGGAGAATTTACGATCCCTTCAAAATTATTTTTTGACTACGTTTCACTTCTTCCAAATGAAGTGATTCACTTGGAAACAAATGGGGATCACGTTTTGGTGGAATGTGGAGGGCACAAAACAAAAATACACGGAATGAATGCTTCAGATTTTCCTCTTGTTCCAAAGGTTGAAGGGGATATGAGTTTTCAGATTCCGATCGATGATTTGAAATCAGCTCTCTCACAGGTTCTCTTCTCTGTTGCAACGAATGAGTCGCGTCCAGAGCTTACGGGTGTCCTGATGCATTTCTACCCCTTCCAGCAGGAGATGAGACTCACACTTGCAACAACAGACTCATACCGACTATCTGAAAAGACGATTCCGGTTACAAGTGGTCCTGCGCAAGATTTCCGTGTGGTTATTCCTGCAAAGACGCTTTCTGAAGTAAGTCGTGTTTTATCTGTGTTTCGAGACGAGGTGGACTTACCTTCCTACATCACCATGCAAGTGAAACAGAACCAGGTTGTCTTTATGTATGGCCCCGTTGAACTTGTGTCGCGAACAATTGAAGAAAAATATCCAGACTACGAACAGATCATTCCAAAACAATTTCAAACACAAGCCGTAATTGATCGTGAGGATTTTTTGAAAGCGGTAAAGACCGCAAGTTTGTTTTCAAAGAATGGGTTGTTCGATGTAACCCTCCTTTTTTCTCCAACAGACAAACGTGTAAGTGTCCAGGCAGTTGATGTCACGCGTGGAGAAAACACAACGACATGTGATGCGGAAATTACAGGAGTGAATAATACGGTAACGGTAAACTTTCGTTATCTCCTTGATGGTTTACAATCTATGTACGGAGAACAAGTTCTCTTTCAGATGATTGATGCCTCAAATCCCTGTTTGCTGACAACAAAAGACAAACCAAATGAGCATCGTTATATTGTGATGCCAATCAAACAATAAAATAAAAGACACTCTGGAAGTAGAGTGTCTTTTATTTTATTTTGCAAATGGGTCTAGAGAGTTTGTGGGTTTGAATACACTCCCTGAATCCGTTGCGGATGAAATCATGGATCCTTGAACTTCTACAACTGTTCCTCCTGTTGTAATAAGGGTAGAACCTGATTTTGGTTTTGCACTTGCGGATAGAACCCATGCTCCCGTATCGGGAAGTTTCCAGTCCACCGTAACAAATGGGGAAGTTGGATTTGAGAATTCTCCAATAACGGTTTTTGCTTGTGAACCAACTTGTTCCGCAAAGATTGTCACAGAACCTATACTTTGTGGATTTTTTAAGGATGTAACGATTGTATAAACACCTGTTGTTTTATCGATTGTCTGACCGTTCTTTGGATCTGTCAGACTAAATGTATTATCTTCTGCTTCCGCAGTTGTTTGAATACTCACAACATCTGAGGCACTATTGTCGATATCGTCATAGGCGACAGCCTTCAAAGAATGCAATCCTTTCGGAATTGTTGAAGGAATCGAGAGGGTTGTGTCAAAGGATGATTGGTGCGAAATGGAACCAATAAATAGATCATCCAAATAATATTCAACGCGTGCGACTCCGCGAGGCGCAGAAGTGCTTACAGAGACAGGAATTGAGTGCCCATCAATAACCGTGTTGTTTGAAGGGGATTGAAGATGAATGGTTGGTGTGTTTGATGGAATGTGAACATCATCTTGTTCTGTTGGTGGATTTGTTGTGACAAGTTGAACTCCTGTTTCCGTTTGTTTTTTATTGAGCCAATTTTGAACTCCTGTTTCCCAGGCTGCATACTGAGGATCTTGTTCTGGATGATCTGGTGCGGGACCTTGTGGATTGCTTGGTGTTACGAATTGTAAAATTTCGTGATAGCCACCGTAGACTCTCGTTTCTTTAAATGTGTCTGGTGTAAAGTCTGTTGCGATCTTTCCGCTCGCACGATCAATGATGAGTGTTTGTGCGCCGAGCGAGCCATCAAGAACAGGTTTGCCTGTTGGATGAATGTCTGGTGTTGGAAATTGTTCGACAGGTGTTCCTTCAAGAGCGCGCTTCATGAATGCATTCCAGATTGGACCCGCAACAATAGAACCATCCGCCTTATTTTTCATGGCCGTGTTGTTGTTGTTTCCAACCCATACACCCGCGGCAAGTGATGGTGTGTAACCCATAAGCCATGCGTCATGAAAATCATTTGTTGTTCCAGATTTAGCGGCAACAGGTCTGTCTGCGAGTTGAAGATTACTTTTTGGTCCGAAGATTGGTGTACGCGCCACATTATCGGAAAGAACATTTGAAATCATGTGTGCCGCATTTGGATCCACAACTTGTTTTGGATCTTTTTGTTTCCATTCTTCGAGAACATTTCCTGTTGCATCTTCTACGCGTAAGACAGAAACTTGTTCGTTTAATTTTCCTTCGTTTGCGAATGTTGCGTAAGCGTTTACGTGATCAATCAGTCGAACTTCACCACCTCCAAGCACAATCGACATGCCGAAGTTTGCATGATTTGAAAACGAGTCGTAACCAAGTGAAGTTGCAAAGTCGAGCGCGTTATCAACACCAACGAGGTATACCGTTTTAACCGCAGGAATGTTGAGGGATGATTGAAGAGCGTCACGAATTTTAAGTGGTCCGCGTTCTTTCAAATCGTAATCGTGTGGTGAGTAGGTTCCGACTGCTGTTGGAAAATCTGTATTCACATCCCAAAGAACTGTGTTTGGTGTGTATCCCATTTCGAACGCCTTTGTATAAACGATTGGCTTGAAACTCGAGCCTGGTTGTCGGTGACGCGTTGCGACGTTCACCTGGCCATCGATCGATTTGTCGAAGAAGTCTTTCGAACCGACCATGGCGAGGATTTGTCCTGTGTGTGGATCTTCGGCGACGAGAGAAGAGTTTGAGAATCCGTATTGCGAACCTTTCGCATTTACTCCGTTGGTTACTTCTTCTTCTGCAATCTGTTGCAATTTATAATCAAGTGTCGTAATCACTTTGAGTCCGCCTTCCTCAACCGTGCGGCGACCATACGTGTCTTCGAGATCTGCCTTCACATCCATGACGAAGTGCGGTGCCGTGATGTTCGACAAGCGAATGTTCACAGGAGTTTGTTCCGCTTTTGCTTTTTCAAACGTTGCCTTGTCGATGAATCCAAGTTTTTGCATTTCACCCAAAATATAATCTCGACGTGTCTTCAGCATGTCTGGATTATTCAAGTAAGTTGTTGGTGCTTTTGGAAGTGCAGCGAGGGTTGCAGCTTCTGCGACCGATAAATCGTTTACAGATTTTCCAAAATAGTTTTGTGATGCGGCTTCGATTCCATAATAACTTGATCCGTACGGAATTTCATTAAAATAAATTTGAAGAATTTCATCTTTGGAATATTTTTGTTCAAGTTCAACAGACAAAATTAATTCTTTGATTTTACGTGTGAATGTTTTTTCATTCGAGAGAATCGCGTTTTTCACGAGTTGTTGTGTGAGAGTGGATCCACCAACACGTTGACCAATCAGGTTTAAAAAGACGGCGCGTGCAAGTCCCTTCACATCAAAGCCACTGTGTTCACAGAAGCTTCTGTCTTCTGCAGTGACCGTTGCTTGAATGGCGTAAAGTGGAATGCCTTTTGGATCAAAGGTGAGCTTTGGATCTTTTGGACTGCAGAATCCTACTTGGAATTGCTTGAGTGTGCGGTTTTGGTTACCGGCGATTTCGTAGAGAAGGTGTTCACCGGTTCGATCGTATATTTTTGTTGTTTGAGAGATTTTGCGTTGAGTTAAACTGCCCGGGCTTGGGAGGTCTCGGCTTGCAATGGCGAATAATCCCAAGGCCAAAAGGGAGCCAAGGACGACAAGGAAGATGAGAATGAGCCACAAATTTTTGCCGATGGCGGTTTGACGAAACGATCCCCAGATTCGACCAAGCATAGCGCTTGGTTTTCCAGAGTTTTTCCAGCTTTGCTTGTTGTAAATGTGTTGTGACATAAGTGAAGGTAGGATACCTGATTTTCTGGTTTTCGACAAAGGAATCCACAAAGCATCCACAAGAGGTAATTGGCTATGTTAAGCTAAAAAAAATAGAAAAGAAGGCCTGAAACCATTGACAAATACAGGTTTTCGTGGTACTATAGTGCCACTCTGGAAACAGGGTTTTTTGATGGAACACTATTTGCCCTGCCCAACGTCTCTTCTGTAGGAGGAAGGAAACGTCGGGTATGACAAATAAACGCTTAACAAAGGGCTTGAAAACAATTCAAAAGAAAACCAAATCGGCAATCGCTATGATTTGGGACAACGATTTTGGGTACGTACGTACCGTTGCTTTTTTCACATCCAAAATCTTCATTAAAATTACACAAAAATTGGTTCTTGTTCGTAAATATGCCTTTGATGTTTCTGTTGTTGCCTTTGTGGCAATGATTGGTACATATGTCTTTTTCCCAGCAATGGCGAACGCAGACATGGCAACGGACCAAAAGCCCGTGGATCACCAAACCGTGGCGCTTATGATTAACGCCATGGAAAATGAAACAAAATCATTCGGAGACCTTCCGGTTTCTGTTGATGCAAAGGCGCGTAAGACATATACCATTCCAATTACGGCTTATACTTCGGAAGTCGGCCAAACGGACGATTCCCCTTGTATTACAGCTTCTGGAATGAACGTATGTAAACGTGGGCTTGAAGACGTTGTTGCGGCAAACTTTTTGCCCATGGGAACGCACGTGCGTATTCCAGAATTATATGGTGACCGTATTTTTACGGTGCAAGACCGTATGAACGCACGTTATGACAAGCACATGGACATTTGGCTCAAGGATTTAAAACAAGCCAAACAGTTCGGATTGAAACAAACAACCATTGAAGTATTCTAAAACAAAAAACTCGAGCATTACGCTCGGGTTTTTTGTTTGGAGGCCTGAGAGGGAGTTGAACCCTCGCATAGCGGTTTTGCAGACCGCCGCGTTAACCACTTCGCCATCAGGCCCTGTCGATCTTTTGGGATCGACGGAAATGTATCAAGATTATTGATCCAGATCAAGACCGGTCTTCTGTGATGGCTTGTCCAAGTTCAAGATGTTCGAGTAATCGTTCACCATTAAACTCTGTGAGGAGTTTTGGAATGAGATGAAGAACGCGCGCGTTTACATCGTGATGGAGCAATTTTTGCAATTGGTGAACTTCTTGACCGGCCGCAATGATAAGATCTTCATACTCATGCTTTTCAAGGCGAATGTGTAAATCTTTTGCGAGAGCATGAAACAAATGATCCTCATCAATAATCGTTTCCTTTTCATTTATAACGGCACCATGCCCGCCGGTTGAGGACAGCATGGATGTTCGATCGCCAGCTTCTGGATGTAAATGAGTTGTCTTTACTTCTTCCAAAAATGTAAATTCACGATCTTCACCAAGAAATAGTTTGGCGTGTTTGTGGTCTGCAACAACGACGAGCGTTTTTTTGTGGAATGCTGGGTATTGTTCTCCAATTTGCATATAAAATGTTACGAATAACGGATTGAACACTGGATAGGGGAATTATAACACAAATCAGAGGGTGGCCGTTGATTTCCAGCGGCTTTTTTGATACACTCGGTCAACCATATGCCTGATATCTATCTAGATCACGCGGCAACAACTCCCCTCGATCCTCGTGTTCTTGAGGTTATGTTGCCGTACCTACAAGATAAATACGGTAATCCATCCAGTTTTCATTCTCGTGGGAAGGTTGCAACAGACGCGCTTCGCGAAGCGCGTGCTTCCATGGCAAGTGTTTTGCATGTTCGCCCAGATGAAATTTTGTTTACTTCAGGCGGAACAGAGTCGGATAATTTGGCGATTCTTGGTTACGCACGCATGAATAAACAGTTTGGCATGCACATCATTACAACATCGTTTGAACATCATGCCGTTCTCGAAGCATGCATTCGTCTTGAAAAGAAAGAGGGGTTTCGTGTGACGTATCTCAAGCCAGGCAAAGAGGGAATGATTGACGCGCGTCAGATCGAGGAGGCGCTCACGGAAGATACGATTTTGGTTTCGATCATGTACGCAAACAATGAAGTTGGAACCATTCAACCGATTGCGGATATTGGAAACATCATTCAAAAATATCGCGAAGAGAAAAAGTTGCCACATCTTGTTTTTCATACAGACGCATGCCAAGCGGCAGCGTACTTAGACATGAATGTCGAAAAACTTCACGTCGACATGCTCACCATGAATGGCCCAAAAATTTATGGACCAAAAGGAACAGGGCTTTTGTATGTGAAGCGTGGAATTAAACTTGAGCCACTCATGTTTGGTGGTGCGCAAGAGCGCGGCATTCGTCCGGGAACAGAAGATGTTGCGGGCATCATCGGATTTGCAAAAGCATTCGAGCTTGTTCAAGCGGAACGAGTCGAACAAACAGCTCGACTTACTCCACTTCGCGACAAACTCATTGAAGGAATCCTCTCAACAATTCCTCGAACACGGATCAATGGGGATCGAATCCATCGTTTGCCGAACAACGTAAATGCATCATTCATTGACATCGAAGGCGAAGCGCTTCTCCTTTATCTCGATGCAGCAGGAATTTATGCGTCCACTGGCTCCGCTTGTACTTCCGCATCTCTTGATCCGTCACACGTGATTCTTGCGCTCGGATTTCCGTATGAGGTTGCTCACGGTTCCATGCGCTTCTCGCTTGGACACGCAACAACAGAAGCAGACATTGATTATGTTTTAAAATCACTTCCACCACTCGTGCAAACACTCAGATCTATTAGTCCTGTGAGTGTGGATGAAAAGTATTGGCAATAATTTTATGGATTACAAACAAGAACCCGTCCCCGGGACAAAGGGTGACGTTGCGTCACACGATCAAACAAAATCTTGGTTCTACACAGACATTGTGAAAGAACATTTTTTTCATCCAAAAAATTTCATGGAGAATGATGCAGATGAAACGCAATTCAATGCGATTGGAAAAGTTGGTTCCCCTGCCTGTGGAGATGAATTGCGTGTTTGGATGAATGTGGACCCAGAGACAGAAAAAATTCTTGAATTTAAATGGAAAACCTTTGGGTGTGGAAGCGCGATCGCTTCAACGTCTATGGCTTCTGTGATGGTGACAGAGAATGGCGGACTCACACTCGACGAAGCGCGCAAGCTGAAACCACAAGACATCATGGAACGTCTTGGCGGACTTCCACAACGAAAGTTCCACTGTTCCGTCCTTTGTGACAAAGCGCTTCGCGATGCAATCAATGACTTCTACCGTCGTGTAGAAACGTTTGATAAAATCGTGGTCGAGTCATCACGCATCATTGATCCTGTTTCAAAAGTGACCGATCATGATATTGAAGAAGCAGTCCTCGAGGGCGCACATACACTCGAACTTGTTCAACAGAAAACAAAAGTAGGAATCGGAAATCCGAACTGTCTTCCCGCTGTGGAAGAGTTGATTCGATTTTATAAAGAAAAATATTTTGGTGCCGCGTAATCGTATGCAAAAAGAATTGTTAGAAAAACGTCTCGAACATCTGAAACCCATTCTTGCATCCGCTGGACGCTCGATCGAAGTCTTATTGGTTGAAGTTCCAAATGCATCGTTTCGTCTTTCTGGTTTTTGTGGAGGATGCGAATGTTCTTCATCGTACAAAGAAGGTATTATGGATTTGGTAAAAGAGACCTGCCCAGAAATTACAGAAATAACTTTTGAAGAAGTTTAATATGCCACGTATCCGCGTAAAAGTTGATGAGGATCTGTGTATTGGTGCAGCGTCTTGCGTCACCATTGCTCCTGACACATTTCAAATGAATGCAGAAAATAAAGCATACGTGTTGGATCACGGAACAGAACCGGAAGGATCTAAATACGAACGCTGGATGGAAGTGACGGATGATGAAATGGAAAATATTTTACTTGGTGCGCAATCCTGTCCCACACTCGCCATTTTCATTTTTGATGAAGCAGGAACGCAATTGTTTCCAGACATGTAAGTAAAAATTCGAAATCCGAATATCGAAAGACGAAAACAAAATGATCTGTATCGTTCATTTTCGACATTCGATATTTCTCCATTTCGAATTTTATTTTTTTATGCACTACGTCATCATTGGTGGAGGAATTGCGGGAACGACGTGCGCAGAAGAATTGCGCAAGTTGGATTCGGCGTCCAAGATCACGCTTATTTCAGAAGAATTTCACGCGCTCTATTCGCGTGTTTTGTTGCCGCATTATATTAAGGGAAAAATTCCACGCGAACGTGTTTTTTTGAAAAAAGAATCCTGGTATGCGGAGCAGCAGATTGAATGGCTCGCGGGAGAAATTATTGAACGTGTGGATGCAAAGAATAAACACATTGAGTTTGTTGGGGGAGGAGAACTTTCCTATGACAAATTATTGATCGCAAGCGGAAGTGAAGTAAAGTTAATGGATCAAGATCTTCCGGGAGTTTCTTATTTGCGTACGCTTGATGATGCGGATCAATTGGTGGAACTCATGCGAGCACTTCCGAAAGATGCACACGCGTGCATTTATGGCGGAGGATTTATTGCGTGCGAATATTTAAATATTTTTCACGAAGCGAATATTCCCATTACGCTCGCGTACCGTGGCGCACATATGTGGTCACGTGGAATTTCTGAAGAGGCCGGAATGTTGATTAAAAATCAACTTGTTCAAAACGGAATTACGGTTATCGAGAACGCAAAAGAAATCGAATGCATTGGTGAGAAAACGATCGAATCTATTTTTATCAACGGACAAACATACCCCTGTTCTCTTTTAGGAGTTGGAGTTGGTGTAGCGCCACACTTTTCTTTGTTGCAAGAATCTGGCATTCAAATGCATGAAGGGATTCTTACGAACGCATTTTTAGAAACAAATGTGAAAGATGTTTACGCCGCAGGAGATGTTGCCGAATTTTTCGACGAACGTTTTGAGCGAACGTTTATTACGGGGAACTGGATGAACGCGCAAATGCAAGGACGTGTGGCAGCAAGAAATATGACCGGGTCACACGCTGCATTCGATCTGGTTTCTTCCTATGCAATGAATATCGTTGGCATTGAAATTATTTTTATCGGGGACACGTCTCGAACGCATGCGGACGAGACAAGACTTATTGGAACGGTTGAGGCGGGTGGAGTTACGGAACTATTTGTTCGAAAAAATAAACTTGTTGGCGCAATTTTAACAGGACGAAATATGGATCGCGCGATTCTTACAAAGTTGATTCAGGAAAAAGCAGACTTAACGGATTCTGGTGTCGTTTTGCCGATGTAACCACCCATGAGACCACCTCCTAACCCCTTCCTTGTGAAGGAGGGGGCACAATATCTGTCAGTTTTTTAGAACAAATCGATCAAATGATCGATTTTTGTTTTGTTTTAGTAACATTTTATGCCAGAAACAGTTGACAAAATGAGGAAAATCAGGTATAACGGGCGTATTCTTCACGGTGCAAAGTCGCGCCAAACTGAGGAATACCAAACGCGAACGAATGCGATTTATTCATGCGGAAGTTCCGTGTGACACAAAAATCGTGTGCGGCGTTTTGTTCTCTACATTACACGGCAAAGTGCCGCACACAAGGAGAAGGTCATGTTTGACTGGTCATCGATTGGCAAAGAAGCTGGCGGAGAAGTGGTAGAGCGGTACTTTCACGAGACGCTCTCTCAGTACATCAAAGAAGGGATTGCGAATGGGGACAACACCCATAACATTCTCTTCGATGCGATTACACGTCTGCGTAACAGCAAGACGCTTCTCTTCATCCAAAACGCATTTGGCACAAAAGCAACCGGACTCGCGCTTACGGGCATTGGTGCCGGAATCGCGGCATGGATGCAGAAAATGGATTGGGGAAAGTTTATGCCGGAAGAAAAGAATCCGGTCATGCATCAAATCCGTTTTGCCTTGCAGAATCTCGCCCCACGCATTTTGGTGGGTGGAGCGGAAGCTCTTGGCGATGGTTTTGAGGCACATGTGAAAGCAAGTGTGTCGGAAATCGTTTCAGATGATTCGGCCCGGTCACCTCAGAAACCTGGTTCACTGGATCGGGTTGCGTATTTGCCGCCTTATGGCACGGCGCCGGCCGACATCTTTGAGTACGAGTATGACGTTGCCGCAGATGGTACACGTACGATCCGTACAGACAGACTCGGTCTGCCGTGTTGCAAAGGGGCAAAGTTTCAAGCCCTCAAGCAAGAGCGGATCGCGAACGTTAAGCGGACGAAATCCAAAACGACTCCTGGTCAAAAGCAAAAGGATGACAAGATCGGACCGCCGCGCGTTGTGGAAGAAGATGTGACGGACGATGAGTACAAGCGATTGTGCTTCCTCGCGCTGAATATCGAAGATCTTCCGATCGCGGACGCGATTCGTCGGATGGAATTTACGGGAACAGATCCCGCAACCATCAGTTTGCTTTTGAGGCTTACGGAACCGAAAGCTCCTACGCCATCGAAAGAAGAAAGGCTCGATGATGCGGGACACACGTTCCAAGTCTCCTGGGCTCTGACGATGCATGACAAACCTGAGCATGAACAGCGCAAAGGGCGTGATTTGCTCTCCGATTTGGCATCACGTCCAAGTCGCATCAACACGCTCGGCATGCATTTTGTGGTCGCGGATGGGGAAACTCAATTTTCCGCGGAACAGATTGCGAGCATTTACGAGTATGTGCAGACCTGGATGGGCGCAACGCTCACCGTCGAAAACCAAATTCGCCATGCGTTTACGCGGGCGAAGGCGATTCTCGAAGGTGTGACAGGAACAGCGGCCACTACGGCTGCCCCTGTTGCAAATCGACTGGAAGATGCGATCGGAACGGTTGCACATGCGGCCGGAAAGATTGCGCTTGCAAGTGCCATTGGATTCACGGCATTGTTCGCAATGTTCCTGAGTCTCGTGATGCTTGGTGCGTTTGGTGTAAGCCTGACGCGTCCAATCGAGGCTTCTTCCTTGGATGTTCTCTTCCTCATGCCATGTCTGCTTTCCCTCGCACTCGCGTGGAATTTCGCAGGATGGACTCGGTTCCTTTTCGTAGTGCTCGGCATTACGACGGGAATTGCTGGTACTGTCTTTGTGACGGCAGATGTCATGGAACGGTTGACACCGAATGAATTCGCAACGGCACTTGTTGCCGGTGGCGGAATCCTCGCGTGCTTGGAACTGTTTTCCTTTACGGCTATTCAGGGACTCCTGTCACTTGTGACGCGGTTCTTCCCGAACCTTGAAAAGGATTGGCTCGTCAATAAGGGGCGCATCCTCATCATGTTCATTGCCATTCATGTTGGCATCTTCATGGTCCTGCTCTCCGTGAGTACCCCGTGGCTTTTGCGCCTCGTGATCTGCGTCCCCACCTTTTTCGCCCTCGCATCTCAAATGGGATTGTCTGGGTATGAGTTTACTGAGGAGGCTCGTCAAAATGCGGCTAAAACCATGCGTTTGTTCAGAGCTCTCACGCTAATTGTATTCCTTGTAACTGTAATAGTTCTCATTTCACAAAATTCAGGCACTCCCTTCTCGAAGGTTAAAGAGTGGTTCGAAAATTCGAAAATCACACAGTTTGTTGCCATTCTCTGCACAGCAGGACCTTTGATTGCATTGGCTGTGCGCTGGTTGCATATCAAAAAGCGAAGAAGTGAGAATGGAGTTGATGTAGAGATTCTGCGTCGACCACCAAACAAATGGGTTTGGGGAATGGGATTCGTTCTGCTCATGTTTCTCGCAACATGGACATGGACAGGGTCACACATCAATGCATTCTTTGAAAAGAAAACCCAAGCCAGTTCGTCCGCGGATTGGTTGGCCGTGCTCTTTGCTCCGCCACCCGTTGTGCAGCAAGGTGTGTCAAACCCCCTTGTGATTTCGCAGCCCGTTCCCACGGCGACACCTGCGTCTTCGCATGTGCAACAAAAGTACCCTGTATCGCATTCGCGTCCACATAAGACGTGTGAGAGTCTTCATCTCTCGCCTGAACTGTGTGCTCGTGTGAATTCAGGAGAATAAGATCTGATCGATGTGTTTAATCACGTCGATTTTTTTTTGAAAAAAAAGACCACCCATTGCAACAGCAATTGAGTGGGGAAGAGATTCATGTACTATTTGATGGTGTCTTTTCGACAAAGGCGAATCCGCGGACGTCATGTTGAGAGCCAACAAGCTGGGCGCGCCTCAGGTCGCCACGCGTGACGGCGTGAGAGAGAAACCCTCGAATGAGGAGAAGTGTTTGTGCTTCTTCTGTTTCCTGAGACCAAGGTTGCTGAAATAGACGAATGAGTTCGTTCCATTTTGGAGCCACGTCTTTTTGTGGGCGAGCTCCAGTGGATCGCACGGAGCCAAAGAGGCGATCACGTGCATACAGGTCTTCTGCAAGAAAGGTGCCAGAGAATTGGCGTTCTTTGATGACTTTGCGTGCGGTCCGAAGAAGGATCTGATACGACTCCTCAACTTCGTGAAATCGCCATAAATGTGTAAGGTTTCCGTAGGGTTCGTTTTCCATCCTTCCTCCCACTCGTATGAGTGTATTACAGGAGAAATCGACGCAAAAGTCAAGGAAAAGCCCATAATACCTTGACAAAATGGCTTTTTTGTGGTATAGTTGTCAGTTGATAAGAACGATTGAAATGGCGAAAAAGGCTTGAAAGAACGGTTTCAAAGCTTTTTCGTACCTTCAATCGAATCCCTATTTGCTCAAATGGTTTGGGCAAACAGATTCTTAGAACCGACAGTCACGTGACAAGTCGGCAAAAGGACGGCCATGCAAAAGCTGCTGGCACTGTTTCTGGTGCTCTGCGCAGGCTGCGCAACACTCAAGCCCGGAAAAGACGGGCAATTGGAAGCCACCTATTCTGGCACGGCGAGTGGCGCCTCCCAGATCTTGGCAGAGCAGAATCGTCGCCTCCAAACCCTGCAAACGGAAGCCACCTATTCTGGCACGGCGAGTGGCGCCTCCCAGATCTTGGCAGAGCAGAATCGTCGCCTCCAAACCCTGCAAACGGGCGAGGTGGCACTGCGGGCAATCGAAAAAAAGATGCCCGTGACGCTCGGTCAGGATGCCTCTCGGTCTGACGTGCAGGCTGGGTGGACGATGTTCGGCATGGGCGGAATGTACGGCGCCAACATGAACGGATCTTCTCCGGCCATGATGGCAGCTGAAGCGGCAAGTATGGGCTACGCGCCTGGACTTCCGCTGCTCAGCCAAGGTCAATACTATCAAACGAGTCAACCAAAAGGTGGTGGTTCGGGTGATAGTGCGATCGAACAGCGTCTGGATCGCATCGAGCGAGATCAGGTGATCATCGTTCGTGATGTGTTGAAGAAAAAGTAGATCGACGAGGAGTGGTTCTGAGTCGGTCTGAAAAGACAAAGTCGGGGCAGAGATAAGCGCTCGCCCTGACGCATGGTCCGACTCGGGCCAACAGGAGTTCCTCATGTTCAAGTCCATCATCGTTTTGGTTCTGTTCCTCTCGTCTTCTTCGATTGCCCTTGCGCAAGCGGTGGTGATCCCGACGGAGGCGCAGATCGCGGCTGACAAGGCTGCGTGCGACAAGAAGTACGATCCGTACACGGCGCCGACGAGCCTGAAAATCTCGATTGCGCTTTCTGCGGCGGACTGCAAGAAAGACGTCGACCTCAAGGTTCTGCAGCTCAAAGCGCAAGTGGAGAGTCTGCGGAGCGACAAGGTCGAAGCGGCTCTCGAACGCGTGTCGAAGACGGCTCAGGCCCTCGAATCTGCTCCAAAGCATGTTCCTCCTCCAGCCCAAGCAACTTCCACCTCGCCTCAGGAGGAAATGCCTCCGTTCTGGATGGGTGGCGCACCGTTTCAAACCATTGATCCTCCCGGCAGTAATGCGGCCGCAACTTGGGATATGTTTGGTGGATCTCCATTTCGCGTGGAAGTCTACTCAATCAATCAAGGTGCGGTAAAATGGTTCGGTCGATCTGGTCTGCAGCGAGTGGTCGTGAAGAAAAACGGCCAAACACTCGCGGTTGCCTACAAAGGTCCGCCACCCTCCGGTGTTCGATTCATGGATTTCTACGTGGATCTGGATGGCGACAGAAAGGAAGATGAGATGCCGGTACGAGGGTTCGATCCAAGCGGCCCTGACAGCATCTACGTAGGTTATCAGCCCGGTGACACGATCGAACTCATATTCTTGGTCCCAATCAAGACTGTTGCGGTCATGGTTGCACCTGGAATCTCGCGTGTCGAAACGGTCTGGGGAAATCCAAAACGTCTCTTATTCCACGAAAACTCGGTCAGTCATGATCAATCCGGTCGTCCGCAAATCAGCGCACGCACCGGTGACACCACGTACTGACATCGTCACTCTCGCCTCGGCATCCAATCAGCAAATCGCTGGATGGGTGTCGGGGCTTTTTCATTGGAATAAAAAAACAGAACGCGATAATGCGTTCTGTTTTGCGCTTGCGATTAACCTGTTGCTGTTGTGATTTGAGCAATGACGAATGAAGAGATGGCGTAAGCTGCGACGATGATGATGATACCGACCACAGAAGTTTGAATCATTGCTTTTGCTTTCTTTACCTTTGTGTCATCACCACCTGCTGTCATATAAGTAATACCTGCCATGATAACGTAGACAACCAAGATGATTCCCATGACACCGAGCAATACAGCAATGATACGTCCAATAAGTGTTGGCAAATCTGCTGCGCCTGCCGTAACACCCGCTTCTGTTTTTACGGTATCAAGAGATGTTTTTGCTGCGCTAAGTCCTGTGCCTGCTGGAGGTGCTGCAAAAACAGCTGCTGGTAAGAACAAAACGGGAAGGGATCCGACCATTGCTCCGAACTTGAGGTAACTTGCTTTTAACATATAGATAGATAGTTTTTTTAAAATTTTATTTTACGGCGTTTGTTAGTTGTGTGATGACGAAGTTTGAGATGGCATAAGCACCAACCATAATGATGATTCCGATTACGGATTGCGTAATCATTGCCTTTGCTTTTTTTACCTTCGTATCGTCTCCCGCTGCGGTCATATACATGATACCAGCCCAGATGATATAGACAACAAAGATGATTCCGATTAAACCGAGGAGAACAGCAAGTCCTCGACCGATTAATGCAGGAAGACTGAGTGACTGATTGAAACCAGAAAATAAATCGCGAGTCGCTTCATAAGATTCACATGAGAGGATTTTTAGAAATCACCTCATGCAAATCCCCATTGAAGGCAATGGGGAGTTTGTTTTTTTTGATTACCCTGCGCTTGTTGCGGTAACGATGTTTGAGATAACGAATGTTGCGATGGCGTATGCAGAAAGGACGATGACAAGTCCGATAATTCCTTGGAAGATGAGTTGTTTTGCTTTCTTAACCTTTTCGTCGTTTCCACCAGAAGTCATCCATTTAAATCCTCCGAGAAGAATGATGATAACCGCGATAATTCCCAGGAATCCCATGGCTGTTTTAATGATGGCTCCGATGGTTCCAACAAGTCCGCCTGAACCTCCGGTGCTGAGACCTGCTGTGTCTGCAAAGGTTGCATCGCTTCCTGCTGTTCCGCCAAATAGCTGGTCTTGAGTTAACGCTGCAGCTTGTGCAGGATGTGCAAGTCCAAGAACGGCTGGAAGCATGAGTGAAAGGGCGACGGCGGCACCAAGAACGTAACCAAGGTGTTTCTTTGAAAGCGTGTTCATAAAGATTGGTAGGGGAAAGGCAAGCCTAACCCGAACGGACAGAGTTAAAAAATTGAATATGAAAAAACGATAAAGATATTTTATCGTTTTTTTGGAATTTTTGATATGGAAAGATATCCACATGCCTATGTCAATGCTCCACTTGAGAGAACTTTGATGAGCGAATTTACAAGCGTGTAGGCGAAAAAGATGATCACGATTCCAAGGACGGCATTCTTGAGCGTCTCTTTTCCTTTTTCAACCTTCTTTGGATCCCCTCCGGACCATAGATATTGAAATCCTCCCCAGACAAACATGAGAAGCGCGACCGATCCAGAAAGTCCTAGGAGAAATTTAATGAGGCGACCGATAAAACTTTCAATGGTGATTCCGGAACCGAGAGGATTGATGAGTTCGGCAGAAGCAAGTTGTGGTAAGAGAAGCAGACAAATGCTCAGAAAGAAATACTTAAGGCGCTGAGAAGACATATCATTTGTTGAAAAAGTTTTTTATGGCATCTGCGGTTGTTCCTGCATCAATGTAACAAGCTCCTTGCTGACATGTACTAATTTTTCCACACTGTTTTCCATCATTTGTTCCGTCACATACGACGGTTGTTGTATCAACGGTCGTTCCTGTTAAGGCGGCGTAAAGTGTTTTAACACCAAGGTAGGCAAACATGACGATCAGTAAGCCTATGGTTGAAACGCGTAAGGCCGTTTTCCCTTTATCAACAAGTTTTGGATCTCCGTGGGAAATAAGATACCAGAATCCACCAAGGACATACATGAACAAAACGATCGCGGCAATAATTTTGAGAACAAAGTTTCCAACGTTTGCGGTGACGATCATCATGTCTCCCAGTGTGCAGTTGCCAGCATTTCCGCAGGCGTTTGTAATCCCTTGCATAAACCAACCCACGCTTTCTTTTGGGCAACGTACGGTTAGGGAAAGTGGGTCACCCGGACAATTATCGCTCACATACGCTGCTCTGCTTATCGACGGAGCGATAAGAAGAACAAGGGTGAGAAAGATGTAGGCAAGTTTTTTCATAATTCTACAGCGTCTGATTTACCTTGTTTTGTGCTGCTTGGATGGATTGTTGTTGGTCGTCTCCGGCAAGAGCAGAATCAATGAGATCAAGCATTGCACTTTCTGCAACCGTGGCATTTTTCCCTTTATACCAACTTTTTGCCGTGAGGAGTTGTGAAGCAAAGATGGAAAGATCTTCGTCTTGCATTTGTGAATTGATAAGTGCGCGACGTGCGGTTGGTTTGCGCGCAATCTTTAAGTATTGTGGGACTTGCTCTGCACTTGTTTCAAATTGGATAAAGTCCCAAGCGAAATCTTGATTTGTTGAAGCTTTTGAAACTGTTTCAACCCAGTAGTTCGCATAGTTCACATTTTTCCCCCCTTCAATTTGTGGAATACTTGCAATTGCGAACGGGAGTTTGGGAGCCGCTGCACGAATGAGTGGTGCATGGTACGAATAGCCAAAGAAGAACGCTGTTTTTCCGGAAGTGAATGCATCAAAGGAATTTGGTTGTGTTTTATTCCAGCTGTAAACCTGTTTTGTTGGGTTGGCAAAATCTGTGTAGAAGTTTAACGCGTCTAAGGCCATGATTTTTCTGCTTGTGTCAGGAACGGCAAAGATGGCAACGCCGCGTTCGTCTGTCATTTGCGTTCCGTTTTGCATCATGAGGAGAGAAAGAATATCTGATGCGCGCTCTACATTTTTACTTGTTCCAAGCGCTGCACCGGACTGTGAAATTTCATTGTTTGCACCAATGTGGGTGAGTTTGGTTGCTTGCGCTTGAAAATCTGTCCATGTTTTTGGGGGTTCTGGGAATCCTGCGGCATTCAATAAATCTTTATTGTAGTAAAGTGCGAGGTTGTCTACGGCAAGAGGAAGTCCGAAAATACGATCTAAGACAGGAGCCTTTGCATTTTCTTGAAAGGGACGAAGAACATCAGAGGTTACAACGTCTACGAAATCTGTTTTCAATGAACGAAGAGAAATGCTTGGTTGTTCTTTTACGGTATAAACCGTTTCTTTTTTGATGGTTCCACGAACTTCTGAGTAGGGAATTTTGAGGGAAGCGGGAAGCGGGGTGATGAGGGATTGATATTCTCCAATCCACGCATTGTTGAGAGAGAAAATGTCTGGACCGTTTCCTTCTGCAAGTGCGCGCAAGAGTTCGTTTTTAAATTCATCGGATCGTAATTCACGATACTCAAACGAAACGTTTGGGTGAATTTTTTGATACGCGGTCATGATGGGTTGTAAGGTGTCTTGTGTATCAAACACACGCCAAACAACAAGTTTAACGGGTTTTGACGCAGCAATCTGTGCATCAGATGGCCCACCACACCCTGCACCCAAAAGGGAAAGAAGGGAAAGAGCCGCAATGAGTTTTGTAAAATTTCTCCGTGTGATCATAAAAATTGTCATGTAGGGGAGTAGAAAAGCAGATGGAGTTATAAAACACGCTGTTTTATAACTCGACCGATCTTTTACGTTAAGGTTTTCAAATATTTTTTCAGATCTGCGCCAATATCTTTGTGTTTCAGTCCAAGTTCAATTTGCGCCTTCACAAATCCGAGTTTAGAACCGCAGTCATAGCGTGTGCCATCAAACTGGCATCCATAAAGCGATTTTCCGCTCGCAAGATACGCAGCGAATGCGTCCGCAAGACGAATTTCTCCATCTTTTCCCGCAGAAACCTTTGGCAACATGGCCATGATTTCTGGAGTGATGATGTATCGGCCAATGACGATGAGATCTGAGGGAGCTTCTGCAACGGACGGCTTCTCAACGAAGCGATCAATTTGCCATGAGCCATCTTTCATCTTCTTTCCACCTATTACGCCATAGTTTGAAACATCTTTCTTTGGAACTTTTTGCAGAGCAATAACAGGAGACTCGTATGCGTTATAAACATCAATCAATTGTTTGAGGGCCGGAATTTTTCCGTCGATGATGTCATCGCCGAACAAAATCGCGACCGGCTCGTGTTTCTCGACAAAGGGAAGGGCGGAGAGAATTGCATGCCCGTCTCCAAGTGGTTTTGTTTGGCGGACGAACGCGATCTTTGCGAGTTTTCCAATCTTTTGAATTTCTTTGAGCGCTTCCATCTTTTTCTTTTGCTCTAATCGGTACTCAAGTTCAAAGTTGCGATCAAAGTGATCCTCAATGGCGCGTTTGCCAATAGCGGTCACGAAGATAATTTCCTCAATTCCACTTGCGACGGCTTCTTCTACGATATATTGAATAACCGGCTTATCAACCACGGCTAACATTTCTTTTGGCTGCGCCTTTGCAGCGGGGAGGAAACGTGTCCCCATTCCAGCAACCGGAATAATCGCTTTTCGGATTTTCATAGTGAAAACATTATAACAGGGAATGGGTTGGGTTCGTAGGGGTGTGACAGCTGCGCCTGTGTGTTCGACCAGGTGCATACAAAAAATAAACATCCGATTTTATCGGATGTTTATTTATGGATGAGCAGATCCAAATCCACTTCTAGGTTCTCTGCATTCTGCCGTATCACCATTTTTGTATCATTGATCGCTTTTTTATACAGATCGCTTCCAAGGGTCTGCAAAAAAAAATCCAGAATTTCTTCCGCAGCAAGCATGCCAATTTCTTGGTCGTGTGCCGACCGAAAATACGTAATGACTTCTCTGAGTAATCCCGCACGGCGTTCTTTAGAGAGGGGATCCCAGTCTCGCTTGAGGTAGGACATATGATTTTCGATCATGAACAATAAAAACAGTATACCAAGGAAACAAAAAATCCGTCGTTTTAATGACGGATTAGCCGTAGTGGGCTGAGAGAAGGAACTGGGGTTCGCGGAAGGGGATGCCAATCTCATCGCAAAACTCCCTGAGTTCTTGTTGCCATTTTTCTTTTATTGCCTCGTCGAAAACAGGAAAGGCTTGTCCGAATTCGTGAACGCCGTTATGTAAGACGTTTGTGACGGATTCCCGTGGGGCGAGAATCGATCCGCATCGGAGATCGTCTTCGTCGTGATCATAATCTTTTCGCTTGTCACCAAAATCGACAAGAATGATTTTATGTGGTTGATTTTGGCTTTTATAGATGACACGCATGGCGCGTTCCACTTCGGTATTGACCGCGTCTGCATCTTCTCTGGTCCATACGAGAGGAATCCCGTAACACATGTTTGCTTCGAGGGTGAATCCCATTAAACACCTCCTGTGTCACGCACGCGACGTGCGCCAGGCCACGGATCATTTCCTGTCATTGGGTGATCAAACCAGACGCGTGCGCTGCACACGTCACACATGTGTGCGACGGCGGCGAGCGGGCTCATGCGGCGTTCGCGAGCGGAGTAGTTGTTCACTTCACCCTCGGCATACGTGATGCCGTTTTCTTGATCGGGCGACAACTGAATCCCATACTCCGTGAGTTTTTGCATACGGAAGCGTTGGTGGTCTTCCTTGGTTTCCATGGAAGCGATGTGGTGCAGTTCACCATCCTCACGCAGTTCATACTTCCAAGGCTTCTCGATATCATGCAGAAACACGACGAGGAGAAGATCTGAAAGCGAAAAGTGAAGTGGTCGCAGGCGATTCAACAGTTTGAACTGCCGCACCGCAATGTTCATGATTTCCTGAACATGATCGAAGTATCCGCCAAGCCACGCTTGATGGTTATTCGTCGACCCTTGCACAGTCTGAAACAGCTTGCGATGATCTGCTACAATTTTCAGACACGCAGAGCGATTTGGCTCATCAACCTTGCGTAACATCTTCTCGATGGTTTTGTATCTTGGTTTCAAAGAGCACCTCCTGGGTGAGAGAGTTCTTATCATTGAAAAGTGATTTTGTCAACGCTTGATACGACGACTTTAGCGTGTTATCCTCTCGTCGAGTAAAACCTTCAAAATTGGATGAGATGCGCCGCGCTGGAGCGGAAAAAATATTGAGGTGTACCAAAAAGTACTCCGAAATATTTTTTCTGCGAAGCGCAAGCAGGTCGCCAATTTTGAAGGTTTTACGCGTGGAGAGGTGGCAGAGTGGTCGAATGCGCGTGACTCGAAATCACGTATGCCTGCAAGGGTATCGAGGGTTCAAATCCCTCCCTCTCCGCCAAACAAAAAAATCGAATGTTTCTATTCGATTTTTTTGTTTGGCGATGTATCAAAGATGTTGAAACAAAAAACCCGTTCATGGAACGGGTGAGACTAGATGAATTCTGCGAGATCTGTGTAGGTTGTCTTTGCAACAACCCACCCTTCTTTTTGGAGCAAGCGTACAAGTCCTTTGACGTGTCGATCTCCGTAAAGGATGAAGTAGTTGCGCGTAGATTTTGTGAATTGGTCGTACGAGCGCATTTTCCGTACAGCAACTTCGTTTCGATAGTCCAAGATAATGGGCATCGCTTTTCGAAAGAACAGCCAGGCAAAGAATTTGCTTGTGAGGGATTTGTCTGAACGATTCATCTCTGTCTTCCAGTCTTTTGCATCTTTTTTCTTTTCTTCTTCCGTTCGTTCGGATTCCATTTTGAAAAATATCTGGATGATGAAGAGAAGAAAATTACACCTAAATTTGTTTCGATCGAGACGTTTCACAACGTCATCAAGATCTGTGTCTGCATTGATCGCCCGTTTGGGGTATTTGATTTTTTGCGTAGAGACACCAAACGTGGAAGCAAGGACTGGGTAGAGTTTGAAAAGAGTTTCAAGGAACAGTTTGATTTTTTTTGCGTTTGAGGAAAAAACGATTTTTCCCGGCAAACTTTTTCGTACACCTTCAAAAACAACTTGGTAGCCACTCTGGGCCGCTTGATCCATGTCTTTTTGAACCGTGTCGTACAGTTTCTGTGGTCCAACGTGAATCATTCCTTGAAGAATGGCTTGTTGAGTGCCGCGTGTCAGAACGACTCGAGAAAGGCGCATGTTTTGGTCTCCTTGTGATTTATGCGTAATCACAGACAGAGTTGATCATGCATTTAGAAAAAGATCAAGGGACGAGATGGTGAGTTATCTCGCAAGAGGATTCGTGATAAACTATCTGTAATTCTAAGTTTTTATTTATTAAGTGAATTTTTATGACGTTACAGCCACATAAGACGGGCGTCTCGTTTGGTGTCGCCCTTGGTTTATTTCATCTCTTGTGGTCCTTTTTAATTGCGCTCGGTGTGGCGCAACCACTCATGGATTTTATTTTTATTCTCCACAGAATCACACCGGTCTACAAGATTCTCCCATTTGATTTTGTTCTTGCTACTGGTCTCGTTCTCGTCACAGCTGCAATTGGATATGTATTTGGGTATGCGTTTGCTGTGATTTGGAATAAAGTTCAAAAGTAATTTGATGACGTGTCGATTATCAAAACATCCTCGAGGAATCGAGGATGTTTTGATATACTATTCATACGATAAAAAGGATCGCTCGATTATTTTCCCTTGTTGCATGTTATGTTAAAGAAACTATTTATGAAAACTCCTGCCGTGTTTCATGAGTCCATAACAGAAAATTTTCCGGATCTTGCATCTTTTCCAGAGTATAATCCAAATCCACTTATTCAATTGAGTGCTTCTGGAGATATTCAATACATGAATTCTGCGGCAAAACAGTTGTTTCCAGACATGGGCATGTTCCGCATGGAACATCCTTTTTTAAAAGGGTTGGAAAAATTTTTTCAGAAGACACCCAAAAATTATTTAAATATCCTCACACGTGAAGTTTTTGTTAATGGACATTTTTATACACAAACCTTGACGAAGGTTCCTAAGACAACAATGTTTCGGCTTTTTGGGACAGATATTACGGAGCTTAAGCGTATTGATCTGGAGCGTGAGCAGTTTTTTAAGTTCTTCAATTTATCTACAGACATCATGGTGATTGCAGATCCAAACGGGGCATTTAAAAGAGTAAACCCAACATGTCTAAAGGAGCTTGGATATTCTGAAGCAGAACTCCTTTCAAAATCTTTTATTGATTTTATTCATCCTGACGATAAACAATCTACGCGTGATGAAATGGCGCACCAAATAAAGACAGGTTCTTCCTTGAATTTTGAGAATCGATATATCTGTAAAGATGGGAGTTTTATCTGGCTTTCATGGCGTGCTAATTATAACAAGGAAGACGGAATTACGTACGCAACCGCACGTAATATTACAGAACGTAAGGAATCAGAATTAGAGCTCGTTCGTGTCAATCGAGCATTACACATGGTGAGCAGTATCAATCAAACGCTGATTCGTGCTGCAGACGAGAAGATGTTATTGAATGAGACATGTCGCATTGCAGCAGATGAAGGCGGGTATCATTTGGCGTGGGTTGGATTTGCTGAGCAAGATAAAACAAAAACAGTGCGTTCGGTTGCGCAAGCTGGGTCTGGTGTAGAGTATCTCAAGTCTCTTCAGATTACTTGGGCGGACGAAAAATATGGTCACGGTCCAACAGGTACGGCGATTCGAACAGGAAAAACGCAGATATCCAGTGATATCGGGAATGATCCAAAGATGCTGCCATGGAAAAAATCTGCGTTGAAAAACGGTCTCAAGTCCTCGATTGCTTTGCCTCTTATAAGTGAAGGGGAAATGCTTGGTGCCCTCACCATCTATTCGAATGAAATCAATGCGTTTAATGAAAAAGAAATTAAAATTCTTGAAGAGCTTGCGGGAGATCTTGCATTTGGGATTGTCACACATCGAATTCGTGTTGAACGTGCGTTGATAGATAAAGAACTTGTTCGCGTGAACCGCGCATTGCGCATGCTGAATGAAAATAATCAGGCACTCATTCGTGTTACAGATGAAAAAACATTATTGGATAAGATCTCTGAAGTCATTGTCAGTTCAGGGGGATATCGATTAATGTGGATTGGGTTTGCGGAACACGATAAAGATAAAACAGTACGTCCGGTTGCACAGGCGGGGTTTGGAACGGATTACCTTAAATATACAAAAATAACATGGGCGGATGATGCGCATGGTCGCGGTCCAACGGGTCTTGCAATCCGAACAGGGAAGACGCAAATTGCTCGCGATATCCAAACAGATCCAAAAATGACCCCTTGGCGACAAGCTGCGGTTGATCGTGGATATAAAACCTCCATTGCTTTACCGCTTTTAAGCGGAGAACAAATAATTGGAGCTCTCAATATTTATTCTAGTGAATTGGATTCTTTTGGTTCACAAGAAGTTCAGGTTTTAGAAGAGCTTGCAGCGGATCTTGCTTTTGGAATCGCGACGCTACGTTTGAAAAAGAAAATTGAAGAACGGACAAAAGAAGTTGATCAACTCAAAAATAATTTCATTCAGATTGTTTCTCACCAACTACGTACACCGCTTACGGTCATTCGATGGAATATCGGAGCGATTCTTGAACGACAACGCGGTGATGTTGCGCCTGCACAAGAAGAAGCGCTCAAAGGAGCTTATGCAGCCAATACACAAATCATTGAGCGTATTGGAGACTTGCTTGCGGCGATTGATATTGAAGAAGGTCGTATACGTTTAGAAACAGATGAAGTGAGTATTGCAGATTTATACAAATCCATTTCGGAAGAAAAGTTATTGCCCTGTCACCTCAAGAATATTTCTTATGAGATTATCGCGCCAGATAAATCTCTTCCGGAGATTTCCATCGATGCAATCAAAATTCGGGATGTAATCGTTCGTTTGATAGATAATGCAATCGCCTATTCAAATGAAGGAGGGCACATTACGGTAAAACTTTTCCGTAAAGAAGATAACGTTCGCTTCGAAATTTCCGATACAGGAATCGGTATCCCTGAAACAGAACAAGCGCATATTTTTGAACGTTTTCATCGTGGATGGAATGCGGCTCTGATGAGACCAGATGCGTCAGGGCTCAGCTTATTCATTTCGAAACATTATGTAGAAATGCATAAAGGAACAATCGGTTTCTCATCTGTAGAGAAAAAAGGAAGTACATTCTGGTTTGAGCTTCCGTTGCAGGCATAGATTAAAATCCAATATATTCTAGGAAAATAAAAACACTCCGTATTGCACGGAGTGTTTTTATTTTTGTCTCCGCATTATTTATCAAGAGACATACTTCCAAAGATCATGAGTCCTGCTGCCACGATGTTTATGACAGCGTGGGGAATCACTTGAGCGGCCGGCATTCCCATGACGAGCATGGAAATGTGTGAACCAACAACGATAATGATGCCGATCCAAAATGCAATGCGTTTAATCATATAAAGGAATTATAGCGTAGATCAGATGTTGTGTCTTAAAGGGGGCTTAGTTTGTGTATACTTGACACGATCTGTGGTTGTTGTATAGTTTGTGTATCAGTAACACTAACTATACCTTATGTTCAACAAAATTGTGTACGGACTCGGAATCCTTGCGTCGCTTGGATTAAGCGCAGCGGCGTATTTTCAGAAACTCCCCTTTAGTTTTACGGAAACACTGGGATTTGTGACCGGAGCTTGGTGTGTGTGGCTTACCGTTAAAGAGAATATTTGGAATTGGCCTATTGGCATTGCGAACAGTGCGTTTTTCCTTATTCTTTTTTGGCAGTCTTCTTTGTTTGCAGATGCCGCATTACAAATTGTCTATATCATTCTTGGTATCCTTGGTTGGTATTGGTGGTTGTATGGGGGAGCAAAAAAGACGGAGCTTCCCATTTCAAAGGCCCCACGTCGTGAATGGATTTGGCTCGCGATTCTTCTTGCGCTTGGAACATGGGCAGAGTTTGCGATTCTTGTGCACGCACACGATGCGGCACCGTTCCTTGATGCTCTTACAACAGCCATGAGTCTTGTTGCACAATATCTCCTCACAAAGAAACGCATGGAGAATTGGTATATCTGGATGAGTGTGGATGTGATCTATGTGTATCTCTACATCATCAAAGATTTGTACCTCACAGCATTTCTTTACGCCATCTTCTTCCTTATGTGTGTTCGAGGACTCGTGGAGTGGAAACGCACACATGCAAAACATCTCTCTTTACAAAAATAATATGAAATTTACTCAAGGGGTTGTTGTTGGAAAATTCTATCCGCCACACAAAGGACATGAGTTTCTTATTGAAACTGCGCTCGCACAGTGTGAACAGCTCACGGTTATTGTGTGCGACAAGCCGGGGCAGGTGCCGCACGCATCATTGCGCGCATCATGGATACAAAAATTATTTCCTTCTGCACATGTTCATGTCACGGTCGATGACCTCGACGATGATGACTCCGTTGCTTGGGCGGGCCGCACAAAAGAAATTCTGGGAGGCGCGCCAGACGCGGTGTTCACATCGGAAGACTACGGTGACCCCTACGCTGCTGCACTCGGATGCAAACACATTTGCGTAGATCACCCACGTGAAGCGGTGCCAATTTCTGGAACACGTGTTCGGGAAAATCCGCTTGCACAATGGGAGTTCCTCTCGCCACCTATTCGAGGATACTACGCAAAACGTATCGTGATCCTTGGTGCTGAGTCGACGGGGACCACAACACTCGCAAAAGATCTTGCAGCGCATTATCAGACAACATGGGTTCCGGAATATGGACGATCCTATGCGGAAGGAAAGTTGTTTGATGCAAATGGAACGAATTGGACGAGTGAAGAATTTACGCACATCGCGGAGATGCAAAATAAAATGGAAGACGCGCTTGCGGAAGTGTGTAACAAAGTGTTGATCTGCGACACAGATGCATTCGCAACATCTGTCTGGCATGAGCGCTACATGGAATCGCGATCGTCCGCAGTCGAGAAACTGGCCAATACAATGAAACATGATCTCTATATTTTAACCGGCGATGAAATTCCATTCGTTCAAGATGGAACGCGCGATGGGGAACACATTCGCCATTGGATGCATAGTCGTTTCGAGGAGCGACTCGCGGAGACGGGGCGAACATTCGTGGTTGTTCGAGGAACAAAGAAGGAGCGACTCGCACAAGCTATTGCGCTTATCGATAAACATATTGAACAAAAACATCCGTAACGGATGTTTTTTTGGACGGTTCTTTGTCGAGCCGATAGAATAGCTTTCATATGAAACGAGACGCGCGTGCCTTTCTATTTGATTTTCATCATGTGCTCTCACACGACCATTTTTATGAATCGACCTTACTTCCTGATCATAAAGAAGTGAGTGAGTGGATTTCACAAACAATTTTTGGTGACCATGAGCTTGTGCGTGATTGGATGCGCGGCAAAACAACTTGGCGCATACTTCACGATCGGATCGTGGGAGAAACAGGAATGGATCGCTTGCTTCTCGATCAACTATTTATCGAGAGTGTGAAACGAATGAAGATTATTGACGAAATGATCGATCTCGCGCGCGAGCTCAAAGAAAAAGGATTCAAGATCGCGATCGTTTCCGACAATATGGACATCTTTTCTGAAGTCACGGTTCCGTATCAGAAGTTTGATCAGCTTTTCGATGAGATTTTCAATTCCGCGGATCATGGATTGCTTAAACAAGACGAACATGGCAAGCTCTTCCAGTACGTCGCCGATATTCTCGGAGTTCCTATTGAAAACACGATTTTTATCGACGACACAAAGAGCACGACAGATCTCTTTATAGAACTCGGTGGACAAGCCATCACGCACACGGATCCAGAATCAACGCGCAAACAACTTTTTCTTCTTTTATGAATGACCTCACACAACTTGCAACAAAACATCTGACAGACATCGTGAACGATGCCATTCAACTCCAATCAAGTGAACACGCGCTTGTAATTTTTGATACCATCGCTCCACTTACGAAAATTATTACGGATGGTTATCGCGGTGCGCTTCCAAATGGCGAGTTCCTCGATTTCGATTCTGTCACGCCAGAAGAGGTCATTCAAAAAATGCGATCGCTGAAAGAAGGTGATCTTGTTGTGCTTGTGCAGTCCATGAACTTTCGCTTAAACGAATTTCGCATTCGTATCGAATTGTTTGCACGTGGATTAAAAACGATCGAGCATGTTCACCTCGCAAGAATCCAAGAACCACAGTTTCCGGTGTATATTGAAGCGCTTGCATATGAGAAAGCGTTTTATCATGAAAAAGGACACGGACTGAAGAAACGTCTCGACACATGCTCGAAAGTTGTTGTTGAATGTCCTGGCACAACTCTTACGTATGACACAGGAATGGAACCAACAAAATTGAATATCGGAGATTATTCAGACATGAAAAATGTTGGAGGAACATTTCCGATCGGAGAAGTTTTTACCGAAGCACGCGACCTCACAAGGGTAAATGGGGAAGCGATGATTTTTGGGTACGCAAACCAAGACCACTACATTCAGATCGTTGAACCGTTTAAGGTGATTGTCGAGAATGGAATTTTGAACGCGCCTGACGCGCCACAAGATTTCAAAGACATTCTTGATCGCATTCGCGAGGATGAAGATGTGATTGTTCGCGAGTTAGGACTCGGACTCAACCGTGCGATGAGCAAAGACAAAATTGTTTACGACATTACCGCCTTTGAAAGACAACATGGGATGCACTTATCACTCGGTGCAAAACACACCATTTATGCAAAGCCAGGACTGCACCGTAAGAAAGGGAGATATCATGTGGATGTGTTTGTGGATATTGATCGCATCATGATCGACGACGAGGTTGTTTATCAGGACGGTGAGTTTCATGTTTAAAGGTAAACCTCGAGTTTGTTCTCGAGGTTTTTTATTTGTGAGAATAAAAAAACTCGATGGTGATCGAGTCAGAGAGAATCAGTCGTCGTTGTTTTCTGCGAGTCCGCCCGGAACGTCGCCGCGCTCATAGACGATGTCATTCAGAGCATTGAGCAGACGATCTTGGAACAAAAACTGTTCGGAAGGACTTGTGAGGGGGCATGTTCCGGAGCGAACGTGAACGACAGCCGTGTCATTCGGATTCGCTGTTTCGCCGTGGGTCAGTTCGAATTCACATCGTTCCGGTCGCGCGACAGGCTTCTTGGATTTGGCATCCTCGTACGGATACGTTTCGTTTCCGTAAAAGCCAGTCAGGAACTTCACGACGCGATTCGAAATCGTGTGGTGATCCTTTTGGACGGGAACGGGAATGAACTTCCGGGCGTTGTTGAACTTGCCGGGCGCGCAAGACGCAATGGTCTTGCGGTCTGGTGTCACCGTGAAGGTGCAGTGCCAGACGTACTTGTAGAGGTCCGTGTTTGAGGACGTGTCATGCGCTGGCCGAATGGGCTTGTCCGATTTTGCAAACGCTTGCGTCGAAAGCAGACAAATTGCCAGAGAAACCAAACAAAGGACTCGCTTCATGTGTCACTCTCCTTGTGCCCATGTCGTACTGGGCGTCTAAACGACTGGGAAGTGTAAGGCATTTTTGCAATTTTGTCAATGATTCATTGACGAATACGTACATATCACGTATATTTTTGACCTGTTCTTTGTTTAAAGAGGAGGGGTATCACGTGGAGATTGATCAAGTCATCAAGCAAAATGAAGGACTTGCCGTAAAGGTGGCTATGCAGCAGGCATGGGCGTGTTTCTACGGAATTACGTTTGATGAAATGCGCCAGGATGGTCGAATTGGTTTGTGGCGCGCGCTCCAAACATTCAAACCAGAACTCGGCGGTTTTGCCGGACACGCGATGTCCAAAATTCGCGCCACGATTCAAGAGTCTATTGTGAAACAGCCGGCGCTTCGTCGTGTACGTGAAGGAGGACGACATAAATACAAGGTGCGGAAATTTTATTCGCTCGATCGCCAAATTGGGGAAGATCCATCGGAGACGTTCCTCGATCGCATGACAGACCCCAGGAAAAGAGAGGCAACAACAACTCCTCATGTGAGTGATGATCCCTCGTTTGCACAGTTTTTTTCCGACGAACGTCGAAAGATTGTTGAAGAGGCAATCATGACCGTAAAAATGACCGATCGAGAACGAGAGGTTTTGTGTCGGCGTTTCGGTTTTGTGGGCATGTGTGGCGCACAGGATCCAGACGGACAAACACAACCAGAGATCGGTCTTGAATTTGGTGTCTCGAAAGAACGTATTAGTCAGATCGAACAATCTGCACTTCGTAAGCTTGCCAAATCAACACTCTTTTCTTCGCGTCTTCGCGACCTTTATCTGCCCTAACTTGCACGTTAGGGTTTTTTGTTTGATGATGTGGGCACTATATGACAACAAAAAATCAAAAAAAGTACGACGTCATTGTGATTGGTGGTGGAGCCTCTGGCATGATGTGTGCAGGTCGCGCAGCCGCTCGGGGCAAAAAAGTTTTGTTGCTCGAGAAAAATAAAGCGCTCGGGGAGAAGTTAAAAATCTCGGGTGGTGGGCGATGTAACATTACGAATGCTGAAGAGGATCCGCACGTTTTACTTCCACATTATGGTGCTGCCGAGAAATTTCTCTACTCGCCATTTTCCATCTTCGGTGTAAAACAAACGTTCGAGTTTTTCCCATCACGGGGATTGCCGCTTGTAATCGAAGCGCACAAACGTGCGTTTCCAAAAACGCAGAAAGCATTCGATGTCTTTTTGGTTTTGGAAAAATACATGGTCGACGGAGCGGTCGAGATCAAAACAAATTCGCCTGTGACAAAGATTGTTGGTAAAGACGGACATATTGAAAAAGTGTTTGTTGGAAAGAATGAATACCGTGCCGACGCATTTATTCTTGCGACCGGTGGAATGTCTCATCCAGAAACCGGATCAACCGGAGACGGATTTAAATGGTTGAAGGATCTCGGGTTTGAAGTCCAAAATCCAACACCAACTCTCGTCCCAATTGCCGTCACGGAAAAATGGGTGAAAAAATTGTCCGGAATTTCTCTTGATCCAGCGCGTATCACCTTCTTCGTAGATGGAATGCGATCCTTTGTTTTGAAAGGACGTATTTTGTTTACGCACTTTGGTTTGTCTGGTCCTACTATTTTGAATGCGTCCTCGAAAATCGCTGATGCCCTTCACGAAGGGGAAGTGACTGCACTTGTTGATGCGTTTCCAGATACAGATCATGGCGCACTTGATGAACAGCTCGTTGAATTTTTTGATGCAAACAAAAATAAATCTCTCAAAAATGTGTTTAAAGCATTCGCTCCTGACGGCATGTCAGACGCAATCTTGTCACAAATCAAATCAATTGATCCGATGATGAAAGTGCATAGCCTAAAGAAAGAAGATCGCAAAGCTCTTGTGCAAACCATGAAATCCCTCACGATTTCCATCGAAGGACTCATGGGAAACGATCTTGCGATTGTGTCAGATGGCGGATTGCCTCTTTCCGAGATTGACCCAAAGACGTGTGCGACAAAGAAATATGATAATCTGTATGTGACAGGCGATCTTTTACATATTCGCCGCCCATCCGGGGGATTTTCTCTCCAACTTTGTTGGACAACAGGATATCTCGCTGGAGAACATTGTTAATTTATGTCCCAACTTTCTGAAAAATACGCCACCTGTTCTACGGAACAACTCTTTTCTGATTTAAAAACCTCAAAAGAAGGTCTTGTAGATATTGAGGTGTTTCATCGATTTCAAACAGATGGACCAAATTCCATCTCTGACAAAAAAGAAATTGGAATCGTTTTAGAATTTCTTTCTCATTTTAAAAGTCCGCTCATTTTGATTTTGATCTCGGCAACGGCGATCTCCCTTTATTTCGGTCAGGTTACAAATTCGATGATTGTAACGATCATGATTCTTGCGAGTGTGTGTTTGGATTTCTTTGAAGAACACAGTGCAGGGAATGCGGCAAAACGATTAAAAGATAAGGTAAGTGCAACGGCGACCGTCATTCGATCGGGAGAAAAAAAAGAAATAAAGATCGTGGAGGTATGTGTTGGGGATATTCTTTTTTTGAGTTCCGGAGATTTGATTCCCGCAGACGCCATTGTCTTTGAAGCAGATGATTTTTTCGTGAATCAATCAGCGCTCACAGGAGAATCCTTTCCAAAAGAAAAATATCCGTGCGGGTTTGGAACAGATGAAGCAAGTCACGTCTTATTTCTTGGCTCTTCTGTTGTAAGTGGAACGGCACGTGCGGTTGTTTTTGCCATAGGAAAACAAACCGAGTTTGGAAAAATTGCGGAGACACTTTTGAAAAAACAAGACAAGAGTGATTTTGAGTTGGGAATCGATCACTTTGGATTTTTCATCTCAAAAATTATTTTGTTTTTGGTGATGACAATCTTTCTTGTTCAAGCGCTCATGCATCGTGACATTCTTGAGTCCTTCATGTTTGCGGTGGCGATTGCCGTTGGAGTGACCCCAGAGCTTTTGCCCGTTATTATGTCCGTGACCATGGCACGTGGATCTGAGCGCATGGCAAAAGACGGGGTGATCGTAAAACGATTATCCGCGATGCCAAACTTTGGAAGCATGGATATCTTGTGCACAGATAAAACAGGAACGCTCACAGAAGATAAAATTCAACTCGTGACATTTACAGATGGGTTTGGAGCAAAAGATGATCGCGTTTTGTTGTACACCTATTTAAATAGCTTTCATCAAACGGGTGTAAAGAATCCGCTTGATAAAGCCGTGATTGATTTTGATGGACAAGATATTTCTGCCTATAAAAAGGTGGAAGAAATTCCATTCGACTTTGTGCGTAAGCTCATGAGTGTTGCGGTGGAAGGACCAGAGGGCCGCACGCTTATTACAAAAGGCGCGCCAGAAGAAGTTCTAGCGAAATGCACGATGTATCATCAGGGTGATCGTGTAGGTGTGCTCGGGAAAGAACTGTATGCGAAAGCCATCGCGTATTATGAATCACTCAGTGCCGATGGATTTCGTGTGCTTGCGGTTGCCATTCGATCACACGTTGAGGTGAAGGAGCAATACGCAAAAGAAGATGAATCCGATCTCACGTTTATGGGATTTGTGTCGTTTCTCGATCCGGCAAAAAAAGATGTAAAGGGCGTGCTTGTTGAATTGGAACAATACGGAATCGAAGTGAAAATTATTACGGGAGACAACGAACTTGTTACAAAAAAAGTTTGTACAGATATCGGACTTCCTATGAAAGGAATTTTGCTCGGAAAAGAAATTTCAACCATGACGGATGATGCGCTTAGAGTACGTGCAGAAGAGACAACCATCTTTGCGCGATTTTCTCCAGATGAAAAGAATCGGGTGATCATTGCGCTTCGATCAGGTGGGCATGTGGTTGGTTACATGGGGGACGGAATCAATGATGCACCATCGCTTAAGACGGCAGATGTGGGAATTTCGGTGAATACAGCTGTGGATGTAGCAAAAGAATCAGCGGATATTATTTTGACACAAAAAGGATTGGAATCGATTGTACGTGGGGTGATTGAAGGTCGAAGATCGTTTGGAAACACCATGAAATACATCATGATGGGACTTTCTTCGAACTTCGGAAATATGTTTTCTGTTCTTGGAGCTGTGTTTTATCTTCCATTCTTACCGATGTTACCGATTCAAATTTTATTCAACAACTTTGTTTACGATGTTTCTCAACTCACGATTTCTTCTGATAACGTAGATGAAGATTGGATTCGTACACCACGCAAATGGGATCTGAAACGATTGAAAAAGTTCATGTATACATTTGGACTCATCAGTTCGCTCTTCGACTTTGCAACATTCATCTTATTGTTTTCCATTTTTCATGTTTCTGAATCTGTGTTTCAAACAGGGTGGTTTATGGAGTCGCTCGCGACCCAAACGCTCGTGATTCATATTATTCGAACGCGTAAGATTCCATTTTTACAAAGTCGTCCAAGTAAGTGGTTGTTCCTGAGTACGTTTGCGTGTTTGGCTGTTGGTTGGATTATTCCATACACCCCAATCGGAACATTGCTTCACTTTTCCCCATTACCATTCCCGATCGTGCTCCTTATCATAGGTCTTGTCCTCGTCTATTTGTTGATTGTAGAAATTGGGAAACGACTTTTTTACCGTAAGCATGGATTCTAAATAAAAAAAGACGACCCACGTATGAGTCGTCTTTTTTTATTTCACCCACACGGTTTTGATATTTACGAACTCGAGGATTCCATAACTTGAGAGTTCTCGTCCGTATCCAGAAATTCCTGTTCCTCCGAATGGAAGACGCACATCGGATTTCACCATTCCATTCACAAAGACAGATCCCGCACGAATGCGTGGAGCCAGTTCTTTTGCGAGCTCCAGATTTTTGGTCCAAATGCTAGAACCAAGTCCAAAGACGGTATCGTTTGCAACGTGGATGGCTTCTTCCGCATCTTTTACTCGAATGACGGATGCAACCGGCCCAAAAAGTTCATCATGATACGCAGGCATTCCAGATTTCACGTTGGAAAGAATGGTTGGAGCGAAATAAAATCCGGGTCGTTCAAGGTATGCGCCACCTGTTTCAATAACTGCCCCAAGCGCAACGGAATCCGCAACTTGTTTTTCAATTTCTGCTCGTGAGGAGTTGTTCACCATTGGGCCAATCGCTGTGGTTAGATCCATTGGATCCCCAATGACAAGTGCTTCTACATTTGTTTTGAATGCAGAAAGGAACGCATCATAAACGGCGTCTACAATAATAAATCGTTTTGCGGCAATACAACTTTGACCGTTGTTTTGAAAGCGTGCTTTCACCGCAGCGGCGGCCGTCGTTTCGATGTCGGCGTCTTCAAGAACGATGAATGGATCACTTCCGCCAAGCTCTAAGACGGTCTTCTTAATGAGAGAGCCGGCGAGCGCGGCAACCTTGCTTCCTGCAAATTCGCTGCCTGTAAGCGCAACGCCCTGAACGATGTTGTGACGAATGACACGTTCAACTTTTGCAGAACCGATTAAGAGATTTTGAAAAACCCCAACAGGGAATCCCGCCTCCAAAAATAAATCTTCGAGAGCTTCGGAGCATTGCGGAACATTTGAGGCGTGTTTTAAAAGCCCAACGTTTCCCGCCATGAGTGCAGGAGCCGCAAATCGCATAACCTGCCAGAAGGGGAAATTCCAAGGCATGACGGCAAGGACAGCGCCTGTTGGATCAAAACGGACATAACTTTCAGATGCATCAGATGCAATGGAAGTTTCTGCAAGAATGGTTGCGGCATGATGCGCATAATATTCACAAACGCTCGCACATTTTTCTACTTCTGCGATGGCTTGCGCGAGCGGTTTTCCCATTTCCTGCGTTGCAAGTGTTCCAATTTCTGTTCCGCGTGATTTGAATAATCCCGCGAGCGTTAAAAAAAGATTTGCACGTTCTTCAAAAGATGTTTTTTTCCAAGACACGAATTGCGATTCTGCGAGGGTGAGTTTTTCATCAAGCTCTGTGTCTGTGAGTTCCGGATATTCCTTTAGCATGTTTCCAGTGGTTGGATTGGTGGAAGTGAGAGACATAGGAAATTAGGAACAAATACGTTTCTTTAAATCTTTGCTCAATACTTTGTCGTTTTCGGAATAGTCTACGGGGATATGAATGAGGTGAATGCCCGGAACAGCAAAGGTTTTTTTCATCAAGGCTTTCAGATCTTCGGTCTTCTCTAATTCATGACCAAAGGCTCCGTAACTTTCTGCATATTTCACGAAATCTGGATTTTTGAATTCTAGGCCAAAGGTTGGAAGTTGCATGCCGGTTTGTTTCCATTTGATCATGCCGTACCCATTGTCATCTAATAAAAGAATCGTGATGTTGAGGCGAAGTCTAACGGCAGTTTCCATTTCTTGGGAGTTCATCATGAATCCACCGTCGCCACAGATTGCGAGAATTTTTTTCTCTGGAAATAACATAGCGGCTGCAATTGCAGAGGGAAGACCTGCGCCCATGGTTGCAAGGGCATTGTCGAGAAGGAGTGTATTTGGCTCATGCGCTTGATATTGTCGCGCAAACCAGAGTTTATACATTCCGTTATCAAGGCAGGCGATTCCGTCAGAAGGAAGCGTTTCACGAACGGTTGCAACAAGCGTTTGTGGTTTAATGGGGAAGGATTGATCTATCGATGAAGAAGAAATATAGGATAAGAGCTGATTGCGTGCGTGCAGAAATTTGGAAAAGTCCCAATGTGAAGACGGAGTGATTCGTTCTTTGATTTGCCAGATGGCATTTGCGATGTCCCCAATGACTTCTTGTTGAGGAAAATAAATTTGATCCATTTTCGCGGAATAGAAATTGATATGGATCACCGTTTGTCCGTTTCGTTTCATGATGAATGGGGGCTTTTCTACAACATCATGTCCGACGTTTATAATGAGGTCTGCTGCCTCAACCGCGCAATGCACATAATCATTTGCAGATAACGCAGCCGTTCCGACGTACAGCTCGTGACGTTCATCTACAACACCTTTTCCCATTTGTGTATCAAAAAATGGAATGCCTGTTTTATCAATGAACTCACGCAACATTTTTGCGGTGAGTTTACGATTTGCTCCGGCTCCAATGAGGAGGAGAGGGGATTTGGCGTTTTGAATAAGCTCAACAGCTTGTGAAATAGCTTTTTCTTCTGCAATTGGTCGACGAATTTTTTTGACTTCCAGTGGTTGAGATTCTACAAGGTCATCTGCGACATCTTCTGGAAGTTCAATATGAACAGCGCCTGGACGCTCTTCCTCTGCTTCTCGAAAGGCTTCTCGTACGGTTGCAGCTACCGCCTCACCATCAATAAGTTGTTTGGTGAATTTGGTAACGGGACGCATCATGTTCACCACATCAATAATTTGAAATGCGCCTTGTTTACTTTTTCGAATCGGTTTTTGCCCCGTAATCATGAGCATGGGCATACCGCCGAGTTGCGCATATGCCGCAGCGGTCATGAAGTTTGTTGCGCCAGGTCCGAGGGTTGAGAGAGCGACTCCGGTTTTTCCTGTAAGTCTTCCGATGGTTGCAGCAATAAATCCCGCAGACTGTTCATGCCGCGTTGGAACGAATTGGATGGATGACGTGCGCAAAGCTTCAAGAAAACGAAGGTTTTCTTCACCAGGGACACCAAAAACGTATTTCACCCCTTCTTGTTCCAGAGATTTCACAAAAAGTTCAGCAGCATGCATAAATTGGATTCAAGAATATAGTCGCATTCTATCATCTTCTATTCATTGAACAATGAAATGGTTGCAACGGCATGCTTGCGAGTCTCTGTATTCGCCGTTATACTAGTGTCATCTAAATTTAATCTTATGGAACCTCAAAAAAATCCTGCACAAAAATGGCTTATCCTTGTTGTTATTATTGCGGTCCTTGGCGGACTCGTCGCGTTCATGATGTCCGCAAGATCTGGGCTTGATGACCAACCACCACAAATACCTGCTACAACAACACCAACCATGCAGATCCCTGCTCCAGCACCAGAACAGACAACGACCTCCTCACCTACACAGACGCCAACACCCGCTCCAACCCCTGACGCAACAGCAACTCCTCCTGTAACACAAAAAAGTACCTACAAAGATGGTTCTTATTCCGCAAACGGAAATTATGTTGCTCCTGGAGGACCAGAAACCATTGGTATATCGCTCACCTTAAAAAATGATGTCATTACGGCAATCAGCGCTACTCCACAAGCAAGAAACGGCACATCCAAAAATTGGCAAAATTATTTTTCCACACAAGTAAGTGCTGTTGTTGGAATGAAAATTGATTCTGTTCAAGTTGACACTGTTTCTGGATCATCTCTTACCCCAATTGGATTTATGGATGCTCTTGCAAAAATCAAAGCGCAAGCACAAAGATAATATGACTTGGGAGTTTGAAGCCATTGGCACACACTGGAAAATTGATCTCCTGACCGAAATATCCGATTCGCAAGCATCGGATATTTTTAAATTGATACAGAAGCGCATTGCTGTTTACGACAAACACTATTCGCGTTTTCGTGATGACTCGTTGATTGCGAGCATGTCAAAACAATCAGGAGAATACGTTTTGCCAGACGATGCAAAACCCCTGTTCGATCTTTATGAAAAAATGTATCGGCTTACGAACGGATCCGTAACACCTCTCATTGGAAATGTGTTATCGGATGCGGGCTATGATGCAACATATTCTCTCGAGCCAAAATCCTTGTCTTCACCAATGCATTGGGAATTGGCAATGGAATACGCATTTCCAAAACTTCTTATTAAACAACCTGTTCTTATTGATGTTGGGGCGGCGGGAAAAGGATATTTGATTGATATTGTCGGGGATTTACTGCAACGAAATGGGGTTTCTGCATTTACGATCAATGCAGGGGGTGATATTCTGCATGCAGATGTTCCGGAAAAAAAGATTCGTGTTGGGCTTGAACACCCGAATGACTCAACCTCCGTGATTGGTGTTGCACAGATTGGAAATGAAAGTATTTGTGGCTCTGCAGGAAACAGACGTGCATGGAAACAATTTCATCACATCATGGATCCGTTCACACTCACGTCTCCAAAACATCTTGCTGCTGTTTGGGTGATTGCAAAAAATGCACGCACCGCCGACGCACTCACAACCTGTTTATTTTTTGTGGAGCCAGAGGTATTACAGAAAGAATTTGATTTTGCGTACTTGATTGTCTCCGCAGAATACACGTTTAAAATGTCTCAAGATTTTCCAGCGGAATTATTCATCACCTAAAGGGAAAAAGATATGATGAAGTTTATGGATAAATTTTTAAACAGCATCACCATGTATCGGTTGATGTTGTACGGACTCTTCATAGAGGCAGGGTATTCCATAATCCTTGCCGCGTTCGGTAAGGTGCATTTTTCTGTCGTGAGCATGGTGCTTGCACTCGTGATTCTTTTGTTTGGATCATTTGCAGGAAATGTCTTTTTTGCAAAAATAACACGTGCAGCGATGAATGCGGAATCCATGTTCATTACGGCCTTGTTATTATTTTTCGTATTTGATCCAACCGTGCTGACCGTGCAAAATGCACTCATGCTCGCTTGTGTTGCACTGGTTGCGCAAGCCTCAAAATATCTTTTTGCGATTGGAGGAAAACATCTCTTTAACCCAATTGCAATCACGGCATTTTTATTCGATCTTTTTCAAATCCCTTTGGTGATTTGGTGGGTGGCAACACCATGGTTGTTGCCCGTTGCATTGGTGTTTGGACTCATGGTCGTAAGAAAGATCAGACGTTTTGAGGAAGTTGGTGCATTCACTGTTGCGGCAATCGTAACAGGTTTGCTTCAAGGTATTTCTGTTTCCTCACTTTTTCTTTCTTGGCCATTGGTCTTTTTTGGAACCATGATGCTCACAGAACCACGAACAGCACCCGCCATGAAACGCGATCAGATTATTTTTGGTTCAGGAGTTGGGGTGTTATTCATGGTGATGTTCGCCATGGGCCCACTCGTGATGTCTCCAGAACTTGCGCTGCTCATTGGAAATATCTTTGCCTATATTGTGAGTTCAAGACAAGTTTTACGTCTTACGTTTAAGAGTATGACGTGTGAAACAGAACAGGTTTGCAACTTCGTCTTTACGCCAGATAAAAAATTAGCGTTTCATCCAGGGCAGTATCTTGAGTGGACCCTTCCGCTTCACAAAACAGATTCACGGGGAAATCGTCGATTTTTTACGATTGCATCCGCACCATCTGATGATGAAGTTCATCTCGGGGTTCGGGTTGATCGCGCGCATTCAAGTACGTTTAAACAACAGTTACTTGAAATGAAGCCGGGAGATCAGCTTGTTGCCTCAAATCTTGCCGGAGATTTCGTTTTGCCAAAAGATCCAGCACGGAAAATGGTTTGGATTGCAGGAGGAATTGGAATCACGCCGTTTCGCAGTATGATTCGTGAGCTTGCGGCCACGCATCAAAAACGAGACGTTGTGTTGTTCTGCTGCATCAACACAGAAAACGATTGTGCCTATAAAGCAGAATTTGATCAGATCTGTAATCAGATTGGAGCACGCTTAAGCTGTGTTGTTGCGAAACCATCTCCAGCATGGCAAGGAAAGAGTGGGTTCATAACAAAAGAACTGATTGAGGCAGAGGTTCCCGATTTTCTTTCCAGAACATTTTATTTCTCTGGCCCACCGATGATGGTTGAGAATTATGTAAAGTTGGTGAAATCCATGGGGGTTCCAAGCAAACAGATTCGGGTAGATTATTTTCCGGGATTTTAAAAACGAAAACCCTCGCACATGTGAGGGTTTTTTTGTTATACTGCCCGAGTATGATCGAAAAGAAAAAAACGCTGTGGCAACGCCTTGGTCCAGGATTTATCACCGGAGCCGCAGACGATGACCCATCTGGAATCGCCACGTACTCACAAACAGGAGCCCAATTTGGATACACCCAACTCTGGACAGCGTTGTTTTCTTTTCCGCTCATGCTTATCGTGCAAGAAATGTGTGGAAGAATTGGAACGGTAACAGGAGAGGGGCTTTCTGGAGTGATCAGAAAATATTATTCCAAAAAAGTTCTGGCGATTGCTGTGGCGCTTTTGTTTATTGCAAACACGATTAACGTTGGTGCGGATCTTGGAGCAATGGCTTCTACGACACAAGTACTCTTCGGACTTCCATTTGCGTTGTGGCTCTTTGTGATTACTGTCGGAACGGTTCTTCTGCAAATTTTTGTTCCGTATCCAATGTATGCAAAATTTCTAAAAGTGTTAACGCTTTCCTTGCTTTCTTACGTTGCTGCCGCATTTTTAGTTCATCAAGACTGGATGCTTGTTGCATGGTCCACGATTGCCCCCGCGTTTTCTTGGAACAAAGAGTATATTCTGAACATTGTCGCAATTTTAGGAACCACCATTTCTCCGTATCTTTTTTTCTGGCAAGCGGATGAAGAAGTAGAAGAGGAAATTGAACATCATAAAATTTTAGGATTCGGGATCGGAAAACCGATCGTTGTGAAATCCGACTTCAAAGATCTTTGGATCGATACTGGAATTGGCATGTTCTTTTCTAACCTCATGATGTTCTTTATTATCGTGACAGCGGCTGCGACACTTGGAGCAAATGGAATCACACACATTGAAACAGCAACACAGGCAGCGCAAGCGCTGCGCCCAATCGCAGGAAATTTCGCGTCGCTCCTGTTTATGATCGGAATCATGGGCGTTGGACTTCTTGCTGTACCTATTCTTACGGGTTCTGCTTCATATGCAATTGCAGAGGCATTTGGATGGAAAAGCGGTCTCTCAAAGAAATGGCGTGAAGCTCCTGCATTTTATGGCGTGATCATTCTTGCGACGGTTATTGGGTTGTTCGTAAATTTCCTAAACATTCCTCCCTTCAAAGTGTTGTATTACACAGCGGTGTTGAATGGACTCGTTGCACCAATTCTTCTTGTACTTATTTTGCTCATTTCAAATAATAAAAAAATCATGGGGAAACACACAAACGGAAAACTTTCGAATGTGTTAGGTCTTCTTGCAACCATTGTGATGTTCGCAGCCGGAGTTTCTTTATTCCTTTTTTAACAGAGAAATATGTACCAAGTTTTAAACGGTTTACCCGTTTGGATTTTAGGAGCGCTCACCATCTGGACGCTTCCATGGAAAGGTGTTGCGCTTTGGAAAGCCGCGCAGAAGAAAGATGCACGCTGGTTTGTGGCGTTGTTGCTAATCAATACCGTCGGAATTCTGGAAATACTCTATATCTTTATCTTTAGTAAAATGGTTTGGAAAAAGAAATAGTTCATCACCGTCGCACTTCGCGACGGTTTTTGATATCATGCGTGTAACATAACTATTTCGTATGGAACGATTTCGTCAGGAGGCTCATTTTCAAGCGGCGAAGGAAGCTGCAAGGGAAAAAGGAAAAGAGGGAAAAGAACTTGAGAGTGATCGAGTGGTTCTTGAAGCTGCGTATCAAAAAGCGTTGGAGACAGAGACGGATCAGATTCAGGTTGAGGATTTTGAGGGGGTTTATGGAAAAAAACAATTAAGAGCACAGGCAAAAGAGGTTGAGCGCCTTCGTGGTATTTTTGATCACGGATCAGCGAATCCGGAAATGGGAGAAATGCGTCAATTGGGAAAGATCCTGGAAGCCATTGTGATTGAACAAATAGAATTGAACGAATGGCTCGGGCCGAACATCAATACACAACAAACCTGTGAATACGATGACTATGCGAATGGCATTGATTTCGTGACAGAGTTTAATGAGGATGGAGCCTTAAGACACATGGGGTTTGCGATTGATGCCACGCACGGAAAAGGGCAGGTTATTCGTTTGAAACTGGAAAAGATCCGTTCGCAACTCAATAGGGGGGAATTGGGAGAAATGACGTATTTTCAAACGGTAGATCAAAGTATTCAGGGTCGAAAGCGATTTATTCCTAAAATTGTTCTCGCTCTTGAAAAACAACATGTTGTTGATATTGCACGTCTTTGGGTACAAGGAAATCAAACAGCTCTTGCAGAACATCCAGTCAGGCAAACCATTATGAAGGAAATTGTAGATCAGCTCGCGGGTCAGCTTGCGTATGCACACGCGCTTGAGGCAAGTGGAAATCCAAAAGCTGCAAAGCTCGTTGAAGTTTTATCTGCTCAGTACGGGGCCATGCAACGTACAGCGTCACGCGTTTCGCCATCAAAGATAAGCTATGTTGATCAAGGTGCAGAGACAATTAAAAATTCCGTGAAGAATGTCTTTGATCCCGAAAATGTAGAACGCATGGAAGAACTAGAATTAAAATTAAAAATCGCGAAGAAAAAGAAAGCAGCACTTCCAACATTCGATTTAGAAAATAAACTGCAGAAGCTGCTTGTTCAAAAAGAACATACGAAATCTTCTCAGGACAAGGCTCAGACAATAGAAAACAAAGGAGTCGGCGTCGTGACAGAAGTGGTAACACCGGAAGTGTCTAAAAAAAAGCAGACACGCGCAGAATTTTTTAAAGGATTGGGAGAGCATAAGGGGATCTGGCCAAAAGAACGTTTGGTCCGTTTATCAATCGAGAAGCAACAAGAGCGTTATGACATTCTTGTACAACGGTTGGCACTTGGAGATATTTCTATCGCAGGCGAACTGAGATTTTTTAGAGGAGCATTGGGATTCGGAAAAGAATTATTGAAGCAAAAACCGGAACAGCAACCAGAAGTCGCGCCTATTGTGAAACAAACTGAGTTTCCGAATGGTGTGCCAACAAAAAAAGAATTGGTGGCCAGATATGAATCTCTTATTCGACAAAGAAAACAGGGGGACATATCTGTTGATCCAGAAATAAAATTTCTCGCAAAAGAATTTGAACGATTACGAGAGTTGAATAAGGCAAAAGCAGCTTTAGAACAACGAGTCGCTCTGGAAAAGAAGGCGAATCAAAAACTTGCCGCGTAATTATGCTTTATGGATCGACCACGCTCAGAACCCTTTTTTCGAACGCCAAAAGAAGTGGAAAAACAAAAGGTTGTTCAGGAAATTGCACTTGAGAATGATCAGGTTGTCTTAGATGTATCTTATGCAAAAGCGCTTCGAACTGAGGTAGATCAAATACAGATGGGTCCATTTACGTCTGTGTATGGGAAGGCGGATGTTGCGCGTGATCTCCGCGACGTAGAAGATCGTAAGCGCAAGTTTACTTTTAAAAAAGATCCCGTATCGGAAGCAGGGCAGCGTCGTGGAAACGTACTTGAGGCCATCCTTACAGAACAAATTGATTTGAATCAGTGGTTTGGGGAAGGGGTGGTCACCCAACACACCTCTGATTTTGATGATGTCTTTCAGGGGGTGGACATGATCATTAAATTCCCAGAAGGTGAGGGGACACAACCACCACCGCTTCTTGTTGATTTTACAACGACGTCAAGCAAAGATATTTTGTTGGATAAACTTTCGTATATTGCACGAGATGTTCGTTCTGGAAATCTTGGAAAAATAAAATACGATCAATCTCCAGATGGAAAACCTCTTGGTGCATTGCACAGAGTCCCAAAAATTCTTTTGGTCTTGGATCCATTACGCCTGACAGACCTTGCGCGCACATGGGTTCAAGGAAAACAACGTACACTCGAGAAACATCCCGTGCGCGCACTTCTTTTGTATGAGATCTCCACTCAGCTCGAGTCACAAATGAAATTAGCCGCTCGATTCAAACAACAAAGCACGCTCGATATTCTTGCAAAAAGCTATGAGTGGGTTTCTCAGTATATCCGCGATGAAAAAATTGTTCTCCCTGAGGAGAAAACAATCGAACGTAAACAAAATAATCCGTATCATCTTCTGCGTGAAACCTTCAATGATCAATATGAATTGTGGCGTGAACCATTCCCGATAAAAAAACCACCTGTCATTTCAAAAGAAGTTGTAAGAGAAAACCCCGCCGTATAACGGCGAGGTTTTTTATTTGATGGATCGTGCCATCTCGAGGAGTTCACCTTGCGTGATGTGATTTCCGTCTGTTGAGATCTGAATGAGTGTTCCATTTTTCTCAAACAGCAGCATGTTTGTGATGAGACACATGGCCGGAACAGTATTTGGTTTTGGTGTTGTGCAATCAAAGCCACTGCGCAGATGAAAGAGGGTTCCTTTCAGCTCGCCTTCGATGGCAACAGGTTCTTGTGGATAAGCTGTGTATTGTGGGGATACAGACGCGAGTGTTGTGTTTGGAAGAACATCCATTTCCACAAAACGCGCGTTATCCTTCACAAAAATCATGGAAACGGAATTCGCAGGCCAGTTTTTGGCGATGCTTGGATAAATCCCGATGAGATAAAGGGAGCTCCCAAATAATTTTTCTGGAAGCGTTACAGGAGTTTGTGTGTGTGACGCGATGTCTTCAAACTTTGAAAGTTCAATCATGTCTGGGGTCTTCAATAAAAGTGGAACGTTTGGGGTTGTTGGGACATGGTTGTAAATCTGAAGGCCAATCGTTCCAATGACAATAAGTCCAAGAAGGATGGGAAAAAAACCGAGAGAAGATTTGCTTGTCTTGAGCGAGCGATTAAAGATTGCCATAGATTACGAGCAAGATTTTTTGAGTGTATGTGTTTGTGCAGCGAGGGCACATGCGATCAGGATCCATGTCATCATTGCGAGATCGTTTTTAAAATAGGGAACATCGACGAGGCTGTGAAGCAGAATCTCGAGAAAGAGGAATGTAAAAAGGCTGAAAGGGCGGAAGGGGCGGAAAAGAATTTGAAATCCGAGAAGAGCAAACGCAATCAGTCCAAGCAATCCGAGCTCGACCCAGATGTTTAACAGAATATTGTGGGGATATTGAAAGATTTCATATTGGAGATCGTGATGATACGGCTTCATGACAATCGGATATCCGGAGAGGCCGGCACCAAAGATTGGGTGATCTTTGAGAAGAGTGATTGTTTCTTTCCATTGTGAAAGGCGAACGTGTTCGGAAGAATCGCTGAAGGTGAATTTTTGAATGAGGTATGTTCGCGATGTTGGAATGGTGAAAACAAGTGCGCCCGCGATCAGGATCGATGCAAGCGTTTGTCGACGAGTGGTTCTTGAAAAGAGCAGGATGCAAACGGCTGTGACAATGAGTGCCGCAAGTCCTGCTTCGGATTGTGCAAGAAAAACATTCGTCATCGAGAGGATCGAAACGGCTATCCAGAACCAAAACTCTTTTGGTTTCTTTTGGTTTCTTGTGGTTTCCTTTGTAATTCTCACGATTTCAAACCACGAAATGACAATAATGGGTTCAAGAAATAACGCGAGTGCATTTGGATAATCAAATATGCTCGTTATGCGGTGTTCAAGATCCCATGGAGCTGGAATTCCGATGGAGAAAAAATATTGAACGAGTCCGAAGAGGGAAATGAGGAGTGCACTCACTCCGAACGTTTGAAATATTTTTTCCCGCGTCATCCTGAACGAAGTGAAGGATCTCGTAAACACATCACGAAGCACAAAGAACAACAAAATCGGTTCTATATAAAACGCTTTCCAAACTCCGATCGCTGCATGTTTGTCTGGTGAGAGGAAAATTCCAATCGTTGCTGCAATCAAAAGAAGTGTGATTGGAATGATAAGCGGATTTTTTTTCCAACTTCCAATATCCAACTTCCATTTTTTTTGCGTGATCCAAACAAGAATGACTATCAGTGTCATCATTTCAAGAAATGTTGTTGGGATATTCCCGATCGTGAAGCGTATCAAGTAACTCGGGAGCAATGCACACAGCACAAGAATACCCGTTTCAAGATTGCGCCACGTGAGATAGGCAAAGATTGCGAGAAGAAGGAAAAGAAGGAACATCATACGGATTTTTTAGAACGTCCCGGTAACAAAAGACGTGCATCCTCAAGATTGATTCCACGAATAAGGATCATCACCACGAAATACACGAGTGCTCCAAAGAGAATGTCGAGGATCACATGGATGGAGGGAAGGATGAGAAGGAAACCCGACATGACGAGTGCGGCGAAGACGGATTTAAGAAATGCGCCGAGGTGCGGAAGGACGCGTGATGTTTTGTACACAACAACGAACGTGACCATCGCGATAAACAGTTCCGAGAACACGGTCATCCACGCCGCGCCGTACATTCCATAGCGAGGAATGGTAAAAAGATAGCCAGCGAGCGTGAGAATGGCCGCAGAAGCATAGCCAAAAATCATGGCACGTTGTTTGTTGAGGGCGACAACCAGGTGGCCGAATAAAGTCCCAACGAATACGCCAAATAAAGCGAGAATCAAGATCTTCATGACTTCGCCGGATTGTTCGTAGCCAGCACCCGCGATGAATTGGATTAACTTTACCCCAACAATTTGTGCACCCGCAATGATTGGGATCACAAAGATCATAAAGAGATCAAAGGTGCGTGAAAGCTTTGAGCGAAATTGTTCATGGTCTCCATTTGTCCAAGCGTGTGTGAGGGATGGAAGGAGTAATCCCATGAACATGGTTGGAATAACGGTGAGGATATCGATGATGCGATACGCGACACCATATAATCCAACCTCTACCTGTGTTCGATACAAGGAGAGCAGTAAAATATCTCCTTTTAAATACATCAAGTTAAAAATGATCGAGACGGCAATGGGCCAGCTGCGCGAAAGGATTTTTTTCCAGGCCGTGATTTCAAAACGTGAACGAACACGGATGAATGGTTTAGCGAATCGAATCATGACGAAAAACCAAACGGCATTTGCAAGGATCATTGCGGCAACAAAGGCGATCACTCCGAAGTGGAACCATGCAAGGATGATGATTGTGAGAAGAAGAACAAAACGATTGATAAGTTCCGCGAGCGCTGCGCGCCACATGGCTTCATATTTTTGAAATATTCCAACAAGAAGGGAGGCACCTCCCATCAGGAAGTAAGCAAATGCCCCAAAGGTAACGGCTTGTTTAATGGTTGATGAGTAAGGAAGCGCGAGAACAATGATTGGGGCACATGCAAAGAGGATGAAACCAGAGACAAGACGTAGACCAAGAAAATTTCCTATGACATGTTCTTCGTGTGCTCCTTTTTCGGAAATCATGACAAGGAGTGTAAGGGTGAAACCAAAGTCTACGAGGATGCCAAAGAATTGAAGAAATGTTGTTGTGGTTGTGTATTCCCCAAATTGTTCTGTGCTGAGGGCTCGTGTCAGGATCGCAATGGTTGCGAGCCCGATTAAAATGGAAAAAATCTTTCCGGCGGTTTGAATGGTGAAGTTTTTTGCTAAAGATTGGGCAGAGATCATAATACAGTCATTGTAGCAGGGTGGGTGTGACGAGACAAAGCTGCAACGTTTTTTGACGAAGGCCTCTTTTTTCGATACACTTATTCATGATTATGAAGCGTTTTTCACTACAAAACGCCGCGGGGAAGAAGATCGCATTATTCGGTCTTGTTTTTTTCTTGATCTTATTTTCCCCCTCCTTAACAAGGAGGGGGTTAGGGGGTGGTCATGTTCTAGCCGCGCCTCGCAAGGGATACGAAGCACAACTTCAAAAGCTCGCGTCGAGCATCACGCTTGCACCAGGTGAAACAAAGACCGTCGACATTGCTTACAAAAATATTGGAAAAGAAGTTTGGACAAACTCTGGAGACGGGTACGTTTCGCTTTATACCTTTGATGCAAAGAATCGAAAAAGTATTTTCGCAGACGCATCGTGGATTGATGAGACGCATCCAACCAAAATGAAGGAATCATCCATTGCAAAAAATAAAATTGGACACTTTGAACTTACATTGCACGCGCCAGAAAAAGTTGGGACGTATAAAGAATCTTTCTCGATTGTTTCAGAAGATACAACCTGGATCCCAGGCGGAGACATCAAACTGTCCATTGAAGTAAAGAGCGCAGCTCGAAAAGGTTATGAAGCGTATCTCGTGAATCAGCCAGATGCTATCTCGATGGCGCCTAGTGCAACACAGACAATTGAGCTTGCGTACAAAAATATCGGAAAGACAACATGGAAAAATACGGGTGACTCTTTCGTTTCGCTTTATACGTTCGACAAAAAAGATCGCAAGAGTGTATTTGCAGATAAGACATGGCTAACCGCGGCGCACCCCGTGAAATTAAGAGAGAAGTCTGTTGCGCCAGGTGCTGTTGGTCATTTTGAACTTGTTCTTACCGCACCAAAGAAGACCGGATCATATGTTGAGTCTTTCGATCTCGTTTCCGAAAACGTAACCTGGATTCCAGGTGCGCCCGTGAAGCTCACAATCGAGGTTGCAAAGACAGCAATCCCTGTCGCGCAAACATCTAAAACAAGACTCGCTTCAGATATTGGACAACCAGGGCTTTCCGCATTCGTTTTGCTCAGATCGGAGAAGCGTGTGAATGCAGAAGGGGGAGAGCAAGTTGTTTATAAAGTTGGAATGCGAAACACAGGAACTGTTCCTTGGATAAAACGCGAAGTGCGTTCTGCAGACACGATGTCGATGGCTACTGGGTCTAATAGTCCGGTAACACAACTTGCGCTCAATTCCACAGGAGTCGTTGATCCAGGTGCAATCGATTTTTTGTCTTTTGCGTTTACGGCACCTTCCACAAAAGGAACATACACCATGAAATACCAGTTCGCCGCAAATGACACAGTGCTTCCGGATGCAGAAATTGATATTCCTGTTGATGTCACGTCTGATGCCGGAGATTTATTGAACAGTCCCATTGTCAATAATATCGAAACACAGAATCTGATTGATGAACCGATTGTTCGAATCGGAATTTTGATTGTAGATGACGAAACGGCAAATCAAGTAAAGATTAGCTGTAACACGGATTGGAAATTAATTGATGGAAACGGAAACATCCTTGGGGAAAAACTCGCAAATGACCCCATCCTCGCCTTTTATAAAAATGCCATTTATTACTTTGATAAAGGAGATGGCTTAGAGCAATCCGTTTCTTATTTACGATTCGTTCCAAATGCGCCCGGATCTGTTTGTAAGATCGAAAACTTTGACAAGCGCGTTACGCGTCATGCGGGGTACGCAGAAAATACGTACAGAAATATTCTGGAGCTTCGTTATAACAGCACAAAAGATCGTACATGGGTGATTAACGAATTGCCTATGGAAGATTATTTGGCAGGACTCGGAGAAACCTCCGAACTTTCTGAGTATCAATTCAAAAAAACACTCATCACGATTGCGCGTACCTTTGCGCTCTATCAGTGGGAGCGCGCAACAAAACATGCTTCCGAGTTTTTCCACATGAACTCATCGGCAGATGACCAAGTGTACAGAGGATATGAATATGAAATGGGAAATCCATCTATTGGTCAGGCTGCGCGTGAGACACGAGGTGTGACGGTGACGTATGCGGGCAAGACGGCTATTACACCGTACTTCTCACGTTCAGATGGACGAACACGTGACTGGCATGAAGTTTGGGGTGGTACGGTCGCGTGGGCTAAATCTGTGCCGTGTCCATGTGATGCCGCAAATAATCGTACACTTTGGGGACATGGCGTTGGATTGTCGGCAAGTGAAGCTCTTTGTATGGCAAAGAATGGACAACAATGGGATGCCATTTTAAAATATTTCTATCAGGGGATCGATTTAAGTAAACGATGGAATTAACTTTTTGCATATGTCTGAATTCATGGGAAGTATGGAGGGGGTCCTTAAAAAGGAGGCAGAGAAAACTCCCAAGCGATTGGTGGAGGTTGTAAAAACGTCTCTTTATAATGGAAAGCCTGGTTCCGTTTTGGAACGAACCGCTTTGAGTTATGACGATAAAGGTCGTGTTGTTCGCAAAGTGACGACAAGCGAAGAAACTGCTGCAGAAAAAGCGCCTGAGAACAATGCTCTTGTACCAAAAAAGAAATTATTTGATTTTTTGTCTCCCGATAAAAAAACAAAAACTGCAGATCCACGTTTTCGCACAACGACAGAATCCATCGCCTATGATGCAAAGGGGCGAGTTCAGTCAGAGCGTAGAGAAATAAAATATGCAGATAAAACGTCTTTTATCGGAACGGAACATGAATATGACGAGCAGGGTCGTCCGTCGGCCATGATGTTTGCCGGTCAAATGAGAGAAACAAGTCCAATGACGGAAGCGTTGCGAACGTATGAGTACACGCAAGAATTAGACGGAACAACAAAGAAAAAAGAAACGAAGGATGGAATGTTAAGCGCCGAATTCACGTATGACAAAGATGGACGCGAAATAATGCATCGATCGTATGAAGGCAGTTCGGCAAAACGAGGAATGTGGTATGCAAAACGTTATAATGAACAGGGTCAACTTATAGAGGAACAACGTGGTCAAATTATTGACGGAGAAAACAAACAATCCGTCGGCGCGGTAAAATTTACGTATTCTCCAGACGGGCGCACATCAAAACAATCAAATGTTTATGGCACGCAATTGATTTGGGAAATCACGACAGAAAAGGACAAGCAAGGAAATACGGTTGATTACACGTTTGCTTCCTATGACGGGAAAGACACTCCACGTATTGTTGATAAATCACATTACGAGAATTCGTACGCATAACATGAACGTTCTAAAGAAAATCATTTTCGCATTTTTCATCCTTCTGGTTTTTCCCACGGTAATTTTTGCTGCGCCCGTTATAAAGAAACCAACTCCGAAGACTCCCATCGTCGCCACAAAATCAAAAATACCTGTTCGTGTAGACACGTCTGAGATCGAATCAAAGATTCATGCGAAGGCCTATGTCGTCATTGATCGCTCGACCGGAATTGTTCTCACGGAGAAAAATGAAAATCTTGTGTGGCCCATTGCTTCGACAACAAAACTCATGACTGCACAGATTGTTCTTGAAAAAAAAGAATCCCCTAAAAAAATATTTGGTGTTCTCACAGAGGATGATGTGGGCGGAGCAAAACTGTATGTGAAGAACGGAGATGCGTTCACCATCGACGATCTGTTCTATTCCATGCTTGTCGGTTCCGCAAACAACGCGGCAAATGCACTTGCACGCTCTACGGGACTCACAAGAGAAGAGTTCGTAGATGCTATGAATGCAAAAGCAAAAGTGTTCGGATTAAAATCGACGGTGTACGTTGATCCAAGTGGAATAGATCCTGCGAATGTCTCTACGCCAATGGAACTCGCAAAAGTTGCCGATGAAGCGTTCAAGAACGTGTTCATTAAGAAATATGCGAGTACACCCATAAGGAATGTTCGCATGGTCAATACGGGAACCATTAAAAAAATTCAAAATACAAATTGGATGCTCACAAAGCCTGCTTATAATAACGGAATCGTTGTTGCGGGAAAAACGGGGTATCTAGAGGAGTCCTCCTGGAATTTTGTCACAGCCCTTCGTCCAAAAGATAATAATGCAAAAAAAGAGTTGTTGCTTGTCATCTTTGGTTCGGACTCGCGTGCGCAATCGTTTGCGGATGCAAAAACCCTTTCAAGCTGGGCTTGGAAATCCTATACATGGTAAATAAAATATCCTCCGATCATCGGAGGATATTTTATTTATGCCGGGGGAGTTTGTCCTGTCGCAAGCGCTCGCTTGTCTGCTTGAACTAATTGCATGATAACTTCTTTTACGTGTTCTGGATGTGGAACGTGTCTAAACTCAAAGTGTTCTCGTTCTCCGGCAGTTTGGATTTCTACATCACCAAACTGGAACAGGGTTTCAAGGACACCGCTAATTTCTGCCGTGACGTCTTGAACCGTTGTGAGATCCAGTTCGGATGCAACGCGTTGAAATAATCCTTGTTGTTCAATGTTGATAATGCGTTCGTTTGTAACAATCCACGTATCAAGATAATAATCGGTGAATCCTGTGGCAGTAACAAGCCATACGCCTAGGAAATACATACTAATGAGGACCGAGAGTAAAACACCAAAGAATGGTTCTGCAAGCCAGAGCGAAAGCGTGTCCCAAAAGTAGATGGCGAGCCCAATGGGAATAACTGTAAGTAAGATAAAGGAAACAACCAATGACAAAACCGCAAACCAATGTCGTCTGAGAAACAGAACGATTTTTTCATTGTTTCGCTTGTTTGGAATGTGATCAGGAGAGAGCATAGTCGTTAGAAGGCTGTTTTATGGGAGAAATACTGTTTGAACGAATTGATCATTTCTCCAAGCGGAACGGTGTACGTCAGATCATAATGAAATAACCAAATGATGGATCCGGCGACAAGAAGAACGGTTCCACCAACAAACCCAATCACAATGGCAAAGAGGGGCGCGCCAACGCGGCCGTATTCTAACAAGTGAACGAGGTTAAAGAATCCGTAAATGACATAACAGCACAAAAATATTCCGTATAATCCAAAGAAGATAGAAACGGGGATACTGATGTCTGCAAGAGTGAATGGCATAGTGAATGTATTATATCAGACGACTTTGTTCTGGGATATCTATGCCGAGATGTTTGTATGCGCGATCCGTGGCAATGCGTCCACGTGGAGTGCGCGCAAGAAAACCGAGTTGGAGTAAGTAGGGTTCATGAACATCTTCAATGGTTTCCATTTCTTCTTGTGTGGCTGCAGCAATGGTGGAAAGACCAACGGGGCCACCCTGAAATTTTTCCATGATAGTGGTGAGGATGTGGCGATCAACGGCATCTAATCCTTCTTCATCAACACGCATCATGGCGAGGGCGTCGCGGCAAAGGTCTGGAGTGATGGTGCCGTCACCTTTTACTTGTGCGAAGTCACGTGCGCGGCGAAGCATGCGGTTTGCAATACGAGGTGTGAGACGTGAGCGCATAGCAAGGAGTTCTACCGCGTCATCATGAATGGGGGTTCGTAAGATATTTGCGTTGCGACGAAGAATGGTTGCGAGGTCATCGCGTTTATAAAAATCTAAGTGATGCACCATCCCAAAACGATCTCGCAGCGGGGCGGATAACAAGGAAAGACGTGTTGTAGCACCAATAAGGGTGAAATGTTCAAGGTTAATGCGAAGGGTACGTGCGGTCGGACCTTTGCCGACGATAATGTCGAGCGCGTAGTCTTCCATGGCCGGATATAAAACTTCCTCGATCGTTTTGTTAATACGATGAATCTCGTCGATAAATAAAATGTCTCCTTTCTGGAGATTTGAAAGAATCGCCGCAAGATCGCCGACTTTCTCAAGAGCAGGACCCGACGTTACACGAATCTGTGAACCCATTTCATTTGCAATGATATGTGCGAGGGTTGTTTTTCCGAGTCCTGGATTTCCGTAGAGCAACACATGTTCAATGGGTTCCTCACGTTTTTTTGCCGCGCCCATGAATACCGTCAAGTTTTCCTTTAATCCTTCTTGTCCCACAAAGTCCGCAAGTGTTTTTGGACGAAGGGAAAACTCAAAATCGCGCTCTTCTGGGGAGGCATTTGGTGTGACAGTATTATTGCCTGAGCCTGTCGAAGGCGCGATGGGCATTTCGAATTCTTCGCGTTCGATCATATTGGCTTCATTATGTGGCAGTCGAGAAGGAAGCGCAAGGAACGTGTGGAAAAGAAAAAACCACCTTGCACATTTGCGATAGGTGGTCCGTTTAGAGATCTTTCTTTTCGAGAGCTTGCGATTGTCCTTGTGTAAAGATGCTGTTCGCGACTCTTGTGGCGTATTTTGCATCGAAATGAAATCCCATGCATTGATTGAGCCACGTGGACACAATGAGCGCATGATCTTTTGTGATAATGGTGCGTTCAAGCAAAATGGCAATGAGCTCAAGATGCGAGCTGTTTGCGGTTTTGATTGCCTCCACGATTGTTTCCTCAAACGGACGAAGTTTTTTTACTGCCATGTTCGCTCCTTGTTAGTTGTGATCCGAGGTTGAGAGCCGTGCCGTGATCCCATGATCTGGACACTTGATTTCTTGGCATCGACGTTTCCAGGCACGCAGAATTTCTCCATAACTACTCGGAGGAATCAGCGTGATATGGATTTGATGTGCAAAGATGCTCATCTCTTGCACATTTGCATTCGCAATGAGCATGAGGATGCTTTTATGAAAGGGTAACAGTTTTTCTTGCGGCATGGTGAGCCTCACGTCTGGTGTGTCTGTCCAGAACTTAAGGCTTTTGGAGTGGAATGTCAATCGAGCATACAAAAAACAGACCGGATAGGTCTGCCTTGATGTTTGTGTGGTGGGACGAGCGGGACTTGAACCCGCATGGAGTTTCCTCCCGGGGATTTTAAGTCCCCTGCGTATACCATTCCGCCATCATCCCACGAAAACCTTCCAAATCGGCGCCAAATTTATGTGTCTCTGTGCTCCGCGTTCACCGTACTTCCGTGTACGGCTCACGTGCGGTGCTCGAGCCACATAAATTTTGCATCCAATTTGGAAGGTTTTCGTATGTACTGGACTTTAGGGTATCAGAATTCTGATTTTTGTCGAGTTTGCAGGCGACCTATCATGGATTGACATTACCCATATTCTTTGCTAGGTTTGCTCATTCAGCACGGGGCTGAATGTTCTTTCCATGTGATGTAAACAGGAGATAAAGATGGCGAAGATCAAATCGACCGGATTGTTTACGGCAGTGATGAGCTGGTTGCTGATGGGATACGTTGGCTGGAACTTCACAGCGGATCCGTGGGCAATCTTGCGCGACCTTTGGTCATTTCTGATCGGAACGAGTTCTTATGCACCTGCGGAAACGGCAACGTTTCTTGCGATCATTCCATTTGTCTTCTTGATCGTTGCGCTCAGCTATCCAATCTCTCTTCTGTTTGGTGTGATCTCTACAGTTGTTTGCGGACGTTCCGTCTCAAACATGGTAGCGGATGAATATCAGCAGGTGACAGAAGGGCCATTCTTTCGCTCGTTCTTCATTGTTGTTTTCTTGGAAGAGGTGGTGTTTCGATGGTTCTTGATCGGGTGTGGCTCAAAGCTCTCGCTCTTCTCGGGAACAACGGGATTTTACGTACTGCTCATTTTGGCAAACACCCTGTTCGCCTATGTGCACCTCAGAAACTTCAGTGATCCAGATGAGCGACAATGGCCTCGTGTCCTCCCTCAATTTTTTGGTGGACTATTTCACTCCTTCGTGTTTGTGAAGTATGGATTCCTCGCATCTGTGTTCTCACATTTTGCGAAAAATTCCATTTCGTTCAGCATGCACAAGTTGCAAAACACGAATATCATTGATCTGATTCGGGTTGTCGTTTATGCCGTGTATGCACTGGCTGCCTGGCACTTCATGAACAAGCCTGTTTCGGATGCGTTGCAGTGGTTTTCCATGGAGCCGAAGTTTGCTCTCGCGGGTTGGACCATGCGCGACTATCTTGTCTTCGATGTGTTCTTCACTTCCTGTTTCGCGATCTTGGCAGATCTTCTTCTTTTCGATAAGAACCTGTCAAAACAACCGGATGAGTTTCCGTCGTTGACTTGGTATTTCACCACGGTCCCAATCATCATCTGCATCATGCTTGGGATGCAGTACGGCGCGTATTGGATTGCAAGTTTGTTTGTGAATGATTTTGTGCTCAGCGTCTTAATCGCAGCGACCATGATGAGCATGCTTTCAAAGAATCCGTCATTGTCTGCCGCGCAGCGTACGTTTTGGGTTGGAATTCCTGGTTCGTTTCTCACCATCTGTTCCATTCAAGCTCTTGGATTCAAAGGCGCGTTCCTCTTCATGATGATCGCGGTCGTCATCTCAATTCCGCAGCTCATCCTCGATTACATGGACGATTGATTTCTTACAACCGATCTTCATCGGTTGTTTTTGTTTCCAATCGTTTCTTGTTACCATGGAGGTATTGAATGAAATAATTTTCTCACGAGATCCATTGACGAAGCGAGAGAAAAATGTTACAAGCCTCACACAATATATGCTCACAAATAACCAACGAAAACTCCTCGCGTCTCTTGAGACAAAAAAAGGCCGTGAAAAAACGGGCTTGTGTTTGGTTGAAGGACCGAAGATGATTGAGACCGCGGGGAACGCTGTGCAAGAGGTTATTCATATCAATGATATTGGACAACGTTCGTTTGGAAAAATTGCGACGACAGACACTCCGCAAGAGGTTATCGGAATTGCAAAAATTCCTGTGTGGACTATGGATGATATCAAGCGATCAAAAACAGTTGTGATGCTTGATCGTGTGCAAGATCCAGGAAACGTGGGGGCCATCATGCGCCTGTGTCTCGGATTCGACGCGACGATGATTCTTGTCGAGTCTGCAGATCCAAGTTCAACAAAAGTCATTCGTGCGTCTGCTGGTGGTTTGTTTCTTGTGCCTTGGATCGACCTTGATCCATCTCGCGCACGTGATGCTCTGAAAGAACTCGCAAGACCAATTTATAAACTAGAGAAACGCCCAGGAGCAAAGTCGGAAAGCGTTCTTGCAACAGATCAGCCCATTGTCCTTATCATTGGAAATGAAGGTTCTGGAATAACTTTGACGCGTGATGGTACATCCGTTGTGATTGATCATGAGGCTAAGCTCGAGAGCTTGAATGTGGCGACCGCGACAGCGATTGCATTGTATGAACGATATCGATAAGCCAAAAACTCGAGTACAAACTCGAGTTTTTTCATCCGTTGACGATTTCATTGCTTTTGACTAGAATGACCTCACCTTAAAGCTGCAGGAATAGCTCAGGGGTAGAGCTTCTCCTTGCCAAGGAGAAGGCCGCGGGTTCGAATCCCGTTTCCTGCTCCACGAAAAAGCACCAATTCATTGGTGTTTTTTCATTTTCGTGAAATTGGGTTTCACCATCGTTGCCCACCTGTTGCCTATGGTCATCAAATAATGGGCAACAGCCGGACAGATCCAGTTATCCCGCGCGCAAAAGTGCCAAACTACTTGATTAAACGTCCGTGTATCCTCCTGGGAAGTGGTCATACAACCCGTTTCCCACACAGATATCCACGGCACAAAAAAGCAGCCTGATACAAGGCTGCGACTGTTGATATGTTATGTGTTGGTATTCCCAAAACTGGTCGACTCCCGTATGCCAGCGTCCCGATGCACGACTCAGCTCAACTCTCGCAACTGTTCTATCAGAAACATTGTTCTTTCGAGAATTGTTCGCTCGATTTCAGCACCATCATATGTATGAGCCGCGGTGCGAATACACACGCTGGAAAGACAATCGAATACCCTGCACTCCGTGACGGCGTGCTGAGCCCAATGCTGTGACTGGAAACATGTAATTGGTAGAGTTCCAATGATTCGCTTCATCCATATCGCATCGTATTGCCCAAGTGCTAGTGACTTTGGGAACAAGGATGCGGGCGACATTGATGGATCCCAAAAAATTGCCGCGGAAACGCAATCTCTAAAACTCTTGTCACACAGCAAAGGAACCATCGCACCGGCGCTATATCCGACGATGATGTGCTTCCGAGAGGGATTACATGTTCGATGCACGCTGGCAACTGCTGTCAAGATCGAATCACCATCAGCATCATCGCTCAAATCAAGTATTGTATTGCCGATTCCGCTTGCAGTCAGTGATTTTGCCAGCGTGTGCATCGCTCGCGGAATGCCATTCAGACCACCAATCAAGATGACCCGTGACCTTGGTTGCAGAGTGCTCTGCATATGATTTCTGTTATATTAGCTCCAGTCAATGCTTCGATCCATAGCCAGCGGCCCTCAGAGTTACATTCGAGGAAGTAGAACTCCCCTTTTGGAGTGACAATCATGTCGATAGCGCCGTATGCAAGTCCGAGTTTCTGAACCAGACACTGCACGTTCGCTGTGATTTCTGCCGGCAAGTCGACGATGCTGTGAGGTGTTTTGGGAATGTCATACCGACGCCAATCAAGTGCGGTTTGGGTGCTTGCTTGTGAATCAATTCTGCAGGTAACTACTTCCTCACCAATCACATATATCCGCAACTCAAATGACTTTTCGATGTACTCCTGAAATAAACAAGGCGCGGAGGCAACATTTCGTGGATTCAAGTCGCTTGAAACAACGCGATTCGTGAAGTATCGACGATTCGGCGGTGTCCAGATATTCCCAGGCTTAATTATACAACTTGGGTGCAGCGAAAGAAACTGTTCACAGATTCCGACGTCTGAACTGATCAAGTATTCAGGAACGTTTAGTCCAACTGAACATGCGACCCGATATTGCTGTCCCAAGTTGGATGCTAGCGACGCGGATGTTGGTCGATTCATCCAATATGATTCAGGCAGAGTAACATCAAGAAATCGAAGCCACTGGTCCCACATCGACTTACGCATCCGATTACGATCATCCGATGGGTCCATACTCTGACTTTGGAATGGTGCAAGGCAAAAGATCGAATTCACATCTGTTAGGTGGACTCCGCCAACCTTGATATCTACTTGGCGGCGACTTATCGCTACCGTGCAGTCGTTTCCGCATGGATCAAGAACAAGCACACGAGCCGACTTCGCAAGTGCTTCAGAAAGCTTTGCGATATGCGGCTCGTCCTTTGGTCCAACTAAGAGGATGGAGAGTTCATCCGCCAATGTGCGATTCCATAGTGATTAAATCCCAGGGCCTCATAGAAGTGCAGATTAACTCCGGATGCTAGCCCGACGACCTTTACTACCCTCACATCGCTGAAATGGCCGATAACTGCCTCAACAACTTGTCGGCCAATGCCCAAACGACGGACACGGGGCTCAACAAACACTGCTTCGACTTCCAGAATGTCTCCTTTGGAGAGAACTGATTGCCTGCGAACCGCGATAGCGAAACCGGCAATTAGAAACGCTGCATTCTCATAGATGAAAGCTACAATCGCATTGGAGCGTCGCAATCGTTCGGCGAATTCAGACGGTGTGATGTGCTCAGAATTGAAAAGCGCCCAGCTTTTTGCAAGCTGTTCGATAGTGAGGTCACTGAGCGATCCAGCACCCCCGACGATTACCCTATTCATTGCGGACTAGTCTTCAGTCGCCTCAGTCGGACGCGAGTACTCCGTCGTCGGGCTAGCCGCGTTGGTGCTGGTGGGCACGGCGACAGGGACCCAGGTCCATTCGCCTTCAAAGCTGATGTCCGTGACTTCTTCGGCGAATTTTTCGAGAAGAGTTTCCTGTTCCATAGCATGCACTCCTTTGTTTCGAGCCTTGAAAAGCCGGACGGGATTCTAGGTGTTTGGCAGACCTGCGTCAAGAGAACGTGAAACGCAATAAGTGCTAGTCAATCAACAGAAATGTCCTAAACATTTCCCCGGGGAAATGTTGCCCACCGGTTGCCCATGAGTTAAAGATCTGTGATGAATTGGGCCTCTTCGTTGAGGAAGCCTGGTGAATCGCTCTACTAAGTGTTCATGCTAAAAATGACAGGATTAGTCGACTTTACGCACGATTGTTTCACCTTCGTTTGAGGGTTCGAATCCCGTTTCCTGCTCCAACAAAAACACTCAACTTTGGTTGGGTGTTTTTGTTTGCTCTGTTATACTTTCCGCATATGAATCCATCTGAATCAGGGTTTCGACCTGAGGCGCCAGAAGCGCGTGAATTGTCGCAAGAGGAAGAGGTTGAACAAGAAGCACGTCAAAGAAGAGAGGTTTTGCTCAAGCAAGCTCAAGACATGAATTTTCCGCCTGATGTGTTTGTCCGCAAAATGATGTCGGGCGAGATCGCACATGATCCGGAAGATTTGGCACTACTGATGGATGGTTGGGAACAAGGCGTGGTCGCAGAATTTAGAGCGAATGGAGAGACGCAAAAAGCCGCGATCCAAATGATGGTATCTGAAATTGGAGCGAATCGTCTTGCGTCTGCATTTGGTGTCATGGATCGCTTCCAAATTCCTGAGCACATGCTTACAACGCAAGAAATGCAGAGTCAGATGAAAGAAGTTGCGCTTGCCGCAATGGCACGTGGAGATTCCTCCGGATCTGTTTCGCTTTTGAAGCGATGCAAAGTAGACGATGCGTTTTTACGATCAGATGAAATGAGACAAGCGGCACTTGCCTGTAGAGGTATTTTAGCAAAAAAACTTTCCGCATCGGTTGTTGCTCGTAGAATTGAATTAGAAGGAGATTTCAATCTTCCTTCCATGGAATAAAAAAAGACTCGCCATAACGGCGAGTCTTTTTTCTTAGGCGATATGTGCTTCCAAGTGCTGGAGGCGAACGCGATTTGAGGCGGATTCAAGACTGGAGGTTGCAATATAGTGTTTGCAGTCCTTCATGTCGGTTTTGAGAACGGAGACGTCTTGTTTCATGATCGTGCCATCTTGTTTGAGCACCGTAACATCCTGTTTAAGGATCGCGACGTCTTGTTTTAAAACAACGATATCTTTTCGTACCTCACGAAGCTGTTCGTCTACATGATCAAAACCGGTTTTTGTGGCAAATGCCAGATCTTCAATTTGTTGTTGAAGATTTACAAAACCCTGTTCCATGAATCCACGGAATTGCCCCATGTATTTCTCAAAGTGTTCAATGGTCAATGCGGTTGCATTCATATGAGAGGATTATATCACGCAGCAACAGCTTGTGAACTCCCTCGTTTTTCGGCGGCTCTTTTGAATGCCCAGGCCGCGCCAGACTTGCTTCCAGAGACATATTCAGATTTGCAAAGTCCAAACATGGTTTCGCGAAATTGTTCAGATTGAATAGGATCTAAGTCAAATTGTTCGGCGAGATCTGTTAGTTTTTGTTTGAGTTGGTTAAACCATTGTGGTGTTTGTGTTTCGGACATAATAGGATTTGGTTAAGAGTTCTAATAAATATTCGCCTAGGAGGGTTGAGACGGTTGCGGAAACTCCATACGTGTACGCGCGTGCCTCGAGGTGTTTTTTAAGATCGAGGACGGAGAGGTGTTTTTCGTCCATAAGATTGAGTGAGTGCATAAAGACGTGGGCGAAGTTTGAGTCCGATGAATGCAAGAGATGCAAGAAGGATTAAAACGATCGCCATGGTTTGTTTTGGTTCTTGTGCGCCAACGGCCGTGATGTTTGGCGTTGCTTGCACACCATCTTCTTTTGGAAGTTGTGTGACATCTTGTTCTGATCTTGCTTTTACAACCGTTCCAGATTTTGTCTTCGAAAGAATTCCACTTACTTGAACCGTGGATCCTGTTCTGTAAACTGCGGTTGAGATTTTTGGGAGATCAACGTTCATTGTTTCTCCGTTTACATTGAGGGCGAGTCTATTCCCCAATCGAGACATAACACGACCAGCGATGGTAATAAGGGATCCAACCGAGGATGTGTCTGCAGAGGTAATGGTTGTTGGTGAAACGGCTTCAACAAGAGATCCAACGAGAAGAGATGTTTGATTTGTGACCTTGATACGTGCTTCGCTATTTACATGTGAGAGAACTCCTGTGACGGTAATGGATTGTCCTTCGACGAGTGCTGGAAACAAACAATCACTTTTAAAAATTTGAATTCCTCCTGTTTCATCTTGTACATACATCGTTTGAGAATTGAATGTGTTTGGAAGAGCGGTGACGGTTCCATGAATTTTTACACGCGTCCCATCCGTTCGTTGTTTTGCTTCTTCAATGGTTAACAAGGAAGTGGTGTTGGCCCCGTTGGATTGTGTGGGTGAAGAAGTGTTTGTAGATGTTGTTGGTTCTGGAGGAGTTGCTGTTGGAATCGGATCGCTGTTTCCCGAAACCACGTTTGGTTCATTTGGCGTACGTGTTGTTGTCCAATCCCAAATGTTTTCTGAGCGGGCGTACGTGACACCTGTTTTTGCTTGATCATACGTTTGTGTATCAATGATCGATCCGTCCGGGGCGGTAAGCGTGATCGTATCGCCAGAATTATTCAGACTAATTTTTGTTTCCGGATGCAAAAATGCTTTGTATGTGTGTGCTCCAATCAATGCATCGTTTGCAAAGGTAAATTTTGTTCCGCTCGCGTCTTTGATCGACCATCCATTGAGAGAAACAGACTGATTACCTGTGTTTTCGATTTCGATAAATTCATCTGTGAGATCATTTCCACCCGTGTTCGGATAGAATTCCGAGAGACGAAGCGTTTTTGGAGATGGGGTGACAGAAACAGGAGAAGCAGCAGGGGCTTCGGGGATTGTTGAAACAGGAGGTGTCGTATTTGTTGCAACAGGTGTGACACTTGTTGTTTCTGTGTTGTTCGAGAAACTCGTCGAGGTCGTGCTTGTTGGTGCCGAGCTCGTTACACGAGGTGTCAAAATATTCGAACTATTTTTTGTTGGTGTGGTTGTGATGGTAAGCGTGGTTGTATTTACGCGCACAAGCGATTCATCTGTGTTTGGAACCGTTCCAAAATCGGCGTTGTACACAACAGAATCAACAACAGATCCATTCGCATCTTTTACAACAACAGAATCACCGTCATTATTTAGTTTGCCTTTTGGATTTTCGATGGTCAGGAATGCGCCTGGACTTACAATCCCATCTGGAAGAGGTGTCGCAGCATTGCTTGCGTCAAGGATAGTCCATCCGTTTGTGACAACAGGATAGGCAGAAGTATTTTCAAGTTCGACCCATTCAGATTCGTTTGCTGCAGGGTGCGGAAAAATTTCGCTTACATGCAATGTTCCTTGTGGAGTTTGCTCGACCGTTATTGGTACGGGTTGATTGAGTGAAGTGCTTGTGGAGGTTTCACTTGTCACTGCAGGGACTGTCACAGGGGTGGATAGAACTTCCGGTTCAGGAATTGGTGTGACAGGATCGGGGGGAGAAATGGTGTTTGTTGAAGTGGTTGTTGCGTCTGTTACAACATCTTCACAAATTTTTTCTGGCTCCGTGGGGTCTATGGGGGAAGAGGTCTGAGTGATGAGCGGATCCGTCGTTACAGGATCGATTACGACGGCAGCGACGGGATTCGTTGCGGGAGATGTCGTGGGGGCAGGTTGGAATGTGATCAGTTGGGCGAGCAAATTTGGATTGAAACTTCCGGGTGTTCCATAATCTGTGGCGCCATCTTTGAATCCACTTGTTGTGTCTGCATTGGTCCATGCATCTTTTGTTTTTCCGTCGATTAAGACGTCTCGTCGTTCCATGGATCGGAATCTTCCATCAGTCGTGCTTCCAGTTCCGCCAGACGCTCCCGCGAAAGGAGTTCCGCCTGAGCCCGCGGAATCAACCACGCTTCCGGTCGACGACGTGAGCGTGATGGCGAGTTTGTCGTTTGGGATTGAGACCAAGGTCGTGACGATTTGTGCGTGTGTGTTGAGTGTGGAACTCGTGCTTGTGTTTGCATAATTGGCAATAAGAAATGTTGAATGGGATTCAATCAAACTTCCGGTGGGGAAGATAATTGGGGAACTTGATGCACCCGCAAGGTTCCATCCGGAGACATCCACGGCATGATTACTTACGTTTGCAAGTTCGAGCCATTCGTCTGCGGATGATGTGGATGAACCTGCCCACGCGACTTCTGAAATAACAACGTCAGGTGATGTAGATGCATTTACAAACATGGGAGCGAATCCGAATAAAAGGGCGAGCATGGAAAAAAAGAAAATGAATTTTCGTTTCATAGGGTCAAGGTGAAAGTGAATGAACACTTGCGCGAGTGAAGACGATGGATCAGATCGTGCGTTCGAGAATCTCGAAAACAAAAAAGAACTCCCAGATGAATTTGATCATTTAGGAGTTCTTATTTCTTGTATCTTTATTTCAACAAAAATTTTTATGTTTGTCAATGGTACGTTTGTGGATAAACGGCGCGACAATCATTTTTTTTTACACACATCGCGTCGTCCTGAGAAGGAGTCATCGACGACGAAGGATCTTTCGCTCTATTCTTCAATTTTTTCGAATCGTAGTTGTGTGACCCCATCTCGTGTGATGACTTCTGTAAAAGATGCGAGTGGACGCACCCATGTTTCATGTTCGCCATAACGCGCACGATACATCACAACAGGCTCAAGTGTGTCGCAATCTTTCGCAAAGCCAATCATGTCGTATTCGTTTCCTTTGAAGTGGCGATAAACCCCGAGTTTGATCATATGTCTGCAGAGTATCAGAAGGACTTGGATAAAAAAAGATCCGCATAAGGGCGAATCAGGTGAAGGAACAATATTTCAGAACGATTTTTTCGATAGCTGCTCCGTTACGAACCTCGAAAAGTGCGCGTTCAAAGTTGGTGGGAAGATTCTCCGTAACCCATTCGTATGTTTGTGTCCCAGAGCGGCTTTGCATGATGCGGAGCATGTTGAGATCAACCAAGAGTTGGTGCAACCGGTTCCATCCGTTCAGGTCTACGGTTTTTCTTTTGTATCGATTGATAGAACACGCGACGATTGGAATAGACTTTGCGTTCGGTGCAGCTCCGTTTAGGTGCAAGTAAACGCGCAGAGTGCGCTCATAATTCATTCCCTTGTAAAAACGCGCGACAAGAGATTCTGTTTGCGGTTTTGTGTGTGGTTTGATTCGAGGACGAAGAAATAATTCAACCATTGTTTTTCCTCTTTTGAAATGGTGAAGGAATAAGATAACGAGAAAAAAAGATTCGCGCAAGGGCGAATCAGGTAAGAAGAATTTTTTCGATTGTTTTATCTGGTAGGCGAATCGAGACTATGTGATTTTCTGAACGCTCGAGCAGTGCTTCATAAACGGTGAGTGCACGACGAATGACTTCGGTGAGAGAATCTGCTTCGGTTTGGATGCGCAAACGATCCAATCGTTCACGTGTTTGTTCTGTGAGATCAAGGTTTAAGCGCCTGCGTTCTTTTGTACGTTTTGGTCTTGGCATGCTTTGCCTCAGTTCGGTTCGTCTGGAAAATAGAACGCGAGGATTTCCTTTACGGATTCTCCCGCAAGTTTCCGTTCGAGCGCGTCTTTGTATTCGATCGGAACGAGTGCGTCGTTCCAGTCGTAGATGGCATAGTTGGTGACAGGAATGAGGATGTTGAGTTTTGCAAGAATGACTTGCAGCGGGTTCCAATATCCGCTCATCAATTTTCCACGATATACATTTTGACCACCCAAGATGTTCACAATGTGATGCATACCTTCAAGGGTTGTACGTTTACCATTGAAGTGAAGATAGGCAATCATTCCACGTTTAAAGCAGATACCGTTGTAGAATTGCCGTTTCAATTTGGCGTACGCAAGATTTTCTTTTGTCAGTTCTTGTGTGGTTTGCACGTCAGTCTCCTGTGTTGGTTTTGGTTGTTCGGGTCGAGACACATTTCGGATCTTGTACTTTCGCAAAAGGTTGCGAACATGTTTGCGGTCAAGACAAATGTTTCTTCCAATGAGCGCATTCACCGTTGTCTTTGCATACGCGTTCATCAAATACGCACGTTCAAAGAATTCGATCCACCGTGTCTTTGCATTCTCGAATGGTAGTTCGACGTCTACAGAAACAGTCTGGGTTTCTGGTATTGGATCATGGACATTGATTTTGTATCGGTGAATCAATGCGCGCAAGTGCTTTCGATCGATCTTGTTTTTTCTTGCGGCGAAAGAAAGATTTCCATTTGTCTCTTGTATGATCTGCGCGATGTACGCGGATTCATTCAAGATATTCCACAGATTCTTTGCTTCCCCGAACGGAAGATCAAAACGAATGAGATGCATTTCGGCTTCGCGTATCATGCCATACCTCCGAATTGGCTTGGGTTTACGGAAAGAACGAAGAGGAGAATGTAGAGGAAAAAGAGGGTTGTGTCAAGATAAAGCCAGACAAAAAATCCCGACGAATGTCAGGATTTTTTGTTTGGTGCGAGCGGAGGGACTTGAACCCTCATGCCTTGCGGCACCAGCTCCTAAGGCTGGCGTGTATGCCAATTTCACCACGCTCGCATAAAACTTTCAAAATCGGCGCCTCGCTTGTGCTTCGGCAAAAAATCATTCGAGGTATTTTATGATACCTCTCACGATCTTTTTGCCTCCAGCACGGCGCGATGCACCAATTTTGAAAGTTTTATAACTTCTAGTGTGTCTCGAGTGTACGCGATGGGGATTTATTTTTCAATTGAAAAGAAAAAACGCTCCAGGGTGGAGGCGTTTAAGGGGTTACAGGGCTTTTTGCCCACTCGTTCAGATCAAGGATCATGCGATCAAACCAACGCATGATACCGGCCGGCGGATCAATGTACGTTTGGTGAGTGTATGCAATATTTCCGATCTCGATTTCAAGCGGGAGCCAGATTCCGTTGTTCTGATTTCGAAATTCCGTGATCCCGCTCAAAAAGTGTTGATCATTTTTTGTGAGTTCGTTTCGGTGATGAAAAGAAACTTCTGGAATGAGGCGGTATCGAATACGACTCAATTTATGCACGGTTTTTACTTGAATGCATAGACCGAGACCGTTTGAAGGGAATCGAACTAACAGGTCGATGCGACCTTGAATGTCGATGTACGCAATGGGAAAGAAGATTTCCGCACCGCGATGTCTGAATGCACTGATAACACGTGCAACAGATCGTCCTCCTGCAAAGGCTGTGCGCCAAATATGCGGATTTACTCCAAACTGTGCAGAATCAACAATCGGAATCGTGTCCGCATCTTTTTCTGTGAGGGTTAGACAGACTTGAGAGAATTCCCGTTGTGCCATGCCGGCAACAAGGTACTCGTTTCTTGAGCGTGTTTTGTGCGCAGAAGCTCTTGGTTCGATTTCCTGATGGATCTTTGTGAAAAAGACGGACAACAGGAGGTGAAAAAGCCCTGTGTTGCCATCTGCAATTTCTAGGAAACGTTCCCGGTCTTCGCGAAATGTCTCATCACTGATCTCTATGTAGGTAATACGTCCTATTGCATCTCGTTTGGACATTTTCCAGATCGAATGCGCACGCAAGACACCAAATTCTGCGGCTTCTTTCAGAAGTGCGGGAGTATTTGGAGGAAGAGTGTCGCGTTTGTCCGGAAATTCAATCCGGACGAATGCGCCTTTGCAACGACGCTTGGCCACGGAGAACCTCCTGCAGGTAGGCACCCAAAATTGGGGTGCCGGTTATTTAACGATAAAAAGTCGATCTTGTCAATCTGCCGAGGAAAGAAAAAGCACTTCCGCGAGAGAAGTGCTTGAGTTTCTAGATAGCCGCGAAGAGTGTCGGGTCATGTTCATCGAGCACAACCGTCAAAATATGGTGAAAAAGATCAGTAATTGCACCTCTCCATATTGTTGTGCCGTCCTGAAATGGTCTTGAACCAAGCGTGATTTCAAGGGGAATCCAGATTCCATGGTAGTTCTTTTGAAATTCGCGGGTGCCCAGGATGAAGCGTTTCAACGACTCATCCGCTGTTTCAAGATCGGCTGGGCCGCAGATGCGATGTCGAATCCAGTCAATCTGGTCATCCGACTTAATCTGCATACATAAGCCCTCCGAGCGTCCTTTGAATGAGGCAATGAGGTCGATTTTGTCGTCGATATCCTCCGCGGCGGTTGGAAGACGGACTTCTGCTCCTTCTTGAAGAAGTCGTCGTGCGACACGCGCCACGGTCACTGCTCCATAAAAGTGCGATGCCCACCATCCGTTGTAGCCCATGTGAATATGCTTATCCCACGACGGGATTGTGGGAACAATTCTTGGTCTTAGAAACAAGCAGGCGAGCGTCAATTCCTTTTGGGACATCGCTGCAACCAGGTACTTGTTTCGCAAAGCCGTTCGACTTTCAAAGGTGATGGTCTCAAACTCATAGACCATCCGAGAAAGAAAACAGCTCATGAGCAGGTGAAAATAAGCCAGATTTTCTCCTGCGATCTGTTTGTAGGTTTTCTGTTCCTGAGCAAACTCATTTTCCGAAATCGGGACTTTTTTGCTCAGAATAATCGGGACATGTGCAGATCCAGCATAGGAGGCTGCTCTGAGGGTGGTTGTGTAGTCCTCCGGAAGGGAAAAGAGCGTTTCTGGAAGTGAAACTCGCAGATGTTCGCCATTTAAGCGCCTTTTGCTCATGGTTGCCTCACACAGGTGGTTTGCCCTTGTTCTGTTACAAAGACCAGGAACTATAAGGAAAAATGCACGGATTGTCAATGGCTCGACATCAAGTCTCGAAATTGATATGCTCGACCACGAAAACACCTATGCGTATCATTTTAGTTCACGGCTTTAACGCTAATCCACAACAGAATTTTCACCCATGGCTTCGTGACGAACTTCACGCAGCGGGTTTTGAGGTTATTGCTCCAGAACTTCCACTCAAGTCGCTTGTTAGAGACCTAAATGTTGCGATTGACCCTCAGGCTGTAGAAGGAATCGACATGCCAGCGCTCATGGAAGCCATGAAAAAAGAGATTGGTTATTTAAAAAATGAAGACATTTTGCTTGGTCATTCGCTTGGTGCGCTTGCAATCTTGCAATATCTCGAAGCTGTCGAGATGACGGAGACTCCACGAGCGGTAATTCTTGTCGGTGCACCCTGGAAGGTTTCTCGCCCAGAACTCCGCCGACTTTTCGTTGATGACCTCGATGCCGACGTTCTCATGTGGAAAGCCCGCGAATTCGTGGTCATCCATTCTGCGGATGATAAATTAGTGCCTATTGAACACGGCAGAAAGCTTGCGGATCAACTGCGTGCACGCATGATTGAGACAGCCACAGACGATCATTATATGGGGCCACGTTATTCTGTTTTGAAAGAAACAATCATGGATATCGCAAAGACACCGTTCGATTACGCGCCTGGTTTAAGTTTGGAAGACCAGTACAAACACATGAAATAGCCTATGCATCTCGTTTGCGATTTTGACAACACGCTTTTTGACACAACGACGCTTTGGAATGCGTGGTTGGATGTTCTTGTGTCTGCTGGAATTGATCGAGAAGAAGCCATTGCAAAAGTTGAGGTGGTTATTATTCAGGGTTTTACCTTGCGTGCGCATGCGGAACGTCTTGGGTTAGGGGGAAAGGAATTAGAACGAGCCGTGAAGCAGTCTGAGGTGTTCACAAACGAACAAGCCCCATCTCTTGTTTACCAAGACGTTATTCCTTTTTTTGATAAACATAAGCCGGCGCACTCGTTTTCGCTTTTAACGTATGGCGATTCCGATTATCAACACTTTAAAGTCCATGCAGCCAACTTACAAGATTATTTCGAAGCGATTCGCATTGCAGGTCCACACAAATTAAAAGTTTCACACTTATCAGAAATGCTTAAACATACTGAAATTCCGCTCGCATTCGTGGATGATAGTCCAAATGAACTCGAGCCTGTTTACCGTGCCGGACTCCCTGTAAAATTATTTCGAATTTCACGTCCAGAAGGTCGTCACACAGATCGATCACATGCCTTAGATGGCGTGGCTTGGACATGTATTCAGTCAATTGATGAAATTCCCTTATAAAGTGAGTTGCAGCCTGTGGATTTCTTTGGGATAACAGCCCTTGACAGGCTTTCCAGCTTCGGTTAAACTTCCACCACTTAAATCGAATACGTTTCTTCTTCTTTGTCCCAAGAATCTTTGGCTGATCGACCCACATGAAGATGGGTCCGCTGATGGGATGGAGAGGAGAAGGAGCTTACGGAGAACAAGGGGATATGTTCACATGTAACGCAAACCAAATATAAAGGGACGATCTTCATCGTAACAATTTTGTTGCCTGAAGACCGCCCACAAGGCGGTTTTAAAGTGCCTACTCACAACTTGAACCTAGAGCTGAGTTCCGACTCTCGCGTCGTAGCTCAGCTCTGGCCTCAAGGCCAGAACAGATCCTTGAACTAACTGATGTTACAGAAACGTTCAACGGTCGCACGAACATTACAATTGAAGATCAACAGAATTAGAGAAACCACAAAGAAGTGAACCACTCTTATAAAGGAGTGGTTGTAGAGCATATTAATAAGAGTATACGAAGGATGGCTTGACAGAACGTGCCGATGAAGGACGTAGTAGCCTGCGAAAAGCTTCGGGGAGGTGGCAAACAACCTTTGATCCGAAGATCTCCGAATAGGGAAACCTAGTGCGATTCATATTGCATTACTTTGCATTCAATACATAGATGCAAGGAGGGCACCTGGGGAAGTGAAACATCTCAGTACCCAGAGGAAAAGAAAAAACATGTTCGTTTTACGTTTTCACGCTGCACATTCAGGTAAAACTGATAGCACGTGGTGTGGAAACGAAAAACGAACTTATTCCCTTAGTAGTGGCGAGCGAAAAGGGAAGAGCTCAAACCTCTCTCGTGAAGTATTTGTAAGCATGGAGTCGCAAGACTGTGTGTGAACGGATGCGAAAGATTGAAGTCCTTGCGAGGGATAGGTGTTGTAAGACAGTAGTGTCGTTTTCTTCAAAAAACGGATGATGAAATCCATGTGATATATAGTGGAAGTGACTGGAACGTCACACCATAGAAGGTGAAAGTCCTGTACGCGAAATATATTACGTCATCATGATTATTGTTCTTGAGTACCACGGGACTCGTGAAATCCTGTGGGAATCTGCCGGGACTATCTGGCAAAGCTAAATACACGTTCTGATCGATAGTGTACAAGTACCGTGAGGGAAAGCTGAAAAGTACCCCGGAAGGGGAATGAAATAGTATCTGAAATCGTATACTTACAAGGAGTCAGCGCCGTCGCAAGACGGTCATGGCGTTCCTATTGAAGAATGAGCCAACGAGTGTGTTGTGCGTCGCTAGATTAAGTCCTCCGGGACGTAGTCAGAGTGAAAGCGAGCGTTAACCCGCGTAATTCCCGCAAGGGAAGGGTGGCGCGCACATAACCCGAAACCGGGTGACCTATCCATGACCAGGCTGAAGCGAATGTAACAGTTCGTGGAGGGCCGAACCCACGTGCCGTGCAAAACACGGGGATGAGTTGTGGATAGCGGAGAAATTCCAATCGAACTCGGTAATAGCTGGTTCTCTCCGAGATAGCTTTTGGGCTAGCGTCGGTAAATAATGTGTTGGGGGTAGAGCACTGAATCGAGTTTGCGCCTTCGGGTAGCGACTCTAATCAAACTCCGAATACCAACATGTGTTCCCGGCAGTCAGACGATGGGGGCTAAGCTCCATACGTCGAAAGGGAAACAGCCCAGATCTCAAGCTAAGGCCCCTAAATCATCATTAAGTGTAAAAGGTGGTGGAAAGACTTAAACAACCAGGAGGTTGGCTTAGAAGCAGCCATCCTTTAAAGATAGCGTAATAGCTCACTGGTCAAGTTTTTCTGCGCCGAAAATGTACCGGGGCTAAATGATGTGCCGAAGCTGAGGGTTTAACGTTTTTAAACGTTAAGCGGTAGGAGAGCATTCGTATTGCGCTGAAGCCAAAGGGGTGACCCATGGTGGAGCGATGCGAAGGGAGAATGTTGGCATGAGTAGCAAAAAGACGGGTGAGAACCCCGTCCGCCGTAAACTTAAGGGTTCCTGGGCAACGCAAATCGTCCCAGGGTTAGTCGGGTGCTAAGGCGAGGCTGAAAGGCGTAGTCGATGCACAGCAGGTTAATATTCCTGCACTTTTTATCACACTGAAGCGGGGACGCTTCGTGAAATTTCCCGCGTCCTATGGCTATGACGTTGGGCGCATTTAGGCGCGTGGCAGGCAAATCCACCACGCTTGGTTTAATCCAGAGCACGAATGTGATCGCAAGTTTCCTGGCAACAGGAGACAAGGGGAAAGGACACGGAGCCAAGAAAAGCCGCTAAGGCTAATGTGATAGAAACCCGTACCGTAAACCGACACAGGTGAGTAGGTGCGTAATGCACTAAGGCGTACGAGAGAAACATTGTTTAGGAACTCGGCAAAACAACGGCCGTAACTTCGGGATAAGGCCTGGTTGCACCTGTGAGGGTGCGACCCGCAGCGAAAGACTCCAAGCGACTGTTTACCAAAAACACAGGTCCCTGCAAAACTGCAAAGTGAAGTATAGGGGCTGATGCCTGGCCAGTGTCCGAACGTTAAGGAAGGGGGTTAGATCCTTCGGGATCAAAGCTTTCGACTGAAGCGCGGATGAACGCCGGCGATAACTATAATCGTCCTAAGGTAGCGAAATTCCTTGACGGGTAAGTTCCGTCCTGCACGAATGGCATAACGACTTGGAGACTCTCTCAACAATGTACTCGGCGAAATTGCAATGTGAGTGAAGATGCTCACTTCCCGTGGTAAGACGAAAAGACCCCGTGAAGCTTTACTACAACTTGGTCTTGATTTTATGTTCCGCATGTTCAGAATAGGTGGGAGCCTTCGGGCGCCAGTGAGATACCACCCTTGCGTTGTGTAAAGTCTAACCACCCTCCGTGAAACCGGAGGGAGGGACAGGATCTGGTGGGTAGTTTACCTGGGGCGGGTGCCTCCCAAAATGTAACGGAGGCGTTTACAAAGGTTGGCTTGGCGCGGATGGAAATCGCGCTGGACGTGCAAACGCAGAAGCCAGCTTTACTGCAAGACTTACAAGTCGCGCAGTTGCGAAAGCAGAAGTTAGTGATCCGACCGTACGAAATAGGACGGCGGAAGCTCATCGGATAAAAGCTACTCCGGGGATAACAGGCTAGTCTCCCCCAAGCGTCCACAGCGACGGGGAGGTTCGGCACCTCGATGTCGGCTCATCGCATCCTGGAGCTGGAGAAGGTTCCAAGGGTTTGGCTGTTCGCCAATTAAAGCGGTACGCGAGCTGGGTTCAGAACGTCGTGAGACAGTTCGGTCTCCTATCTACTATTCACGACGATGATTGACAGGACCCATCCCTAGTACGAGAGGACCGGGATGGACAGACCTCTTGTGTACCAGTTGTCCTGCCAAGGGCACTAGCTGGGTAGCGAAGTCTGGTTCGGATAAGCGCTGAAAGCATCTAAGCGCGAAGTCGACCTGAAGATTAATCATCATAGATCCCAGAGAGACGATCTGGTTGATAGGCCGTAGGTGAAAGCATCGTAAGATGTGCAGCCGAGCGGTACTAATAGATCATGACTCTCCATTCACTGATTGTTAATCAAAGTGATTACAATACAGTTCACTTTCATAATCGTTTCCACAATGCAAACTGTAAAAGGATTTTTTGTCTTGGTGACACTTCCCGCAGGGCCACACCCGTTCCCATCCCGAACACGGTCGTTAAGCCTGCATGGGCCGATGGTAGTCAGAGTTGGCGAGAGTAGGTCGTCGCCAGGACAAAGAACCTTTTTGCAAGAATAGAACAGGCCGAGAGGCCTGTTTTGTGTTAAAGTGTGTGATATGGCTCAGTACTTTAAGGCCTCCCCTAGCCCCTCCATGGCTGGAGGGGAATTTCGTAGAGTTAGGGGCTCGGCGTTTACTGTTGAGTGTGGGAAGGTTTTGCGAAAGGAGCAGACGCTAACAGAGAGGCTGTTGTGGCAGTCGTTGAAAGGCAGAGGGTTGGGTGTTAAATTTCGTCGTCAACATGGAATTGATCAGTATATTGTGGACTTTTACTGTGACTCGGCTCGGCTAATTATTGAACTTGATGGAGACGTTCATTTGTTAGTAGATGTGCAGCAAAGAGATGAAGAACGGCAAGAATTTTTAGTAGGTATCGGCTATAACATTTTGCGTTTTTCCAATAAAGAGGTACTTGAAGGTCTTCCTGAAGTTTTAGCTGAAATTGCAATGTACCTTAAGTGATAGTTCTCCCCCAGTTATGGGGGAGTTGGAGGGGGCTTTAGGTAGAGCGACTGCAACGTAGAGCCCCTAACTTGGTTAACTGACCTGTTTTGTGTTGATAACTTAATTGCGGGGGGGGGGGTGGTTAAAGAGTATTATTAGCTCGATATAATAATATTTTTATGGCTAAGGGCGATCGTGAAGAAAATGATGGTGGTATTGAGTCGGCTGAAAATAACCATGATACGGCGAGTGAACTATTACCTTTTGTACAAGAAGCGATTAATTCTTCTGGAACACCGGATGATCTTGAGAATGCTATTGAACGATTAGGACACCAAAAAGGTTTGAATAAACAAGAAGTTGCTGCTATGTTTCGAGATGCTTGTGCATCTAAATTGGAAATCATTGCTAAGAATAAAACGAAATTAGCGGGATTAGAAGCTCAGGTACCAACGGAAGATGAACGACGATTACTGCGTAAGGAGTTGGATAAGTCAATGCTTGCTAGGAAAGAACTGGAGGTTGTGATACCGGTTAAAGATGGATTACTTAAAAATGTTAGAATGACGCCCGAAAGGGCACAAGAAGCGGAAGAATATTGTAAAGATCCTAAACGTATCGCTAAATATGAAGATGAAATTAGAGATATCAAAGATAAGATTGGTATAATTGAAGGTAGTTTGTGGCAACGGATGACTAAAAAAGGAGAATTAGCTGAGCTCAAGGAAACGCTTAGGCTGGCTGTTGAAACTGAAAATGCAATTGCTGCGAAACTTGAGGCTATTGAAAGTATAATGCCTGAGATTTTACTTAATTTAGCAAAAAGTAAGGCTTTAGATAAAGCTATAGAAAATGAATTGATTGCGAAGAACGCGCAATTAGATCAAGATGATGAGAAGCGACGACTATTAACTAATGTGTGTTTGTCAGAAGCACGGTTTTCTCGTCGATATGACGATTATTATGCACCACTCACCGATACTAAAATACGCGATCAATTAAAAGGAACTTTAGAGAAATAATATTGCATAATCTAGCCAAATCTTGTATTATTTGGCTATTATGGCAAAGACGAGAGTGGTTATTTTGGCTGCTGGGAAGGGTAAGCGGATGGGGTCAG
>JAPLZK010000004.1:157457-339187 GCA_026395055.1 Candidatus Uhrbacteria bacterium | reverse complement strand
GAGACAGCAGACGCACCAGCGACGGTAAATGAATCTGTGTCTACCCCACCTGAAGTTACTGTTTCAGAGAAGGTAAGGACGATGGTGTTGAGCGCTGTTCGGTTTGCTGTGAAGGTTGGAGCAACGAAGTCAGCGGCTGCGACCGCTCCTCCGTTTGCAACTTCGTTTGTTGCGACAGATGCGTCTACGACGTCACCGGTTGCTGCAACGTAGTTAACGGCTGGGAGAGAGGAGGTACTTGTAAGTCCTGTGGTTGTAAGAGTGATTGTGTTTCCACCCGTAACCGCAGCGGCATCAACGGCGGAAGCGCCATCAACTGTGAAGGAGTCTGTGTCAAAACCACCAGAGGTAACTGTTTCAGAAAAAGTAAGAACGATGGTGTTTAGTGCTGTTCGGTTTGCTGTGAAGGTTGGAGCAACACCATCAGCGGCTGCAACAGCTCCTCCGTTTGCAACTTCGTTTGTTGCGACAGATGCGTCTAAGACATCACCTGTTGCTGCAACGTAGTTCACAGCTGGAGTAGAAGATGTGCTTGTCCGTAACTGCTGACGCATCAGTAGCGGAAGCACCATCAACAGTAAATGAATTTGTGTCAAAACCACCTGAGGTAACTGTTTCAGAGAATGTAAGGGTAATGCTGTTGAGCGCTGTGCGGTTTGCTGTGAAGGTTGGTTTAACACCGTCAGCGGCGCTTGCACCGACTCCGTTTGCAACTTCGTTTGTTGCGACAGATGCATCCAAGACGTCACCGTCTAAAGCAACGTATGTAACAGCTGGAGTAGAAGATGTGCTTGTGAGTCCTGTGGTTGTAAGAGTGATTGTGTTTCCACCCGTAACTGCTGACGCATCAGTAGCGGAAGCACCATCAACAGTAAATGAATTTGTGTCAAAACCACCTGAGGTAACTGTTTCAGAGAATGTAAGGGTAATGCTGTTGAGCGCTGTGCGGTTTGCTGTGAAGGTAGGCGATTGAAAATCGTAAATAGCAAGATCTGTTCCACCCGATGCAACCCCAACGTTTGCATTTGTTCCATCTGAAAATGCACCTACTTCAACCCACAAACCTTGACCTCCTGCAGAAAAGCTTGTGTTTGTTGCAGAAAATGGAGTTCCAGCAAATGTAACTTCAATAACACCATCTGTGTCACTATTGTTACCAGCTGTAATAATAGCCGCGGAAGCTCCAGAAAGAGCACCTGATGTAATGTGAACTTTTGTTGCATCCAACGCACCGCCTGTTAAGCCGTCTGCATCCAAAGTACTCCAGTCAACGTTGAATCGAATTTTGTTGTTTGCAACAATTCGAGGAACAGCAGGACCTGGCGCCACATTAATCGTGAGTGTCAAAGCTGCATTGGCTGCTTGAGGTTGCATGATTACAAGCATGCTTGCTACAACAGCAACCGCCAATAGAGCGGTGGTGAAATTTTTTAAACCTAATCGAACGGTATTCATAAGCATTTTTTACTCCATAACCGCGTTTTTCTTATACGTTATCGACTCGTACAAAAATCGCCTGCAATGAAATACAAATTAAAGGACTCTTTTAGTTTTTATTATATAAATAAAGTCTTTCTGCATCGACAGAAAGAATTGAATCATTACGAAACGATCATATCATTTTTTTGTTAAAAGAACACGTCAGGATCTGTGGATAACAAAAAACCCTAAATGGGTTTTTTGTGATCTTTTTCTTAAACCTGTTCTACCCCTTTTTTCTTTAAGCGAAAGAGCCAAAGAACGGATACCATTAATATTCCTAACGTAATAAGCGTTGTGTGTAAATTGAGATATTGGAATAAATCTGCAAGCCAATCCTTTTTCACGGTAAACATACGAATTGGACTTGCGTGACTCTTTACGTTTGCGTTTGGATCAATGGTTACGGCGTAAATGGAGTGATCCCCTTCTGCAAGCTCAGCACGTTGTTGTGAATGATCCAGAGTCCACACACCTTTTACGTCTGACGTTGTTTGATACACAAGCGCTTGTGTACTGTGAAGATAAACGGCTACGCGTGCATTTGGAATGGTTGTTCCGCTGAATCGGAACGTTGTTCCTGTAACAGCATTTGCAACTCCGGCGGCAGGCACGGCGACGGCTGTTGTTGCAACGGCGTTCGTAATTTCAGGCGCTTGAAGTCCTGGAAGCTCGACCGCACCCACAACCTGCTGAATCGCTGCGGCGGAAGGCGTTATCGCCGGAAGGAGCGTTGGCCCAAGAACAGGTGGCGGAATGGATACGGGCGGAGAAACGACCACTGTTTCTGTGGGTGTTGTTATAACAGGCGTCGTTACACTCACAGGAGGCATTAAGTCAACGGTAAATGCCACAGCATCCGAGAATCCACTCGTATTCCCTACTGCATCTGTTGCTTTCACCGTTAGAACGTGCGCTCCCTCATCAAACGTGATTGTTTCTGCAAACACCCCGTCTGCCGTTGTTTTATTCGCCAATCGACGAATCAATGTTCCGTGATCATACAGATCAATTATGGAACTCTGTTCTGCGAGTCCGCTTATAAGAACGGCCTTATCGTTCATTGTTGATGGAAGTGTAGAAACGATTGGAGTTGTCGGCGGAATCGTGTCTGGAAGTGTTGGAAGGACGGGCGCACATCCAACTCCAGAACATCCACCGTTACCACCACCTCCACCCGCGATCGTTATTGGAACCGGTGGGGCTGGAGGTGAAACGCGTACATCACCTGTTGTCACCACATGTCCATACGCATCAACCGCAAAGATTCTGACAAAGACATCCGAAGTAATCGTGAGTCCTGCGATCGTTGTTGACGACGTGAGTGCGTTTGCAAGTATTGCATCATCTGAAACGGCCCAGCTGTGTGCCGCACCCGTTCGATTCGTCACGTCTATCTCATTTTCACCAAACCAGAGTTCGTAATGATCAAAAGTTAAATCACTCGCGGAATTCCAGTGAAGTGTAATTGCTGTGCTTGTGTTGAGGAAGTTTGTCAGACTTGAAAGACCAACAGGGTCTTTTGTATCAACAAGCACATTTGTTGAATCTGTGTTCACACTTGTATTTGAGAACGCATCCGTTCCAACAAGTCGTGCACGCATATTTGAGACTTCTTGATTTGCGAAATCTGTTCCCGCATCCCATGTAATGATTTTTCCTGCACCACTCGAGAACCCACTTCCGACAGATCCTGTCGCGGAAGTTGTAGTGACCGTCCAGGTAGAACCACCATCACTTGAGATTTGCAAGGCAATTGCTAGATTTGTTGCCGTATCATCGGAAAGATCATATCCGATTGTTACATTATTCGATCCTGCTGTTTGTGCAACAGAGAGATTTGAGATGACCGGATCTGTTGTATCAAGACCGAATGCAGAAGATGCGCTCGATGTTTGAACATGTCCATACGCATCCGTCACACGTACACGCGCCTTCATGTCTGACTTAAACTGATCTGTAAAGTCGAGTTTTGCGTTCCATGCAATGGCTTTTCCTGTCCCCACAGACTGTCCGTTTCCAACCGATCCACTTGCAGATGTTGTTCCCACCGTCCAAGTTGATCCATTATCATCCGATACTTCGAGAGCAACTGTAAGTCCATTCGAAGTGTCATCTGATGCATCGTACGCAATGTTTACGTTTGTAGAACCAGCATTTTGAACAGCTGTGACAGTTGAAACACTTGGTGTGTTTGTGTCGACGGTGAACGCAGAAGATGCTCCGTACAATCCTTCATTCGCGAACGAATCGGTCGCACGCACGCGAACCATCATTCCTGTTGAATAGTGATGATTGAAATCGGCTCCCGCATTCCAGGAAATGGTTTTTGCAACCTCCGCTGTTTGTCCGGATCCAAATGCGCCCGTTGCGGAAGTTGTTGGAACGGTCCAGGTTAATCCATTATCACTCGATACTTCGAACACGACATTCAATCCTGTTCCCGTATCATCGGAAAGATCATACGTGACGGACACAGTGTCGCTTGAAGGGAGCTGTGAAGCCGTGACGTTCGAGACAACTGGATTTGCAGTGTCGAGCGTGAATGCAGATGACTCTGCAAACGAACCTTCATGATGGAAGCTGTCCGTTGCACGCACACGAATCTTCATATCAGATTGGAACTGTCCATCAAAATCTACATCCGCATTCCAGACAATTGTTTTTCCAACCCCTGTTGTCTGACCGCTTCCAACAGCTCCTGTTGCCGATGGAGTCGATACCGTCCACGTTGATCCGTTATCAGAAGATACTTCTAAATCAACCGCGATACTTGAAGTGACGTCTGCTACGTCATACGTGACCGTCACGTTGTGTCCACTTTGAGAAGCGCTTACATTCGAGACGACCGGAGCTTTCAAATCGAGGGGGAACGATGAACTTGTGGCAATGTCTCCATCTTGTGCTCCGTCATTTGCGACAAGTCGGACATACACATCTCCTTCAACTTGCGAAAGATCTGTTGCTGCGTCCCAAGCGAAGACGAAGGCGGCTCCGGATGAAGTAAATGCAAGTCCGGTTGTTCCACTACTTCCCACTCCCGCTTTTTCTGTCATCGGAAACCAGTTTGTGTTGTTTGGAGAAAACTCCATTGTGGCAAGATGCGATATATCATTTTGCGCATCAATTCCTGTGTAGTTGATGAGAACGTAATCATTTCCGGCACTTTGTCCGTACGAATTCAGCACAATGCTTGGCGCTGTTGCTGCAATAGATGCGCCAGATGAAAGAGCGCTTTCACTCGAGATGGCATGACCTGCATCCGCAGAATTACGTGATTTTGCCTTAAATAGGTAATTTGAAACCGGAGAACTAAGTCCACTCACCGTTTTCGTTGACCAGACCGCTCCTGTTTGCCACACGGCACTCGTATTAAGAGATCCATCTGCTTGGACGTACTTCGAGGTCGTCGATTCAAAGATCGCATACTCGAGTCCGGAAACTTCCGCCGGATTCTTATTCACGGTTACATCAACCGAGTTTGCGGTCGCATTCTCGACAGTTAACGGTTGTGGTGTATATGGCTTCACGTATTTAAACGCAGCAGAGAGCGCTGTGTTCTCATTTGTTCCACCATGATTAAACACATCTGTGTGAACAATTTTTGCTTTGGAGATGTAATCGTTTCCGCGAAGAGTTGCGCCCGTTCCAACACCTTGGTTTGTCACGCTTGCTGTTCCGTCTAGTCCAGACGGTAAGTAATATGCTCCTCCATCAATCGCAACCGAGACGTCATTTGTGTCTGGATGCGATTCTGTGAAACTTCCACTGACAAGGACGAATGTATCACCCGCATTTGGTTGCGCACTCAAATCTGTGGTTGCGAGAGTAATCGGAGCTTTTGTATCGATCGCTACATTTGATGAGCTTACAAAGCTTCCTGCATTTGTAAATCGATCAGTTGCTTTCACCTGAACACGCAGATTGGAAATTTCTTGATTATTGAAATCTGTTCCCGCATTCCATGTGATGGTCTTTGCTGTACCGGTCGAGATTCCAGATCCAACATGACCTGTTGCCGAAGTTGTTGGGACGATCCATGTTGATCCGCCGTCAGAGGAAATCTCAAGAGCTATCGTAAGATTCGTTGAGCTTCCATCTGCAAGATCATAGTGCATCGTCACGAGATCTGATCCTGTATTTTGCGAAGCTGTGACGTTCGAAACAACTGGATTCGCTGTATCAACCGTGAATGCAGATGATGCGGCATAATCACCTTGATTTATGAATCGATCCATCGCACGTACTCTGACCTTCATATCTGATTGGAACTGACCATTGAAATCTGTTCCCGCGTCCCATGTGATAGTTTTTCCAGAACCGGTTGAGATTCCAGATCCAACAGCACCGGTTACAGAACTCTGAATGACTGTCCAACTGATTCCGTTGTCTTCTGAAATTTGTAATTCGGTTGTGAGATTGGAAGATGTGTCATCCGCAAGATCGTACGAGATCGCGACCGTTCGCGCTCCACTGTTTTGTGAAGCGGTTACATTCGAGACAACGGAAGCTTTTGTATCAAGAGCAAATGCGGAGGAAGAAGTGAATCCACCTTGATCGCCGTAATAGTCGAGTGCACGAACGCGCACCTTCATGTTTGCATGTGCTTCGTTCGCAAAATCTACTCCCGCGTTCCAGATAAATTGTTTTGTTCCTGTTGTTTGTCCGGCTCCCATTTCACCTGTGTACGTGTTTACCGGAACGGTCCATGTTGATCCGTTATCCGACGACGCACTGAACTCTACAAGAAGTCCACCAGAAGAAAGATCGCTCAATGTGTAATCCACTTGGATAGTATTTGATCCATCAACTTGCGCAGCGGTCACGCCAGAAACAACTGCTCCCTTTGTATCCACGGTAAAATTTGATGAACTTACCGCAGACCCTGCATTTCCATACACATCTGTTCCCTGAATCTGAATACGCATGGTTGAATGTTCCTGATTGTTGAAATCTGTTCCCGCATTCCATGTGACGGTTCGAGAAAGTCCTGCAGAGACTGAGGAACCAACATCACCCACAAGGGTTGTTGTTGGAACAGACCATGTCAGTCCGCTGTCCGAGGAGATCAGCAACGAAACGGTGTTGTTTGCCGCAGTGCTGTCAGCCAAATCGTACGTAAACGTGAGAAGATTTGTTCCTGGTATTTGGCTCGTAAGAATGTTTGAAATAACCGGACCGAGCGTATCGATGGCAAACGCAGAAGATGCTTCCATGTTACTACTTGCAAGCGTGTCACTTGATTGCAATCGAACGTATACCGTTGGATCTCCTGTGTTTGGAAGATCTGTCGCAATATCCCAAGCAAATGTATAAGCCGTTCCCGCAGAAGCAAAGATGAGACCAGATGTTCCATCAGAACCCACTCCTGCTTTTTCTGTCATGGTATGCCACGCAGAATTGTCTGTGGAATACTCAAATGTTGTCAGACTGTTTGTATCATTCTGCGCATCTGTTCCTGTGTACTGAATCAATGCGTAGTTGGATGCAGTTTGTTGTGAAGCACTCGTGATAGAAACAACCGGTGCGGAGTTTGTGATTGATCCTGAGGCAGACAGATCACTTTCACTCGACACGGCGTGTGCCGCATCAGATGTGTTACGAGATTTTTCTTCAAAGTGATAGTGCGCAACGGGCGAGGAAAGTCCTGTTACCGTTGTTGTTCCCCATGCAACGGATGTACGCCATACAGCACCCGTACTCAGAGATCCATCTGCTTGAACGAACTTGGATGTAGATGTTTCGTAAATCGCGTACTCAAGTCCGGAAGTTTCTGCGGCATTTGGCACGGAAACGAGATCAACAGTCGTGTTGTGTGGATTCGTGACGCCTGGAGCTTGTGGCGTGTACGGCTTTACGTATTTAAATGATATGGAAGGCGTTGTATTCTCACTTGTCACACTATGACCATAATCATCCGTGTGAACAATCTTAACTTTTGAGATGTAATCATTTCCATCAAGCGTTGCACCTATTGGCGTGACGTGACCTGAAGGTGATGCCGTATTTACATCTCCACCAGAAACAGGACTATAGGCTCCGCCATCAATCGCAACATAGAAATCATTTGTGTTTGGGTTTGTTTCTGTAAATGATCCGATCACGGTTGCGGCAGAACTTCCCGCAACGGGCTGTGAAACCAAATCTGCCACGGTTAACACAACAGGAGATTTTGTATCGAGCAAAAAGTCTGATGATTCAACATTCGAACTTGCATTATTGAATCCGTCTGTTCCGCGAACACGAACCCGCATGGTGGAAAGATCTGTGTTTGATGCATCTGTTCCTGCGTTCCATGTGATTGTTTTTGATGTACCTGTTGTCTGCCCTGCCCCAACAGCTCCTGTAACAGATGTATCTATCACAACCCATGTTGAACCGCTGTTACTCGAGATGTCGAGTGCAACGTTCACCGATCCACTATCCGATAGATCGTAGGTGAAGACTACATTGTTTGATCCGAGTGTTTGTGAAGCAACAACGTTCGAGATAACGGGCGCGAGCGTGTCGACACCAAATGAAGAGGAAGAAACGTCTCCGCTCAAGTTGTTATGTGTATCTGTTGCATGAACACGAATCATCATTCCGGATTGTTCACGATTTGGAAAATCCGTGGCCGCATTCCATGTAACCGTTTTGTTTGTGCCAGTCGAGATGCCGCTGCCGATCGCGCCAGCAAGTGTCGTCTTTGCAACTCCCCATGTTAATCCATTATCTTCCGAAATATCCATCGCAACATCCGATGTGTTTGCATCCGCAATATCGTAATGGATCGTAACAGTATTTAATCCACTATCTTGTGAGGCTGTTACGTTTGAAATACGAGGTGATTCTGTGTCGATCGTAAAGTTTGCAGATGACGCATTTGCTCCCGCGTTTCCAAAATCATCTGTTGCCCGAATGCGCACACGCAAATCCGATTGTTCTTGTCCGCTGAAATCAACACCGGGATTCCAAGTAATAGATTTTCCCGAGCCTGCGGAAATATTTGCTCCAACATCCCCTGTGGTTGTTGTCTGTGCAACCACCCACGTGAGTCCTGCATCATCTGAAACATCAAGTGCAACCGAACTTGAAGATGCATCGGTTAATGTGTAGGTGAAAATAACATTGTTTGATCCGCCTTGTTGTACAGCTGCCACACTCGAGACAACAGGATTCTTTGTATCAATCGTGAATGCATCCGATGTCACGACAGATCCACTTGATGTTCCATCATTTGCTTGCAGACGAATATACGTTGTTGTGTCCTCTGTATTTGCAAGGTCCGTTCCAACGTCCCACATGAAATGATGCGACGTTCCCATATACGCAAACGCGAGTCCGGTTGTTCCATCTGATCCAACTCCAGACTTTTCTGTCATCGTGTGCCACGCCGCGTTGTCTCGAGAGTATTGAGCCGTGATAATAGCTGAAGATTCACTCTCGAGATCTGAACCGGTATAGGCGATCGTGACATACTTTGTTGCATCCATGGTCTCGGCAACCGTATTCAACGCAATGGAAGGCGATTGATTTGCGGAAGACGCGCCACCAGAAAGCGCACTTTCGCTTGAGGCTGCGTGTAATCCGTCAGAGGTATTGCGTGATTTTACTTTGAATTGATAGGTGTAAGAAGCATTTGTAAGTCCATGTACCGTTTCCGTTCCCCATGCCGTGGTTGTGCGCCAAACCGCACCTGCGTCGAGAGATCCATCTGCTTGGACATATGTATTTTGTGTCGTCTCGAAAATTGCGTACTCAAGGCCATCTGTTTCAAGCGCATTTTTTGTGACCGTGACATCAACGGTTCCGTGTGTTGGATTAGAAACGGTTGGTGTTGCAGGTGTGTATGGCTTTACATATTGAAAAGAAGGCGAAGTGTTTTCGTTTGTTACGGATTGTCCATAATCATCCGCGTGTACCATCTTCACCTTTGAGATGTAATCATTTCCGTCGAGCGTTCCCCCAACAGAGGTTGCATGATTGGAGGGGGACGCCGTATTCGTATCTCCTGCAGATACAGATCCATAATCTCCTCCGTCGATCGCCACATAAAAATCATTTGTGTTTGGATTTGTTTCTGTAAATGATCCGCCGACGGAAACAGTTGTTGCACCCGCGTTTGGTTGTGCTTGCAAATCCACTATTACATTTGTTGCTGGATTCAACGTATCGAGTGCGTAATTGACAGATTGCGTGTTTGCGCTTTGATGATTGAAGATATCTTTCGCACGCACGCGAACACGCATGTTTGCTTGCGCATGCTCATCGTAATCCGCTCCCGCGTTCCAGGTGATTGTTTTACTTCCACTCGAAATACTACTTCCGATATCTCCCGTGACCGATGTATTCGTTACGGTCCACGTTGAACCTGCGTCATTCGAAATATCCATCTCGACAAGGGAGCTATTTTGATCTGCGAGCGTATACGTAATGGAAACATTCGTTGTACCCAGTATTTGTACAGCCGCAACACTTGTCACGCGTGGAGCAAGTGAGTCAAGATCGAAGTTCGATGAGCTTGTATTTGAGGTGTTCGAATACGCATCTGTTGCGGTCACACGAATCTTCATGGTTGTTTTTTCGTGACCATTATAATCTGTTCCCGCATTCCAGGTAATTGTTTTTCCTGTTCCGCTCGAGATGCCACTTCCTATATCTCCCGCCGCACTCGTAACGGGCGTGGCCCATGTTGAACCACCATCATTCGAGACTTCAAGACCAACCATGACGTTTCCCGCATCTTCACTTACATCGTAATGAAATGTGAATGTGTCCGCGCCAGAATCTTGAACCGCTGTTACGTTTGCAACAGACGGAGCATGTGTGTCGACGGTAAAGCTGCTCGTTGAGGCGTAAACTCCTTGATTGCCAAATGTATCTCGTGCGCGCACGCGCACTTGCATGCTTGTGTTGTATTGCGTATTAAAATCCGTTCCTGCATTCCAAGTGATTGTTTTTGATCCTGGTGTGACACCAGATCCAATGTGACCACTCGCTGTGGTTGTTGCAACAGCCCAAGTCGATCCGCCGTCATTTGATATACCAATATCGACGAGCGAATTATTCGCATCGGTTAATGTATAGGTAACCGTCACCATTCGCGCACCGGAATTTTGTGAAGCGGAAACACTCGAGACAACAGGAAGAGTCGTGTCGATCTCGAATGCAGATGAAGTCGTGAATGTGCTTGTTGCGAGCGTATCCGAGGAACGCAATCGAACATACACCGTCGCATCCTCAACACCCGCGAGATCTGTTCCTATATCCCATTTAAAATTATGGGAACTTCCTCCAGAAAGAAATGTTAGATTCGAAGTTCCTTCCGAGCCAACACCAGACTTTTCTGTCATGGTGTGCCATGTTGCGTTATCACGAGAATATTCGTACACCGTCAAACTGTTTATATCTCCTTGTACATCCGTTCCCGTGTAATTAATGGTGACATATTTTGTTCCATCCGTTGTTTGTGAAATAGAACCAAGCGTAATCGATGGAGCTGTGTTCGAGATCTGAGCGGTTGGCGAATACGCAGACTCAGAAGAAGCTGCATGTCCTGCGTCGTTTGGATTTCGTGATTTTACTTTGAAAATGTAATTCGCAACGGGTGACGAAAGTCCCGTGACAATTTTTGTTCCCCAAACGGCGGTTGTTTGCCAAACAGCACTTGCTCCGAGCGTTCCATTTGCTTGGACGAATTTTCCCGTACTCGTTTCATTAATCGCATACTCAACATCCGACGCTTCACTTGCATTTGGATTTACAACAACATTCAATTGCGTTGTGAGAGGACTTGAGAGTGTTGGCGCGAGTGGCGTGTACGGTTTTACATATTTAAACAAAGTGGATGGCAACGTATTTTCATTTGACGTCACGTTTCCAAAATCGTCTGTGTGAATAATTTTTACGTTTGAAATGTAATCATGTCCACTAAGTGTTGAACCAACAGCCGTCGCTTGGTTTGCGGGCGATGCGGTATTCACCGTTCCCGCAGTCGATGTTCCGTACGCACCACCATCAATAGCAACGTAGAAATCATTTGTGTTTGGATTGATCTCTGTGAATGATCCCCCAAGAAGAGCTGTAGTGTCTCCCGCGTTTGGTTGTGCTTGAAGATTCACCTGCGCTGACACAGCCGCAGCACGCGTATCAAGAGCGAACGCAGAACTTGCAACGTAGGAACCCTGATTTTGGTATTTATCTTTTGCACGCACCTGAATTTTCATCGTGCTTAATTCGTGCGATGTGTAATCCGTTCCCGCATTCCACGTGATGGTTTTTCCTGTGCCCGTCGACTGTCCTGCACCAACAGCACCCGTGACGGATGTAATAGGAACGGTCCACGTCACGCCATTATCACTCGAAGCCTGCACCTCAACCAAAAGATTATCCGATGTATTGTCGGCCAATGTATATGTAATGGATACGTTTGTGGATCCAAGCGTTTGCGCAGCTGTTACGCTCGACACAACCGGATTCACATAATCAACTGTGAATACACTTGATGCCGCATAAGAACTATTTCCTACGCCATCATTCGCACGTAATCGGACATACACCGTTGTGTTGTATACCGCACCGAGTTGAGAAAATGCATCCCAAACAAATGTGTGTGCGGTTCCGCCAGGCGATGACGTAAGACCTGAGATTCCGCTATGTGACGGATCCCCTGTTGCCGCTGTCATCGTAACTTGTTCCCCTGTGAATGCACCTGTAAGTGAATACTCATACGTCGACAATGTTGCAGGGTCACTATCCGCATCGGTCAACGTGTACGGAATTACTACACGCCCCGTACTTATACTCTGTGCAGGCGAAACACTCGAAATGACCGGCAATGCGTTGTCGGTGTAATCAACGGCAACGTTATCAAGAATCACTTGCTGTGTTCCACTGCTTGTGAGAAACGCTTTCCATTTTATTTTGTTGGTGGCTTTTGTAAACGTTGCAATATGTGCATCAACAACCGTCGCGGCATTGTCATTCGAACCGCCTGCCGTCGCCCACGCCGATCCATTCCAATACTGCCATGTCACACCATCATCACTCGAGAGTTGATAATTGATGGATCCGCCATTCAACGTGGATGTTTCCGTGAAATGATTCCAACTTTTTGTCCCGGTCAATGTAAGGGATGTTGTTGGAGTGATCGTTGGCGAACTTGTATCATAACTGTGTGTGGTCTTTGACCAGTTCACAATCACGTTGTCCCAACCTGTCACGTTATGCTCACGAAGCGATCCGCTTGCTGTACGCGAAATTCTTGAAGCGATCTTCAGATAATACATTCCAGCTGTTGGAACTTTTGCGGTAATACTGATTGGTGCCACACTTGCCCAAGGTGTTGTGCTTGTAATTTCTGGACTCGACCAAACTTCTTGACCCACGGTTGGATTTCCACTTGTCGTATCAATAAAAACATAAATCTTATACGTTGAAGCAAGGGTTCCAACAGTTAGGCTCGCCCAATCCAAACTAATCGTTGCTGTGTCTGGAGAGTTTACTGTTGTCGCAAATGACTGATACCAATAAGACGCTTCTGTTTTGCTTTTTTGCGCATCCTCATCAAGATCAATATACCCACCAGGATTTCCGCTCGCCGCATGATAATTTCCCGAATTTGATCCACCTCCCCCATGAATCCAGTTTGGAACATACGTCCACCCCGTCGAGTTCGAAGTAAAATTGCTATTTGCAGTCGATCCACTTGCAGAACTTCCTAAATCTTTTAGCCGTGCAACTCCCCCCGTCACCTCCACCTTTGCAGAATCATAGGTATAATTTCCTGCGGTTGAGAGATCCCAGTTTTGAATAGCGGCAAGAAGTGGTGTTGCTCCCAACAAATAGGCGGAGACAATTCCAACAATCAATAGCTTCAAGATATAAATTCCGCCCGCTCCACCTGCCGTAAACAAACTAATCTTGCGTCGCACCATAAATGATTGGTACGCGCTTTTATCTTTCAATTTTTTTGGAAAAAAAAGACCAGACTCTTGCACCGAGTCTGGAGAAACCAACAAAAAAAGCGGCAATGACGTTAGAGATAAAACACATTCAGATCCAATCAATAAAATCGCTGACGGTAAAATTACGATCCAATTTTCTGACTGGACGACTTTTTGTTTCAAGTTAAAAACAAAACCAGAACATCGAAGATAAAAATTGAGCCAAGAACGATTCATATATAAAGATATATGAGAACTGTTTCGGCAATGCTATATGTCGATACACCTCAAATGGGTAAAATATTTATGAGAAATCATTGTCTAAATAGTAAGAAAAACCAAGAACGCACCAAGAACAATCAAAATCACCACAGACCAGTTTGCAAGAACATCTACGTTTCTCACAAGCATATCTGCCCACGTCGTTTTAACTTTGAAATATTGTGTATCCGCAAAATCACTACGTGTTCCGTCTCCTTTGTTGTAGCTAAAGGCGGAGAGAGAGTGATTCCCTTCACTCAAAGCGAATTTCTTTTGCTCATTTGCAATACTCCATTGCCCCTTTGCATCAACCGTTCCTGTATATAGAGCGGTTTGCGCATCTGTTAAAAACAAGACGAGCGTGGTGTTAGGCGCACCCGTTCCATAAAAGGCAAAATCTTTTCCGGATGTTCGCTTTACCCCTTCAAACAACGGCTTTTGCAAACTTTGTACGGCACGTGCATTTTGAATACCCGCTTCTTCTAAAATAACCTGTTGTTCTTGTGCAGAAAGATCTGGTGGACGCAAATTTGTGACATGATAAAGCTGAAGTGGGCCAAAAACCGTTGGAACAAGTAAAATTAATGCGAGTTTCAATGCCCAAACAGCTGCAATAATGGCAACACCTGTAAGCGTCAAAATACGACGCAGCTTATAATCGAACGAAACTTTTGCATAAGCCCCCCGCTCTTCCAGAAACGCCGTTACGTTTTGTGATGCCACACTCAGGTACAGTGGAAACGAAACAATTGCCAGAATCATTTCTAACACAATGAGGGAAACAATGTTTCCCACAATCTGTAATCCTTCCTGTCCAACCAATACTTGCTTTCGCTGGAAAATCTGATTCGATAATCTCAAGATCAAATTGAGCCAAGCTGTTCTCACAAATAAACGCTAATGAATCAAGCTAAGATATTTTTTGCTTTTTGCACCAGTGCAGACAAATCTGTATCTGACTTCACAAAATAATCTATTGCACCCAACCCCATCGCTTTTTCTTTATTGTCTTGCACACCAAGATTTGAAAGAACGATAACGGGGATGGCTTTTGTTGCAGGATCTGCTTTCATGTCTTTCAAATAATCAAAACCAGACATTTTAGGCAGAACAAGATCTAAGAGAACCAAATCTGGTTTCATGCGTTGTGTCATGGTAAGTGCAGACGCTCCGTCTGTTGCGGTCGCAATCGTAAAATCCCCTTCATGAAAACTTAAATACAAGGCACGCAAAATAACTTCGTCATCTTCGACAATCAAAATAAGTTTCTTTTTTTTTGCCATACACGTTTAAAGAAGGTTTTTTACGTAATCAATGATTTGAGAAATTTCTGAATTGGCTTTAATGAAATACGCTTCTGCTCCAAGAGACTTTGCGGACTTTACGTCTGCCGCGGAACCTAGGTTTGAAATAATCACAACAGGAATGGAAGCCGTTTTTGTTTCTGACTTTAATTGTTTCAAAACAGCAAAACCGTCTAGTCCCGGCAAAATAAGATCGAGCAAGATAAGATCTGGTGCTTGTTTTTTTACTGCTTCTTCAACTTCTAATCCATTTCCAACACATTCTGTTTGAAACCCTTCTCCGGAAAAGGCCGCCGCAAGAGCACGACATAAGAGAGCGTCGTCTTCTACAATCATGATATTTGCCTGTTTCTTTTTTTTCGTATTCTTTTTTCCAAACATATATCAATATAAATCAATGTTACCAACAGTATACTCTCTTTTTTTGCAAGAAGAAGAGTTGAGGTATCCCTGTGGACAAATGTTCACAACCTTATTATAGTTGTCGCGCTTCATCTCTCGAAGCACACAAAGGAATCTCTCATGTCACAGCTCGCACGTTGGTTCGATTCAGAAAAAGCTCGGATCAAATCTGCTACAGCCTTTCTGCGGCAGATCCCGACTTCCAACATGTTTCTCATCAAAGCAGAGCTCGACGTCTATTTGCGTCAGCATCCGGGCACACGCATCTTTGACGCCTCGCAAGGCGACGGCGGAGCAACGCTCGGCGGCGTTTTGCGAGACGAACTTGCAAATGCGCTTCTCATGTTTCTGCCCGAACATCAAACGACCGCGTACGGAAAACCTCATGGAGATCCGCGTGTTCGTGGTGTTCTCCTCGAAAACTATTGGCACCTCGACAAGATTCGCCATTCGATCGAACAGATCATCGTCTGCGATGGTGGACGTGATGCGCTTCAAAAATGGTATCAGGCCATTTGCATGAGCACGGGCAAGATTGGTCTGACAGTCATCGCCTCTGCGGCGCCGTGGATCTCTTACGCGCATGGTAGTTACGTGAACGGATTCAATCTCCTTTGTGCTCCCGCGCAAAGCAAGACGGATCTTCGCATGACACCTGACGGCATCACGGAAGCCATGGGCCTTTGCGGCCAAGCGGACGCGATCATCATCACCACACCAGACAACCCAACCGGAACCTGGTACACGCCAGAGGAAATCAAAGCTCTCATTCAACGGGCGCGATTTCACGGCATCAAGCACATTCTGATCGACCTCATGTACCAACTCGTGATCGACGATACCGTTCCGCTCTATGACTGGGCGGAGATTCTGTCGTGCTTTTCTGAAGAGGATCGTGCGTGTGTGACACTCCTTGATGGACTCACAAAGTCCGTTGGCGCAAGCAATGTTCGCATGGCACACCTTGCATGTGGCACGGAAGCGTTCGCAAAATCCATTCAAGGGATTGCCTCACACACCGTGTTGCCCAATGTCCTTGCGGAAGCCTGTGCGTTTTACGTGTACTCAAGCACAGACGTGCGCAGTCACCCTTGGGTGAAACGTATTACCCAGCCAACATCGGAAAGTCGCAAGATTTTCCGCACGGAAATGACCGCGTGCAACTACAGCTTCATCGCTGACCAGGGCTACTACGCCTTTGTCGACGTAAGCAAATGGCTCGGTCGCGCTCTGCGTCCAGATCAATTCTTCAATGGCGCGCTCGCACACACGACCACGCACATTGAAACCGTCAAAGACCTCGGCAGTTTCCTTGCTTGCGAGCACGGAGTCGCGGTCGTACACGGCACTCCGTTCCTCCAGCCAAACTTCATCCGCTTCTCCTACGCCCAAGACCCGTCAATCACGATTGCCGCGATCGAACGCTTCGATCAGGCACTGAAGTCCATTCCCTAACCTCACATCGCAAGATGTGAGGTTTTTTTGCGATAAACAGCCAAGTTTAAAGCCAATCCATTGACAAAATCCCATTTTAATGATATTCTTCTCCGTTTCCTAGTGTCCTTTTGTCCCAAAAATCAAGGAGGAGTAGACAAATGTTCAAAGATCGCACGGTTCGTACCCAGGAAGGATTCCATTTCGAAGGAACCGTCCATCAACGAGACGAACGGACCTTTTCGATTCAAGACGCATTCGATCACCTGCACTATCTGCTGGCATGGCATACGTGTGTGGTCGATCTCGTCACGGACACGAAGATCATCATCACCCACACGCAACCGGCACATTCGAGCACTTCGTTCTTTGCCACCCACAACGGAAAACAAGGGTGGCACAACACCAAAACGATCACGACCACGTTCGAAGGCAACGCCGAAACCATGGCAGTGCTCGTGGAGTACCTGTACTGGTTCCTCCCGCACAACGACAAAATCCGACACGGTGTGCTCGCAATCACGTACGCGGGCATGCTCATGAATCCCATTCGCTCGCACCTCCCGCAATTCGTCCTCTTCCGTGCGGTCAGCAATCACCATGCGACTGAAGCAGACAAGCGTTGCATGGAGCATTACGGATTGAATCTGGATGCGTTCCATTTCTTCCAGATGAAACGTGCACCGGGTTGGTGGATTCATGTCGCGACCGCAAACGATCTCTGGGTCGAATGCGGCACCGGCACATTTGCGGATTTCCTCCGCGAGTTCAACCTGCCGCCGAGCACCTCAGCCACTCCGATCAATCTCCCCTAGCCTCTCGTCACTCGACGCGAGGCTTTTTCATTGACACATCCTCTCATCCGTGACACACTTGCACCCTCATTCATGCATCGAAACATTATGCAAGACGAAACAACAGAAGACGTGGTTGTTGCAGACGCAGAAGAAACGACAGAAGAAGCTACAACAGAAGAAACAGCTCCAGAAGCAGAAGAAGTTGTTGAAGAAGTTGCAGCGTAATTGATCTTCGGATCAAAAAACAAAAACACACCAGTTTACCTGGCGTGTTTTTGTTTTATCCTAAAAATGCACTGTATCCTCCATCTAAATTCCAGACATTTGCGTACCCCATATCTGTAAGTGTTTTTGCCGCAAGAGAAGATCTTCCTCCGCTCAGACAATACGTAACGATCTTTGTGTTTTTATCTGGAACGAGATCTCCAATTTTTAAGGCAACAAACCAATGTGGCATCAAGACAGATCCTCCGATGTGTCCTGCTTTCCATTCGTCCTCTCCCCGAACATCCAATAAGACGAATTGTTCGTGCGATGCAATCCATTCTTTTAATGTTTCTTTTGAAATAAGTTGGTACATATTATGTCTATTTTAGGCCAGATACACGGATCACGCAAACAAAAAATAGTTTTCCACAACACGTTTGACAAAACCCATTTTTTTTTCTAAACTCAATCTATAAAAGAGTTTTCAAAACGCCATGCGGCAACGCAGGCGTATTTTTTATGCACAATACCCTCAAGACTTATTTTGGATACGATGCCTTCCGTCCCCTACAGGAAGAAATCATTTTGAATATCCTTGAAAAAAAGAACACGCTTGTCCTTATGCCAACCGGCGGAGGAAAATCTTTGTGTTTCCAATTACCTGCTTTAATGTTTGAAGGAATCACCATTGTGATCTCCCCTCTTATTGCCCTCATGAAAGACCAGGTAGACACGTTACGTGCAAACGGAATCAACGCAGCGTATTTAAATAGCTCTCTTGATTCAGAAGAGATTGAAGACATTCAGGCAGAAGCACGTTCAGGTGCATTGAAAATCTTATACATCGCCCCAGAGCGTTTGGCTCGCGTAGAGTTTCAATTATTTTTGCGATCACTTCGCGTCAGTCTTCTCGCCATTGATGAAGCTCACTGTATTTCCGAATGGGGCCACGACTTTCGCCCAGAGTACCGCAACCTCAAAGAATTAAAACGCTCATTTCCAAATGTTCCCGTTGTTGCACTCACCGCAACTGCCACCATGCGCGTTCGTACAGATATTCTCGCCGAGCTGGACATGCCAGACGCATTTGTATTCTTGTCGAGCCACAACCGTCCAAATCTTCACTACACCGTCAAACCAAAACTCCAATCCTTCGCACAACTCGTCGCGCTTTTAAAAGAACGCAAAGGTGAATCCATTATTATTTATTGTTTTTCCAGAAAAGACACAGAGTCTCTCGCAGATGATCTGAATAAAGCCGGATTTAAATCCGCGGCATATCACGCCGGACTCTCGGCGGATGTCCGGTCAAAAACCCAAGAACGATTCATTCGCGACCAAGTCTCCATCATTGTTGCAACAATCGCCTTTGGAATGGGAATTGACAAACCAGATGTCCGATTAGTTGTTCACATGGATCTTCCAAAGACCGTAGAAGGCTACTACCAAGAAACCGGACGTGCAGGTCGCGACAGTCTTCCAAGCGATTGTGTTTTGTTCTACTCATATGGAGATAAGCGCAAACAGGATTTCTTTATTCAGCAGATTGATGACGCTCGCGAACGTGCACTCGCCGAGAAAAAACTTTCTCAGGTCATCGAGTACGGCGAATTAAGATCATGCCGAAGAAAATTCCTTCTCGAATATTTCGGCGAACCCGTCGAAAAAGAAAACTGTGGAACATGTGATAACTGCTCGAATGAACCAGCAGAGATTCATGATGCCACCGAGGTCTCACAAAAAATTCTTTCTGCTGTTCTCCGAACTGGCGAACGCTTTGGACTCGCATACATTTGCGATATCCTCAGAGGTTCCAAACAAAAAAAGATTCTTGAAAACAATCACGAGAATCTTTCTGTCTACGGCGTGGCAAAAAATATTCCGCTTCAACAACTGCGTGAGTACATGGATTTATTGTTACTCAAAAAATATCTCATAAAACAAATGGGTGAGTTCCCCACCATCGGCGTGAGCCCTATGGGAAAAGCGGCACTTCGAGATCGCGAAGTCATTCTTCTTCCAAAACCAAAAACGTTTGCCGTATCCGTTGCGCCGAAAAAAGGTGTGAATGAGAATGCATTACCATATGAAAACGCTTTGTTCGAGCAGCTACGCGCACTTCGAAGATCCATCGCGGAAGAACAAAACGTTCCACCATTTGTTATCTTTGGTGACAAAACCCTTCAAGAGATCGCGTATTATCTTCCACAAACTCTCCAAAGCTTCGGCAAGATCTTTGGAGTTGGTGAGCGCAAGCTGAAACAATTCGGCGCACAATTCTTGTTGCTCGTACAAGTGTATGCCAAGGCGCACAACCTTGCAGAGCGCACACAAGACACGGATGTTGATGCTCCGCCTGTACGTGCGTCGAGTGTAACGCGCGATAGTTCTACGTTTCAAAAAACACGCGAGCTCCTCGAAAAAAAAATGACCATCGAACAAATCGCAAAGGAACGCATGTTGAATAAGAGCACGGTCGTACAACATATCTTGAAGCTCGTCGAAGAAGATCCAGACTTAGATGTCATGCACTTAAAACCGCCCGCAAAACAATTCGACGAAATCGAAAAAGCTTTTCAAGCATCGCCCACAAAATTGTTAACGGCTGTATTTAATATTCTCAAAGAGAAGTACACATACGAGGAACTACGGATTGCACGATTATTTTTGTAAAGAAAAACCCCGGCAATGAATTGCCGGGGCGAGAACTACTAACCCTTCACACAAAGAACTTGCTTCAGTTCCGCAACGATTTCGACGAGGTCCGCTTGATTTGCCATGACTTCATCAATCTTCTTGTACGCGCCCGGGATTTCATCAATCACGCTCACATCCTTACGGCATTCCACCCCTTCCGTCTGACGAACCAGATCCTGCAGGGTGAACTGACGCTTTGCAGCTCCGCGGCTCAATCGACGACCAGCGCCGTGAGAAGCAGAACAATAGGATTCCGGATTACCAAGTCCGCGCACAATGTAACTCTTCGTTCCCATCGAGCTGGGAATGATCCCGAGTTCACCCAGGCCCGCGCGAATCGCTCCCTTTCGAGTAACGACCAGCTCTTCGCCGAAGTGCATTTCCTCCGAAACGTAGTTGTGGTGACAGAGCACCGCCATTTCGAATTGAACATGCGGGAAAAATCGCCGCATGATGTTTTGATACCGCTCGAGCATGACCGTACGATTCAACATCGCGTAGGTCTGTGCCCAGAACAGATCGTGACGGTAAGCCGCCATCTCCGGCGTCCCCGAGAGGAACACCGCCAAATCCGGATCCGGCAGATGCTCGTTGTGAGCGAGCGTCTTTGCCGTCGTAATGTGAATTTCCGCAAGGACCTTTCCAATATTGCGGCTTCCAGAGTGCAACATGAGCCACACGTTCTCATCGGTGTCGAGACAGAGCTCGATAAAGTGGTTACCGCCACCGAGCGTACCCAGTTGGCACGCAACACGATCACGCTTTGCGCCGTGACGCGGATCCAAATCGCCGAAGCGATCCAGAAGCAAGAGCGACTGCTTACGCGTTTCCGCGCTGCCCTCCGAAAAAATCGGACGCTCATTGGCCGTCATGCCGACCGGAATATCCGCCTCGATCGCAAGACGAATCTCGCGAAGCGACATCGGCAAATCGCGTGCATTGAGATTGGTCTTCACCGCCCCCATCCCGCAACCAATGTCTACACCGACCGCCGCAGGCGAAACCGCCCCGCGCATGGCAACGACCGAACCAACGGTCGCACCCTTTCCAAAATGCACGTCCGGCATGACCGCAACGTGATGAACAGCCCACGGCAACCGAGCAATGTTGCGCAACTGATCAAGCGCAACCGATTCGACATCGCCCAAGTTCGGGACCCACAGCTTCACGGGAATTCCATTCGTCTTCAATTCACAGCACGGCATGACTTACCTCCTCCTCTGTTGTTTCGAGCCTTTCCCATCACAGTGATGAGGCGGGAGAATACCACAAAAATACGATTTTGTCAATGATTCCCGGTCAAAACAAAGAATCAAGGATTGACAAAATCGTCATTTTGTGATATTCTTCGGCGTTTCAAAGTATGAAACTGGTTCGTTCCGATTCCCTACAACGTCCTTACGGACACCAAAAAGAGGCAGCATGGACTTGCGCATTTCCCTCGATGACGTCACCAAAGCGAAACCTATCCTCAAAGCCAGCATTCCGCTCATGCCGTTCACGATCGTCCTGCCGCAAAAGCAGGAAGGACGTCTGAATACGACATGCTTCCGTGGACGCGGCAAGCCCCTTTCCGGCAACTTCCACTTGTGGGAGTCACTCAAAAATTTGCTCGCGGACACGCTCGTTCGCGAACAGCTCTTCGGCGAGATCCTCGAAATGATCACGGAACTCAAGGCCGAAGGCAAACAGAATCCGAATCATCGCATCACAATCGATCACACCCACCTCATCGGCTGGAGCTCGACGTGTCCGATTTCGGAACTGCCCGAAGGCACGGAAGTAGCGTTCTTCGCGCCGAACGACTACACCGAGGCCTACAAGGTCACGGACAAAGCCGTTCTCGCGAAGCCGACGAAGCAAATCACCTTTGCTCTCGGGTTCTCGGATCCGGAAGGCAAAGACAAGTGGCTCGTGAAAGTGCAAACCATCTACCCAGGCGAAAACGTCCCGATGGGCTGGCGTCACTCCCCGCGCAGTATTCCTGCGACCGAAGCTGTCTTCTTCGACTGGACTCACCCCGGCGAACCGATCGTCAAGTGATTCCCATTCTCTTGCCGCACAGCAACTTTGCTGCGCGGTATTTTATTTTGTAAGAAACAAAAAACCATCCTTCAATTCAGGATGGCGAGCTTTTTATTTCCACTTCAACACAGGATTTGTTTCATTGCGCAGATTGGTTTCCGTTTTGTCCTTGAAACAATTTAGTAAACGAATTCCGTCCTCGCGACCAAATGAACTTCCAAAGACATATACGGAGGCGTACGGCTTTCGATCAACACCGTAATCGTTGCAGCTGACTTCCGCTTGTGCAATCACGTTTTCATCGGCATCCGTCCAGATACACACTTGCGTAAGCATTTCGTCCTGAAAGTAACCATGATCTTTCAGACAAACAAACGTCACATCGAGGTGTGCTTCGGACAACGCACGTTCCGCGTCCACGAGATCAACCTTGCGACGCATCCATTGTTCGTGTGTCCAAAGATTTCCAAGGGCGCGGCGAAAAAGTAAACACGTTTCTGGATCCAGTTGCGGTGCCAGGCGCGAAAAGAGCGAAGCGAACCGACGACTGTAGCCAAATGATTCACTGATCTGATTTTGTCGTTTGAAAAACCGATGTTCGTAGTGGCTACGAAACGGCCGACCACCAAGACCCACAAAAGGTATGTCGAGCAGATCTATCAGTTCCGAGTGGCGTACATCCGCAGAATAGACCAGCTCGCCAAACCATGGCTCATCACGCGGTTTGAACCACGGATCCAAGAGCAACTCAGGCGAGGACAATTTGCGATCAACACGCCGGCGGTCCATGTCGATCGTGATCACGTATTCATCACCAATCGCACCTTTCAAATCAATCATGAACATACAGAGAATCTTTCGACCCTTCTGTCCCGCCCTGATCAATTGCTGAGAGATGCCGTTTGGCAAAACGCGACGAAGCATGACGTGCGGATCTGGAAAATTGGCAAAATACCTTTCGAGATCATCCCCCTTCACACAACGCACCACTTCAAACGTGAGCCTCTCATGCGCGCCGAGCCAGGCCGAGGCCTCGGACACAAATCGATCAGAAATACGACGCAATGATGACAACATGATTCCTCCTCGAAGGCGCTAAGCGCCGTAGATACTGAGCCTGTCGAAGTGAGCACTCGCAAAAGAACTGCGCGCAGCGTATCAGAAATACCTGTCCTGTCAATATTCGCGAGAAGGCTTGTAAACAAAAAACCATCCAGTGCGTTCGCATAAGATGGCAAGATTTTACTTCTTCGACGCAAAACACTTCATGAGTACACGTGCCTGTTCTTGAACGAACAACGAACGGTACACCCAAACGCGTATTTCCGTTTTTCCGGATGCGGGATTCGCTCCGTCTCCGTAAACAGTCGCAGAGGCAATACGATCCCCCATATCATTGAACCAAGATCGGCCCGCTACCTCAGGGCCAAAGTCATGCATCTCCCAAAACTGATTGTTGTGATCGTATTCTTGCGCTTCAATTCGCGCAGAAGAGAGAACCTCTTGTGCTTCCTCAAAACTCACAGAACGATTCATGTGCTCTTCATGCTTCCAAAGCTCGTGCATGGCACGCATGAACAAGACACACGTTTCCGGATCCAGTTGCGAGGCAAGACACGAGATGAGCGATTCGAATCGTTGACTATGACCGAATCCTTTCGTGATCCTTGCTTGTCGCGTAAGGAACGCGCGGCGATACTGTTGCTGCAACGGATCCACGGCAAGCATGGCAAACGCGTGCAGAAAATCGAAAAGGCTTACGTGATAATCCCGACCTTCGTACGTCGGCACATCTTCCTTTTGCGGCAAACCACGTCGCCATCCCCATCGATCCTCGAGCAACTGCCACGAAGATCGTTCGCGATCCACGCGCCCACGATCCAGATCGATCGTGATCACGTACGCAACATGCTCCGAAACCTTTGGATCTCTGACAAAGATTGTCGAAATGTTTCGATGCTTCTGAATCGCTTCAAGAATCTTTTCTGAAATTCCCCGCGGTGCAACCTGTGTCACACTCGCGTCTGTTCCAAAATGCACTTCAAGCGTTTCTGGTTTCATGTAGGAGATGACTTTGAAACCAAGATTCTCGCGAACCCCGAGCCAAGCATTCATCTCCGTAGAAAGCCGATCAGACACACGACGCAATGCTGGCAACATGATTCCCCCTCAAAGGCGCTAAGCGCCGTAGATACTGAGCTTGTCGAAGTGAACACTCGTAAAGAACTGGACGAAGGGTAACAGAAATAGCCGAATTGTCAATCATTCGGCTCATGATATTCAACACATTCTCCAAACGGACTCTCGATCGTATAATTCGAGTCCGTTTGTTTTTGTGTATATCGATGCATAAGCGGAACCTTCCCTTTTCCGCCTGGTAGATCGACAACGTATCGCGGCAACGCAATTCCCGTCACTTGACCTTGCAGTTCGCGCATGATCTCGATTCCACGCTCGATTGGCACACGAAAATGATTTGTCCCCTTCGCGAGATCGAGTTGATGTAAGTAATACGGAACGACGCGAATGTTCGCGAGCTTCTTGAACAGCATCTCGAGAATCACAGGATCATCATTCACTCCGCGAAGCAACGGACCTTGATTGCGCACAACAATTCCGGCATCGACAAGTTTTGCAATCGCCTCAATATTCTCCGCCGCAATCTCCCGCGGGTGATTAAAGTGCGTGACGATGTAGATTGGATGTGTTGCGTCCGAGTATCTTCGAAACATCTCGATAAGCGAATTCGTGATGCGCGACGGAAGATTCACAGGGACGCGTGTATGAACGCGTATTCGAGAAACAGTCGGCACGGATCGCAATCGAGAAAACCAATCCTCGAGTTGATCATCGAGAAGCGTAAGCGGATCTCCGCCCGTCAAAATAACTTCGTCGACCTCCGGATGTTTTTCGAGGTACTGAACGATACGATCGCGATCCTCGACAGACGGCCCCGGAGTTGCCTCACCTGTCTTTGTTCGACGAAAACAAAATCGACAAAAGAGCGAACAGAAAAATGTTGCGTAGACGAGCACACGATCTGGATAGCGATGTGTGAGAAATGGAATCGGTGATTTTGCTTCGTCGCCGATCGGGTCAACACGTTCTTCGGGTGAGAATCGCAATTCTTTATCAGACGGAACACACATGAGAAGAATCGGATCGTTTGGATTTTTGAAATCGATCAGATTTAAGGTATGCGGCGTAATCGAGAGTCGCATGTTCGCGAGCACCTCACGCACACGATCTTTATTTTCGATGGAAAGATACTGTTCGAGCTCATCTACCGTGCGCACACAATTTTGTAATTCAATTTGCCATTGTTGCATAGAATAGAAAACCGCTTGCGATAGCAAACGGTTTTGAAAACAGGATTTAAATATTTTGTAGGGACAGGTCGCGACCTGTCCTATCTGCAATAAATCAACCCTGTTTAGGGTCCAGATTTTGGTGGTTGATAAATCGAGAGTGTAATCACATTAGTTCAAATATCTTTCGAACGGCCGATCAAGTCCGTACATGCGTTGACTAAGCGCATCAAGACAAATTTTTTGATCGACTCCCTCGAGTTGCGTAGAACAAATCGTTTGTCCTTTCTCGTAAGCATATTTTCCAATACGCATCATCGCCCCTTCAATGCACATCTGTCGATCTTCGAGAGATCCATTCGCGCATAAATCCTTGATCGAGAGCTTATCTTCTTGCAACGGTCCAATGTACGCATTGCCGAATCCGTGGAAACATCCAAGCTGATACAATCCCGGAAGTTTCAAACACGCACGAATCACATCGGATGATTTTCCCCCTTTCGCCTGCGTCGCACGAATAGCATCGCCAACTTTACTAAAGAAACACGCCGCCGGATATTCGCCTTGGTCACACGGATAAAACAAACTCTTTGTTGGATCCACGATATCTGATGCACCCTTGATGGTCACGTATTCCATGTACGCACCGCTCGCACAATAGTATGCGAGTTTTTTATTGGTGAAGAGATTGCATGTCTCGATCGCTTTTTTCCAATCGTCATTTGCGAGATATGTTACGGCGTGACCAACTCCATGTGCGCAATCTCCTGGTCGATACGATGATGAAACGCTCGGATCCTCACAAATACTCGGAATACTTTCCTTCACCACATCCATGTTGATATGTTCACGATCTTCCGGATCCTCACCGGGCTTTGCTGGATGTGTTTTTAAATATTCTTCTTGTTTCTTTTTAAATGCTTCCATGAACACACCGTGCATGCAACCCGAGTAGCACGCATCCTGACAAATGGTGAGCGACTCACCGATCGTTCCAATCTTTTCAAAGATGACTTTTCCAAGATCATGCCCTTCAAAGTGACACACAGGATCCATACGTTGAATTTCCGTAATCATTCCGTTTGCGCCGATCTTGTCGATATACGATTCGTAAATCGATCGCAAATCAAAATCTTTTTTTGATGCGATATGTGTTTGCACTTCTGTGGCGAATGCTTTTCGTAGATCAACTGTTTTCTCAAGCGGCACTTGCAATTCCAACTCATGACGATCGTTTATGGAGACTTCGCTGGTGGACGGTGCTGTCACGGTAGACGTATGCAACAAAAACATCCAGGCGACAAAGCCGATTCCGGCAAGAAGCAAGAGATAGATGATCCACTGAATCCTCGATATGCACATAATGCAAAAAGCATACGCGAGGAAGTGCATCCTCACAAGTCGCTCTATCCACAAACCACCCGTCCTTCGCCCGATACGAGCTACGGAGGATGATTTCGTCTGACGAAATCAAAAACTCCCGTTTCGGGAGTTTTATGCAATGCACGGCATCCACGTATGAATAGGTTGTGTGGGCTCAATCGTTCCATGCTGCTCTGCAGCCGTAAGTACGGCGCGAAGACAAGGATATTCGATGGAGAAGTCATGCGTACCAACACACCAATTGTGCGGCTCAGCTGCATTACGCGCATTGAGTTCTTCAATACTGAGCCACGCAAATTGTTCGACCTCGCCTTTTTGTGGAACGAGTTTGTGTACCGGAATATCTGTCAGGACCACAAACTCACGAATCCAAATGCGTGCACGATCAAGTTTTGTTGTGCGCCAGTGAATGAGCGAGGATGCATCCATCTTGATTCCAGATTCCTCAAAGAGTTCACGATGTGCGTTCTCTTCATACGATTCATCATGTCCAACATGTCCACCAAGGTGTGTCATCCAAACACCTGCAAGACGTTCTTTCTCAAGAGAGCGTTGGTGACAAAGCACTTCGCCTTTTGAATTGAGCACGTAAATGTTTGTGGTCTGACACCAGATGCCGCGCGCGATCGCTTCTGCGCGAGGGATCATTTCACCCGTTGGTTCACCGGTGAATTCCGAAATAATAGGAAGTAACTCCATAAGGGATTTTGGGCAACAAAAAATTGGGCCCAGAAAGCTAAGAATAAATCTTTGCGTTCTTATCCCAAAATGTTCGTTCCATTCAAGAAATGGATTTGAGGATCAGATCCCCAAATCCGAATGAAAATTTATTTTGAGACAAGTCAGCGACAATGAATATACCATCGAAATCGAAATCTGTCTAGGGATAGAAAAACACGCGTATTTTTTTATACGCGTGTTTTTGATCGGTTTATGGCAGAACATATCCAAGCGCTCGCACTTCTGCCCAATCAAATGGAGATATGGGCACGCGCTTCAAAATCTTTTCAAATGCAAGGATACCCTCATGTTCTTTTCCGAGATTACGTGGAAATCGAATACGGTACATAAGCGTATTCCAAGCCAGATCTTCCGATGCGTCCTGAAAGTTTGGCGAATGCCCCGTCATGCGCACAAACGCCGCAAGAGCGACCGGAACCTGCGCTTGCTCTTTAGCCAGATTACGTTTCACTGGTTTTTGACCAATCGTCATGCGCTGAACATCATCCCACGCAACATCCGCACGACCGACCGTTTGAAGATAATCACGAATGACCGCATGACGCTCACCCATTCCGAGCTGAATCGTTTCTGTTGATGCTCCGTATGTAATAAAGTTTGCGATAAATCGAACTTGTTCTGCTGATATAGGCACACCGAATGTCTTTGCGTCCGCTTGTACCAACGATTGATTGATCCCAAAGTTTTTTGGATCGCTCTGCAGTCCAAAATCCGTTAACACCGTTTGATACTGAGCAGGATCATGAATAAACACCGCGGCGGAGGCAACGGGAGCTGTGACTGTTGGTGTAGAACCTGTATTTGTATTTGGAACCGCCGTAAGAGGAAGAATGGAAACTGGATTTGCAGGAAGTGTGATCGTACCAGTAGAACCACCAGAACCGGAAGCACCGGAAGGTGGAGCAGACTTAATCGTAAACACAAATGTTCCAATCGGAGAACTTCCTGCAGAGTTACATCCTCTTACCTTGATTGTTTTGGTTGCCGAAATTGAAATTGGGGTTGCATAGACAGATCCTGTTGTGCAGGATGGGGTTGTGCCATCAATAGTGTAACGAATACTTGTTGAACCCATCGATGCAAGTGAAACAGATTGTGTTCCTGTATATGCCCCTGCGGAAGGAGTGACGGTCGGTGAATACGGAATGACGATTGTTATTCCACTTCCACCAGAACTTCCGCCACCTCCGCCGCTTCCACTGCCAATGGTATAAACGAATGTCTGAACGGCAGATCCGTTTCCTGCGGCGTCGCATCCTATTGCTTTAACGGTTGTTGTTGAAGAAATGGAAAGCGTGTGAGAATAAGCTGTTCCGAGCGTACATGTGGGCACAGTTCCGTCTGTTGTGAACAAGATGGTCGTGGATCCAGATGAAGAAAGCGAGACACTTTGCGTTGCAGAAAACGAACCTGCCGCAGGCGTCGCGATTGGCAACACGGGAGGTGTAAAATCTGTTTGCACAGAAGATTCATCCGCGATGCTTGTTTTTGTTTTCACAGAACTTGCATTTGCTGCTCCATCTGAGGTGATGAACGTAAAATTCAAACCCGATCCTTCCGTCTCCGTTCCATCCAAAACACGTGTCAGCGTTCCTGTTCCCCTATTCTCCGCTCCGTCCGCTATTTTTCCACCAATCGTTCCACTGACACGTACTCCCGTTTCGACGGCAGCCGTGACAACAACCGTATCTCCAACCTTCGCAAGGGTTGATACGTTGTTCGTTGAAAAAATATGGAAATTAACCGGATCAGCCGGTGGTGTTACATCATACAAAACAGATGTATTTGAAACTATTGCGGGATTCCCAAACGCATCCGTTCCGGAAAAAGTAATCGTATAAATTGCTCCGTCCACAAGAGGGTCTACAAATCCCGCCTCGAGTGTTCGACGCGTAAAGGTGTGTGTTCCAACCGTTTCGTCATCGCGACTCAAATTATATACGTGCCCTCCGCGATCTGACGTTCCGTCTGTCCCCATAAACGTAATACTACCGCCCGCAATTCCCATCGAAAGCGTATAAGAGACGGACAGACTCCCGTTCACAGATGAGCCACTTGTGGGAAGTGTGTCGCTGAAAACCGACACGGGCGTTGCGTGTGCGTATTGTATGGAAACCAAAAGACTAGCTACAACACAAAGTATTGTAAGAAGGAATGTTCCGATACGTCTCTGCTGAAAAGAAGGGAGGGTCATACAAAAAAAGACTAAAGGATTTCTTTTATCATATCACAAAGCAGTCTTTGCCATCTTCAAACAAATTTTCCATGCTTGATCAGTTACTGGTTGAACGGATAATCGTGAATTATTGACGAGTACCATAGCTCGGAGATCTGGATTCGTTTTAATCTCATGAAGTGTGATTTCTCGAGCCATCTTCTCAACAGGCTCAATATCCACCATGCTCCAATCTCCTTCTTTTGCCGATACATCTTGATATGCCTCTCGCACTACCTTCGCAATACCAATAAGGCATTTCCCTTCGATAGAATGGTAGATGAAAACCAAATCTCCCTTCTTCATCGCACGAAGATTATTCCGCGCCTGATAATTCCGAACCCCATCCCAGTGACCGATTTTATCGCGCACAAGGTCAGACCAAGAAAACGTGGAAGGTTCTGTTTTGAGAAGCCAGTGGTTCATAGATAAACAGTATAACAAATCACCCGTTGACAAACGAGGGATTTTCAGGCATATTCTCAATCTGCTTCTGGAGGTTTCCCATGACTCATTCTCAATCTCTTGTTGATGCCGTGTTCCTTGATCGCGATGGCGTTCTCAACCATCTTGTGGATCGTGGCGAAGGATTCCTTCTTGGCGGCAAACCATTTCGGTACACCGCACCATTTACCATGCAGGAACTTCGGCTCAAGCCCAATGTTGAAGAAGCTCTCGAGCTCATTCGACAAAAAGGATATCTCTGCATTTTGGTGACGAACCAACCAGACGTCGCAACAGGACACATCGATCCCCAGGAATTCGAACGTATGATGGATGTCTTCCGCGCGCTCCCGCTCGACGCGCTCTACGCATGCATGCATCGTCCGAAAGACAAATGCTCTTGCCGAAAACCCGCACCAGGAATGCTCTTGCATGCACGAGACGCGCACAGAATCGATCTGTCGCGCTCGTACATGATTGGAGACCTCGAAACGGATGTTCAGGCAGGCAAAGCCGCTCACACAAAAACCATCCGCGTGTGCGACGAAGGAACAGAAACAAGTGCCGATCATCGCGTGCTCGACATCATGCAAGCCGCACGGTTGCTGCCATAAGCTCTCCCCACAGAAACACATCTGTGGGTTTTTTTATTCAACAAAAATAGCCCGCCGAGTGTAGAAGCAGCAACGTGCCTGCGATACACCCAACGGACTTTACAAGAGTTCCATAACGCTTATCCTCGACCATACCGCCACTGCAGATGGAAGAAGGATCTCGAAAGACTGATCTTTCGGCCGAAGATGATGAGTGGCCATGTGAGATAGCACACGAGAAGAAGAACGAGAGCCCAATTGGGACTGCATCGAAGATCTCTTTCGTCGCTAAGCATCTGCAGCCAGTCGCCCTCTTCATTGAGATCAAAGAACTTGAGACACCTCCCTTTTGAACATCCAACCGAATCTCATCTTCAAAGGAAGATGCGCTAAAAAAGCACTTTTGTCAAGCATAAACCCCTGTTTATACTCACAAGAAATACCAATATGACAAGAAAGAGCCTTCCCTTTTTTTCTCATTCTTGTATAATCCTCGAGCTACCATAGGGGCGTCGTTCAATGGTAGGACGAAGGTTTCCAAAACCTTTGACGTGAGTTCGATTCTCGCCGCCCCTGCCAAAAATATCCACGGCTTTGCCGAGGATTTTTTTGTTTTCCGACCAATGAACCATCGAAATAGGTATAAGAAAGACCTTGCTATCCCTTGACTTTTCCTCCATTTTATCGTATCCTCCGGACAAATTATGCGTTCGGAAACAAAAACGACAACTGCTCGCAGATACACCATCATGTCAATCATTGTCTTGATGGTTATTTGTATTGCGATTGGATGGATGATCTCGAAACGCACGGCAAACGTGAAACCAGTCGTTCAACAATCCGTAGTTGCGCATCTCCCTATTTCTCCAGACAAGAAAAAAGTGGATGCCATGTCCATCACATTAAAAACCATCGTGCAGGATCAAAGTCCAACAATTGCGTTTGCGTCGTTACAAACATTCATTGCCCAAAATCCAAAACTGATAAATCGTTGTCACGACCTCACACATGCAATTGGAGACGCAGCATATCAAAAATACGGAAATTTTACCGAGGCGATCAAATACACAAACGATCTTTGTGGATCCGGATACATTCACAGTCTCATTGTGCACGCACTCCAAGACACAAAAGATCCAGACACAATCATCAAAACCATTTGCGAAGGACAAGATGGATATTGTTATCATGGCATTGGACACGGTCTCATGTTTTTTACCGAGAACGATGTTCCGCGTTCCCTCGCGTATTGCAAAAAATTACCGCTCGGACACGATGCACGTTGTTCCGAAGGGGTCTATATGCAAAACTTTGAAGATGATCAAGATTTCGCTACACCGTATGTTTACAAAGACGACCCTCTCAGACTTTGTCGTGAAGAACCGTATTTCAAGCCCGGATGTTATCACTATACGGGTGTCTATCTCGCAGAACATCGTACATCGGACGAGAACATGTTTTCTCTCTGTGATGCAGCCGAATCAAGCTACTACACAAAGTGTGTGAGTGGAATGGGTGCGCGTCTTATGGCAACGCATTTAAACGATCCAAAAAAAGCAGAAGCAATTTGTGAAACAGAAAAAGACGAACGTACAAAGAATGCCTGTCTCGACGGTCTTGTGTCTTACGATCTCGTCGAATACAACTCCATCCCACACACAGAAACATTCTGTACACTCTTGAACAAAGAGAATCAACAAGCCTGTCTCGATGCCCTCGAGGTTCGAAAAGCCTATTACAAGTAAAACACTCGCGTCAAAGCGAGTGTTTTTATTTTCCCAGTGCTTCCATGTCTTTCTGATACGCCTCTGCCTGCGCAACCACCTGATCACCATAAAATCGGAAGCGGACGTTTGTGGAGCCGGAGAAGTAACGCATTGCCGCTGCCCACTCTCCGTCTTTTGTTGTTGCGCCATCTGCTCCAAGTTTAATTGCCGACGCAATAAATGCATCTCGGATGTCCCACGGGTTTGCAACCTTCCCTGTAATATTTGTTACCTTTGCTCTGTAACCCATCCAAGTGGATGGAATGAACTGCGCAGGACCCATGGCACCTCCCCAACCAATCTGGTTTCCCTTCTTGTCATGCATCGGACAAGAAACGGCCGTTGTATCTGGATCCATGCCAAGTTCCGCTGTGATTGTTTTAAATGGCTCTTGGTCTCGTTCTGGTTTCATGATGGTCTTCCAGCTCTTTGAAACAGGATCCCCTGGGCGGTTACACGTCCCCACATTTTTTCCAAGACTCGATTCTTGTGTGAGAATCGCGAGCAAGAACGAAGCGCGTACACCTGTTTGCTTTGAAACCCATGTCGCAATATCAACCGCTTGACCAAAGGTAATTTGTTTTCCAACATCAAGAAGTTGATACAGTCGTGTGCGAATTTGCGCAGCCTGCTTTTGCGAATCTGTAAGCGACGCCTGATAATTTTTTTCTTTTCCTTTTGTTTGTGTAAGCAACGTTGCTTGATCTTTCACAGATCCGGTCAATGCTTGTTGTTGCAGTGTTTGAACCGCGAGTAAATTCTCTACGTGATCTTGTTCTGCGTCGAGACGTGTCTTCTGTGCAGATAAATCTTCTCGCGTTTTGTGCAGTTGATCGAGTAACACATCAAGACCAGATGTTACTTGCGTAAACTGTTGAACTTCCGAGAGTGCATCGAAAAGTGTGTGCTCTGAGAAAAAGACAAATAAAAAAGTGCGATGATCGTTCGTATTCATTTGACGCAAAGACTCTGCCACTTCTGCTTTTAACGCTTCTGTTCGTACCTGATTTTTATCAATGAGCGATTTCGTTGCCGTGATCTGATGATCCATATCCTGAACTTCGAGAGCTGTTTCTTTGATCCGAAGAGCGAGTGTTGCCTGCTGCGCTTTCAACTGTTTAATTTTATTTGTAAGTGTATTCTTCTCCCCCTTAATATTCACGAGTTCTTTTTGGAACTGTGCGATCTGCGCTTCAATCTGATCAAGCTCGGATTGTAATTGCGACTTTTCCGCCTCAACCGCCTGCATAGAATCATCCGCAAAGACAAAACGGCTCGTGAACCCAAGCAGGAGAACAAGAACAAAAACCAGAGCGATAAGGGATCGTTTGAAAGACATGCATTGATTATACCATGCGAGATTGCGAAAGACTTCGCAACGATGAAACAAAAAACACCCGCCACAAGGGCGGATGTTCTTATTTCGTCTCTTTATGCATGACGTGCTTGTTGCACCACTTGCAGAATTTGCTGAGTTCCAAGCGCTCTTTCAAGGTTTTCTTGTTCTTGTGGCTGTTATAGCCAGCGCGCTTGCAATCTTTGCACTCGAGTTTGATGATGTTTTCTTGTGACATATATTCAATTTATGGGCGAAGGTTATCCTGAATCTGTGATTGTGTCAAGGTTACGGCCCAAAGCTCATGGGGAACAACCCGTATCCACACTTCACCTCAACAAGACAAATCCTGATGAAATAAAGGCTGGAGCCGAAGACGGGACTCGAACCCGTGACCTACGGTTTACAAAACCGTTGCTCTACCAACTGAGCTACTTCGGCAAAAACTACTGCTTTTGCCATTCTCCTGAAATAAGCCGTTCTTTTTTTACTCTTGTCCATTTCTTTAACTGAGATTCTCGACGACGTGCCTCAATGAATGAAGTGTGTACTTCTACATAGACGAGAGCGACTGGCGCGCGGACCGTTGTCCAGAGTGAGGCATCTTTTCCTTCATGTCTCATCAATCGTTCTTTTATGTTGGTTGTAAATCCAACGTAATAAGAGTGATCAATACATTCAAGAATGTATACACAACATTGTCCATCGACAGGCTCAGGGCATTCGATTGCGACATTGTTAAACATATTCTCTCAGATGACTGGTCGAAGACCATGAGCGGTGGTTGTCAGAGTGCTTTGGGCCCTTCGACAGGCTCAGGGCATTCGACTATCTAAATAGCAAGATAGCGATAGTCGAATGGTGGGCAGAGAAGGATTCGAACCTTCGAAGGCGTGAGCCAGGAGATTTACAGTCTCCCCTCGTTGACCGCTTGAGTATCTACCCATATGTGAATTGCTTGTGTGGTCGCAGACCATGAGCGATGGTTGTCAGGGTACATTGGGCCCTTCGACAAGCTCAGGACATTCGACTATCTTCATGGCAAACTAACGATAGTCGAATGGAGCCGTTGATCGGGATTGAACCGATGACCTCATCCTTACCATGGATGTGCTCTACCAACTGAGCTACAACGGCACTGTCTTTGCGGGCGGAATCATAACAAACTTCATTCCGTTTGTGAAGCGTCATCGGTGGATGAATGGGATTTTGTGATATATGAGGCTTTTTGTTCTGAAAATCGTGTCTCAAAATCTTGGATCTTTTGATTCTCTGGATTTACTTCTTTCAGACGCTTGATCCCCTCCTGGGCGTCTTTGAGAGAGCCCGCCTTCAGAGAAACCTCAATATACAAATCCAAATACTTTGGATTCTTTGGACGCTTCTGGATCGCCTTTTTCAAATGAACAAGCGAAGACTTTGGTTGATCGAGTTTCATTTCGAGCTGAGCAAGAGACACAAGAACACTCGCATCATTTGGGGACAATCGAAGACTAAACTGCAACGTTTCGCGCGCTTGATCAAACTGATTGTTCGCGAGATAAAGATTTCCAAGGCCCTCATATGCATCCACACTCTTTGGATTGTGGCTGATGATGTCTATGTACATTTTTTCTGCCGGAATCAATTCATCTTTCTGACGCAATGTTTCTGCTTCTTCAATGAGACGATGAATCGTCTCCGCATCATACGCATGCTGTCCTTCCGACGCAGAACGTTTCAACTTTTGATAATACTGCTCAAGCGTATACAAGCGTTGAACAATGCGACGTCCCGTACGAGAAAACGTACGTCCAATCATGAGCGCAAGTGAAGTAACCCCTTTCATTTTATCACCACTCGCACGCTGAAACTTTTGCAAAATGATTTGCTCTTTGATTTTACGTGTTCGTTCTTTTGGAATGGAGTCTACGTTAATAACACGCAGTTGAGGCATCTTGCGAATCAAAAGCGAAACCACGGAAATGATTCCGACGACGATCAATACAAGAGGAATGATCCAAATCATATGCTTACGATTGCGCAATTAAAACCTGGCACGCTGCGTCCACAATTTCTTTGAGCTGATGAATTTTAATACTTGCACCCCCAACAAGAAGGCCGTCAATTTCTTTTTCACGCAAAAACGTATACGCATTTTCTGGATTCACGCTTCCCCCATACAACACCGCAAATGCAGTCGCGGGTGCCGTGGGAAAAAGTTCCCCAAGCACTTCACGAATATGCGCATGCACCTCGATAATCTCAGATGACGTTGGTGTCTCACCTGTTCCAATCGCCCAGACAGGTTCATAAGCAACGTACAGAGTCTCTGAGAATTTCGGACGGACATTCTTACATGCGATTGCTAATTGATGCAGGATGACTTTTTTCACATGTCCCGCATCGCGTTCTTCTTTTGTTTCTCCCACGCACACAATCGGAATCAAATTATGCTCGAGGGCTTTCGAGAGTTTCGCATTCACTATCTCGTCTGTTTCACCGAACACGTGACGACGTTCGCTGTGTCCAATGATTACATGTGTTGCTCCCACCTCAAAAAGCATGCGAGCAGATGTTTCACCCGTGAAGGCCCCTTGCTCTTCGCTCGATACGTTTTGTGCACCAAGACCACATCCACTGCGCGCAACAACTTTACGCACCTCAGAAAGGGCGATGGTGGAAGGACAAATGACCATGTGTGGGGCAACTTTTTTTCCGCGAAGGAGCAACAAGGACGCACGCGCAAGCGCGACGCTTTCTCGAACTCCTAAATTCATTTTCCAGTTGCCGATGATGGTTTTCATATTACGATAACGATTTCAGAAATGCCTCTTCATTTTTATACGGACCAATGACCGCCATTTTCATTTTCTTTTCATTCAATACTTCGTTTGCAATTGCTTTTACATCTGCGGCAGTAATTTTTGAAAGTTTCGCCATGTATTGTTCTGGTGTTTTCACCTTATCGAGAAACAACTCATCATCTCCATACCACTCCGCTTGAAACGAAGAGCTCTCCATGGCAAGTAACATACTTCCACGAATGTGATCGATGGCTTCTTTCACTTCTTTTGCAGTCACGCCTGTTTTCTTCACCTTACGCAATTCTTGCATAATGGTCTTATGTGCGAGCGGCACACGAGATTTATCAAGCCCTGCTTGGACTGAGAAGACACCTGCGTCGTCATACGCCATGTTGCCTGATCGAATCATGTACGCAAGACCTCTTCGTTCTCTGACAGAGATAAACAAACGTGAGCTCATGGTTCCACCAAGGATACACGAAAGGATTGTGAGCGCTTCATTGCGATCATCTCCAATCCCAAAGGAAGGAAATCCAAACATGAGATGAATTTGTTCCGTCTTTTTAAATTGAACATTCACTTTCTGTTTACTCGTTCCAAGGGTGAATGGTTCAAATGACGGATGTTCCGCCTTTGAGGCTTTCACACTTCCAAAAGTTTTCTCAAGCGTTTTACGAATATCTTTTGGAATGTTTCCCGCAACAGACACAACCATACGTGCCGGAATATAATGCGCATCACGAAACGCAATGATTTCATCACGCTTCATGGCTTTCATGGTTTTGTGTGTTCCCGCAATTTCCCATCCGAGTGTATTCCCATCAAACACCGTGCTCTCGAGCAAATCCTCGACGTGTCTCATGGGACTGTCTTGATACATGTTAATTTCTTCAATAATCACTCCACGCTCACGATCTAATTCTTTTTGATCGAACTTCGAATGAAACACCATGTCATGCAACATGTCGACCGCAAGGTTTGTGTGCTTTGCATCAATCTTAATGTAATACCCTGTCTCGTGTTTATTGGTATACGCATTAAATTGTGCTCCGACCGAGTCGAGTGCACGTGAAATGTCGAGCGTTGTTGGGCGACGCTTTGTTCCCTTAAACATCAAATGTTCAATAAAGTGTGATGCTCCGCTCAAGGACGGTGTCTCATAGCGAGAACCGACTTTTGTGAGAACAAGAACGGTCACGGCTTGCGTTCCACCCACCGGAACCAAATGCACACGCATGCCGTTTTTTAATGTGAAGTGTTGATGAGGCATAAGAGAATCGCAAAGTATTTTTAGAATTGTTTCTTGAACCATGCTTCGAGCTCTGCAATTGGCACACGCTCTTGTTTCATGGTGTCGCGATCGCGAATAGTGACGGCTTTATCCTCAAGAGAATCAAAGTCCACAGTCACACAGTAAGGCGTTCCAATTTCGTCTTGGCGGCGGTAACGCTTTCCGATCGACTGAGTCTCATCGTAATCAACACGCCAGTGCTTTGCGAGACCTTCTGCAATTGGGCGCGCAACATTTGAAAGCTCTTCTTTCTTTGAGAGTGGAAGAATAGCAATCTTGATGGGAGCAATTTCTTTTTTGAATCGAAGTACAACACGCGTATCACCGTCCCCTTCTTCAGATGCGACCGTTTCCTCGTCGTATGCAGAGAGCAACACGGCAAGAACGGTTCGATCTACACCAAAGGATGGCTCGATTACGTGTGGAACATATTTTTCGTTTGTGATTGGATCTGTATAAACGATATTCGAACCCGAGTGCTTTGCGTGCGTTGTCAGATCGAAGTCTGTGCGGTACGCGAGTCCATACAATTCCTTTCGTCCGAACGGATAATCAAATTCAATGTCCACTGTACGTTTCGAGTAATGAGCGAGCTCATCCTTCTCAACTTCGAGATTGTGTGAACGAGATGCATCAATTCCAACGCGATCCATAAACTTGTACATGTTTGCGAGCCAATCCTCGAAGTATTTCTCCCAATCCGATGGATGCACGAAGTACTCGATTTCCATTTGTTCGAATTCGCGTGTACGGAAAATAAAGTTTCCTGGAGTAATTTCATTACGAAACGCTTTTCCAATTTGTGCCATTCCAAATGGAACACGCTTACGGCTGGATGTCAGCACGTTTGGAAAATCTACAAACATTGCCTGTGCGGTTTCTGGTCGGAAGTACGCAACAGCAGACGCGTCTTCTTTTGGACCAAGCCAGGTTTTCATCATCAAGTTAAATGATGCGGGTTCCGTAAATGTTCCTTTGTTTCCACATTTCGCACAAGGTGCCGCAAGATCGATTTGATCCGCGCGATAACGCTCGTGACAGGTTTTACATTCAACAAGAGGATCAGAAAACGTAGCCACGTGCCCAGACGCTTCCCATACTTTTGGATTCATGATGAGTGCAGCGTCGATTCCGACCATGTCGAGACGTTCTTGCACAAACATCTTCCACCACGTTTGTTTAATGTTATTTTTGAGCTCAACTCCAAGAGGACCGTAGTCCCAGGAGTTTGCGAGTCCGCCGTAAATATCGGAACCAGGAAAAACAAACCCGCGCGTTTTCGCGAGGGAAACAATTTTTTCCATGGTGATGTTTTTTGCATCCATAATTACACAGTCATGATTTCATCTTCCTTCTTTTCTGCCATGGCAGAAATCTGTTCATTAAAATCTTTTGTGAGTTTCTCGAGTTCATCGAGCAACTTAAACTTTTCGTCTTCACTCATGTCTTTATTTTTTTCTTTTTCAAGAATTTCGTCACGCACACCTTCGCGTACACCACGCAGTGCAATACGAGAATCCTCAATCTTTTCTTTCATGAGTTTCACAAGCTTCAATCGATTCTCTTCTGTCATGGAAGGTAACATGATGCGAATCACTCCGCCGTCTGCCGCAGGAGAAAGTCCTGTCCCAGAATCACGAATCGCTTTTTCAATGGCTTGTGTAAGTCCTTTGTCCCATGGATCAATCACGATTGTTTTTGCATCTTGAACAGAAATAGAAGCAAGACCTTTCAACTCCATGATGGAGTCATAGGCATTTACACGAATATCTTCCACAAGCTGTGGTGTTGCACGTCCGGTACGGAGCGTATTCAACTCTTTGTGCAGGTGATCTAATACGGTATCGAACTGGGGTTTATTGGCTGACAGAAATATATGCATAACAAGAAAAAATAATATGATGAACTCCCTATTTCACTTCCGTGGCAACTCCAATATATAACAGGGTATTCACACTTGGGTCAACCAAAATCGCGCGAGGTAAGCGATTTGAGGGGAGTTTTCCCGTTTGCCATGTTGCTCCGCCGTCTTGCGACTTATAAAACGTAGCAGTTGTTGCGTAATACAGAACATCCGGATTTGAGGCGTCCATTCCAATCGCTTGGATGTTTACTTGTCCTGGAGCGCTTACAAGTTTGATTGGGCTCCACGTTGCTCCAAAATCTCCTGAGCGAATCAAACCGTATTTTGTTGTTGCAATCACGACTGCGGAATTACTTGACTGGATCATGTCATAAACCGTTAACGCTCCATTCATGCCTTGAACATTTGCTGCGGCCCATGTTGCACCACCATCACCCGTTTTCATCATTCCTTTCAAGGAAGTAGAAACAAGCACCATGCGACTATCCGATTGGTTGATGAGGATATCTGTAATGATATCTTTCACATGAAGCGAATTACTCCAAGTCTTTCCACCATCTAAACTTTTTTGAACATCTCCGTTTGAAAGTCCAATCCAGATAATTTGTGGATCAAACCAATCAACCGCAACCTTTACGACATTTACTTTGTCTCGGCTTTCAATGTACGCATCATTTTGGAAGGTGCGCATACAGTCTACAGACTTGTACAAACGTTGCCCCTTTGCAACATAAACCGTACACACATTTTTTGGATCGACTTTGAGCGACGGAATAAATCCTGTTGATAACGCTTTGTCTCTTGGTTGATGCCAAGAAGCACCTGCATCGTCAGAATAAAGAAATCCGTCTTCACGTGTCCCAACGTATAAAACATTTTTATCTTGTGCATCCATTTCCATGGTCACAATGTTTGCGGTTGCAAGCGTTCCGATTCCTTTTGCGGTTGGAACCAAAGAACTTTGAACCCAAACTTTTCCGGCATCAACGGTTTTTAAAATACCACCGTCTGCTTTATTGGCGGTTGGGACGGCTGTTGAACAACCCGCACCCGCAAGCACGAGAAGGACAAGAAGAGGAAGAAATTTTTTCATAGAGAAAATAAAATGTGCTCTAACGTTAATTGTGGATTGGTATTATGCGCAATCGCGCTTCTTCCCTCTTCTGTTTTTTTCAATGTTTGAATCAGCTGAACCAGATTCGGATGTTTTCCCTCTAACCCCTTGCCCCGAACCCCTTGCCCCTTATAGACAACCAATTCTTCGCATCCAACCTGTCGCAACAGATCATCTCGTAAGACTCTCTGCCACAACCGAACCGTTTGGTCAGCCGCCGTACGCTTGTTCACATCTTCTTTTGGAAGCAGCGTCGAGGTCAAACGAATTTGTTTTGCGTGTGTAGAAGAGAACAGTTCGATTGCTTGTTCAACACCAATATCTGTTTGCGATCTGTCTTCGCTCTTTGTGAGATATCGCAACGCTCGACCAGGACGACCGAGCGAAATTGCCGCCGCGAGTTCTGCGTCTGGTTTTGCATGACCCTTTTTTACAAGAGCTGTCGCGAGTGTGCTTCTTGAAACCGGATGAAAGCGCATGACCTGACAACGCGATGCGACCGTTGGAAGAACCGATTCAACAGATGGTGCGCGCAGAATGAACAATGTTTTTCCTTTTGGCTCTTCAAGTGTTTTCAACAAGGCATTCGCGGCTGCGTTCGAAAGGACATTTGCATCTTTAATGAAGGCAATCTTCCAACCACCATTCATGGCACTCATCGCAAGTCGCTCACAAACTTCTCGAACTTGTTCCACAGAAATCTGTGTTTTTTTCTTTCCCGTCTTTTCATCTGTGAGACACCCAAGTTCAATAACGTCCATTGAAACACTCGAGCCCCCCTCCTTTACAAGGAGGGGCTGGGGGTGGTCGCTTAAGAAACGGATTAACTGCTTTGCCACATACGTTTTTCCGAGGTGATGCGGCCCCACAAACAGGAATGCATGTGGTAAACGATCGTGGGTAATCATGCGACCCAAAACATCCTGAACGCGTTCATGCCCAATAAGGTTGTGAAAGGGAGATGAGGGCATAAGTATTGGAATTATAGCATGAGGAGGGACGAGGGGCGAGGGATTAGGGACTAGTAGCCAATTTGCTTAACTAATCCCTAATCCCTCGCCCTTCACCTCTTGTCCCTAGCCCCTAATCCCTTACCCCTCTTTTTATTCCAGACTTTCCTGACATATTGATTTAGCTAAATTTAGCATAATTAGCTTAGTTTGTTAGGTTGGAGTCTTGACAAAACTGACAAAAAGTGGTATAGTATGTTCACGAAGATGCAGTGAGGCAAGAAGAAAGACTTCAAACCTTACAACTCAAACGGGGAGAGAGCCGAGCTATCGGTCCCATTAGGTAATAGCAAAGAAGATCTATTGTTTTACGTATCTCTCAAAGCTTGCTTGCCTGCCGGCAGGCAGGGATACGTGCAGCAATGGATCTTTTTATATACCTCGACGCAGAAATTCGGGGGGAGAGAGCAAACCGTCTTTCAAAACACTTCGGTGAATGAAAGCGGTGAGTATCAAATGGTTTGACTGGGTTCACCCTCACTCACTCCATACGCACGATACTCATGATTCACACCTGCCTTCGGGCGGTCACTGAGTCGACCTACTCCCGGATTCCTGCGCCGAACGAATTGGCAAAGGGAAAACTACAGCGCGAGCCTACTAGATAGTGCTTGCATCAGGAGCCCCTGTGAATACCGTCCTCTCGAACATCAAGTTCAGCGTCCGCAGCACCTCGGCCAAAGACATCGTCGAGTTCGGCGTCAGCGTCGTCACCAACCCGTTGGTGCTTCTGCTCCTCGGCGTCAGCTCGATCGTCATCCCGATGCTCGTGCACAAGTAGTCCCCACTTCAACAAGTTCCGACAGGAGTTCCATGTCTGCAAACATCCTCGCGGCAATCCACACGTTGGAAGCCCGCTGCATCAACCCCCGGCGCTACTCGACCCGCAACCTGCTGGCCCTCGCCAAACGGATCCGCGATCGTGAACGCGCCATGAACGGCAACTAGCCGATCATTTCAACCTCGCTCAGGTTTACAGAGCAAAGGAATGGTTAGAACAATGCAAGTTTGTACCTGGAAACATCTGACGTAAGGCGGTCGGGTGCGGATTACATACAGTGGACTCAATGTCTCGAGCATTGAGTGGCACAAGTCTTCTTCTCGAGATCTGGCGACGCGGCTGTGAAGGAAGGCACTCCCTTTCAACACAGCCCGTCGCCTAGCTTTCAGAGATCGTGAGTGAAAACTCGCGGCATCTGAATTCAAAAACAAGTCAAAAAGTTAAAGAGTCAAAAAGTGAAGGAAGTTTCTATTTTAAAAAAATAGTTCCCCCTCCGAGACTCTTCGACTCTTTGACTTTCCTTCCCCGACACGATCGGATTTATGGAGCGGAACTGTCCGCTACAGAAACTGATCGGGTCCATGTGGATCCCGGCAGCGCAGATCCTGCTGTTATAAGCAGGTGTCCTAGCAATCAAGAGCGTCGAGCATCACGTATGACTCACGCAATCAGGAGTTTTCCATGAGCCAGTTCTACACGAACGTCGTCACCATCCTCCACGCCAACCTCGTCCTCGACGGCCTGACCAAGAATCAGGTGATCGATGCGAAGCGGAAGAACGTGGTTGCGAACGGCGGCAAGCCGGCAGTGGACGCTGCGGCCAAGTTGGTCGAAGCGGGCATCACGGCCGAGTACCTGTGCCCGGACGGCAAGTTGCTGGGTCTCGATACGATGGCGAAGGTCGCCGATCTGATCGAGAACGGCGCCAGCGTCACCGCGTTGCAGCAGTTCAGCCCGAGCGAAATCCTCGCCGGCCTGAACGAAGTGCAGCTCGCGTCGCTGAAGCCGACGGTGGAAGTCGTGGCCGAGACCGAAGCCCCCGTGGCCGAAGTCGAAGTCGTGGCCGATACCGTCGTCGCCGAAGCCGCGCCCGAGGCCCCCGTGGTCAAGGTCGTGGTCAAGGCGGAGCCGGAGCAGATGTACACCTGTGCGGGTAGCGGTCGCAAGGCCACCGCCCAGCAGTTGCGCATCGCCCCGCTGCACGTGCTCAAGGCCAAGCTCGGCCAGGATCTGCTGACGGAGCAGAACTTGATCGACAACGCCTACCTCCCGCTGTTCACGCAGTGGAAGGATGAGCGAAACAGCCTGGCGAACGGCCTCAGCACCATCCGTGCCGGCCAAGCCAAGCACGCCGAAGCCGAAGCGCAGAAGGCCAATTGGGCCAGCTTCTGCAAGGGCTTGAAGTACGGTGAGGTCGGCGAGTACAACGGGACCCTGTTCCGGAGGTGCTCGTACTACAACACGGTCTTCAAGGCCTGCGACGCCCGTTTCCCGGCGCTGTCCGTCATCAAGGACAATACCCGCAACGGCATCACGCCCACCCCCGACGCCGCCGCGACCCGCTTCACCTGCGGCCCGCGCAAGCAGCAGGAGTGGGGCATGACCGTCGACAACTCCCTCTCGTTCGAGGAGTTGGTGGCGTGCATCAAGGTGGCCGAGGCAGAAGAGGCGGCGCAGCGCAAGTCGGCGGAAATGAAGCGCGACCGTCTGGCCAAGCAGCAGGTCGGCAGCAACCGCGGCCAGCAGATGTCCAAGGCGGACGAACTGGCCGGTCTCGACGAGTACCGGAAAAACCAGGATGCCTGGACCGGTGCCCGTCGCGAACGCGGCAGCCGTGGCGACCAGAGCCGCCGCGCGAGCGAGGAGTTGATCGACGACATGCGCTAGTCGCAATCGTCCTGAAGCTTCCGCTCCAAAGTCGAGTCTAACGACTTCATAAACAAAGACCTTACGACCGATGAATGATTAGCCCTACCTCGCTTTTCATTCATCGGTCGTCTCCCAAGAGTTCGTGAGTCAACACTCGCGGCATCTTGCAGAGAAAAAATACAACACGATGGAGTCGTGAAGTTATGGAGTGAAGGAAGGTTTTGTTTGATTGTTCCTTAAAACAATCATCAAACAGAAAACCACTTTTATTCCATGACTTTACAACTTCAAAACAGTTTCGATCTAGAGAAATGGAGGAGAGAGCAACTAGATAATCCCGAAAGGACATCTAGCGAATATCAAATGGCTTGACTAGGCGAAAGCTTACTCATTTCATACGCAAGATATTCATGGTCTACACCGCCTTCGGGAGGTCACTGGATCCCTTGCCTCCAGTTTTCTGGATCTAATTGGTACCTGGTTTCTCAACAGTTCAAACAGCCTTCGAGAAATCGAAGAGCATGAAGGAGTCCGATGCAACATTTGCATCAACCCGTTTCCCTTTCTGGCCGAGTCGAATTCCGTGGTGCGCGTCGTGCGCTCATCGAAGCCGGCTTCGACCTGAACCTGTTCAAGTGCGAAGCCGAAATCGAACTCGCTGTGCGCGAAATCGATCGCGTCTCCGAAACCGAGCTTGTGACGCACTTCGGTGCAACGCCTGCTTGGGTCATCGGCGACCGCGGACCGTTCATCGGCCGCAACGGCGTCCTTAACCTGATCCGGGCGTTCGAGCTCGGCCGGCAACTTTGCCTCGACACCGTCGAGTGGATGATCCACCTGACGTCCGTCGAAGTGATCGACATGCTTCCGATGCTCGAAGAACGAGCGCGGATCCAAAACTTCAACTAGATCGCTCGCAGCGCGACGATCCGGAGGATGATCATGAACCGTGAAGAATGCATCGAGGCCGGAATCGATCCGCGCCACGCTGGTAACCCGTTTCTCGCGTCCTGGTGCTGGAAGTTGTTTGGCGCCGTTTGCCTCTTCGGCATCGTCGCGAGCCTCTTCGGCAACTAGGCCTCTCGCCCCAACCCACAACGACCCCTTAAGGAGTCACCCGTGAGATAAGCGACATCCGTCAGGAAAGCAATGCTCGATGATTAGGCGATCGAAGCATGAAGCAAAAGAGACCCTGGCTCTCCATTAGCCGGTGAAGATCTCAAGTCTAGCGAATTGGAAAACTTGGACGATGTTAGTGGTCTCTCCACGAAACATCGTCCGGCTTTCCGAGCTTGCAACGCACCCGCGCGTTGTAACCTCGGTTCGGCCAATGGTCGGACATGTTTACCCCAGGTTTGGCACACGCCTGGCGGTCCGCGGCTCGGTCGGCCATGTTGGCACCGGTCGCATTTGAGTGTGCTTTTGGCGCAACCCGTTCGCTCTCCATCGACTGGAAGCGGGCATGACGAAGGATCAAGGAGGATCCATGCATCTGAAATTGTGAATAGGCAACGCCGATTGAAGGTTTCCGCATAAGGCGGTCGGCGTGAAGTGAAGGGATTCCTGGTTCTTCCAACAAGAACCTTGTACGGGGCATTTGATAGATAGGTTACACGCCCCAAACCCAAAGTCTTATGCAACACGGTGTTGGCCTGCAAGATGCGCATTCTTGTACGGAAACTCGCGACGCGATCGCCCACTGTTACCGCCGCAGCCACCAAGGCAGCCGCGGGTCCGGGCATCGGTCACTCATGCGCTTTCGCCACAACCCGCTGCTCACCCCGTCGATTGGGATCATGGGCACGCAACACCGCCTGGAACAAGGAGATCCATGTACCCCTTCTTTTCCCTGAGCAGCACCAACGTTCAGCTGTTGGTGTAAGCATGTCGAAAGACATCCAAGGAGATCCGTCTTCGCGCAGTACGAAGACCGGTTATCGTAGCTGAACGTACACGAACGAGAAGTGAAAATCGTTTGTATGCGCGCTCCTAGAGCAATTTCGGAGCACTACTGAAAACAGAGATGACGATGGTCAACAACATCGTCTAGAGCGACACGCGCTCAAAAATTCTGTGGGTAACCTCGAAAGGGACCCTCTTGCTGAATCAACGACATCCCGAGGATACCGGATCCTTAGGACGCACTATGCAACGCCAATTTGGCGCGGTCTGCGATAAGCTTGTTGAACCTCGCGTGGCGGGCTGTGTGGAAACGGATTAGCTATCCCTCTTTCCCCACAGTCCCGTCGCGCAGCTTTCAGAGATCATAAGTTTCAACTTGTGACATCTGAATTCTTGGACAAAAAGATTGCCGCGTCGTCGAACTTCTCGCAATGACAGGCAATAGTCTAGAATCATCGTACCTAAAAACAATCTCTCGACCTATCCACCTCATGTTCTCTCGTGATGTGAATAGGTCGCAAGACCATCTCTCCCTCAAAACGAGAAAAAATACCCATAAGGGTATTTTTTGTTTCTATTTCCCCCCTCCTTCACAAGGAGGGGGTTAGGGGGTGGTCACATGGGGTCTGCCGCCCCACATTGACATTTTCAAGAAAACATGATAGATTTATCTTCTCTTCCAAACGAGAGGAAGAGGCGATAGATGAGACACAGGGTCTTGTCGAATGAGGTCAGTATGAGTTCCGTAACCCGTATCCAAAATCCGTCCATGACTGCTCCCCTCCTGGAGACCGTGTCATGACCATGATTGAGCGCGAACTGAACGAAGCTACAAAGTGTGCCCTACGCATGTATGCCGACGCAAGGAACCCGCTCCTTGCGGACCCAATATCCTTACGGCCCCACATGCACTGCGGCACTGGTAGCTGACTTCTTTTCCCTGGACACGCCCGTCGAACTCCTTATCTCACTCCCCGACAGCTCTTTGAATGTCTCACTCATCCGCTCCCTCTTTTGGTGAGCAGCCTCTTCCTGTCCTACGCGATCATCAAACCTTGATGATCTCTTTTTTTATTTTGGAGAATATTCTTCCGCACCTTTCCAAGCCAGATTAAACAACCCGCGCATGGCATCTGCAATTTCTTTGCTGATGATGACAACGGCGAGCATGGCGGATTTATACGAAAACAAAAAGACATGATTTCCGCGAACCGTAATTTCTCCGTGCATGGGAAAATCTTTTGATGAAACAACACGAACTTCCCCGTCGCCAACATGAGGAATTTTTGACGCGTTCTCTGGATTCGACATGACAGCGAGCACACGGTGCGGCGTCTTTGCGGCATGCAGTTCACTCGCATGACGTTCTAAATCTTGCAAAATTTCTTGTGCAACCAACACATCGTCGTACGGAACAATCTGTACAAACTCTCCTTCCATTTTTTCAAATGTTTCACGAAGCGTCTTCAAACCCTCAAGCCCTTCCAGATACCGAATCTGTGGCTTTGCCCCTTCCGCATTAAAGAGAGCAAGCAACATTGGCAAGGTCTTTTGAAATTCATTTTGTTTTTCTTCCAACTCTTTTTGTTGGATCCGCAAGATCGAAAGCAATCGATCTGGACTCTCCGGAACATAATAACGTTTCTTCCCTTTCACAAACGTAGACATGAGTCCACGAGAAGAAAGCGCTTCGATCATCACGTATGTTGTGGCACGATTCACTTTTGCCTTATGCGAAATATCTTGAACCGGTGCGGGTCCAAGTTCAAGAGAGGAAAGATAAACCTGCGCCTCTTTTTCGGAGAGACCAAGATGTTTTAATTCTGTGAGGAGTTGATCCATATTGTTCGATTATATCAGACTGCGCAAAACTTCCCATGTCTGCATCGCGGTTTTATTCCAGTCAAACAGATTCGATCGAATAGACCCTTTGGTGATCAACTGCTCACGAAGCAACGCATCTTCGGCAAGTTGTTTCATGGCATGCACCCAAGGCTCAGGTTCAGAAGGCGTAACAAACATTGCAGCATCACCTAAGATTTCTCGATGAACAGGAATATCAGAAACAAGAAGTGGAGTTCCCGAAGACATCGCTTCTACATTGGGAATTCCAAATCCTTCGTACCACGATGGAAAAACAAATGCGGTTGCGGCGTTCATGAGTGCTGCCACGTCTGCGTCTTCAAGATATCCGAGCGTGTGAATTTGATCTTTCGCCGTTGAGTGGTCGATCCAATTCTTCATGCTTGCAAAACCAAATCCAGGCTCACCAACAAGGACAAGCTCGTACGGATCTCCAACACCGCGATCAAGTTTGAACTGGTCAAACGCACGAATAAGGGTTTCCACATTTTTCTTTTGATCGAGTCTCCCCACATACAGAAAAAAATGTTTCCCGATGCGATGACGTTGCAAAACAGGTTCAATCTCTTCTCGAGATAACCGTTTGTAGATGGATGTATCTGCCGCAAGATATGTGGTCGAGATCCGAGACCCCCCTCCAACTCCCCCCTTGGCAGGGGGGAGGGACTGCGAGTAAAGCGAAACAATCTCGGACTTCGAGAATTCGGACACGGTTATGAGGTGAGACGCATTTTTTACGGAGCGCTTCGTCAATTTCGACAAACGTTTCCGTGATGCGGAGTCATATAAATTCGGCGCACGCAAAAATCCAAGATCGTGCACTGTTGTGAGAATCGGATAAGACACTCCCGGAAATTGTCGAGGAAGTCCTTGGGACGGAACGAATAAAACGGATGGTGGATGTTGAAACAGCTCGAAGCTCATGCGGGCTTGCATCCACCCAACAGGAAACCAACTTGATTTCGTTGGCCATGCAACAATCTTTTCTTCCCATCCGTTCGGTAATTCTGCAAGCGCCCCCTCAAGCTTCGTTGGCGAATACAAAACCACACGCTCGTTTTCTGCGAGCGCGTGTTTTTTCATTGCCTGAATCAATTGAAACGCATACATCTCCACACCGGTCTTCTTTTTTTGATTCGCGGACCAGGCATCAATCGCATAGACGACCGATTTTGCAGAGTTGTTAAGCAAATTGACCTCCATATTTTAGCTCGTAAAAATACTTCTCTTATAAGCTTCTAAGTTTTCAAGCGCGATTCCGGTTCCCTTTGCCACACACTGTTGCGGGTCTTCTGCAAGAAATGTTGGAACACCTGTTGCCTCCGCAATCAATGTGTCGAGACTTCGTAATTGTGAGGATCCGCCAGAGAGAACGATTCCTCTGTCCATGACGTCGGCCGAAAGTTCTGGTGGCGTTTTGTGCAACACTTCTTTTACGGTTGCAATAATTCCCTCTAGTTCATTTTGAATGGCTGCCGTCACGTCGTCAGATGTGACTTCGATCAACTTTGGAAGTCCGGTAATCATGTCGCGTCCTTTCACTTCCATCGTAAGTTTGTCGGGAAGATACATGGCCGCGCCAATTTGAATTTTAATATCTTCTGATGTTCGTTCTCCAATCGCGAGTCCGTATTTGCGACGGATATATTCTGAAATCGCCAAATCGAACTTCACGCCACCAATGCGAACAGATTCAGATGCCACAATTCCCCCAAGAGAAATGACGGCCATCTCAGACGTTCCTCCCCCAATATCAATAATCATGTGACCACTTGGACTTCCAATCGGAATATTTGCCCCAATAGCTGCTACGATCGGTTCTTTAATAATATAGGCAGCTTTTGCTCCCGCCGCGAGTGTTGCATCAATAACTGCACGTCGTTCCGTGGAAGTGATTCCGCCTGGAACCGCAACCATCACTTCTGGGCGAAACAATCGAAATCCTCCGAGGGCTTTATTAATAAAATAACGAAGCATGGCTTCTGTTGTTCTATAATCCGCAATCACACCATCTTTCAATGGTCGACGCGCAACAATCGTATCTGGCGTTCGGCCCAACATGTCTTTTGCTTCTTTTCCCACGGCCAACACTTTTTTGTCTGTATACGAAACCGCCACGACAGAAGGTTCGTGAATAATAATTCCGCGCTTAGGGACATAAACGAGAACAGTGGTTGTTCCAAGGTCGATACCGATTTTTTTTGCGAACATACGGAAACAATCTATTACAGTCCAATCTGAAATACTTTATCCTGATCCAAAATCGTTTTTGCTTTATAGTGTGCATCTCCCCATTCTTTTGCATCCTCTGCGGGCACGGCATGCAGCACATTCTTACCAAAATCAAGGTCGAGCGTCAACGCATGATTTCCTGCACCATCTTGTTTAAGCGCGTGGAGTGTGTATGTTCCGCTTGCAATTGCCGCGCGTACTGTGTCTGCTAGTTTGTACTCAAAGGTAAGCGTTCCTGTTGCTCCAGGTTCAATCGCAATAAACGCCCCAAACACGGTCATCCCAAGCTCAGAAGAAATATCTGGCGCACCTGCTGCCCCCATTGGGTTTTGTGTGCGATCATTTTTAAGCGCTCCGGTCACACGAATCAACTCAGAACCAAGAGGAACGTACAATCGCGTATACGTTCTGTAGCGCGTTGTCTTCCAATCAAATGTTCCGGTGTGATGATAGGTGATGGATGTTCTTCCAATACGATTTCCGTTTGCATCTTTTGTGATTTCGTAGTGAATCGTCCTCTCCACAACAGGATCGGATTTTAAACTTGCAAGGTTTGCGTCTACAACCAACTGAACATCTGATACAGCGGGTGGTGCAACAATGTTTCCAGACCATCCTGCATGCACAAGGACTTTTTCAACATCCGGTTTTGTGTGGTACACAAAAAGCTGTTTTGTTGCGAACGCATCATTCATGAGCGTAAGCACACTCATCCAATCTGCAAGTGGCATGTCTGTCATTTTTTTCACAACGGCATCCATGAGCTGTCCAATCACCTCTTTGCGTTGTGCTTCTGGAATCCCTTGTTTGGCATACGCGTACTCAACCTGATATTCAAGTTTGTCGGCAATATTTTCTGCGGTAAACGTCTGTCCACCAACTGTGACAGGACCCACAAGATTCAATATGCGCGCCGCAAACGTTGGAGTAAACGCAATCACTCCATCAATTGAATCTGCGTAAGGAATGGTTGCGCGTAAGGCAACCGGCATGACAGCCGTTTCTTCTGTGTATTTTGAAATAAGTTTCTGTGCGCTCACAGAAAAATCTGGGGACCAGTTTGCATCTCGGAAATACCAATCCGGTGTTGCGTTATATTGCTGAAGCGCAAACGGAGCTGCTTCTTTTGGAGTGAGTGGCGTACTTTTTTGTGCTTCTGCCAAACGATCAAGGGCGTAAACGTCCGATGTCTTTACGGAATCCACAGAACCATTTGTAACGGTTGCAATTCCATAATTTCCTACAAACCCTCCTGCGGGACGCAACTCTGTATTATTTAAAAATAAAATAAGATGATGTGCGGTTTTTCCAACTCCTGAAAAGGCCGGAACAAGATCTGTAAACAAACTGACGCGTTGTAAGGTATTTTGTGTTTGTGAAAGATCTTCTTGTGCGGACGTGATCATGCTCGCAAATGCTCCAATGGATGTTTTATTGGAAAGATCTCCAAGCTCGTCTTGCACAAGCTGAAGACGACTCGACAACACAGAGAATTGATTGGAAGACGCAGAAAGTCTTGCAAGCACTAATTGTTTTGTTTGAGGCGATAAATCGGAAAAAGAAACGCGTGGACGTGTTCCGCTTTTGACCTCTTGAAAATATTTTTCATTCAATCCAGATAATTGCAAAACACTTTGTCCAATATCTGAAACAGATTGCAAAGACGAAACAACATCCTGTCCTGCGGTAATCAACGCATCTGACTGTGCGACGGAAGATCCAACGAACGGAATAATGACGGCCGTTTTTAAGATGGGAGAAAAACGCTTTGCTTGTGTAAACGCGGCTTGTGCGTCCGACAACGATTGTTGTGCACTTTCAAAATGCAACGCGGTTCCTTCTGCTTTTGCCTGCTTCAACGCAGCAACCGCATCATTTGTGTGTGTATAAACTTCAACGGCGGCAAACGCAAGAACACACACGTACACAATGAACACAATCAACGACCAAAACAAAATTTTTCGCGGAAGCAAATTTCTGCGATGCGCTTTATGAGACGTGCCCGAAGCATGTTCGAGGAACGAAGGAGTATGAGTCATGACATTACACGCGTGGATGTTTTTCTCCACGATATTTACGGTAGTAGTATATCGCACTTTTCATTTGTTTGCGTGTAAGCGGGTTCAAGATTTGACCCAGAAATCCGCCTTCTGCGGTTTCGCGACGGTGATAATGCACAAAGTTTGCTTCTGGATGGTATACAACGCGAAATCCCGCTTTCCAGAAACGTCGGCACCAGTCTTGATCTTCAAAATAAATAAAATAATTCGGATCAAACCCACCAACCACTTCATACGCCTCACGACGCACAAACATGGCCGCACCCAAAACGTAATCCACATCACGTGTTTCTGCATGATCCCAATCTTTCATGAGATAATGATCAACCGCTTTCTTTGCGAACGGTAATTTCGCAAGAATTGGGAGACGTCGATATAAAATAATCTCCGGCCCCATGAATCGATAACAACTCGACTGCAAACTTCCATCTGGATTCGATAAACGAGGAGACACCATTCCAACATCTGTATGCGCGTCCATGTATTTGATGAGATCATCAAGCGCGTGATCATTAATGGCAATATCTGGATTGAAAATAAACAAATAGCGACCAACGGCATTCACCATCGCAAGATTCATCCCATTTCCGAATCCGATGTTGTGATCAGACAGAAGCAACTTCACCTCTGGAAATTCACTACGAATCATTTCATCCACTCGGATGTTTGGATTATTATCAACAACAATCACTTCAAATGAAGCTGCGGACTTCATCGCGAAAATTCCTTTGAGTGTCTGGCGCAACAACTTTGGCGTATTGTAGTGCACGATGAGAATGGAGACATCTTTTTTCATACAAATTATTCCGCAAATTTTTTACGAATCATCCGACCGGGAACAACTTTTGTGCGCATGGTTACACGACGCTTCGTCCAAATGCGCGGAACCAATTTTAGAGCGTCGAAAATCGCTTTCACATTTTTCATCTCGAGCGTGAGAATGTAACCAAGTCGCGCAACTTCCGCAAGGAAGAGTCGTGGGAAAAGGACGAGAGCAGAAACAGCATCGAGATCTTTTAGTAAAAGGAGCCAGTGGTTACGCGTGGAAAAATAACTGCGATGCAACGATTTGTTTTTACGATTTTTGATGCGCGCAAAGAAGCCCATCTTCTCTTGCCCGTACATGCCGCGATAATGATACGCAACGGCGCGTGGCGCATACCAAGCAGACCATCCGGCATATTGCATACGAAACGCCATGTCGACATCTTCTTTATACGCAAAAAAATCGTGATCAAAAAATTCATCGTTATAGCGAACAGACTGAAGAGCGCGTGCTCGATACAACACAAGCGCGCCGGACAACCCAAACACTTCTTCTGCCTGGTCATACTGTCCCTCGTCTAATTCTCCTGCCCCACGATCCGTAAACGTATAATTTTTGTGAAACCGAAGTCCGGTTGAATCCAAACGATCCGAACGGACTGTTTCACGCAACACTTCGTCTGTGAGACCTTCTCCGTATGCGCGCAACAATTTTCCACCGAACGCTCCGTACGCATCTTTTCCCTGTGTTGCTTGAAGCAACTCCTCAAGATACGTGGGGGTAAAAATAATATCTGGATTTGTAATCAAAATAAATTTATCATCAAGCTCTGCGTCTCCCCAGTGCTCCAATGCATAACGGACCCCTTGGTTGTGCGCACCAGAAAAACCTAAATTACGCGCATTACGAATAAAGCGTACGTGCGGATATTTTTCTTGCAAAAAAGATTCAATACCGTCACTTGATCCATTATCAACAATAAGAACCTGAAAATCCTGCATGGTTTGCTTTTCAATGGACGCAAGCAAATCCGGAATGAATTGCATGGAGTTCCATGAGACAATGTTGATGGAGATCTTTGGGTACATACTTATTTTCGTTGTTTTTTTGTCACTTCAAATCCTAAATACTTTCCAATCATGAGACGTGTTTGCGCGTCCACCGCTGGTAAGGATCCAAAGACAATAAAGGTGATAGGCAGCAATGCCCATTGTAAAAGCATAATAATCCATGCGTAAGGTCGAACCGTTCCTGGTCTTCGTGGTAACAAGGTAAGCGACATGCTCGCAGAAAGCACGATTCCAATCATGGCGAGTCGCATCAATTGTTCAAGCGTGAATGGTGCCGCTTGAATGATGGCGTTCGTTTGTCCTTTTGCAACCCAAAGCGGAAGCCAACCTAGCAAGAACATAATGATCGGTGCTGTTGCCCACGTGAACATTCCTTCCAAATGATTGAAAATATATTGAAATTTTTTGAATCGTGGAATAGAAGGATCGCGTCTGAATCCATCAATCAAATACGGCAAGTGTTCCACACCCCATGCCCAACGTCGCATTTGTTTATAAAGCGCGACCAGGGATTCAACATAGGTCTTTCCGGTCACAGCATCCATAGACACAGGAAGGAACATAGGGGTCACGCGATAATCCCCATGATAATGTAAAAAGGCTTGCATAAAGATACGCGAATCTTCACTCACAATATCTTTTTGCCAAAATCGAACATCGCGCAACATCTTCCAGGACATGGAATGTGAAGAGAATGTCCACAAACGCTCTGAGCGTGCGAGTTCTCCAAACAACCAGAAGGTGGTTCCGAACGCTCCAATACGCACAGGAGCAGACGCGGTCCAAATGTTATTCGAGAACAGAGCGATTGGTTGATAGGAGCTGTGTGTTGGATCTTTTACCGTGCAATACAAATACGTCAGGTACGAAAAATAGTGCTCGTGTGCAATGGTATCAACGTCAAAGGCAGAAACAATCATGTCTTCATCTTTCAACGCGGGAAATTCTTCCTGAAGCACTTCTTCTACACGATGCCCCATCCAATTCAAGTTTGATCCTTTGCCAGACATTTCATTTGGCAATCCTTTTGGATGTAGCGTGATGATCAACTTTTTAAAAACGGATCCAAATTTTTCTTGTGCGCGCGCCGCAACTCCCTCAAAGTGCACACGATCTCCTTCTTCCCCACCAAGCACAATCATCATGCGATCGGAAGGAAAAGAATTGTGTTGAAGCGATGTAAGCGTTGTTTCAATAATTTCATATTCTTCTTTGTAGGTCGGAAGAAAAATGAGATGGATCTTTGAATCCGCATCGGAAACCCCAACAAGTTTTTGTTTCCAATCGATTTTAATGGTCTTGCGATACGTTGCCCACGCAATCACCACAAACAAATTGAAATAGATAATGCGATACAACCAAAGCAGATCAAAGACGATAATAAAGACAATCACCCAAAGCGGTTCAATAAAGGAAAGCGTGAGTGACAAAATAAATGTTCCCCAGACCACAAGGCCGGGGAGCATCTCCCAAAATCGCAATTGTCCGTAATGATACCGTTCCATGTTATTTTTCAGAGGAGATCTCTTTTTTAAGACGTGTTAAAAACTCAGAGGCGTGTTCTTTTCCACCAAGTCCAAACGCAAGACCACCCGCAAGGGCGAGCATGAACACAAGACCGGTAAAAAGTGTTCGAATAAGATCTGGGGCAATTTGCAATTGCACAAGAGCGGCCATAAAACTGAAAATCAGGATTGCCCACTTTGCAAGGGCAGAAAGAAATTGTGAAGAAGCAAGTTGTGCCGCCTCAACGGCAGACCGGACAACATTCTGCACAAAATTCCCAAGCAAAATTCCTGCAAGCAGAATGATGACGGCAATGATGACGTTTGGAACAAAGAGAACCACTTGTTTTAAATAATCCGTCACTTCTTTCCATCCCAAAATATCTGTTGCGGCAATAAGGGACACAATAATGAAAAACCATTTTACAATCCATCCAAGCAAGGAACCAATATGCAAACGAATTCCCATACGTTCAAATTGCTTTTTAATATCGAGTTTCTCTGCAAGTTCGTCAATACGCAAAAGTGCAACAATGCGCACAACAACCTGGCACAAAACAACCGCAATCAAAATACCGATCACAAACACGATCACCGCACCAATCACATTAGGTAAAAACGAAACCATTGTATTCCAGAGTTCAAGAAGCGGAACCTGAAGAAGGTTTGTATCAAATGACATATGGCGAATAGGAGTGATTTATAAACGCGCTCTCTCTATTTTAGGTGATATTCGGTGGCCTGTCATATGCTGGAACAACAAATGCCTGATCTGGGCGTCTTTCAAGAATGGGCAGCAGTTCCGCAAGCGATCTTCGCTCAGGATTCTCTATAGAACACATGGGGATTTGTTGCACAAACGCGAATGAATTTGCCATCACCACACTCACACGACTCGCCGTAAAAGAACCCGGACCATTCACAATCAGGATGCGAGACACGTCCACAGGCGCCACATGTTGCTCAGAAAGAAACACGTCGAGCGAGAAAAGATACTTTTCTGGAGGAACCTCAAAAGCCTTTTCACAAAACAACGTTCGATCTTTCACGAGACCAAACGTAATGAATTGAATATCTTGGGCGCAGATGAACAGGTCCATACTTAAATGCGATCAATCATGACAACTTTCTCTGCATTCAAAATACTGGACAAGAATCTGTCTGCAACTTGTCGGCGATCACGAAACTCATCTTTTGGCATGAGGGTGTAGTTAATTTCGTATGGAATTTCTGCCTCGAACTTTTTGATCACTTCTTCTAGAAGCTCTTGCTTGATATCTCCCACAATCAACAGGTCTGTAGAAATATCTTTTGCATCTACGAAACGTCCGGTAAACGCAAAATACGCAATGGATCCTTTTTGATCAATCTCTTGAACCAAATTTTGTTTCAATAAAATAGAAACCTTTTGAAACAAAGAACGCAGATCTTCATACAGAATGTAATCTGTGTTGACGGTGTAAAACTTTTTCTTTTCTGCGAGAGTTCCAGAAAGTCGTGCGTGCTCTGATTGTTTTTCCAAAATGAGCCCCATGTCGATTAAATTTTTTAATTCGCGTCGAACGGAGTTGAGCTGAGCGCCAATACGACGCGTCAGTTCTCTCACGAAAAATAATTCTTTTGGTTGTTGCAAAAACAAGCTCATTAAACGAGCTCGAGTCTTTGAACCAAACATGTGTTCGAGATTGAAGGTGTGCTTGTTCATAATCAGATTCAAGACAACTTTTGCATGTTGTCTCCATTGCGCCCTCCTTTTATACAGGTATAATGTACACAAACGCTTGATCTTGAGCAACTTCGCTATGAGCCCCTATCTGAAAGCGGCACAATATGAGCCTAAATCCCCAAATGAGCACGTGGAGGGGCTTTCGGTTATTCTCCCCCTTGAGGGCAGAAGTGGATATGTCTTCGTCCTTGCGTATTTAAGCAAAAAAAATCCAGACAACGATGTTTTACTGCAACTCCTGAGTGATCACGTCCACAGACTTGCAAATTCGTTTGGGAAAGACGCAAATGCACAACATCGTTTCGAACAGTTCTTGGGCGCATTGAATGAAACCGTTTCTCAAACCGTTCGTGACGGAAGATTTTATATTCCCATTCAAAATTTTCATGCGGCTGTCGGAATTATCTCAGAAGATCGCATGTTTCTTTCTGGAACCGGTGAGCTGTCCGCTCTTTTTTTGCATCGCAAACCGTCACAACGGTATCAAGTCTTCAATTTGTTTCGTGGAATTCAAACAGAACAAGCACTCCCGACCTGGGAAAAACCATTCGCGGTCGTTTTGGACGGCGACTTAGAAGACGGTGATGTCTTTTGCGTTTCTCAAAAAGATATTCAACACAGCATCTCCCAAGATGATTTGAATTCTATTCTGACCGCGCTCCCTCCCAAAAGTGCAACAGAAAAAATTAGACAGTACTTTGCCGCAAATGACGGACTTTTACTTCTCATCATCAAAGCAGAATCTTCCGCGTCTTCCATTCCAGAATCGTACGCGAAACCTCTTTCCGATGTTTCCATCGACTCCTTTGTTCGCGGACAGGACGAAACCACGAAACTCCTTGAAGACCAAAAACCAGATCTTATTGGATTTCTGAAAACTCGCATTACATTCTTTTATAAGAAACTTACGGAGCGTTCTCGTATTCTCACAGACCTCCGTAGAGGAGAACCACGCCTCAAGATCCTTCTCAAACTTCTCACATCGGTGAGTCACAACATCTGGAAGGCTGTTCGACGCACATGCAAAGGAATAAGTTTTGGCATCATGGCTCTTACAAGTAAAGAACGCAGAACTGCGTTCGTGCAATCCATTCCAACACGTAAAATTGCGTGGAAAAATGCTTGGCTCGTTCAAATGCAAAAAGTTCGATCGTTGCCGGTGCGCACCAGACGCTTTGCACAAATGCTCATCGGACTCGTCGTACTCCTCATTATTGGACTCACGCTTCTTTCTCATTTTCACTCCACCTCAGAAGCGCAAAAACAATTTGAAACGCGTGTCTCCACCATTCAAGATGTTATTGATCGCGCAGGTGGCGCCATGATTTATAAAGATGAAAATCAAGCACGATCCCTTTACCAACAAGCAACCACACTCATCCAGCAATTGCCAACAGATAAACCCGCTTACAAAGAAACAGCCTCGAAACTCTCAAAGGACGTCGACACGGCCATGAATGAACTACGTCACGTTGTCACGATTCCAAACCCAGCTCTTCTGGCAAAGATCGAGGTGAGTGCAACGGGAGAACAAAAAGGGGTGCGTATCATTCGTTCTGGTTCTCAACTGTACGTGATCGATGCGAATCAAATGATCTGGCAAGTTGATCCCGTAACCAAACAAGTCAAAGCGCTCTCCCCTTCACAAATATCTTCTTCGCCAATTGTTGACGCATCTGAGGAAGATGGTCATATCTTCGCCCTGAATTCAACCAATCAGCTCTTTGACATCGATGTTAAAGCCGGAACCATTTCTCCTGTTCCTATCTCAAATCCATCAAACGGATCCGCCGTCTCCTTGCTTGCCTATGCACATCGCATGTATCTCTTAACAGCAAACACGAATGACGCAGAACTTCTGAAGTTCAGTAAGGGAGGATCCGGCTACGGAACGGGAACGTCTTGGATCTCCTCAAAAACAGAAGCACTCGCAAGCCCACATGCGCTCACGATCGATGGTTCTCTCTACATTCTCCATGGCACCGGACTTGTTGCACGATTTCAAAACGGTGCAGAAGTTGGATGGCAACTTGGTGCGATTGAACCACCTGCGACAGATATAACTCGCATTTGGACAGATGGAAACAGTAAATTCCTCTACGCGCTCGAGCCAAAAACGAAACGACTCATCGTCTATAAAAAAGATACGGGCGCATTCGTGACACAATATACTTCCGATGCATTTGCTGATCTTTCCGACTTCCTTGTTGATGAAAAAGCCCAAGCTGTGTATATTTTGTCCGGAGCAAATATTTATACGATAACGGCGGGACATTTGAAAAGTTAATCTTCTATGAACAAAAAACAACTCTCCCTGGTCGGTTTCCTTATTCTTGCGGCGGTCATTCTTGGTGTGGGCGGATTTGTTCTCATCCAAAAAACACATACACCTCTTGTCCAAGAATCTAAAGACGAGTTTACCGGAGCATGGCGTACAGACTCCGTGACAAAAGATGGATACAAATGGTTTGTTGTCTATACGTTTAAAAACGGAACGTATGACATGAAGACAGAATCTGCCTTCAAAGACAACGGAACGTATGAAATCGTAAAACGCTTTGAAGACAACGTGTCTGTCCAAATGCGTAAAACATCTATTCCCTTCAAAAAAACCTACGACATCTACATCTCGAAGGTCGACAAAGACACCATCATGATTGATGGCATGAAACTCTACAGACAAAAATAAAGAAATAAAAAAACCCTCGATATTTCATCGAGGGTTTTTTGTCATTACTTAATGACGGCTGTTCCACCTGCTTCAACCAATTTCTTTTTGATTTCTTCTGCTTGGTCTTTTGAAACACCTTCCTTAACGTTCTTTGGTGCTCCGTCTACAACGTCTTTTGCTTCTTTAAGTCCGAGACCTGTGATTTCACGTACAACCTTGATCACGCCGATCTTGTTGTCTCCACACGCGGTGAGTTCAACATCGAAAGATGTTTTCTCTTCTGCAGCTGGAGCTCCTGCTGCTGCACCACCTGCTGCCATCATCATAGCGGGAGCAGCGGCACTTACGCCAAATTTCTTTTCCAAAAGTTTTACGAGTTCTGCAAGATCGAGAACAGACATTGTTTCAATAGACTCAACGAGTGTCTTGAACTTAGCTGGAACTTCTACATTTTCCATTTCCATAAGATGTGTAATAAGGATAGATTAAGATTTTTGTTCTGCGATGGCATTCAATGTAACAACGAGACCACGAACGTTCGCGGCAAGAGTGTTTACAAATCCTGAAACCGGAGCATTCAATGTACCAACCAACTTCGCGAGCAATTCTTGCTTAGAAGGAAGTGTTGAAAGCATGATAACCGCTCGTGAATCCACAAACGATCCTTCTAAAATTCCTCCGACCATTTTGAATCCTTCGCGACCCTTTGAAAAGTCTGCAATGATTTTAGCGGGAGCAACTTCATCTGTGTAGCTGATGGCTGTGAGAAGACTTCCGGAAACCAAATCTTTCGACAAGGTAATTCCTTTTTCTTCTAAGGCGCGTACAAGGATAGTTTTCTTGGTAACCAAGAAATCAACACCTTCTGCTTTTCCTTTTGCACGAAGCGCATCTGCGTCTTTCATGGTGAAACCAGAGACGGAGGTAAACACAACGGATTTCATTTTTCCAAATTTATCCGCAAGTTCGCTCTTGATCTCTGCCTTCTGTTTTCTGGTTTTTGGCATAATCGAGACGTGTATGTTACTTGTTTCTTCGACCTTTAATAAAAAATCCGGGCTTTTCGCCAGGACTTATGAATGGACCGCATTCCCCTCCCCTTTATAAGGGGAGGTTGGGAGGGGTCTTATTCACCTCGGCAGGACTTATGCTTTTAGGGCACCTGCTGTCTTGGGCGATTGGATTTGTGCTTAGGATAAGGGAAAAGCAAGGATTCGTCAAGAACCCGTCTTTTTCAAAGAAAAAACCACCCCGAGCTTGTCGAAGGGTGGCAGAATCAAGGTAAAACCTTGAAAAAGATGATGGTTGTGTCGTCTCTTGGGCCTTTTGGCTTTTCGTCAATCCGGTCTTTCGCCATCTGAGAAAGCATCTCGAGAGTCACGGTCGCATCCAACTCCATCTGTTGAAGGCGCCGAAACACGTGACGTACAATCCTGCTTCCCCCATGAGAGCAAAGCGCGAAAATATTGACTGTGTCTTGCGGGAGTTCGAAGGTGCAGATTTCCGGCTCATGCGTAAGCGCAGGGCGAAAACGTGCATGACCGAATCCTCGCGTGTACGAAAGCGAATCCCGCGAATACCCAACGCACTGTTCCAAAAAGTGCAGTCGGTCTTCCGCAACATCAATCAGAGGGATGTCTTGGCCATGTCGAATGACGCGAAAATTTCCCGTCTGACAAAATCCTTCCAGACGCCGCTTTTCCTTCTCAAGGCCGGGCGTATGGTCTTTTGTCAATCGTTCAGCGCCTTCAAAATGTTCTGGGGCGTATCGGAACAAACGGCAATTGCCAACGTGTGCGAGGCGCAAAACGCGCGATCGATCCACAATGAGACATGCGGCCGAAGCACCCATCGGGATGTTTGGGAACCGATGCTCAACAGCATCCTGAACCTCATCGAACCACTTCGGAAGCATGTCGGGATTCGCATCTTGCTGCAAATCGCAAACGAGTTCAGAAGCAATGAATTGGGCGAGATCTGCGACTTCGTGTCGTCGAGCGTGAAATCCGCGCCCATCAACGACAGAAGCGACAAATGGTTCACCAGACGTGTGTGCAACCGCATACGCATCCTCCGAGATCGTACCCCGCTTCTTTGCGGCCGCCACGATCGCGTGTTCAATGGCCATACCTCTACCTCCACGACCGAAGTTGATTTTTCGAGCATCTCTCAAAGCAGAGAGGCGAATAAAGTAACATATTTTCCCAAAATTGTAAAGGGTTTGGAGACAAAAAAACCGACTTCTTACGAAATCGGAATTCCTGACTATCCCTCGATCCTCGTTCCTTCAAAGATTTTTCCCGATAATAATTGATCCAGATTCTTGATGTTCGTTCCATTCACAATCGCTACATGCATTTTGCATTGCTCACCAAGCTTGGAAGCGATTGGATCAAATGGCACGTTCATTCCAGGATCCCAAACGTTCCCAACCATTTTACGAAAATCCTTCCAGGAGATTTGCTCGATCTTTTTTGCGTCTTTAAATTTGTTTGGATCTTTTGTGTAAACGTAATCAATGTTTGAAAGGTTTGCGATCGTCGTCGCTCCAACCTTCTTTGCAAGGCGTGTTGCAACATAATCGGTAGACCAGCCAGGTTTCCATCCGGCAGCGACCAAGACAGGTTCTGTCCATTTCCCAATGGGGCGTGTTGGATCTTTGATCATGATTGGATGCGCAACATCTCGAAGAACCGTTCGCATGAGATGTCCATTCAAACGTGTTGCGTGAATTCCGAGCCAATCAATGTCATCAAGCGTTAACTTTCCTACGCGTCGAGCGGCATCTTGGTAATTCCGCGCCGTTGTTCCCCCACCAACCACAATCACAAATCGTTTTCCGAGTTTTGCATGTTTCACAATCAGCTTTTTAAACTCCTGAAGGAATGTTGTATCAATGCCCGTTTTTGGAACAACAAGTGAGCCTCCCACCGAAAGGATAAAAATATTTTCGTGTTTCATCATAGGAAAAACAGACAAGAAAAAAACGCCGAAGAGGCGTTTTATGTTTCAGTTGATTGAATAAACCAGTTTGTCACCATGCTCATAAACCAAAGGGCAATGGCTGCAAGAAACGCCGGAGCGAATCCATCCACAGAAAATCCTTTTACAATCGTGGAGGCAAGCAAAATCATGAGCGCGTTAATCACAAGGACAAATAATCCGAGTGTGAGAATGGTGACTGGCAACGTAAGCACGATTAAAATTGGACGCACGAGCGCGTTTGCAAGTCCAAGAATAAGTGCGGCAATAAGCGCATGAAAAAAACTATCGACGTGAATTCCTGGAACAATGTTTGCAACCGCAATGAGCGCAAGTGCATTCAACAGCCAACGTACAAGTAATTGAGCCATATTATTCGGATTCAAATTTTTTCTTAATTTCTGTAACTTTATTTTCTACCTCGGACAATTTTTGCTTAAGAAGTGAAGCGAGCTCAAGTCCTCGTTCAAATTGCTTCAGACCTTTGTCGAGATCCAAATGCTCTTCTGAATCAAACCACTGCGTGATTTTTTCGAGTTCTTCAAAAGATTTTGCGAAGTCAACCGTTATTGGTTTTTTCATAATGTGTCATTGCGAGGAGTTCGACGACGAAGCAATCTTTTCGTCTAAAGCGTATCCGCCAAATCGTTCCACTCAGGATTGTCTGCTACGATTAAATCAATCTTCTTTTTACGTGATCCTCCTTTTAACTGTTTCTCTCGTGCGATAGCATCTCGAACATCTTCACAAGACTCAACGTAAACCAACTTGTTCACGTTGTACTTTTTTGTAAATCCATCTACAAGCTTCTCTTTATGTTCGAAGACGCGTCTTGCAATATTATTTGTTACACCGATATACAAAACTTCATTATTCCAGTTTGTCAGGATGTAGACGTAGTACGTTTTCATCATACACGAAGATTGCTTCGCTCCGCTCGCAATGACACACTACACCAACTTTTGCTTCCCTTTCCCATTTATGCGTAAAACCTCTGCGTCAAGCGAACCTGTGCCCAATTGTATCGCGAGTTCTCTTCCGACCGCAAGCTCAGACGCGTCACGCACAACGGCTCCCCCAACACGGACAATCGCGTATCCTCGCGCAAGAATTCTTGTTGGATCTACTTGGCGCAACAAACGTGCGCTCGACTCGATTACATCTCGAAGCGCAGGCAACCAACTCTGTGCACGATCTTGCAGTCGTGTTTGCATCATGAGCAAACGATCACGTTCGCGTTCGAGGATATGTCCAACTTTTGTTGCCATACGATCCGCTGCGGTGCGATATTCATCCATGACAAATTGCAATTGCTGTTCTTGATGTCGCATCATCATGTCGAGTTCGTATTTTACATCTGCTCGTGACGGCACCACACGCTCTGCCGCGTTTGAGGGCGTACTCGCACGAATGTCTGCGACGTAATCGGCGAGCGACTCGTCGCGTTCATGTCCGACCGCCACCACAACAGGAATCAACGATTGATACACGGCACGTGCGACTTGTTCATCGTTAAAGGCATGAAGATCCTCAAGACCTCCTCCTCCACGTGTAAGCACAATCGCATCCGGACGATCTTCCACCGGCAACATATTAAAATATCGAAATGCCCCAAGAATTTCCCCAACCGCCTCGCGCCCTTGCACGTGTACATGCGCGTGATCAATCTCGATCCCGCCCCATCGATTGTTTACAATACGAAGAAAATCTCCGTATGCCGCTGCGTCTCGAGACGTAATGAGCCCAATCTTCTTTGGGAATCTCGGCAGTGTGCGCTTTCGAGAAACATCAAACAATCCTTCCGCTTCTAATTTTTTCTTAAGAAGATCATACGCACGCTTCAGCGCACCTTCGCCGATTGGCTCGATGGATTGCACATTCAACTTAAGCGTGCCGAATCGTTCATACATTTTTGGAAACCCTTTCACATGCACACGCATTCCATCCTCGATAGGCGTTGTAATCTGCCATGTTGTGGCAAAACATTTCAAGACTGCCTCTGCCTTTTCATCTTTCAAATCAAAACTCACCCACTTTTGTTGGGCGACGCGATAATCAGAAACTTCTCCCTCAATCAGAATCTCGTTCGAAGGAACGCGATCATGGAGAACTTCGTTTAAAAGCGATAAATAATCCGCAACGTGTAAAATGACAGGTTCCATGTTTATCGGATCACAGAAAAATAAAACGGTTGAAACCAGAAGACGATTCCAGCCATGGTCACCCCAAGCAGCAAATGGGAGACGAGCGTCTCAAGCCAAATCCCTTTTCCTTCACGACGACCAAACAACCCCATTTGGAGCGCTGGATAAATTGTGAGATTCACAAAGATCCAACTCAGAAATCCATAAACCAGGAACGAATCAAACTTATAGGCGTGATGTGTAACAAATAACCATCCACGCTCAACGAACAACACATAAACCGATCCAAACAACATGCCAATCACAAGATGAAGCAACAATCCAACAGAAAACGCTTCTTGTTTTTTGATAGGATATCCGAAAATGGTTTTGACCGTAATGACAGGCGGCGCAAGGGTTGATTTACCGCGCTCAATCAACTCGAGAATGATTGCGGGAATGGAATACGCAAACGAGATAAGACCACCAAGTGCTGCGCCAAGAATGTAATCCATAGTTATTTTTTGGGATGCAAGATCAAAATGACTTTTTTCCCGCTCAGAATATCTTTTGCGTCCCAATCGTGCATGGCGTTTAAGATTGTGTCAAACGAATAGAGATACGCCTCTCCATGCTTCGTTCCAGGATCATTCGTAATAAACTTATTGTCTTTTGTATACCCTCGAATCACAAGCATGTGATACACAGGTCCTGGTGGGGTGAAGTACGGATTTTTTAACAACTGTGCAGCCGCCGGCACAAGCACAGGCTCCCCTTTATTCAAATATTCTTTGATTTGAATAACGGTTGGGTTCAAAATAAGCTCACTTTTTGCGTATCCATATTCTTTTTCCGCAAATTGCGCCGTCTGTGCAGCCGTTGTATCAATATAATACCCAAAGAGCTTATTCTCGAGAGCAACAATTTCTTGCAAAGACGTTTCTGCGGACACAGGATCAATCACCTTTGATTTGTTTCCTGCGTAATATTCGTGTGCCATAAGAACAGACGCTTCCTCACAGGAATCTTGGTATGGCTCTGCCCAATTTCCCGTTGGGGCTTGCGAAGTAAATGGAACCGCAAGATTCAGTTCTTCCGCAATCTTTTTTACAGACACAGACGGTTGTGTTGTTTTTGTTGCAGCTGGCTTTGTTGAAACAGGGATTGTTTTTGTTTCCACCTCTTCGTATCCCATTGCTTCTGGGAGAACTTCTCGTTTTTGTTCACGCGCAAATTCCAAAATCTGCACACGGTCGAAATACACAAATGTTCCAATCGCAAGAAGAACAATGATCGCAACAATGAACCAATCTCTTTTTTTCATAGGATTCAAGCTCCCCTCCTTTAAAAGGAGGGGTTGGGGGTGGTCTCATTAATTGGCGTGTTTAGTAAGCCAACCTTTTAATTTCCACGTTGCAAGAACATCGTCTTCGTTATATTCCATAATCTTTTGTAGAGTTGTTGGACTCTTGGAGGACAACCACTCCTCAAACCAGATCACAGAGTTTGCGCCGGATGCATCGTCTGCACGCCAGTGAAACCCAATATAACTTGCAATATCTTTCAGCGAATAAAATGAGAGAGGAAAAATAATCGCCGGTCGAATGAGTTCGATGAGATCAATCATATTACGATCAAGCGCTTCTTGCACGATCTCAGAAATTCCATAACGTGATGCAAATCGTCTGACAACCTCTTGTTCAAAATAGCCGTAATGATAAATAGGCGCTTCAAGATGCTGTGCGATAAAATCACAAAACTCAAGCCACATGTTTGATTCTTGTGCGGCGGAATCTGCCATGAATGGATGAAAACTTTCTTTTCCGTTTTCAACCTTAAGCACACCAAACAAATAATCAAAATCGCGAAGTGGATCACTTTCAATATCAAAGTAAAGTTCAATGTCTGCTTTTGGAAGTTCAATGGATTTTCGGATGAAGTGCTTCCCTTGTTTAATCGCAATCGCTTGGTCGTGCATGATTTCCAATCGAGCAACACTCACGTTTGGCGCGCGACGTTCCAATTCCGCCAAAGAAAGTTTTGAAAGTTCTGAGATCGTATTGATATTTGATGTGTGAAGTGCCACAACCTCTTCTCTCCACACACGATTCAAAAGCGACAAATCATCGCACGATTCCGATTCTGTTCGACATTCCGAAAACCAAGGTGATTGTTTACACCCCGTTGTGACAAAATGTGCCGGCTTGATTCCTGCAATAATTTTTTCAATCTCCATCAAGTTCAAATGAAACTGTGCTTCCATTTCTTCAACCGGATACGACAAAACCGTTTTGTCTGGAGTGATCACGTATCCATTCACCGGTTTTACTTCTTGAATTTTCGAGAGAAGTTCTGCGTAAAAACATCCTTGAAATTTAAACTCATCGCGCAGATAGCGTGAACGCTTAATATCACAAGCAACATAGTAATGATTTCCTAATCGCGAGACACCCTCGACCTTTTCAAGAACATCTGGATGTCCAACCCAGTGGCGATCAACAAGCACACCATGAAAAATGGTTTGGCGACCTTCTGCCATAAATGCGAGCGTTTGTTTAAACGCTTCATCTGGATCTTCTGCCATCACTTCTGCGACATCCTCACGATCTGAAATAACATCACGCTGCCTAGCATCAATCATTCCGTCATCAATAAGTCGCTCCATGAGCGGATGATGTGGACGTTTTCGATCTGCGTGCACATCAAAATACACCCAATGTGGGCACTTCACGTACTGATAAAAGGTTTTTTCGGTAATTTTGTGAAACATGTAGTGCCAGTATACCATTTTTTTTCTGCATCTGTTACTCTGCAAACGGTTCTTCTTTGGAGGTGACATGTCCGAAGATGCGTCAGAAGAATTTGGTGAAGAACGCGTTTATACCCCACCCCCGCCTTCTGTGCGTCTTGTCATTGTCCCTGATCTCCACGACAAGGACTGGGCGCACTTTTACACCCCAAGAGCGCTCACGACCACATTCGACAGCCTTCCGCACGGACTCGCAAACAAACTGCGCCCATGCGTCGTTGGCCTGATGCAAAGAAAGATCACGCGTTTAGACTTCGACTCTTCGCGGAAACATCCCGCCCTCGCAGACTCAGATCTGTTCATTCGACACGAATTCGATCTTCAACTCCTCAAAAAAGACGAGGACTTCGAAGACTTATTCTCAGCCGTTATCTGGTGGATCGAACGCGAACAACGCAAGCTACATTGCGGATTCGACACCTATCACGGTGTCCAAGCACACAAAACATGGACCTGCGAATGCGGGGCCATCGTCGACGTCGAAAAGAAGTTCGTTGAAATGTGCAACAACCCAAATTGTCCCACCTGGGAAAAATACGAGTTTTGCACTGGAAAGAGATACAACCGAAATCTGCGCCTCGCCTGATCTAAACGGTCAGGTTTTTTTATTTCACGTAATTTGCCGGCTCATAAACATTTCTTGCATTCCAAATAAGAAATCCGGATCCGCCTGCGTCACGTACCGCTTTTATTTCCGCTTCGATCATGGGGCCCGTGTAGACCGCGCCGATATCGAAGTCCTGAATCCATGGGCGAAGTGGTTTTGCTGCTGCAGCGAGCCCCTCTTTTGTTGGTGGAATTGTTTTCTTTGACGTTGTCTCCGAACCATCCGCATTCTTCACGGAACTTATCTCGATATTTGGAGGAAGTAACAATCCAAGTGCATGATCAAGCGAAATCTTAATCACGTCATACGGATGATCTGCCGGATTCTGAAATCCCTGAAACCCATGTGCATAGTGCGATGGGTACACCATGGGTGACACAAAATCTGCACTCGCAAGGACACCGTCTAGTCTTTGACCAATTCCAAGACCATCATTTGTCATACAAACAAGGCCGAACACATCAAACGAAACAGGAATATGTTCTTTACGAAGCGGCCCACCGACAGAAGCAAAAAATCGTTTCATGACGTCTACTTTCAAATCTGTTCCGTTATAAAACGGAAAGGTAATGCTGGAAATTTTTCCATCAGAAGCAAAACGGACATAATCAAATTGCACTTCATCAAATCCACGCGCGTATGCCTCACGCGCAAGAGCAAGCGCATACGACGCAACATCTGGCGCCGAAGGATCAACCCATGCGGCACCCGTTTTATCGCGCCACAGACCTCCAGAAGCGACCTTCATCCCAGAATCTGGATGTTCCCCTGTAAACGTATTGTCTTTCATGACTTGAATACGTGCGATGCGATAGATGTGATCATTCGCGAGTTTTTCGAGGAGACCATCAATATTTTTGATAGCAGGTTTCTTCATGGCGTATGGTTCGAGCGTTTTGTCATGTGGCGCAAACGCTAATTCCCCGTCATCCATTTTCAAATCAATGACGACCGCGTTCAGCCCTGTCTTTTGCATGTAGTCGATCAGCTCGTCACCGCGCTTTGTTGCAGCCGTAAGCGCGGTCCAATAAATTCCACGCACCTCAAGAGGCAACGGGACACGAATAATTTGTGGAGGTGTAGACGGAGGCTCGGGCGTTAGTACCGGAGGAACTTCCGTCACAACAGGTGTTGCAGCAACGGGAACGACATGCGCCCGATTCGATCGAACGATGTGAATAGAGGCAAATAAAATACTCACAATCGCCACGCACAGAACAGCGATGATCATGAATTTTCTGGAAGGAAGATAAACCGTGAACATATGCCTCTAGTATAGCACTTTACTAAAAACAAAAATCCACCCCGCCAAAGCGGAGTGGATGTACATACTATTTTTTGTCTTCAACCGTTACTTTTGTCATTTTGTCTCCAACTTTGATTTTATCCACAACGTCCATTCCAGACGTCACCTTTCCAAAGATGGAATACGCTTTTGGTAATGGAGCGTCTGCGAGCATGATAAAAAATTGAGAACCGTTTGTTGCAGGACCTGCGTTTGCCATAGCAACAATTCCACGCGTGTAGGTGTATTTATCTGCAAGTTCGTCTGCAAACTTGTAACCAGGACCACCCGTTCCGTTTCCACTTGGGTCTCCTCCTTGGATTACGAATCCTTCTTCACGACGATGAAAGGTAAGGCCGTTGTAGTACCCACCTTCTGTGAGATACACAAAGTTTGAAACCGTGAGAGGGGCTGTGTCTGCAAAAAGTTCGAACACAATGTCTCCTTTGTCTGTTGTGAGACGAATTTGTTTATGAGCGATTTCTTTCTCAGAACGTTTTCCAGGGAATGTCCATGTCATAGGTTTGGTTGTTTCCAGAGGAGCAGAAGTGGGCGTTGTGGCACCAGGTGTTGTTGGTGCGGGTGCTGTTTGCTCTGCTGGTTTTTGGTCAGGATAATTAAAGGTGACATCAGACGATGCATCCTTTGATTTAACACATCCAGATCCAACGAGCAAGAGTAACGCGAGCGACAAAAAAAGAGAAAGACGTTTCATAACACATTATCGATTCGCCAAATGAGAGGCCGCTTGTGCAACCGGCGAAACAAAGGCAATTAATTTTGAGAGGTCAATGGTTCCCACTTGAATCAAGACAGACACAGAAAGAAGCATGATCAAAATAGAAAAGAGCGTAACAAGTTTTGTAATAGAAAATGGAACATGTTCACAATTGGTACAACGATGCACAATAACATATTCCTTTGAAACTTCCATGGGAAGTTTCAAAGATTCTGTTGGACCGAGGGTGACTTCTTCTACAACAATCACCTCAGGTTTCTTGGTTGATTTTTTTGCCGCACCTTTTTTTGCAACCGTTTTTTTCACCCCAATCTTTTTTGTTGTTGCAACAAAAGGAGTAAATGCAAGCGCAGGAATTGCCACCTGTGGCTCAACACGCATTTTTTTTACAGGTTTTTTTGTAGAAACAGCTTTTTTGATTGCCATACATTTCCTCCTTAGAGAAAGAACTTAAATTGTGCAAAGATTATAACAAACTTTTTTGAAAACGGAAACCTCTTTTAAAATTTTGTACCAAGACCAATCATGAGTGTTTGTTGAACGGAAGTTTGCGCGCGCGCAACCGTATTTTTTTCATCAATGACCGTTGGAATAGGTTTCCACGACAGTGACTGTGGATCAAACGCGATGAGTGTTAAAACAGTTGAAGACGAGGGTCGTATGTTTGCGGGAATGCGATATTGAATCACGGCTTCTGTCAGAACTCCGCCACCTCTCACAGACAATTCATAAACAGGGCCTCGCATAAGAGGAATGGATTGCTCTACATTCGTTAATCGCAAAATTTGAACCGCTGTTGCCTCGCGAGAAACTCCTTCCGCGCTCACGACACGATCTGAAGACGTGGCAACAATATGCTCTGGTGCACGCGCAAACACAACAAAAAAACTTGCTGCACAAACGAACAGCAAGACAGGAACCAAAAATGATTCCGTTCCTTTTTTTGTTTGAAGAATCCTCCGTGCCATAGTTCCTGTATTTTAACACAGGTTGCCACATCAAGTCAGATCTTCTTTCTGACTCTCCCAAGGAAATCCTTCTCTTCCAAAACTTCCGTAGACGGCTGCAGATTGATAGATGGGTTTAAGTAAGCCCAGCCGCTCAACGATCGCTTCAGACCGAAAATCAAATTGCTGTTTGATGAGATTTGTAAAATCAATCTTTGATCCTCTGGATTTTTCCCCCATTCCAACGACATGAAGATGAATCGGCTCTGACCGACCAAGGGTATAAACCGCTTGCACCATCGCCGATTGCACTAAATCTTGATCCACAAGATATTTTGCTGCCGCACGCGCCATGTAGGCCCCCGCGCGTTCAACACGTCTTGGATCTTTTCCAATCATAACCGCGTCACCGTGGGGAATGAGTCCTCCGTACGTATCTACGTGCGTCTTGTGCCCACTCACCCCAGAGTCTGATCGAAAACAAACATCTGTAAATACCCCAATAGGATTAATAAAAATTTGAATCCCTTCACCAAGTAGAGGAACGACAACACGTTCAAGAATGGCTGTCTTTACTTCCTGATCTTTTATATTCAAATGATGTGACGCAAGAATGGTCACACCAACAACCTGATCTTTTTCTGTCATGATCTGTACTTTTCCATCAGGTCGTAACCAAGAAAACGACGGATCCATTTTGCGCAGATCATCAATCCGGCGCGCGATGTTGTGCGCAAAAACCAATCCACGAGGGAGACGCTCTCGTGTCTCATGTGTGGCGTATCCGTTTATGACAACCGTATCTTGTGATCCATGCAGTGCACGTTTCATTTCTGGGGATTGTTCTTCAATATTTGTGAAGACTTCTATTTCATCGGTATATCCAATTTCGGTATAAACCTTTTTTGCAATAGCCCCAACATCAAAATCTGCTGTGGATGTTACTTCTCCGCCAATCATAACCATCCCGTGAGAACCCATCACGTTTACATCTACACGCGCTTCAGGATCACGACGAAGGTATTCATCTACAATAGCGTCTGCGATTTGATCACAGACTTTATCTGACTGACCTTGCAGAGTTGATTCAACGGTCTTTTTCATAAGTGCGCACAGAGTAACAAATTTTGACTCAATCTCCAACTCTTTCTTATCGATTCAGACTTATCCACATACACCTTCTTGCGTTCGCTTTTTGTTCGGTTTAGAATACGAACATAACGCGAACGATTAAATTTCGCAAACGGGAATACTTCCCCACACACGTATGAGTAACTTAACAAAAAAGCAGAACGAAGTTCTCGCATTCATCAAAAAACACCTTGATGACTGCGGATACGCCCCGTCCTACCGGGAAATCGGTGAACACTTTCGCCTCTCCTCTTCCGCAACCGTGCATGGACACATCCAAAGCCTTGTAGACAAAGGCATGATCCGTATCGGAGAAGAAGGCGAAGCTAGATCCATTGAACTCGTCCCCCAAGCCGAACCTATCCACAGAGGCTTCCGACTTTCCGCAGATGTCGTGAATTTGCCCATGATGGGACTCATCGCCGCCGGACAACCTATAGAAGCCATCAACGACAACGAAACCATGGCCGTCCCCGCAAGCTTTGTCCTAGACGGTGCAAACTCCTACGTTCTCAAAATCAAAGGCCAATCCATGATCGAAGACGGAATTTTAGACGGAGACTTCGTCGTCATTGAGCGCAATCCATCTCCACGCAACGGCGAAGTCGTCGTTGCTCTTCTCGACAATGCCTTTGCAACCCTCAAACGATTTTACCGTGAACCATCCCGCATTCGCTTACAACCCGCAAACAAAACCATGGATCCTATTTACGTTCAAGACTGTATTATTCAAGGAGTCGTTCGTGCCGTGATTCGAAAATTCCAGCCCGTGTAATGCCCGCAGGCATTACACCCTGAGCTTGTCGAAGGGTCACAGCTGATTCTCGACCACTTTTCCTCTGCTTGTTTTTTGTTGCCAAAATTTTAATCCATAACCTCGCGAGCTATGTCATTAAATGAACTCAACCTACAAATTGGTCAGATCCTCATCCAAGAAGAAGGCAAACGCGATGTTCGAGATGCGATTCTTGGTCTTTATGAAGCAACAACCAAACTTTCCACCGCTTATATCAGAAACAAAGACACGGAAGAGATTGAAAGACGGATCGCAAATATCTTTATTGGGCTCTGTGATGTTCTTCAGACATTGGACATCCAGGATCCTGAATCTATTCTTCAAAAAAGAATCCTAGAACTTGCGGATGAGCTGAATTTTCTCTCACCTGTTTAAACCGCCTCTCTTTTCTTTCAAAATTCTTCCAATCTTTCTAACCCTCCCGCCTATGCCCACTTACGCCCTCGGCTATCGTGAACCCGCATATGTTTCCATCGCACGTCGTTATAAACCTGCTCCAAAAAAACGTTTATCCATTTTTGCCGCGGTGAGTGGTCGGCGCATGAAAAAAATCTTACGACGCCATATTTTTAAAAACTTAAACAAAAAATTTTATGCATAACATTCTTCATGATTCCGTAGACGTTCTCGCAACCTTTGCAGATCGCCGTGTTCGCCCTCTCCACATGCGCTGGAACGATCGCAACTACTCCATCAAAAACGTGAACCTTGTTCACACCGCTCGTGAAGGCCAGAAAAAAATCTTTTACTTTTCTGTCTCAGATATTGCGAATTATTTTAAACTGAGACTCGATAGCGAAACCCTCGAGTGGCACCTAGTCGAAGTCTATAGCTCATAAACATAAACACGCCCTTTTTGGGCGTGTTTCGATCCATGTCTCAAATCATCCTCCACATCGACATGAATAGCTACTTCGCTTCTGTAGAACAACAAGCGAATCCGTTTTTGCGTGGGAAGCCAATCGGAATCACGGGCAAACGGTCAGAACGATCAATTGTTGCAACCGCATCCATTGAGGCAAAAAAACTTGGTGTCAAAACCGCCATGTCCACCTGGGAAGCAAAAAAGATTTGTCCGAGTCTCATTTTAATCACAGGTGATCCTGAAAAGTACTCGGAGATTACACACAGGTTCAACAAATTATTTTTTGAATTTACTCCACTCGTCCAAGAATTCAGTGTAGATGAGTCGTTTCTCGACATTACCGACCAAGCCAAAGACTGGTTTGGTGCCGTATGTCTCGCACAACGACTGCGAGAACGTCTCAAAGAGGAGTGTGGGGAATGGATCACCGCATCCATCGGACTTGCGCCAAATAAGCTTCTCGCAAAACTCTCAAGCGATCTTGTGAAACCAAACGGAATCACCCTCACCCGAGAAGAAGACGCAATCACAAGGCTTGATTCCATAAAACTGACAGACCTCTGTGGCATCGGCTCACGCATGGGCGCGCGACTCAACGATCTTGGCATCATGAATTTCAAAAAACTTCGCGAGTTCCCTTTAGAAGAACTCGTCGACGAATTTGATTCATACGGCTATTGGCTTCATGAAGCCGCGCATGGTAGAGAAGCGTTCGAAGTTTCCTCAGAAGAAGTAGATCCAAAATCTATCGGACATTCCTATACACTCCCAAAAGACACATTCGATCCTGTGCTTATGCAGCGCTATTTGCTTGGCATGTGCGAAAAAGTGGCGTGGCGCATGCGCAGAGACGGGTTTGTTGCAAATGCGGTCTCCATCTGTGTTCGTTATGGTGATTTTTCAAGCAACAGCAAGCAACATGTGTTTCAAGAAGCCACCGCAGATGGATTTCAGTTATTCGAGCTCGCCTGGCGCTTGGTCGAGATCGTCCGCGACAAAGGCAAACCAGTTCGCCTCCTTGGTATCAGCACCTCGCATCTCTCGCACGCATCCGCTCCAAACTCTTTATTTAAAAAAGAACAGAAACATCTTTCTGTTCTTTCGGCACTCGATAAAATTCAATCGCGTTACGGATCTGACGCATGGACACGCGCTTCTCTTTTGCCAATTGTATTTCAGGAACGAGCGAGCGGATTAGCCTACGACCATGAACTGTAACAACATTAATCATCCATCTTTTTACCCATTAATTTTTCCTCAAGTGCTTTTGCAAGTTCAGGATAGTTCCGAATCTTATCCCAATCTGTGGAACAGACGGTTTGAGCAGATTCTATATCTCCCATCTTCAAATACGTCAATGCATTTCTAACACAACTGACTCCTCTTCCATCATTTTCTTTTCTCTGAAGTTCATCCAACTCTTGCGCAATTGCCAACCAATCTTTTGCCTGCTCAACAAGAGACATTCCTTCATGAAATTCTGACATATCATTCAAATAAGAATATTATTTCCCAAACTCCCCTTCCACAACATGTATTTGAGGATCTATATCGCCCCCTCGAGCCTGAAGTGTAATAACCAAATCCGTATATCCAGAATAATCCTTGTCACTTGATCCATTCCAGTCGAGAACAAACGATCCAAGATCGTTTGTTACCATCTCACCGGCCGACACATAGTCATACGGAACAGGTCGCACGATCCAGGCTTGATAAAATTGTGATGCACGATCAATCCCCGGAAGCGTCGCGCTCATGTTCATATGAAAAAGCCCGTTCACAATTGCCCGCGTTGCTGTTCCGACAGGTTTATGTGTTGACAATCCAAGCAGCGTTGCGTCTGGGTTTGAAAGTGTTGCCGGAATCACCATCGCAGTATCTGTTGTCGAAACCGTATTCGACACCATTGCTGGCTTCTCGTGTTTCGTATTACGAAAAAGAAACAAAGATCCCGCAAACAACAAGATAAATCCAGCAACCACCGCAAACATCCGAATGTTTATTTTACTCGCAGACCGAGCAAAAGCTGGTGGACGACGTTGTTGTAACCCTTTGTACGAAGAACGATATTTCATAGACTAGACAGATGATCGGACAGCATTTGCAACCGCTTCTGCAATTCCATGCTCAAATGGTGTTGGTAAAATTTTCTCCGTTGATGGTTCAAGAACCATTCCTGCAATCGCACGAGCCGCCGCAATACGCATCGCTGGAGTAAATTTGCGTATGCGACCATCAAGCATCCCTTTAAACAATCCAGGAAACGCGAGAACGTTATTTACCTGATTCGGAAAATCGGATCGTCCCGTTGCGACAATGAATGCACCGGCTTCTTTTGCAAGGTCTGGCATAATTTCTGGAATCGGATTTGCCATCGCAAACATAATGGGCTTTGTATTCATGGATTGAATCATTTCGATCGAAACAATGTTTGGTTGACTGACTCCAATAAAAATATCTGCACCTTTGAGCGCATCCGCAAGCGAGCCTGTCTTTTTTTCTGGATTGATTCTGGCCGCAAGCGTATCTTTATACACATTCATTCCTTCACGCCCTTCGGCAATCATTCCTTTCGAGTCAATCATGTCGATACGTTTCAATCCAACCTCCATGAGAAGAGAAATAATTCCCATCCCTGCCGCGCCTGCTCCTGAAATAACCGCATGGACATCTTCAATTTTTTTATCGGCCAATTTGAGCGCGTTCAATAATCCTGCAAGAACAACCACAGCTGTTCCATGCTGATCATCATGCATGACGGGAATATCGAGTTCTTCAATTAATCTTCGTTCAACCTCAAAACAGTTCGGTGCCGATATGTCCTCGAGATTAATTCCACCAAATCCTGGCGCAATATTTTTCACCGTCGCAACAATTTCGTCCACGTTTTGTGTGGCAAGACAAATTGGATACGCATCGATGTTTGCGAATCGCTTAAACAAAACCGCTTTGCCTTCCATCACAGGCAATCCAGCTTCTGGTCCAATGTTGCCAAGTCCGAGTACGGCAGATCCATCTGTAACGACGGCAACCGATCGGCCTTTAATGGTGTAATCGTACGCAAGCTCTTTATTTTTTGCGATCACGCGGCATGGTTCCGCAACACCTGGCGTGTATGCAACCGAAAGATCCTCGCGCGTTTCAAGAGGAAACGTCGAAGTAATTTCAAGCTTACCGTGATATTTTTTATGCTCAATGAGGGATTGTTCTGAGTAGTTCATATTTATTCGTTACCTGCGCCTTCAAAATACGTCTGTCCTGTTTTCATCGCCTCAAGAACAATACGTACAGGTTCAAACAGTGGAGTTGGCAAATCATCAAGCGCGTACCAACCAATTTCTTCAATTTTATCTGGTTCACAGATGGTTGGTTCTCCGGAAAGATGCTCTGCAACAAACGAAACATCCAAATACTGTTTTCCATCTTTCACAAAACTCATGCATGTCATGAATTTAAAATTCCCAATTTCGATTCCTAATTCTTCCATTGCCTCTCGTTTCACCGTTTCTGTTGGATGTTCACCAAAATCCACATGCCCACCAAACGATCCCCATGAACCACTCGCATGCGAACCTTTCCGTTTTGCAAGAAGAGTCTTTCCGTCTTTTATCACAATGGCTCCGGCACCAACACGAATATTCTGTTCCATACATTTTATTTTACATTCTAGACATCCCTCAAAAAACTCCCGCTTGATTTTATTCCCTTCTTCTTTACCTCTTCCCCCAAATCATCAAGAACAATCGCGGGGCCATCATCACTGTCGGACGAATCCCAGGTGGAGGAATCCCATTCGGTTGTGTTCCACGAAGTTGTTTTTGCGACCTCGCGTTTTAATTTCACCTCTTCCATCATAGCAGGATCAAGTTCTTGAAGGAACATCGATGGCTGGTTGAACAAAAGTGATTCGGTTCCAGAGACGAGCGGGTACGTGTAGTAAAGATATTTTCTTGCGCGGGTTGTTGCGACATAGAACAAACGACGTTCTTCTTCAAGACCGTCTCGTTCTTCAAGCGCACGTCCATTTGGAAACTTTCCATCAACAAGACTCATAATGAACACCGCGTCCCACTCGAGTCCTTTTGCCTGGTGAATGGTTGAGAGAATCAATCGCTCTTCATCGCCATGTGTTTCCTCTGTCATGATTCCGTAATCCGCCGTGAGTGAAACATCCGTCAAAAATGTTGTGAGATCTTTGTACTGCTCGGCGAAAACCGCAAACTGCTCAATATCTTCACAACGATCATTGAAGTCTGGGTATTCTGCTTCGAGATAAGCTCGATACTCGCTCGATGCAACCGTACGAATCAACTCTGAGGGAGTTGATTGCGTTGTAAATTTTTTTAATGTTGTCGAAAGCGTTTTCCATCCGGCCGATGCGCGTGCGCCGCTTCCAATGGGATGTTCGACAAGTTCTTCGAGGGATTCAAATCCATGAATCTGTTGAATCATCTTCTGTGCGGTCACAAGTCCGATACCGGTCTGCAATCCGAGTACCCGCATCCATGCTACTTCATCTTTTAAGTTCGCCTTGAGGCGTAAATGCATCACAATGTCTTTCACGTGTGCTCTCTCGAAAAACTTGAGTCCGCCACGATATTCATAAGGAATATCTCTGCGCATCAGCTCGAACTCCAATGCTTGCGAGTGGAAGGCGGCGCGAAAAAGCACAGCAATCTCGCGAAGAGGCGTCCCTGCGTCACGCAACGTAATGATTTGCTGCGAAATAAATTGCGATTCTTGTTGTGCGTTTGCTGCAGGAATAAGCTGTGGTTTTTCTGCACTTTCTCGAACAGCCGTTAAATCTTTTTTAAATTGATTGCGATTATTGTGAATAGACTCGTTTGCGATGGAGAGAATTTCCGGACTGGAACGATAGTTTGTTACTAACTTAAACGTCTTTGCACTTCCATACTGATCTGGAAACGATAAAATATTTTTAATTTCGGCGGCACGAAACGAATAGATAGACTGCGCATCGTCACCCACGACAAGAATATTTTTATGCACGCTTGCGAGCATGGCGATCAGTTGTGCCTGAAGCACGTTCGTATCCTGATACTCATCCACAAGAACATATTCAAACTGCGTGGCAAGGCGATCGCGCACAACGGGATTCTGGACAAGAAGATCGCGAAGACGAATAAGCAAGTCATCAAAGTCCATGGCGTCCGCTTGTCGTTTGCGCAATTCATAAACTTCACCGATACGCTGAATGGTTGGGATCAAATCGAAGAAGTGTTCATGTTTTTCCTCGACGATCTGTTTCACTGATCGACCGGCATTGCGTGCGTAACTTAGAATCGAGTTGAGTTTTGATGCAGATGGAAATCTGCGCTCACTTGTGTCGACATTCAATTCTTTTAAAATCGTTTTGATGAGCGACTCAGAATCTTCACTATCGAGAATCGTAAAGTTTTGCGTGAAGCCAATCGCGTCCGCATACATGCGAAGAATGCGATTCGCGACCGAGTGAAACGTTCCACCCCACAATCCTTTTGGATAGGAGCCGAGAAGTTGCTCGACGCGCGCGAGCATTTCTTTTGATGCTTTGTTCGTGAACGTCAACAACAAAATATTCTGCGGTGAGACGCCACGTTCGAGAAGGTAGGCAACACGATAGGTAATCGTTCGTGTTTTGCCCGATCCTGCTCCGGCCAATACCAAACACGCCCCGTCGCCGTTTTCCACGACCGCGAGCTGTTCTTCATTCAATTCCTTGCGATAATCAATGTTTGAGTCGAATGCAACCGAATCCTTGAGGATAATTTCTTTCATAACAGGCCTATTGTAACAGAGGCACGAGGGGTGGAAAAGACATGAGGGGATAATAAAAAACGAACCTCATATGAGAGATTCGTGAGTGTCTAGAGTGGAGCGACGGCAGACTTCAGCTCAGTGCGCACATGCTTGGTATGTTCACCGAGCGGTTCGGCGCGCACAAGGTTCAGGTGCTCGAGAGCCTTTGCGAGATGTTCACGCACGCGAGGCAAAACTGGACGACGGAAATCCTTTTCGAACGGTTCATTCGTGAACGGTTCATCCTTTGCGGTATCCGCAAGGAACGCTTCGATGACATCCTTCGCGACCTGGATCGCTTCATCGGACAAGACTTCCTTGCGGTGATGAATCGCCGCAACGGTCGTCAAGACTTCCTGAATCAAATAGCGCTTCTGCACAAGCACGAGCGAACGATACGCGCGATGCACATACAAGAGCTTTGCTTCGTCGGTCTTCGACGGCGCACGATTCGTGGCTCCATCTTCCATCAACGACGCTGCTTCCGAAAGATCCTTTGCCACGTTTCGAAACACACGCGAGAACGGACGTGCCGTAAGCGTACGCAAATGCTTTTCCGTCGCATACAACAGGTTCGCAACTTCACTCACCTTACGCGGCGTACGATTCGGCCCGAACCCGAACACTCCGTTCTTGCGGAGCTTCTGAGCCAGATCGAGTCGCGTAACCTCCACCATCTCCGAGAGCTTATGAATGTACAACTCGAGCACCATCGCACGGAAATCCATACGGTGTCCGATACCACGCGCTTCGCGAATCCGCTTCCAAAGAGCGACGTCGACAGAAAGCAACATGAGCGGCAACCGATGCGGATTGAATCGACCAGAACGATCCTCGAGCTTTGATGCGCGACCATGCTGCTCGCGCGCCGCTACCTTATGAACGTTGACCACGTTTACGTGAGGCGCAACAGCCTGAAACGCACGCGTCTTGTACTCGTTTTGCCCCTGAACATCCTTCACTTCGAGCGACCACGTAAGTTCCATGAGACCATCGAGGTCACGTTGCCACGCTTCAATCGTCGGAATCTCCTCCGCCTTGTAAGTCGGATTCAACCGCGACATTGCGCGACACGCATCAAATAAATTGTCGTAACGCACGAACATCTGCTTGTCATAGGGAGCATCTGCGCAACCGAGTCGACGCATCATCTCCAAATTGCGCACGAGCACCTGCCCCGACTTCAGGCCATAGCCATCTTCGAGAACCAAATACATCGAGTGCGGAACGAGCACCTGCAAACGCATGGTGAGTTCCTGTTCCTTTGACCCACGCATCCGAAGAACGAATGACCGCCGTTCGAACTGCGGATTATGCAGATCGAGCTCGGACACAACTTGCCTGTCCCCTTGGACATTTCCCACTTTCGACATACAACACCTCCTTGTGTTTTTGTGGACGTCGTGGCCGGAAGGTATCAAAAAAAGCCGTGTTTGTCAATGGTTTGCTTGACGATACGGCTTTTTTTTGGTGAACTGGGGTTCTGTTGTAGAAGACGCAACAAACGAACGAAAAAGAGGTAAACCATGCCAGAGTATAACGATCGTGCGATCGAAGCCTTGCGCAGGGTCTTGGCACGTCTAAGCCCGCGGGAAGAAAAAGTCATCCGCATGCGATTCGGCGTCGGAGAGCAAGCCATTTATTCTCACGCAGAAATCGCCACACAGTTTGGCGTAGACCAACAGGAGATTCGAAACATCGAGTCCATTGCTCTCAGAAAACTTCTTCGTCCACCTTCCCCCCTTGTGTCACTCACGCCGTGACTCTCCTCCCCCTCGAACCTCTCGAGGGTTTTTCTTTACTTCAAATAGGTTTGTTGATTTTTGATATGCTCTGCAAACGTTTGCGCGTAAACGGTTGTATGATTCGGAAGCGTGATGAAATATAAATCTTTTGTTTGTGCTGGATGAAGCACGGCAAGAATCGCATTCATCCCAGGATTATTGATTGGCGATGGTGGCAGGCCTTTGTTCTTATACGTATAGCTCGACGTGTCCGTCTGAAGCGGCATCCCGATCGCAAGACGATTCAAAAATATTCCTGCAACATGTCTCATGTCTTCTGGTGTCTGCACTTCTTTCTCGATAAGAGATGCAAGGACAAGCGTGCCATGAAGATCACATCGCGTTGGACTAACAGAGCCCATGGAAGGTTGATACATGTCGCAATTCAAGAAATCAATGTTGTTTTCCACCAATCGTCGATCAAGCGTGGAACGCATCTTCTCCACAATCTCTTTTACGCTCGCATTCTTCGCGAACCGATACGTGTCTGGAAAAAGAGATCCTTCGAGAGAGCTGGCTTGTTTGTCCCATTCTATTGTATCGAACTTGGAAAATGCTTCGACGAGTTTTGCTTTAATCTGATCGTTTGTGAATCCCTCAGGGATCGTCACTTGCACTTCGGCATTTTGGACGTTTGATAAAAGGAGAACCAATGAGGCGATCGAAGTTCCAGGGGTGAGAAAAAACGTTCCAGCCTGAAGCTTGGTTTGTGTATGCGTAAATTCGACGAACCATTTGAAGAAGAGAGGGTGTGATACAAGACCCGCTTTTTCTAAATGCACATCAATAGCATTTACAGAATCCCCTTCTGTCACAACAACCTCCACCGGCTTCGCATCCGACTTCGGCGAAATCAAAAACACATCGTGCACAAAACTTCCGCCGATCACAACGACGATCACAAGAAACAAAACAAACACGAAAAACAATTTTCTCTTCATAGGTTTTTATTTATTTCCATGACAAGCTCCATATGCGAGACCAGATCCACAAAAACAGATCTTCGTATCGCGATCCTTCGCCGTCAACCATGAACTCGACTGAACCTTTCCTCCTCGCCCAACACCGAATACACATTCGATGTTGAGTTCACGAGCGAGCACAGCTTCCGGAATATTATCTGCAAATCGATCACCGCCGTTTGCAAAGATATCCGGATGAATTTCTCGAAGCGCCTCGCAGACACTCGTATCCGCATCGTTCTCGACATGCTTCGTAAGAACAACTCTCGAGACCCCCTCAAGCGCTTCAATGATTTCTTTTCGCTCTTCCTCCGGCATAAACACAAATCCTTTCTTACGCATGAGCCACTTGTCATTATTCAAAATCACCACAAGCTCGTCGCCAAGCGCACGCGCTTCGCGAATCATACGGACGTGGCCAATGTGAATGGGGTCGAATCCGCCGGAGACGGTAACAATTTTTGGTGTGGACATAGTGTATGTGTCATCTTGCGTGAAGCGAAGCGAAATCGAAAGATGACGCATTGGCTACGCGTTTTTAAATACAATTTGTCGTAAATGTACAACTCAGAACCAGCAAGAGAACAAACAACCAGGGTGTAAGCAATCCAATCAACGCCCCCACAAGAATGTCCGAAACATAATGAACCCCAACCGCGACACGAGAAAGCGCAACCCAGATCGCAACAAGAAAAAAGAAGATTGCGGCAAACAAAAACGCACGATCAAAATATCCAAACAAAAAATGATTGAAGAAATACGAAGCCGTCGCAAACGTAATCGTTGCATGCGCCGAGGGAAACGACGGTGTCTTACAAAACATCTTTACCTTTGCTTCATAGATCGCACACTCAAATGGACGACGACGTCGAACAATAAACTGTAGCGCAAGCGTAATCACCCATGAAAGACCGATCGTTGTGAGAAACGGCTGAATGGAATCCATTGGATTTGCACTTGCGTAAGATGATTGCCACAGAAACAACATGGCGACAAGAACCATGAGTCCAATCGCATACGTTGCTCCGAATTTTGCGAGGAGCGTCAAAACAGGCGACACATGTGCTCGGTCATAAACCCATTTTGAAATCTGTTTGTCGAGATTTTTCATGTAGCGTTTTCTCTTAATGTCTCAAGAATCTTTTCTCGTCGATCCATGTCTTCCAGAATTTCGTTCGCATTCTTTGGCGCCACCAAATTCTTTTTGTTAAATGCGCATTGCTCTCGAACGGGACATGCCCAGCAACGCGGACTTCGAATACAAATGTATCGACCAAGTTTCACGAATACGCGATTCACGGTTTGATGATACTTCGATGGAACCATCTCGAGAAGCTTTTTCTCCGCATCTTCAACGGTCTTCGATTTGATCCAACCAAGTCGGTTCGTCACACGAAAGACATGTGTATCCACCGCGATCGCGGTCTTATCGAAGGAACATACGAGCACAACACTCGCCGTCTTTCGACCAACCCCTGCGAGAGACACAAGGTCTTCCATGGTCGAAGGAATCTTTCCACCAAAATTCGAAACGACATCTATTGCCATCTTTTTTAGATTCTTCGCCTTCTGGCGATACATGCCAATCGTATTGATCTTAGATTCAATCTGCGTCGTTGTTGCCTTCGCGAGTTTCTCGACTGTCGGAAACGCGTTCCAAAAACCTGGCATGAGTTTCAACACCTGCTCATCTCGCGTCCGAGCCGACAACATTACCCCCACAAGATTCTGATACGGACTCCCAAGTTCCATCGCACCCGGATTTGGAAAACGACGTTTCAGGATTTTTAGAGTTGAGACAATATCGGACATACGTTAAACGAGCGGCTGCCCTGTCATCAACTCTGGTTGTGGAATTCCGAGCACAGCAAGAATGGTTGGCGCAACGTCGGCGAGCATTCCAACGGGCGACATGAGAGACAAATCTCCATCCGGTACTTCACCCGCGATACTTGGTTGACCTTCGAATGGTTTTCCGATGATTAAAAATGGAACCGGGTTTGTTGCGTGTTCTTTATCCATTTCTCCTGTACGCAAGTTTTTCAACTCCTCTGCATTTCCATGATCCGCCGTCATAAAAACAAATCCATCACGGGAAAGCGCAGCGTCTACAATCTTCCCAACACATTCATCAATACACTCAACCGCTTTACGCGTTGCATCAATAATCCCCGTATGCGCAACCATATCCGGATTCGCAAAGTTCATGGCAATGAAGTCATACGCGTTTGACTGAATCGCTTTCACCACACGATCCGTCACCTCACGCGCACTCATCTCAGGCGCAAGATCATACGACGCAACTTTTGGAGACGGAACAATTTGTCTGTCCTCTCCGGGAAATGGTTCTTCACGCGTTCCATTCAAAAAGAACGTAACGTGCGCATACTTTTCTGTTTCCGCAATATGCAACTGTGTCATCCCTCTCTCAGAAAAAACTTGTGCAAGACACTGCTCGATTTTCTCAGGAGGATACACGACCTCAACAGGCAAGCCGGATTCGTATTCGGCCATCGTAACAACAAGTAGATTTTCAACATGTGTACGCGCAAACGAATCGAACGTTGGCATCACAAATGCTTTTGTCAGTTCACGCATGCGATCCGGACGAAAATTGAAAAAGATGACCGCATCATTTTCGCCAACCGTTGCGATAGGCTTCCCGTTCTCGGCGATAACCGTTGGAACGAACTGCTCGTCGTACACCTCTTTTTGATACGAAGCCTTCAGCGCTTCAATCGGATCGGTTGCCATTTCACCTTGTCCGAGGACCATTGCGTTGTATGCCTTCTCAACACGATCCCAGCGATTATCGCGATCCATCGCAAAATAACGACCACTCATGGACGCGATCTTTCCAACGCCGATCTCTTTTATTTTGTTTTGCAAATTTGTAATGAAATCAATTCCCGCATTGTAAATGGTATCACGACCATCCACGATCGCTTGAACGTACACATCCGAAATTCCTTGCTTCTTTGCAAATTCGAGAAGTGCATAACAGTGTTCGTCCATGGCATGAATCCCTCCTGGACTAATTTGGCCAATGAGATGCAATTTGCTTTTGAATTTTTTTACGTGATCTACCGCATCAAGTAATTCTTTTTTTTGAAAAAAATCTCCCGCCAAAATATCGCGGTTGATGCGCGGAAAAAGTTGATAGTAAACACGACCCGCACCGATTGCGAGGTGACCCACTTCCGAATTTCCCATTTCCCCCCACGACAAACCAACTTCCTCACCGGAAGCTTTGAGGGTCATAGTTGGATACATGCGAATATACTTATTAAAATTCGGCATGTTTGCACTCATGATGGGATTTCCATCCGACGCGGGCGCAACACCAAACCCATCGAGAATCATGAGAACGGTTGGTTTTTTTATTTGATCGGACATAGAGACAATTATTGTTTTGACGGTCGACACATGTTGGTGATGGGCAAAAATTTATCGTCGATGACCAGAATAGGTTCTCCATCACCAATGTCTTCGAATCCAAATCGTTTATAAAAATCAATTGCACGATCATTGTAGGAAGCAACCTCCAGAGCAACCGGTTTATTCTCGCCTAACCACGCAAGAGATTCGCGAAAAACCGTTGAACCCGCATGCTTTCCGCGAAACGACGGATCAAGATAAAGCGCATCTACATGATTTTCGGTTTCGCCTTTCTCGACCGCACAATAACCAACCACACGCTTCCCCTCTTTAATGACAAACACCTGTGCACGTTCGGCTGGCTTCTCTAGACGTTCGCGCCAGCGTGCAATTCTTTTTTCCGCATTCTCAAATTTTTTTCGCACATCTTCTTCTGTGAGACGAATCTCCGCATTTGGATACGTTGCGATCCAAGACTCGGCCTGAATCTGTGCAAGACGTTCTGCGTCTTGCACAGATGCTTCCGTGACTTCAAACGATTGTGGGGTTTCGCGGCGTTCAACATCCATAGCATTACGAGACCTCTTCTTCAATCTCCATCACACGATTATATTTTTCGAGCCTCTCAGAGCGCGACAAGGATCCCGTCTTGATATAGTCCGCATTCACCGCAACCGCAAGATCCGCAAGCGTTGTGTCTGCCGTTTCTCCAGAGCGGTGTGAAACGGAAACTTTGTAGCCGTATTGTTGCGCGAGCAAGATTGTGTCGATCGTCTCGGACAAGGAACCAATTTGGTTCAGCTTGATTAGAATTGCGTTCGCCGCTTTCTTTTCGATTCCTTGTGCGAGACGTTTTGAATTTGTGACAAAGAAGTCATCGCCAACAAGAACAGTTTTCTTTCCAAGTTGCTTGGTCATCTCTGTCCATCCAGCCCAATCATCTTGATCCAATCCATCTTCAAGAGAAATGATTGGATACTTCTTGAGCCACTTTGTCCACATCGCAATCATGTCTTTTGAAGTATTCGACTTCTTGTCGACACGAAGTTTGTAACGATTTGTTTTTTTATCAAAAAGTTCAGAGACAGCTGGATCCATTGCAAGAAAAACTTCTTTGCCTGCTTTGTACCCTGCAAGTTTGATTGCTTGCATGATCGCCACAAAGGCATCTTCGTTCTTCTTAAATGGAACTGCGTACCCACCCTCATCTCCTTTCAATGTTGAAAAGCCTTTTTTCTTCAAGAGTCCGCCAAGGGCGTGAAAAATTTCTGCCCCACAACGCACACGTTCTTTGAATTTCTTTTGGGTTGGAACAATCATGAACTCTTGAAAATCCAAAATCCATCCTGCGTGTGCCCCCCCATTCAACACGTTCATGGTTGGAATTGGCATGCGGTAATTTTTGTAGGGCAAATCGAATGCCAATCGAAGGTATGCGTACAGCGGCATTTTCTTTGCACGTGCCGCTGCGTGTGCACACGCAAGCGAGACACCAAGAATCGCGTTTGCTCCAAGTTTCGATTTGTTTGGTGTTCCGTCAAGCGCAATCATGGTTACATCTAGTTTGCGCTGATCCGTAACGTCCATTCCAATCAGCACCTTTGCAATAGGACCATTTACATTCTTTACGGCCTTCAACACCCCCTGTCCTCCATAACGCTTCATGTCTCCATCACGCAATTCAAGCGCTTCATGAATTCCTGTTGATGCCCCGCTTGGGACAGACGCGGATCCACTTGTTCCATCTTCAAGAAGCACCGTGACATTTACCGTTGGATTTCCACGTGAATCAAGAATCTCGTGCGCATGAATGGATTCGATTTTGTAGGACATAAAAAATGGAATGGGGATTGTTACTTAATTTTTGATTTCAAAGCAGAGATCGTTTTTCCTAAACGTCGTGTCACAACAATCATGATAAGCGTAATCAACAGGGCGTACAGAAATTTTGCAATGAGAGAACTCTGATCCGGAAACAAAAGTTTAAAAAGATCTTGAATGGCTGTATTCCACGCAAGGGCAGCAACGAGCGCAAAACCCGCGGTCATGAGCGACTGCGCTTGTTCAAGTAATTCAATATGCAAGGAAATTTTTGTTTCTTTATCAGACATAGAAAAAAAGAGTTATTCAGATTCCAACACCTCTAATCCTGGCAGTGTCTTTCCTCCCAAAAATTCAAGAAGAGCTCCGCCACCCGTGGAAAGAAGCGTGAATTTATCTGCAAGATGTGCAGCTTCCAAAACAGGAACGGTATCTCCTCCTCCAACAATCGTTGTGGCCGACCCCGTACGTTCTGCAATCGCTTTTGCAACCGCGAGTGTGCCAGAACAAAACTTTGGAATCTCTGTCATGCCAAGAGGACCATTCCACACAACGGTTTTTGCGTGTTCAAGTTCATCTTCAAAATGCGCAACGGTTTTCTTTCCTAAATCTACAATACGATCGCTTGCCTTTACCTTATCAACGGTCACACAACGTGTCTGTGCATCTTTTCGCACGGAACTTGAAACAATTACATCTACCGGTAAAACAAGTTTGTCTTTTGCTTTTGCAAGGAGTGCTTTTGCTTCTTTCACTCCGTCCACATCATACACAGATTTTCCTACGGCATATCCTTGCGCAACAAGAAACGTTGTTGCAAGTGCACCACCGATCAGAATTTTTTCTGCGGAACCAAGGAAACGTTCAATGACGGGAAGTTTTGTTTCAATTTTGAGTCCACCCATTACAAGAACAAACGGGTGCTTCATTCCTTTATCAAGCTTTGAAAGCACCGTGATCTCGTTTGCGAGCAATGGTCCCGCGTAAGATGGAAGATCGGACACAATCGCGTCCACAGAAGCGTGCGCGCGATGTGAAACCGCAAACGCATCATTCACATAAATATCTCCAAGCGAAGCGAGCGCCTGTGCAAACGAAGGGGCGTTCGATTCTTCGCGCGCATCGAATCGCAAATTTTCGAGAAGCAACACATCTCCGTTTTTCATGTTCTCAATGCGCTTCACAACTTTTGGACCTACAATGTCTTTACTTAGAGTAATACGACATTTCAACAGTCCACTCAGACGTTTCGCGATTGGCTTCAATGAACATGAAGCAACGCGCTTTCCATCTGGTCGTCCAAGATGAGAAAGAACGATCACTTTCGCTCCACGTTGTGACAACCAATCAATATCAACTGCAGAACGCGTAATGCGTCCGTGTGGGCCGTCCACAGCTTTTCCTTTTTTGATGGGAACATTTCCATCAATACGAATCAAGACGCGCTTCCCCGCCAAATCTGCGTCTGATTTAAGTTTGCGCAATTTCATACATCCAGAATCTAAAAGAGTTGCAAAAGCCAAGGTTTGGACTGAACAAATTTTGTTCGCGCGATCCAATAATCCAATCCGTACCAATGACCAAATTCTCCAAATAAAAACAATCCAGAAACAAGCATGAAAATAACATGATCATTCACGGGACCGTGTGCTGTATTCATCACCCATCCAGAAACATAAAATAACATCATAAGGATGATATTAAAAAATGCCGCAGGCTTTATAAAGCACCCAAATAAAAACGCAAGTCCGATGAGGAGTTCACCATACATCACAAGATGATCAACAATCGCATTTCCCGCCATGGACTGAAACCAATGTGCAAACGGACCGCTTGCAAACCTTAAGTATCCTGCCGCACTCCAATCTGGAGTTGTAATCTTGGCCCATGCGGCATAGATCAACAAAATTGCCATACCAAAACGCAACAAAATACAAAAGACAATAAATCCTTTCGCATCGGTTGCGTGGGCGAGACGATCAAACGACGATGTTTTCATAAAACTATTTTAGTTTTCCAACGTATTGAACAAGGTCGAGGAGACGCTGTGTGTATCCCCATTCGTTGTCATACCACGCAAGAACTTTTACCAGATCCCCATCAACAACGCGTGTCATTTGAAGATCAACAACGGAACCAAATGGAGTCTGAATAAAGTCCGTGGAAACAAGTGGTTCTTCTGTGACTCCCAAGATTCCTTTCCAGCGAGGAGACTTGGCCGCATCTTTAAAGATTTTGTTTACTTCTTCTTTTGTGGTCTTCTTTCCAACGACGAAGGTGAAGTCTGTAAGTGAAACGTCGATGGATGGAACACGAATTGCAATACCATCAAACTTATTCTTAAGCGAAGTCACAACTTCTGTCGTTGCTTTTGCGGCACCCGTTGAAGTTGGAACGATGTTGATAAGCGCAGAACGAGCACGACGAAGGTCAGGGTGCATCTTTGGTGGAAGTCCATCCACAAGATTCTGTTCCATGGTGACGGAGTGGATGGTTGTAAGCATGGCTTTCTTTACTCCGAGTGTCTCTGTCATGATTTGCACAGCAGGTCCAACAGAGTTTGTGGTACACGACGCATTATTCACAACCGTATCTGTTTTTTTACAAAGTTTGTGATTCACGCCCATCAAGTACGTTGGTGCATCCTCAGACGGTGCCGAAATAACAACGCGCTTTGCTCCAGCAGTAATGTGCTTCCCTGCATCTTCCTTCTTTGTGAAACGTCCCGTGGATTCAATAACCACATCTACCTTCAAATCTTTCCAGGGAAGGGTTGCAGGATCCATTGCCGTAAGCACGGGAATTTTTACACCATCGATCACAAGATGATCCTTTCCAGCCTTTACATCATGCGCCCAAACACGAAAGGTGGAATCATACTTCAACAAATGTGCGAGCGTTGCAGGCTCTGTAAGGTCATTAATGGCAACGATTTCAAGATCCTTACGTTCATAAGCCGCACGAAGAGCCACGCGGCCAATACGACCAAACCCGTTAATAGCAACTCGAAGCATAAAAAAATCAATGAAGAATAAAGATCTCGCCGCCCACCCCAACGTTAGGGGAGCAGTGGATAAGTCCGGAATAGTTTAACATTTTTTACAAAAAATCAAAAACCCGGCCACTTGTGTGAGCCGGGTTTTTCTCCCCTCCTTTACAAGGAGGGGTTGGGGGTGGTCGTTTTAGAAACTAAATCGTGCAAAATGTTTGATTTGCATGTTCTCACCGAGAACAGACATCTTTTCCTTCAAAAATTCTTCCACGGTTTTTGAATCATCTTTAATGAAGGCTTGTTCCATCAGAACATTTTCTCCAAAAAACTTATTCATCTTTCCTTCCATGATTTTTTCAATCACGTCTGCTGGTTTGTTTTGTGCTGCAAGTTCTCCACGCGTAAGTTCTTGCTCCTTTGCAACAACGTCAGCCGGAACATCCGCACGCGTAAGATACATTGGATCCATTGCACTGACGTGAATGGCAATATCGTTACACAAATCAATAAACGCTTCTGTACGCGCAACGAAATCTGTTTCACAAAGCACTTGAACCATTGCCCCAAGCTTTGCATTTGAGTGAATGTACGCATGCACACGACCTTCATGTGTTTCGCGATCAGATTTCTTTCCCGCCTTTGCGATTCCCTTCTTACGAAGATCCTCAGCTGCTTTTTCCATGTCTCCCCCTGTTTCTTCAAGGGCGCGTTTTGCATCCATGAGTCCGGCTCCGGTTTTTTCTCGAAGCTCGGCAACTTGGCTCGCTGTAATGGACATAATCTTGGTGTTTAGTATTTGGATTGTTCGTTCGAAAAACTAAGCACCCGCTTCTGTTGTAACTTCCTTTACGGATGCTTTGTCTGCTGCAGCTTTGTCTGCAACAATTTTTGCCATGTTTGCTTTTCCTTCTTTCACCGCTTCACACGCAAGCTTACAAACGAGTTCGATAGACTTCACCGCGTCATCGTTTGCTGGAATGATTGCGTCTACTCCTTTTGGATTGACGTTTGTATCACACACAGCAATTACTTTTGTGTGTGTTACTTGCGCTTCCTTCACAGCCGTCTTTTCGTTACGCACGTCGATGACGAAAATCGCGTCTGGAACTTTTGTGATGTGTTGGATTCCACCAATCTTCACTTCCATTTCTTCAATTTCACGAGAAAGCAACAATTGTTCTTTCTTTGTGTATTTTTTGAGTTCTCCCTTTTCACGCTGATCTTTCAACATTTTCAAACGCTTCAACGTTTCTTTCAATTGTTGAAAGTTTGTAAGGGTTCCACCTAACCATCGTTCTGTTACGAATGGCATTCCGCACGCTTCCGCATACTTTTGAACGATTCCTTTTGCTTGAACTTTTGTTCCAACAAAGAGAATAACACCCCCACGAGATGCAATTTCCTTCAAAGTATTAAGCGCAGCTTCCAATTGAACTTGTGTTTTTTCAAGGTCAATAATGTGAATTCCGCTCTTTTCCGCGTAAATAAACGGTCCCATTTTTGGGTGCCAGTGTGAGGCACCGTGGCCGTAATGCATTCCCGCTTGGAGCATTTCGACCAAATTTGGCATTTTTGGCATATTCCTTTTGTTCGTCGATGGACAATTCACAGGCCCGCAAGCCAGTCTTGGGGGAGGATCCGTAAATGTTTAACCCATCTGATGTTATAAATTATGTCGGGAGTATAAGGAAATTGTGAGGATACGTCAAGAATTCTGGGTTTTGGGATGAAAAAAGCCCTCATCGAAGAGATCGATAAGGGCGAAGTGGCCTTAAGCCGCCTTTTGTTCTATTGGCAAAGGACCCGAGACTCCGAATCGGGTGAGCGCTTGGAGCACAACCAATTCTTCATCGAAAACCCAAAGTTGTTCGAAAAACTCTGTGATTTCTTCTGGGGGATCACTCTCGCGTGGCAGATTGGAGAGCCAGCCCTCCTCTGGACCAAACTGTGAAACACCAGCTTGAAGAACGAGCTCGTGTTCGTAATCCCAAACCTCTTCTTCCCATAGCGTTCCCTCTTTCCATAAAAGGGCCATGCCTGACAAAAAATTGTGGTGAATTGCGATTGTTTTGAATGATTTGAGATCAAGAGCTCGCATGATCTCAGTCCACCGAACCCATCTCGAACCATGAAATTCTTTCGTGCCGTTCGTTTCGAATTGCGGATCAAACTCGTGTTGCAACACATCATCGCAATAACGATGTGCCACAACGATTCGATGAGACCCATCATAGCCCATGGTATAGATCTCACATTGAATGGCCATGGGCGAATCGGCGACGAACAGAACTCCTTCTTTTGAGCAATTGCCTGTCTCATGCTGAAACTCATATCTCTGAGTCTGGATCGGAACACCACCTTCGGTGACCGGCATCCCCATACGCGTCACAAGACTCTTGTCCCCAAAAATAATTACGAACTGACCATTTTTGAGCGTAACACCCTCGAGACCTTTCACATTCTTGACCTTACCGGCATGTTCCGGAAGCACTTGCTGAAGAATCTGTACGAAATCCATGACATTCCTCGCTTTTGATGAACATTGTTGGCTGTTGAAACACTTTCGACATTCGTCGACCTGCACAAAGCAAGATATGAATATAATAAAAAAATGGGTTTTTGTCAATGGACAGATGGGTTTTAAAAGAAAAAATCACCGAAAATCGGTGATAGGTGTCAGTTGCTTTCTTTGATGGTCTGAATGACCTTGTCAGCCGCCGTAAAGAACAAGCCAACCGTGACCAAAATGAACAACATGCCGAATGCATCCAAATAATGGGGCGATTCGTTGATATCAAAAAACTTGTTTGCGCAGAAGAACCCCCAGACGACCGTGCTCAAGCCGCAGATCCAAGACAGTGCATTGAACCACTTGGGCATCTTGACCCGCGTACCGACCGCGAGCAGAATTCCGAATCCGAAGACCAGGTGCAACAGAATTGGATAAATGTGCTCCCAATAGTTCGCGGCATGGGAGTACTTCGCCATTTCGTACCACCCAAAAACGATCACAAGGAATCCGATTGCAGAACGTACGGCAAACATGTTCACCTCCTCAGGCACCACGCCTTTGAATGAACAGAAGAACCTATCGCACAAAACGAAACAAGTCAAGACATTGTCTATGTCGCACACGCATCACGACACCATTTCTCGAGAAGTCTCTGAAAAGAAATGTTCGCTGTGTTCAACATCTTTGGCACAAGCGACGAATTCGTTAGCCCCGGAATCGTGTTGATCTCGAGAAAATAAATCTCTCCCGCATCGGTCACAATAAAATCTGAACGAGAAATGTGCGATGCGCCAATCAATGTATGTGCGGCGATCGCCGCATCTTGCAACTGTCTCGAAAGCGCCCGATCAATTCGTGCCGGACAAATCTCGCTTGCGAGATGATCGGCATTATATTTACTTTCATAGTCAAAGAACTTGTTCTGCGACACAATCTGAACAACAGGGAGAGCTTCTGGATCTCCGGGATTCTGTTCGACAACACCGACCGTAAACTCTCGACCACTCACCGCTTCTTCAATCATCATCTCTTCGGATACGTTCTCGAGAAATATCTCGAGCGCATCCGCACTCTCGATCCTCGAAGTATGAACGGACGAACCACCGAAACGTGGTTTCACAAAAACAGGAAACACCGCACTACTTCTCGAGAAGCGTTTCGCGGTTTTGATTCCCGCTCGATCAACAAATTCTTTTGTCAGAACTTTATCGATACCGATCTTATGCGCATCAATCGGCGAAAACAAAAACGGAAGACCGAGCGCTTCGCATAATTGCTGAACCGCACCGTCTTCCGCTCCTTTTCCGTGGATCATGGGAATCACAAGATCGAATGTCGATGCGCTCTCGATAAACTTCGATTGATCTTCCGGGAACACAAACGTTTCATGTGTTGCAAATCCAATTGCACTCGCAACATTTTTTGCGGAGTTGATCGAGACTTCACGTTCTCCCGTTTCTCCGCCTGTGATGATAGCGATGCGCATATAATTATGATCTCAACCCGAATCCTTTCTTTAGCAAATGCAAATCAATTGCAATCGCAACAGCCGCAACAAGAAGCAGAATGATCGCGTTTGTAAGCACAGGCGCACTCGAGATGTCAGAGAATCCATAACGGAATCCATCGATCATGTAGACGATGGGGTTTGCATAACTCACGGTTCGCCAAAAAGGCGGAAGAAGCGTGATGCTATAAAAAACTCCACCGAGATATGTGAGTGGTGTCAGAACGAACGTTGGAATAAGTCCGACGTCATCAAACTTCTTTGCGAACATTCCGTTAAAGAATCCAAAGGCGGAAAAAATCACGCACGTGATGAGAAGAAAATAGAAAAACGAAAATGGATGTGCAATGTGCATTGGCGTAAAGAATGCAGACACAAGAAACACCGCGAACCCAACAACGACTCCACGCACAACTCCCCCACTCAAATATCCTGTGAGCATGGCCCATGGTTTCATTGGAGACACGAGAATTTCCTCGATCGACTTCTGAAACTTTGCCCCAAAGAACGAACTCACCACGTTTGAGAACGAGTTTGTGATCGCGGACATCATGACGAGTCCTGGGACGAGAAACGCAATGTAGCTCGTGCCACCAACATTGCCGAGACGTGAACCAATGAGTCCACCAAAAATAATAAAGTAGAGCGTCTGCGTCATGACGGACGGCAAAATGGTCTGAATCCAAATACGAAAGATTCGATGCGTTTCTTTTCGTGTGATGGTTTGGATTCCTACGATATCGGCACGTGTCATACGCGTTTGTTTACAGACAAATAAAAATCTTCAAGCGATTGCGCGCCGGTTTTTGCCATGAGCTCTTTAATATTTCCCTGCTCTGCAATCACTCCTTCTTTGATAAGTACGACGTTCTTACATAAGCGCTCAGCTTCCTCGAGATAGTGCGTTGTCAGAATGATCGTCGTGCCCTCTGCGTTTAATTTTTGAACAAACAACCACATCTCGCGACGCAACTCAACATCTACTCCTGCGGATGGCTCGTCGAGAAGCAATAACTTTGGTTGATGAACGAGAGCGCGTGCAATAAGCAAACGACGTTTCATTCCACCAGACAGTGTTCGAGACGTTGCATTGCGTTTTTCCCAAAGTCCAAGTTCTTTTAAAATTTGTTCTGCGCGCGGCGTCGCAATCTTTTTTGGAATGCCATAATACCCTGCGGCATCCACAACGATATCGATTACTTTCTCCCAAATGGAAAAATTAAATTCCTGCGGAACAACCCCAATCATACTTCGAACTTTTTCCGGTTCTTTGTCGAGATCGATTCCAAACACCGTCGCGGTGCCACCCGTTTTCTTTACGAGCCCCGTGAGAATTCCGATGAGTGTTGTCTTTCCCGCGCCGTTTGCGCCAAGAAGGGCGAACAGTTCGCCTTCCTCGACATTAAACGAAACACCTTTCAACGCTTTCGTTCCGGTCGCGTATGTTTTTTCTAAATTGTTTATCGAGAGCGCGATCGACATAGGTTAAAGTTCGTTTTCGAATTTCGATATTCGTCTTTCGATATTATTCCCCCTTCGCTGCCTTAAACGCTGGACGATCTTCACAACGCGCAATCCAAGCAAGAACGTTTGGAAATGGAGTCATGTCAAATCCTGCCCATGCGTTGTATCCAAATGTCACAACACCATCGATATCAGAAATGGTAAACACATCTCCCGCAAGATACTCATGTGCACCAAGATACGTTTCTAAAATTGGCAAATGCTTTGCAACATGCGCACGACCCGCCTCAACCCCTTCGTCATCTGCAACGCCCGTAAATTTTGGCATGGCCATTTTAGAAAGTCCTCCCGCTTGCACATTCAACATAATCCAAAGCGCCCATTGTAATCCTTTTGCTTTTTGTTCTGGCGTTCCAAAAAGCGCTGGATTAAATTTTTCTGCAAGGTACTGCGCAATCGCAATAGACTCCGCAAGATAAAATCCATCCACTTCAATTACAGGCACTTGCCCCGCTGGATTCATCGCAAGAAATGCGGGAGACTTATGTTCCCCTGCTTTAAAATCAACCGCAACAGCTTCATACGCGATTCCGAGTTCATGCAATGTCCAGTGTGGGCGAAGAGCAGAACCGCCGCGTGGACCGTAAAGTTTGATAGACATAGTTTCTATTGTTAACAATTAGCTAAAAAAGTATACGGGAGAATAGACATGTGAGCAATTCATCACACCATAAGATCGACATCCTCATTATTTTATGTGAGGATGCAGATACATTCGTTCTTTTTGAGGGAGGATCCATGTTTGCAACCATAGAAGCATTTTACGAAGGTGCATTGCCGCTCACAGAGGCCTTTAACAGGTCGTCAATCCAACCGCTTGAACCCTTGGTTCGTGCAGATCATATCTGCTACAAGTGCGGTTCGCATGAAGAGTTTGAGCATCTGCGTCGCCTTTTTGAGACGGCCAGCCCCTATCTCTTTCAATCCACAATCTCGGATCGTCTCATTGCTATCATCAAACTACCACAACCGATTCTGACCGTGTTTGGAAAAATTTGGTTCTTGGAACTCTCCGACCAAAAACCAGATGGTAGTCAGATGAGTGGATTCGATCATATTGAGATCTATCCTCTTCTTCGCACCATAAAAGGGAACCCGCTCACCGGAACAGAAAACCTGCTTGGCTGTCTCAAAATCTGCAGTGTTCGCTTCGAAAAAGTCGTTCGTCCACATCACACCACGTGTGATATTCAAATCGAAAATGGATTCCGGATTCGCATCGAAGAAGAGCCGCTCATCGATAAAATCAAACGCGAGGAAATGAAGTAACTCTGCAGAGCACACGCTCTGTTTTTTTATTTGTTGCGAATAAATCACGTCGCTCGCGAGCTACGTGATAAACATCGCGTCCCCAAACGAAAAGAATCGATACTTCTCGCGAACCGCTTCTTCGTATGCATGCAAAACAGATTCTCGACCCGCGAATGCGGAAACCAATACAAGAAGTGTCGACTTTGGTAAATGAAAATTTGTGATGAGCGCATCGATCACTTTAAATTCAAATCCTGGCTTGATAAACATATTCACGTCACCAGAAAATTCTTCTGGAAGTTTTCCGCCAAACAATAACGCCACACCTTCAAGACTACGCACGGTTGTTGTTCCAACCGCAATCACGCGTCGCCCCTCTTCTTTTGCCAAACGAATTGTTTCCGAAGTCTCTTTCGAAATCGTAACAAACTCGGCGTGCATGATGTGCTCCTCGATTGTCTCCGTTTGCACAGGTCGAAACGTTCCGATGCCGACATGCAGCGTAACGAATGCAAGCTCAACTCCTTTTGCTTTTATTTTTTCGAGCAACTCATTTGTAAAATGAAATCCCGCTGTTGGCGCGGCAACAGACCCAACCTCTCGCGCGTAAACCGTTTGATATTTATTTGCATCATCTGGCACTTCGTTAACGTATGGCGGAATAGGGATTGATCCGTGCGTATCGGTAAATGAGAGGATAGAAGCTTCGTCGAGGGGAAATTCAAGGAGCGCGACGCCGTCTTCCTGTTTCTCTCGCACAACAACCTCGAGATCATCGATCACAATTACATCACCAACGGAAATTTTCTTTCCGGGACGGAGTAATGCTTGCCAAACAGAATGCGTTGCACTCGAGACACATCGCAACAAAAACGCCTCGACGTCCAGTTCGCGACAGGTCCCCATCATGCGCGCGCGAAAAACTTTTGTGTCATTGAAAACCAAAACATCCCCGGCGACGAGTTCATCGACAATATCGTAAAAATGTTTGTGTTGAATCTCGCCCGTAGTTCGATCGAGCAACATCAACTTCGAAGAATCACGTGGCTCAACAGAGTGTTGTGCGATCAGCTCTTTCGGAAGTTCGTAAGAAAATTGAGAAATGGGAGTGGACATACGTAAACAGAGATTAACAAAGGAAGACAAAAGAAACCAGCCTTCGAGGCTCTGAGGATTCCTCAGGTTCTCGAAGAGAGGAACAAAAAAACAACCTCGGGAGAGATTGTTAGGTGCGGACGTCAGTGCTGTCGCTCGCGATACCAGATGATGCAGGAATCCACATGATGGTCGTAGGACGTGATGTTCGTGGAAAAAATTTCTTTACTGGGAAACTTGTCCTGCCAGGCCCTGCGATACGCAATCAGCTTCGGCAGATTTTCTTCATCCGAGACCGCTCTTGAAGTGTCTTGAAACAGGAAATACGCAATGCCGTGCCCATCATCACAGACACCCGGAACCGTCTCTTGTGTACCTGCAACACACGGCAACGAAGAAGTTACTCGTTCGCACGAAATCAATGATGCAAGGCAAAGAATCAAAAGGACGAAACGATACATGACCTTTCCTCACACGTTGTCACCAATCGACAACGCAGGTTTTTAGCATGACCAAACCCAATCGTCAAGGAATCCTTGACGATATCGCGCAAAAACCCTATGATTCCCTGTCCTCGCTCAAGAACCTCGAGGATTTGGAGACGGAAATGCAACACAGAAACGATAACATGCTTTTGTTCATTGCAATCGGCGACGCAGTTGCAGCCGCAACAGAATACATCGATCCGCGCGTATATGCGCAACTGATTGCGAACACACTTCGTCTCGACAGATACTATCAACACCCAACACATCACAAGTTGAAGCCCGGGATGTACACAGACGACACACAGATGTCGATTGGTGTTGCGGAAGTGCTCGCTACACCTGAATACGGCCAACTCCACGCAACCAAACTCGATTTTGCGGATGCATGGACACGCGTCTTTCATCGCAATGTTCGCGATGGATATGCACGTGGATTCCAAGCTTTTCTTGAAACGACAAAATTGGGGATTGAATTCATGGACCGGATCAAACCGGCTTCAGAGAAGAATGGAGCGTGCATGCGCGCCGTTCCACTCGGTGTCATCAAAGACACAAAAACCCTCCTTGAAGTTGCAACCGTTCAGGCAAGCACGACACACGACACCCCCATTGGAATCTTCAGCGCACAAGCCGTGGCTCTCATGAGTCACTTCGCCCTTTACCGAGACGATCCCTTTGATCGTCTTCAGGATTTTCTGGAAATTCATCTGCCAAACACAATCTTGTTGCATCAGATGAATCTTCATCGTCGTTGGCATGGCCCCGTCAAATCCCCAGCAACGAACACAGTTCACGCCGTTTTCGATCTTCTTACGCACAGTTCGACCTTGTCGGAAGTGCTTCGAGGAGCCATCCAATTCGGAGGTGATACAGATTCCGTTGCCTCAATTGCTCTTGGCATCGCCTCCACACGTATGCCAAATGATCTGCCCCAAGTCCTGTTCGACAAGCTCGAAAACGGACCCTATGGCCGGGATTACCTCAAAACCCTGGGTGCACAACTCATGCATACCTACGCCTAACAGATCGAATCGATCTGTTTTTTTATTATCTTTTCACGCTTTTCAGGCCTTTCCTTGACCATTTCTCACCCTCCTGCTACACTCCCGCCATCTAATTACGGGCATATACAAGTGTCCGCCACATTTGCAGAGGTGCCCCTTGTGGGTACCCATCACTCTATGAAAAAAGAAATTCACCCAGATTATTTCCCAGCCGCGACCATCACCTGTTCTTGTGGTGCCATTTATAAAATTGGATCTACCAAAGAAGAGATTGCCGTGGAATCCTGCGCAGCATGTCACCCATTCTACACAGGTAAGCAAAAGATGATGGACACAGCTCGTCGCGTAGAAAAGTTTACAGAACGCGCTTCACAAAAGGTTGAGAAAGTCACAACGGGAAAGAAAGTGAAAAAAGAAAAGCGTGCAGCCATCAAAAAAGAGAAAGAAGAAAAATCTGGTGTTGCAGGAAAAACAAAGATTTAGCTTTTGAATTCACAAAGCGTCTCTCCGTTCCTGGAAGACGCTTTTGTGTTACTATTGCTTCGATAATATATCTCCTATGGATCTCCTCACCCAATTCAAACTTAAACGTGATGAATTTCACAAACTCGAAACAAGACTCGGGGACACCGAGGTTCTTTCGAGCCCAAAACTCATGAAAGAAGTCGGAAGTGCGTATGCGCGCATGAAAGAATTGATGGGAATCGGAACAGAGTTTGAAGCAGCTCTCAAAAATCTGGAAAGTGCAAAACACGCACTTGAAGAATCAGACGACGCAGACATGAAAGCGTTCATGCAAGAAGAAGTTGAATTATTGGAAGCATCCGTGCCAATTCTTGAGAAAAAACTTCTCGTCGCCCTTCTTCCTCAAGATCCAATGGATGCAAAAGATGTCATTGTTGAAATTCGTGCAGGTGCAGGAGGAGACGAATCTGCCATCTTTGCCGGAGAGCTTATGCGCATGTACACCATGTATGCAGAAACACAACGCTGGAAAATTGAACACATTTCCGCAAGTAGAAACGAAATCGGTGGATTTAAAGAAGTTGTTTTTGGGATGAAAGGCCAAAATGTTTATAGCCAATTAAAGTTTGAAAGTGGAGTTCATCGTGTTCAACGCGTACCAGAAACAGAAAAACAAGGACGCGTCCATACTTCAACCGCAACCGTTGCCGTTCTTCCAGAATTGGAAGAGGTTGATTTTGAAATCGACCTGAAAGATCTTCGAATTGAAGCAACAACTTCAACCGGAGCGGGTGGACAGAGCGTGAACACAACGTATTCTGCCATTCGTATCATGCACATTCCGACCGGACTTATTGTTTACTGCCAAGACGAACGTTCCCAAAAACAAAACAAAGAGCGTGCCATGTCCATCATGCGTGCGCGTCTGTACGAACAAGAACAAGAACGTCAACGTAAAGAACGCGAAGAATCTCGTCGTGGAATGATTGGAACCGGAGATCGTTCGGAAAAAATTCGCACCTACAATTTTCCACAGGATCGTGTGACAGATCACCGCATCCACAAAAACTATCACAACATTCCAGGCATCATGAACGGAGGACTTGGTACCCTTGTCGAGGATCTCAAGCAAGCAGAAATCCGTTCTTTGCTTGGAGAAGCCCCTGTTTCTGATACAGATGAAGAAGACGAAGACTAATATGCAGGCCGTTATTCTTGCGGCTGGTCTTGGAACACGTCTCAGACCATTCACACTCACAACGCCAAAAGCACTTATTCCGATTGGAGACAAAACTCTGATTGAACACACACTCGACGCGCTTCCAAGAGCAATCGATGAGATTTTTATTGTCGTGAATTATTTAGGCGATCAAATTAAAGCGAAGATAGGCAATGAATATCGAAACATTCCTGTTCGATATGTCACACAAGACCCGCTCGACGGCACAGGCGGAGCAATGATATTGCTCCGTAATCGATTGCACGATCGATTCCTTGTCGTGAACGGTGATGATTTGTATTCTCAAGAGGCTCTCGACGAGATGTTGATTCACAACACCTCGATCATGCTCTGTCCGACCGAGATGCATCTCATGAACGGCGGGAAACTCGACGCAAATGGAAAATTTATTGGTCTCGTCGAGTCAACAAGCTCAAAAAGCTATCGTGTTTGCGGTGCATATGTGCTCGATCAAACATATTTTGAGATTGAGCCCGTCAAAATTGAAGGGAGTGTCCATGAAGAATACGGTTTACCCCAAACACTCGCCACCAGATCCGAAAAAAATCCCATCGATGTCGTTCTGACAGATGAATGGTATCCAATTGGAACTCCGGAAGAACTCGAGTTCGTAAAAACAAAAAATATTTCTTAAAAAATTGCGCGGATAAAATAAATCACTCGATCATTCGAGTGATTTATTTTATGTTAATTTAGATTAGACGATGAGTTATCCACAGATACCATTTGACGCTCGTATTTTATTCGTATATTATTTCAAAACCTTCAGCTGACGTTCGCAAGAACAAACGCCTGGCGATTCAAACGGCTTCGGTCGTGCGAATCTTGAGAGATTACTCTCACGTGCAAGCGAGCTCGCTCGTTGCATGGGTCTTCAATGACCAAACAAGTGATTCAATGACTTCGGTCAACGAATCGGGAGAGACAACTCCCAGTCTACGTGTGCGAAAGCGTACGTATAGGTCTCCGGACCAACTTGAACCAGCTACAGCTTGGTGACCCGGTGAGAAATTGGACAGAGTGCAAGCTCAATTCGTAGATGACGGTCAAGTACTGTCGCCGAACGAATGTTCAAAATTACCATCGTATCCAAAGTGGAACAGTTCCCTTTCAACGTTCACGCCAAGCAAAACCCAGTCGCAAGATATGGAATGCTCAAGCCAAAGTCGCAAGACTTGAACCGCGATCGTGCGAACTCTGTTAAAGCGAACCTGAAAACTCGCTAAAACAAAACGATGAGCTTGCTCGTCTAACCACTTTCTTGGTGCCGTTCCCTCAAAAGAACAATGACATCAAGTTGCGTTCCGAAGGGTTCTCTGCTAGTAACGAAGTCAACATCTCGGTCACCAACTGGACGTCCTCAAAAAACATTCAGTCGATCAAGACAACACCTCGCCAAAACAGGAACCCTTCGGATTCGCAGGAATCTTTTTCACCCCTCTCTTCTCGAGACTCCTTGCGGGTCTCTTTCTTTTTGTAAAAATTCCGAAAATACCATACTGTAGAACGCATGACAATCCTTGAGGCGCTTCAATGGGCCAACAATAAGTTAAAGAAAGTAGGGATCGAATCTCCCATGCTGGACGCAGAACTCTTGCTCGCGTCTGTTTTAGAGGTCCCAAAATCATGGCTGTTTGGACACATTGCAGATGACCTCAAGCCACATCAAGAAGAAAAGTTCTTCATTCTGGTGGACCGTCGACTCAAACACGAACCTGTTGCATACCTTATAAACAAAAAAGGATTCTACGGCCGTGACTTCTTTGTGGATCCCTCCGTCTTGATTCCTCGCCCTGCAACAGAAGTCATGATTGAACAAGCACTCGATGTATTCTCGACATGTGACCGAGATAAAACACTCTTTGTGGATATCGGAACAGGATCTGGAGCGATCGCTGTAACGCTTGCTGCAGAAACTCAAACCCCCGTCCTTGCAGTTGATATCGACCAATCCGCGTTAATCACCGCAAAACGAAACGCACAAACATTCGAGGTCGAAGAGCACATTGACTTTCAACACGGCTCACTTCTTGAACCACTCATCAATCTCTTTCAAACCATCCGTGCATCCGGCAATCCAAATATTTCATCTGTCTATCCATTCAAAGACCTCATCGTCTGCGCAAACCTCCCCTATCTCACCACAGCACAAATGGATATCCTTGATCCAGATGTCCGTTTTGAACCCGTACGCGCGCTTGTGGCGGGTGTGGATGGCCTAGATGCCTACTGGGACTTATTTCGACAATTTAAAAAACATCGGGAGATTCTGCCTAGAAATATATTCGTCTTCATCGAAATCGATCCCGATCAAACAGATCGGTCTGTGAAGCTCATTAAACATTATTTTCCAGAAGCTGTTACACGAACAGAAAAAGACCTGCAAAAAAATGACCGCATTGTAATCGCAGAAATATAAAACCGTCACTCGCATTTGAGTGACGGTTTTCTTATGGCTCAAGATGATTCAATTGCGATTCATCTCCGATCACCTCAATCCAGGTGTGGCCTGGATTCATTTCCATTTCTGTTCCATCCTTGTTAAAAAATCTCAGGCGTTCAGATGCGGTGGGTTTTTTCCAAATCGCTTCTGTCTTTGTTCCATCCTGAAAGACATATGCTGTCCCCTGCCCTGTTGTGCGAACGGATTTTCTGCCATACGTATCAATCACCGCAACATCTGTGATAACGACCGCCACATTATCGGCATGAATTTCATTTCCCTCTTTTGTTTTCATGATCTGGTCATCAAACAATCGAACATATGTTTTTTGTGCAACATCGTACCCCCAAGAAAACACATAATCTGGATTTGTATAGCTAATGGTAAATCGTGATGGAAAAACCTCTTCAGGTTTTGTCGTTTTAAATTTCCACACACCATAAAGTGGCGCTGGTCGACCGGCATCCTGTTTTGCTTTCACGTAAGCCCCAAGTCGATCGGTCGAAGTATAGACGTTATGTGGTGCATCTCGATCTGTCGATCGCCAAAATTGCGGATCATGCCAAAATTGATTCAAGTCAAACGTGGCCCCAGTTGTGATTTTGTCGAGTGCTTCGTTTGAACCACCAACGTGTGTGTAAAGCGCACCAAACTCAAGAGCCCAATCAACATAGTAAGGGCGAGCAGATCGGATTGGTCCGATCTTATCAACCTTTTCGTCTTGTGAGAAAAAGGCGAGCAGGCGTGGAATCCCCGCTTCGACCGGCGCTTCGATAACCAAGAATGCCTGGTCGATTCCGCTTTGTGGACGAGCGTCCACATGTTCATCGATCATGACGCCATACACTTGTTGGTTCGCATGCACCTGATCAACAAACATGCCTGTAAGAGGGTCGCGAACTTGTGTGGCACCCGACTCTGGCACAGACGAGACACTCGATGTTGGTTTGTTGTGTGATCGAACAACAAACAACGCAGTCATCACAATCAAAAACACAAGTACGATCCCGACGCAAGTCAGGAGCCAGATTTTTTTCTGGCTCGCACGTGCGTGAGCGTACTTGTGTTTTAATTTTTGAAACATGTTCTCCCCCATACATGTTAAACGATTATTTTTTTGCTTCTGCAGCTGCCGCAGCATCTGCATCTTCTTTTGCTTTCTTTTCTACTTCAACGGCGGTGACATCCAGTTCAAGAACTTTATCCAAGTCAGCCATTTCTGCCTCAGAACGTGGAGCTTGTACCGCTGCAAGTGTTGTGTTTGCATCGTCTTCAATGGTCATTCCTTCCGGAATCGCGATGTCTGAGATACGGATCACGTCATCAAACGATTTAAGAATGGAAATGTCGATTGTAAGCTTACGAACAAGTTTTGCAGGCAAACAACGAACCAATACAGAATCTTTTGATGGAACGAATGTTCCTCCAAGAGCTTTCACGGCCATTGATTCTCCAACGAACTCGAGTTCCACTTCTGCTTCAATTTCCTTTGTCATGTCGACAGAGCGGAAATCGATGTGGGTAACTTCGTCACGCAATGGATCCAATTGAAAGTCTTGGATCAAAACGTGAAGTGGGCTTCCGCCGTTTACAGCGAGCTCGACGATGGTACTTTCACCAGCATCTTTGTAAGTCTTTACGAATTGATTGCGATCAACCGTGATCATTTTTGGTTCTGTTCCAGAACCGTAAACAACGGCAGGAACTTTGCCTGCTTCACGAAGCTTGAGGGTTTTGCGACCAACGAGTGTTCGGTTATCTGCCGCGAGGGTAAATGTGGACATAGGGGAAAATTATGGGCGGGTGGAAGGCTATAAAGGCGATAAATGCGATAAAGGCTTCTAAAAACGTATTTTCTTTCACGTTTCCGTTCGGCCTTTATTGCCTTTACTGCCTCTAACGCTTCTATAGCCTCTTCTAATGAAATATGGCCGTATTGTGCGGAATCTGCGAAAAAAAGTCAACCCTGCTAATTTGGAGTGAATGATGCACTGTCCGCCGAGGAGTTCTCGGTGAAATAGCGTATCACTTGGCAATTGGAGGTTCCTTCATGGTTCGATCAATCTTTTTCGCCCTTGTGGCCATTCTCGGCTTCGGCTGCTCGTCGACCACTTCGAACAACGTCCAGACCACGCCCATGACGAACAACGAAGTTCGCCATGAAACCCACGCGGTCGAACGATGTGTTGCTCCAGCCCATGCGGACTACACCTGCGAATGGACCTATCAAGGCCAAACGCAAGTGGTGACCAGTGGCTCCGATGTGAGTCGTCTCAAGGGCTACCACGTCATCGAATTCTTGCAAGGCGACAAAGGCGAAACCTTCGCACATGTGGCCGATACGTGCCAACACTACTTCTGCGCGCTCGAAACGCCGGAAAGTGAAACGCAGTGCAAGATTCCAAAAATCCGCACCACCGGCTGCTGCCTCGCTTCTCAAAAAAAGAAGTGATTCTCCCTCTCCCCTCACGCAAACAAAAATCCCCACTGGATTTCGTTTCCGTGGGGATTTTTATTTTCCAAGTTTTTTTCGTGCTTTCTTTACCAACACCTTCTTCACAGCCGTTTTTCGAGGTTTCTCAAATGTGACAGGAAACAACCCTTGTTCCAACTGCTCATGAATACCAATCACATCATTTACACTTACATCCGCGTGCGAGCGAAAACGAACAACATCATCATACGCAAGATCCGTGAGGAGCCCGACGGAACTTGCCCCAACCTGATTTACGAGCACGAGCGCGAGAAACGCGTTTTGGCATTTGTGACACTGGATGTGCATGAGTTTTGTTTCGCCCTGCGCTGCTAGCGTGCGAGCGTTCATGGATTTGGAGCGAATTTCACAAACGGGACAATACGAAACAAGGCGCAAACCCTGAGTTGTTTTATCTGTTTTATTTGGAGTAGACATAGAAAAGAAAGCGCAACCATTTATGGCTCAACAATATCATGTTTTCTCATCAATTCAAATTAAAAGGACTGATACGTCACACGAACGGTTCGAATCGCAATACTTTGAATGATGCCTATATAAAACAAAAATAAGATAAGAGAACTCCCTCCATAACTCACAAACGGTAAACCAATACCCGTCACAGGAAAAACACCAAGGTTCATTCCCATATTGATGAGTACTTGGAGGAACATGAGAGCAACAATTCCGAGCAAGAGATAGGTTGTGAAGTTATCACGAGAAAGTCGAACCAGCCTCGAGACACGCAGAAACAACAACGAGAAAGCACCCAGCAAAAGAGTCACTCCAAAAAATCCAAGCTCTTCGGCAATCACCGCAAAAATAAAGTCCGTCTGACTTTCTGGCAAAAATTTCAATTGACTCTGCGTTCCAAACCCAAGTCCACGACCAAACCAACCACCCGCACCAATTGCAATCACGGCTTGCGCTACGTTATAGCCTTGACCGAGTGGATCCGCTGTTGGATTCACGAATGTTGCAATACGCGCTTTTTGATATGGTGCGAACAATCCAAACCAAGCGATCGTGAACAAAACAATTCCACTCAGAATCAACATGAACAGTGTCTTCATAGGCATTCCGGCAAACAGCGCAAGGATAAACCAAATTCCCATAAGCACCACCGCGGAACCAAAGTCCGGTTGAAACATGACGACAATCACAGGAAAAAAAACGATGGCGAAACTTTCAAAAAATTCTTTCCACCCAAAATATCTGCGCGCGCGTCGACTGAAATAACTCGCAAGCATCACAATTGTTGCCGCTTTCATAAACTCAACCGGCTGAAAACTAAACGAACCGACCACGTACCAACCACGCGCTCCGCGAATCGTGTGCCCCAAAAACAAAACGCCAATCAATAAAATAATTCCCGCAACATACATCCAGACGCGATAATGTTCTAGAAATTGATAATTCGAATAGCTTACAAACAGAGCAATGATGCACGCGAGCAATAATGCAAAACATTGTTTTTTCACGTTCGTAAGGTCGGTTGCGTCTCGAGATAAATCCACCGAGTAAATGGCAGCCATCCCAAGAAACAATAAAACGAGCACGGAAAAAAAGAGGACCCAATCCATAGATCGCAAACGTGCTGCCAATTCCCGAACCGTTCGTGCGATAGAAAACATAAACCCTAAGGAAGAGATCTTGTATCAATGGTTGGTGAGCCAACAAGTGGCTTATAAAGCATTGGATCGAATAAATTCAAGTCTGGGATAATATCAACCTGACTTGCAGAAGGGACAGAACCAAACCAGTTCACAACAACATCCTGTACTTCTCCTGGAGCAAGCGATTGCATGGTGGTTTTATTTACCGCGATCACAGCAGATCCACGTTTTAATAACAGATAAAACGTTGGATTGTAATAACTGTAAGCCGTGTGATTACGAACGGTAAACGTTGTCCGAAACGGTCCGGTAGCGTCTTGCACAACGGTTGGGTTTAAAATTTCTAGACCCAAACGATCCTGTGACCACTTTGTATAATCAGAAATAACATGGTGATCAAGTCTGTGCCAAGAAATTTTCTGAAATTGAAATTGTACATTTACGATTCCTGCCGTAGAAGAAAACGCGAGTTCCGCAACAGGCTTTTTGCTTCCCGGCAAAATAAATCCTTGTTTTACTACCGTAGATCCCCCATCAAACACAAATTGATAATCAAACTCTGCCCACCAGTCTGCATTTGGATTTTCAAGTTGTGTATAAAAATCGTATTTGTTATTTGTTGAACCAAAAACCTGTACATCTGAAACAGCAAGTGGTGTTGCTGCACGAGCGGCCGTGTATGCATGCAGGTCATCTTGATTCAACGCAACAGAATCAACAACGGATCGTTGTTCACTTCCTGAACTAATCAAAAAGGCATCCACCAAACTCCATGCAACAAACAACACAAGACATGCATCTAAAATAATCAGAAGGATGATTCCAATTTTTCCCAACTGTTCGCGATGCTCAACCCACCACAGCGTTCGACGATACAATTTGGAGTCTTGTTTTTCTTCTTGTAAAAGAATGTTGTTGTTTGAGTCTGGCATAGTGCATACAGTATAACGCGTATTCCCCCTCTTTCCAAAACATGTTATCCTTTTCCCATCAACTCACCTGATTGACTCTGTTTTTTATGGCTACGAAAGATGAAAAGAAACCGAAGGCGGCAGAATATGGCGCTGGGCAAATCCAAGTTTTGGAAGGTCTCGAGCCCGTTCGCAAACGCCCGGGAATGTATATTGGGTCTACGGGCCCCACAGGACTTCACCATTTGATCTGGGAAATCATGGATAACTCGTTTGACGAGTCCATGGCAGGATTCGGAACCGAGATTGATTTGCACTTGCTTCCAGGAAACATGATCTCTGTCACAGACAAAGGGCGTGGAATTCCGGTAGACATGCATCCACAATACAAAATCTCTACCCTTGAACTCGTTCTCACAAAACTCCACGCCGGAGGAAAATTCGGCGGAGGTGGATACAAAGTCTCCGGCGGACTCCACGGAGTCGGTGCGTCTGTTGTGAATGCCCTTTCCGACTATTTGAAGGCGGAAGTAAAGCGCGATGGCCAACTCTGGATGCAAGAATTTAAGCGTGGAATTCCACAAGGAAAGGTCAAAGCCATGGGAAAAGCATCTGGTACCGGAACAACCATCACCTTTCAACCAGACAAAACCATTTTTGAAACGGTCGATTTTGATTTCGACACCATTATTGAACACTTACGTCGCCAAGCGTATCTCACAAAAGGCATTAAGCTCACCATTTCAGACGAGCGCGTTCCGGAAGTCAAACATCGCTACGGATTCTATTTTGAAGGTGGAGTCGCTTCGTACGTTCGTCATATCAACCGCGGAAAAGAAACAAAGAACGCAAATGTGTTTTATGTTTCAAAGTTCAACGCAGAAGCCGACATGGATGTTGAGGTTGCACTGCAATACACAGATGAATACCATGAATCCGTTCACTGTTTTGCAAACAACATCACAAACCCAGAAGGTGGAACGCACTTGGTCGGATTTCGAACGGTTCTCACCCGAGAGCTCAACACCTACGCACGCAACAAAGGATACTTAAAAGAAAAAGATCAAAACCTTACAGGCGAAGATGTGCGTGAAGGATTAACCGCCGTCATCTCTGTAAAAATCAAAGATCCGCAGTTCGAAGGTCAAACCAAGGCAAAACTTGGTAACCCAGAAGCTCGAACAGCTGTTGAATCGGTCTTTGGTGAATCATTCCGCATTTTTCTTGAAGAACACCCACGAGATGCAGAAGGCATCATTGGTAAATGTCTCCTTGCTGCACAAGCACGTCGAGCTGCGCGTGCAGCTCGTGAAACGGTTTTGCGCAAAGGAGCGTTCGACGGACTCTCGCTTCCAGGAAAACTCGCCGACTGTTCAAGCAAAGACCCAAGCATCTCTGAGCTTTACATCGTTGAGGGAGATTCCGCTGGTGGAAGTGCAAAACAAGGACGTGATCGCGAGACACAAGCCATTTTGCCTCTCAAGGGAAAGATCTTGAACGTCGAGCGTGCACGTTTAGACAAAATGCTCGCGAACAACGAAATCAAATCCTTGATCATCGCCCTTGGAACAAACATTGGAGAAGGGTTCGACATTAAAGAGTTGCGTTACCACCGCATCATCATCATGACAGACGCGGACGTGGACGGCGCTCACATTCGCACACTCATTCTCACATTGTTCTATCGTCATTTTGCAGAACTCATTCACGCCGGCCACATTTACATTGCACAACCTCCCCTTTACCGCGTAAACATCGGAAAGAATTTCCGCTACGCCTTCTCCGACGAAGAAAAAGATCTTCTTGTAAAAGAGTTGATTGCAGAAAGTGGAAAAGCAAAAGCAGCTCGCGCAAGCAAAGGAGGAAAGGCCGTTGAGGAAGAAGAGGAAGAGGAAGTCACAGAAACACTCGCGGTCGAAGTTGGTGCAGAAGAATCCGAAACAGAACAAGTGGAAGTCGGTGGAGTCAGGGTGAACATCCAGCGCTACAAGGGTTTGGGAGAAATGAACCCAGACCAGTTGTGGGAGACAACCATGGATCCAAAAACACGCGTCATGAAACTCGTGACCGTGGAAGACGGAAAGCGTGCAGATGAAATATTCGACATTTTGATGGGTGCAGACGTTGCCCCACGAAAACGATTCATTCAGACACACGCGAAGACCGTAAAGAACCTTGATATCTAGAAATAAACACCCGAGACTCCTCGGGTGTTTTGATTTGACGAAACCCAGAAGAGTCTGTATAGTCTTCTCATCAATGGCCCTTCGAGGCCATTTTAAAAAACCCAAAATATGTCTGATGCACACGTACACACCAAGAAAAACCCCGTAACTTGGCTTTTACAATACTTCCGCGAATCCGCAGAAGAGGTTCGTAAAATCACCTGGCCTTCCAAGCAAGACACATTTAAGTACTCACTGATCGTGATTACCCTTTGTGTTGTCCTCGCCTTTTTCTTTGCCGGACTCGACTGGGTGCTTGCCCTCGGAGTTCAAAAACTTGTTGCACTTAAAAAATAATTTAACGTTCTTTTTTTATGGCAAAGCAAATAGCAAACCAGGGTCGTCGATGGTACGCCATCCATACATACTCTGGATACGAAGAAAACGTGGCTCAAAACTTGAACCAACGTATTGAGACCATGGACATGACAGACAAAATCTTTCACGTTCTTGTTCCAAAAGAATTAAAAGTAAAAATCAAAAACGGAAAACGTAAAACCACAGAAGAAAAGATCTTTCCTGGATATGTGCTTGTCGAGATGATCGTATCTGACGACTCTTGGTACGTGGTGCGAAACACCCCAAACGTGACCGGATTCATTGGAACCGGAACAACCCCTACCCCAATCCAACAAGAAGAAATTGATGCGCTTCAGAAGCGTATGGGCGTTGCCGAGCCAGAACTCAAGCTTGATATCGAAGTTGGTTCTACGGTTCAAATCACGGATGGCCCATTTAAGGGACAAGAAGGAAAAGCAAGCGAAATTGACGCAGAACGCGGCAAAATCAAGGTTCTCGTTTCCCTCTTTGGTCGCGAAACCCCGGTTGAGCTCGATTTCTTGCAAGTTAAGAAGGTTTAGGCTATTATTCCGCCACTAATTCATAGTCTGGTCGCTCGATGATCTCGGGAATCCAGTAAAAACAATACTATGGCAAAGAAACTCGTAACCCAAGTGAAGTTGCAAATCCAAGGAGGCGCAGCAACACCAGCTCCCCCAGTCGGTCCAGCGCTCGGTCAACACGGGTTGCCTATCGGAGAATTCGTCAAACAATTCAATGACGCAACACAAGACCGTCGCGGTGAAGTCGTTCCAGTTGTGATCAACGTTTATGATGATCGTTCGTTTACCTTCATCACAAAAATTGCTCCTGCTTCAGAACTCATCAAAAAGATTGCGGGCATCAAGTCTGGATCTGGAAAGCCACTCACAGACAAAGTCGCAACCATTACCCGTGCTCAGTTGAAGGAAGTCGCCATCAAAAAGATGCCTGACTTGAACACAACAGACGTTGAGGCTGCAATGAAAATCATTGAAGGAACATGCCGCCAAATGGGTGTGGATGTAAAGTAACAAAAAAATCGAATATCGAATGACGAAATTCGAAAACCAGAAAAACGTTTTCGGATTTCGGATTTTCCTCATTTCGGATTTATTTAACCCCTCGTGGGAGATCGTTCACGATCGCTTGTACCACACAAACTATTATGCCAAACAGCAAACGATTCGAAGCGGCAAAAAGCCTTATTGAAAAATCAAAGTCCTACACACTCGACGAAGCGGTTAGCCTCATCAAAAAGACTGCAACCGCAAAGTACGACGAATCTGTAGAACTTCACGTAAAGCTCGGAATCGACGCTTCAAAGTCTGATCAACAAATTCGCGGAACGATTTCCCTTCCACACGGAGTTGGAAAGTCAAAGAAAGTGATCGCCTTCGTTGAAGCAGAAAAAGAAGCAGAAGCAAAAGCTGCGGGTGCAGACATCGTTGGAGGAGAAGAACTCGTCAACGAAATCGCCGCATCTGGAAAATTGGATTTTGACGTCGCGGTTGCAACACCGGCTATGATGCCAAAGATTGCAAAACTCGCTCGTATCCTTGGGCCTCGCGGAATGATGCCAAACCCAAAGACAGATACCGTGAGCCAAAACGTTACAAAAATGATCGCAGAACAAAAAGCGGGAAAGCAAAGCTTTAAGAACGATCCAACAGGAAACGTTCACCAAATCTTTGGTCGCGCTTCATTCACAGAACAACAACTCAAAGAAAACTTGCTCGTCCTTATCGACACAATCCGCAAAATGAAACCATCCTCTTCAAAAGGGATTTTCATTCGCCATGCGGTGATTGCATCGTCTGTAGGACCAAGCATCAAAATTCAAGCATAAAAACAAAAAACATCCGCCTTGCGCGGATGTTTTTTGTTTTGTACACTTTTGTCGTGCGTCATGCACACAAGGCCTATGCTGATGAACACCGGCAACTTCATTCTCATCGACGGCATTGTTGGCAGTGGCAAAACCACCGTCATTCAAGCAATGTTCAACACGCTACAAGCCAAAGGCTTGCGCTGTTTCCGTTTACAAGACTGGAAAGGTGAACGTCCACCAACCTTCGCAGAGATCGCGGATTTCGATGTGTACTTTGTGTTTGAACCTACTCGACAATGGATTGGTGCAGCACTCCGAGAGGAAATGTCGCAAACGGAACATCCGTATGGGGGTGAAGAGCTCGCACACGCATTCGCCCTTGATCGCCAAATCATGTATCTCCGATTGATTCTTCCCGCTCTCAAGGCGGGTAAGACCGTCGTGCAAGATCGTGGCGTTTCAACGTCGATCATTTATCAGCCAATCCAGCCATACAGCTTGTCACTCGAGCAGATTTTGAATCTTCCGGGAAACAAACTCGCTCTTGAACACGCACCTCATCACCTCATTCTGACTTCAACACCTGTTGAACGCGTTGTGGATCGCATTCGATTGCGTCCTGCATCTCAAGGCGCAGCAGGTGTGTTTGCGGACGTTGAACTCGCGCGTCGTGTAGACGCACGTTATCGCGAACCTTGGTTTCGCGAGCTGTTCGAGTCACACGGAACAAAGATTCACACATTAGATACAAGCAAAACACTGGAAGAGTCGCAAGCAAACGCCGTAGCACTCATCTCAGAACTACTGACCACCCCCTAACCCCCTCCTTGTGAAGGCGGGGGAACCACAGGAGTCTCATGGCGGATAAATCGGAACGTGGTCGTGGCCCCATACATATTCGCGATATCATTCCCGAAGTATTGCGCGATCTCAAAGCGCGTCGAGAAGCCTATCTCGCAACAGAACGCCTGAAGCATCTCGAACGTCGTTGTGTTCCAAAACCCAAAGCAGAAGATTCTGTCCCCAGCTAGCATCCACTCGGATGCTCTTTTCTTTTTATGACCGCCAGGATACCCTTTGTCTACATATGGGGTCTAAAGACCTCGTCTATTCTCTGATTTATGTCTGTATTAACAAAACACGAAATTCTGGTTGCTATCGAGAAACATGAAATCACCTTTGATCCCGAGATTGATGCATTCCAATTACAACCACATGCCATTGATCTTCGACTTGGCTATAAATTTCTGATTCCCAAAAACTGGGTGATTGATGAATCGGGTCGACGCGCCATTAACATTTCTATCGATGATGTTGAACGTCATCGCGAACAGTTCGAAGAAGTTATTTTGAAACCCGGACAATTTTTTGAGCTCCTCCCAAACGAATTCGTGATCGGTACTTCACTTGAATCAGTCGAGATCAATGCGCCAAACCTGATGGCGATTCTGTTTCCTCGTACATCGACCAATCGAAGAGGGATTGATCTCTCCCTCTCCGGAATTATCGACAACGGCTACAAAGGCCATCTGATTTTTCCCATGAAAAACGAAGCGGGCAACCAAGTTATTCGTGTGTACCCAGGTGAACGTGTGTGTCAGGTGATTTTCGAAGAACTCGCGTCGTCGCTGTCGATCGAAGAAGCAAACCTCCACGGCGTGAGTGCTGCAAAGTATACGAACATTGATTCAGGGGCGTACAAGCTCGATAAGGATGAGGAGAGACAACACCTTGTTAAAGGAACGCTTGGGGAAATGAAAAATAAATATAAACTGTAAAAAAAACGACCCGCTTTGGGTCGTTTTCTTTTTTCATTCATGATATCTTAAAAACTACTTATGATTCGCATCGCCCTCTTCGGACAACCTGGAAGTGGAAAATCCACACTCGCACAAAACATTGCCGAGCGATTACATGCGCGCGTGATCGAAGCCTCGACTGCGGTCGTATTCCCCATCGCTGCGCATGTTAAGAAATTACCGAACGAGGAAACGCTAATCGAACAACTGAGACAACTCTCGAAACGCAAATCATTTGCATCTCGCGAAGACGCCATGAACATGTTTGATCGCTTGCGATTGAAATATGGTGCGGACTTTATTGCACGCGCTCTGCATGAGTTATTTCTCGAGAACTCAAAACAACCCACGCTTGTCTTTAGTGGATTGCGCGGAATCGACAACGCAAAGTATTGTCGATTGCATAACGACTTCGTTGTCTATCTCAAAGTCGACGACCAAACGGCCATTCGTCGCTTAATGAAATCTCGCGGATATACAAAACAACAAGCCGTCGATGAACTCAAAAAAGAACAAGTGCTTTATCAAACAAAACAAATTGAGAAGATCGCGAATCTTGTAATCGACACAACTACAATGAGTATAGATCGATCAGCCAAGCTCATTGAAGACACCATTAAGCAATGGAACCAAATGTGTACACACTGTGTGAACACCGCGCGCAATCCCGCAATTCGGTTCATGAAAAATGGCCTCTGTCATATTTGCGATACCTATCAAACACATTTCGACCCAACACATTTGCAAGAAGAACTCGAGTTTCTTGAATCCTTCATCGGTACCGGATCGAATGACCACGACATTCTCGTCGGACTCTCGGGCGGCAAAGACAGCACAGCCACATTGCTTTCGATCAAACAAATGGGATTCAATCCCCTCGCCGTCACATTCAATCTTGGATATCTTCCACGCACGACTATGCCGCGATCAAAAGAAATGGCGAAGCTACTCGAGACTCCGCACGAGGAGATCGACATTCGCTCTTACATTCGACCAATCGATCACGCTTCGTACGAGAAGACCGTCGCACTTTACGAGAAACCCTTCACACTCGAGACAAAGCTTGCGTTTCAAAAAGCGTACGCAGAAGGACGCAAACATTATTCCGTGAAGTGTAAACATTCACCAATCTTCGTGCGCACCTGCCAGCTTTGTCGTCGCATGGTGATTCGCGCATATTATGACGAGACACTGAAACGCGGTGCACGCGCGATCGTTCTTGGAATCAACGAGTGGACAAACTTGAGTGCGGCGCAATCGGGAAAAGAATATAAAGTTTCAGGTGTCAGAAAATTACAACCGTATAAAAACAAACCGGCTGTGTATGTGTTTCATCTTCCGTTTCTGTTACAACGAACCAGTCGAGAAACAAAAGCGATGTTGAAAAAAATTGGATGGACACCACCCGTCGGCGAAGATTTTATTGAATCGAATTCGAACTCCTGTCTGTTTGCACGATCCACCGAGCGCATGGCAAAGCGCCTGCTTGGGTTTCATCCGGACAGTACGAGACTCGCGCGCGAAGTCACGGTTGGATTTATTACGAAGGAACAGGCATTGAAGGCGCTGGGGAAACTGCATCCATATAAGGATACGCCGAGGGAGGTGTTGAGGAAGGCGAAGATATTGAAATAAAAAAACATCCACGTGCGGATGTTAGAGAGAGGGCGTTGCTTCTTGTATGATTGTGCCGCACGTTAGACAACGATTCGTCTTTGCGGGTTCCGGAAAACGACGGAACAAAATCAGCAATTCGTTCTCATGCATTTTCAACATCGCTTGCACATCCTCCGGATCGCAAGAGACTTTCAAAAGCCTCTCGTAAACATCTGGAGTGTGAAACCACAGATCGCAATCATCGCATTTCAGAGTTGGCGTTTCCTTCAGCGTGAATCCGTGCGTGATCTCCGGGCAAAAGCTGGGATCAAGATGAATATCTTCCTTGACGAGTTTCATGACTTTCTGACATTTGGGACACAATGTATCTGCAGAACTTGCCATGGCACACCTCCGATTTTTGCCGCTCATGATTAACCTGATGTATCATCACCATTCCTAATTGTCAACAACATACATAAGAAAAAAACGACCCCGCATGGGTCGTTTTCGTTTACAATTGCTTCAACACATTTCTCACTTGCTTCACCGCATCCATAATCGATTCATACTCGACATGGTACACCACCGCCGGATTCCCCGTCACAAATTCAGAAACCCTTATTCCCTTTTTTGAAAGAAGAATCACAGGCTTCTCGAACTTCTCGGCGAGAACAATCTCACCGCCAACACCAAGAGATGGATTGGAAACTTCGGCGATGAGCACGTCACAGATTGGAATCTGTTGTTCACTCCATCGATACAACACATCTTCGTTGTGTTCTTGCGCGAGTTCGTCGAGAGGCCCATCTCGAAATGGAATGGTAGTCGAACACCCAAGCTCAACGCACATCGCATCAAGTGTGCCAATGAGTTCTTTCATCTCCGCGAGGTTTGTTTGATCGAATGCATGCGAGAAAAAAATTGAACGAACACTCGAAGTTAATGTCTCGGCAAACACATTCTCACGAGAGAATCTCTCGTGAGCATCGTCGAGAACATAAACATCTTTCACTCCCGCATCGATCATGGCTTTCCAGCACGGCTCGCAACACCACCAGTGACCGAACATGTAGACATCGCACCCCATTGGATCGATTCCCTGGTCAACCGCAACTTGCATGAGCATGGGTTCTGCGTGACCGATCGAGTCGTGAAGTTTGCACAGATCGTAACCGGTTCCGCTTGAACATTCGAGAACAACGCGAGGGCAAATGTGCTTCGAGGAACTTCCCCGATTAAATCCGTTTCCCGCACGCGCGAGAATTTCACCATCGCGAACAAGAACAATTCCAATCGGCCAGAGAGAATCACCCGCGCATTCGCGACGAGCAACTTCTGCGGCCATCATGTGAGGATCATTCAAAGGAACAAATTTGAATCCACGATTTGGTGGAAGATAAGGATATTCGATCATACAACCTCGTAATGCAGGAGAACGGTTTGCTCTCCTAGCTGTTTGGATTCAACAAGCTTGAGCTTAACATCTTCAAACGATTCTGCAAGCGAAATTCCATTTCCAAAAAGAATCGGTTCAATACTGAGGAATACATCCGTAACCAACTTCTCTTTCAAGAACATCGAGTAAACACCCGCACCACCCGCAATCGCAACCGAAGCATATCCTCGTGATTCGAGATCCTTAAGAATCTGATGCGGCGTCTCGCACGTATATTCAACCCCTTCGATCAACGCGTGTTTCTCAGGATCGCATGTCATCACAACAATCAATCGATCTTTCAATGCACGACCGATTGTGTCGAATGTTTTTCGACCCATAATCATGACACGACACTCTTTTGTTTTTTCAACAAAAAACTTGGTGTCCTCTTTGGAGGTCCACTCAAGTGAAGACTGGTCGGATGACGCGGCAATTTTGCCGTTGAGCGACATCGCCGCAATAAGTTCAACCTTCATATCGCAATCTCAAATTTAATACTTGGATGCGGATTGTAATCCTTGACGGTCGTATCCGTATGTTTCCAATCAAAGATCGATGTAAAATTCTCGGTTCGAATCTGTGGTAATGTCGCAGGCTCTCGAGAAAGTTGTTGTCTTAGTCCGTCGATGTGATTCGTGTACACATGCGCATCTCCCAAAAATCCGACGAGCCTTCCTTCTTTCAGTCCTGATTCCTTTGCGAGGAGATGCAGCAAAAGTCCATGTGCAACAATGTCGAACGGCAAACCGAGTGCAACATCAACCGATCGCTGACTCCAGAGCACATTCACTCGTCCGTTCAAAACCGTGACCTGAAATCCGTAATAGCAAGGAGGTAACGCCATCTGATGAAGCGCTGCCGGATTCCATGCACTCACAATCATGCGTCGATCATGCGGATCTCGTTTCAATGTTTCAACAAGCTTTGCAATTTGATCAACACCTTGTCCGGAATAATCCGTTTGATGATCGACGTAATCCGCACCGAAGTGTCGCCATTGAAATCCGTAGATGGGGCCAAGTTCACGCTCTTCGCGCATGCGAGCCTTTGTCTCCGCATCGTGGCCATACGGAACAATATGCGGCGCGCACCATTCGTCCCAAATATGACTATTGCGTTCTTGGAGCCAAGCCTTATCTGTTTTTCCATTCAAAAAAAATTCGAGTTCAATGGCCGGCAATCGCAACGGAACTTTCTTTGTTGTAAGCATGGGGAATCCGTCCCGCATATCATGTTCAAACATGGCGCCAGCAATCGCAACGGTATCCGTACCCGTACGGGTCGGTTTCACGATTCCTGTGTCCAGAATCTTATTCACAAGGTCAAGATACGCTTTCATATTTCCCCATGCTATCAAACTGAGGAGGATGTTGCCATCGGCATAATTTGATAGAATAGGCGCATATGAACATCCCTGTGGACATCTTTCTATGTCATCCTGACGGCATCTTGCCAGAATACAAAACACCCGGTTCATGTGCGTTTGATCTCTCAACCATCGAAAACGCAACAATTGCGCCGGGCGAGATCGTTCGGCTTCGAACGGGTTTGGTTATCTGCACACCGCAAAACCACGTTCTCGTCGTAGCGGCTCGTTCATCCCTCCCAAAAAAGTTCGGCCTTACGGTTGTTCAAGGTATTGGAATTGTTGATGAAGACTATTGTGGGCCAAATGACGAAATTCTCCTGCAACTCATCAATTTCACAAACACCCCCGTAACCGTCACAAAAGGAGATCGTCTAGCACAAGGCATGATCATGCCAATCATCAAAGCATCGTTTAACGTTGTTGAGATGCTCGAGAAACCAGATCGTGGTGGTTTTGGATCAACCGGCCACTAATCCCTGCCTGCCGGCAGGCAAGCCTAGCCCCTTACCCCTCGCCCCTGCTATAATGTTCGTACTATGAAACCTCTCATTTCCATCGGCGATCTTATTGACCAATCGTGGAATAAATATCGCTCTTCTCTTCCGTTCTTTTTACAACTCTCAGGTTGGCTCATCCTTATTGCCATTCTGAATGCGGTTGCAACACTGCTTTATCCAAATGCAGGTGCTATTGCGTATCATACCAATTTTTCCTTTAATGAAGTGACGGGGGTTATCTTATACGGATTCACGAACATCATTCTTTCTCCCCTCTTAGGCTTCTGGGTTTTCGTTTCCCTCGCCATTGGAGCAAAATCTGTTTTGCGCGGTGAACAAATGAGTATTACAAGTGTCATGAGAGAAACCAAAAGACGTTATTTCCCAGCTCTTGCGGTGACCGCTCTTGTTGGACTCACGCTCCTTCTTGCACAAGTGATCACTCTCGGTCCTTCCCTCCTTCTTGGTGCTGTCGGATTTTGGATGCAAAACGCATGGATTCTTGGAGTCGCAAATGGACTTTTGATCATCGGACTCATTGTGAGCGTAATTCTTACTTCCAAATGGACGCTTTATTACATGATGGCGCCCTATGCAGCCATTTTGGATCGCGCAAAAAACAAAGAGGCTCTTAAAAAGAGCCGAACCCTTACAGAAGGAAAATTCTGGAGTGTCCTTGCTCGTATTGTTTTGCCAAAACTGGTTTTCGTCTTGTTTGGTGCTCTCATCATCCTTCTCATCAATCTTGTTTTGAACACGTTTATCATCAACGCAACAGGATTAAACTTAGATGTTCAACAACGCATAGGCGAACTCACTGCGTCCATCCTCCCAATGCTCCTTGCGATTTTTCTCAATCCACTTATTTTCTTATCTGATGTTCTCCTTTACCAAAGCCTCACCGAACAAAGCGCCTAGCCTGCCGGCAGGCAGGAATAAGACACCGCTTCGTTCTCCGCTCGATCTTGTTTTCCTAAGCCTACAATTGTATCGCTCAAATTTTTGGCTGATGATTGGTTACACAGCGTGGCTTCTTCTTCCATTTGCCGGTTATTTTGTTTTAAGTTTTTTTCCAGAACAAAATCCTATCGTCGTCACACTTGATCTTCTGTGTTCTGTTGCAGAATTCATGATCACCTTCTGGACTGGAATCATTTTGATTTTGATTGTAAACGCCCTTGTAGAAAAACAACCGTTTGATGCCATGGGGCTTAAAAAATATTCCAAAACGCTTTTACAACCCACAGCACGCGTTCTCCTCTTGCACATTCTGCTCGTCCTTCTCGGTTTTATCCTTCTCATCATTCCAGGATTCATTGCGATCATTTGGTTTGCATTTGCCCAAACGTCTGCTGTGCTGGATGGTAAACACGGAATGGAAGCTCTTAAATTTAGTCGATCACTTTCTGAGGGAAGATTCTTCTCTGTTCTTTATCGTCTGGTTGGAGGACCTGTCCTTATTGGATTTGTTTATTCTGTCATCGTCGCGCTCATCATCTCCATTTCCGGCGCGGCAGCTGGAGTAGATCCTGTAAAAATTGCCGCACAAAATCAACTCCCTGCTTGGCTTGATCTCTTACAATCCATCGTAGAAATCGTTGCAATCCCTCTGCTTGCAACGTACATGACGCTCCTGTATAAACATCTAAGAGAAACGCGAGGCCCTTTGGTTAAACAGGAAACCGTCAGTCCCGAAACGGGCGAAAAGATCGCTTCGTCAATGACTCCTCGCAATGAAACATAACATATGTTGATTCCCGTGATTGGACTTGAAATCCACCTCCAGCTGAAAACCAAATCCAAAATGTTCTGTGCGTGTCCCGCACATGACATTGGCGCGTCTCCAAACACAAACGTGTGTGCTATTTGTCTTGGAAATCCAGGAACACTCCCCGTTCCAAATGAACAGGCCATTCGCTTCGGCACCATGATGGGTCTTGCCCTCAACTGTAAAATCGCCTCGCACTCAAAATTCGATCGTAAAAACTATTTTTATCCAGACCTTCCAAAGGCGTATCAGATTTCACAGTTCGATTTACCGATCGCCTCAGATGGATACCTAGAAGTTGAAATTCCAGATTCCGAACGATCATTCGTACGCTTTGGAATCACACGAGCCCACCTTGAAGAAGACGCAGCAAAAAACACGCACGGTGTAGAAGGAAAAACGCTTGTGGATTTTAATCGCGGCGGAACGCCTCTCATCGAGATTGTAACGGAACCAGACTTCACAAATGCAAAAGAAGCAAAAGCGTTTTTGCATGAACTCCAACGCATTGCGCGTTACCTCGACATCTCAAACGCAGACATGGAAAAAGGAAACATGCGTTGCGACGCAAACATTTCCCTTCGCGAAATTGATGCGGACGGACAAATTGTTGGCGCACGCTTCAATCCAAAAACAGAAGTTAAAAACATGAACTCCTTCAGACACGTGGAACGTGCTCTCGAGTTTGAAATCAAACGTCAAACAAAACTTTGGGAAGACGGCACGCCCGTTATTGTTTCAACAACGCGCGGATGGAATGACGTCAAAGGATTCACAGAGCCACAACGATCAAAAGAAGACGCAGCAGACTACCGTTACTTCCCCGAACCAGACATCCCACCACTAAATCTCACAGATCTCGCAGAGGAACTCAAACTCATCATGCCGGAACTTCCAGCCGCACGTCGTGCACGTTTTGCAGAAGAATACGGACTGAAACCATCTGACGCCGCGCAAATGTGTGATGACCCCACCCTTGCAGACTACGCGGAACACACATTCTCAGAACTCCAAGAATGGTTAAGCACAACGGAAGGCGACCTTGATTGGGAAACAGAGAAACCAAAAATGGCACGCCTCGTCTCTGGTTGGCTTCTCTCAAAACTTGGCGGACTCATGATGGAACGCGGAATTGATATCCGCACCTGTAAAATCACTCCAAACTATTTTGCGGAATTCATTACACTCATTGCAACCACAAAATTAAACGGAACCGCGGGACTCAAAGTCTTAAATGCCATGCTTGATGACGGAAAATCTCCAACACATCTCATGGAAGACTTGCAACTCGGTACTATGCAAGATGCAGGTGAACTTGCAGACGTTGTTGATCGCGTCCTTGAAGGACACAAAGAAGAAGTTCTCCGTTACCAAGCAGGAGAAGAAAAATTACTCCCCTTCTTTGTCGGACTCGTCATGAAAGAAACCCAAGGAACCGCAGATCCAGGAGTCAGCAGAAACATGTTGCTTGTGAAGTTAAAATCCTAGAAACAAAAGTAAAACCGCCCAAAAGGCGGTTTTACGGTTGACAAAATTCAATTTTTTTGGTTTAATCCAGAGTCCATATGAACCCCATATGGCCATTCACTCGTTCGGAGGTGCTCGTGGAAGATCCACCAAAGCTGTCTATTCGCTACGGTCAACGCGGAGAAATCATTGTTCAATTCCCTGATGGGACATCGGATCACACAGATCTGATTCCGTCTGATCGAGAACAAGCCATCTTCGAAGAGTTCTTTCAAACGACCGTTGGTCGAAGTTACCTCATGTCCATCCACGAGCAAGCCACGCTCGATGGCCTGACAGAACTTCTGCGACAACAACCGGGTCGTGTCTCCATCGAACAAATGCTAGGTCGACTGAAAACCATTCGATTCGATGGTGTTGTCTCTGTTCTCATGCTTGATCTTGATCACTTTAGTCAGGTCAACAAAAAACACGGAGGGAACCCCGCGGGCGATCAGGTCTTGCAGTGGTTTGCGAACATCATGAAACAATCCGTTCGCTTGGGCGATATCCTTGTGCGCTGGGGCGGCGAAGAATTCATTATCGTCGCGGTTGCAAATAACCCAACACCAGATCACGCACAACGAGATCGTGATCAGCCATACAGTGATACCGCACGATCTCAAACAGGCGCCACCCTTCCGCATATCCATCAAATTCTTGGAAACGGGAAAATGATTGGAGAACGCATTCGCAGCGCCATGCAGAGAACACCGTGTTTTGTGCCAAACGGAACACAGATCACCCAAACAGTTACAATCGGTGTCGCAAGTGCGTACATCAAACCGGATCATGGTGTCGACGACATGTTCAATCAACTCTTTACGTGTGCAAACGATGCCTTGTACAGAGGAAAAGAAACGGACAGACGTGACCATGTTCACGTTGCACCCATGATCTACGGAAGACCAAGACCCATCTCCTCCTCACAAACGTTGCGAACGTGAAGTGAGGTTTTTTTATTGCAAAAATGTTTCTACGAATCCAATGGCTTCTTTTGCATTTTTCACCCACTGAATTCTTTCATCGCGTTTAAACCACGTCATCTGACGCTTGGCATAATGCCGTGAATCTTTTTTTATTTCTTCGATTGCGTCCTTGAGCGAAGAGCGTCCTTCAAGAAACTCACAGACTTGTCGGTAACCAATTCCTGTCATGGATTCGATTGTGCAACCAAACTTCTCTTTCAACGATCTTACTTCTGTCACGAGTTCTTTTGCAATCATCTCGTCTACACGATCATTGATGCGTTCATTCAGTGTTTCTCGATCAACAGCGATACCAATCTGCAACACATCGTATTTCGAGATGCCGCGCGTTTGTAATTGCGAAAAGGGTTTACCCGTGAGCAGCGTCACCTCGAGCGCACGAACAACACGACGCTTGTTCTCGCGATCAATTTGTTCCGCACCAACCGGATCTAATTTTTTGAATTCATGAAATAAATCTCCCAAAGATTTTTCTTCAAGCTCGGCTCGCAGTTTTTCATCAGAAGGTGTCGAAGACAGATCAAGATTATCGATGACGGCCGAAAGCCACAATCCGGTTCCCCCAACGAGAATTGGTATATGTTTACGTTTCACAATCTCCGCAATCTTTTTTTCCGCATACGTTTTAAACGTTGCCACAGAATATTCTTGATCTGGTTCAACAAGATCAATTCCCCAATGCGGAACATCCTCAACAAAAAATTCTTTGCGCGCACCAAACAACTGATCAATTCGCCCGCCAATCTGAATTTCCTCCGTCTTCCACTCCCCCTCTGGTTTCGCCGTTCCAACATTCATCCCTCGATACACCATGCGAGAATCAACCGAAATCACTTCTCCACCAATCAATTTAGCAATCTCAATCCCAAGCGCGGTTTTCCCGCTCGCAGTTGGACCAACGATGGCGATAAGTTTGGGTTTCATGTTTGTTGTCCTTCGAGAATCCAAGTTTCTGCTTTTGTTATTTTAACATCCACAATCTCCCCAACCAATTCTTTTCCTCCTGCAAACGTTACAAGCTTCATCTCACGCGAATTTCCAAAACACATTCCGGGTTGTGCCGCGAGAAGCTCTTGAATCTTTTCTGGCATCGCGAGCATCTCATCTGTAATCTTTGGTGCCTCGTGTCTTTCGACAAGCACACTTACAACCTCGTCGACATATTGTTGGTTTTTTTCATGGACAACGTGTTCCATCACAGCCTGTAATTCATTCCATCGACGTTTCTTTTCTTCTTGCGTCACATCGTCTTTAAACGCACGCTTTGCTGCGGTGCCTGAGCGTTCACTATAACGCGCATTATAACCGATATCGAATTTAAGATCGCGATACATGTCGACGGTCTTTTGGAATTGTTCTGGAGATTCGCCGGAAAATCCGACAATGATATCTGTTCCGATCGCGAGGTTTGGAATTTTTGCGCGCAATCGAGATACGACGTCATTAAACTGTTCGATTGTGTACCGACGATTCATACGTCTGAGCACTTCATTATCACCCGCCTGCACAGGAAGATGAATAAAGTTCACGTGTGCCGGCAGTGTCATTGCATCAATCACCTCGTCTGTCATGTGGAGCGGATGTGGAGCCGTGAAATGCAATCGTTTAATTTCCGGAATCTGGTTTACTTCCCAAAGAAGTTTTGCAAAATGATTTTGATACGGATTCCCTTCTGAGAAATTCTCAACGTCCGGTGCAAGATAACTATTCACGGTTTGTCCGAGTAGTGTCACTTCCACACATCCATGCGCAGCGAGATCTGTAATCTCCTCGAGAATATCTTTTACGGACCGGTTCTTCTCGAGACCTCTTGCAAATGGGACAACGCAATACGTACAAAACTTATTGCATCCCGTTTGGATAGAAACAAATGCTTGGCGCAGCGAATTGCGCTCTGGTTTAATCTTTAAATAATCTTCTACAAGATCTGTGCTGTTTACAAGCTCAGGGCGAAGTTCACCGATCCAGCGTGGTAACTGCCCCATATCGGCCGTAGGAAAATACAAATCCACCGCAGGAATCTTTTTGCGAATCACGCCGTCTCGATCACGCCCAGCCATACAGCCCGTAATGCCGAGGATCAGCTTTGGATTTATTTCTTTCAATGCTTCGAACTCGTGCACTTTTCCAAACACACGATCCTCTGCTTGTTGTCGAACAGAACACGTGTTGATCAAAATCAAATCTGCTTCTACCGGAGCATCTGTTGAAACAAATCCTAACCCATGAAGCAATGTCTCCATGCGCTCCGAGTCATTTTTGTTCATCTGGCAGCCGTAAGTAATGAGGTGAAATTTTGGTTGAGATTCTTGCATAACGAGTCGAGAATACTGGAAAAAGGGACGAGGGGCAAGGGGTAAGGGATTCATAAAAAAAAGACCCTCGAGTGAGGAGTCTTAAGCGTGGACGCCCTTGCAGGCATTGAGCATCATGTAGCAAATGGTTTCGAAGCGCAGGACCGCACCTTCTGTGTAGGCAACGCGGAGACCGTGCGCAACCGTCAGAAGCTTTGTGGCGACCTTCGGGTATTCCAGACTCGACTTTTCGACGAACTGCCGCGCCTGAACCTGGGTCTGATCACGGAGGTAGCGCTGCTCGGCAAATGCCTTGCTCGCGGCCGCACACCGATCTTCCGTCCAGCTCCGACGAAGCGGAGACAGCATGGCCTTGACCGCGCCCACCTGCAACGCATGGACACACCCATTCTTCACGAGCTCATCGAGGAGCTTGTCCAGGTTCGGATTGTTGCACACGGACGGATCCAGATTCTTGTAGCGGCTGTCATTCAGCAGCTCCAGGAGTTCCGGCTTGTCGCGCGCGGCGATGTAGATGAAGCGCATGAGATCCAAATGATCCTGCACTTGCTTCGGAGTCTTCTTGTCATCCGGATCAACAGAGCCGACAACAGCCTGCATGAAGTTGATCGTGGTTGCGAGGAAACTCTTTTTCTGTCCGAACTCCGTGCGAGCCGCCGCAAGGAACGCCGCCTCGGGTTCGCCGAACTGTCCACGCTCCATCACGTGACGGGACGCGTTTGCAATGAGCTCTGCACAAGCCTCGCCACCGGCAAGGATTTCGTCGAACTCACCTTTCTCGAAAAACTGATCAACACGATCGAACCCTTTCGAAACCGCCCGTGGAAGCTCCCTCCAGAACGGATGGTCGAGAAAAGTATCCAGAGCCGCTTTGGCTTTGTCTTCCGGCGACTGCTTGCCGGGCTGTGCTTGCTGTGACATGTGACCGTACCTCTGTGCCGAAATTGGCGAAGTGATCATATGGCAAAAGGCCTTTTTTGTCAATGATTCGACAAAGAAAAAAAGACCCGCAATGAGTCCTTGAAGATTACGCGGCCAGCACGCGTGGATCGATGGTGATCCCGACGAGCATAGCGGAGGCGCAAATGAAGAGGTGTTGCAAAGGAACGAGCTGATCAAGGTCGACCGCCTTATGTTCTGGTTGGGTGTAGTGCACCGCATCATCGGATTCGATATCACCCTTCAGGTTGATTTCGAGTCGGGCGAGCGCCTGTATGATGGGAAATTCGTTCGTGAGCAAGGCAGTGAACACAGACGTCACGCAATGCGGATTCTGATCTACACCAAGTCGCATCACGTGTTCCGGTAAAACCACGATGGTTGAATCCAGAAAACACATACGGAATTGATTGATGAACAGTTGAGCGACAAGGATCGATCCATTCAGCGCAAGAATGCGCTTTGCAAGATACGTCGCAAATTCCGGCGACGCAGGAAATGCATTCAAGCACTCCGAACGAATCCGTGAATCCGCTCCAAACAAACTTGTCACAGGTCGCGCCTTGCTTCCTGCATGATCTTCACTCGTGGTTTGCGTGGGATTCATGACACTGTGGACTCCTTGGCCGTTGTGCTTGTCGGCTAAACACGATATCATAAAATCAGAATTTGTCAATGTCTCATTGACAAAAACGCATTTTTGTGTTATTTTTATCTCAATTCAAACATCCTTAAAATTTTTTGTATGGCAAGAAAATCCGAGGCACGTCAAATAAATCCTGAAGCAGAAGAAATGGCTTTTGGATCTGAGTCAGAAAAAACCCAAGAACAAGACGTGGATCTTATTGTCGAAAAAACAGATGTTGGTCATGACATTGGAAAAATGCGTGAAGTGAAAGCCGTTGATGGTTCCAAAAGAGAAGAAATTTTTGTTGGACAATCTGAATCAACACAAACATACGCTCGCATTGGAGCAGATGGTGAAACACGTCTTCGCGCCGCAGATCCAAAAGAATCGAGCGCACGATTAGACGCCGCAAAATCCTTCAACGAACTCGCAGGAAGTATCGACGCCATGGCAAAAGCTATTTTAGGAACCATGCCAAGTCTTTCCGCAGAAGCGCGTTCTGCATCGTTAAGAGCCATTGAATCAAATCCTCTCGGACTTGTAAGTGAAGCATTAAAGTCCCAAAAGAACCCAAATGAAGCGTTGGGAACTTTATTGCGTTCAAAATTAGAACAACACCCTGAAGTACGACAAGCATCCACAGAACAAAGTCTTCTTCAACTTGAAAGTACAAAACGCCAAGCAACAGAATTAGCTCGAACCGCAGAAAAATCCGGAGACGAACAAGCCTTCAAAGACGCACAGGCTGATATTTATGCGGCAGAAAAACAGATCTCTGCCTTACAAGAACGTTTAAACCCAAATGCGTCTGAAGCAGAAAAACAAGTTCGCGCAGACCAGGTGGAAGGATTTGTAACTATTCTCCCAGAACCTGTTTATGAACAAGGTGTGGGCGCTGTTCAAGCTCGATTAAAAGAACTGGAAGGTATCATGTCAAAGGCAGATAAAGGAAACGACCAGCTCGCATGGAATACCGCACGCAACGAGTATGATCGCCACCGTGCCATCATGCCAACCTTAGAGCGCGTACAAAATTTACAAACCATTGAAGCAGCCGCGCAAAAAGCCATGGATGACGGTGTTGCAAAACAACTTTTAGAACGCGGAAAAGCTCGCGCACGTTCACGCGCAAAAAAGAGTTACTGGGGCAAAGTTGCAGATGACACAACATACACCCTCAGTCAGGTTACAGAATCCATGCGCTCCCTTGAAAAATTAGCCGCAGGCGGAGCGAATGTTGATTCAGATTACGCAAAGATAGACGCAAGCCGAAAAGAACTAGAAGCCTATCTTGGCCAAGTCAAAGGACAAATTGAATCTGCACAACAAGAAAACGACCGATTGAAAGAAGCCGGAATCGAAATCAATCTTGAGCCCGACATGAAGGTTGTTGGAGCAACAACAGAGTTATACATGGACCTTGCAACCATGAACCGTCAGAATCCAGAACTCGTTGCAACGTATGTCGCTTCTGCTCTCAAGAGTAAATCCGTTTCTCCCGCAGGTCTTGCCATCATAAAAGAATTTAAGGCAGATCTTGAAGCAGGAAGACTAAACGTCCCAGAAAGAAAACCAGCACTCGCAGATGATGAAGAGGAAGGTCTCCTCGATTCACGTTTTGGTGCAGGTGATGACAATGAAGAGGAAGCAGGCTTCGCGGAACCAGCAACCATGGAAGCAACACGTCAAGTAAAAATGAAACGTGGCGGATTAGAATCCGCATCAGACATGATGGCTCGTATGGCAGAAGCGGGTGCGGCACGTGATCAAGCAGCAAATAAAGCTGCACGTGAAGGTGCTGCAGACGAACCACCACCAATTCCAGAAACCCACGCGCGTGAAATGGACGCTATTACCCCTGCGGACACGGCAGACCAAACCAACTTTGTCCGTGAAATGCCGGTTGTTGCTCCAAAGAGCAGACATGGTGCCATGGAAGGATTTGGCGAATGGGCTGCGGGTGGTGAACATCCAGTAGCAAGATCTGAACAAGCTCCTGAAGCTCAAACCGCTCAAGAATCTGTCAGAGTAAACTACGACCAATTTCCAACACAGCAAATGGATGCAACACACACAGAAGCTCTCAGAACAGAATTGTCTCAGCTTGAGGCAGCTGAGAAAAAATCCGGATGGCTTTATAATGGCAGCCCAAGACAAGTTATTGAAGAGCGCATCGAAAACATTAAAGACACATTAAGAAACGCAGGAGATGAATCTGAGTGGTGGAACCAATCCGGCGCTGACCAACTCAGTGGCGCATGGGCAGCCCTTGATAAGAGTATGGGGCCAGATGCTTCTAAACACTCCCTCTTGACCATGGGTGTTCCAAAAGGAATCCTTAAAAAATATCCAACGGCACAAGCACTTTATAAGTTCATTGAGAACCCAGGAGTCTGGGCACGTATCAACGGAGACGCCGCCGCAACACGTGAAGCCTTAAATCGATTCGTGGAAGAAGCGAATAATACTCGCATTCACAACACGTCTGATGTCTCACTTGCCAAGAAGAGTCAGGCAGAAGATAGAAAGATTCCACATGCAGGAATGGACATTCCTCGATAAGACAATAATAAAACACACTCCGTGAGGAGTGTGTTTTATTATTAGATTACACAATCGGATATCGAGACGCCTCGATTGCCTTTGCAACAAGCTCGCTTGCCGGAATCATAACATCCTCTGTCTGACCGAAAACATTTACCTTAAAGTCTCCCCCATCCACTTCCTTTTGTCCGATGACAATCGTCCATGGCACTTTCATGGTTGCGGCTTCACGAATCTTCTTTCCCACTTTCTCGTTTGAGTCATCGAGTTCCGCGCGAATACCGGCATCAACAAGCTGATCGAGAATCGTTGTCGCAAACGGAATGAATGCTTCGCTCACGGTTGCAATACGCACTTGCGCGGGTGCGAGCCAGAATGGGAAGGCGCCGGCGTAGTGTTCAATGAGAACACCCATAAATCGCTCCACAGATCCGAGAATGGCGCGGTGAATCATCACAGGGCGCTTGATTTGCCCGTCTGCGTCGTGGAATTCAAGTTCGAAACGTTCTGGGAGGTTGAAGTCTAATTGAACGGTTGCAAGCTGCCAATCGCGACCAATCGCATCGGTTGCAATGAAATCGATTTTTGGTCCATAGAACGCCGCTTCACCAACTCCAAGTTCAAACTCTTTTCCAAGCTCGGTCAACATGTCTTTCAAAGAGGCGACCGCCATCACCCAAACATCTTTTCCTCCAAGATACTTTTCTGGATGCTCTGGATCGTCCACAGAAAGACGAATGCGAAGTGGCATGCCGAACGCAACGTAGAATTTTGTGATGATGTCGTAGATCTTTAGAACTTCTTCTTTCACTTGATCTGGACGAGCAAAAACGTGCGCATCATCTTGCGTGATCGATCGCACACGAGTCAAACCTTGAAGTTGTCCGGTGTTCTCGTCACGATACACCGTCGTTGCTTCTGCAAAGCGAAGTGGAAGATCACGATAGCTACGCATCTTGGACGCATAAATTTGCGTATGGTGCGGACAGTTCATTGGTTTCAAAACAAACTGATCGTCTGTCTTCTTGCTTGAGACATGAAAGATATCATCTGCAAACTTATCCCAGTGACCAGAAGTTTTATACAAGTCCGACTTTGCGATGTGCGGAATCCACACACGAGAATATTTGTGCGGCTTCATAAGTGCGGTCACAAATCCTGTGAGAGATTCGCGCATCGCCGTACCTCGAGGCGTAAACATGGGGAGACCAGAACCGACGAGTGGAGAATACGCGAACAGTTCGAGCTCGGCACCGAGTTTGCGGTGATCGCGTTTCTTTGCTTCTTCAAGCATCACAAGATGCGCTTCGAGTTGTTCTTTTGTTTCAAACGCGAGTCCGTAGATACGCGTCAACATGGGATTCTTTTCATCTCCGCGCCAGTACGCACCCGCAACTTTCGAAAGCTTGAAGGATTCCGGATCAATTCCGTTCACCCCTTCATCATGTCCCCCACGACAAAGATCCCAGTAGTTTCCTGACTTATAGAACGTGAGTGTTTGTCCTTCACCAGAAAATTGGTCGATCAATTCTGCCTTGTATGGGTTCCCTGGATATTCTTTCTTCGCATCGTCTGGCGATAACTCATGTCTCTCAAACGAGGTCCATGAAGGCATGAGCTCGCGCATCTTTTTTTCGATCGCAGGAAAATCTTCTTCTGTAATCGATTTTGAAAATTCAAAATCGAAATAAAACCCATCATCAATGGCTGGACCAATGGTTCGCTTTGTGTCTGGCCAAAGTTCCATAACGGCCGCAGCAAGAAGGTGCGCCAAAGAGTGTCGTCGATGTTCTAGTTGTTCTTGTGTCATATACTTATGTGTCATTGCGAGCGGAGCGCGGCAATCTTTTTCGACACGAAAGCGCAAGATTGCTTCGTCGTCGAACTCCTCGCAATGACAAGTTTAGAAATAAAAAACCCGATTCACCTTAATTAAGTTGAATCGGGATCCATGCAAATATATTCACGGACGGTTCCACCCGAATTGTTGATGCGTTTTCTCTCGCAATCAACCGCTCTTTTGAATCGGCTTGCTCAGAAGGTTGTACGTATTGATTTGGTGCCTCGAGAACTCACAGCCCAGGTTCTCGATCTCTTTTGGGCAAATAAACACGCGTGTCCTTCGTCAATGCTTCTCTAGGATAGCCCGACCGTTTTTTTGCGTCAACTAGTTAAATTCAATGTAGATGTGGTCTTTCAAACGTGGAATTTTATTGAGCCAGAACGGAAAAAAGTCTACTTTGACTGATTCTGCGACCCCGTTTCCAACTAATGTTTTTGAGACATCGTCCGCACTCATCCCAACGAATCGTCCAACATCCAATGCTTTGTTTGTTCGCGTGATAATCATCTTGCCGTCGAGGTGAGCATGGAGACTTGCGACTTTCTGTACGGAATCGTATTGATCAATGGTGACCTGCATGTCATCTACCTTTGTTCCGGCAAAGTCTTGTCCTTGTCCGAGGCCATCGTACAAATGTTGTGAGAAGAGTTGTTTGAGCGCAGCACGGTCATAAAAAACTCCCGTAATGGTAACCGTCTCTGTTACGTCATAAGACTTTGACTCCGTGTCTGGCTGAATACTAGATTTTTGATTTGTGATATCTGCTGCAAACACTTCGCCATCAAATCCTTTTCCTGCTTGTGTGCGCAACATGTCTTTTGCATCGTTTGTGATTTCCTCTTTGAGCGCGTCGACAGACTTTTGTAATTCAACTTTCGAGACGACTGCGACAGATTGCACACCGCCCGTAAAGGCAACTTTGCTATCGGCGAAAATCTGAGTTTGTTTGATCGTGTTTAATCCGGGAATAATGAAATGACCGGCCGCAACATCTCCTGTTACTCCAACCTTATCTGCATGCACAACGGCATCAATGGACCCACCCGCTGGAACAACGACACTTTTGTCTAGACGGAACAGAACGTTTCCACTCGATAAGAGTCGTGTTGTGGCCACAAGCGCTTGCGGTGTGTTTGTTTTGTTTGAGAAGGTTACCGTTCCTGCAGACTTACCTTCCACTTGTTTTGCCCCTTCTCCACTTGGTGCGAAGGTTTTTGTTTTATTCATGGTTCCAGAAATAACTATTCCACGAATATCCGTTTCATCAATGGGAGTTAAGGCGGTGTGAACGATTAAATCCGAAGAGAAATCTTTTGCAACGGGTTTTACATGAATGACCGCCTGCATGGTTGAAAGATACATCACAACAAGAAGCACAGCGGCCACAACAACAATAAACGCAAGCGCAATGCGTCTGTAGAGCATGAGTGGTACGGCAGTTGCATGTGCATGCACATGTGGCACTGGCATTTCAAATTCTTCTTTTTCCGCAACGCGGATAACACGTTTCACAGGAACTCGCTTGCGTGTTGCGACTTTTTTTGTGGCCATATGAGAATAGTATAACAGAAAAGGAGTCAAGGAGTAAGAAGTCAAGTGGTCGAGTTCTTGAAAACGAACTTTATAAACTTGACTCCTTGACTCCTTGACTCCTATTTTTCTAGCTCCACATTCTGTGCACCAACAATTGAGATGAGTTCGCCAAGCAAACTCTCTGTTGGACTTACGCGATATTCTGTTTCAATGCGTCGCAAACTTCCACCAGATTCAACCAGCAAACAAACAGGTGTTGCTCCTGGTTTCGATTGCAAGAGCGATCGAACGGCATCCACCATCTCCGGCGTCGGCTTCCCTTGCAGTTTGATGTTTAATGTTTCCCGTCTCGATGTGGCGGGATGGTCGCGACCATCCCCTACGAGTGCCATGGGGCCGGCCGATACAATATCGGGGAACGCTAACCACTGTTCCTTTTTCAACATTTCGAGAATGACAGGCATATTCTCCTCACTCACAATCATGAAACTGTTCGCGAGTAACTTTGCCTCTTCCCCTTCTCTCTTTGAAACTTTCGCGCTCACGAGACAAATCTGTCCTTCGACCATAATGTCTTTCACGGTTGCGAATGTTTTTGGGAACACAATCACCTCTTGCTTGCCGGTCATGTCTTCAAGTCCAATGAATGCCATTGGATCTCCTTTCTTTGTGACAATCATTTTTGGCAAAAGGATAATTCCGCCCGTATACACAAACGCACCGTCTTTTTGATTTGGTAAATCTTTCAAGTGCAACAGTGTACCGTCGAGAAACTCGTGAATCTTTTGGTATGGATGACCCGACACATACAACCCAAGCAATTCTTTTTCCCATGCAAGCTGCGTATTCAACTTTGCTGGTTCTGCAGGGCGAAGAGAAATCGTTTGCGGAATGGTCGACGCAGCGGTCGAAAACAAACTCGGTTGGTTTGTGGTTTTTTCTTTTTGCACGCTCTTATTATGTAACAACAGACGATCCAAGTTCTCAAGAAGCTGATTGCGTTCTGCGAATCGATCGAGCGCACCGGTCTTGATGAGCGCTTCGAGCGACTTCTTGTTGAATGCACGGTGCGCAACACGTGCAACAAAATCCGCGAGATCTTTAAAATCTCCGCCCGTTTTTCGTTCAGACAAAATCGATTCAATAACTTCTTCTCCCAAGTTCTTAATAACCAATAGTCCGAAGCGGATGTGATGATCATCGATGTAGGTAAAATTCTTGAGTGATTCGTTAATGTCTGGCGGAAGAACTTCGATATCCATACGACGACACTCGGACACGGCTTCCGCAATCTTTTCGAGGTCGCCAGATTCTGCGGTCATGAGCGCAGACATGTATTCCGCCGGAAAGTTTGCTTTCATGTACGCGGTTTCGTACGCAACCATTCCGTAACTTGCGGCGTGCGCTTTATTGAATCCGTACGCCGCGAACGGTTCGATGAGATTCCAAAGTTCCTTCGCTTTCTTTTCGGACATTCCGTGTTTAATCAACCCTTCATGCAATTTAATTTTTTGCTTTGCCATTTCTTCCGGAATCTTTTTTCCCATGGCTTTGCGAAGTTTATCCGCTTCGAGCCATGAATAGCCACCCAAATGGATGGCAATCAACATGACGTCATCTTGGTAAACAATGACTCCGTAGGACATTCCAAGAAGATCCTTCATGCGAGGATCAAGGAAATGAATGAGCGAGTGGTCGTGTTTACGTTTAATGTACTCTGGAATCGATTCAATCGGACCAGGGCGATATAACGCAACCATGGCCATGATGTCCTCGATACGTTCCGGTTTCAGTTCCATGAGGTACTTCGTCATTCCGTCACCTCCAAGCTGAAAGACTCCCATGGTTTTTCCGGTTGCAAGCAGTTCGAATGTTTTCTTGTCATCTGTAGGCAAACGATCAATTTCAACATCGATGTTTTTTGTTTTCTTCACAAGATGCACGGCGTCTCCCAAAATAGACAAGTTGCGAATTCCAAGAAAGTCCATTTTAACGAGGCCGGCCGCTTCCACCGCTTTCATTTCATATTGCGTAATCACCTTTCCTTCTTTTGTATCGATTTGCAATGGTGTGTAGTCTGTTAATTCCGATGGAGAAATAACCACTCCTGCCGCGTGAACCGAAACGTGGCGCGCACATCCTTCAATCTGTTTTGCAAGTTCAACCATGCGACGCACGTTTGCGTCCGTGTCATACAGTCGTTTCAAATCCGGAGACTCATCAAGTGCACGATTCAACGTCATTGCAAATCCTTGCGAACCCATTGGCACCAACTTTGCGACAACATCTACCATTCCATACGGAAACCCGAGCGCACGTCCAACATCACGAACAGAACCGCGCGCAAGCATAGTTCCAAACGTACAGATCTGCGCCACCTTCTCTGCACCATACTTTTGTCGCACATAGTCGAGAACCTCGTCACGGCGGTTATCCGCAAAGTCGGCGTCAATATCTGGAGCAGAAGGACGTTCTGGATTCAAGAAACGTTCGAATGGCAATTGGTACAAGAGTGGATCAATCGCAGAAATATCCGTTGCATATGCGACGATGGATCCAGCGGCGGATCCTCGGGTCGTCGTCACAACACCATTCTCACGTGACCAACTCAAAAAGTCAGAAACGATCAAGAAGTACGGACAAAATCCTTTTTGATCAATAATGTCGAGTTCGTAATTGATACGATCAATTTGAACTTGCGAAAGTTCCCCTCCTGCTTTTTCTTTCAATCCTCGAAAGGTTTTTTCGGTAAGCACTCCGCGAAACGTCTCTCCCTCTGGAATAATAAACTTTGGAAAATTCCATTTTCCAAGATCCATGGTGACGTTACAGCGGTCCGCGATCTTGCGCGTGTTCTCGATCGCCTCCGGAATATCCGCAAAACGATCTTCCATGTATTCCCCACTCACAATGGACGCATCAAAATCAAACTGCGCCATGCGTTCATATTGCTCGAGTGTCTTTTGTCCTTTAATACAATTCAAAATCTTCCACGCTTCCACATCGCCCGGCTTCAAGAAGAACGTGTTCTTTGTTGCAACAACCGGAACTCCCATTTCACGACCAAGCGCAATCAACTTTGCGTTCATGGCTTCTTGCTCCGCAATCTCTGGTCGGTCAACAAGTTCAAGGAAATAATTTCCCTCGCCGAAAATTTCAACATACTCCTTAATAGCCGCTTTTGCTTCTTCTACGCGATCCAAGTGAAGGAATTCATCAATCTCTCCCATGTGTCCACCGGAAAGGGCGATCAATCCTTTTGCATGCTGACGCAAAACTTCTTTGTCGATACGTGGCTTGTAATAAAAGCCGTCGAGAAACCCGATGGATGAAAGTTTGATGAGGTTCTGATACCCCTCGTTATTCTCGGCGAGACACACGAGTCGTTGAGGACGCGTGTCAATGCGGGCGCGTTTCAGAAGACGACCATCTGGCGCAACGTAAAAGTCGACACCAATGATTGGCTTAATCTCTGCATCCGTCGCCTTCTGGTAAAACTCAATGGCCCCATACATGGTCCCATTATCCGTAATGGCTACCGTGTCCATCTCCATTCCCTTCACGTGCTTCAAGATCTCCTTTGTTTTTGGCAAAGCTTCAAGAAGCGAATAATGTGAGTGGACGTGTAAGTGGACAAACTTAGATGGCATAGCATGTTTGCTCGATCAACGAGCGATACTTGCCTGCCGGCAGGCAGGAGTCTTTTATTGGTGAGAGATTACCACGAGTGGGGACGGTTGACAAAGAGACTGTTTTGAGGTACTTTGGCCGATCGATTGAATCAACAGTCGATGCAACAAGGAGCCGTTCATGCTCATCTTTTGGAAGAAGTTCCGTGGTCGATCGACTGCCCTGTGCTTGCTTGGACTCTCATCCTTTGCCTGCACGGCACCACCCGAAGGTCACGAATGGCATATCATCTGCCACTCGAACGGACTCAAAACACTTGATGTGTATGCCAAAGACAACTTGATCGAAAACCATACGAATGTCTCATTCATAGACAAAGCAACGGATGAAGCGATCATTCTGACGGACAACTGCATCATGCGAGCGGAAAAGATCCGTATGCCGAATCCGATCCCTGATTCGAATCGCTAAAAACAACCAACCGACAAGGAGATAAGCATGAAACGTCGTTTTTACAGCATTCTTTTCACGATTCTCGTGAGCACCCTCAGTCTCTGTACGCTCTGCTCGTGTGACTCGATCCCCGAACAGCGCGAGAAAAACCTTCAGAAATACCAATTCGAAGGTTTATCTTGGAAAGATTTTAGTAGGCAGGAACTTCTGGTTCCGCCCGGAAAACGGGTCATGACGTTCTCCGTCGACACGTCTGAGGGGAGCACGAAGATGACTTACATCTTACGTCCGCTTTCTGAGGGCGAACAGCCCAAAACGTACGATGTTTACCAGCAGTCTTTCAGTGAACCTCAGATCCTCAATACTTTCAAGATTGTCGAACAAGCCATTCCTTCCTCACGGTGAACGATCTTCCTCAAAGCGCCAACAGCGCTTTTTTCTTTTCTCCTTTTTCCACACCCACCCCATTGACATGGCTCAAAAAAACTGTTGTAATTAACTTACAGTTGAAGTACATGACTGGTGTTATAAAGAACTCCTAACTTAATACGTTGGGAGTTTTTTATTTTATCCCGGGTACGAGGGCCTGTGGGAGTAATTGGCAACTTCAACTGAATTAACACCAGTCGTTACGGGTTCAAATCCCGTCAGGTCCACCATCCTTCGCTCTGAGGAGCTGCGGACGGTAAACCATGGTTAACGCCATGGGCCCGGGACCAAAAAGACCACCGCACCATGCTTGAGGTGGTCTTTTGATAATAAGCGATGAGCGTGGTCTGGATAGGTTGACAAAGAGGTGTTTTCTTGATATTATCGGCGGTCGATTCACCTAACGATCGACGTGTGGAGTCCGCCAATGCGCGCTCGAATCTTGCTATGCCTCGTGTGCCTTTTGTGCTTTGGATGTGCCGCGAAAGCGGAAAAACACTTTTCAGGAATTGTGTTGAACAGTTTTCAACGCAATGGTGATGAGTTTCATTCAAGAACGTGCGGATTCCGTGTTCGTCTCAACGAATCCCTCGAATACATTCACTTCTACAGCAATCAGTATAGCGAAGGCGAAAAGTACTACGCATGCACATTCCTGAAAGAGCATGATGAGATCCAGATCATACAAGACGATGATACCTACAAATGGAAAACGGGTACCAAGTCCTTTTCTTTTCAATAACAACCAACCAACAAGGAGCGAACCATGACGACGCGAATCTTGCTATGCCTCGTGTGCCTTTTGTGCTTTGGATGTGCCGCGAAAGATACGACCCTGAAGACACAGGCGTCTGATGCGCGACTGACGGGGATCGTCACAAACGCGACCAATTCATATTACGACGTTCCTTGTCGTGTGTCTGTTGAAGGACGACAAAAAACGACGTTCATCTTGACGGTCAAAAGGAATAGTCCGGCATATGAAACGTGCCAAGCTCTCAAAGAAGACATGGTCATTTCAATCGTTGAACGCGACCACAGGCTTTACTGGAATCCAGGAAACACACTCGTTGCATTCGACTAGATCATCTTAAAAGCGCCAACAGCGCTTTTTTTTCTTTTCTCGACAAGTCCTCCGCTAGACACCCTTCCTTTTTCATGCTACGTTCCCGACGTCGATTTTGTTTTTCGACCACAACAAAGGAGTTCTTTCCATGAGTCTTCTCAACCGAATTCGTGCGGTCATTTTTGATGTGGACAATACGTTGCTTGCATCAGACACATACTGTCAGGAAACCATCCTGCAAACCCTCGAGGCACTTGCCTCGGATGGAACACGCATCACTGCACCATTCGACGATGTCTTTCGTCAGGTGTTTCGCGGCAACTTGCCGTTTGAAATGATTTTTCAAACGCTCTTTCCGGAGCAATGGGAACTCGTCCTTCGGCGATATCGTGAAATTGCGGGAACGAAGCCGTATCGCGCAACACCACACGCATGCGAGACCATTCAAATGCTCCTCAATGCTGGACTCGTGGTCGGTCTTGTAACCAATCGCGAAAAGCTGTTGAAAGAACGATTGACACAGGTCGGATTCGATCCGGTTCAGTTCGCGTTCATCTATCAACCGACAGATGAACATAAACGAAAACCTCATCCAAGTTCGCTTGATCGTGCGCTCGATCATCTTCTGACCGAACACAAAATCCACCGCGAACAAATCTTGCTCGTAGGCGATCACATGGATGACATGTGGGCCGCACGCGCACACGACATCGATTTCATGGCTGTGTTGCAGGGTGGCGCAACGCGCGCAGATTTTGTCGGGAACGGTCTCGACGAATCGTGCATGCTTTCGCACCTCGGTGAATTGGAAGACACACTCAAGCAACGTGCACTTCGGCGTACGTATCGCGAGTCGCTCACGCGCGTGTCCGCGATCGATGGTCGTCATGCACGCACGGGCGAAAAACTTACGCCATACTTTTCGGAGTTCGCGCTGCATCGATACCGGATTGCCGTCGAAGTCGAGCACTTGCTCTGTCTTGACGATACGTTTCCAGGACAAGTTCTCCCGCGTAAACTCACGCAGGAAGAGTGGCTCATGCTCGAAACACTCCGAGATGCGTTTTCGGAAGAAGACGCATTTCATATCATGGAGTACGACCACCTTGGTCGTCATGACATTGGTCCCACGGAACATGACGTGAAATCCTGTGAACTCTGGATGCGCGAAAAATTCGCCCCCACATCGCTTGCAGACATCATCCCGTACATTCACATCTTCCTCACTTCAGAAGACGTCAACAACTTGGCGTACAAATTGATGCTCGCGGACGCGGTGAATGACATATTCGCCCCAGATGTGTACGTCATTACGGATCGACTCGCAGCTCTCACGGAAACTCATCTCGCAGATCCCGTGATGAGTCGAACGCATGTCCAGCCCGCAAGCCCAACCACGTTCGGCAAAATCTTCATCAACTACCTCATGCGTCTCATGCGAGGACTCGAGCGCTTGAAAGGAATCTGCCTGACAGGAAAAGTGAATGGAGCTGTTGGAAATTACAACGCCTTCACGGCCGCGTGTCCGAATCTCGAATGGATGCACTATTCGCACAACATCGTGGATCGTCTTGGCTTTAACGTTGAACTCTTCACAGATCAGCGCGGACCGCATACAGACATGATTCGTGCGCTTCAAGCGATTCAAGAAATCAACAATGTGCTTCGCGACCTTGCGACAGACCTGTCGCTTTATGCGGCATTTGGCACGATGTACTTCTCAAAAGTCGAAAGCCATGTGGGCTCTTCGACCATGCCGCACAAAGTGAACCCCTGGTTTGCGGAAGTCGCGGAAAGCAATTGCAAAAAAGCAAACGCGCTCATCAATGTGTTCGCAAACGAACTCGATGTCTCGCGTTTGCAGCGCGATCTCTCGGATCACGACTTCGAACGTTCTTATGGCGAAGCTGTGGGTTACACCTTGGTCGCGATCGAACATTTGCACATCGCTCTTGATCTCATTCGACCCGACACGGCATTTGCCATGAAGGAACTCGAGTCTCATCCAGAAGTAGTGACCGAAGCGATTCAAACGGTTTTGCGTCACGCGGGAAAAGCGGATGCCTATGACCAATTGAAAACATTGTCTCGTGGAATGCATCCAAGCCTGGGGGAAATTCGAACCTTCATCCTCGCTCTTGAACTCCCGACAGACAAACAAGATCGGCTTCTAGATCTGATCCAGCCCGGACAGTACACAGGACTTGCTGCGCGTCTTGCAAAAGACGGACTCGGCATTTACCGCCGTACACGTGCGCAATGGCAACGGGTTCCGTTCCGTTTTCTTGCCAAAATCTAAAACCCCACCGCTTACGCGATGGGGTCTTTTTTATCACGTCGCTCGCGAGCGACGTGATTTATTTTTTCTTTTTAAACGCCGGCTTACGTGAAGGCATTTCAACATCTTCTTCTAGTTCGCGTTCCATCTTTTTCTTTTTCTCCATCACATATTCAACCGCCTTTGCGGCTGTGTTTGCACCAAGACCAACAAGACTAGATGCACGATCAAACTTTTCACGGATTCCGGAAAGCGCTTGTTCCATTTTGTGCATTTTGTCGCGTGCATCTGACACCGTATCATTCACATTCTTCAAGATGGTAGCAAGCTGCCACAAAAACCAGAACACAGCTGCGGTAAACCACAGGACGCAAAATGAGAGAACAATATAAAGAATGTCGAGCGGTGTAAGTGAGAACATATCCTCCAATGTTATTTTACATTCTCATTGTAGCACCAAATTCTGTTTCAAGCATCTTGCGGAGCGTATTCATCCACACATCCACTTCAACAGATTCGAGTGTTCTATCTGCCGCACGGAATTCCACGCGAACTCCAAGCGATTTTTTTCCTGGGTCAATTCCTTTTCCACGATATGTATCGAACAACTCAACGGAAACAATCGATGAATCAATTTTTTCAATTGCGCGCTCGATGGTTGCATATTCTGTTCGATCTGCAAGAACGAATGCGAGATCACGTTTCACAGATGGAAATTGCGGAAGTGGAACAAATGTTTTTGTTGCAGAGAACTGCTCGAGGAGCATTTCAAAATCCAACTCAACAAGAACGGCTGTGACATCTAGTCCAAACGCAAACTCAACAGAACGACTCACCTGTCCGATTGTGCCGACAGGCTTGTTCTCAAGAAGAATGCGAGCTGAACGCCCCGCATGGAAGCGTGATGAATCCACAATACGATCAAGTTCGATGCGCGACACACCTGTCTCATCGAAGAGACGTGTCATGATTCCCTTTGCGCGCAAGAATAATGTTTCCGCGTCTTTTCCATACGTCGCAATGACAAGTCGAAGTGGTTGTTCTGGAAGTTCGTTGTTTCGAGGAAGATACACCGGTGCAATCTCAAACAGATCCGCCTCTGAAAACATTGCCTGATTCTCCACAATGCTTGTGAGCATCGTTGGAACAAGGGATGGGCGCATGAATGCCTGATCAACACTGAGTGGGTTTTTCAGATGAATGGCGTCTTCTGGTTTGAATCCATAATTCGCAAGCTGCTTCTCGGAGACAAAACTGTAGCTATATGTTTCCGTAACCCCCGCACCTTTCAAAATTTCTTTCGCGCGCGCCTGCCACACAAGCGCACGATCTGATTCCACAAGTGGTGGCGCGCCCTCTGGTAATTCAGAAGGAAAACGATCATATCCGTAAACACGCGCAATCTCTTCTACAAAATCGACAGATGCTTCAATATCATGATCACGCCAAGATGGAACGGTTATTTCGTAGATGTCTTTTTGTTTCTTTGCTTCAAACCCTAAACGCGCAAGCGTTTCAATCATGTCCTCCTCTTGGATTTCAATTCCCATGAGGGCATTTGCTTGAGCAGGGTCAAATGGAAATACACGTGGTTCGTACACATTCGCCTCGACAACTTGAATAGATGAGACAGATTTTGGAAACGCGATTTCAGACACAAGTTCAATGGCGCGCGCAATGGCGCCGTCTGTACTTTGTGTTGAGAGACCCTTCTCAAAAAGAAGTTGTGAATCCGAATACAAATTCAATGCACGTGCTGTTTTTCGCACAGACACAGGGTCAAATGTTGCGGACTCAATGAGAATATTTGTTGTGGTTGCGGTTACACCCGTTTCTTCTCCCCCCATGACTCCCGCAATTGCGACAGGTTTCAATGCGTCGGCAATAATAAGCATGTCTTGCGTAAGTTTATATTCTTTGCCATCGAGTGCCTTCAGTGTTTCACCATCTTTTGCACGGCGCACAATAATTTCTCCGCCTTCAAGTTTGTCTGCGTCAAACACATGAAGCGGATGTCCGTATTCATGCAAAACATAATTTGTGATGTCGACAACGTTGTTGATTGGTTTCAATCCCGCGAGAATCAATTTCTTTTGAATCCACCATGGTGATGGTCCAACGGTAATTCCCTCGAGACGCACGGCTGAATACTTTGGACAAAGTGCTGGTTCTTCAACACGAACTTGAGGTGCCTTCAAAGCTCCTTTCCAATCCTTGAGCTTCTTCAACTCTTTCATTCCCCCACCGATTGCCGCAGCCCCTTCGCGCGCTTGGCCAATTACACTCATACAATCTGGACGATTCGATGTGACTTCAATATCCATCACAACATCGTCGAGATCGAGCGCTTTAGCAAGTGGAGTTCCTGCTGGCGCATCCGTCAGTTCTGTCAGATCCCAAATTTCTTTTTCCGCATGTGGAATGGTTTCAAATCCAACTTCGTCTACTCCACAGATCATCCCAAAACTTTTTACTCCACGAAGCGTCGACTCGGTAATCTCGACGAGATCTCCTTCGCCATGCCAACGTACACGAGCACCCGGAAGTGCGACCACAACTTTGTGACCTTCGATCAAGTTCGAACCACCACAGACAATCTCGACAACGGTTCCGCCGATATCAACCTCGGTTACACGAAGTTTGTCTGCATTCGGATGTGGCTTCACGACTTTAATTTCACCAACCACAACATGCTCGAGACTCTTCGAGTAATCATGCATACGCTCCACCGAGTTACCGGAGTTGGTTGTCTTCTGGGCGAATTCCTCTGGGGTGAGATCTGTGTCGAGGTATTCTTTGAGCCAGTTATAAGAGATGAGGATGTTCATAGTTGATTCGATCGTTTGAGGTCACAAATTGTGATCTCAAGTTTGAATAGTGCCATATTTACTTAAAACTTGAAGTCACAATTTGTGACCTCAAATCTCAATCCCGAAAACCAATCTGCTCTGCTGGACTGTCTTTTTCATCTAACAACCTTTTTAACGTATCAAAAACGATCTTAAACTGATCATCATATTGCTTTTCCATAACCTCAAGCCGCCGACGAAGAGTGTCGTTTTCTTCAATCATTTGTCGCAATTTCGTAAATGTTCGCATAATTTGAATATTTACCATGATTGCTCGCTCACTTTTTAGGACACTTGAAAGCATTGCCACGCCCAGTTCTGTGAAAACCGTGGGTAATTTTCGTCTTCCTCCCCATTCTGAACTTGAAGTCACAAATTGTGACTTCAAGATTTGAACCTCCTCGTTACTCAATTTAAACATGAAATCCAAAGGAAAACGCAGAATGTTTCGTTTGACCGACTGGTTTAATACCTTTGTACTTACTCCATAAAGCAATGCTAAATCTCGATCAAGCATCACCCGTTGACCGCGAATCAGCAAAATCTTTTGCTCAACTCGTTCATTTGGAATCAATGACGTCTCCATATTCGACTAGAACTGCTTCACAAAACGCAAATCGTTTTTATAAAGCATGCGGATGTCATCAATGTTCATTCCTTCTTTCATCATCATGGTTCGCTCTACTCCCCATCCAAAGGCAAATCCAGAGAATTCTTCTGGATTTAATCCTCCGGACTTCAACACATTTGGATGAACCATTCCGGCTCCGCCAAGTTCCATCCATCCTTCTTTACACAAGCGGCAATTCACGGATGGATCTGCGTTACACACCCCACAGCTGATATCAATTTCAAAACTTGGTTCGGTAAAACGAAAATGGTGTGGGCGTAAACGCGTTGTGCGGTTCGGACCAAAATAGGTTTTTGCAAAATAATCGAGCACGCCTTTCAAATGTGTAATGGTGATTCCACGATCAACAACGAGTCCTTCAAATTGATGAAACATGGACAGATGACGCGTGTCCGATTGTCGACGATACGTTCGGTTGATGTTGATCATGCGAATAGGCGGCTTCTGGTTTTCCATGACGCGCACCTGAGAGTTTGATGTGTGTGGTGTGAGAACCAACTTTCCTTTTGGACCTTCGGGACCATCCACGAAAAATGTTTCCCAGTCGTCGCGCGCTGGGTGGTCTCCTGGCATGTTCAACGATTCAAACACATAATAATCCCAATCAATCTCTGGGATGCGTGCTGCCGTAAACCCAATTTTCTTAAATGTCTCTTCAATTTCAACCATGGTTTGCGTGACAGGATGCAAATGCCCTGCGTCCGGAAAATTTCCTGGCGCGGTCACGTCAATCCACTCATCTTCTGCGCGACGCAACTCTTCTTGCTCGAACATGAAACGTTCTTTGTCGCCGAATGCACTCTCGATAGATCCTTTCAGTTCGTTTGCGAACTGTCCAATCACTTTTCGTTCGTCATCAGCAAGACTCATCATTTCTTTCATGAGTTCATTGAGTTTTCCTTTTCGACCAAGAACATCCGTCTTTAACGCTTCAAGATTCTCGCGATCGGATACCTTTTCAAGAAGGGCGAGCGCATCGTTCTTCAATTGTTCGATTTTAGATTTCATATTATTTAAACAAGTGCATTACATCCTTTACGGTTACAAACATCACGAGTGCCATCAGCATCAGGAATCCTAAATTGTTTACAGCCGTTTCAAATCGTTCATTCACCGCTTTGCCACGAAGTTTCTCAATAATCAAGAAAAAAATGCGACCACCATCAAGTGCTGGAAACGGAAGAACGTTAATCACACCAAGGTTGATAGAGAGGATTGCGGCGAATTGCAACAGATACACAATTCCCATAGCCGCAACTTGTCCGGTCATGACCGCAATACCAACAGGACCTGAAAGCGAAGCGCCCACATTCTTTCCACTGAACACACCAACGATCAATCCGGAGAACGATTGCAGAATATCACCCGTCATTTGAACCGTCGCAATCACTCCGTGTGGGATGGCGAGATAAAATGGGTAAGACACGAGTCCTGTGCGCACAAACGCAACTCCAATTCCAACCGTTGCAGTTCCTTTCAATGGCTCTGAAACAACACGAACGGTTTTTGTGGATTTGTCTGCCGTCTCAAGCGCAACATCTACTCCCGTTGTTCCGTGCTCTACAAGATACGTACGCGCTTGTTCTGCATCATCAATTTTATTTCCATCAAGGGAGGTGATGGCGTCTCCGCTCACAATCCCCGCGCGCGCCGCAGGAGAATCCGCTACAATTTCCATGATCATGAGATGACTCTCTGTCACGTGTGCCTGTGCCGGCAACGCACGATCAATCATGGTTGGAAGACCAATGGTAAATCCAATGGAAAACAAGACGGCCGCAAGAAAAAAATTCATGACAACTCCCGCAATCAACACCAAGAATCTTTGCCATGGTTTTTTCGAAGAAAAACTGTCGTGATCATTTTTATTATTTCCGTTCTCTCCTTTAATACGCACAAACCCACCAATCGGAATCCAGTTAATGGAATACATGGTTTTTCCGCCACGTTTAAAATAAAATCCGGCCGCACGCGGAGGAAACCCAAATCCAAACTCTTCTACTTCCATTCCGCACGCGCGAGCGACTAAAAAATGCCCCAATTCATGCACAAAAACAAGAACCGAAAGGATCAAAATAAACAGCAAAACAGTTAAAATCATAGTGTGGAAATGATATCGGTTTTTGGGGGTCTAGGCAAATAAAAACAACGGACTCTGAGGTCCGTTGTTTTTGGGTCACTGAATGAAGATCGGGCTATACCGTTGCTCAGAGACAGCTGCGTGATTACACCGCATTCCACGTTCAGAACAAGGGGATTGAACCAGAAAGCTGTGGATATGTCAAGGATAACGAAGAAGAAGCGACTCGAATCATTGACATTCTCCTCATTTCGACATACGTTCTGAAGGCATTCACGGAGGAATCGTTCATGTCTCTCCCTCTCTTTCTCTTGCTTGAACTCCTTGGCGGCGTATTCATCTGGCTTTCCATAGTGTCCGTGTTCAAACTGTATTTCTTTCTTGAAGAACACATTTCACCCGCCTGGATTCGCATGACCGAATCACATGCATGGAGATCTGTGTTTGCAAGATCAACCAGGATGAATCATCTTCGCATCATCGGTGTTCAGGCCATGTCTGTCCGAAGTGCAGTCAAAATTCGTCCGAAAGGATTCTTTACGAAGAATTTATACGGATTCATGGTAGGATACAGAAGCACCAATACCGCCGAATGGTTTGATCTTGCTCCGCAGCAACTCGGCACAGAACCAAGAGAATCAATCCAACTCAAAGACATTCGAAGAATCGAGCTTCTGCGCGACTGATACACATCAGCGCGTTTTTTTATGACAATCGAATCTCCCCTTTGCGCAATTCACGTCGCAACTCTTTATGTTCCGGAAATGTCTGCCCAACGAGTTTCCAAAAGTTTGCTGAGTGATTCATTTGTTTTAGATGGCAGAGCTCGTGAACAATAATGTAGTCGGCGAGATGCGGCGCAAGCAATGCAATCCTCACATTAAAATTCAGATTCCTTTGTCGCGAACAACTTCCCCATCGTGTCTTTTGGTTCCGAATGGAAACGTTGTTATACGTAAAACGATAATAATCGTTGAAATACTCGAGGCGTCTGTGAACAAGTTCGAGGGCGACAACTTTCAATCGTTTGAGCTCAAGTTTGGAGATCGACTGTTTCTCGACCGGCATCTTTTTCTTCATCGTCTCAATCTTTGCCAAAATCCAATCCGCTCTCTCGAGAAGGAACTTGTCGACATGCCGCTCGTCCATCCGCTTTGGAATCGACACAACAAAACGCCCGCCGGGATAAACGGCGAGGCGCATGCGCCGAGAACGCAGACTCGCTTTGAGTTCGTACTCGACTTGTTGATTTCGAAGAATGATCGTTCGTTGCATAAATTCCCCCTTCTCGACTTCTTGACCACTCGACTTCTTACTTCTTCTTATCCTTTTTTGGTTTCTTTACCTTCTTCTGTTGCGCATTGTTTCCTTTTGCCATAGAAATAAAATTAATTACGAGTACACAAATTATATCACAAACTTCCGGAAAACGTTGCGATGAGTTTCTGTTTCTCTTCGCGTGTCAACTTTTTCATGCGAGCTTCCGCCTTAGACGCCGTCGAACGATTGCGGTATTTCCTCGAGTAAACAAGCATTACGGGCCGACGAGCGCGGGTGTACTTTGCCGCACGAGGCGAGGTGTTGTGTTCGAGGATGCGGCGATCGAGGTTGGTTGTAATACCAGTGTACAAAGTCGTGTCGGCACAAGAGAGGATGTAGAGGTGGTACATAATCCTAATACTCACTGAACTTGTCGTAGTGCTATGTATGTCACGGCCTTCGACAAGCTCAGGCGATAAAAAAACTAAACCAACTTCTTCAAAAACCGATAAATCTCTACCATGGCGAATGTATCCATCTTACAGTACTCGAGTAAATCTTTCGCGATCTGATCTTTTTCTTTCTGTGGAGTCTCCGCGTCGATTAATTTCTCCCATCGTTCAATTGCTTGATCCCCTTTTTGAACGTTCAATGTTTTGTAACTAAGTTCAGGCACAATCACGGGCAAAACTTTTTTGATACTCGCACTTCCTTTGAACTTTGCATCTACGTAAAGGTTTCGCGAGAAGATGGTCATGAGGTCGAACATCTTGTCGTTGATCATCTCGAGAAACGCTGCATGTTCCGGATGCAATTCGCCGAGTTTGATATTACGTTGTGATTCGTATCCCTTGAACCAAACAACGACCGTTCCGTTCGGATCCAAATCTTGTTTCATGCTGTCGATCAAAGGCTGCGTCAAATTCTGTGACGGATCCGTAATCAAAAACTCCCGATGTTCAAGCGATCCATCTTTTTGCATGATGTGCAATGAATACTGAAACGGAACTTGTTCATACGCCCCAAACCCATCGAACTTTGGAATCGCACTTGAGTAGCCTTCGTAATCGAAGAACTGAAGCGGAAACACGAGTGTGTCGAGTTCTTCTTTAATCGCCACATTGTCGACAATGGGTCGGCCAAGTGTGTACGCATTGTATTGCGCAAGCTTCGCGCCTTCGAGACTCTCGGGGTGGTCAATATCGTCGATCGAGTAGATCCCGCGATCGATCCAATCATTCAATCGCTTCTTACTCGCCCCAATGCGATTCATATCATGCACGGAATACTCCGGCACTTCCGGATTCGAATACGCAAACGTCGTGCACTGATTCGAACGTCCGCGATACAAACACTCACACCCTTTTTCTTCTGGGCTCTCGAGATACGCTTGCATATCAACCATCTGCGCCTCGACCGCTTCCTGCGCATCCGTTACCTCGTCCGATAAGTCCTCGATAATAAATAATTCGCGATAGTTGATGGGTCCATGCTTCACATACTCGCCATTCAAATGAATGACGCCTGTTTTTACAATGCGCATGCCGTCGCCTTCGAGAACGGTTTTCTGAAACGCAAGGTCATTCACGTGATGATGCGGAATGGTGCGACTGACTTCGTTTGTCGCCTTGACCTCGAACAATTCCCAACCGAGGAGTTCTTCATTCCAGTGGAGGATGTCGGCTTGGACGAAAAAGCCATCGAAGAGGAACGCGCCTTGGAAGAGTGTTTTGATGCGAGTCGTGAGCGCGCGAGAAGTCGCGAGAACAGCGTTTGTTCCGACGATGTCGATGAGTGTGCCGCCCGGGAAAAGATTGCGAGCGTCCGCATCAGCAGCGTTTCCTTCTTCGATGATTTTCTTTTCGAACTCGGAGAGCTCTACGCCGTCAAAGAGTTGAGGTTTGTGTTTTTTGAGCCACAAGTTTTTGCGGCAGTAGGTGTATTCGAGGTAGTCGGTTTTGGAGATGGTGGGGGTGGACATAGGAAATAAATTTACCAACAAATTGAAACATCACCAATTTTTCCTTTCAAATAATCCATCACATCATAGATTCCACCAATTTGATCGATCAACCCACTTTCAAGAGCTGCCTGTCCAAGCATGGTGGATCCATCTGCTATCTTTTTGACTTTTTCAATATCCAAACCTCTATTTTCTGAAACAGATTTTATAAAATAATTATACATAATATTTATATCACGCATAAACAAGATCTTCTCTTCTGGTGTCAGTTTCTTGTCTGGATCACCTGAGTCTTTAAACTTTCCTACACTCAAAGAGTTGTAAACCAATCCATCCTTACTATTTTGTCCTACGTTATCAAGATAAGACGCGGTCACTCCAATGCTACCAACATCAGAATATTTAGAAGCAAAAATCCTATCCGCACCCGTTGCCGCAAGGTATGCAGCCGAAGCCCCTATATCTCGAATATAAACAACCGTGGGTTTCTTTGCTTTTTTTAAAGCAATACTTATTTCTTCCCCTGCAACAGGTGATCCGCCCGTTGAATCTATTTCTAAAACAATCGCTTTGATCTCATCGTTTTTCTCTGCAGCACTAATTGATTGAAGAATATCTTGAGAAGCAACTTCATCTTTGGTCGTCTCACCTTTCTCCCCTATGTCTGTTGGTGGAATATAAGCAAAGAGACTACCGTGTAATTCTATCCCAGCCACAGTGCAGTCATGTTTTTTAGATTGTTTTTTAGCGTCCTTCAGTAAAGAAGAAAATATCCGATCGTTTGAAGGAACCCAATAATTTTCCACAAGAATGGAGCCTACCAATAAAATAAAGAGGAAGATTGCTAAAATGAGAATATTTTTTATAATCTCCTCGGGATCATGCCATTTCCATTTTGTTGGATTCAAACGCTTGAAATGAATCCGCGCAACGAATTGTTTGAATTTTTCTATAAACATAATTTTTGCGCCAATTCGTGAATAATTGATAACTTACCGTTCAAATCTTACACGCTTCCGTATATTTGTATATCTTCGTCGATCTGTTATCATTCTCCTACAACTGAACTATCAAGAGAGTGGCGAGAGCACTGGCTCCATGACCCACCGGCAACCCTCGATCTCGAGAAGGTGCCAATTCCAGCCCTGCGGGGAAAGATATACATAAAAAAATTCTTTCTCTTTATGGGAAAGTTTTTTTATTCATGAAATCTTTTTATGTCCATCAAAACCGCCGAGTGTGCCAGCCCAAAACATCCAGATAAAATTTGCGACTTCATTGCCGATTCCATTCTTGATGCCTATTTGGCGATCGATAAAAATAGCCGAACCGCAATTGAAGTCATGGGCGGACATAAACTTATTACAATAAACGGCGAAGCGACGAGTCTTGGCAAACCAGATCTTGAAAAGATTGTTCAATCTATTGTCGGCGATAATTACACAATCCAAATCAACATCGTCGCACAGAGTCCAGAGATTGCGCGAGGTGTGGATATTGGTGGTGCAGGAGATCAAGGAATTATGAAAGGATACGCAACAGCAGAAACAAAAAGCATGATGCCGCGCGAATATGAGCTTGCAAGAAATTTGTGCCAAGAGATTTATAAAATCTATCCGTACGACGGAAAAACCCAAGTCACCCTCGTTGATAATCGCATCACAGCCGTGATCGCAAGTTTTCAGAATGCGCCGACAGAAAAATTACTCGAACTCGTAAAGACGATCATCGAATCCGAAACCTATTACATCAACCCCGCCGGTGAATGGTCTCTAGGCGGTTTCGACGCGGACACCGGACTCTCCGGCAGAAAACTCATCGTCGACAACTACGGCCCGGAAATCCAGATCGGCGGTGGATCCTTCTCCGGCAAAGACTACACAAAAGTCGACCGCTCCGGCGCCTACATGGCGCGCAAGATCGCAGTCGACTTTGTGAATCGCGGGGCACAAGAAGTGTTTGTGAAACTCGCGTATGCGATTGGTGTGCCAGAGCCTGTGATGGCCGTGGCGGTTGTGGATGGGGTGGAGACGATGATAAGCGGGTATGGTTTGAGTCCGAGAGGGATACGGGAGGGGTTGAGGTTGGACGAGGTTGAGTATAAGGAGACGGCGGAGTGGGGGCATTTTGGGCGGGGGTTTGGGTGGGATAGAAATTGAAAAAAGAACATCCGCAAAAATTTAAAAATCATTGACGATTTCTCTTTTTTTGTTTAAAATACTCTAAACAATGCAATATGTTCTCTAGTAAATCATTTGCAGACAAATCATTCATGTCACTAATGTCGATTTCGATATTTTTGTTATTGACACATGTAGGAGTGTCTAATAAACTTGCGTTAGCAAGTTTATTAGACACTCCTTTACGTTAGACCATTCCAAAATCAATTCAAAATAAAGCCTGGATCCAGGCTTTATTTTTTTATAATATCTCTCAAATCCTTCTTCTGCACAACTTTAAAGTCCGCACCGATCGCTTCAAAATGTTTTTCTCCACACAAAATCTTTGCCTGTTCAACGAATGGCAGATCACGCTCTAAATTTTGATAATCAAACTTTGATTCACGAACGAGATATAATTTTTCTCCACCTTGCTCATTCGGATTCGTACTCCAAACAATTGCCCAATCCGGATTGTAATTTCCAAGCGGTGTATCAATTACAAATCCACTTGGAAGTTTTGTAAAAACTTTTACATTTGCACTTTGACTCAAACTTTGCGCAAACTCGCGTTCACCATTACTTTGCCATGCAACACGATCAAATACCGATTTGGCACATGCAATACTTTTTGCCGCAAACGTTTCAAAGTCTTTGAACAAACTCACTTCCCACATTTCGCCCGATGGATAATATTTCAATCCTTCATTCATTACCAAATCACCCATTGATGCTTGGATCATTTTTATTGCACTTCGAACATACTCTTCTGGATTTGAAAAAAGAATTTCAATACTCTCCGTAGCACGCGCTAAAATTTCCTGTATGGTATGTTTTGATAAACCAGTCTCGCGAGCAATACGCTCCATAACATTTCCAATCAACACATCTCGTTCAATCCTTGCACCAACCGACGGGGATCCAAAAACGGTCTTCACTTTTCCCCCTTCATCAAAAGCAATAAAAACTTTCTCAACCGAGATAACAGGATTCGAAGCATCAAGAGTATTTAATCTTTCAACTGCCTTACGAACCAATGTTTCATGTTCAATATCAATACGATATTTCGTTCGTGTTCGAATACGCTTCCACAGCTCCTTGAATTCTTCTGTCTCAATGTATTTCTGCAGAACCTTTACCGTAATCCGTCCCTGTTTTGCATCCATCGTTTCTGGTACATCTTTATATCCAGCATCTGTAAATTCCTGTTGCAATTTACTAACATATTCTTGATAACTCTCATTTGCCACAACAGTAAGCACATTGATCTGCGGATCAAACACGCGATCCCCATTCACATCCACAGGCAAGCGCATTCCACGTCCAATCTCTTGGCGTTTCTTCATGAACGAATTTGTATCGCGTAACGTACAAATCTGAAAAACGTTTGGGTTATCCCAACCTTCTTTCAACGCAGAGTGTGAGAAAATAAAACTGACAGGCTCACTAAATGAAAGCAGTCGTTCTTTTTCTTTCATGATAAGATCGTATGCGTCTTTGTCGAGCTTCGAATCGCCACGCGTATCTTGAAACACCATCTGCCCTTTTTCTTTTTTGCTTGCGAAATAACCTTTTTGTACAACAGCCGCTTCCTTATCTTGAAATGCTGGATAATTTTTCTTAAGTCGATCAAACTCTTCATGAAAAATTGTACGAATCAGGCTGTCCGTATGAACGTAATTTTCAACCTTATCGATGAAGAACAAGGACAAAACTTTAATCGAACTTTCGAGAGATTGCTGCTTATCCATGTGAGCCTTAATCGTTTCTCGAATTTGTGTGCGGAAAATTTCCGTTTTATTTTCTGTTTCGGCTTCTAGTTTATAAAAATTTCCATCAGACAATTCAACACGATTGAATTGCGCATTCACGTCACTTACAGCCAACCCCGAATATTTTGCATTCTTTCCTGACTTCTTAAACAAATCGTCCCCAGCCTTAAGAACGACTTCTTTCGGAGAAAAATCTCCAGATGCATTTTTTATCTCGATCATCACTTTTGCTTTTGGCGATATTCCTTTTTTTGTTTCGATGGATTGTACACGAAGGACAAATGCTCCGGCGTCATTTTCTTTCACACCAAACACTTGAATCTTTTTCACCAATCCTTGTCGATACGCATCAACCGGCGTAAGTCGATACATTAAATTGTGAAGTTCTTTGTGCGTGGCACTGTAACGCAGCTCATCCATGATTACAACAGGATTTGTTGCCGCAACCATTGCAATCGGACTCTCCCCCTGAAAACGATCAGGTGTTGAACGCATGACACGATCATCGCTGTTAAACGATTGAATCGTCATGATCATTACTTGAACATCCAGCGACTGTGCGAACTCACGCACAAGCGAGAGCTTGCCCGAGTCATACGCAAACGGATGCACACCCACGTTATACATCTCACGGAAATGGCCTTTTGTTTGTTGCAATGTTTTCAAAACACCTTCACGAATCGCAACACTCGGAACTAGAATGATAAACTTTTTCAATCCGTAAACTTTATTTAATTCCAAAATAGTTCGAAGATACACGTACGTCTTTCCCGTTCCTGTTTCCATTTCAATCGAGAAATCCATTGATCCAAGCCTCTCTGATACTGACGAAATATTGTTCAACTTCTGAATACTTTGAACATTTTTCAAAATCCTCTGCTCATCGATTTCGAGTTCATTTCCAATAACAGATCCAGTTGTCGTGAGTCGAAACACTTTATTCTCACGAGCCAAATTCTTTCCCGTATCAAAAATCCCAACCACCGCATCGATAGCCGCTTGTTGATATTCAAGATGTTTGGAAAATTTGAAATGCATAAAAATAAATCAGGAAACATTGTTTGGAAAGAAACAATGTGTGCAGTTAACAGTCCTTAAAATAATTCGATAAACCATTGAATCAGTAGCTGAATTATTATATTCAAAAGTTTTACCGCAATTGGAACAGATTGCGACATTTTTACCTATAGTGAACGTTCTTGGCTGAACTGTAAGAGGACTTGAAAATGTTACGCCATAATCTTGAACAGGTCGTTTTCCCAAATCAACAATTTTCTTTGTATCTTTCACTATTTTTAACATTCCATCAATTTCTTTATTTTTTCTATCACCTTCTTTTATATATTTTTCAAATTCTATTACTAAATCAGTAAGCTTACGCGATGTTTCTTCAATCTTTATATTATTGCCATCAATAATACTTTGCTGCTGCGTAAACCAATTTTTAAATTGCTTCTTTTGTTCGTTGCTATTGCGCCAAATAATTACAGTGACAACGATCGCACCAATTGTAAACATGGCACCAAGTGATGCTATCATCACAGCGTAAGGATTAAACCACAAACTCAATTGTTGATTAGTTTTCTCAACAATAGATGAGTAATTGTTCAGCATTGCTTGGTACTGATCTGGAGGAATTGAAACAAATGAGTCAGGCATAAATTAATCCGCCTGATTAAGATTACCTAGGTCAAATTCTGATTTAAAATATGTAATAATCTTTTTCCTATAATTTTCTCTAATCTCGGAAGGAATCGTGTACCTTTTGGTACATTTAACACACAGAAACTTCGGATTATTAAAAATTGTTTTTTCTAAACTTAATAAATGCTGACACGTAAAACAGTACGGACCGCAGAGATCAACAAAATCCAACGTATTGTAACTGCGCGACAACAGGGGAACAAAATAAAATTTATTACTTCTTTTAAAGTGCCACTTTGTCTTTTTGCAATACTCGGACGGTTCACAATCATTATAAAACTTATTTCTTACATCAATTTTATATTCTTTTTTATATTTATTACGAATGATTAAATAAAATGGAAAAATAAAAATCAAACCAATAGCAATTAAAATCAGGAGCCATGGTCTGAATAGAGTGGGCGTAATTAAATAATTTTTCACTTGATCAATGATCCATATAACAAAACCCAAACCAAAAACCCATGTAAGAAATTTCTTTATGCTTTCACTGAATAGACTGTCAGCAAAACTCTTGAGTGAAGAAAGTATCATACTTACATCGTCTTCAAATTAACCATTCTCACCAAATTTACCTTTGTCGTATCATCCAACGCATAATCAAAACACACAAACAAGTCATGTTCGTTCAAACTAATCTCTTCAACATCTGCGAGCAGCAACTTCTCCACAAATGAAACAATAATTCTTCGTGCACTTTCCTCGCTCTTATCTGTCACAACCCAAACATTCAGCTTCTTCATCTTTTCCTGTTTCACCTCTGCATTCAAATCGAATCCTTCCTTCACAAGAATTTCAAACACAACAGACTTTTCGTCGTACTTATCAACCAACGGTTTCTCAATAAACAGTTGTGACTGTGCAAAAAACTTATCGAGCCCATCTTCTTCTGTTACACCTTCCCATTGTCTATAATTTGATTGATTTAAAGCAAATGACTTAAATCCAACATCACCCTTTCTAATCTTCTCACCAGCACAGCGAATACGCTCGCGCGCAATATCTGCAATGATTTTAAATCCCACTTTACCTGCCTCAGACTTTTCATCCACCTCCTCTGGCAATTGCACACAAATCCATTTTCGATTTCCGCCATCTTCCCCATTCAAATCCATAACAGCTTGAGCGGTAGTTCCGGAACCCACGAAAAAATCTAGGATTAAATCATTTTTCGTACATGTTAATTGCACCGCACGTTTAATTAATCTTGTTGGTTTGGGATTATCAAACATTCCCTTGCCCATTAAAACTGCTAACTCCTCATTCGAAGAATGTGTATGCCCAACATCATCATAGTGCCATACATCTCCAACCACACGCGCGTTACCAAGTTCTGCTAAATATGTCTTAACTGACGGAGTTGTTTTTAAATCTTTGCCAAACCAAAGTCTATTTTCTGCATCAAGTTTACCTAAGGTTTCCTGACTATACCGTGGGAATCTTCCCTGCGGTGCTTTCCAAGCAATTCCATTTGTAAAAGTAAAAACATAACTTTCACCATTACCACTTTTCGCATGAAGCGGTGTCGCTTTCCACGCACCCCTCGGGTCATTGTCTGGATTTGAGTACCTTTCATCCATTTCAGCTGTTCGAGGTAATCTCAATTCAGAAAGACCTTCTTTTCTTTTTGCGTACATCAAAATGTATTCATGCTGCCCTGAAAGATATTGTGTGTCATTAGCAACTGTATATTTACTGTGCCAAATAATTTCCGCTACAAAATTTTCTTCCCCAAAAATCTCATCCATCATCAATCTCAAATTTGCAACCTCATTATCATCGATCGAAACAAAAATCACCCCGTCATCTTTCAACAAATTTCTTGCAAGAAAAAGACGTGGATACATCATGGTCAACCAATCACTGTGGTAGCGACCGCTTGATTCTGGATTCGCCGTGAGCTTTACACCATCTTGTGTCTGCCCCGTTCGTTCATAATAATCGGATCGATTCTGAACAAAGTTGTCTTTGTAAATAAAATCCTTACCCGTGTTATACGGCGGATCGATGTAGATCATTTTAATGGAGTTTCTGTAATGTGCTTGTAGCAATTTTAAAACTTCCAGGTTATCACCTTCAATAAACAAGTTCTCGGTTGAGTCCCAGTTTTTACTTTGATCGGGTTGCGGAGTCAGAGTTCCGGTAGATGGAGTCCGAATGGCATTAAACGCGTCGTTCTTGCCCACCCAATTCAAACCATACTTTTCTTCACCCGCCGCAACCTGTTGTTCAACAAAAAACTTCTTGAGCGCATCAAAATCTATTTGTCCGTCTTTCACGAACTGCGGAAAAACTTTTCGTAGTTTATCCAGGTTTTCATTGGCGATATTCGCAGATGTTGTTTGAATATGTTCCATACCGGCACATTGTCCCCCATTCCCCCCAAAAAATAAAGCTTCTTGTGGACACAACTCCACCAACCAAAAAGCCGAACCTTTCGGCTCGGCCCCCTCCCTTACTTACAACATCCACCCGCTCCGCAACATCCTCCCTCTTCTTCCTTCCCTTCCTCCAAAACATCTTCCTCACATCCACCCTCACAATCCTCACATCCTTCACAATCTCCCTCTCCACAATCATCACTGCCACAGCAGTCATATTCTTCCTCATCTTTTTCTGCGTCATCTGCAGGAAACAACACCGCGAAACATTCTTCTGGGAGGTTGCGGTATTTTTCTGTTGCGAGCATTTCGTGTGCGCAATCAATCCAGGCGCTTGTTTCTTTAATGTCTTGTTCGATTTGTGCGCATTCGTCTACAGAATGTTCGATCACCATTTGGCAGGCATCAAGATCTGTTGTGCGATCTTCTTTTTGGTCTTCTGGGGCGAGTTCAACCAAACGCAACGCGACTTCCAATTCTAATTTTGCTTCTTCTAACAATTGTTCTTCCTCGTAAAAATCAAACGCGAGATCCTCGAGATAATCCAAACGCTTTGCAATAAGGGTACAAAGTTTCACGTCACGTTCTTCGTCCTCGTTCTCTGGAAGCGCGTACAAGAAAGAAACGGTTTCAAACGCTTCTTCTGCGGCGGACATCTCTTCTTCTGTAAGAGCTTCGTCCTTTGAGAGCTCGATGAGTGTTTGAATGGATTCCAACGAATTTTGTTCAGAAAGGGCCTCGATTTGTTCCAATTTTGTGGACATAAACAGACGTTAGATGAATTTGAGTGAAGCTTGCCTGAAAGAAGCCGTTTAATCAAGGGTTAGCGGCAAAAGAAAAATCCGGAACGAATTCCGGATTTTAGAGCTGATCTGTCTTTTAGAACGATCGTTCGGAGATCTTGTTCACCTCATAAATTCCTCCGCGAGGAATTTGGAGCATGAGACCAGATTCATCCGGAATCTTTCTGTAGACCTGAACAAAGTATTGGAGATAACGACCGTTATCGTTGAACAAACGCAGATACGTTTCCCAATCTTTTGCGGTCTCCGGATTCATCTGCGCAATGTACGCACGTGTACGATCTTCATCGTCACACGAAACGGCATAGTCCGATGCATACTCCAAACTCAGAGGCTGATCCTCAAACAAGCAAGACCAGTACGATCGATTTCCGTCTTGTGTGAGACAAGTTCCGATTTTCGCATTGAACTCTTTCAAAAGCTCAAGAGGCGGTGGTGATTTGTAGTAATACAGAGCGACGAGGAGATGTCCCCATGGCTTCAACACACGCACCGCTTCACGAATATGCGCAGATCGCATCTCTGCCGGAATGAACGGAAGATGTCCGCTCACAATCACATGACTGAATTGATTGTCTTCAAACGGAAGTTTTCCCGCGTCTCCCTGCTGAAACGAAACGCGATCCGCAACAAAGCGATCCACATTTTGTTTGGCGGTCTGCACGCTTTTTTCGTGCAGATCCATTCCGGTGCACTGAGCTCCGGTATACCGAGCCATCTCAATGGTAATGAACCCTGTTGAGCAACCAATCTCGAGAATGGTTGAAGAGGGATTCACAAACGATTTTTGTGCCCATTCTTTCACGGTCACATAACTCCCAGGAGGAGTATTTACCTGACCCGATTTTGCAACGACGGACAAATACTGACTCATGGACCAACCTCCGCTTCAGGTAAGGAACTCCTAGGAGGTTACGTAAATTCTTGTTATGCTGTCAACTCATAGCACTAATAACGAACGAATCACGATTTTATGGAACAAAAACCATTCAAGCCATTTCTAGTATCCTGTGGACTCAAAGAGGGGTACGAATCTTCTGGCCGCGTTCACACAACCTCTGACGCACGCAACATCATTCAACGATGGATGGAAACACGCTTAAAACAACAAAAGAAAATCACTGCTGGCACGTTGTTAGAAGGTCAATTTATTTATCCGCAAATAAACGGAGAAGAAATTTCCTCCACCTTTGAACCGGCCATTCATTACAAAGGAATCATCCGAGAAGATGCCTCTGATGAAGAAGCTCTGGAAATGTTAGAGGATCTCGCAACAGACCTTGCAAAAAATCTGAATCAAAAACGCGTTCATGTTCAATTCGGAACATCGTATTTTATCATCGAGCGTCCGTAGGAAATAAAAAAATCTGGAACGCATTCCAGATTAGGGGGTCAAACGATTCACACCACGGTAGAGGTACGTGACCTCACGCACATTGCCAAGCCCCGTGAGGAGCATGAGCATACGGGAAAGACCAAAGCCGTAACCGCCATGCGTTGGCATGCCGTAGCGAAAGAAATCTATGTAAAATTGGATTTCTTTTTGTGTCAGACCTTTTTCAAGCGCTTGCTTGAGCAAGATCTCCGGGCGATGTTCCCGCTGAGCACCGCTTGTCACTTCAAGGCCGCGCCACAAAAGGTCGAAACTCTTTGTGAGCGTGGGGTCCGATTCATGACGCATGTGATAGAACGGACGAATCGTGATCGGCCAGTCCGTGATGAACACGAAGTCGTGACCGAATTTCTCTTGGACATACTGACAAAGCTGACGTTCCCCTTCCGGATCAAGGTCACCCTTGGGGTCCGTGATGGGATGTCCGCGCTCAATCAGGATCTGATGTGCATCCTTCATGGTGATGCGCGGGAACGGAAGCGCAGGAACCACAACTTCTTTTTGAAAGCGCTCACGAATTTCCTCACCGTGAATCAGGCGAACCTGAGTCAAAATGAAGTGCAACCACTGCTCTTCGATCTTCATCACGTCGTCATGTGACTTGATCCACGACACTTCCACGTCCACCGAAGTGAACTCTGTGTCATGCCGAACCGTGTGCGACGGATTCGCCCGGAAGACCGGACCGATTTCGAATATGCGATCAAATCCAGCGGCCATGGCCATCTGTTTGTAAAACTGCGGCGACTGCGCAAGATACGCTGTTCCGTCAAAGTACGGGACCGAGAACAGTTCCGCACCGGATTCACTCGCGTGCCCCATGAGCTTCGGCGAATGAATTTCAAGAAACCCGTTGATCATCCACCACTGACGCATGGCGTGCTCGATCGTTGTCTGCAACCGGAAGACGAGATTCATCTCCGGCCGACGCAGGTCGAGGTAGCGCCAGTCTTGGCGTGTCGGCATCGGAGAATTCTGATCGAGCGGCAACGGCTTTTCCGCGAGCCCTACGACCATGATCTGTGTCGGAACGATTTCCATTCCGCGCAACTTCACGTGATCATTCTGAATCAATGCTCCTGTAACTTCGATCGCAGATTCTGGCGTGAGCGATTCAAGAGCGGTCTCGATGTCGCTTCCACCTTCTGTGCGCTCGTGTGTCACCTGAATCAAACCCGTATGATCTCGCATGACAAGAAATTGCATGCGCTTCGCATTACGAATGGACTGAACCCATCCGCAAACGCGAATCGTTTCTCCAGCGGATGCTGGCGTAAGAGCGGCGAGATGTGTACGTTCCATGGTCTCTTTCTCCTCCTTTTTTACGGGTACACCCTGCGTCGAAAAACGCGGGGAAACGGGATAGTATCACGTACGTGCGGAATATCAAGGAGGTAACGGATCATCCGTTCCACTCCCATGCCGAATGCCGCATGCGGCACCGGACCAAGCTCGTGCACTTCACGAACCCACTTATATTCCTCACGATCAAACTTTCCTTTTTCACGCATGCGCGTCTCGAGCATAGCGGGGTCTGTAATCTTCTCGGCGGTTCCAAGAAGTTCTCCGTATCCGTTCGTCGCAATCAAATCGGCCGTGCGCGTGACCTCCGGATCATCCGGGTCGATCACATATGGAAACGGTTCGATGGAACGCGGGATCCCGCTGATCCAAAACGGCGTCGAGAAATCTTTCGAGAGCAGCGCCTCCTCATCCGATCCAAGACTTTTCCCGAACGGATGATTCATGCCAAGCTCTGTCAGTCGCGCGATCGCCTCACGATACGTGATGCGCGGAAACGGCGCCTTCAGCACATCCAGATTCATGGTCCGGCCAAGCACATGCTCGATGTTGGGACATTCCGCGGCCGCCGCTTTTGCAATATACGCAAGCAACGATTCCACGGACCGCATGATCTGGTCCAAATTCAGATGCGCGGCTTCCGCCTTGATGTGCCAATACTCCATGAGGTGTCGCTTGCTGCGACTCTCTTCCCCACGAAAGCTCGGCCCGATGTTGTACACGCGACCAAACGCATGCACCGCACTCTCAAGATAAAACCCGACACACTGCGTCAAAAACACTTTTTCGCCATGCACATCAAGCGAAAGCGCGGAGCCGTCGTCGTAAAGCGGAAGCGGCGTCATGATGGGCGCAGTGATTTCCAAGAACTGTTGTTCATGAAACCACAGACGCGCCGCATGCATCATCGCCGCACGAAATTGCAGAATGGCCATCACCTTTTCATTGCGAATGTAGAGATGACGGTTCGTGAGCAGATGATCTGCAAGATCAACATCAAAGATATCGATATCACTGCGAATGGCAGGAGTCATGATTCTAGATGCTTCACCAACAATGTGGATCGTGTGCACGTGCACTTCACGCTTCTGTGTTTTTCCTTCCTGAAACATTCCGGTCGCTTCGATCGCTGTCTCTGGCAGTGCGTGACGCAAAGCTCGAAACAATGCTTCGGGGCATTGCTCGCGCGAGACAACGAGTTGGATCACGCCTGTCGGATCACGAAGATCCAAAAACAAAACGCCACCCATGGAGCGGCGTCGCTGTAACCAACCGGTCACAGTCACTTCCGAATTGATCGGAAAAGACGAATCATTCAGTTGAACAATTGAGTGCATCACGACACCTCACGGAACTTTGAGGAACAACCCAAGCACGGCCAATCCGCCCCAGATCTGATGCATCTTTGATCGCTTTTCCGTTTTTTGTCAACGACTAACGTTGAATCCCTTACTCTCGTATCTTTTTTGCCAGTTCTGCCAGCTCTGCATCTTCTGCGCGTTTATAATCGTGCGAAGAGATATATCCTTCATAGTGTTCAAAGAATTTGTCCACATTTGATTTGCGTTGCATCCATGTGTCTGACTTTGTTCCGTGCATGGGAAACAATTTGGCGTGCAAGTGGTCCACACCAAATCCTTCAAAGATCATTCCGGTTCGACCAACGTCTTCTAACTTCGCGTCCAGAAGTTTTGCAACTTTTTTGGATGCGAGCACCAAATCAGACACAACAGAATCTGCTGCATCAAAAAGATAACTTCCGACGTGTGCTTTTGGGATGACCACAGAAAATCCTTTCGTGTTTGGAAAGATGCTCAAAAACGCGAGATAATTTTCATCCTCCCAAATTTTGTGTGAGGGAACATCTCCGCGCACGATTTTACAAAATACACAATTCTCCATATTAAGAAATAATTTTTACAAAGTGTCTCTTCCCTTTTTGGAGGAGTGGCGTCTGTGCTGGATCCACAACAAAATCATATCCCGTCACAACCTCTTCATTCACTTTCACTCCACCACCGTCAATAAGACGACGAGCGTCTCCTTTTGATTGCGCGAGTTTTGTTGCGACAAGCGCGTCGACGATACTCATTGCGCCATCGAGCTTTACCTCTGGAACATCTTCCGGAACGGCGTGCTCTTGGAATAATTTGTTGAATCGATCAACGGCCGCATCACCTTCTGTACGATCAAAGAATGTTGCAACAACTTCTGCCGCGAGCTTCACTTTAAAATCACGTGGATTCACTCCGTCTCCCATCGCGATTTTCATTTCTTTTATTTCTCCGTTCGGCAAATCCGTAAGAATCTCGAACCCTGGAATAATCATTCCATCCGTCCAGCTCATCACCTTGCCAAACATGTCGTCCGCCGAATCAACGAGCGTGATCATGTTTCCTTCAGACTTTCCCATTTTCTTTCCGGTTGGATCCGTAAGAAGTTTCGAGGTGATCACAAACTTTTCTTTTCCTTTCAATGACTTCATGAGATCACGGCCTGCAAGCATGTTGAATGTTTGATCGTTGCCGCCGATTTCTCCGTCGACATCCATCGCGACAGAATCATATGCTTGCATCAATGGGTACAAGAACTCGTGCAAGTGGACAGGCTTTCCTTCAGCAATACGCTTCTCGAACATATCGCGCTCCAACATTTGTTGCACCGTAAAATTCGAAGCAAGCTCAACAATTTCCGAGAAACCTAATTTCGCGAGCCATTCACTGTTGTATTTAAGTTCTGCCGCGTTTTCCCCTTCAAACGAAATAATTTTGCTTGCTTGTGCTTTATACTTCGAAGCATTCTCGAGAACTTGCTCGCGTGTTAATCTAACACGCGTCGCGGACTTATCGGTTGGATCACCAATCATTCCGGTAAAATCTCCGATAAGCAAAATCAACTTGTGCCCAAGTTTTTGGAACTCCGCCATTTTACGAAGTGGAATTGCGTGACCCAAGTGGAGATCCGGTCCCGTTGGATCGATTCCCAAATAAAGGGTGAGTTGTTTCCCGTCATTCAAGCGTGCCTCGAGATAATCAAACGACGGGTAGATGTTTTCTACGCCGCGAGTAAGCAAAGTATTGATAGCCGTTTCATCTGTATTGATATTCATATTTTTTGTCATTGCGAGAGAGTTCGACGACCGAAGCAATCCTCTAGTGCCATTCGAAGGTGCGAAAAGATTGCTTCGCTCCGCTCGCAATGACAAAACTAATTTAGCCTGTTTCTTTAATCAAAGCAACCAATTCGTCTCGCTTCTCTTCCATGAGTTCCGGCGTCTTCGCTTCCACAATCAGTCGAAGTAACGGCTCGGTATTTGATGGGCGAACAATAAACCACCAGTCATGATCAAACTCCGCACGAATTCCGTCGAGCTTATTCACTTTTGTCGCACTCGAAGCATATTGTTCGAGCTTGTTCAGAACCTGTTCTTTATTATGAATCTCGATATTCACCTCCCCACTATTTGTATACGCACGATACGGTTTCACCATATCGGCAAATGATAATCCAGATTGTTTCCAGATCGAAAGCATGCGCACGATCGCATGATCAACAGCTTCAAGACCGTGGAATTCTTCAAAGAAAAAATGGCTCGAAACTTCTCCACCAAGCACTGCACCTTGTTTCTGCACAGCCTCAACAACAAACTTGCGACCAATACGACACTCGAGTGCCACGCCACCATTTTGTTCGATCGATTCGAACGTTGTCCAACTTTGATTTGGCGCAACAACAATCTTTGACCCCGGTTTTCTCGCAAGAACCTCTTTCGAAAGAACAGCGAGTGTGAGATCGCCACGCAACGATTCTCCTTTATTATCGATGAAGCCTACACGGTCTGCATCTCCGTCGAGTGCAATGCCGAAGTCGGCGCCTTCTCGAACAACCGCCGCTTTTACATCTGCCAGCGTTTCTTCCTTTGCGGGATTTGCTTCATGATTTGGAAAACGTGCATCTGGTTCTGGATACAACTCAACAACTTCAATCTTTAATCGTTTACAAAGTTCTCGAACCGACATCGCCCCCATTCCATTTCCATAATCGATGACGAGTTTTGTTCCGGACAGATCGGGTAAATTCTCGACCGCGATACATTTGTCGATATACACCGAAAGAATGTCTTGTTCGGTCACCATTCCTTTTTGAACATCTCCTGCAACAATACATTTTTGGATTTCTTCAAGAATCTCAAGACCCGAGATTGGCAATCCGCTTCCAAGAGCCATTTTGATTCCGTTAAATTCTGGAGGATTGTGCGATGCGGTCACCATGAGGCCGGCGTCGATATGTTCTTGGCTGGAAACGGCAAAATTGAACATCGACGTACTACAAAGCCCGATCTGAATGACATTCGCACCCATGGAAGTAATTCCCTCGATCGCGGCAGCCTCAAGTTCCGGACTCGTCGCACGCATATCACGCCCGACAATCACGGTTTTTGCCCCTGTTTTTGACACAAGTGCCATCCCGACCACGCGGGCGATATCGACTGTCACCTCTTCGAGAAGACCTCGGATGTCGTACGCGCGAAAAATGTGTTTTGGAATCTCCATATTTTTTGACGAAAGACTGTAAATTTCGTATTATTTTAAATAGTTTTCATCCCCTAACCTTCACATATGCCTATCCTTTGGATCCTCATTATCCTCCTCGTTCTCCTCGGACTGTGGCTTATTCTATCATATAACGGTTTGATCTCTCTTAGAAACAGATCAGAAGAAGCGTGGTCAGACATTGAGGTACAAATGAAACGCCGATACGATTTGATTCCGAATCTCGTGAACACTGTAAAAGGATACGCAACACACGAATCAAGTGTCTTCGAGAACGTGACTACAGCACGTACGGCAGCCATGGGTGCACATACACCCGCAGAACACGCAAAGGCAGAAAGCGCGCTTACAGGAACGCTTAAAACGCTTTTTGCCGTCTCAGAAAATTACCCAGTGCTTCAAGCGTCACAAAACTTCCTTGAACTCCAACACGAACTCACAGACGCCGAAGATAAAATCCAAGCCGCACGCCGCTTCTATAACGGAAACATTCGCGCGTACAACACAAGCTTACAATCGTTCCCAACAAATTTAATGGCAGGCATGTTTGCCTTTGTGAAAAAAGAATTTTTCGAGATGCCAGAGAATGAAAAGGTTGTGCCGGAGGTGAAGTTTTAAGTAAAAAGGGATTAGGGACTAGTGCCAATCAGCTACTAACCCCTCATCCCTCCCCTGTTATGCTCTACGAACAAATCTCCTCCAACAAACACAAGACCTGGTTTTTGATCTCGCTTTTTTCGGTGGTGATTGTTTTGCTTGGTTGGGCATTTGGCAACTGGATGGGCGATGTATACTCGGGAATCTCGCTTGCACTCATCATCTCCGTCACCATGTCCCTCGTCGGGTATTTCAAAGGTGATGCCGTCGCCCTCACAACCTCTGGCGCACAACGTATTGAAAAACAAGACAACCCAGAGCTCTATCGTATCGTCGAGAACCTTGCGATTGCCGCAGGACTTCCAACACCAAAGATTTACATCATGACAGACGTGGCCATCAACGCATTCGCGACAGGTCGCGATCCAAATCATGCTTCCATTGCGGTCACCTCGGGCGCATTGCAAGCTCTCGACAAACAAGAACTAGAAGGCGTTCTCTCACATGAACTCTCGCACATCGGCAATTATGACATTCGCGTCATGACCATCGTTGTCGTGCTCGTTGGAGTCATTCTCTTGTTATCAGACATGATGACACGATCCATGTTCTTCGGCCGTGGTCGACGAAGCAACGACAACAATGACAACGGAGGAATTTTCTTGATCATTGGAATCGTTCTTGCCATTCTCTCCCCCATCTTTGCGCAACTCATCAAACTTGCCGTCTCTCGTCAACGTGAATATCTTGCAGACGCTTCCGGATGTTTACTCACGCGTTATCCAGAAGGACTTGTGCGTGCGCTCGAAAAAATTTCCGCACAAGATCAACCGATGGCAAAAGCCAATCACGCCACTGCCCACATGTTCCTTGCAAATCCATTTGATCCGCATGTCACAAAAAAGTTTGAACAGTTATTCTCCACACACCCACCCATCGAAGAACGTATTCGTCGTCTCAAAGAAGCCGGTCTCTAATCACCTCCGACTCCTCACCTTCCCCTATGGACATCATTGACAAATTTTCCTCGAACTTGAAAACAGTGCTTACACGAGCGCTGTGCTTTGCGGTTGAAACAGACGGACAAATTATTTTGCCGGAACATTTGCTTTGGGCTCTTGGAACACAAAAGGGTTGTATTGCCGCTGAGATTTTGAAAAAAGTTGGCGTCAAACAAACAGACCTGAAAAAATTAGCGGGTGGAGTTCGTATCACAGAAACCCTTCCCTCCATCGCAGACGGAATGGTTTTGCATTTATCCGACGACGCAAAACGCGCCGTAGAAAAAGCGGTGCTTACCGCAAACATTTACGGCCACCGTTACATTGGAACCGAACATTTGCTTTCCGGACTCGCACAAGTAGAACTTCCCGCGATCCAATCTTTTTTAAGCGAACAACAGATCGATCTCAAATTTTTGCGCGAGCAACTTTCCATTGTTTTAAAAAACACCTCCAAGTTTCCGGAAATGACGGAAGCCATTAAGCCAGATGAATCTTTGCTTACAACCGGAACATTGAGTTCAGCAGAGGCTGAGGAAGCAGCTCCGCAGAAATTCCAAGCGCTCTCGTATTTTTCCAGAGAACTCACTTCGCCCGAGATGCAAAAGAAGATTGATCCCGTGATTGGTCGCGAAGCGGAAATTGAACGCGTCATGGAAATTTTGTGTCGACGCACCAAGAACAACCCACTCCTCATCGGCGAACCTGGTGTTGGAAAAACGGCGGTTGTGGAAGGACTCGCAAAAAACATTTTTGAAGGAACGGTTCCTCCCCTCTTACAAAACAAACGCGTGTTCGCCCTCGATCTTGCGCTTCTTGTTGCAGGTACCATGTATCGCGGTGAATTTGAAGGACGCCTCCGACAACTCATCGACGAAGCAACAAAGTCTGATGACGTGATTTTATTTATCGATGAATTACACACGATCGTTGGCGCGGGTGCCGCATCTGGATCCATGGACGCCGCGAATATTTTGAAACCAGCTCTCGCACGTGGAGATATCCACTGTATTGGCGCAACCACGCAAGCAGAATATAAAAAATATATTGAATCTGATAGCGCTCTTGAACGACGTTTCCAAGCGGTGACGGTCGAGGAACCAAGCATCGAAGCGGCCATCGAAATTCTTCAAGGTATTGCCCCGCACTACGAATCCTTCCACGGAGTGCGCATTGCACCGGCCGCTATTGAACACGCCGTAAAACTTTCGACACGTTACTTAACCGATCGAAGACTCCCCGACAAAGCCATTGATCTGCTCGACGAAGCTTCCGCATCCGCACGCATTCACGCAACAGAACTTCGTCCACTTGAAAAACGCAAAGCGATCGAGAAACAAATTGAGTTATTGAAAAACGACAAACGTCAGGCAGTCATGGAAGAACGATTCTTGGATGCCGTTCACCTCAAAGCAACCGAAGAACTTCTTCGCCACGAACTTGATACACACACATTCGCCACAGAAGCCTCTTCCGGAATTGTGATTGATCACGAAGATATTGCACGCGTGATCTCACGCATGTTGCGTATTCCTCTCGACGATCTTCTCGCAAAGAACCAATCAACATTCGCGGATATCGAAAACAAACTTGCCACACACGTTCTCGGACAATCCGAAGTAGTGTCTCGAGTAGCCAATGCGCTTAAGCGCGCAAAGACCGGCGTTGCACACCCAGCGCGTCCACTTGCCTCATTCCTTTTCCTCGGCCCATCAGGCGTTGGAAAGACAGAACTTGCAAAGGCAGTCGCACATCAATTCTTCTCTTCTTCGAAACACTTGATTCGATTAGACATGTCCGAGTACTCAGAAGGATTCACCATGTCAAAATTGATCGGTGCGCCGGCGGGATACATTGGTTACAAAGAACAAGCCAACTTAACGGATCGCGTGCGCCAAAAACCGTATGCGGTTGTTCTGTTCGACGAGATTGAAAAAGCGCACAGAGATGTGCAAAATTTGCTTTTGCAAATTCTAGAAGAAGGAGAACTCGCCGACGCGACCGGAAAAATGGTAAACTTTAGGAACACGATTGTGATTCTCACATCGAACGTCGGACTCGAGCGATTCGAATCTGGCGGTATTGGTTTTTCTGGAGGAGATATGGAAACTTCGAAGCGCTTATCGAGCGATATCGAAACAGAACTCAAAGAACGTTTTCGTCCAGAACTCTTGAATCGTATTGATCACACGTGTGTGTTCAATCCTCTCTCGACAGAAGTGCTTTCCGATATTTGTCGTAAACAACTCGACGAACTCACGACACGCATGAACGAACAAGGGATCAACCTCTCGATTCCAGATATTGTTACACGTCACCTCATCGAAAAACTCGACCCAAAGTCCGGTGCACGTTCTGTGAGACAGCTCATTCAGACACACATCGAATCTATTCTTGCCGAACGACTCTTAAAACAAGAGAAGTCAAAAAAATTCACGATTACGATCGAAAAAAAACAACTCGCCATTCGTAAAACGCGTTAACTATGGCAACCGCGGCCGCAGAGTCCAATACGAACCTCCAACAAACCACCTCCGGGCCGGGGAGTCTTGCGGCCCGCAAAAGCGTTTTTGCACAAAACCGTATTCCTGGAATGAAACGCGAATCAGACATTGATCAAATCATGCGCACAGGTTCGTCCCAAAGCCCAAAGAGGTCGTTGAACAGCGAATCCGAAAGACGATCAAACCTGCATGCAAATAAACTACAAGCACAACAAAACCCACCCAGACTCCCCGCGCAATCACCAAGCTTACGTGCAAAAGACGAAATGGGAAAAGAAGCAAAAAAACAGATGAACATCCAAGCAGCCATGCAAGTCGCAAGCATCAAAGGAGCTCTTTCAGAATCCATGGGGATTGCACCGGATGAATTAGAAAAACAAGAAGGTGAAACCGATGAAGAAGCAGAAGAGCGACTCATGATGACCCTCTTTGTCCTCGCGCTCCAGTTTGCAGACTATGGCGAAGTCGCAGAAGAGTTGAAAGCAAAAGGAACGGGAAAAAGATCTCTTGGAACCATCTTGTCTCAAATCATTTTTCGTCGACTCATCAAGAAATTTATTCCAAAAATGGCAAAGATTATTGCAAACAGCGTTGTCTCTGCACTGGATTTAGGAACAGGAGGAATTTCTTTATTGATCACCATCTTTGTTCGCCTCATCACGCTTGGACACTCAAACGTGGAAATGGTTTATGGAACCTGGATCAAAAAAGGTCAGAGCAGAGTTATTGGTGGAGTTTCATGGTTTCCTATTCCATTATTCTTCATTGATAAAAATGCGTATGGGGTCCAAGGATTGATCATTCTGCAGGACTTGATTCTCATCGTCTTTGTCACCATCATGATCGCCCTCGATATCCTCATGATCTTTGCCATGAATCCCGCTGGACAATTATTGCTCATTACCTACTTCGGCAAACAAGCATTCAGCGCCTTTTTCTAAAAATACTCTTTCGCTCAACTCTTATCCTTTCCTATGCAAGAACGTTCAAAACGCATCTTTCTCATCATTGGATTCATTGGATCCGTCATCGTGATCGGACTTGCCATGTACGTTGTCTTTTTTTCCGCCACTCCAAGCCCCACAACTCCTGGAGCTGAAGTTCCATCAGGAGAACAACCATCCGGAACACTTCCATCTTCACAAGCGGGAACACTTGGTGCAGGAGGCGTCACGGTTCCAACAGGGACGGGTGCTCTTCCAACAGCAGCCCCTATTGCAAGTGGTGGAATCACACAAGTCACCGCTCTTACAACCGGCCCTGTTTCCAATCCTACGTTGAGTGCGGACGGAAAAAGCATGAATTTTTACAACAAAGAAGATGGATTCTTTTACACCATTGATAAAGACGGAAACATCGTGAAACTTTCCACGCAATCATTTCCGAATGTTCAGAGTGCGGAATGGAATCGCAATGCAGAAAAAGCGGTTCTCACCTTTCCAGACAATTCTAAAATCGTCTACAACTTTGAAACACAAACACAAGTCACCCTTCCAAAACATTGGGAAGACGTGAACTTCTCTCCAACGTCTGACAGTCTCATTGCAAAAAGCATGGCGCTTGATCCAAACAATCGTTGGCTTGTCACATCAAACGACAACGGATCAAACGTGACCGCTATTCAAGCTCTTGGTGACAACGCGGACAAAGTTCAAGTGAGCTGGTCCCCGAACGATCAAGTCGTTGGATTTGCAGACACTTCCTCTGTTGTCGGAAACAACTCCACATCCGGATTTGATACAAAAGTGATTTATCCCATCGGAAAAAATCAGGAAAATTTTAAAGGATTGGTTGTGGAAGGATTCGGCTTCGCACCGTCTTGGTCTCCAAGTGGAAAAACCATTCTGTACTCTGTGTACAGTGACTATTCACAAGGAAAACCTCTTTTGTGGCTTGCGGACGGAACATCTTCAAGCATGGGAGATCACAGACACAGCCTGAGTATAAACACATGGGTTGATAAATGCACCTGGAGTTCAGACACGGTTGTGTATTGTGCGGTTCCACAAAACCTTCCAGACAACGCGGGATTACAACGATCCTTATACGACAACCTTCCAGACACGCTCTATAAACTAGACCTGACGAACAATCGCACGTCCGTTGTGGCAATTCCCCCAACAGACACAACGATGAGCAATCTTTCTGTCAGCAAAGACGGATCTTCCCTTTACTATACAGACACTCTGTCCGGACAATTAAAACTCATTAAGTTGAAATAAGCTCAAAAACTTATCCCAGGAAAAATCGATGCAGAACGCATCGATTTTTTATTTTGGTGCTATAATAGAACAGAACTTTCCTTCCAATCCACTTTGACTCTTCGACTTATTTCCTCCTCTATGCGCGATCGTTACCTTGCGTTCCTTGTGATTGGCGTTCTGACCATCATGGTCTTTGTGTTCTTTTTTATTCGAACACAACCAATCCCCCTTCCAAAACCAAAAATCTCCGCATCCACATCAAATGGAGTAAAAACGCCCATCGTTACATTTGCAGATCCAATTCGTGGTCCAGCAAATGCAAAAGTCACCCTCGTGGAATATGCAGACTTTGAGTGTACGGCATGCAAACAACTCAACCCACTCGTTGATATTGCCATGAAAACATATCCAAACGATGTTCGCTTGGTATGGAAAGATGTCCCAAACGATTCTGCACATCCGCACGCAACATCTGCCTCTGTTGCAGCACATTGCGCACAACAACAAGGAAAATTCTGGGAATTCGCTTCCATGCTTTTTGACAGACAAACGTATTTATCAGACACCCAATACACACAAATCGCCACAGAACTTGGATTGAATGTGAACAACTTTTCAAAATGTTTCTCAAGCGGAGACACATTGCCCATTGTAAAAAAGAATCTGCAAGAAGGATTAGACTTAGGGATCGTCGCGACTCCAACGCTTTTTGTTGGTTCTGTACCAATTGTTGGTGTTCCGACCATGGATGACCTAACAAAAACAATCGCAGACCAGATTGCCTCAAAAAAATAAAATCTTTTTATTTTTCGTTTCTCGAAACTTTTTTTCCTTTTTTTTCTTTTAATGGGATTTTTTCTTCCCTCCTCTTTTGTCTTTGCGGCCGGTGGAACCTGTGTCTGCTATTCCGCGCAAAACGATTGCCAAGCCGCGTTTCTTCCTCTTTCCGACCAATCGCCTGCCGCGTGCACAAACGTCTGTACATCCCTTTTGAAAACACAGATGAACGGGGCAAATTATGCAGAAGATACGGCAGGAGAAGTTTTGAACTTTAGTTGCACGCAAACACACAAAGATTATCTTGCTGCCCTTGCCGCAAAAACAGCTTCTCCTGCAACAGGTGGAAGCACCTCCCCTCTTAAAGAGAGTATTACCCCCACGCTCAATGTAGCCATTCCAGGTCTTACATTTTCAAAAGCAACCGTTACGGCAACATCCGTGAAATCTTCTTTCTTGGCAGACTATCTCACCGCCGTTTATCAATTCTTGATCGGTGCATCTATCACCATTGCCATCGTCATGGTCATGATTGGTGGATTACAATATGCGATGGCGGCAAGTGGAGGCGACGTTTCGAAAGGAAAAACACGCATCATGAATGCATTGACCGGTCTCGTCTTACTTTTGGGTGTGTATCTTATTTTATATACCACAAATCCAAAACTCACCCTTCTTAAATCCATTCAACTTGAAAATGTCCAAGAAGCTGACATGCCAGAAGAAGATGCGGGCGACGTTGTTCCTGACGGAGAAACTCCTCCAACAAGCGCAGGTCTTCCTGCCCCAAAACGTCTTTGTCATTCCATTGACGAATGCAAAAAAATCTGCGATGACAAATCTTTGATCGCTCAATATAACGTTACCGTTCCTGTTTTAAAAGATGCGCCCGGCTTTAAAAATTCCGGCAGAGCAAAAGGAACAGCGGAACTCCAAGCCGCACTTGTAAATGCAGGAAAAATCGCCCTTACGTATAATCCAAACTACACCATTCGCATTGTAGGAGGTGAAAGCGGATATCGTTCCGTCACGGCTCAAGTGAATAAAGCGTGCGACGATATTAAAAACAACGGGGGAAACTCTCTTACGCACGGGATCCTTGCGTGGCCAGGCGGATCAAACCACGGTTCAGGTGTTGCCGCAGATGTACAATTGTTTGATAGCGGTACAGACTTGATGACCCTCAGTGCGAAAGCACAATCCGATCCAAGATACAAAGACCCGGCGGATGCACTCGGAAAAATTATGAACCAAGCAGGATTTGTTCGATACGGAAAAGAGATCTGGCATTTTGAACTCAAAGGAAGTGCAGGATCTTTTTGCCGATGCTCTTACCCAAGCTGTCCATTTCCCCCTCACTGTTAATGTGTACACATGACTTTCTTTCGTAAATATCTTTTTCTCCTAACATGGATGATCGGCGCGCTCTTGCCGATGCATTTTGCGTTTGCAGGATCTTGTGTGTGCACAACGTCTTCAAACGATTGTCAGCCAGCCTTTCTTTCCATAACAGATCAATCGAAAGCTGCGTGTGATAAAACCTGTAAAACCATTTTAAATGGAAAATTTGGTTCTTCAACGTTTGAAGAAGAAACAGCCGGAGAAGTCATTGTTCAAAACTGTTCTGATACACACAAAAGTTTTTTGGCCGCACAAGCAGCAGCCCTGAATTCCACAACAACACCACCAAAAACCCCTCCAAAAGATCTCATTACCCCCACCCTAAATGTAAACATTCCGGGTCTTAAATTTTCTCCTGGGATTATTTCGGCAGAAAATGTCAAAACAAATTTCCTTGCAGATTATCTCAATGCTCTCTATGCCTTCTTAATTGGCGCAGCGGTTGTGATTGCGATTGTGATGATTATGGTTGGAGGATTGCAGTACACGATTGGTGCTTCCAATCCCGCACAAGTCGGCAAAGGAAAAGATCGTATTAAAAATGCGATCACAGGACTCACACTTCTCCTTTGCGTATTCATCATTTTAAAAACAACAAACCCACAACTTGTTCTCATGAAAATGATCGAACTGCAAAATGTGCAAGCGGTGGATTTTGATTTCGGTCCAGACACATTATCTGCAGATGAAGCCCAACAAGCAGATGCAGGCCCATCCGTAAGCTCGGGTCCGTATCAATTTAAATATTTTCAGTCCTGTCCTGTCCCATTAACAAATCCCATTGAATTTAAAGATGCAAAACAAAAAGCACCGGGGGACATTAGAAAAAATATTCCAAGAAGAGCGGAGTTTCACGAAAAAGTCCGCGGACTCATTACGGGAACGGTTGGCGAGCGCATCGTAAAATCCATTGAAGCAACCACACAATGTAAAATTCAATATGAGAATTGCGGTGTTGGAACAACAAACATTTACGCATTGGCAGCAAACAGCGGAGCGTTTGGAGATGGCTGTCTTGCGAATACGGATCCAAAAACACCATGCAACATCCTTGGGTATGGCCATGGAAACATTCACAAAAAAATCGTTCATGATATTTCCTCGGGAACGACAAGTTATGGAATAAAAGTCTCTCAACTTCTGAAAGGGTTTTTTTGTCCGAGTGCCGCAAAATGCAGTACCACAAAATGGCCTGAACCCTGCATTCAAGACCAATCACAAGCCGCAAGTAAACTCGCCACAATCTTATCGAATATAAATGCAAAAGATAAATGGTCACCGAATTGGATTAACGAGCTACAACCCGGAGATTATTATATGGTGGTAAACTGGAACCCTTCCTGCCAATCCACACACTCTGCCATGTTTTTAGGCTGGCAAGATCAAGGAAGTAAAATTGCAACCGTAGAAATGGCAGACGCAGCCCATTTTCTCCGAATCGGAACTAAACATTTTAGTGCGGATGATATTGTCATCCAAATCAGCCGACCTGTTGAATAACTTTATGTTTCACTGCACCCACTGCGACGCACAATACCCAAAATGGTCCGGCAAGTGCCTTGAATGTGATCACTGGGGGACGATTAAAGAAGAATCGGATGCACCATCCGCCTCCCCCGCCGCACGTGCCGGAGGACCAAAAGCAAAAGCGAAAGAGACAACATCTCTCAAAGACATCAAAGCACAAGACGAACACACGCGCCTTTCTATTGGCGAACACGAACTGGATCGTGTTCTTGGTGGAGGAATCGTAACGGGATCCGTTACGTTACTATCCGGAGAACCAGGAATCGGAAAATCCACGCTTGTTGCAGGAATGGCAGCAAAGATCGCCTCACAAACCCTCCCCCCTGCCAAGGGGGGAATTGGAGGGGGGTCTGTGTTGTACGTATCCGGAGAAGAATCAGCCACGCAACTCAAGTCTCGATTCGATCGACTAAACGCAGATCTCACAAGAATCAAGTTTCTCGAAATGGTTTCTGTGGAAGAACTTGTAGCCACGCTTGAAAAAGAAAAACCCACACTTGCGATTGTGGATTCTGTGCAGACCATGTTTTCAAACGCAATCGAAGCGCAAAGCGGTTCCCCTACTCTTGTTCGCTATGCAACGTCGTGTCTCCTTGAACTCGCAAAACGCACAGGCATTTCCCTCCTACTTGTCGGACAAGTCACAAAAGATGGAAGTGTCGCTGGACCAAAGACCCTCGAACACTTAGTCGACACAGTCCTTTCACTCACGGGCGAACCATCACACGAACTGCGCATTCTCGAAGCAACAAAGAATCGATTCGGTGCGACAGATGAGATTGGTGTTTTTGAAATGACGTCAGAGGGATTGAAGGCAGTCGAAAATCCAAGCGCACGATTTCTAGCGGAACGCGTGAGTGTTCCTGGATCTGTGATTGCGACGGTTCGAGAAGGATCCAGAATTTTTCTCGTCGAAGTGCAAGCACTTGTTGAAAAATCTTTTTATGGAACGCCGGTTCGACGCGCAAATGGAATGGATCAGAACAGATTACAGATGTTGATCGCTATCCTCTCGAAACGTGCAGGACTTCACCTTGGCGAATCAGATGTATACGTAAACGTTGTTGGTGGCATGCAGCTCAAGGAACCTGCATCTGACCTCGCGGTCTGTGCAGCAATCATGAGTGCCGCAAAAAATCGCATCGACAGCGAACCTGTTGTTTATATCGGTGAAGTGGGACTCGGAGGAGAGATTCGAAACGTCATGGCGGTTGATAAGCGCGTAACAGAAGCAAAGCGCGTTGGAATTGAGAAGGCTGTGACACCAAAGACGATGAAGAGCGTGAAGGAACTTTAAACAAATCAACTCGCTTTTATGCGAGTTGATTTTTTGAATAAAAAAACCGACGAGTACTTACTCGTCGGGAAGGTTAGTAGTTAGCAATGACGTAAGGTGCGAGAGGATGTTTCTCCGTCCACTTCGTTCCAACGAGAACGACGTGGAGTTTAATTTTTTTTCCAAGTGCCTTTACAATATCTTTTCGTGTGAGTCCACTTTGATCATCACCGTCTGTGATGAGAAGCACGTGACTCACGTACGTCGCATCCAATGGTTGTGAACGAATGTCCTTCACAGCGGTCAGCAAGGCTTTGCCAATATTGGTTCCATTCGCTTGTTCTGGCTTATTTGCAATCCGCGACAGAAGCACCTCTGCCTCTTCTTGATTGCGCGCGGAGTATTGACAAAACGTTTCGTCTGCAAATTGTCGGAAGAAATACTCTGCGTTTCCGTCAGCCGCGTCCTGGAGCAAACTTGCAACCAGTCCACGTGCCCACGTGTCGCGCACATTTCCATCAGACATGAGTGCCGACGATCCAAACATAGAAGGCGAAACATCGAGGAGGACATATAGACGCTTACGCGTTGTGACGTACACCTCAGAGTATTGCGGTCGCATCAATTCTTGTGTTGCAAGTCGCATGTAGAAAGAATCGTCATCGAGCGCGAGCTGGTCTGGGGAAAGAGACGTAAGCTCAGACACATCCATGACTTGAACCAGTTCCATCCTTGCGGTTGGATACGGGACAACTTCTTCCTTTTGCTCAACGGCAAGGTCGAAGTGAATATCCTCTTGCTTTGACGCAAGGTACAACACCTCAAGCGTCGTACGAGGAATCTCGGTAAGACGCTCGAGCTCTTTTGCAAGAAGCCCACCACGTTCCCGGATGACACTTATCTTGCGCAGTTGCTCCTGCTTCAGTTGCTTTGCCTTTTCCCGTCTCTGTTCTTCGTCACGATCCCACGCTTCTTTTTGGAGGCGAAGGAATTCGGCGAGGATTCTAAGCAGTAAGGCGAGAAGGAAAAGGAGGAAGAGAATGAAAAGCGCTTTCCACAGAAACAGCTTGAGGGCTGTATACATGAGGAGATACGGTGAAATCATACGCTTGCCCCACCTTCGTCGATGGACCTGCGCACAGCTTCGTTTTGCGCGCGGACTTTCGTCAAAAGTGCCCGTTGGCGATCCGCCACAGCCACATTTGCCGGAGTCAATCCAGCCAAGTCACTTTCAAGGACAATGAGTGTCCGACGCATCGTCACCAGCTCTTCTGGCGTAGACACGATCAGACCCGATGCACCCGTGACCGGAATGAACTGAGTCCGTTGTTCGAACGTGTCGAGCAACTGCAATTGCGTGCGGACAACATCCGGCTGCCGACGATTGCCCGTAGCTTTCTCGATGAGCGGGTCCGCCACTTTCTTGAATGCCTCTTGTGCAGCCACATCATTTCCTTTGCAGAACACCCACATCGTCGCCATGAAATCCTCTGGGAGAACTTCATTGCGGCCGAGCATGAGCGCATTTGCCTGCGCGAGCTTGAGCGCCTGACACGTACGCCGATCCGAGAACTGAACCTTCTGCCCCTTCTGAAAGGCTTGCAGAATCTGATTGTACAATTCAACGAGCATGGCGTCCTGAATGGACACACCTTTCACCGCATCCGAAAACGCGTTGAGATTTGCGTACGGAATCTTGGTAGCCGGGCGAGCGTTCGCGAGATAATTCGTGAACATGCGCCGACGACCTTCGTCTGTCTCCAGATATTTCACGCCCGTCTGAAACAGGAAGCGGTCAACCACGGCCCCGAGGTTCGGAGCGCGCTTCATTTCCACTTCCGGATCTGCATTGGTCGACGCAAGCGCCGTATGCAGAAATGCCTTCTCCATCTGAACCCCTCGGTGAAACCGACGCTCATTCAGAACGCCAAGCAGCGTCCGCAACAAGTAGTCGTTCGCATCGAACAGTTCGTCGAGTTCCGCGAAGTGCGCGTCAAGAATCGTCCCGGCACGTTCATGATGAATGATGCCTTCGTCGCGCAGCGTCTTCGGATTCGGCATGCCGACGATATTGCTTTCGGTCATGAACTTCGTGAGTTCAATCGAAAACAGATTCGCCTCGGTAAACGCACCAAAGAAAAATTCCACCAAGCGACTCTTGCCTGTGCCAAACTTGCCAAACACGAGCACATGCTCGCGCGTAAGAAGAGCACAGATG
>JAPLZK010000004.1:0-157437 GCA_026395055.1 Candidatus Uhrbacteria bacterium | reverse complement strand
CAACTCAAGCAATTCTGCTTGCAACTCGCGAACTTGCGCCGCGGTCGCCGCAAAATCATTCACAGAAACACCAGAACCAACAGCCCTGATCGGTGAAACATTCATGGATCCCTCCTTTTCAATGGCCAACATTAGCCGAGGGTCTGCATCTTTCTTGGAAGAAAAACGCAAATTCTCGGCCAAAAAGCCAGAAAAGGAACGGGGTAAAATAGCATGAAATGGGCTTTTTGTCAATGATCAGAACAAAAAACAATGCGATTATCGCATTGTTTTTTCATCTATTCTAAATGGATTTGTTCGAGCGCTTCCTCAATTCGAGCCCGCACAAGCGGATGCGTCTCAAAAAAATCTTTGTCGAGAAGCAGCTTTTGCGCCCAATCTCTCGCCTGTTTCATGAGCGGAACGTCGGCTGACGTCGCGAATTGGAAATCTGGGAATCCAGACTGCGCGTTCCCAAAGACGTTTCCTGCCCCGCGCAATTCGAGGTCGCGCTCAGCAAGTTCGAATCCGTTTTGCGACTCGACCACGGCTTGCAAACGATTGTTCGAATGCGGATTTAGATCGTCAGGCAATAAGTAGCAATACGATTGCAAATCCGATCGACCAACGCGTCCTCGTAACTGATGAAGCTGTGCAAGGCCGAATCGTTCCGCACTCATGATCACCATAACGGTCGCGTTTGGCACATCCACCCCAACCTCAACAACGGTTGTTGAGACAAGCACATCAATCTTTCCGTCACGAAAATCTTCATTGCGTTTCTGTTTCTCATCGGACTTTAGTTTTCCATGAAGCGTTACGATGCGTAATCCTTTAAGGATATCTTTCGACAACATCTTTTCCACATCTGTAACGGATTTACTTCCGAGCGAATCGGATGGATCAATAAGCGGACAGATCACGAACACTTGTCTTCCCTGTTCGATCTCGGATCTGACATGTTTCCACATACCAACGCGTTGCTCAACCGGAACCATTGCGGTTCCAATCGGCTTTCGTCCTTTGGGAAGTTCATCGAGAATAGAAAGTTCGAGATCGCCGTAAATAGTAAGTGCGAGTGAACGTGGAATCGGTGTGGCGGTCATCGAGAGTAAATGTGGAGCATGATGTGGATCGCGCTCGAGGAGCGCGTGACGTTGTGCAACACCGAATCGGTGTTGTTCATCGATGATCACAAGTGACGTTCTCGAGAGATCAATTCCCTCTTGCAATACAGCATGTGTTCCAATGAGACAATCGACTTCGCCATTCGATATTTTTTCGACCAACTCTGCACGTTTTACTTTCTCGGAATTAAAGTAAATTTGATTGTGTGTAAGCAAGGCGATATTTCGAGAAGACATCATTTTACAAAATGCTTTGTGCTGTTGCGTCGCAAGAATCTCCGTTGGCGCGAGATATACCGAGCGATCTGCCGCTTGCACGGCGATCGCGGCAACAACCGTTTTACCGGATCCAACGTCCCCTTCGAGAAGTCGATTCATGGGAACGGGCTTTGCGAGATCTTGAAGAATCTCCCATGCTGCAACTTTTTGTGCGCGCGTAAGTGTGAATGGAAGCGTGCTTACAAATGTCTTTGTTGAGACTTCATCGATTGGAATCACGGTCGCGGTTTTTGTTTTACGATCACGTCGCACTTCCTCGAACAGCATCTGGTGCAAAAACAATTCGTCGAACTTGAGGCGATCGATTCCGCGATTCAATTCTTCATGTGAGTTTGGGAAGTGCACACTTGCAAGCGCCGTCGCAAGTGTTGGCATGGATTTATCTTCAACAATCTCAGACGGCAACCAATCTGAGAGCGTGTCCACAATTGTAAGCGAACGTTGAATCGCATCGCGCAATTTGCGCATGGTGAGTCCTCCAGATAACCCATAAACCGGAACGATGCGACCTGTATTCACGTTCTGTCCGACAGGCTCATGAATGGGATTCGAAAATGTTTTTCCGAATCGGTGGTCGATGAGTCCTGCGAACGAATGCTTTGATCCAACCGGCAACGTCTTTAAAAGATAGGGTTGATTAAACCAAATCACTTTTAATTCCCCAGACCCATCTTCAATGACAGCATCCACAATCTTCACCCGACTCGACGTTGATGCACGAAGCCCGATTGATTTGATTCGCGCATCGATCGTAATAGGCGTGTCGATGGGAGCCTTCGCAATTTGAACGTGCCTCGAGAAGTCATCGTAGCGAAACGGCACGTACCACAAAAGATCCCGAATGGTTTTGATTCCTATCCCAGCAAGATCTAACGCAGCCTTATCCCCAATTCCCGGGAGTCCGGAAGCGGGTGTGGATAATCGAAGTGACATATTGAGGACATGGTAGCAGAGGTGCCTCATAATACAAACAAAAAACACGATCCTCAAATCGCGTTTCCAAGCAATACAAAAACTCCAAATTTGGATGAGGTGCGAAGTCCTGCAGGAAAAAAATTGTTGAAACGTATTCACATACGTTGAAACAATTTTTTTCCGAAGGACAAGCAGATCGCCAAATTTGGAGTTTTTGTGGTGCGCCCAGCAGGATTTGAACCTACGACCCTCAGCTCCGCAAGCTGATGCTCTATCCAGCTGAGCTATGAGCGCATGAATTCGAAAAAGCCTATAACTTATACAGTCTACGCATCACATCCGTCAAGTCTTCTTGGTTTCGTTTAAAGTTTTCTAAACAAAACGGCAATAAATTTTCACGGACAATATTTGGGTCCACGTCTTCAAGAGAAATAGACAATAAAGGATGCGCCATGGCAAAGAAATCGAGGTAAAGCAGCTTTACATCTGGTGGGTCATAGACGATGGAGAAATCTCTGATGGATTGGTAATCATAATACGTGTCCCCAACAATAATTCCTGTTGTTGTCACAATGACAGGGATTTTTTCTGGTTTCATGAACATGGAGATCATCATGATGACCGCTGTCATGAGTACAATAATAGCAAACAGAAAATTGGACGTGAGAACCGCATAAACAATAAGTCCAATTCCAATGAGCCCAGCAAAGATATACCACATGCGTGAACGTTCATGCTGCATATATTCATCAACTTCCCAGTTGACCAAAATATCTCCAAATTCGTCTGGATGATATTCAAAAACAGCAGATTGTGTTTCCTCTTCTTGCATATGCAACGATTATACCAAAGATCCGATGATCCTTATAGACCGTTGCAATAAATAGGTTGTAAAGCGTTGGAATGGGCGTATCATGAATAAAAATGATCAATAAATATGATGAAAAAAATACTCTCCGCACTGCTCGCACACAAGATAAGATCCGGAATCGCCCTCGTTATTTTACTCCTGGGAGGATTTTGGTTCTATCAAAACTACACAAAATCGCATCAGCCAATTAAATATGTTCTTGCACAAGCAACAAAAGGAACCATCGTCACATCCATTTCTGGATCTGGCCAAATCTCCGCATCCAACCAATTTGATATTAAATCAAAAGCAAGTGGAGACGTCGTAAACGTCAAAGCCACAGAAGGACAGCTTATCAAAACGGGTGACCTTATTTTACAACTTGATGCAAAAGACGCTCAAAAATCCGTAAGAGACGCGTTGGCAAATTTAGAAAGTGCAAAAATCTCGCTTGCGAAATTAACACAAGCCCCAACACAAACTGAATCAACACAAGCACAAAATGCTGTCACGAACGCACAAGCAACCCTTGATAAGCTCACACGCTCACAGCCAATAGACGAACAAAATGCAGCAGATGCAGAGACAAAGGCTTCTGACGCTTTAGACAAAGCCTACTCAGACGCATTTAATTCCATGGCGAATACGTTTTTAGATTTTCCAGACGCTGCCACACTTGCAAACAGCACACTTACAGGAACAGATTTGAGTGGTAACGTATCCGGACAAACAAATCTTGATTATCTCAAAGGACAAATTCGCACAGAAGATTGGCAAGATCTTGATAAGCTCAACACACTTCTCACTCGTGCAAGTACAGCGTACACATCGGCAAAATATGCGTATGACACAGCGTTCTTGCAATACAAAATTACAAACCGTACATCAGACACATCTGCAATTGAAACACTACTTACGCAAACACTCACGGCCGCGCAAGCACTCTCTGACACATTAAAAGACGAAAACAATGCCGTAACGTTCATCATCCAATACCGCACAGACCACACATTAAATATTGCATCCAACATAAAGACCGCGCAAACAAATCTTGGAACACAAACAGCAAAAATGAGCGGAGATCTTTCTTCTCTACTTTCCACCAAGCAATCTATTGAAGACGACAAAGACACACTCACACGAGCAAAACAAGCCGTAGAAACTCTCATAAAAAATGATCCGCTTGATCTTGCGAATGCACAAGCAAATCTCAAAGACAAACAAAACACCCTGAATGATTTAAAAACTGGCCCTCAAACATTAGACATTCAATCCTCACAACTTTCTGTCACAGAAAAACAGAATGCTTTACAAGACGCACAAGAAAAACTCGCGGACTCTACCATTCGTGCCCCATTTGACGGAACGCTCGCAAAAATATCTGTCAAAAAAGGTGACTCTGTTTCTTCAGGAACCGCAGTTGCTACTCTTGTCACCGCGCAACAAATCGCAGAAGTTTCTTTAAATGAAGTGGATGTTTCAAAAATCGCCCTAAAAGACAAGGCGACACTTACATTTGATGCCATCTCTGATTTGCAAATGACCGGTTCCGTTGCCTCAATCGACACAATCGGAACGGTCTCACAGGGTGTTGTGACATATAACGTTAAAATTGCCTTCGACACACAAGATGACCGCATCAAATCTGGCATGAGCGTTTCGGCAGCCATTATCACAAATACCAAAACAGATATTCTGACCGTTCCAAATGCAGCCGTAAAAACGACGGCAAACGGATCTTACGTTCAGATGCTCTCAACCATCCCAGCAGGAACGGACACAACATCTCTTTCTGGAATTGCGTCTGCAACTCCTCCAAGTCAAGTTCCTGTTCAAATCGGAATCAGCAATGATTCTGTGACGGAAATTATGAGCGGAATCAATGAAGGAGATAACGTGGTCGTGAGATCTATTGATCCAAACGCAAAAACAACTGCATCGCAAGGCACAAGCTTATTCCAAGCTACAGGAGCAACGGGCGGACGTGGTGGAGCTGCGGGTGGCGCAGCTGCGGGAGGAGCAAGACGAACCGGAGGATAATCTTATGCTCGAATGTAAAAATCTCACAAAAATATACGAGAGCGGTGGCGAAGAGCTCATTGTTCTCAAAAATCTGTCTTTCAAAATAGAAGACGGAGAGTTTGTGGCAATCATTGGACCATCGGGTTCCGGAAAATCCACACTCATGCATATTCTGGGAGCACTCGACACTCCAACGTCTGGTGAATACTTATTCAATGGAAAAAATATCTCAGAATTTTCAGATGATGAGCTTGCGAATATTCGGAAAACACAAATTGGGTTTGTGTTTCAAGCGTTCAATCTTCTTCCTCGAACAAGTGTTCTCAGAAACGTGATGCTCCCGCTTGTTTATGCAGATACTCCTGAGGCGGAACGAGAACCACGTGCAAAAGAAGCTTTAAAAAACGCAGGTCTTGACGAAGATCATTTTCAACATTTGTCGAACCAACTCTCCGGCGGACAAATGCAACGTGTTGCGATTGCACGCGCGCTCGTAAACAATCCAACACTGATTCTCGCAGACGAACCAACAGGAAACCTAGATACCAAAACAGGAAAAATTGTTCTCGAAACATTTCGAAAATTAAACAAAGAGCACGGTCACACAATTATTCTTATTACACACGAACCAGACGTCGCAGAAGCGGCGAACCGCATCATCACCATCCGAGACGGTGTGATTGTAGAGGATAAGAAAAACACTCATTCTCTTCTATGAAAAACGCTGATCTTATTCACGAAACAATTTCATCGCTTCTTGCAAACAAAATTCGTTCCAGCCTGACTGTGCTTGGAATCGTCATTGGAATCGGATCCGTCATTGCGATGATTGCCATCGGACAAGGAGCACAAAATAGCATCAAGGCGAGCATTGATTCCCTTGGATCAAACCTCATCATGGTCACGCCAGGAGCGCAAAGAACCATTGGATCCCCCGTAAGTGCTGGCAGAGGATCTGCACAATCCCTCACCCTTGCAGATGCCGCAGCTATCACACAAAACGTCTCGCTCGCACAAAATGTTGCTTCCGAACTTTCCGGTCGATATCAAGTCACCGCCGCCGGAACAAATACAAATACATCCGTTCTTGGAACAACAAGCATGTATCCAATCGTGAGAAATATCACCATTGATCAAGGAGTCTTTCTCTCAGATCAACACGTGAGCAGCCTCGCAAAAGTTGCCGTCATTGGTCCTACGGTTCGAGATGATTTATTCGGAGTAGGCTCAAGTCCCATTGGACAAACCATTCGCATAAAAAAAATCGATTTCAAAATCATCGGAATCACGGTAGCAAAAGGAGGGTCCGGATTCAGCAACCAAGATGACATGATTTACATCCCAATCACCACCGCACAACAATTTTTATCGGGAAACCAATACGTAAGCACGATTGATGTCCAAGCAGCAGACGCAGCTTCCATGACGGAATTACAATCCGAAGTCACAACACTTCTTTTGTCCCAACATCACATTTCTGACCCCGCACTCGCAGACTTCAGCACACTCAACCAAGCAGATATCATTGCAACCGCTTCCACCGTTACAGGAACATTCACCATTCTTCTTGGATCCGTTGCGGCCATTTCCCTTCTCGTCGGCGGAATTGGCATCATGAACATGATGCTCACAACGGTCACGGAACGCACACGAGAGATTGGTCTACGCAAAGCCGTTGGGGCAACGCAAAGCGACATCAGCACACAATTCCTTGCCGAAGCGGTTGCACTCACATTTACCGGTGGGTTCATCGGAATTGTTCTTGGAGAACTTGTTGCCTGTGCCGTGCGGCAACTTGCTGGAATAGCGGCGTCCGTTTCTTTCATCTCCATTATTCTTGCCTTCGGTGTTTCCGCCGGAATCGGAATCATCTTTGATTACTACCCCGCTCGTCGTGCCGCAAAACTTAATCCCATTCAAGCATTAAGATACGAATAAAAAAATATGAAATTCACCAAACAACAAACAACGCTCGCACACGCCATTGGAATTCCTGTCATCCTGATCCTCGCATTTTACGGCGGCATGCAATATCAAAAAAGTAAGACGCCAACATTTGGCGGAGGTAACAGAACAGGAATGATGCAAACCGGAGGCGTGTACGGCGGTGGCACAAACGGAGGCAACAGACCAGGACGCATGATGAACGGAGGATTCGCATCCGGTGATATCCTCTCGAAGGACGACAAAAGCGTAACCATTAAACTCCGAAACGGCGGATCTCAAATCATCCTCTTGTCTGACAAAACACAAGTTGTAAAAGCAGATCAAGGAGCTCTCACAGATCTTTCCGTGGGCCAAGCGCTCACGATTACCGGCACAGCAAACCAAGACGGAAGCATTACCGCAGAATCCATTCAAATCAGACCAGCGATGCCAGCGCAAACAACCCCAACACCAAAAACAAACTAAACAAAAACTCCTCGCAAAACATGCGAGGAGTTTTTTTATTCCTTGACAAAACACATAATTCAGATAAGATGTCGCATCGTTCATTTTCCCTCACCTACAACAACAAGGAGTTTCATGCACACGCATACAACAAGTGTTCTTTCCCCAGAAGATGCCCGCTCCATCGCCATCCTCGAACACGCCGGCGTCCTGCAAGCGCATGACGGCAGCAAACTCGAAACCGGAAACGGGATCATTCTGATCACTTGTTCGGACGGTGACAAGATCCTTGAGTTCTTGGAGCACATCGAAGAGTTGATTCGGGAAGGTGGTGGCAAGTTTCGCCCACACATCTTTGCCGGACACGGTGGAGCGATGCTGATCGCAGAAGACTGCCCCTTGTATCGCCGCACGCATGCCGACAAATTCCTCTTGGAACAAATCGCAGACGCGCACGAAATGAAGGACATCAAAACCGTCATCCTCATGGTCCATGCTCCGTGTGGCGCCGCAAAGAAAGGCAATATCGACGTCGTTCAAGAACTCGCCTATCTGGTACGTGCCAAAAAGCGAGTCAAAGAAGTGATGCCGCAGCTCACAGTCTCAAGTTTCATTGACGTGCACTTTGCGAATGGCACGAAAAAGATCATGTTCGTGAGCCCGGACGCGTTTGATGCCTGGTATCAAACCCAAGCAAAAAAGGCGCCAACGGCCCGTATTCGCGGCCTCGAAGACATCTTGATCCACCCGGACCTGCCCGGAAACATCCTCTAAGACAAGTCCAGTTTGGTCATCCAGATCTCATCACCCCAAGCCTCAAGCAAAGGGTGATTTTTTAATACCACCCAAACCGTTGACATTTTGAGCGAAATGCTGTACGATCTCGGATCCTTCAAGAAGTTCTTGGGGATATGGTGTCTCGTTCCTTCTACGGAGAAAACAAGAAAAATGGAACAGCTCATTCAAGGTGCTATGTCCTACTGGTGGATCGCCGCGATCCTGATTCTCATCGTGAGCTTCAAGTGGTGGGTGCGCGTGTTCGGCATCGTGATCATCCCCGACAACCACATGGGTCTGGTCAACGTGAAGATGGTCTTCTTCGGCGCGAACAAGTCGCTCCCCGACGGCAAGATCATCGCGCTGAACGGCGAACCTGGCTACCAAGCTGACACGCTCGCTTCGGGACTCAAATACGGCTACTGGCCGTGGAAGTACCAGATCGACATCATTCCATTCCTGGTCATCCCCGAGAAGAAGTTGGGTCTGGTTCAGGCGCATGATGGTGCATCCCTGAAAGGCGGCGCTGTGATCGCAAAGCACGTAGAGTGCGATGCGTTCCAAAATGCGCGACAGTTCCTGGAGGGTGGCGGCCAACGCGGTCCCCAGATCAGCATCATTCCTCCGGGCACGTACCGCGTCAACACCCAATTGTTCCGAGTGACACTCTGCGACGCAATGAAGATCGCTGACGGAACGGTTGGCATCGTGACGGCACTCGCGGGCAAGTCGCTCGACACGGGCAAGGGCGAAATCGCGGGCCCTATCGTTCCGGGCCACGATTCGTTCCAAAACGGACAAGCGTTCATCGATGCTGGTGGCTGCAAAGGTTTGCAGGAAGAAGTGATCCTCGCGGGTCTCTACTACTACAACCCCATGCTCATTGGCGTCGAAATGAACCCCTTGACCGAAGTCGCTTTGGCACACGTTGGTGTTGTCACGGCATTCGTCGGCGAAGTTGGCGAGGATCTGACCGGAACGGAGTTCAAGCACGCCAACCTGTTTGCGAAAGGCAAGCGCGGCGTGTGGAAGGACCCGATGGATCCGGGTCGGTACCCCATCAACCCGCACACGCACAGGATCGAGTCGGTTCCGACCGCGAGCATCGTGCTCAACTGGGCCGATTCGAAGAATGAAGCTCACAATCTGGACAAAGGTTTGAATACGATTCGTGCACGTTCCAAGGACGGCTTCGAGATTTCGCTCGATGTGAGCCAAATCATTCACGTCTCGCGTGAGAATGCGGCGATGGTGATCGCTCGATTCGGCAACATGAACAATCTGGTTTCCCAGATCCTGGAACCGATCATCGGTAACTACTTCCGCAACGCCGTGCAAGACGCGAGCGCACTCGATTTCCTTCAGCAGCGCGGAACGCAACAGCAGCTCGCCTGCGTTGCGATTCGTGAGAAGCTCAAGGACTGCAACATCGAAGCGGTCGACACCCTCATCGGTGATTTGATCATCCCGAATGAGCTTCTGAGGACTCAGACGGAACGTCAGATCGCCAAGGAAAACGAAGCCACTTACGTCATTCAGCAAGCGGCTGAGAAAGGCCGTGTGATGCTTGCGGAGCAGACAGCTCTCGCAGACACGCAAAAGGAAGTCGTTTCGGCACAGCGTCGTCTGACGGTTGCGCAGCAAGATGCATTGACCGCGGCCGAGAAAGCCACGGGCGAAGCGAATGCGGCGCGTACGCGTGCGGAAGCAACGGCATACACGACCGAGAAGACTGGCGAGGCAGATGCGAAGAAGATCGAGCTCGTCGGTAAAGCGGAAGCGGACGTGATCGAGCAGAAGAAGAAGGCACTCGGTGCCGAAAACTTCACTCGGATCGAAGTCGCGGCTAAGCTGAGCCAGAGCATGCAACCGCTCGTCCCGAAGTACATGCTCGGCGGTGGCGAAAATGGTGGTGGGGCAAACGGGCTCCTCAACCTGGTCCTCGCCGACCGCGTCGTGCGCAGCAACGAACCCGAAGAGGCTCCGACCACTCCGGCTCCGGAAACTTCCAAGGCGGCATAATCTAGACCCACTCAACCACTCCATGCATTCTGCAACGAGTGGTTTTTTCTTTGCCAAATGTTAGAGAAAACAAAATCCCCACTTATGCGCGAGGATTTTTTTGTTTTGTAAATTGTGTGAAGTATCCAAAGTTCCATGCGGCCGCGCTTCCAATCAAGATCATCATGACCATCCACCCAATCGCAATAACTTTATCCAACTCCCCTTCTCGCTTTTCAATTTCTTTTAATGATCGCCCTGCAACAATATATCCATTTCGAAGTCCATTGAACTTCGTCACAACAATTGCTTGGCGAAGATCTTTTTGTGGTTGCCATGTCACGCGATCTTCACCGTGTTTTGTAACCCACTCAAGGATTCCTCTTGGAACGCGCGGCGTAGATTGTACATCCGAGATACTTACAGATGAATACAGAACCTCACCCGATTCATCATACACTTGAATCCAAGGTAACAAGCTCGAACCGATATCCACTTGCATCTTACCTGGAACAAACGATTCAAAACTAGACTTAATAGTCTCGTCCGTAAATTGATTGTTTGAAAATGCGGCAGACATATCTTCCGCGAGTTGAATCTGCGGATCATTCGCACTTTGTCTGTAAGACTGTTGAACCGTGACAGCAATAATCAAACATAAACAACTGACAATCGCGATCGATAAAACCCAAGGAACAAATCTTCTATTCATACTATTTCAAAAATAGCAGAATCAATAATCCAAGCACGATACGATAATGCCCAAATGCCGTGAGAGAATGTTTTCGAATGAATTGCATTAACTTTGAGATGACAAGCAGTGCCACAAAGAATGTTGTGAGGAATCCGACTGCAAGAACAGCGAGGTCCATGCTCGACATTGCGTGCCAATGTTTAAGGAGATCGTATGCAGATGCGGCGATCATGGTTGGAATTGCGAGAAAGAATGAAAATTCAACCGCAACGACGCGAGATGCCCCGAGTAAAAGTGCCCCAACGATTGTTGCCGCACTGCGGGATGTTCCCGGAATCATGGCGAGACACTGAAAGAGTCCAATCAACAAAACGGTTTTGACATCGAGTTGCTTGATGGTGGTAAATACTTCTTTGTGCGTTCGTTTTTCGACGAGAATCAAAATGATTCCACCAAGAATAAGGGCGATTGCAACCGTGATGGGATTAAAGAGCTTCTCTTCGATCTTACTTGCAAAGAGCACTCCAAGAATAATCGCGGGGATCACGCCGATGATGAGTTTTTTCCAAAGCGCAAAAATCTCTGGACGTTTTTCTTTGCTCGCTGTGCACGGACAAATTTCTTTTCGAAAATACACAACGACCGCGAGAATTGCTCCGAGTTGGATCACAACATCAAACAACTTTGTGAACGCCGGATCAAATGCAACCCATTGGTTTACGATAATGAGGTGACCTGTGGATGAGATAGGGAGAAATTCTGTGATCCCCTCAACGACTCCAAGAATAATGGCTTTCAAAAATAGAAACATAGAAATAATTATTTTTTAACTCCCCAGCTCCAACGTGGTTTCTCACCCGTTCGATAACAAATCCAAATCAACACGATGACGAGAATGATTGTCTCAATAAAAAATTCTCTAGCAACAGCTGGCGAACTTCCGTGTTTCACATCCAACCGAAACACATTTCCGAAATCGAGTACAAGAAACCCAAGTAGCACGAGCCAACCTTGCCAGGTTGCCGGATACCATCCCCAACCGTATTGCTTTGCCTTAAACCAAAGTTTTTTCATAACACACCCATTCTATCGTGAATGAAGGGAAAACAAAAACTATGTCATCGGAACTTCGATCAGTAAAATTTGCGTGTCCAAAGCGATTGTCTCGAAATCTATTTGCGATGCGTCTGTCACTCCAAGCGCATCTCGAGATGTGAGCTCCTGATCACCAACATGAATGCGGCCATCGATCACAAATAGATAAATGCCGTTCGATGCATTCTGTAATTTATACGTTCCCTTTTGTGCTGCATCATATATTCCAATCGAGAAGAATGCGTTCTGATGAATCATAAGTGATTCATCACGTGCATCGTTCGAGACAATCAACTGAAGTTGATTATGCGGTGCGCTCTGCCAGTCGAATCGCTTCTGATCATATCGAGGAGTCACCCCTCGAACAGCCGTCTGAATCCAAATTTGAAAAAGAGAAACAGGTTCTGTTGCACTCGCATTAAACTCGGAATGCATCACCCCAGATCCAGCAGACATCACTTGAACCTCCCCCGCCGATACAACCTCGGAGTGTCCCATACTATCTTCATGTTTCAATGCTCCACGAATTGGAATGGTGATAATTTCCATATCACGATGCGAGTGCGGAGGAAAACCTGCGTTTGGCGTGATTGTGTCGTCATTCAAAACACGAAGCGTACCGAATTCTTCCAAATCTGGATCATAAAAATCTGCAAAGCTAAAACTAAACTTTGAGGAAAGCCAGCCAATGTCGGAAGTTCCTCGCTCATTGTTGGGATAAAAACGTGTGGACATATAAACTGATTCTATCAGAGAACGTAAGCTTACGCTTGGAGTTTGGTGGGGAGGGCGAAACATAAGCTCACGCTTGGATTCTAGTGAAGAGGGCGAGATGGGAGGTCTCGCCCTGAAACTTGCTTCGCAAGTTTTCCAAACCTTCGGTTTGGCTCCGCCAAACAAAAATACCGAATAGTTTATACTCGGTATTTTTGTCTGGCGGAGAGGGCGAGATTCGAACTCGCGGAAGCTATTAACTTCGACAGTTTTCAAGACTGTTGCCATCAACCACTCGGCCACCTCTCCTTGGTTGAAATTGTAGTAAGCCCTTCGACAGGCTCAGGACATTCGACTCACATGCGCTCTTGCATGGTCAACGACCATGAGCGAGCGAAGCGAGTCGAATGGCGGAGAGAGAGGGATTTGAACCCTCGCGCCGGGTTTAAAACCGACCTAGGAGATTAGCAATCTCCCCCCTTCAGCCTCTTGGGTATCTCTCCATGAAGGTGCCGATAGCTTACGGGATTCGTAAAAAATAATCAACCCTTCTTTAAAGACAAAAACCCTGGTTTTTTGTTATAATCCAATCATTATGCACACCACCCTCTTCATGGCCATGTCGGTCAACGGATTCATTGCGCGCGAAAATGGCGAGGAAGACTTTATCTCAAACGCACACTGGGCGGATTATGTTCGATTTTGTCATGAATATGGCAATGTGATCATTGGAAGAAAAACGTATGAGGCGATTAAAAGCTGGAATGAAGAGATTGGATTTCAGGATATTGCCGGTGTCACAAAAATCATTCTCTCGAGCGATGTAAACATGGAAGTCGGTCCTGAATTTGTAGTTCTCCCCTCCCCTGACGAAGCCATGCACTTTCTTGCCGAGTCTGGATTTGATCACGCATTTGTGTGCGGAGGTTCGATGGTGAACACAGCATTCCTCAAGACACGTCTCGTGAACGAAATCATTTTAAATATCGAACCTGTTCTCGTGGGCGAAGGAAAGCGTGTGTTCGCGGAGGATAATTTTCTTGAGAAACTGAAGTTCATCTCGAAACAAGAACGTGAGAATGGAATTGTAACTCTGACATACAAAACAAACGCAGAACCTTTTGTTCATCATCACCATTAATCCACAGACGATGCATTGACAAACGTAAAATTTTTTGGTGAAATAAAAGCAGTAAAACTCTTGAATAAAAAATATTCGAGAGTTTTAAAACCAAGATCTTATGACAAGCAAACTTGATCAAACATCAAATATCGAACATCGTTTTGATCGCGTAGAAACACGATTGGGTGGTATTGATGTTCGATTAAATAACATAGATGAAACAAACAAGAAAATTTTAGAAGTTTTAGCATACGTTAAAACAGAACTCACAGAATCCAAATCGGAAAACAAATCCTTTCGCCAAGAAATGCACGAGTTTAAATCCGAGATGCATGAGTTTAAATCAGAAATGAACGAATTTAAATCTGAGATGCACGAATTTAAAACAGAAACAGAAGAAAAATTCGAATGGATCATTGAAACTGCCGCAACAAAAATAGAATTGGAACAGGCTATCGCAAAACTTGAGACAAAAATAGCCACAGATTTAAATCGTTTTGCCACAAAAGAAGATCTGAATCGTTTTGCCACAAAAGCGGATCTTCTCCACTTCACAGACAGATTCGACGCCAAGTTCGCAGACCTTAAGCACGAAATTATACAAGGAATTCGAGCGGCAGATAAAAAATTCCTCAAATTCGCCATTTAATCCCCTCGCTCGCGTGGGGATTTTTAATATCTCGAAACAAGAAAGAAAAAAACGACCTCTTTGTGAGAGATCGCGAGAATGAGTTCCTACAGAAGAACTGCGCAGAGAATTCCGAAGGCGACGACGTCGGCAACCGGATTCCAGGGATCGTAGTAGCCGTACGGCGCATAACCGTAGTACCCGTAGCCGTAGCCCCAGGTGTCGTAGTACGGATCATACACCGTGCCGACGGTCGTCGAGGTGGTGACACGTTCTGTTTCCACAACCTTGCCGGGCGTGTAGCGACGATCCACGATTGCGCCGCAGCCAGAGCACTGACGTTGGCCGGGCCAAATGTCTTCGCCACAGCACGCACACGCTTCCGACGAACCTTGCGGTGCCGGAGGATCAAAGCTTGCGCCGCATTCCGGATTCGGACACTCGTGAAGCGTACCACCGTTTTTACGGGCTTCTTCTTCGAACAGCGCGAGCGGAATGTGACAGTTGGAACATTCGCCAGCGTCGAGAGCGCGCTTGCGATTCTCGATCATGCCGGCGGCGTACAGGGTCTTCATGACTTCGATGGCCTGAGCCTCGTCGTCCGGAACAATCTGACGCCACTCATACGCAGAAGCGACGATCGCTTCCACTTCCTTGAAGAACGTACCGAGCCTGAGGTCGAACCAGAAGTCCTTCCCCTTGAGTCGGCCCGACGCGAGCTTTTGCAGAAACACGATGCGGTGAGGATCGACGACGCCGTCAATCTGATCCGACATCATTTCCGAAAAGAACATCATCTGCGCAATGCGCATATCGGTCGCATCCGGATCTTCTTCCTTTGGACCCACGAAGCGCGGATCCCAGATGTGATCACGAACCTGATACGGATCTTCGTCGAGACGTTCATGCGGCTTGAGCTCCTGTTGCAGGCGAACTCCGCCGAAAATCTCGAACTTCATGAGCTGGTCACACATGGCGACCGCTTTACCCAAGAAGGCAATGCCATTTGCCGCACCAACCAACTTCCCACTGACGTCGCGATCGTTTTTGTCCGTCGCTTCCCAGTAGGGGCCGTTGATCTTGATGAGACCCTTCGCGTACATTTCCCCGAGTTCGTTTTCGATGAAACCGACATCGGTTGTATTGTCCGACATGACCGGCAACTTCTGCCGACATTCGATAAGCAAGTACAGAACCGTCAGATAGATGGATTCCGTCTGCCAATCCGGACGTTTCTTTTGCACACTGGGCGCCGCAAGCTGTGTACTCATGGTCTCTTCCTCCTTGTGTTGGTTGGTTGATTACTTCCGACGACCGCCGCCAGAAGACCCGCCACCCATCCGACTTCCGCCGCCACCCCAGCCACTGCTCGCGGGCTTCGACGCAGAAGATCCACCTCCCCAACCGCTTCCACCCGAAGGCTTCGCAGAGGAAGAACCGCCACCCCAGCCACCGCCACTCGACGGAGCTTTCACAGCAGAACCACCGCCTCCCCAACCGCTCGAAGCGGGCTTGGGCGAGGAAGGCGCAGGCAGAGCCGCGGGCTTCGTCGCACCGAACGCGGTGCCAGCCTGAGCCGGCTTATTGTTCACCTTGTAATCACGCATCTGACCGGCCGTTCCGGAAAGTCCCTGTCCCGTCGGCTTGCTCGCGAGACTCGGCGGCATCTTGACCGCGGCGGCCTTGGCATAGTTTGCCGGAGGAGCAGCCTTCTGGACCGGAGCCATGCGCACTTCGCGCGTAATGGTCGACGACGTACGCGTGGAAGTCAGAACCGACGGCGCGTAAACGCGACGCGGGGCCCAACCGTAGCCGTACGGATGATACGCATAATACGGACGCGAGGGCGTCAGCATCCAGGCCAAGAACAGCGCATCACCAAACGATGCCCGAGGGACGTAATACTGATAGTACGAACTGTTATAACCCTGAAAGACGCTCGAGTACCCACCACCAACGAAGACTTGTTGGCCGTCGTCGCGAATGGTCACGTCCGCAATCTTGGTCGGCTCGCCAACCTTCGAGGACGGACACGACATGAAAGCCATGTGCCGCTCGTTGCCGGAAACCGATTCCTGAATGCCGATGTAGTCGATCTGGCCGTCACCATCGAGGTCGATGTTGTTGATGCCAGAACTCTGGTCGTTGATGACCGCTTCGAGCGACGCGGCATCACGCACCTTGTTGGTACGCAGAAGACCGATCGCGGCTTGCAGATCAAACTGCTCCTGACTGATGCCCGGAGCTGCCCCCGAAACAGTCTGACCACCACCCGACATGGCGGGCGACGTGTAGACAACACGTTCCTGGCACGCGGTCGTGCTCAGGAAAAAGGCAGCCAATACGGCCACCGAAACGCTTTGACGGAACTTCAGCATTTTCCTATCCCTCCTTGGGGAAACCCCTTCAAAAAACCGGCACTGCGCCGGTAGTCCAAAGGCTGATAAACCTACCTGTTTTTGGCGAAAATGTCAAGCTTCATGAGATCCTTTTGCCATTACAAACCCCCATACTTCTTCAACCCCTGCGTCTTTTAGGCATTTAGCAGCTGCATCCATGGTTGCCCCGCTCGTAAATACGTCGTCGCACAGCAAAACGCGTGCGGGAAGCTCAATGACTTGCGGATGAATCTCAAAGATCCCGTCGAGGGATCCCACACGACGTTTATCATGATGTGTCTTTGCTTGCGGCTTTGTTTTGCGCGATCGAACGAGTAACATCTCGATAGGCGCATCGAAAATCTCACCAACCCAGTTCGACAAAACCTCCGCCTGATCGAATCCTCGCAGTCGCTTTCTCGAGGAATGGATTGGCACGTGTGTGACAACAAATTCTTCGAAAACAGGTCGAAGTCGACCGCGTGATTGTTCGATCCATTGTTTCAGTGTTCGCTCAACCGATCGATCCCCATCATATTTCCAATACCCGATGACCCCTCGAACAATTGGGTTTCCGTATGGCAAATACGAAACGAGTCCATCAAGATAATTCTCTTTTCGGCAACGAAGACATGTTCGCGCTGACCCTCGGATACCACAAAACGGACACGCGACCGGTTCTGGTCTTGCAATCCAATTCGATGCGCAGTCTAAACAAAAAATTTGCCCTTCGCGTTTACACGAAAGACAAAATCTTGGGAACAATGCGTCTATAACCATTTTGCAGAATCCACCACCCATACACCAGACTCTTTCACAAAAGAAAGTTCGATATCTTGATACTTGGTTGTTGTATTTTGTGCGGATCCGTTTTCTTCTACACGCTGCGTGGACATGTCGATCACGGCTGTTCCTTTTTTCTCATCTTGTGAGACAACCTTCACGGTAATCACACGTGTGGTGATCCCGTAAAATCCGATTGGCACTTTTTTTGTTGCAAGCGCTGTTGTTGTTGCTGCACCAAATTTTGCAGACATGAGTGGAATCACGTCACGAATATTTTGAAAGTTTGCTTCATTTGAATAACTTCCATAACGTTCCGCAAATAATTTTGCGGTGGTGGTCATTCCAGAAGCTTGCGTGCGCACCACTTTTTCTTGTTCTAATTGCTGTGTCGTGAATGGTGTTTGTGACGGAGTAGATGCGGAAGTTTGTGAAGCAGGCACTTCTGTTTTTGGTTTTGATTTTGGAATCAAGAACGAGAGCAACCAAAGAAAAATCAAAAGCAAAAGAATGCTTAGGATCACAATCGTGTTTCGACGTTGTTTCGGACTCATCATATTACGACGTTAACGAATTTCGAATCCGATCTGCTTCTGCTTGCCCTGTTGCTTCTTGTGCAAGTAAGTCTTGCGCCGCACCAGACGCAGCAAGGTTTTGTTCTTCACGTGTTTTTGCAGCAGCGTCTACATCTCCCGCCAATTCTTTTTCTTCTACCGCAACAGGAGCTTCGACAGGTGCTTCCGGAGGTTCTTCTTCTACAGCAACCTGTGCTTCAATAGCTTTACGAGCCTTTTCCATTTCAAGAAGTTGTTGTGGGTTTGTGGTCACAATCTGATCTTCTGCATAAGACGCAACCACTTTAATGGCCGCATGTTTTTGCCCAGCAAAGAAAATTCCTTCTCCGACTCCAGACTCAAGCAACAAGAATTTTTCGCCATCCGTGAGGTTAAATGTATTTACCACACGTTCAACTCCAGACGGAGATTGCTTCATCAACAATTGAATGGACGAGTTTGTCACAATTGCCTGACCATAGGGTGAACCAAGGAAGTCTGCAACGTCCTGTGTAATCGTTGTCACTCCCAAGAAATATTTACGTGCGCGCTTCACGAGAGCGAAAATAAACTTTGCGGATTCTTCTTGTTGCATGAGCCACCAAGCTTCATCGATAACGAGAATGCGTTTCTTGCGTTCTGAACGCACAACGTTCCAGATGTAGTTCACGATCGAGTAAATGGAAACAGCTCGAAGTTCGTCTTCCAAATCACGCACGGAGAAAACCACAAACTGGTTGTTCATGGCGACCGTGGTTGGTGAATTCAACAATCCCGAGAATGTTCCGTCCGTATATTTTTTCAAACGTGCCACAATATTTTCTGCACCTTCCATTCCATCCAAAACATCTTTGAAGTCGTTCATCACGGGAGTTTCAACATCTGCCAAAGACTTTGTATCTGGCGTAATGTCTTTCTTCGCATATGTTTCGATCAACGCTCGGTCTAGAATAGAATCTTCTTCTGGAGTAAATCCAAGCTTTCCCTGTTCCCCAATCGGAACGCCAATCATGAGACGCAATAATCCTTTCAGGGTAATAACCGCGCTTCGAATAATGTCTTCCACTTTTGTTCCCTCTCCAATAGCGCGCGGCAAATCGAACGGATTCACCTTTGCATCTGATGCGAGCGACACATTGATGTATGTTCCACCCACCGCATCAGACAAATGGTTGTATTCCATTTCAGGGTCGATAACAATCACATCCACCCCCATCATGAGGGAACGCAAAATCTCGAGCTTGATGGTGTAAGACTTTCCTGCACCAGACGTGGCAAACACAACCGAGTTTGCGTTTTGCAAACTAAATCGATCAAAAATAATCAGCGAGTTGTTGTGACGGTTCACGCCATACAAAATTCCGTTGTCGGATGTCAAATCAGAACTGATGAACGGAAATGAAGCCGCAATCGGCGACGTGTTCATGTTGTACGTAATCATGAGCTCGTCGTTTCCGAGTGGAATCGTTGAATTGAATCCTTGTTCTGTTTGATAGAATCCACTTTTGGAGTAAATCAACTTGCTTCCAAAAAGTGATTCGACTTGTTGAGAAAATTTATCCAGTTCATCCATGTCTTTTCCGTAGATGGTGAGATAAAACGCGAATTGAAAAAAGTGTTCAATCCCCTGCGTCAGCGCATCACGCAAATCTTCAATGTCTCGAAGGGCCGTTTCTGCAAGAGGATCACGTGGCGCGCCTTTGTCTGCATCTCCTAAAATTTTTGCTTGAAAAATACCTACCTTTTTTTGAAGTTGCTTCAAAATGATTTCCGCTTTAAGCGGGTAAAAAAACATGGCAACATCAAATGTCTTGTTGAGATTGATAATCGGACTTGACCACCCAAGACCAATGTGACGTGGATACGTCACGATAAAAAGTGTACGGACATAAAGTCCAGACAGACGCAAATATTTTGGGGTAACCTCAAACGCGGCCGGAGAAATCAAATCCCGAACCGTCACAACACCTCGGCGATAGATACGCTCTTCTTCCAAAACCGTGCGTTCTGACGCGAGCTGAACATCTGCCGCTTTTTGCGCAACCGGTTTTGGTGGCGGAGCAGATGGGGTGTTCAATTTAATTTGCCCAATATCAATTGCCATATTTATTCGTGAAGAATCTGATTCAGATCTACCATGCGTTCTGTGTCAAACAAATCTGGGTTGTAAACCTCGTAATACATTTGGATCAGTGCCTGTGTATCAAGTCTGACAGATGAAAGTCCCATGCTACTTAACTCTCCCGCAATGAGTTCTGAACGTCTTGAGAGCTGCTCAATGCGATCCGCGATCTGTTTTTGATTCAACTTTGCGGCCGCTGTTGGGGACAACGCGTCTCCTAAGCGTGCAAAGAAATTCTTTCCTTTGTTTGTAATAGGATCATACGGAAGCACAAGATAAAATCGTTTCTGCATGATTTGTCCAAGTTCAACGAGCTCATTCACGAACGTGCGATAATCCACGATCTGTGCGCGCAACAAGTCGTTCGTGGTCTTTTTTTGCTGCTCTGCCAAATGCCCCATGTACGCATCAATGTTCATTTTGCGCGATTGAATCACAATTTGAATAGGATATTCTAGTCCGTTCAAAAACGTCATGTATCCCTGAATGATGGCTTCTTGTTCATCTCCAGATTTCAACGCGAAATTAATGCTTGACACAAGCAAGACCGAACGAACGGTTCCGTCTTTCAAAATAACCATGTCATCCCGAATTTCTGCGATATCCAAATACTGCTGGGTTGCAGGTCCAGGTTTTGGTTTCGCAAGTTGTTTAGATTGCATTTCAGGCATAAGGATCTGGAGGGGCGAGGGGTTAGGGGCGAGGGGTTCGTAGCTAATTCGCCACGAACCCCTTATCCCTCGTCCCTAGTCCCTTTTTACTCTTCTGGTTTATAAACTCCCCCCGTATTCACCACAAGCGTGAGTTCTTCAATACGAGAGGTTCCAATGGATGCCTTATGAACAAAACGCGTTAAGACAAGAGGTGGGGGTTTGATGATGTAATCGCGTAACTGTGCATCTGTTACTGTCTTATCCCACACACGTAGTCTTGGTTTCTTCATCGTCTGAACAAGGTTCAAGATAAAAAAATGAAATGGCTGACCATTGATCTTTGTAAATGCAATCATTCCTCCGATGGCCAAAAATGGCACACCAATCACCAAAAACAAAACAAACGATAATAATTTGAACAACAGAAATTCCACGAGTCCAACTACCATCAAAATAATAAACTGTCGTGCCGTAACCGGCCCGAAAATTTTATCTTCCGAATCAATAAATTGTGGAACCACGTATTGCTCTGGCATATGCTTATTCTATCAGAATCTGAGCTCTCCGTTCAATTGTAAAATGGCCGCAAGCTCTTCTTTTGTCAGTGTGTCTCCGAGTTTCGCGAGTTGTGCACGCATGTCTTCAAGAGGCTTTCCTTCTTGCATGGCACTGCGCGCGATCGCGAGATACTGTTGATAAAGTGGGGATGATTGCCACGCGCGAATAGCCTCCACACGTTTATCGTATCCTTGATCTTCTACCAACTGAACCAAACTCATCATCTTTTCTGTTGCAAGCCCCGGACTCTTTGCCATACGACGAAAATCTACAAGCGACACAGAACGCAATTCATCAATCGGCCCAGATAATCGCTTTACAAACTTCACATCTTGAACAGATGGCCGCTGCAAGCCCCCCTCCTTCACAAGGAGGGGCTGGGGGTGGTCTTTTGCTTTTTTTGTTGCCTCAATAACACTTCGAACTTTCGCGGTATCAATATTCTGTGCACGTTGTTCCATTGCTGCGTCTTTTGAAACAGATCCACTTACACGCGCATTTGAAGGTGCTGCGGGTGATACGTGCGCGTCTGGCATCTTCCCTGTCAGTTCAACGTAACGCTTCGTCATCATCTTTTCTTCTTTTTCCGCGAGTGTTTGTTTTTCTATTTCTTGTGACTGTTGCTTTTCAAGATACACAGATTTTTCCTGTGCAACTTTCTCGGATGCATGTTGTTGCAATGCATCAAACGCGTGCTCAATGCTTTGCATCATGTCCGCCAACTTTCTTCCAGAAACACCAAGTCCACCGGCTTCAATCGAACGTTCAATTTGTTTTTGCGTGTCGGATGCATTACGTACTTCTCGTAATCGAGATTCAACAATCTGTTTGCATCTGTCCACAAGAGTTCCGTCTGGCAACTTCATGGGTTCGAGCGCGCAAACCTGTCCGACCATTTCTTCAATGGTCATGGGTTCATGCTTAGGCGTTTCCATGGCAGTCTGCTTTGCAGAAGCAACTTGCGCGACTTCATGTGCGTCTTCTACCTCATTACGAACAGGGGGAACATCTTTTGGCGCAATCGCTACAGGAACTTCTTTCACAACAGGAACGGACTCAACAATCTTTGGAGCAACAACAACTTTTGGTGTTTCCATGAGTTCGATCTTTTTTGGCGCTTCGATTTTCTTTTCTTCCAAAACACTCTGTTCAACCGCAATATTTTTTCCTTTCATCTTCTCATCCACAAACGATAACAACCCTTCCGCATCTTCTGCCCCAAACTCAACCCCACCAACTTTCTCAGATCGCGTAAGCATATCCATGACAAGAGCTTTGTCGGAATGCTTTGAAACGTAAAGTCCGAGAATGTGCGCAAGGCGACCCTGAAGATGTGAAGGCATTTCCTTAATGACATCCTGCAAGGATGTTTGCACAAACACCTCTGGCGTCATTGCCGCAGCTTCTGGTTTTGTACTTAACGCCACCTCTCCACCCCATGCACGAATTTGCTGTACAACGCCAGGTAAAACCTCTTGAACAGGAAGCAAACGAGCTTCTGCAAGTTCAAGCGCGGCCTGTTTGGATTTTGTTTGGTCGATACTAAATCGAGAAACCATCTCTGCAGGAAGCGTGTCTACGGCGACTTCACCGTAGACAACATCTTCTGCCAAGTTCATAACACGTGACACGTCATCATCTTTCAATCCATACGTCTTCACAAACCCTTGCGCGAACTTAACCGCATCGAAATCACTGAGGAAATCGAGGACGCGGTCTGGCAATACGGTTTGTGTTTCCTCCGACATAAGTTCGTCTATGGAGTTTTAGAAGCTTTGGCTGCTGCTTTTGCTTTTGCTGCTTCAACACTGGTCTTAACAGCATTTATTTGATCAATCTTTTTCTGTAATGCAACAGCCTGATCATCTGTCTGTTTTACATGTCTATTTTCGCTTCTATCTACGGCAATCTGACCTTGTACATTACTCAACTCATCCATTTGCGCTGCTAATTCTGCGTCTAACCTCGCAGACAAATCATCTGAGCTTGCAATATTTTCAATATATTGGGTGGACGCTTGTTGAGCAGCATCAAGTTGTTGATGTACAGAAGCAAGCTTGTCCATTGCCGCTCTCATTTCACTTGAACCTGCTTCTGCCGTATTTACCGTTGCATCCAATTCTGCAACTTGACTTTCAAGTTCAGGAATTTGTGAAGTGGTTTCGATTGTCGTATCAATCGCGGATGAATCGATGGAAGCGTTGATGCTTCCACGAACCTGACCTGGAACCGATTTCAATGCAGAACCAATTTTTTGCATGCGTGTTCCTTCGTCAATCGTCTTCTTTTGTGCATTCAAATATCCTTGTGCCGCAATCATTTCAGGAGTTGGGTCTTTTTCCAAAATCGCCTGAATACGTGTCATAGCCAATTGAGAAGATTCCGCCTTTGGATCTTTGCGATAATTTGCAATCGCAGATTTCAAGACATCCGTGTCTGCAAATCCACTTCCAAGTTCTGTCATGTCATTATCGCTAAGCCCCGCAAACGTTGAATCGTCCAGATAACTTAATGAGCCAGGATTTGTTGTGAGAGCTGCGGCAAACTTTTCAGAATTTGTGACCTTACCCTTTTCAACTCCCGCTCCAGACAACAACCCTTCACGCAACGCGGAACCCGTTACAGGATCTTTCAAACGTTCATGGAGAGCTTTCTGAACTTCTGCATCTTTATTTCCAAGAAGTTGTGCTGACACCGTTGGTCCGTCTGCTGAATTGATCTTTTTGCTCAACAAGTCTGCAGTCAAATTCTCTGCCAACGCCTGCGCTGGCAAACGACCCAACTCTTCTGGTTTCATGCCTTCATAAATGGAGCCACGACCGCTATTAAACGCATCTTGTTGTTCTTTGTTTCCAACCAATTTCTTTTCCAAGGCTTCCGCATACGTATATTCTCCTCCACCTTCTTTCTTTGGTTTCTTGATTCCAGAGGAAATGCCCGTCAATTTTCCACGCGCGTCTTTTGATGAAAGAGCGAACGCACTTAATGCGGCTGCTTGTTTTGTTGCTTCTTTTGGATCTCCCTTTGGATCTGGCCACTCACCTGTTACGTCTGCGTTCGCTTTCTTGAACGCGTCAACCTTTGCTTTCATGGTCTTATCGCCCTTTGCATTTGTTTCAAGATCTTTTCCATGACGCTTCCACATGGTGTCCCATGCACCGCTTGCACGGAGTTCTTTCATGCGTTTGTCATCACCCATGGCGTCCAACATAAGTGCCTGTTCTTCACGCTTTCCAGCGGGAGTCATAGAGGCACTTGCTGCCATGCGTTTAAGTGTTTCATTCTTTGATTCTCCAGAGTCTGCTTTGTAAGCTTCTAAGCCAGCTCCCATTTTTTCCGCGCGCTCAGAACCCAATTTATCCGCGCGTGCCGTCGCACGACGACTCACAGCTTGACCAATAATACCCGTACCAGACTTTGCGGCGACACCTCTATACAAATCTTCACGTCCTTTAGAGGTGGCATATTTAAGCGGGGTCTTTTGTGCAAGAGCGGATTGATCAATTTTTCCTCCCGTATATTCTGCAAGCGGCACAACACCTTTGTTATACCCGTAACGTGCCGCACTTGCACCAACTCGACCACCTTTTGCTCCAAGACGTGCTCCGAGTCCGGCAACCGCTTTTGCTGCGCGCACCCCTCCGCTTCCTGCCGGTCCGCCTTTTAATTGATCAGAGATCATTCCGAGTCCTGCTCCACTACACGTACTGTTTGCGGCATCAAACCCAGCAAAAAGCATGGCGATGGCGATCACGAAACTAATTAAACGATTTAACTCGAAAATTTGCGTTAAGAATCCTCCGGCTGTGTCTGTGCTTCCAGAGGCAACAAATCCAGCAGTGTCAGAAATATTTCCTGCTCCAGCGACCACGAGTGTCAACCAAAGAAAAAACGTAAGAACAGGACCGATAGCTACTAAACAAATAAATTTCTTCCACCAATCCGCATACGCTCCACTCTTAATGAGATCCCCTGCTCCTCCAACAAACCACGCGAGCGGAGAGATAACGATCAAAATCCAAAGCATGACCACGCGATACATGAGAATCGCAAGAAGCATGATCATGGTTGTGAGCACAATGAACATCATGAACACACTCGCCATGGAGGATGCAAACCAGTCAAAGGCTTGCGCACCTGTTGCGCTTGAGTCTGTTGCCGCTGTTTGAAAAATTTTGTTTGAAGAACTGAGCGAGTAAACATCTCCCATTCCAAGCATTTGGACAAAGTTTCCCGCCGCGATTTCACGGATCGCGTTTGCAAATGTAAGCATGACCACTTGTCCGAAGTCGATCATGAGTCCGCAGAGTGTTTTTGAAAAGTTGATGACGATCGCGAAAATCATGAGGCGCGTCATTTGTTGCTGCCATTTGAATCGGGAGTTTCCAAAAATGGTTCCAAAGGCGATGGCGATAAGAACAATAACGAAAAACATGTTGACCGTGTCACGCACAATGGCCCAACCAGAAATCACAACCGGAGATTCGGAAAACTTGTTGTACAACATGACCGGAATCAACACCTGAATGATCACGATCACGAGTTTTGACAAAACAACCGCAACAGAAAGCGCGATGTTTGCAATGTACAACAATGCTGTTTCCAAAAATCCAGGACCTGCTTTTGTTCCATCTGCATGAACAGGATTTGGATTTAAAAGCGTAAGGAGAGAAACAAAAACAACAAGTCCCACGCGTCCAAGTGGATGTTTTGCGATCGGTTCGAGACGTTTCTCTAGCCACAAAAGCGCCGCGATGATTCGGGCAAAGATCTTGTGCATATTTCAAAATAATTATAGCACAAGTGGAACGCAGAAAGTAGGAATGAGAATGGGATAAAAAAAGAAAAACTCTCGAGAGAACCTCGAGAGCAAGAAGATTATGGAAGTTGTGAATTTTTTGTGTAGCCATTGCCGAATGCAATGAGTCCTTCATAAGGATCCCACGAGACACGAATCATCCACTCTTCCCAGGAGTGACCATTTTTTTGTAGCTGACAAAACGGAGATCCTTTTGAACACACAGAGGCGTTTTGCCACCAGTTCCAATTGGACATGAGCAGATTTGGAAGACTGCCGTCTGAACCTAACGCGGAAATGAGCGTGAGATCTCCAAGACAAGGCTTTCCAAGCTTGGAAAAATCAATCTGATAATAGCCGTTTTGTGGGGAAACGCGGTCTGCTTGTAGAAGCAAACCATCAAAACACCCACCCGTTCCCCAGACAAACGCATCGTGTGCAGACAAGATTGGATCTGCCCAACGTGCCGCGCTCAGCATGAGCGTTTCTTGCATTCCATCAAGATTCAAATCATTCACCCAAACATCATCTGTCGAGGTTTTTGGATTGATCAAGGGCGGATCCGTTTGTTGAGGAGGTTGCGAAGGTGCGCTCGATGAAGAAGCTGAAGGTGCGGAACTCACCGTCTGTGCGTTCACAGACGGGAGCGCGGAAATATACATATGCCCGTTCACCGGATCCCCCAGCGATTTAATTCCGCACACAAGCGACGTGCAATCAATCGCTTCCGCTCTCGACTTCAGATTTTTATCCGCAAGCATGTAGCGAACAGGAATGGAGGCGCCAAATTCACCCATCTTGCGAGCGTCCCCCATATGAAGACCAACATGAACATGATCACCGCTACAATAACCCGTACAGCCTTCATGGCCAACAAATTGACCGGCAACAACAGGCTCACCGTTCTTCGCGGCAATGTCTGCCATGTGTCCCAAGATCACGTACGTTCCGTTTCCGAGATCGATATTCACGTGATAGCCGAAATTTTTCGACGCATCTTCCGTGTGTACATACGCAACGCCGGAAACCGGCGCGCGCAATTCTTCTTTCGAGGTGTTCGACGTATCGAAATCAATGTCATACATCGTGGATGTGCTGTGGTGACTCGATTGACCATACGCACCCTGCGTGCACTGACTTACATGCCCTGCCGCAAACGGCATTTGAATGATCGGCACCGTTCCACCTTCGTCAAACGAAATGCCAGACGATTCATTTGTATCTTGAGGTGAAGACACGCTCGACTGCGCATCAAACGGTTCGACTGATGCGCAACTCACAAGCATGGAGGCGAAAATCGCGACCAGCATGGACCAGCAAAAGGTCCGAAGCACTGTATCGAACGCATCACGTGTAACAAACTGATCTTTTCGCATGACACTTCTCCCAGTTGAGACACTTGGTCTCAGCATGAGGAAGTTGACCCTGTGTCAACATCCTCGCTTGGCGCATGAGATCTGCACGCGCAAGTGCGAGGTGGTCGACAAGAAAGACTGATTGAATCCCGGTGAACTCCGTAGGTTTCCCGTGATCAACGGGTCAAGAAACACACAACAGTCCATGTGATCGGTGCAAAGAATCGTCGTATTCATCAGGAAATCCCTTGCGATCGATTCAGACAGAGTGTTGTGTGGTGAGGATCGTGACCTGCGTTCATTCCATCAAGAAAAAACCGTTCCGTCAAGCCATTTTATGCTAAATTTAGCAATAATTTTTGATATGTTTGTTTGACAGAACAAAATGAAACCATCATTTCATCGCTAAAATAAGAATCAAAAATCCAAATCGAAAAAAAATCTGTTCGAATGTGTATAACATTTTTAAAATACAAAAAAACAAACTTCCTAAGAAGTTTGTTTTAATATTTACTTTGTAATTCTTTCTTTCCCTACGTATGCTCTCAACACATCTGGCACCAGAATGCTTCCGTCTTCTTGTTGATAATTTTCTATGATGGCGATAAGCGTGCGACCAATTGCGAACGCGGTTCCATTCAATGCGTGTGCGAGAACATTTTTTCCCTCACGCTTCACACGAATATTTAATCGACGTGTTTGAAAATCTGTTGTGTTTGACGTTGAATGTGTTTCACGATACATCTTTTGAGATGGCACCCATGTATTAATGTCATACGTTCGCGCAGATGGTGCACCAATGTCACCCGAGCAAAGCTTCATGACTTGGTGTGGCAACTTTAATCCTTGCATGAGCTGTTCTTCCATCGACAGCAAAAGCTGATGCTCTTGATCCGATTCTTCTGGCGCGGTGAAACTGAACATTTCAATTTTATCGAACTGGTGCATGCGCAAAATTCCACGAACATCGCGTCCATAACTTCCGGCTTCACGACGATAACACGGAGAAAATCCCATGTAGCGAAGTGGTAATTTTGTTTCATCGAGCATTTCGTCCATGAGCATGGGGCCGATGGCTTGCTCAGATGTTCCAATCAAAACCGCGTCGTCATTCTTCAAGTGATAAACCTCTTCTTCTCCGCCGTGATCGAGGTAACCCATCTTCGACATGGCGGACGTTGAGATAATATGCGGAGGCATGACCGGTACGAATCCATTTTTTCCGAGCAGGGAGAATGCGTATTGGATCAAGGCAAATTCCATCAACACCAAATCCCCTTTCAAATAAACAAATCGTGTTCCGGCAACTTTCGTTGCACGTTCCACATCAATCATTCCCAAGTCTTCTCCAAGAGTGAGGTGATCCTTTGGTTCGAAAGAGAACGCGGTTGGTTCCATGAACACACGAACAACTTCATTTGAAGCTTCGTCTTTTCCAACCGGAACGTCTTCACGCAAAAGGTTTGGGTATTTATGTAATTCTGTTTCAAGTTCAGCTTCTACGCGATTCAGCTCGGCTTCCTTCGCCTTTGCTTCTTCTTTCATGCGCTTACCTTCTTCGATCAGACCTGCGCGCTCCTCCGCAGAAGCCTTCGGGATCAATTCCGCAATTTGGTTCCCTCGTGTACGAGAAACCTGAACAGCATCTACAAGTTCAAGGCGCTTGGCTGCGAGTCCGGTTGCAACCGCAATATCAATCGTTTTTCCACGATTTACGTTATTTTTAGCAACCAGTTCTGGTTGTTCCAAAATCATTTTGATATCAATCATAGGGAGGGGTTAGGGACAAGGGACTAGAGGTTAGCTATAATCCTTTGTCGATACACTAGCATATCTAATCAAAAAATTTAACCTCACCCCATTTAAACCCTCATCCCTAGCCCCTTACCCCTTCCCCAATTAAAAAACGAGAACGCAAGGTTCTCGTTAGAGCTTTTGACAGACTTCTCGTGCGGAATCGCAGGAGAGACGCGGGGTTGTTCCTTCCAAAACTTCATATTTGGGAAAGATCACGGTTTCTGTGTCTTGATCTTTGAAGATCGCGACAACTTTATATGTTCCGGGCGCAACCGATCCTGGCAACTTGTGTTTACCGCCTGGTCCCACAAGCCACACACGAACCGCATCATCACTCGGAAACTTCAAACCCACTTGCACCTTTACTGTTTCCAATTTTGGTTGCGGAGATTCAAGGATCGGAGGTTTTGGAACTTCGTGTTTCTCTACTGGTTTCAACACGAGCGTTTCCCCAGCTTTCACTTCAATCGACCGTGAAGACTTTTCTGCCTTACGATCTTTCTTTTCTTGTTGCTTCTCGACCGGATGTTCAACAGGAACTTGAACGACCACTGTCGGAATGTCCGGTTCGAGCTTCACTTCCACATCGGATGTGCTCACATCCGATGCAATCGAGATATCATTGGGAGCAACGAGCACATCAACGGATCCTTGCTTTGAATCCGGTTCCTCTACTACACGTTGTTTTTGTTCGATGACAACAGGTTGCTGCACAGTCGTTTTTGTCGGTCGAGATGATGCAATGAATGCCGTCACAAGACCAACAACACAGAAAACGGATGCGCCAATCAACAAAGACCGATGATTTGGTGCGGGCGGTGTATGAGGTGGCGGGTCGCCATCTGCACTACGGTCCGAATCGACCTGTAATGGGATTTCCTGAATCACTTCCCCACTCGGGCGATACGCAAGCGTATTTCCATCGCGATCAGGGATTGGTGTCGGTTTCGAGAAACGCGTTGGTTCAATAACAGACTCTTCAACGGGCTCTCGTGGAACATCTGCCTCAAGAGGCAAGGGTCGCTTCGAGATGGTTGTCGGATCAATCACGAGACTTATTGCCGGCTTAGACCCAATGCGTGTTGCGCCAACTTGCGTCAGGCCCCACACACTCACCTGTTGTTCTTCACCCGAAGAGACAGAGACGTCTTCACCAAGTGGGGGAAATTGATCTTCCACATTTCGCAGTGCCTGCGCGAATTCTTCCATCGAAGCGTATCGCCCCGCGGGATAATACGCGACGGCTTTTTTCAGAATACGATGCAGACACACAGGAATCTTTGCGAGCAATTCCGGATCTTGTTCCATGTCATGCAAAAACAGTAACCCCGGCGGACGCATGGCTGTCATGAGCATCCAGAATGTTACCGCGGTTGCATACACATCCGCCCGAGCATCCACAGACGCCGCGTTTGCGAATTGTTCCGGCGCTCCAATCCGAGGAGTTGCAAGACCTTCTCCAACACCCGTCAGAGGATTCTTGTCATCTCCATCCATGTGCGCGATCCCGAAATCCGCAACCTTCGGCATACCGTCATTTGTGATGAGGATATTGTCCGGTTTGATGTCTCGATGAATAATACCGCGCTTGTGCGCAACAGAAAGCGCATCGCAGACATAATAGATCATGAGGAGAGCGACGCGTGGATGCATCGGACTCAATGTCTGTGTTCCGTCTTGATTATCCTTACAGATCAAATTTCCGAGTCTTCCCCCATCGATCCACTCAAGTACAATGAAATGATGCGATTGAATTTCTCCAATGTCATACACTTTCACAATGTTCGGGTGTTCGATTCCCGCCATGATGGATGCTTCATTTTCAAAGCGACGCACCAAGGATTCATTTGCGAGCAGTTCCGGATTGAAGATTTTGATCGCGCGCAGCACTTTCAACTTCTTGTCGAATGCCTGCACAACAACACCCATTCCTCCAATCCCAAGAATTTTTCGAATTTCGAATCGTCCGCCTTGATGATGGCGGAAAAGTTCTTGAATCTCTTCTTCTTTCATTATTCACGACTCCCCGCCTGCTGATCGGCATGACTTGGTTTTTCTTCTTGAATAAATCGAAATCCTGCACCAAGCCCCGCAAACGCAAGCGTGGTAATACCTGTCACAACCGAAGCGGTCCCAAACGCATTTGCACGATCCGAATAACCTTGCAGTCTGCGATCTGAATCCGCTGAGTCGATCCCAGATGTATTTTGGAATTGCGATTTATTGTACAACGCTATTCCATACAAAGATCCCGTGATCACCGCAGCAACTGCCGCAGTGATATACCAAGTCTTTGGAGTCACCCACGCAGACTTATTGTCGATTCCAAGATCCTTTGCAGTAATCCCAAACGGATTTTTTCCCCACACAGGCAATTTCTCGCCCGGTTGAAGATATCGCGTTTCGATCAGCGCTTGTTTCTTTGAAATCGGATCATAGGCATCAAACACCTGAATGATGACCGGCGTTTTTTCTGGACGTGGAGCACCTCGCACCCCACCAACGGTGACATAGCCACCTTCCGGAGAAAACACAGGTTCAAGCTTGCCGTCCTCAAGCGAAGCCGCCTGTTCATACAGCTTACGCAAACGGTGCCCTTCTGGCACAACATCAACCGGAAATTCATATCCCGGTTCGAATTTGCGCGCCGCATGAAATTCCGCACTCACACGAGACAAATCTTTTTGCGTAAATGCAGAAAGCGCCATCAGCCGATGAAACGCTGCCGCATCACGCGGAGTAATCTTGTCCTGAAGACAGGGCAACACGAGTTCTCGCGCACGAAGCGCAAAGGCGTGCAAATGTGCAACACCTTCCGGGTCCATGAACGCTTTTTCCCCGTCTTGCCCAATCTTGGCAAGTTCGGCGATGGTTGTTCCCTTTTCACAAGCCGCAAGCACGGTCGCTGCGTTCAAAAACAAAGAAAAAACAAGAAAGATCTGAATCGAATGAATTTTCATACCTACCTCCAATTGGAAAGAACGAGGGAGCTTTTTAGCACGGAAATGAGGGGAAAGTCAACAGACGCAGCTGAAACAAATCTGCTGTGAAAAACCACGTTTGACATTTCATCAAAAACTGCTAAACTATTTTTATGAACTCCTTTGGTAAATGCCTGGGGAGTTTTTGTTTTAACTAGCAAGGAGAAAGTCATGCGTCGTTCTTTTTACATTTTGATTGGAAGTCTTGTGCTTTGCACACTCGGATTGGTTCTTGAAAAAACGAATCAAATGGAACCTGCATCGGAAGCGGCATCCAAACCGTTTGGACACTACGTCCACATCGATTTGGATCCTTCAGATCCAAATCTCTTTTGGGGATGTTCACGAGGCTTCCTAAACTCCAAACAGAACGGAGAGTCTATCCCCTATCAAGTCGCACACACAAAGCGGAATCCGTTTATGTGCAACCATCCGCTTACTGAGGATGTCGACTTTGATGCGCTGACAAAATAAAAAAAGTCGAGTATGTCTCGACTTAGAACTGTTTCGATTGCACCATCTGCAAATATGTCTCTTTGCAAATACTCGCACTCGAGTCATTCACAGCAACCCAAGCCGCTAGTTTTTCCACAAAGTCACTCGCTTGAAACCCCCGACAAAAATCGGGCCCTCCCTTCAAACGATCTGACAACTCACACTCCTTCTGGTACGCCTCGAACTCGGTGTGCCATTTTTGTTTGCAGAACGACTCACGTTTTTCTGGATATGCATCGGCAAATGAAGGGTTAAACATCTCGGGAAACGCGTGACCACCGATGTACTGTTGATAATGAACAAACTCATGAAAAAGAACGAGTTGCTGCAGACGCAATGGACGCATGAGCAATTCTTCGGCAACATGAATCTGGACACCATCCGTAAGAGTTGCGGAGAAAAAAGTACCCCGCCCCTCTTCGGATTCATAAACAACGAAAACCTCCCCCGTCATGATTTTCGGCAAAAAATTCTGACGAATTTCAATGACTGGATGCATCGACAGCACTCGATAGAGCCGAGCATTCAGCGCAAAATACTTGGAAATCTCTTTTGACGACTCTTTCACGAGACTATTCGTATTCGTTGCTTTTGAGTGACAGCAGACCACGAAAGAAATGAAAGAGGCGAGAAAGACCAAAATACACACAACCTTTTTCATGGCTTTTTCCTTTTTCAATTGAAGGAACCTTGTTGCAAACCATTTGCAACACATTAAGATAACAGATATTTTGATCTATGTCAAGCATTTTATACCTAATTTTAGCCAAAAAATGCACTTTGTTTGCTCTTATAAACAATTTCAAAATCTTAAATAATCGCTTAAATAAGCCTGGATATTTAATTTCCATTTTTCAACTGTCAAAAAACCCTGACGCTTGACAAATCCTCATTTTTCTGGCTTAATAGAGAGTCTTCTGGAGCAAGATTTGCTATACTAGAAGCAGGTGATTCCAAGGTGGATGACCCAAACACCAACGGTTCCCGCACAGACTCACGTCAGCGAGACCATTATGAGGAGAGCCCCATGTTCTTTCACAAGATCCTCGTGATCGCGCCGCTCGCCCTTTTGTGCACGGGATGCCCGAGCGACCCCATCGGGTCGCACGATTCGTCTACCGTCCAAACGGACGGGTATTCGCCGGATGGTGGGTCGACTGACAACGGCAGTGATGCTGGGTCGACAGATGGTTCGTCAGGTGGTTGGGAAGACGTCAAAGTCACCTCCACGGAGGGCTACATCACCATCAACGCAAAGACTCCAGACGGAAAGCCCGCCGATTTCTATGTATGCGATGAAGTTTCGTCTTGTACGAGCTTTGGAGATCCTTCTATCGTTCCCACAAACCCGACCTACATCTTCAAAAATGTAGACAGCATCAAAGTTCAGACAGCGGCGAATATCAAATTCGGCAACACATTCGGTGTTCGCGTCATGCGCCCCGACCACCTGTTCGTGGACTGGAACTTCACCGCAAAAGGCAACCCTGACAAGCAGTTTGCATCTGGGTACACCCATGAGTGGACGGATGTAGGATCTTGGGGATTGGCGCCGAATGGGACATATCAAGATTCATCTGATAATAAGAAAAAAAGCGTCGCAACGAATGTTGTGAACGACAAAATTGTCTTGACTGTTGGAAAATCTGGCTTGGCCTATATTACCGGCGATCAGCTCATCGAATCGGACAGCATGTCCAGTCTTGGTCTGAAAGTAAGTGGTGTTATCCAACCCGATCTTCTGAAAATCAGTATTCACACGACAGACGGTACCGATTCTCAAGACGGTATTCTTACGAAACAATAGATCGCTCACCCTGACAATAGTCAGGGTTTTTTATTGTCATTAAACTAAAAACAGAACCAGAAAGGTTCTGTTTTTAGTTTCTTACTGTACCGGCATGATGTTAATTGAACCTTCAAAATATATCCATGGATTAACAATTTTACCGGAACTCTTTTTATCCAACGGAGCATTTTGTAAATTGACACCACTTGATGGATAAAGATCAATCGCACACTCCCCTCCAAAACAGGACGTTGTTCCATCTGATGGATTGGCATCGCAATACCCAGTACACCATCCCCAGTTATCCTTTGCATGGATACGAGGTTGAAATTCACATGACGCAACCCCTTTTGGATCAACAGTCACACATGGTGAGGTAATGATGCTCTTTGTTTTTGGATCAACCGTTCCGCATGTACGACCTGCTTTTTGCAAGGCAGCGACATCTGTACTTGAACACACGTAATCGTGTGTAAATAAAATGTAACTTGAACTACATGCTTCTGGCGCTTGTCCAAATGTGGACCCGTCACACAATTCCTTTGGCGGATTTGTTTTGCTTAATCCACGATGGTTTTTATAGAAGTTGCTTGGCACCGTAGAACCACTCTCACTTCCATTTGGCCACGGATTTCCACCACCAGACACCCCTTGCATGTCGTCTCCCCAGTCAATCACAACATTACGTAATGGCATTTGGTTTGTGTCGGCATTCACGTAGAACGTTACACTTACATGTTTGCTTCCTAACCCCTCCACAACGCCAGAGTCTTCTCCGTTCACATTGAACTTACCTGGCGTTTTTTCAATACACGATGTTCCAATACAACTTCCAAGTGATGTAATGATTGGTGGGTGTGTTCCGTTTGCGGTTGCACGTGAATCCCAGATTCCTGTTGCAACACCCTGGTCTTTCCAACCTATAACATCTGGATCATTTGCAGGTGCCAGTTTATATTTGCCTTTTGTGTTTAAAACATCATCAAATGTTTGCAGACTATAAGCTTCTGCAAAAATTTGTTTTAAGCGATTTTTTGCTTCCGTGACACTAAAATCTTGACTAACTGTATATGCACCATAAGAACTGTCTTTATTGATACAAACATTTGCATCATCCCAACCCGTTCCATTACTGTGATTTGGATTTGGAACACACTTGTTTACCTGACAATCAAAATCAGAATTACAACTCGTTGTTTGGGTTTTATCTGTACCTGTTGGACCACCTGTATTAGAACACGTACCTGTTCCCTGACACTTTCCTCCAGCTTTATTACAAGCCGTAGATTTTGCCGCATCCGAACAAGCCGACAAACTACAGTCCGAGGAATCTCCGCACGCACCACCCTTTGACGGTCCTCCGTCACACTTGTTATTCACACAATTCCAGGTCCCTACACACAAAATACTCTTAAAGGAACAAGGATGTGCTACATTCTGCAAAAAATTATTACAGTCAGCAACGCCTTGAGATGGATTACATGTACACGCCTTACTTGAACACCAATTTGAATCTACTCCTCCATTTTGTGCAACAAGGGAAACTTTTGAAAAAGCACGTCCTTCATTTGGAGTACTAAGTACCCCTTTTGGATCCGTACATTTGCCAGCCGTGTCCGCAAGTGACATTTCATTGTCACACATCAAAATTTTATCTGGTGCAGGATCTAATGAGATATCTACAATATCTTTTGCTTGTCCAAAAATCTTTGGTTCCGCATCTAATTTGTATCCCGCAAAATTATCATTAAACCCTGTTGAAATTGTATAGAGTGGTTTTTTGCCTTGCCATACACGATCCGTCCAAGCTGCATTTAAATCACCAGAAGAACCAGTACTTCCTACTTGTGCAACACTTTTACAAGCTGCATACGAGTTATCATGCATGGTTAAATTGTAATAACTATTTGAACCATCATGTCCTGAATCAGATGAAGGAACTGCTCCCGGCGTCTTATCACCAAAATAGGTATTAATCGTTGAGGATTGAATAACACCTCTTACCTGACAATCTTTGTAATAATCAACAGCGGCTTTAAAATCTGATACGGAAGTGAAGTATCCGCTTCCGCCACCAACAATTGTTTTGGTTGCGCTCGCTAAATCAGAAATTAAGTTGAAGTAAAGTCCACCTCCTGGTTTTGGAATTCCTGCCGAACCTCCTACTGTATAAGGTGCTTTACATTCTGTGATTCCATCTGCGTGATATGCATGTGTTGGAACACAGTAATATGGATAATCATCATCACCACTATGTTGATTACAATATCCATTTCCATCCTTATCATTTCCTGGGTCATTTGAACCGCACGGACCAAGAATAGCAAAATATCCCTTTGGACAAAATGCATTGAGATATGGTTTGTCATCATTCATGTCATCCAAAAGAGAATTGCCACCATCGTCACATGATCCATCATCTGTTTCCGCACAAGCAACACCAGAGACTTGTAAATTCCATGCGACTCCAGGTTGTGCGCAATAATAGGTATTTGATGCGACTTGATATCCAGCACTTGTCTCCTTTCCATAAAGATCCGTTGCACCTGAGAGTTGATCGACTGGCAACCACGTAAGACATGCTTGGTCTTTTGCTGCTGTACTTCCGTTTAATTGAATGGAGGAATCTTTTTCCAAACAATATCCCTGCCAACCAAACATCGTATTTGATGAAGTGAGAAGTTGACACGTTCCCGGAATTTCTTTTGTTGTGACATTACCAGCACCATCTTTTACTTCTGGGATCGTACAACTTTTATCCGTTTTACAAGTTCTTCCTGCTAATAATCCTCCTGTACAAATTCCTTCAGGAACTCTTCCCGACTCAAGCATGGATGTGTCTGTAGGAAAATAAAGATCCTCTGCACCCTTTGCATACGTAGCTTTTGTATAGCTACAAATACAATTATCATTTGCAATCCAAACATCTTTTCCATCAACATCTTTTGATTTAATTGGCGTACAAACCTTAGATGCGTTGTAACCGGAAACAAATTGAGATGGAGATGCTAGATCTGAAGGTAACTGAATAATAGATAGCCCGCTAACCGACTGATATCCCGTAACGGCATTCACAGCAGATGGATCAAATGGTGGTACTTTCCACTGCGCCACAACCTTCTGTGGAAACGGCGAATCAAACTCTGGATATCCACGGCAGGATTGTGAATCGTCTGCTTGGTCTTTATCTAATGGCTGTGAGAATCCGTCTCCGTCTGTATCACGAATGTCTGTGAGACAACGATTTTGATAACACGAACCAAAGGCTGTTGTGGCAGCTGCGACACAGGTTTGTCCTCCCGCACACGCATTTTCACTTGAACACGCGTCTGTGAGGGATGGATGGTCGACAAGATGGTTTACACAAACTCCTTGAACCGTGTCACAAATTGGCGTTGCGGTTCCCGCACACTCTGTGTTGTCTGCCTTTGAACAGTTTGCTCCCTTTGCCTGACAGTATCCGAACACACAGAAGTTGGTTGCATCTACATCTGTTCCACAATTCGCATTGGATGCACAGGCTGTTTTTGTATTTTTACAGAATCCAACTTGGCAGGAACTGCTTCCCGTACAAGGACCTGCATTATAAACAATGCGATAATCGAGTGGGGCGGCTCCGCAGGTCCATCCTTGGGCACATTCTGAATCTTTTTCACAAGAATTTTTGTTTCCTCCCACATTTCCATTCCCATCCACACACCACTTCTTTGGATTCAAATTGAACTGACTGAATCTTTCCGTTGGTAACTGATGTGGAATTTCATAACCGGAATAATCCACTCCAGCCCAACTGACATCACGTGATGCATACAACTGCTCTGTCATAACAACAGGTGTACGCGCGGTCCAAGATGCGCATTGCGCTTGGTCTCCTTGTGAACCTGTTTGGGTACACAAATTCACAGAGTCACAGATCTGAATGTATTTGTTTGAACCCGCATCCCATGTTGTGCGCGCACTGTCACACGCAAGCCAAGCTGCACAGGTACGGTCGCGATTTACTTTGAGGACCGTGTTTGAATCATCTTTCAATGGCAAAGAGGTATCACGACAGGTTCCTTTAATTCCTTTTTCTAATTTTGAATCCAAAACAGGACAATCAGAATTATAGAGACAAGAACGTTCGTTCCAATCTACACCTGCCGTTGGTTGATTTGCAGATGGTGAGACTAATGTATCCCCTGTTTTATTCAACTCATAATGACAACGACGACTACACAAATCTACAGAAACATCCGATGCACTATGTGGAGCCGCAGAAACTTTTGCATCATCGTCTGCCAATTTCTTCGCGGTCTCAAGTGAAATTTTGAACACTCCCCCATTTTGCGTACAGCTAATTGGATCCACCAAACTATTTTGTGGTTTATTCAACAACAAGTCTGCGTGAAGGGACAATGCGTAACTTGCGCTAGAACTATACTTCAATTGTGAAATGGTTGTGTTGTTGAATAATGCACATCCGGCCTTTTGGCCAACTTTTCCATCACACTTTTCTGTAACCGCAACAGAATTCTCCGACAACTTATCATTATTAATCACGTAATAAGACTTTCCTTTTCCATGATTCTCTGGACTTGTGTCTGTTGAATCAATCAATTCGGTACAACGATTTGCACTAGAATCACACGCACCAACCCAACCGTCGTAAGACGTATCCCCATTTTTCCAAATTTGCGCTTGATCACCTGAAACAAGATAGGCACTGTCTACACCTGGATCAAACGTCTTGTTTGCGTTTGTATCTGTCCAATAACATGGCTCAGATGTTCCAGAACGGAACCAACCGCTAAAAGATTTTTGCGCAATTGTTACAGATGTCTTATATTCACACGTCTTATTGATTGGATCCTTGAAATAGAAGTTACCATCTTTTGTAGAAGCGAATTCATCACAGAACAACGCTTGATTTTCACACAAAATATTTCCGTAATCGTCTGGTGTGTCCATGATGTACTGAGACGTAAACTTGGTTACGGTCTTCAAATCTTGTGCGTATGTTGGCGCACCAACCTCACGACATCCTTTAAACTCAACGGAACATTGTGCGTTTCCGTTATCTACAAGGTAAACAGATTGATCTTGTGGAGTCACGACCGCTTCCGGACCATAAACAATCGCGAACCCTCCAGAACTTGGAAGAGGATCTGCGAACACTTGTTTTGTTGAGAACACACAATAATTCTGACCAGCACTGATGGTGCAGTATGTTGTCCCATTTACAATACACGCTTCTGTTATAGGATCTGCCGTCCCATTTGGAGCAGTACCGTGAACACAGCGAGCATTTGTTGTCTGTCCAGATGCAGAATCTGCATTATACGTATTGTAATACGCAGAACATCCGATCGCCTTCTCTGAACAAATGTGTGAGAACTGATAATAACTTCCATCTACTCCTTTACGATCTGTATATCCTTTACATCCTAAGTAGTACTGTGGAGAAACCGCACCATCTGGAGACTGATCACAAACAGATGGAGTTACCCATGAATCCTTAATGCGATCGATGTTTTCTTCCGTTTGAACAAGCTGAACGTTATCGATAAAAATTTCTTTTCCTGCATCCGTTGCAAACGCTAAGACAGAATTTGGTCCGAACGTACTAAATTCAGATGCCGTCGTATTGATTGGACCAAAGTGGTACACCTTCCAAGACGGATCTAAAGCTTTTGGTGTAAGGGATGCAATCGCGGTTGAGTGATTCGAAGTATTCACCAAATCATGAACGTGCATGTTGCCAGCATTTAATCCGCCATCATCTGAAAATCCTGCATAAAGATTTCCTGTTCCTTTTGCCCACACGTCTAACGTGTAAACTTTTCCACGTGCCAGTGAATCGACAAGTGCACCACAACTTGCTTTTCCAGATGCAACAATACATCCAGGAGCGAGTTGGCATCCACCAGAAACAACGGTTGCACCCGGTGTATTCGTACACGTTGTTGCGACGGCGGGATCATATGTTGTTCCAAGATACATCTGATTTGTTCGGACTCCTCCACCAATAATATGTAATGAGTGTCCTCCAGAAGAAACAGAATCATTACTTGGTGCAGCCGTTCCTGCATAAGAGGCAAATGATCCGGTTGCACCATTTTCAAACGTGTCATTCAAAATTGTTGTTGCATTACGTCCTGCTCCACCCGTATATTCACGACATCCATTTTCTGATGCCGCACATGCTTTAGATTCACTTTGTAATCCAAAGTATCGACAGAATCCTTGACTGGTCCAGAATCCGCCAGAAGCCGTACAGTCAGGTTCTGTTGAAGTATTTTTTCTGTAAGACACACAAGCCGCATCCACAGAAACCGTGTCGGAATAGTTTCTGTAATGAACAAGACCCGTTGAATCAAAGAATTCACGACAGTCTGGGTTTGTGAAAATATCTGCATGCTCGTCACAAGATGCATCAGCTGCAACCGTCGCCATGTGTGAAGCAGCAAGATCATCACAAGCTGCCGCATCATTTGCGGTAACATGAACCTTTGTACACGGAGCAAGGTTTGGATTTGTTTCCGTTGTGTGTGCTGGCCCAACACTTGGGGATGCTGTAAACGCAGATGGTGTAGATGTATATACAAGCGCACCTGCAGCAGCATTTGATTGCAGCAATTGCCATGTTCTCAACTGGAATCCAGATTTGTCAGATCCTTCCCAGGTGAAATACGTAGCAGAAGTTGGGTTTGTTTGCGTTGTTTTGTCTGTGGTCATTTCTGGCGTCAAACATGCACGCAAATTTGTGTAGTATTCTTGTGTTTCTCCACCTTGTGCACCCAATTTTGTGAATCCATCACAACCAACCGCGTTTGCAGAACAAACACCGGCTTTATCTGCAATAAAGTACACAGGAAATTTAGCTGGTTCGTATTTGGTTCCCTCTTGTCTATAAGAATCGTATCCAACACATTCGTTTGGACATGCATCGAGCGCAGAAGCGATCGCAGGAACAGCCGGACCCGTTTCTTTTGGAGTAAATAAATTACATCCAACATCTTGGACGGAACAAACCTGTGCGTATGCATCACATTCTTTTGGATCTGATGCGAGTCCTTTGCATCCAAGATACGCTGGAGCAATTTTCAAATAAGCTTTTGTTGGGCTTGCAATGTTGTACCCGTCCCCAAAGTTTGAAGCGATTTCACCAGATTCGAGCTGAACAGCGTCGTATTGAATGGATGGAGATCCACCATTCGAATCATGTAAACCAATCTCAACTTTTACAGCTGTTTCAGGCAATGTAAACGTACAAACAAACCGTTTCCATTCATTCGCACTTAAAAGCGTTTTGGAAATATCATAATTCTGGTTACCTGGCGCTAATGTACAATCACCACCGTAAGACAATCCGACAAGAGAAATCTTGTTGTTGTTTGCCAATTCTGGAAAAATTGCGACACTGACTGCCTGGTTTACTTGAGCACTTGATGCATAGAAACTGAATGTATAAAAACTTCCTGAAGTGACTGGAACGTATTGATAAAAATATCCTCCATTTGCTTGAACACTCTTTGAACCATCAACAGCGTTACCATCTAAAATAAATTTAACAGGATTTACGTTAGAATTTGCCCAGTTATCCGGCATCCCATTTTTATCCTCATCCTTTTCAAAACTTCCGTTTTGAACCAAGTTCAATGCGAGCTTACCGTCTTTCACGTTTAATTCCGTACAACCCGCTTGCGCTTGGTCACACTGTTTTGCGTTGTGTGTTACGTACAAACGGTCTTCGTAAGAATAGCTTGGAGCGTTTGACCCCGCGTAACGAAATACGCTCGAAGTGGCTGCAACACTATAAGCTGCCGCACCCGTGTACCATTGGAACACCCCCTTTGCGTCTGGAGTCTTTATTGTCTTATTCCAAGAACATCCCGCATTTTGTTTTGTACAGTTTGCGTTATCAACGGTATTTAACAAAAGAGAATTCGCTTTCCCTGTTGTTGTATTTTTCATGGTTAAACACGTTGCGTACTGAGATGGACATTCGTCACCTTTTACGCGCCAAATATTTTTTTCTTCCACACAGTATCCGAATCCTTGTGTACACTTTCCCGTATTGTCTTCTCCGATACATGTTGGAGAATCTGCACAAACGTTTTGGCGTCCCGCCGCTTGGTCACTTACACGAATTTCTCCGTTTACCGCCGCACGACATTGTGATTCTGGTGCCTTCAAGACCCAGTTTGGATCAATCAAGTGACACCATGGATGACTCGCATCCATTTGGTTTTGTCCGTTACAGTCATTAAATCCTGCCACGATATCTTTCAAAGATTTTGGACTATTCAAAGAGTTTTTGTCTGCCGCAAGTTCCCAACCAATCGGAATAATACGAGCCTTACGCAATTTCACTAAGTTTCCGTAACAGAATCCATATGTATAACAAAGACGATCCTGGTTTGCAGAAGCATTTTTTGAAGAAATAAGTGGCCAATCTCCATTCAAGATTTTTTGATCAATCGCTTCTTGTACCGTAAGTGCTGCCGAACTTCCTCCACGACTAATAACCGCAACAACGCCCGCATCAATGACACAGGAATTCAAACTTCTGTTTCCTGTTCCGTCTGGTGGACACTGTGCAAACTCCCCCAACAAATCATATTGTGGGTTTGCAACAGGTGTTGCCGTAAAAATTCCACCAAGGTCTGCCTTATTTGCTTCCGCATCACTTCCAGATCCTCCTGCGAGTTCTGTATTAAAAGGATCGGCCGCATCTGGTTTTGGAGAAAACAATCCTTTGTAAACGCGGTTAAATAATTGAGATGTAAGCGTGTTTGTAAACGTAGAAACAGACATGTTTAAAAGACCATACCAAACATCCGGGTTTGCAAGAACATCTGCAGGTTTAATTTGATTTTGATCCCCTTTTGCTGCTTTCAATTGATCATCAAATTGTTTAGACACAATCGCGGCAGGAGTTGTTGTTTTTCCTGTCACTAAATCATGAACGTTTGTAAATCCTCCGATTGGAATAGAGCCGATTTGTTCTGCTGTTTTTGTTTGAGAATTTCGTTGTGCCGTCTCATTCGTCAACTGTAAGAACCCAATAGAGGCACCGAGTTGGTTATTTCCTGGTCTTAATCCTTCTGAAAGTTTGTTGAACAAAAATTTATCACGTGCGTCTTTGTCGTTTGAGAGCAATGAGGATGCGTCCGATACAATTTGGCCCCATTTTGTTGTGACAGAATCAAAATCACAACGTGGCTTGGTTGGAGTATAGTTTTGCTTAATGCTCAGCTGAAGGTTCAAACGAATAAATGGATCTGGTGGCACACACAAATCTAATCCGAAACTAGACTTTGTGATATCACTCAAATCGGCAAACGCTTGTCCTCCCATGTCTTTTCCAAACCCCAAGAACGCATCTGATGCGCTCTTATTGTAAAACATGGATCCTTCCCCGGGACCACCGTTTGCCACATAAACGGCTGCTTCATAAGCAATACGGTTACTTGCGAACGAAACAAAATCAATCAACGCTTTAACCGCAACCATTTTTAACGATGGTGTAATGATTTTATCCCAAAGAGACTTAGAAGTTTCTGAAACTCCTTTTGCGGGACAAACCGTTGGAACAGCTCCCGTTGTTGGACAAGCTCCTTGTGCAGCTCCTGCAACAACCTGTGTCACACCCGCTGGATCAACCGCAAATACAGGCGTTGGTCCGGAAAGAATCAATCCACTTGAAACGATGCCGATCAAAAAAACAAAGACAAGCCCACGGCCGATCCATTGTCGTTTTTTCTTGAAAGAATGCATCATAAGATTCTATTGCTTGGGAGTTTCCGTCGTTGCGCTTACAGAACCTGACGCACCACCGGTTGTTAACGAATCAAATTGTCCGCTTGCAGACGCTTTTCCAATCGCTTGATCAAATAATGTTTGTAAGTCGGCGTCACTAATTTTATCAACATCTGCTTGTTTCATTCCTGATTGCACAAGCGCTGAACGGATTTCTTGTGACGTTGCAGACTTGAAAAACTTTTGAACATCTTCTGTACTTTGAAACTTGAGTTGACCAGATTTTAAGATTCCCTCATTACCAGGTGTTGAACCAAGAACTTCTTGTGGAGTTGTTGCGGCTGTATTCGCTGTTTCCACAGCACCCGCACCACAATCCTTCCCTACGGGACAGTTTGGATCTGTTCCACCAAAGACCTCTGTTTTATCATCAATGCCATCTGAATCTGAATCTTTCAAATACGGACTGGTCTTATACACATACAATTCGTCGTAATCCGAAAGACCATCTCCGTCTGTGTCTTTCTTTTTTTGTTCCTCAATAGCGGCGGAGTCTTGTGAGTTTGCGTTCACAACGTCTTCTCCGGTGTAATACTTTGCAAACTGTTGTTGAATTGGACGATAAAGGTTTGCGCCAAAAGAACGAAATCCAAAAATAATTCCACCAACTCCCAAAAAAACCAAAAGAGCAAAAGCAATTTTCTGCTCCGCTTGCAACACTGATGGTGGGCGATTTTGAATTCTCCGTGTCGCCATAATTTGTAAGGATATTATAGCAGGAGAACGAAGAAGCTAGAAGCAAGAAGTTGGGGACAAAAAAACAGGAACAAGTTCCTGTTTATGCGTTCATTCTTTTTTCGAGTTTAACCCAATCTTCAATCGTCAGATTCTCGGCACGGACCCTTGGGTCGTGCCCGATCGAGACAAGCATCGCTTTGACATCCTCGCTTGTTGCCTCAGGCTTCCGTACGCGTAAGTACGGCAATAAATTGTGATGAAGTTGCTTGCGCTTAGAAATAAATCCCATTTTTGCAAGATGGATAATACGTTCTGCCAATGGATCTGATGAATGTTTCAGATCGAATTGCACAACCGCAGAATCCACCTTGGGAATTGGTCGAAATGACCCTGCCCTTACATTAACTACTCGAGAGCAATTCGCATACAGCTGACAGACAACAGACAACAGACTCATCTGCGGAGGTTTTGCCACAATCCGGTCAGCGACCTCTCGTTGCACCATAAGGATCATTCGACTTGGTCGCGGAGCCTGTGTCAAAAACTTTTCAATAATGGGCGAAGTGATGTTGTACGGAATGTTCGCAATCAGTTTATAGGCACGATCTTCAACCGGTAACGTTTCAAGACGCAAAATATCGCCTTCAATGAGCTCGATCTTATCGCCAAAGTGATTTACGAGCGGCTCGATGAGGTCATGGTCGAGCTCAACGGCAACAACGCGAGCTTTCGAACCAACCAGTGCTTGCGTAAGCAGTCCCGTTCCAGGACCAATCTCAAGAATACTCTCCCCTTTTGTGATCTCTGCCGCAACCAAAATTTTATCGACCACAGATTGGTCGATCAGGAAATTCTGGCCATAGGATTTTTTGGCGCGAGGAAGCATGTTATTTATTCAAGGTGAATCGATCCTTGTCGTAAGACCACAATTTTTCCTTCTTCTTCCTTGACCAAGGTTGAAGGAAGTTCGAATGGGATTATACCCATATCGACATAAAAATCTGGTTGAATGCGCTGATGTTCGAATTGCTTTCGAACGTCTTCTGCAGAATAACATGCGCTTTCTCCAGATAAATTTGCAGAGGTTGCCACAATTGGGAGACCTAACTGCAAAGAAAGTTGCCTTGCGATTGGATGTGAGGAAACACGCACGGCAATTGTTCCATCTTCATGAATCACTTGTTTTGAAAGTCCTGTCCCTTTTGCCTTTCCAACAATTGTCAGAGGTCCTGGCCAATATCTATCGGCAAGTGCACGCAAGAGTGGCGGCAAAACCATGTAATACTCCGCCATTTCGATGGTTGCCACAATAAGCGGCGGTGTCTTTCCTGCATCACGCCCTTTAATGGCAATCACCCGATCGAGAGCCTCAGCGTTTGTTGCATCCGCTGCCAACCCATACGCCGTTTCTGTTGGAAGAACGATGACTCCTCCGGTTTTTAAAACAACGATTGCCCGATCCGATAACTCATCATGCGAAACATCCATAAAAATTAGTTCTTTTTGCGAAACCATTCAACCGTTTTCGCGAGTCCGTCATCAAACTTCATCTTTGGTTCCCAATCAAGAATCTCGCGCGCCTTACGTGCATCGAGCACGGAACGCATCACCTCTCCGACCGCCGCCTTTGCGTGTTGTTCTGGTAATTTGTACCCTGTGAGTTTTACGAGTTTTTTAAAAAGCGTATTAATATCCGTCTCGCGTCCCGTTCCAATATTAAATTCACCAACCACATTTTTCTGTGCCGCGAGAAGATTGGCACGAACAATGTCACCCACATAAACGAAATCGCGTGTTTGTTTGCCCGTTCCATTAATCATGGTTGGCTTTCCGGCAAGCATGGCGGTCGCAAACATGGAGATCACTCCCGCTTCGCCTTTCGCATTTTGTCGCGGACCAAAGACGTTCGCGTATCGGAGCGCCACGTATGGCACGCCATGGAGTTGGTGCGCAAATGCAAGATACATTTCAGACGCGCGCTTTGAGATTCCATACGGAGAAATAGGCTGTGCTGGAATTGTTTCGGCATACGGCATTTTTGCGGTATCCGGATACATCACTCCACCACTCGAGGAGAACACAATCTTCTTCACCCCGATTTCTTTTGCCACACTTAAAATGGCAAGCAAACCCATGATGTTTGTCTTTGCATCCTCGATTGGATTCAGAACAGACTTTCGCACGTTGATCTGAGCCGCCAAATGAAAAATGACGTCTGGTTTTATTTTTTTGAGATAATCGATAAACGCCGGAGCATTCACGGAAAGTTTTGTGAAGTTCGCATTCGGATTCACGTTCGATTTTTGTCCGCTCGACAAATCATCGACAACATAAACTTTGATACGCTTGGTCACAAGAGCATCAACAAGATGTGAGCCGATAAAACCGGCACCACCCGTAACAAGAGCTGTTTTGAATTTCATAGTTTATCGTGTCATTGCGAGGAGTTCGACGACAAAGCAATCTTTTTGACACGACTGCATCTACAAGATTGCTTCGTCGTCGATGACTCCTCCTCGCAATGACACAGATGGTTATTCTTTATTTTCTTTTGCGAATCGATCCGACCTCCCGAGTTCCATTCGAAGATACGCTTCCATGAACGGTTCGAGTGCGCCTTCGAGAACGCCTTCTGCATCTGTTGTCTCGTAATCCGTTCGATGATCTTTTACGAGTTTGTATGGGTGAAGTACGTAACTGCGAATCTGGTTTCCCCATTCAGCGGATTGGTAATCGCCACGGAGATCCGACTTCTGTTTCTTTTGTTCCTCAACCTTCAACTGATGCAACTTGGATTTCAAAATCTTCATGGCTGTCTCTTTGTTTTGCAATTGCGAACGTTCGTTCTGACACGCGACGGCAATCTTTGTTGGCAAGTGAACGATGCGCACCGCCGAATACGTTGTGTTCACACTTTGTCCACCTTTTCCACCCGAGAGATACGTATCAATACGTAAATCTTTTGGATCGATCTCAATATCTTCGATCTCGTCGAGTTCCGGAATCACTTCGACAAGAGCAAATGTTGTGTGACGCATCTTCTCGGCATCAAATGGCGAAATACGGACGAGTCTGTGGACTCCTGCTTCGGATTTCAAATAGCCGTACGCGTATCGCCCTGTCACGCGAACCATGATGCTTTTAATTCCAACATCTTCTGCGCGGGACTCATCAAGAATCGTCATCTCAAACCCTTTTTGTTCCGAGAATCTTGAATACATCCGAAGCAGCATCTGCGCCCAGTCTTGTGCTTCTGTTCCACCAGACCCTGCATGAATGGCGAGGATTGCGGTTGTGTCATCATGTTCTCCTGAGAAGAGCGTGGCAAATTCCATTTTGGAAAAGCGCGCTTCGAGTCCCTCGCGTTTTGTGGCGATCTCATCGTGCATCGACGTGTCATTATTCTCATCACCAAACTTCGCGAGCTCAAGAAGCTCGTCGATCTCTGCGATAAACGATTCCCAAGTCAGAAGTTCGCTTCGAAGATCTGCTGCGTGTTTGCTTACCGTCTTTGCGTTCTGCGTATCATTCCAAAAATCCGGAGCCGCCATCTGCGCTTCAAGCGCGGCAACTTCGGTCTTCACGGTATCAAGGTCAAAGTAACCCCCACGTTCGAAAAGCTCGATCGCGGAGGGCTTGGATTAATTTCAACAACTCTTTCATAGTGGGATTATCATAGCAAAATACAAAGGAAAAACAAAAGACAGGGAGTTATTCCCCGTCTTTCTCTCTTTTAGTACATTCCACCCATTCCTGAACCACCTGGCGCGGCTGGTTCGTCTTTCTTTGGGATCTCTGTAATTGCTGCTTCTGTTGTAATAATCATAATCGCAATCGATGCTGCATTTTGCAAAGCAGATCGCGTGACCTTGGCAGGATCAATCACACCGGCTACCACAAGATCTTCGTAAACATCCGTTGCGGCGTTATAGCCGAAGGATCCAGTTTGCGCCTTTACCTTTTCTGCCACAACCGATCCGTCCGCACCTGCGTTCGTTGCGATCATGCGCAACGGCTCTTCGAGTGCGCGACGAAGAATATCGAGACCGATACGTTCATCCCCATTCGCGTTCACATCATCTAAACACTTCATGGCGCGAACAAGCGCAACTCCGCCTCCTGGAACGATCCCCTCTTCGATCGCTGCCTTTGTTGCGGCTACCGCATCTGTAATGCGATCTTTCTTTTCTTTCATTTCGGTTTCTGTTGCTGCACCAACTTTGATGATGGCAACTCCACCTGACAATTTTGCGATACGCTCTTGGAATTTTTCTTTTTCAAAATCTGCGGTCGCTTGTTCAAGTTGCACACGAATTTCTTTTACACGATCGGCCACGGCTTGTTTATCACCACGTCCATCCACGATCGTTGTGAGATCTTTGTTTGAAACGAATTTTCGTGATTGTCCAAGATCTGTAATTTCCATTGTCTCGAGTTTTAATCCAACTTCTTCTGAAATAAGTTTTCCACCTGTGAGAATCGCAATATCTTGCAACATCGCTTTACGACGATCTCCGTATCCAGGCGCTTTGATTGCGAGGGTGCTAAAAATTCCGCGAAGCTTATTTACAACAAGTGTTGTGAGCGCTTCACCATCAACATCTTCTGCGATAATCACGAGCTCTTTCTTTCCCGTTGCGGCGACCTTCTCAAGAATGGGCAAAATTTCTTGAACGGATGAAATCTTTTTGTCTGTGATCAAAATAAACGCATCCTGATATTCTGCTTCCATGCGCTCCTGTGACGTAATCATGTACGGCGCAATGTATCCGCGATCAAATTGCATTCCGGCCACAAATTCAACCTCAACCCCAAACGATTGTCCTTCTTCTACCGTGATCACACCGTTCTCTCCAACTTGTGTCATGGCTTTTGCAATCATAGATCCAATTTCCGCATCGTTTGCGGAAATGGATGCAACCTTCTCAATTTCGCCACCTTTGATAGGTGTTGCAATCTTCTGGATCTCTGCCACAAGTGCATCAACCCCTTTTTCCATTCCACGACGAATCAATTGTGGGTTTGTTCCAGCCGTGACATTTCGAAGGCCTTCGCGCACGAGAGACTGTGCAAGCACGGTTGCGGTTGTTGTTCCATCTCCTGCAACATCATTTGTCTTGCTTGCAACTTCTTTTACAAGTTCTGCTCCAAGATTCTCGAGTCTGTTCTCAAGTTCAATCTCCTTCGCGACCGTGACACCATCTTTCGTGACGATCGGTGCGCCGTATCCGCGCTCAATAATCACGTTGCGTCCTTTTGGACCAAGCGTTACTTTCACCGCATCCGCAAGTTTGTCGACACCACGCTTTAAGCTCGCACGTGCGTCTTCATTGTAAGAAATATTTTTTGCCATATTATTCAACAATAGCCATGACATCACTTAAGGTGATGACCAGAAATTCTTCCCCTTCTACTTTGATTTCATCCGGCGCGTACTTTTTAAACAAAACGATCTGTCCAACAGACACAGGCATACTCGAACGATTTCCGTTCTCAAGTTCGCGTCCAGGGCCAACAGCAATCACTTCCCCGCGTTCTGGGCGTTCCTTGTCTGCCGTATCCGGAATAATGATTCCAGAAGCGGTTGTTTGCACCGCTTTAACCGCTTTGACGATCAAATGATCGTTGATTGGTGTGAGTTTCATACAAAAAAGAGGTTAGGTGATTTGGATCTTAGCACTCCAAAGAAGAATGTGCTAACGGGGGACATTTTGGCGAAAAGTTTGCGTAGAGTCAAGGGAACAATAAAACAGCCATTAGGCTGTTTTTAAAACGATTACCAAGGAAACTCTTTTCCTTGAAACCAGAACTTTCCTGTTTCCACATCTCGAAGCGCAAGTTCATAAATATCATTCGCAGCTTCTTCTGGCTCAAGGTCTCCTTCCCCTTCATTCATATCTGTCTTCACGTATCCAGGATGAATCGCGGAAACGGTTATGTGATCAGTTAGTCGGTATGCGAGTGCTCGTGTGTACATATTCAATGCAGCTTTCGAGATCGAATAGGATGTTGTATGAATCGTAGAAATGTAACCGAATGAGCCTTGGCGAGATGAAACATTCACCATGTGACCACCTTGATTCATGAGTGGAATCAATCGCTCAGTGAGATCAATCACGCCGATCAAATTCGCCTCGAGCGTTTTTCGTAAAATCGTCACATCAACTTCTTTTTCGTAATCCCCTTCAATCCACATCGCCGCATTGTTGATAAGCACATCAATCTTTTTTCCAAGATCAGTAACCGATCGCGCACAACGCTCTATACTCGACGAATCTGTTTGATCAAGTTGTAACATCAAAAGATTCTCGTGTGTGAAGTCAACAACACCTTTCGTCGAGGTACCGATCACGAAAAAGTTATTTTTGATAAAGAGCTGCGCGAGTGCCTTGCCAATTCCGCGGCTTGCTCCTGAAATAAAAACTGTTTTCATAGCGTGAAATTAAGATTCAATTGCCAGCCGCAACGAGATCGCAAACACGACCGTCGTGAGTGCAATCCCGGACCACATCGAAAAGAGATAATGATCGAACAAAGAGAGAACAAGAAGTTCGAGAAGAAGCGTTGCAGCAAATATTCCTCCCGTTGTCTTTCGATACTTCGCCATCAATCGTCCAATCTCAAACAGGAAATAACCAAATGCAAGAAATGCAACAACACCGAGTTCGGCGATCAGTAACAAAAAGGCGTTATGGATCGGTTGATAACTCCAGGCCGGCTCGCCTTTCGACAAACTCTCGAGAGCGAACACGTACGCACCAGGACCAACACCAAAGAGTGGATCGATCTTGAAGACGCTTGGGAATGTTTGATATTGCGACGCACGTTCTTCGAGCGAGATTGCTTCTACATGAAGTGCAGGATTAAATCTCGCAAGTACATGCGATTGCAGCATGCCGATCGAAAGCAAAATCGTGAGGAGACCGATCGACAACAAAGGAATTGCGCGGTGCGGGACGAGTTTTTTGTAGAAAAGAGCTTGGCCGAGGAATACAACGAGTCCGATCGTAAGCGCGAGCCAGGCTCCGCGCGAGAATGTCAGGATAAGCGTCGAGGTGAAAAGCGCGATCATGGCGATCTGTACCCAGCCCCGCCAACCCTTCAAACTCTTCAGACCTGTCCGACCTTTCCACCCTTTCAACAATATCGCGACCGCAAGGTATCCGCCAAAAATATTCGGATGCGGAAATGGGCCGTACGCTCTGAGCGATCGAAATGCATCTGTGGCAACAACCGCAACCCCGGACGTCTCAACATGTTTTTGCGCGAGACCAAGAACCGTCAGCGCAGGACTAAATCCCGTGATGTATTGCATCCAACCGAGGATGCAGGGCAAAATAAGACCAGCAAGAAACACATGAACTGTTTGTGGAATATTTGTGCGATCATCCAACAGGAGAAGAAAAAGCATTCCTCCTGCAACGAAATGACTGAGCCATCCTAAGCTGACAGCAAACGTGTGTGAATACGTAAGCGAAAGAAAACAGGCTGCAAAAAAAACAAACAATGCGCGAATGATTTTTAAAAAAACAGGATTTGCAAGCGGACGTCCACGAACAAAAAACGCTATAGCGATCAGAATCTCCGTCACATACACACCTAGATTTCCATAAACCGTTGCCCCCTCAGGCAACGCAATCAGGCGATAAAGCAAAATGGTTTGCCACGGAAGCAAGAACAAAGCTGCCATCAAAAACCCGTTCGCTATTTTTTGTCTGGTCATATCAGGGTTTGCTTAATGCGTTCACGATAAGAATGTTCAAATTCTGCGCGACGATCTGTTTCATGAAACTTCAACATATCATCTGAGATCACCACGCGTGAATCTTTGTTCGCAAGATTTCGAATCGCAAGAGGAAAACGTTTGTGCGAGACGGACCGATAAAACGACTCGAGAAAACCTGTATGCGGAATGATGGATGGAATTTGTTTTGATGCGTGATGCGGATGAATACGTCGAGATGACGCGTTTGGTAAGACATGATCTGCCCAAGCGTTTTCCTCCTGAAGTTTCTGAAGATACCCATCATGATCAACCATTGGCACAAGGGATTTTAGCCAAAATGCAAAATAATGATCCCCTTCTTTTAACCGAAGGTGATTCATTGCAAGCGCACTCGACGTTGCAAAGAAGCTAAAACAAAATGGATCTTCATTAGATGCACCTGGGCGTTTTCCAAGGGCGATAAATGGCGCAACCATCCAGAAACGTGTAGACCAAATAGATTTTGGTTTTGTGATGACAAACAAATCAATATCGCTCTGTTCATTTGTGTTCATCCAGGCAATCGAATTTACGGCCGCAATGGATTGCGCACTTGAAAACAAGCGAAGGTACTGTGATGCTCGTTTCAATTTACGAAACTTTTTTACGGAATCAAGATAATTTTGAGAACGTGTTTCAACTCCCCCTAAATGTTCATCCCTTAATCTGTAGTATCCTCGATCGATCAAGAATCGCGTCTTCACCCATCCACTTCCCTCAAGCACACGATACACCTCGGAAAGATCGTAAGCCCGAACAGGTTCGATCAGCCATTTCCAAATCTCAAACCCCGTGATTGGACGATCAAACACAGCAAACCAACAAAGGGTACGAAGAATAGATTGTTCGAGGTCGGTAGACATGAAAAAGTAGTCAAGAAGTCAAGGAGTAAAGTTCGTTCCATGAAAGCATCATAGCAGAATCTAACGAAAACCCTGTGGACAAAAAAAATCGGCCTTTCGGCCAATCTTTTTCTTTTACTCGACTTCTCGACCACTTTACTTCTTAACTACTTCTTTCTTCTGCTTCTGATTAAACACCCACCATTGTTGAACAATAGAGAAGACGGTCACCGTCACCCAGTAAAGTGTGAGTCCGCCTGGAAGTTTGATTCCAATAAGAACCGTCATGATTGGCATCATGTACATCATGGACTTGTTCATGCTTGCGAGCATAGATTCGTCTTTTGCTCCTTCCGATTTAGCCACTTGTTTTGGTGGCTGACGCATGATCATCATGCGTGTCTGGAAGAACTGAAGGATTCCTGCCAAAATAGCAAGCCAAATGTTTTTTTGCCCAAGATTAATGAAACCTAAAAACATGGTGTGAATACTGCCAGGATTGTGGATGAACGGGTAGAGTTGATTCAGCGCGGTTGCATCAAATCCATGAAACAACACACGGTATAAGGCAATCAAAACAGGTAATTGAATCACGATCGGCAAACAAGATGCGAGCGGATTCACTTTTTCTTCTTGATACAACGCCATCATGGCTTTTGAGAGTCCTTCTTTGTCGTCTTTATATTCAATCTTGAGCGCGTCCAGCTTTGGCTGTAACTCCTGCATGGCCTTTTGCGATTTCAAACTGGAACTCATGAGAGGCCAAAGCGCAAGCTTGATGATAACCGTAAGCAAAATGATGGCAATTCCCATGTCTCCACCAGGAACAATGTTGTAGAGGAAGACAAGCAAGTTGAAGATCGGTTGAAAAAGGAACACGTAAAAAATGTTCATAATGTTGAAAGGGATTAGGGACGAAGGGTTAGGCCTGCCTGCCGGCAGGCAGGGACTAGTTCTTTGCTTCTTCAGCGGGAACTTCATCTGTCTTCCCTTCTACAACCTCTGACGCTTCTGTCACCTTTATCGCCTCTGTAGCTTCCACAGGCTCTGCAGATTCCACAACTTCCTCTTTGTCTTTTTCCACAATGTTAATTTTCCATCCTGTCAGCTTGGCTGCAAGACGTACGTTTTGTCCGCCTTTTCCAATCGCAAGAGAAAGTTGGTCTGTTGCTACACTGACAGAAGCAACTTTTGCTTCTTCATTAACATCCACATGAAAAATTTTTGCGGGAGAGAGCGCGTTTGTAATAAATGCCACAGGATCTTTGCTCCACTCAATGATATCCACTTTTTCTCCGCCAAGTTCTGCAATAATGGTTTGGATACGACTTCCACGTTGACCAATACAAGCTCCGATTGGATCAATAGAGTTGTCATCTGTTCCGACCGCAACTTTTGAACGAGATCCTGCTTCACGTGCAATGGCTTTAATTTGAACGGTTCCTTCTTCAATTTCTGGAATTTCTACTTCAAATAATTTCTTTACCATTTCATCTGCCGTACGAGACAATAAAATTTCAGGTCCTTTTGTTGTGAGTCCAACTTGGCGAACATAAACTTTAATGCGGTCTCCTGTGTTATAGCGTTCGTTTGGATTTTGATCTTCTGGACGCATAATTCCAGTTGTACGACCAAGATCGACGAGAACGACACGGCCTTCGCGACGTTGAACGGTTCCTTGCATCATTTCACCTTCATGCTCTTTGAACTCACTAAAAACAACCTCACGCTCTGCTTCACGAAGCTTTTGCGTAATAACTTGTTTTGCGGTCATGGCTGCCATACGTCCGAATTCTCCCGCTTCTGGAAGAGGGGTGCGCAAAACATCTCCAACCTTAGAGCTAAACTTTAAGACACGTGCATCTGAAAGCATGACTTCTGTTTTTGGATTAAAGTGTGGACCTTCGTCATCCTCGAGAACGAATGCAGCGGGTTCATCACGACGGTCATCTCTGCGCTTGCGACCTTCTGAAAATTGCGCGGCCATTGCTTCTGCTTTAATACGACGCTCTTCTTCAAATTTTGCGAGTTGTTCTGGGTCAATGTCTTCTACAACAGTCTTAACGTCATAAGCCTTTGCTTCACCCGTTTCCGGATTAAACTCAACATCAATGTTTTGATTTTTATCACCAAAGTCTTTTCTGTAGGCAGCACCAAGCGCGGCTTGGATGGCATCAATAACAGATTCATACGCAAGACCTTTTTCTTCGCAGATTTGACGAATAGCTTGTTCGATAGGAGAAGACATACGTGAGGCAAGTAATTAAAAATAGGAATGAGAAATAATGCTTAGAAACTTTTCAACAAAGAAACCCGTCATTCAGACAGGTTTCAGATATAAATATCCTACTCAATTTCACCTTACATGTCAATAGCTTCTATATGCACAATGTTTGGTGGTGTCTGATCAAACTCGATGGCAATCACATCTACACGCCACGGAACATCTCCCTGATGATGTTCGATGAGATACTGATCCGCACACGCGGCAATGTGTCTGCGTTTTGTTGCCGTAACCGCATCTTCCGGAAACCCATACGAATCATCATGACGCGATTTTACTTCCACAAACACGAATTCCTCTTTCTGCTTACAGACAAGATCTACTTCCCCATACACACAAGACCATTGTCGATCTAAAATTTGATATCCATTCTTTTGCAAATAAACCGCTGCAAGGTCTTCCCCCTCGTTTCCAAATTGTTTACGAGGATCCATCATATTACTTTTTGCGTCCTGGGATATATTTGGATTTTGCGTGTTGATTCACATTCTTGTTGCGCATCTCTGGAACTTCCTTCATGACAAATTTTACAAGCACTGTAACCCACGCAATAAATGCGACGACCCAAATGAGATACCAGAATCTGGCACCAAACAATTGAATTCCTTCATAACTGAAGAAATATAAAATAACACCCGTGATTCCCATGGTAAGACTGCATGTAACCAAACGTTTTCCGATCAGTTTAAGATAGCGATCTTTTGAAGATTGCATGAGAACGATTCTGCATACAACACCGATAAGAATAAGAAGGAGAAAAAATCCTAGGATCAGTTTTCCAGGGAGTCCGTCTACGTTTGCCGCTGCGATCGAAAGCCAAAAAAGAGGATTGAGCATGTTCATAATACATCGAAGAATAGTCGAAATGACCGTGACGCGTCAAGAGACATCCCTTAAACGCCATGTAACGAATTTAGCTTCCTTTCGTATTCGTGAGAATATGTGCCGTACTTCCCAGAATATCAGACATTACATTTGTGGCAGTAAAGATACCGGCAAACACAACAATAATCCCGAGAATTTTATAAAAGGTTCGGGAACCGCCGTACCCTAAATATTTTTCTGCAAATTCATTTTGACCAAACCACTCAAAAACTTTTTCTGATTTAGAAACCATAAAGTAACCAACAACCATGATAAAGAGACCAAGGGGGATGCGGATAAATGGAGACATATGCACGAAGTATAGCAGAAAGTGAGAAAGAGATGGAATGTTGTTTATGAAAAACAAAAGAGACGACCGAAGTCGTCTCTTTTGTGGTGGATGCTGGGGGATTCGAACCCTCGACCCTCTCGGTGTAAACGAGATGCTCTAACCAGCTGAGCTAAGCATCCGAATGAATGGAAAACAAAGTTCCTCTTTGGTTTTCCCGAATGAGGATGCTTAGGTCGGCACCCGACCGCTAAGCATCTAACATAAGTATCCGAAGAATAATCGAAACGGTGAAACTTGTAAAGAGAGCATTGACAATCCGTTGATTATTGGTACACTCTCACACTGCAAACACGGAGAAAACCATGCGATATTATCTGAATGCGTCCCCACCTCCCCTGCTCCTAAAGCGTCTGCAAGCGCTCGAAGCGCGCTGGCAAGGACCAAGTGCCTCTTTGCCTCACCTCACGCTCCTGAGTCCTCGTGAACGTTTACCCGATCGATCAGAAGACGAGCTCATTACGCAACTCCTGAACGCCACACACAACATGTCTCCATTCATGATTCGTCTTCTTGGGATTGGATCATTCAATGAACTAGAAAATATTCACATCTGTGCAGAGCGCTCAGCCGAAATCGTTGCGTGTCACCAACAACTTGTAGATGCAACGCGCGATCTGTTCGCTTCGGCGGCTGGAACATTCACGCGTCTCGAACATCCGCACATGACGATTGCAGATCACCTTCCTATTGAACGACGAGCTGCCGCGTGGCGTGCATTGTCCGAAGAACCTGTTCGTGAAGAGTTTCTGTGTCGACAAATCAATCTGTTGTGTCGCACAGAACACGAACGAACGTGGTTTCCCGTTTTCTCCTTTCCGCTACGATAACACTCTTACGAACCTCGGTTCGTATTTTTTTATCCAAAAGAAAAACCGCCCGAGAATATCGAAGGCGGTAGAATCGTAGGTGAGCGGAAGGTTATTGGGTAGGAGCGATACGTTCGCATGAGGAAGTTGTGACGAATCACGACAATCTGTTCATTCACTCCTTAACGATGATGAACAGCACACTCATGGTCAGCATAACGCTAAGTTGGCGGGTCATGACGGTGCACGTGCCACAATCATGATGTTGTTCTGTGTAGATGATTGGAAGAATTGATGGAACTCATAAGGATTCTGTCCGCTCAAGAATGATTGAAACAGAAAAAAGAACATTTGTCAATCATCCATGCGTCCATGATTGACAAAATTGATTTTTCGTGGCATTCTGACCAGTCTTTGAAATCGAACCGTTCGATCCTCGACAGACAGATCCTAGGAGGCGTCATGCTCTTTCAAAAACTTCGTGAACGATATTCCCCTTTCGCGCTTTTCCTTTTGAGTCTGCTCTACATGAGCCAAGGACTCCCGCACGGCTTTGTGAAAACAGGCCTGCAAACCTATTTGCGCGATCGTGGATACACGCTCACGCAGATCTCGTTTACGGGCATGCTCATGATGCCGTGGATGTTCAAGGCGATCTGGGCACCGTTCGCAGATCGATTCTACAGCGAACGATTCGGTCGAAGGCGATCATGGATCTTTCCACTTCAGATCGGATATCTCCTCTGTGTCGCGATCGCATCGACCTTGATCGATGCTCCGAACATCATGCCATTTCTCATCATGGTCTTTGGCATGAGCTTGTTCGCCTCGGCGCAAGATGTGTCCGTCGACGGACTTGCGATCGATACCCTGAAGCCACACGCACTTGGACTCGGAAACGCTGTTCAGGTCATCGGGTATCGCATGGGCATGTTGCTCGCGGGTGCATTTCTTCTTCCGTTCGTTCTCACAATCGGATGGGATGGATATTTTGGAATCATGGCGGTCATCGTCGCTCTTCCACTCATCCCGATCCTGTTCTTCAAAGAAAAACCTGTTGAGCCGAGCGTGTCAGAATCTGGCGAGGCAAAAACAAAGCCGACGTTGAAAGAAATCTTTCGCACGTCGATTCAACTCATCACCAATCGTGAACTCAAGTGGGTCATCATCTTTCTACTGACGTACAAAATCGGCGAGGAGATGGTTCAATCACTCTACACGGTTTATTTGCGTGACCATGGATTCGCTCTCGATACAATTAGCCGAATCAACCAATGGGGTATGTTCTCCGCAATGATCGGTTCCGTCCTTGCTGGACTCCTGCTCACGAAATTCCGCATCTGGACCGTACTTGGACTTGCGGTTGTGCTCCGAATCTTTCCAATTGGACTCCAGTACTACATGAGCACACATCACGTCACCGTTGATCTTGCGACTATCATTGCTCTCAGCGAACATTTGCCGGGCAGCTTGCTCACAACCGCAACATTCGCATTCATGATGTCTCTTGTGTCGAAACGTGTAGGTGCAACGGAATACACCATCCTTGCAAGCTGTGAGGTGATGGGAAAATTCGTTCAGCTCGGTTCTGGAAAAATCGCTGATACCTTCGGGTATCAAACATTATTCCTCACCGGACTCGTCTGCTCTATCCTTGTCATCTACCCCTGGTACAAATGTCGTCATGTAGATACCCAAGGCGCTTAATCGTCGAACCCGTTCGACGATTTTTTATTTACATCAAAAACAGCCCCATAGGACTGTTTGACGATTTATGTTTTGTGTCGTGGTCGATGTGGTTTACGAGGAATGTCTTTCAACGACACCGTGTGTACGGGATGATTGCGCATCATGAACTGATAAATAATCCACGCAACAAAAATCGGGATCGCCGCAATAGCAATCGTCCAAGACGGGCCAATAAATCCATAAAGAACACCAGCAAACATAGGCCCAAGCGCCCAACCAAGATCATCGAACAAACTTACCACCCCCGCAATCGCTCCATCGTTAGCGTGTTCACGATCAAGCATATGCAACCAGGACCAAAGCGAGAGCATAGCCATTTCTTCACCGGTTGTTGCAAGAAATCCAAATAAAAGAAATAAGACATCGAAATGAAATCCAACAAGGACTCCTGTGACCGCAAATAGAAGCAGTCCAAAAAAGACTAGCGTCCGTTTATTCATTTTGTCCGCAAGTGTTCCAAGAAAAAAACCCAAGACAACAACGGCGAAATCGAAAATACCAAGCCCAATTCCAAGCAGCCCTGCACGTTGTTGTGCCACAATCACAAGAGGGATCACAAACCAAATCGCGGCATAAAATAATGCACTGGCAACCCCCGTGAGGAGCAACATCGTGCTTGCCGGATTTAATTTCTTCATTGCACGCATTGAATTCGCAAACACGTGGCGCTTGATAGAGAGATGACGTGTTTCCCCTGTTTGTTCTGTGTGCACCGATTGTGTTTCTTTTGGAGAGAACCACAAAAGAATCCATGCGACAAATAAAAGAAGGGATAAAACAATCCCCATCCATTGTACAGAAAGCAAGAGGATGAATGGCAAAGAGGCACTTGCAAGAACAATTCCGATAGAACCAGAAACGTCACGCATCGACATGAATTTTCCCGTATGTTCTTTTGGCGCCTGGCTCAAGACATAGGCATTAATTCCAGAACTAAAAAACAACCAACCAAAAATGCTAAAAAAGAGTGTAAGAAAATACGTCAGCTGGGTTAGGCCAAATAAGAAACAGACCGCCGCAAACAAAAACGTGACGGTAGTAATTTTTAACATGCGTAAATATCCGTATCGATCTAATAAATGCCCGGCCGGAACGTCAAAAAATAATTGAATCAGTGAACAGCCTCCCGCAAGGAAACCAATAATCCAAATAGGGAAAATCCGCTCTCCAAGCGGAGCCATGAGCGTATAGTGCAATCCTGCACCAAACTTAAAGAGGATCATAAAGATCCAAAACGGCAGGTAGTGTTTGAGCGTTTTCAACATATTACATTCTATGCTACTTGATTCTGCACTGTTTCTTAATCGCTGCCAAATCATCTACTGTGAGCGTTGCATTCACTCCATTGTTTCGTCGATACATAATCGCCTTCGGATTCTCAAGATGTCCGAGTCCAATTGCGTGCCCCATCTCATGGGTAAGCACACGAATCAACTTTGCCTGATCATCGAACTGATAAATATTTATGTGATTGCCTGTAGGGTCACTCACGTATTCCCCTTCTTCGAATTCAGAACCTTGGCTTGCGCCAATTGTGTTGTATTGAATTGCCGCAAGGTTCAACGACTTTGCAAGACGATTCACGACCTCAACGAGCGCGTTCAACTCATCCACATTCGCATTCACTTTATTTTCCAAATCTTTCAAGATCAATTGTTGCTGATCCAAATCCGCTTTCTCAACGTTCAGTCGATCAACCGTCGTTTGCGTCACATGATCATGTTGATTCCAATACGTGATTTCTTTGTTGTACGCCGCAAGCTGAACATCATACGCATTCGATTGTGTTTGATACAAAGCCTTCAAGGTATTGATAGATTTCTGAAGCACATCGTACTTCCCTTTCAACGTATCATATGTAGCCTGGTCATCGTGAATCGCAATTCCATACTTTGCGAGCTTCTGCGTAGCGATTTGTCGCTCATCATAAACAAGATTGATCTTGAGCGCACCACCTGCCTGTCCGGCAGGCAGGTCCGGTTTATACACAAACAAATCTTTCCCGATAGGTTTCTCCCAAACCGATTCTGCTTTTTGGATATCTTTAATAAATACATCTTTCGAGATTCCAAACCGGGAATCAAACGTTCCAATCGAGTAGGCGATTGGCTGCTGACATGGAAAGGTTCGAGACAAAAACTGAGATTCGAGACGCGAAAGCGGATCGCGGAAATAAAAGGCGAGAGCAAGAAGAATGACAAGGAAGAAAATGTCCGAAATATATTTGCGCATGGATACATCATAGCAAACATCATAAGAATCAAAAATAAAACAAAACAAAAGACCCGACGTTTGTCGGGTCTTTTGTGGTGCAGACGAGAGGACTTGAACCTCCAATCCCTTGCGAGAACCAGCACCTCAAGCTGGCGCGTATACCATTCCGCCACGTCTGCACGTGGTACTCCTACGCGTCGAGATAATAATCGATCTAGAAAAAAAGATCAAGTCTCAAACGTTCGAGCCTTGCCTGTCACAATCTTCATCCCCATAGATTCCACGGAAATATCGAATCGTGTTCCTTCCATGAGTTCCCCATCCGCGAAAACTTGAATCGGCTTTTCGGAACGAATCGTCATGGATTGTAACGGCAAGATGCTTTCTTCTTTGGTTGCGCGTCGAAGTAATCCTTTCTTCACATCCGCGCGAATCACCGCCTGCAACATGCCGTCACACGGATTTGATTCTCCAGATAAATTTCGCACCTCAAGCTCTGCGGTTGAAGTTGGAAACACGCGAAACTTTTCTTCGAACGTGATCTCTGCACGAAACTCAGGTACGGAAACTTCACTAATGAACTTGCGACCATTCACACTTCCAATATCAATCGTTTCAACACGACGCGCAGATAACACATCGCACGCCGCAACACCTTCTGGAATTCCAAGAAGTTGTGCGAGCTTATTTTTTGGACCAATGGGAATCATACCAAACACCACCCCACTTTCCACAACCACGTTCAAAACTTTTCGAACGGTATCATCATTTCCAAGCACAACAACCGTGGTCACCCCCTTGTCGATCTCGTCACGAATCATTTCCTCGGCATTACGAAACAAAGCAAGACGAGAAATCTTGCCGGCAATCCCAAGGTCAGTCAAACGATTTTCAATAAGCGCCAATTCTTTTTCGAATCGTTTGTTGCCCTGTATAAAATCATCGTACAGGTAACAGTACACACGAATTATCCTTTGGAGTTCATGGAGATGCGTCCGTTCACAACAGCCCCTTCTGCAATCGACAAACGATTTGTGACAATGTCTCCGGTCACGTTTGAACTCGAAAGCAATTGCAATCCATCTTCCACTTGAAGATTTCCCACAATCGTTCCCGCGATTACCGCATTTTTTGCTGAGACTTCTGCATGGATCACCGCACTTTCTCCAATATGAAGAGATGCTGCTGTCGCGAGTGAGCCGTTGAGCTCACCGTCGATGGTAATGTCTCCGTTTGATCTGAAATCCCCCTCCACCTTTACCCCTTGAGCAATGATAGTTTCGCTTCCTGATTGTGCATGTGCCATATGATGTTCTGATTTTTTAAACATAACGAGATAAAATACGAATCTCGAAATACGAAATCCGAAAACTTAATCATTCCTTTTGTTTCGAATTTCGATATTCGAATTTCGAATTTTCTCTTACATCTCCTCCACAGGCTCAATCCCCATAAGTCTTAATCCATTTTTTAACACGCGCGCGACCGACTCGGCAAGAGCAAGACGTGCGTGCATCACTTCCGGTTCTGCTTTTAGGATGGGAGCATCCGAATAAAACGAAGCGAATGTCTGAGAAAGGTCGAACAGGAATTGGGCAATTCGACTCAACTCAAGTGTCTGAACACAGTCAAAGACCACATCTGGATACTGAGCAATCAAGACCAACAACTCATGTTCACGAGAAGTCTTCAAATATTCCCCAACCCGCCCAGTCGCCCGTTTTGGTGCTTTTTTGAGAAGACTTTCAATACGAGCAAGCGTATAAAGGACGTACGGACCTGTGTAACCCTCAAAGACAAGAGATTCTTCGAGATCAAACACAATGGGCTTTTCCATGTCTTGTTTCAACATGGAGAATCGCATGGCCGCATTCGTAATCGCTCGCGCCGTTTGATCGACCTGTTTTGGTTTCCAATCCTCATGTCTCTTTTTTGTTTCGACCGATGCACGTTCAATCATTTGATCTCGGAATTCTTCGAAACGAATATCGTTTCCTTTTCTGGAAGACATCGCACCATCTTTGAGTGTCACGAAGTCGTAAGACAAGTGTGTGAGTTCTTTTTCAAACCCCATCAACTTGAGGGTTGCAAACAACTGTTGCATGGCATGTGATTGTCGCGCGTCAACGACGTAGATAGATCGAAGGGCGTGATAGTCTTCTTCTTTCTTGAGAGCGAGTCCGATATCCTTTGCGTTATAAAGAAGCGTTCCATCCGACTTCACAAACAAGTTGACGCCAAGGTTCTGATCACGCAGATCAACGATCCACGCGCCTTCCGACTGTGTCACAATCCCCTTTTTGATCAGCTTCTCGATTTCTTTTTTTGTTTTCTTAATGAGATCACTCTCGAAGTACCATTCTTCGATGCCAATGTTCAATTCCTTATAAACCTTTTTCAGATAGTCAATGGACCACGTTCGAGTTTTCTTCCAGACCGCGACCTCATCTCCTTTCTGATCTTCGAGATGACGAAATACTTCCGCAACTTGTTCTTTTGCATTTGGGTGATCCTCCAGATGGCGCGTTGCTTCAATATACACGTCTCGCAAAAATGGAATGCGTTTTTCTTTTGGCACTTCTTCGTCTTTATGAAGTGTCATGATGGCCCAAACAGACTTTGCAACGTGTGCACCAAGATCGTTGATGTAGGCGGTTGGAATCACATGATACCCATTCGCACGAAAAACATTCACAGTCATTTGTCCCACAAACAAGTTTCGCAAATGGCCGATGTGAACATCTTTATGCGTATTCAAGTTCGCGTACTCAATCATGACGCGCTTTCCTGTTCCAATATCAGACGTGCCGTATGTTTCACCGAGAGAAGCAACTTCTTTCAACACATCTTTTCCAAGCGCTTCGTTTCCAAATGTGAAGTTCACATAAGGACCTGTTGCGCGTAAGGACGCGACATATCCACGCGCACCAATCTTTGCCACAATTTCTTGTGCAAGTTCTGCTGGATTCTTTTTCATTTTTTTTGCGAGCGTAAAACACGCAAAGGCAACGTCACCCATTTTTGCGTCCGGTGGCGCAGATAAATCCGATAAATGCGGAACAAACCCGCCTCCAATGGCGCGTTTCAAATCTTGGAGAATCTGTTGTTTTGCTTTTTGAAGCGTGTGCATAATTGTGTCATCCTGAGCGAGGAGTCATCGACGAGTCGAAGGATCTCGCGTTTATAGAGGGTTATGATTTTCGAAGCGCATCCAATTTAGCTTGTGCTTCCCGTTGTTTCTCTTCCATAGACATAATAATCTTTTCCGGAGCCTTGGAACGAAATTCTTCGTTCGAAAGTTTTTGCGCGACGGACACAAGATAGGTTGTCAGTTCAATCACCTCTTTCTCAATACGAGCTTTTTCTTTCACCGGATCCACGACCGTTTCCATTTTGACAAATACCGAAACATCTTTCCTCACAACAGACACATCCGTTGTCGCCGCTTCGTATTTCTCGACGAGAGCAAAGTCTGAATTCACTCGTGCAAGAGCACTGATCACCTCACGGTTTGATTCAATAAATTCTCGAGATGCGTTATTCACAACAAACACCACATCCATCAATTTCTTTGGTTCGATTTTGTTTTGTGAACGAACGTTGCGAATCGCGATAATTAATTCTTGCAATGCGACAAGTTGTTTCTCGGATGATTCATCAAAGAGTCCTGTGACCTTTGGCCACGTCGAGACCATGACGAACGAACCTGTTCCAAATTCTTTCCAGATGGCTTCTGTCACAAACGGCATGAATGGATGACACAAAACAAGACTTTGCTTCAAAACATACAAAAGAATTTCGTTTGTCGAAGTTCGAAGCGTCTCGTCCTTCTGTTGAATCTTTGCAATCTCGAGATACCAGTCCGCGAAATCATTCCAAATAAACTCTCGAAGCGTTTCGATCGCAAGAGAGAAATCAAATTGTTCAATAAGCTTTCCTGTTTGATTCGTGACCGTTTCGAGGCGGCCGAGGATCCAGTGATCCGCAACCGTTGCGGGCGCGACCACCCCCTCACCCCCTCCTTGTGAAGGAGGGAGAACATCGGATCCGATAGACATCAAAATAAAACGAGAGACGTTCCACATCTTGTTTACAAAGTTGCGAGAGCTTTCGATTTTCTCCGCCGAGAAACGAGAATCGTTTCCTGGTGTGTTCCCCGAGAGAACACACAAACGAAGCGCGTCACATCCATATTTTTCAATGATGTCGAGCGGATCAATTCCATTCGCATCCGACTTTGAGAATTTCTTTCCCGCTTCATTACGAAGCATTCCATGAATGTACGCATCTTTAAATGGAATCTCGCCAAGCGCATACGTACTCATGAGCACCATGCGCATGAGCCACAAATACAAAATCTCATATCCCATTTGCATCCAGTTTGTTGGATGAAATGATTTCAGATCGACAGTCTGTTCTGGCCAGCCCAATGTTGAGAATGTCCAAGAACCGGAGGAAAACCAGGTGTCGAGTGTATCAGGATCTTGCTCCCACCCCTCTCCTTCCGGAGTTCCGTTGCCGACAAATGTTTCTTTACCGCGATACCAAACCGGAATTCTGTGCCCCCACCATGTTTGGCGGGACAAACACCAGTCACGCAAATTTTCAACGCGATGCAAATATAATTTTGTAAATCGTTCTGGAGTAATAGTTACTTTTTGTTCTGTGTTTCCATTGAGTCCGGTCGTCAGAGCTTCTGCCATGAGATCTTTCAAACTCTTTCCTTTTGAAGGAATGATTTTCTGCACATCAAGCCACCACTGCGTCATGGGCAGAGATTCGATCACATCTTTGAAACGATCCGATGTTCCAACATTTTGGACAATCTCTTCTGGTTCCTTCTCGAGAAGCCCTTGCTCCGAAAGCCAGCCAACAAACTTCGCACGTGCATCCTCAACCGTGAGCCCTGCATAGGACCCTGCTTCCTTTGTCATGTGACCATCAACCCCAATGACTTGAATCAGTCCGATTGGATTTCCACTTGCTTTTTGTTTTTCGTACATCAAAAAATCAACAGGACTATGTGCGGGAGTGACACCAAGGGCTCCCGTTCCAAATGTTGGATCAACACCTTCATCCGCAATAACTTTAATCTCGAGCGGTTTCTCTGCCCCAACATCCACCGTAAATATTTGTCCGATGTATTTCTGATAACGCTCGTCACCCGGATGAACCGCGACAGCCGTGTCACCTAATTTTGTTTCTGGTCGTGTTGTTGCAATCGTAATCGGAAAATCTTTACTGTATTTGAAGGTATATAAAACACTCGCACGTTCGATGTATTCAATTTCATCGTCAGAACAGGTTGACTGACCCTTCGTCGACCAGTTTACGACGCGATACCCGCGATAGATGAGTCCATCGTTATACATTTGGCGAAACAATTCGTTCACGGCAATGTTGCGAGGTGCATCGAATGTATATGCGAGACGCGACCAATCACAGCTCGTTCCCATTTTTTTGACTTGTCCCAAAATGGTTGCACGTGAGCTTTCCGCAAATTCACGAATCTTTTCAACCAGTTTTTCACGTCCTAATTCTTGGCGAGGATTTTTCATTCCACCTTCCATCAACATCTTTTCAACTTTTGCCTGCGTTGGAAGTGCAGCGTGATCCGTTCCCGGCACGAGCAAAACTTTTTTTCCGTTCAAACGTTGGTAGCGCGCCATCGCATCCATCAAAGCGTTTTCAAGCGCGTGACCCAAATGCAAAACACCCGTCACGTTTGGGGGTGGCATCATGATGGAATAAGGCTCCCCAACCAGATTGTCGGGATTAAAAAATCCGCTTTTCTCCCAGGCGGCGTAAATTTCATCTTCGTACAGCTTTGATTCGTACGCTTTTGGCATTTCTGTATTCGACATAGTAAACGAAGTGTACGAAAAAATGGCTTGAATTGCAACACATCTCGCTTGACAACGTCGATTTTTATGAGAATATGCACGCACGTTCTTTAGCAACCAAATGGAGGTCGCGTGCATACACGACTGTTTATTCTCCTTCTCTCAATCTTGTCGATTGGGTGCGAAAAAATCTCTCCGTTCGTTTCCGACGCTCTTTGGAGCAAACGAATGGATGTTGACCACGACGGAATCCCCCGCCCAAACGATTGTGATGATCACGATCCAAAGGTTGGAATCCGCATCTGGTATCACGACTTTGACCACGACGGACTTGGTGCGGGCGAAAAAATCATCGCCTGCGATCAACCAACCGGAACCACCATCACAAACAACGATTGCGACGATACGCGCACGAGCGTGCATTCAGGCGCAACAGAAATTTGTGACGGGCTCGACAACGACTGCAATGGGAAGACCGACGAAACATTCCAAAACCTCGGCGAAAGCTGTGGAACGGGAGCGTGCTCCGGCGGAACCATGCAGTGTTCGACAGATCACTTGAACACCGTTTGTTCGACAGACGGAAACAAGAGCACAGAAATTTGTGACGGGCTCGACAACGATTGCAACGGGAAAACCGACGAAACATTCCAAAACCTCGGCGAGAGCTGTGGAACGGGAGCGTGCTCCGGCGGAACCATGCAGTGTTCGACAGATCACTTGAACACCGTTTGTTCGACAGACGGAAACAAGAGCACAGAAATTTGTGATGATCTCGACAACGACTGCAATGGGCAGACGGATGAAGGAATCAAGACAACGTTCTACGCAGACGAAGACCATGATGGATTTGGAGGTGCGGGGACAAAAAAAATAACCTGTACACCACTTCCACATGACGTAACAAATGCATTGGATTGCGATGACACGAATGCATCCGTTTATCCAAACGCGCCGGAATTCTGCAATGGAATCGACGACGATTGTAACGGAAAAACAGACGAATCGACCGCCGTAGATGCAAAAACATGGTATGCAGATTCTGATCAAGATGGATTCGGCTTTGCCCTGAGCACAAAAGTTGCCTGCACAAAACCTCCTGGTTTTGCTGGCAACAAGCTTGACTGCAATGACGATTCAAACTCCATTGCTCCGAACGCCAAAGAAGTTTGCAATCAACTCGACGATAATTGCGATGGGCAAACCGACGAAGGTGTGCAAACGGTTTTCTTTACGGATGTAGATCAAGATGGTTACGGTAACCCACTTGTCACACAAAAAGCGTGCAGCGCACCAAGTGGCACCGTAGAAAACAGTGACGACTGCAATGATCTCGATAAACTCGTTCATCCGAATGCGCTCGAGAAATGTAACAACGTTGACGACAACTGCAACGGACAAACGGACGAAGGTGAACTCATCACGTACTACTTCGACGGCGATACAGATGGATACGGAGATCTGTCGAAAGACGTCACGGGATGCACGGCCCCAATCGGATACGTGACAAACAGCGCGGACTGTAACGACGGAAAGAAAACCATTCATCCAAACGCCATTGAACTGTGCGACAACAAGATCGATGAAAACTGTGACGGAATCACAGATAACGCGATCGAAGCATCACTTTGGTATCTCGATGCCGACAAAGACGGATACGGGAATGCAGCCATCTCGATCTACGCCTGTGCAACACCAACTGGATATACAGCAAACAAAGCTGATTGCGATGATGCAAATCCACTCATTCATCCGAATGCGATCGAGATCTGCAAAGACGGAATCGACAATGACTGCAATGGGATCACAGACACAGACACAAAAATCGTCACGTGGTACTTGGATGCCGACAAAGACGGTTTTGGAGATGCAAAACAATCCAAACAAGATTGTTCACAACCCCCGGGATATGTTGAAAACGCAACCGATTGTTCTGACACAAACGCCTCCATTCATCCGGGAGCTCTCGAGATCTGCAATAATGGTGTGGACGACAACTGTGACGGGGGTGTGAATCAGTGCAAACTGAGCGGCGCGCAATCCATTGCCGCAGCTCAAACAAAAATTCACGGAAACGCGAGCAAACTGTACCTGGACACGATCGCGTTTGGCGACGTGAATGGGGATGGAAAAGATGATCTCGTGATCGGCGTCAAACACGACTCAGCTACAGGCGCAGACGCAGGCGCGATCTATCTTTTTTGGGGACCCGTGCCATCTGGTGATCTTTCACTCGATGACGCAAACGTAAAATGGACGGGCGAAGCCGCAAACGACAACGCAGGCTTTCGCGTAAGCACAGGTGATGTGAATGGGGACGGAAAGGACGACATCCTTACCAGCGCACCCTTTTGCAACAACACTGGCTGCGTCTATCTCATTTTGGGATCCGCAAATCCTGTCGGTGGAAGCCTTTCCAACGCGGATGCGAAATGGATCGGAACGTCATTCGGAGACCAGGCGGGTTTCGATATCAGCGCGGGTGATGTAAACGGAGATGGCTTCGATGATGTCCTTATTGGAGCACCGGGCAACAATGCCGGTTCTGTCTCTCTTGTGCTCGGCACAAAGAATCCCGTGAGCGGAAACCTGTCTGATGCGTCAGCAACATGGACGGGCATCGCCAAAAAAGATCAGGCTGGAATGGTCGTAGACTGTACCGCTGATTTCAATGGTGACGGAAAAAAGGATCCGCTTATCTGGATTCAAACAACGGACAACGCCGCAAATGGAACGGGAGCCGTATGTCTCATTCTCGGCTCTGCAAACCCTGTTGGCGGAAGCCTCTCAGGATCAACAGCCATTTGGACAGGAGAATTCGAAAGCGACCAAGCGGGTTTCAGCATCAGTACAGGAGACGTAAATGGAGATGGAAAATCAGACATCCTCATTGGCGCTCCTGGTAACACAAATAAAGCTGGACTCCATGCTGGAGCCGCTTACCTCATCTTTGGCTCCCCCATCCCAGTAAGTAAGGTTCTTTCCGGCGCAAACACAAAGTGGATTGGGGAAACAGATTACGACGAAGTCGGACTATGTAGCGCTATTGGTGACACAAATGGAGATGGAAAAGATGACATTCTGATTACATCTCTTGGAAACATCGACATTGGAAGCAATCACGGTGCTTCCTATCTCCTTACAGGATCCTCTAATGCACTGACGAGCAGCCTTACGGATCCGACGGTCGCAAAATGGAGTGGCGAATTAAAACTCGACCAACTCGGACGTGGCTGTACATTGCGAGGAGATGCGAACCATGATGGTTATAAAGATATCGTTATCACAGCTCCATACCACAGCTTCGCTAAAACATCTGACGGAATGATCTACATCATTCACAGTCTCAGCTTCTAATCCTCGCCCCACAAAATGGGGCTTTTTTATTTATTCATGTGATTGTTGATATCCCTTGACGCATTTCATTTATCAGGTTAAAGTTCGTGATTCCCATGCTTGTCGGGAAAGGTTTCCAAGAACCCTTTCTCTCTTTTTCCCCTTGTACAAACAACATGGCCCTCGCGCAATCCCAACAAATTTTAGAAGCCTTTAAACGGAGTACACGTCCGCTTATTTGCGTTCCGTCAGGGGCGAGCGCAGATCATTACGCGTCAGCAATTGGACTTGCACGCGTTCTCGAAAAACTCGAAAAACACCCAACCATCGTTGCGGCCGACGGCGCCGCTCCAAAAAATATTCATTTCCTTTCTGGACACGAAAAAATTCTGCACAACATGGAAAACTTGCGTCAGTTCGTTATCGAACTCGATGCATCCAAAACAAAAGTAGATGAACTCACGTATGAATTGAAAGGCGAAAAGCTGTTTGTCTATCTTTCTCCAAAGAAAGGGTTCTGGGATGCGTCCGACGTTAAAACTTCCGCCTCTGGATACAAACACGATCTCATTATTTGTATCGGCTCCCCTGATTACGAATCTTGCGCGCAACTTTACCAAGAAAATACAGACTTCTTTTTCCGCACTCCAATCATCAACATTGATCACACACCAGAAAACGAACACTACGGTCAGATCAACATCGTTGATTTAACCGCATCCGCCTGTGGTGAAGTTTGTCATGACCTCATCGAAGCAATCGAACCCGGACTTATGGACGATGAGATTGCAACCGCATTCTTAACAGGCATGATTTCAAAAACAAAAAGTTTCAAGACAAAAAACGTCACCCCAAAAACATTGCAAACCGCAAGCAAGCTTATAGCACGTGGAGCAAAACGCGAACACATTATTCAACATTTGTATCGCACACGATCTGTATCCACTCTTCGTCTTTGGGGACGTGCCCTTGCGCGTCTTAAAACAGATGAACACGCGCATATTGTGTGGACCATGCTTTCTGCACAAGACTTCATGCATGCAGGCGCAGAAGAACAAGATCTTCCAGATGTCATCGACGAGCTTCTTTCTTCTTCCCCAAATGCGCGTATCACGGTTCTTGTTTTCGAGACCGCACAACACGAAATAAAAGCGATTGTCCGAACAGAGCGCCCCCTTGATGCCATCGCGCTCTGCGCTCCATTCCACGCATCAGGAACACACGAAGAAGCCCGACTCACCTTCCCAAATAAAACCATCGCGCAAACAGAACATGAACTTATTGAGCACCTCAAAAAATCAACCGCAATGCCTGTATAAAAAATCCCTCTGAAATTCAGAGGGGTTTTTGTTATTTCTTTTTTGGATCCTGCGGAGCAGGAGTTCCCGCATCTGTCGTTGCGGAACCATCTTGTGCAATCGGCTCTGGAATAGCCGTTGTTGTTTGTCCGGCCTGTAATTTCTGCAAACGATCTTGTGCAACTTTACTGTCTGGATTTAAATCGACCACTTTCTTAACGAGCTCAATTGCTTTGTCATGATTTCCTTGAATTTCGTAAACGCTTGCAAGATACCAAAGTGCATTCGCATATTTTGGATTCACAACGATCAATCGCTCCAACTCTTGTCTTGCCCCATCAAAGTTTTTGGTTCGGATATATAACTGTGCAAGTTCAAATCCAAGACCAACATCTGTTGGAGAGTTTTTGGTGAGCGCAACCAAACGTGCTGTTGCTTGATCAATCTTTCCCTCACGCTCATACGTTGCGGCAAGGTAATAATGCGCCGGAAGATAATCCCCTTTCAATTTAATGGCTTGGTTCAACATGTCTTCTGCAGATGCAAGTAATTTTTGCTCTTGATCTCCGGCTGCTTTAGCCTGCGTCGCATCTTTTGAGGCCTTAAGCGCTTTTGCTCGTTCTGAAACAGCAAGATACACACGCGCAAGATCCACAGGATGCGCTGGATTGATTGGTTCCAAATGAATCGCATTTGTAAAGGCATTTGCAGAAAGATCCTCTGCGTTTTGCGCATACGGCATCACTTCACGGTAAAGCGATCCAAGCACTTCCCAGTTTCCCACTTTATTCGGTTCCATCTGCACAGCTCTTGTTCCCTCCTGAACAGAAGCTGTCACGATCTGAGAAATTTGTTTTGTTTGATCTGCGGTCATCTTCTGACCGTTTGTCGCTTGAATTTTTTGAGAAGCCTGGGTCAATAAGGCAAAACTCAAGTTACGTGCATACGTATCACTCAACGAATTAAATTGTGTTGCGGTAAGAAGATTTTTGATGACGACCTGAATATCTGCTTGCTTTGCATCAAGGGCAACGGCTTTTACAAACGCTTTTTCTGCGAGAAACTTTTCCCCCATCAACAAGACGGAGACAAACATTCCCGTAAAGATAAAAACGAATGCAAATGATGCGAGTAAACCCAATTTTGGAGAACGTGCAAAGTCTGTTTTCCATTCAGAAGAAAGAAGGTGTGCGACTAACATTCCGCTCAATGCCCACAACAAGAACTCAAGTGTTACGTTTGAAGAGGAAAGAAATTGAGAGACGATTAATAAGCTCCATCCCACAAATAACACATACGTCATTTTCCAGGTTTGGTGATTGCGTACATTCACTAAACGTTTCAATGCAAGAAAACCAATCCACCCCATGCAAAGGAGCCAGACCAGGGATCCGAATAATCCAAGATCCGAAAGACGTGTCAAAAATACAGACGATGCGCGATCAAGTCCCAACGACCAAAGAGGGGACGCATTTACACCAATTGGTTTATATAATAAATATTGATAGGAAAATGTTCCGGGACCTGATCCAAAGAACAGTGAAGGGATTCTAGATGTAAGTGTTGATTTTACAATTTGCAAACTTGTTCCAAAACTTGGAGAAACAAGCAGTGGAAGTTTAAACGAGAACGGAGATGGGAGAAAAAGAAAAAACAAGGAAAAGAGAAGGAGGACTAATGGGAAGAAAAACTTACGTGGACTTGGGAATTCTTTTGTTTGAAGAAATCCGAACGATGTAAGTAAGAGCACTCCAACGATTGTCAAAACCCAAAAGACCCAATAATCCGCCGCGACAAGAGAAATGATTGTGGTTACCAAGATTACAAAGATAAGGACACGTGTCAGAATTCCATTTGTTCCCGTCGGAATAATACGATCTGTTCCCTCATGAGACACCAACCAAATGGAAAGCCCAAGAAACAAACTCACTAAAAGAAAAAGCGTAAGACTGTTAAACGTTCCAACAGAATTGAAAGCGATGGATTTTGTAAATGCAAACGGAAGAAGAAAAACATGAAACAACTGAAGTGTGGAAAATATTCCTGCAATTGCTGCTGAAAGCAGCAAGGCAAAAAGGGCTCGACCTTGTGCAACAACATCTTTATGGACATTTGCGAACACATAAAACACACACACCAAAATGGCGGTTGTGAGAAAACTCACATATTCCTGAGACGACTGACCAACCCATGTTTGATACGATGCCTTTGAAATACATGAGGAAACAAGAACGATCAACAAAAACGCAGCAGGAGTAACATTCACAAGCCCAGAACGAAATTCGCAACGTTTTTGTGTCACCATGGCACCAAACCAAGACGCAAGACCAATGACGGTCAAAACAACAAGGACCATTTGTTTATTCGGTTCCAAAACATCCTGAGACCAAGGAAGAAAAAAGAGGGGGATAAGAAAAAGGAGAAGATACGTCACCCAACGCGTAACATGTTCAAAAAGTTTCGTTGACATAAAGACAGGGACAAAATAAAAATGAAAGATTACATCAAGTATAGCAGTTTCTTCCACACGAAACAAAATGATTTGCTATAATGGTTGCGTATGCAAAATTTGGAGGAACTCTTCTCTTGGATTCAAGACAAAATACCACCCGTCTTTCTGAATAATCTCACTAGAGATTTTGAACACACAGAAATTTTTTGTGTTGGAGGTGCGCTACGCGATTGGCTTTTACAAAGAAAAACAAATCATGTTGATTTGGATTTTGTTATACGCGGTATTCCACTTGAAACACTCATTGAATGGCTAAAAAATCGCGGAGTGGTTGATATCGTTGGAAAAACGTTTGGAGTGATTAAATTTCGACCACAAGAAAACCTCTCGCTCTGTATTGATATCGCGCTTCCGCGAACCGAACAGTCCCTTCCTCATTCCCTTGGAGGATACCGCGACGTAACCGTTCAATTTGATCCCAATCTCCCCATGCAAGACGATCTCTCGCGCAGAGATTTTACGATGAACGCCATGGCGTTCAGTCTCACAACGAAAGAAATCATTGATCCGTTTGGAGGACAACAGGATCTTGAATCAAAAACGTTGCGCGCTGTCGGAAATCCACAAGATCGTTTTCAGGAAGATCTTACGCGTATTTTACGCGGACTTCGATTTACCTGTGAATTGGACTTCACGATCGAACCGCAGACGTTTAATGCGATGCAGTTGCTTGTTCCGCAATTAAACCATCTTCGAAAAACAGATGGGGTGAGTACCTATATCGTCCCTCGAGAAACAATCGGTAACGAGCTCTCAAAAGCGTTCTTTGCGAATCCACCTCAAACCGTTCATCTCCTTCAAGAACTCGGAGTTCTCGAAGAACTCTTTCCAAGTGTGTGGCGACACATGCAAGTCGATGCACATTATCTGGAACCAGTGACCCGATCAAAACCTAGTGAACTCGAACATACAATCATTCTTCTCCTGCGAGGACTCACGATCGAAGAAGCAAAAACAACTCTTACTTTTACAGGCCTCGACACAATCGACAAACAATCTCCTCGCAGACTTGATGTTGAACATATTCTTTGGATGATTCAACGACTCCAACAACATCTCACTCCACAAAATATTCTCGTTATGCGCGCATCGCATTTCGAAAAGCAATTTCTTGGTGCGCGCGGAACCCAACACATGAACCTTCTTGAGCATCTCGGCCACGGAACCGTTGCGGATGCAGCAAAAAAACGACGCACAGAGATTTGTAAAAACTGGAACTGCGAAGAACACGAGCCCATTCCCTCCCTCATTACAGGTGACGACGTTCTTCGTCTTGGAATTCCTGCAGGCGCGCGCATACGCGAAATCCTTGAAACCGTTCGCGACAAACAACTCGATGGTCACATTCTGACACGTGAGGCAGCGATACGATTTATTAAACAGCAGATGGAATAAACAAAAAAGATGATTCGTAAGAATCATCTTTTTTGGTGGGCGGCAGAGGATTTGAACCTCTGACCCCTTGCATGTCATGCAAGTGCTCTAACCAGCTGAGCTAGCCGCCCGTGAAATTCGTGTCGAAATCATAAGGGAATTTAACTTGATCGTCAAGGCTCGTAAAATTTAATTGACTGTGAGAAATTCCATTTTCATTCAAACCTTGTTACACTTCTACTATATGCAAACCGTAAAATTTAGACGAAAACAAACCAAAAAAGAGTTTTGGCAAAGACTCGGTGTCTATATCGCTCTGTTCATCATCGCCAAAATAATCATTGAAGGGTTCAAACTGGTTTTTCCCGTTTCACTCATCTCATCAGGAAACGCAGAATTTGTTGCGTATCTCGTTGTTCTCATGATCCTCAGTCAGTTGTGGACATTTTTCTTTGGCGGTCCAAAAAGATTTACCGAAACCGCACACTACACAACACCCGTGGGACAGCTGGTTCAATCTGATGCGCAACCAAATTTAGAACCAAACAAAAAATCAGAGATCGAACGCAATGCGGAATCAAAACTCGGGGAGCTCATGCAGAAATACAAGACAAGCGACATCAATGATCCTCGGATCCAAACAGAGATGAAAGAATTTTTAGGTGAAATAGGTGTGACATTCAAAACAAAATAACAGGAAACAAAAAACTTCCAACACGTTGGAGGTTTTTTGTTTGCCGCGATTCATTGACATACTCGATCAACTCAGCTATTCTCCTTCTCTTCATGACAGGAGGTCACAACATGAAGCGCATGGTTACCACAAACGGTCGAGCTGCCATTTTTGAGGATGAAGATCCGATCTTTACCCTTGAAGTCATAAACGATCCTTCAGGGAAAAAAGTTGTTGAGGTGAAACCGTATGCTCAAGGATTACATCTTGGGATGTGGCTCCAGGCTGCGGGCAGCTGCTCGGAATCAACATGTACAGAAAAAAACCCTTTCCCTTCCCTGCAAGCGCATCTGATTCATTGGGCTTGGGTACAAGAACTCATTTCATTTTTTATCACCTGTATTGATGCGAGCTTTTCCATCGAATTGCGAAACCTTGCGGCAACAGAATTTGAAACGATTTTTTCTACAACCACAGATGACGTTCGCAAAGAAATCGAACGCATCATCATGGAAACACCCCCACCAGAAGGCATGCTCACGCGAGGTGTCACCTTCACGGGACTCAGTGCAGCAATCATGGAAAAATTTGTCGCGAAGTTCGGACACCAGCCACCCGAACAAACTCTCTGACTCGAACCATCGAGTCTCTTTTTTTAAAAAAACTTGCTCTTACTCCCCGGAATCTCGGAGGCATCTGAAACATTGATCTGTTCTTCAAGAACACGTGCATCATGTGCCTCTTGTTCTTCTTGATCCAAAATAATCCAAGGACGTGCTTTTGATTTTGAAATCGCCATGATCAAAAATCCAACGAGTGTGAGAACAAGTGCCCCAAGAAGAAATGCTTCCATGATCCCACTGAACCCACAGCCAATGATCGCAACCTTTTTTTGGACATTACTTGTTGCACTGAGTGTACAAGACAAAATAGAAGACTTTGCCGTGTAAACACCAAAATAGGCAGCGCCAACCGCACACACAGCTGCGAGAATAGAGAACAAACAACTAAAACGCACCTTTCGCACACGACCCAGGCGCAAAATGGCCATGACCGCAAAAAAGACGCCGCCCAAAATCCAATACACAAAAAACCACAAAATTGAGAGAAAGGTGATAAATGATTGCAATCCAACATCCATAGTGTTCCCATTGTAACCGCTCGACTGATATCAAGCAATGATATAATGTATTTAAATTCTGGGGATGTAGCTCAGCTGGTTAGAGCTCAAAGCTTATACCTTTGCGGTCGATGGTTCGAGTCCATCCATCCCCACCATAAAAACCCTATGATCTTTATTGTAATCGGCATAATCCTTTTTGCTCTCAGCTTTTGGATGCGCATGAGATTTAAAAAAAAAGAACACGAAGGGGGCGTTGAAGGAATGAACGCTATTTTGATCGCCGCCGCTATTTTAATCATTTTTTACGGGATCATTAGTAAGATGATGATTCAATAAGTATGCCCAAATTCATCATCGCAGACACACAGAGCAAAAAACGCATCGATCAAATCTTGGTTGAGGTTTTAAACATCTCAAGAGAAAAAATTCAAGCTCTCATTAAAGCAGGAGAGGTCACCATCAATGACAAAGTTCCAAAACCCCACACCCCCGCCCAGTTGAATGATGTCGTTGTTTATCCAAAAATTTCAACCAAACTACCCAAACAAGAAGTAAGCAACGTTGAAATCCCCATCCTTTATGAGGATGATGATTTAGTTGTCATCAACAAACCGGCCGGTCTTATTGTTCACAGAACAAATGAAATAGACGTACGCCCAAGCGTTGTAGACACCCTTCTCAAAAAATACAAAGGAATGAAAAAAATTGGAGACAATCCCCTTCGCCCTGGAATCGTACAACGATTAGACCGCGAAGTATCCGGGGTCATGGTTGTTGCAAAGACACAAGCCATGTTTGAAGATTTAAAAAAACAATTTCAAGATCGTACGGTTGAGAAAAATTACACGGCACTCGTTTACGGAAAACTCCCAAAAGAACACGACTCCATTTCATTTGCAATCGCAAGATCTAAGTCACAAGGACGCATGGTTGCACGCACAGGTGAACAGGCTGGGAAAGATGCGCTTACAGAATGGGATGTCGTGGACCGATTTAAAAACGTTACTCTGGTAAACGTAAAAATTCACACGGGTCGCACACACCAAATTCGTGTTCACTTCCTTGCGGTTGATCACCCCATTGTTGGAGATCGTTTGTATCGCAAAAAATCCATGCGACACGTCAAAGAAAAAAATCTCGGTCGTCTTTTCCTCCACGCAAACAGTCTCGTGATTCATCTTGCTGACGGAAAAAAGAAAACCGTTAAAGCTCCTCTTCCAAAAGAATTGAAAATGATTCTTGATGCCCTTCCAAGAAAATAAGTATGATCATTACCATTACCGGCCTTCCCGGCTCTGGCAAAACCACAGTTGTCAAACAGCTTTCCCAAATCCTTGGGGTGCCGTGGTATTCGGTTGGAAACCTGCGCGGAAAAATGGCAGAAGAACGCGGAATGACGATTGATGAATTCAATGCGCTCGGAGAAACAGAGGCATTTACGGACAAAGAGGTAGATGACTATCAAGCAAAACTTGGCGCATCCGCTGAATCCTTTGTGATTGACGGCAGACTTTCTTGGCACTTCATTCCAAATTCATTCAAAGTATTTTTGGATGTTGATCCAGATATTGGGGCACAGCGCATCTATTCTGCCTCACAAAAAGGCGAACGTGACGATGAAAAAGCCTATACATCCGTTGATGAAGTGAAGCATCATATTCATGAACGCGTCGCATCGGATGTTCGCAGATATAAAAAGTACTACGGAATCGATTTTTTGGATAAATCCAACTACGATCTTGTCCTAGACACAACAAATCTCACGATCGAGGAAAAAGCTCGGATAATCCTTAGTAAAATGCCTCAATCTTGACGCAAAACCCCGGATCGGCTATTATTTTGCCACATTCAATCGACGCATTGACGAACACTGATCGGCCGTTTAGGCGATGTGGTCCTCTCGAGCTGCGCGATTCATCCATTATGACAACAGAAGAAACAACTCCGGTTGAAGCTGTCACAGACGAAGTCGTCGATGCTCCGATCGTAGAAGAGGCACCTGTCGCAGAAGTCGCTGTAGAAGTCGTGCCAACAAAAACAACGGAAGTACGTGCAGGACAAACGGTTCGCATCCACGAACGTATCAAAGACGTCACTCCAAAAGGAGAAGTCCGCGAACGTGTTCAGATCTTTGAAGGAATTGTCCTCGGGATCAAAGGAGCAGGCCTGAGCCGCACACTCACGATTCGTAAAATCAGTTCTGGTGGATTCGGTGTAGAAAAGATCTACCCTGTGAACTCCCCGGTTGTTTCCAAGATCGAACTTGTAAAGACCGCAAAGGTTCGCCGCGCAAAACTTTCTTTCTTGCAAAACACAAAGAGCGGATTCAAACGCAAGCTGAAAGAAACCTACGTGAACACCACAACCAAGAAGAAAAAGAAAAAATAAAAACACCGGCCGAAAGGCCGATGTTTTTTTATTTACAGGGATTTGACGGTTTGATCGGAATCCACATTTGTTCCATTTGCGAATCGCCACAAGAATGTTGGTGACACTTCTGTGATTCCTTTATTCCAAGAGGTTCCAAACACAGAATAGGCAACCGTCTCAGAGGTAATCCAGTGCAATTGACCATCATTTCCAATCAAGTAGACACGTGCATCCCCAACGGCTTTTACGCGCTGACCTGGGACAAATCCACCATCAAAGACGGTGTTTGTTTTATGCATGGAAAGAATTGAGGAAAACGTTGCTTGATAAAGCGCGCCATCTGTTCCTTTCCAAATCACGTGTGTTGCATCTGTCAAAATTGGATGTGATCCTGTTCCGATCACGAATGCTTTATCTGTTCCGTTCTTAAACCAAATTTGTTGCTTCGCCCCCTCTCCAACACGGAGCGTTCCAAGCGTATCCATTGTAATGAATGGATCTGACGATATTTGATTCAAGAGTTGAGGATTTTGATTGAGAGCTGTTGCCACCTTTTCTCCAATCATTTCAAGAGCTGGTTTCACGGTACCGTCTGGCAAGGAATACCAAATCTTGTTCGTGTCATCTACCCATGCCATCGTATCCCCCTTCACGGTAACAGCATCCTCGATTGGTAACTTCCAGTTTAATGTCGCGTGTGCAACTGGTGCAACGGTTTGGGTTGCTGGATTGAACGTAAACATTTGGTAGTTCTGAAAGAAAACGATTGTTCCGTTCGTTAAGAAGTGTGGATAAAAGAAATCTGCTTGTGGATCAATCCATGTATTTGGAATGGCATACATTTGTTGCGTTGCCGCATTAATAACCCACAATTGTTTATTTCCACCAGAGAATTGAAATTTTACAAGTAATTGATCGTTATACGCATCCTCAACCTGTTGCCAAGGTGCATTCAACATAAAGGCAATATCACGTTGCTCATATTTCCCATCCGTAGACTTTGCAACAATAGAACTTTGAACCTGTTTTGTTGTTGGGTTCATCTGAAGCAAAGATGTGTACAAACGATCTCCAGATGTTGAAAACGATACGAAACTTACCTCATTTGGCTTACGCGCAAGTGAAGTAAATGGATGAATTTCACCTGTATTTGGATCTACAAAGGAAACATCGAACCAATTATCCTTAGTTGTAGATTTTGTGAAATACACAAACTTTCCCTTTTGTGCAATGGCAAAAGACGGATTCAAAAAGCTTTGATCAACTCCGTTTACGGTCTGTGATTTTCCATCTTTCAAAATCGAAAGATCGATTTTGTCACAAAGACCCAAATCCGCACATTGTGTGGAAGGAGTTGAAACAAAGGCGATTCCATTACGTTTCATGGGGTTACTTACATTTGCGGGATACGTTAAACGATCCACGCGAAAAGTGGTTTGATCCCAAACACGATCTGCAAGCAACGTCTTCCAAGAAGCATTATCGGCAAATACCTTTGGCAAAAATGGGCAGATACCTGCCGCAAGGACCAAAGAAAGGATAAGAATTTTTTTAAGCATAGATTTTTGGCAGTCGAAGACATTCGTCCGTGACTAATTCGATGGATGGATAAGATGATAATTAACGCGGAATAATAGCAGAAAAATGTGATTTTGTCAAGATTTCTACACAAAAAGCGGGGCTTTTCCCCGCTTTTTGGTCATTTAAAGAACAGATTTGAGATACTTACCTGTAATACTTTCCTTCACTTTCACAATATCTTTTGGTGTTCCTTCTGCCACCAGCATCCCTCCTTTAATACCACCTTCTGGCCCCATATCAACCACCCAATCAGCTCCTTTGATCACATCTAGGTTGTGTTCAATGATCACAACCGTGTTTCCCTTGTCCACCAGCATGTGAAGAACGCCGAGAAGGCGCTTAATATCTTCAAAGTGGAGTCCTGTTGTTGGCTCATCAAGAATGTAAAGGGTTCGGCCCGTTGCGCGACGCGAAAGCTCTGTAGAGAGCTTCACACGCTGCGCTTCTCCTCCAGATAACGTTGTTGCCGATTGTCCAAGACGAATATAGCCGAGTCCCACCTCATGTAACACATCAAGTTTTTCGAAGATGGATGTTTGATCTGCAAAGAAGCGTCGCGCTTCTTCTACAGTCATATTCAAAATATCCGAGATATTTTTTTGTTTGTAATGAATCTCCAAGACTTCTTGGTTATAACGCGTTCCGCGACATTCGGTACATTCAACGTAAACATCGGGAAGGAATTGCATTTCAATTCTACGAACTCCGTCTCCTGAACACGTTTCACATCGTCCTCCACCCTTCACGTTGAAGCTAAATTTTCCTGCATCGAAGTTTCGCATCTTTGCTTCTGGAACTTCTGTATACAAATCACGAATGGCCGTGAAGACTCCTGTGTACGTTGCTGGGTTTGAACGCGGCGTGCGCCCAATGGGAGATTGATCCACCGCAACAACTTTATCGATGTGTTCAATTCCTTTAATCGCCTTGTGCGCTCCTGGATACTCTTTTGCACGATAGAAGTGTTTCGATAAGGACTTGCCGAGAATGTCGAGAATGAGTGTCGACTTTCCGGATCCAGAAACTCCCGTGATACACACAAGCTTTCCGAGTGGAATGGAAACACTTACGTTTTGCAAGTTAAATGCGGTCGCTCCAATGATGTCGATACTCTTTCCATTTCCTTTACGGTATTTCTTTGGAAGTGGAATGGATCGTTCGCCAGACAAATACAATCCTGTGAGCGAATGTTTGTTCTTTTTAATTTGTGCTGCTGTTCCCTCCGCAACAATTTCTCCACCATATTCTCCTGCACCCGGACCTACATCGAATACATAATCTGCCGCTTGAATCATTGCTTCGTCATGCTCAACAACAATCACGGAGTTTCCGAATTCTTGTAAACGACGAATCGTTTGAATCAAACGATCGTTGTCGCGTGGGTGAAGTCCAATGGAAGGTTCGTCAAGAATATAAATCACACCTGAAAGTCCGCTTCCAAGCTGTGAAGCAAGACGCACACGCTGTGCTTCTCCTCCAGAGAGGGTCATCGCAGAGCGATCAAGCGTCAGATATCCGAGACCAACTTCTGTAAGCTGTGCCAAACGAGCACACACTTCTTTTCCAACACGCTCTGTCACCAACTGTTCATCACTCGAAAGTCCGTTGATCAAATTTTGTTTTTCATCTCTCTTTCCTTTTCCACTTTTTCCGAGAATCCCTTCAAAAAACAGCTTTACATCTTCAACCGGCATGTTTACTACATCCGCGATCGACTTCTCCGCGATCGTGATTGCAAGTACAGCAGGCTGTAAACGCTTTCCGGAACAACCAGGACAAAGCATGCGACGCATGTATCCTTCGAGTTCTGAACGGACGTAATCCGAATCTGTTTCGCGATATTTTTGTTCAAGCTGTGCAAGCACTCCCGGAAAAACAACTTCTTGCGAATCAAACGAGTAAAGTTCGGCACCTGTCCCGTACAAGATAACATCCATTTTTGCTTTTGGAATTTTTTCAACCGGAACATCGAGCGGGATTTTATGTTTCTTTCCAACAAGATCGAGCATGCGCAAATAACTAGTTTGATTGCCAGCGATTTTTGACCATGGACGGATTGCTCCCTCTTCGAGCGTAAGGCGACCATTTGGAATCACAAGCTCGGGTTCAAGAACAAGTTTCTCACCAAGACCCGTACATTCTGTACACGCTCCATACGGGGAGTTAAACGAGAACAAGCGTGGTTCTGGTTTTGGAAGATTGAGTCCACAATTCACACACATGAAACTCTGTGAAAACGAACGTTCGTCTCCATTTTCATCATTCACAATGGTGACAAAGCCATTTCCGTAATCAAGCGCCTTCTTCATCATTTGCGTGATGTGATCTTTCGAATAAGCTTGTCCACCTTGGAACGCAAAAATAAGAACATCTAAATCATGATCTTTCTTTTTATCTTTGCGCATGTTCACCGCCTCGTCTGTGTCGATAATCAATCCGTCATAACGCACACGAGTAAACCCAGCGTTCAATGCGGCTTGCAAAACATGTTTGTGTTCTCCTTTTTGTTTTTGAACAACCGGTGCAAACAAAAGCAATGTATCTTTCCCAAGAGATCCTTCCACGATCTTTGTCATCTGTTCGAGCGTTTGTTCTTGAACGATTGCACCACACTTTGGACAATGCGGACGTCCAGCACGCGCAAATAAGACTCGCAAAAAATCATAAATCTCCGTCACGGTTCCAACTGTAGAGCGTGGGTTGTGGGAAGAAGACTTTTGGTCGATGGCGATGGTTGGAGAAAGTCCTAACATTTCATCTACATCTGGCTTGTCTTGCAATTCAAGAAACTGTCGAGCATAGCTCGAAAGAGATTCCATGTAGCGGCGTTGTCCTTCTGCGTAGATGGTGTCAAAAGCGAGAGAAGATTTTCCAGATCCAGAAAGTCCCGTAATCACCACGAGTTTATTTTTAGGAATGTTCACGTCAATATTCTTCAAGTTGTGAACGCGCGCACCACGAATGGAAATGTATTCTTGAGGCATAGGAGGAAAGAAGAAAGTCGAAAAGTCAAAGAGTCGAAAAGTGAATGAAGCTTCTTTTTAAGCACAAATGAGTTCGCACCAACAATCACTCTTTGACTTTATGACTCTTTGACTTTGCAGTTATAAATCGTCTGCGACTCTATCACGGAAAATAAAAACGGGCAAGCCTTGAAGGCCGCCCGGTTTATCACACGACTAATCTTTTGTATTCGTTGTTGTTTTACAATCATCTTTCGGTATACCCAACGAGGCAACCGTACCTGATGAGCTGTACACACACGTCGTTGGAACGATACCGCCTGCATTTAACCCACAAGGATTTTCTTTACAAATTGTCTGAAGACCAAAATCACCACACCCGCCACCAACCGCACAAATCGCATTATTCTCTTGAATCACATCTTCCAAATCTGCACCCGGTCCAGGATACACACTGTTTGATACGTTGACATAATCATAATCCTCACACTTCTTAATATTCTTACAATTAATTGTAATCTTCGCACAAGATCCAGAACTGCCTAATTTCACAACACCATTATTTACATCTTTATCTTTTGTCCAACCGCATCGGTAATAATCCTTCACTTGTTTTGTCATTTCTTTTGTTTCTCCTGTTTTTGCTGAAGAAACTTCAGATCCAGGAATTGAAATGGTTGCAGCATCTGATTCGGTAGAAAGCTGTGAACACACAGAGCTTGAAGGTACTATGTTAGTAGGGTTATCTTCAACAACATCTACACAACTTAAACATTTTGCATTCTTTCCACTCCCAAGACAGCCCTTTGAAAGATCTGCACACTTATTATAATCACAAGAAATTCCTGCAGAAACTTCCGGCTGACCTTCTGCCGCAACAACCGTTGATGAGTTCCCACACGCATCACCTTTTCCATCCCATGGGGTTTCCATCTTATAAAGATTTTTTCCATTTTTATCTTTCTTTGCTATATATTGTTCGCACGAACTCGCTCCTTCTGGAAGTCCAATAGGTTTAATCATGGGGAACTTTGGAAGTTGCATTCGAATCAAATATGGATTGATTGTTTGTGCAATCAAGGTCACACAGAGCAACAATACAAGACCCGTAACTCCGTTTTTAATACGATCCTTCCCTTTTGAAACACCGTCTTTTGTTGTTGCTCCGAGTGTATACTGAAGTCCACCAATCATAGTCATCACAATCGCAATGACGATTCCCGCATTAATCATGAAAGAAAACATGGCGTTAATATAATCCGCAATATTTCCCGTTAATGTTAGTGGTTTTGATGGATCTGCTGGGTTTGGAATGGAGACATTCAATGTTACTTTCGCGGATTTTTTTGGATCAGGGTAACAATATCTTTGTCCTTTTACACAGTCCCAAGCCTGTTTTTCATCCAAAATTCCATTTTGTTTTGTACATTGTTCTTCTGTATAACAATATCCGCTACGATCTGGAGCATTCGCTGCATTTGTGACAAACGCAGCCATCGACTGCCCATTTTTTTTACAGAGCGCAAGACAAGTTTCTGGTGTAATTGCCTCTGTTTTTTTTTCAACACCTAAACTGGTTGCACAATAGCAATCATGTAAGGCAGTTGCTGGTGTGGCAGCAAAAACCACAGGGGCCATGAAAAATAATCCAATCGTCGCACATACAAGTGCAGACAAAAGGTGGCGAAAAAATAAACGAAAAGGTCTTATCATAAAACATTAGTTCTTTTGAGCATTCACAGACTGAATGACGTTCTCCAAAATATTTTGTGGGATAGATCCGGGAACGCGCGTTCCGTTGATAAAAAATGTTGGGGTTCCGCGTACGCCCGCAGCTAAACCATCCTGATAATCTTGTTCTATTTGTTTGGCGTACGTGTGTCCAGCATAACAATCATGAAAACGCGCTGTGTCCATGTTTAACTGATTCGCGAATTGTTCAAAGGAATCGTCCCCGAGTGTATTCTGATTCTGATAGAGCTTGTCATGATATTCCCAAAACTTTCCTTGTTCTTCTGCGCACGCTGCAGCTTCTGATGCCTTTTGTGCAAACAGATGAAGTTCTGGTAAAGGAAAATCTCTGTAAATAAACGAAAATTGGTTTGGATACTTTGCTGCAAGTGTACGTATGATCACACTCGAGGTGCGTGAGAATGGGCAACCAAAATCCGCGAACTCAACGATTGTTATTGGCGCGCTTTTGGTTCCAAGTGTTGGCCTGTTGTTTATGGCAACATCTAACCCCCCTTCTTTCACAGGCTCTGAAGCGAGTTTTGTCATGGTGGAGACTGTTTTTGAAAAATTCAAATCAGATAAGTTCAATCCTCCATTTCTAATTTGCGCGGTAAAAAAAACCACACGCCACACAAACGCACCGAGCAAAAAAAGAATCACGAGCGTAATAATCGTGCCTGTCCAACCTCGCTTTTGATGAACTTGTGCGTCATCTTTCATGAAAGACAATTTATTACAAAAAGTATATCATAGTTTTACCTCTATGCGAGACAAAAATACGCACATTGTGGAAGAAGAAGCGCGAGAACAAGATCGCGCAAAGCGCCGTCATGTAAAACGGAACCCAAAGATGAAAATGACCGGAAAAGGAATGAAACGCTTTGCCGTGCCTGCCGGCAGGCAGGCGAATCCCAAAAAACCATCCACAAACGGTTGACGATTCGGGCTGTTTTTGGTACCATTATTTCACTATGAAGATTGATCTCATTCTCAAAATCGCAGAAGTCGTTCTTGCCGTATTGCTTATTGCCTCCATTTTATTGCAATCACGCGGAACAGGAATCGGAGCAGCGTTTGGTGGAGGTGGAAACGTCTACCGCACAAAACGTGGAGCAGAAAAAAAACTGTTCCAAGCAACCATCTTGATCGCCATTCTTTTTTTCGGTGTATCTCTTGCTGGTATCCTTTTGTAAAGGCGGATTCATTCTTAATTCCGCAATATCTTTACGCGTTTTTTTAAATCCTCAAAGAATCCGGAAGCTCATCAAACAAAAAACCTGGCCCTTCGCCAGGTTCTTTCTGTTACAAAACCCCGCTCCTTTCCAACATGGAAACAATGGGAACAACTTCCAAGTGTCATGAGTCTCCAAGAAAAAAAGATGTTTCTTGGATCTTTGTCTCTTATCTTCGTCTCACTCCTCTTTCTTGCGGGTGTTTATGTTTTCGCACACCGCGTAGAGCTCCCGGCTGTTGGCGGAGACGACACAGAAGCTCTTATTGGAACCCCAAGACTTATCAATCCACTTTATGCGTCCACAAACGACGCGGACGAGGATTTAGCATCCCTTATCTATTCAGGTCTCCTCAAATGGGATCCAACACAAGGATACATAAATGATCTCGCAGATTCCATGACCGTAAGCAATGATCAATTAAGCTATACCCTCCGCATCAATCCAAACGCCAAATTTTCAGATGGCGAACCTGTTCAAGCACGTGATGTGGTCTTTACCTACTCTGCCCTCCAAGATTCAGACTACCGCAGCCCCCTTTCTGCGGATTTTCGCGACATAAAAATTGAACAAGCCGACGACCAGACCGTTTTGTTCACACTCAAAAACCCAGATCCTTCTTTTTCACACAAATTAACCATTGGAATTCTCCCAAACAACTTGTGGTCGGATATTTTGGCACAAAATGTTCCGCTTGCCTCTTTAAACCTCCAACCAATCGGAAGCGGACCTTATGCGTTTCAAGAATTTACCAAAGACAAAAAAGGCTCCATTAGAACATACACACTCAAACGTAATACCCATTACTACGGCACTGAACCAAAAATTGAAAAGTTCATTTTTAAATTTTATCCAGACGAACAATCTGCCACCCAAGCTCTCACCAACAAAAACGTAGAGGCTGTTGGATACGTTGCATTTGAACATCGTGCCACCATTGAAAATAATCACGGGGTTAATCTTCTGTATTCCTCTATTCCCCGTGGAACCGCTCTTTATTTCAATACGCAAAACGCTCTATTAAAGAATACAGCTGTCCGTCTTGCTATCGCACAGGCCATTGATAAGAATAAACTTGTTTCACAAGTTCTTTCTTCCCACGCTAGCGTCATGAATGGTCCAATTTTCAATGGGACATCTGCCTTTGATCCCACATTCGCTGGAATCGCTTTTGATCCTTCTGCAGCAGCTTCCGGGTTAGACACAGCGGGTTTTCAAAAACCTGTTGGCGCAACATTGCGTCAGATCTCTAACAAACCTGTTGCAAAGAAAAAAGGAACAGATACGCCGGCACAGCCAGGAGTAGATGTTTCCTTTACCCTCACAACCATCTCAAGCGACGAATTTGTTCATGTTGCACAAGAAATAAAAGACGAATTGAGCCTTCTTGGAATCGGCATCACTATTAAAACCGTTGACGCAGACAACTTAATGACCGATGTTGTCGCTACACAAGACTACGAACTCCTTCTAACGGCCAATTACGGAGCAACAAACCCGGACCCCTATTTCTTCTGGCATTCTTCTCAAATTGGAAAAGGTGGGTTCAATATTTCTCACTATCAAAACGCAGATGCAGACAAACTCCTAGAAAAGGCCCGTTCTGCAAAAACCCAGGCAGATGAAGACATACTCTCTCGACAATTCCAGTCTCTTCTGGTAAAAGAAGTCCCAGCAGTTTTTCTTTATCAATCTACCTATGCGTTTGCGGAACCAAAAAAGATTCACTTAAATCTTCCTCCTTCCCTGCGCGTTCCATCAGATCGCTTTGCGAATGTGGAAGATTGGTACATCAAGACAAAACAAACCCTGAAGTAAGCACTCAACGCATTTCGCTCATGGACGAATGGCGGAATTGGTATACCTGCCTGCCGGCAGGCAGGCGCGTAGGTCTCAGAAGCACTATGCGGATGTGGCGGAATGGTATACGCGCAGGTCTCAGAAGCCTGTGGGCGCAAGCCCTTGGAGGTTCAAGTCCTCTCATCCGCACCATCGAAATGCGTTGCAACGGCCCGATAGCCGATCTTCTTGAAACACGCTACAATAAGTTCATAGACAACACGTGACATTTTCTGGATGCTCTCCGTTCACGAGACCATCTTAAAAAGTTCGCGTGTTCGTCGTGATTTTTCTGGAGAGAGACTGTTCTTTTACAATTGAAGATATTCGATCAAAAAACCTTGTTTTTGTTTTTGTATTTTTTTGATCGCTTAACTAGAAAAAACAAGCGTTGTTGAGTCGATAAGTCATTTAGTCAAGGAATCACTGTCTTCTATTTAGGAAAATATATACCTCGACTCAAAAACTTAACGACTCAGCAACTTCTAATCACAGAATATTATGGTACAAACAAACCAAAAACCTCCCGCACCAAAACCGGGAGACCACAAACCAGGAGGAGGCAAACCGGGAGACAATAAATTTAAAGGACGCGTATTTCGCGCTCAACCACGACGCTTTGTAGAAACTCCACAACAAGTCAGCTCTGTTAAAACGTATTCCACTTCAAGTGGAGACAAACTCCGCATCATGGTGCTCGGAGGATGCGAAGAAGTTGGACGCAACTGCACCCTTCTTGAATACAAAGATGACATCATTATCATCGACATGGGACTTCAGTTCCCAGAAGAAAACATGCCTGGAGTTGATTACATCATTCCAAACATGACGTATTTGAAAGGAAAAGAAAAAAATATTCGTGGAGTCATTATTACCCATGGTCACTATGACCACATCGGAGCGATTCCACACACCGTTCCAAATATCGGCAATCCAACTATTTACGCATTGCCAATGTCCGCTGGAATTATCAAACGCCGACAAGAAGACTTCCATACACGTCCATTGAACCTCAAAGTCACAAAGAATACAGATATTCTGAAACTTGGAGCGTTTACGGTTTCTTTCTTCCACATTAACCACAACATTCCAGACTCTGTCGGAATCGTTGTAGAAACACCTGTTGGAACGGTTTGTCATACCGGAGACTGGAAGTTTGACTTTCATCCAGCGGGGACGGAACACGCGGACTTTCAAACCATTGCGGCTATTGGAAAGAAAGGTGTTTTGGTTCTCATGGGAGATTCCACAAACGCAAACGTTCCTGGCCACCAAATCTCAGAAAAGGTTATTGAAGACGAATTACGTGCAGTCATTGAAAAAGCACAAGGACGTATCATTATTGGAACGTTCGCTTCCCTTCTTGCACGTGTAAAACAAATTATTGAAATCTCCGAGTCTTTGGGAAAGAAAGTAGCCATCGACGGCTACTCCATGAAAACAAACATTGAAATCGCAAAAGAACTTGGATTCATCAAATGCCAAGCATCCACGCTCATCAAACCAGAACAAATGGATGCTTACGCAGACAATAAGCTCGTGCTTATCTGTACGGGTGCTCAGGGCGAAAAGAAAGCGGCGCTGAATCGTATTGCAAGTAATGAACATCGTGTCATTAAAATTCGCAAAACAGATACCGTCATTTTCTCAAGCTCTGTTATTCCAGGAAATGAAAACTCTGTGCAACGCCTCATGGACACGCTGTATCGCAAAGGATGCAAAGTCATCAACTACAAGATGATGGACGTTCACGCAGGAGGTCACGCAAAGAAAGAAGACATCAAACTCATGCTCGCACTCTTCAAACCAACCTACTACGTGCCAATTGAAGGAAACCATTTCCTTCTTCGTGAAAACGGACTCGTTGCACAATCCATGGGTTGGAAAGAAGAAAACATTTTCATCGTGGACAACGGACAGATCATGGAGTTTTCAAAAGGTCACGGAAAACTCACAAACGAGAAGGTTCCAACCGACTACGTCTTTGTAGACGGACTCGGTGTAGGAGACGTTTCTCAAGTCGTGCTCCGTGATCGCCAAGTTTTGGCAGAAGACGGAATGGTGGTTGTCATCGTTCAGGTTGAAAAGCACACCGGAAAACTTGTTGGCAATCCAGACATTGTCTCTCGCGGATTCATCTTCATGAAAGATCATATTGAGCTGATTGAAGGAACACGCAAAGAAGTCAAAAAACTGGTCGTTGAAAAAGCTCCTGGTTCAGAATTAGATCCAAAATACCTTCGCGATCAAATTCGCGATGAAGTGGGTAAGTTCTTGTTTAAGAAAACGGAACGCCGCCCGATGATTTTGCCTGTTATCATTGAAGTCTAAACGCAACAAAAAGCCCAGATCGCAAGAAATGGGCTTTTCTGTTATCCTTTCCTCATATGTCACGAGTACTCACTGCCCTCCAACCAACCGGTGTTCTCCACATCGGAAATTATTTCGGTGCGATTGAACCATTTTTAGATTTGCAAAATAAAGGAAATGAAAATTTCCTCTTTGCGGTCGACTATCACGCGATCACCGTTCCCCAAGATCCAGAAACCCTTCGCAAAAATTTATTGTTTGCAACAGCGGTTTACCTTGCGGCCGGCGTAGACACAACCAAAACCGTTTTGTTCCAACAATCACATGTGCAAGAACACACAGAACTTGCGTGGATCTTAAGCTGTATTGCCGGCATGGGAGAAATGGAACGCATGACACAGTACAAAGATAAAGCGAAAGGCAAAGGCGAATCTGTCTCTGTTGGATTGTTTACGTATCCAATCCTCATGGCCGCCGATATTCTTTTGTATGATACGCACATTGTTCCGGTTGGTGATGATCAAAAGCAACACGTAGAACTCGCACGAGATTTAGCAGAACGATTTAATAACCGATTCGGCTATACGTTCGTCATTCCAAAACCACAGATTCGAGAATCCGGCGCGCGCATTATGGGACTTGATGATCCGGAAAAGAAAATGTCGAAGTCGGCACCAAGTGAGAAAAATTACATCTCGCTTATGGACGACGAGGCGACTGTTCTTAAGAAAATCAAAAGTGCTGTCACAGATTCAGAAGGAACCATCGTGTATCGAGAGCATCGCAAAGGCATGGCAAACTTGATGACCATCTATTCGCTTATGAGTGGATCAAGCGTGGGAGAAATAGAGAAAATATTTGAGGGCAAGGGCTACGGGGATTTCAAAGTCGCCCTTGCAGCTGAGATCACGGCGTTTCTAAGTCCACTCCAAGAAAAAATCAAATCGTATCTTGAAGACGAAGACATGCTTCGCATGGTTCTTGAAAGTGGCGCAACAAAAGCTCGTGAGATTGCACAGAAAAAAATGATCGAAGTTAGAAAAAAAATCGGGGTTGCATAAACCCTGATTTTTTTTCGAATCGTTTAGATCAACTGTTCTTTGTTTTGTACGAATGTCACTGCATCTCGAATGTCTGCCACACCAATAATCCATTGCAAAATTCTCGCCATCCCGAACCCACACCCTGCATGTGGAACCGCTCCATTATCACGAACATGATCAATGTACCAAGAGAAATCTTCCATGCTTCCTCCGCGTTTTTCTAATCGTTTAAACATCTTTGAGTTTGATAATCGATCAACAAGCATTTGAACTTCATGCACACGCGCCGCAGACCCAACAGATTCGCCCGAGATCGGAAGGATGAGATCAGAACTTTGTACGCGACCCGGACGTTTTGGATCTGGAAGCATGTTAAAAAACTTTTCGACCTCAATTTCTTTTCCGAAGTTAATCATTGGGTCTGGATAATGCGTAATGAAGAGTGGAACATTTCCATACTGCAAAACAAGCTTTTGCTCACGATGACGATCAATGTCATCTCCCCACTCAATCGTTTCGCCCATTGATGCGAGTTTCTCAATAGCCTCATCATACGTGATGCGCGGGAAGATTGATGGGCATGATTTGAGTCGCATCGCATGATCTTCATCAATCCCAAACTTCGAAGAACGTGTCCCAATTGCATGTGCCACATGAGAAACCATGCCTTCAATGTGTTGTAATAACTTCTCGAACCCGCCCGCAAACTCAATTTCGAGCATCGTGAACTCTGTGAGATGTCGTGCATCCACGCCATCTTCCGCACGAAAGCTTGGGCCTACACAATAGACATTCTCATACTTTGGCACATACGCTTCAAGGTAGAGCTGTCCGGTCTGCGCAAGATACGAATGGGACTTTGTTCCATTTGGCTCAAACCATTTATGATCGCCATCAACGCGAACCTCAAAGAGCGTATCCACATTCTCACACGCCCCACTCGCTCGTACGATGCGAGGAGGAAAAAGTTCCACGAACCCTTGGTCTGCAAAATAGTTTCTTGCGGAACGAAACACTTCAGACTCAACACGAGACGTATCGATACTGCTTGGTGTGGACATAGTTGTATGTGTCATTACAAGGAGTTCTACGACGTGGCGATCTTTGCGCACTATTTAATGCGAAAAAGATTGCTTTGTCGGGTGCCTCCTCGCAATGACAGAAATTATGAATAAAAAAATCCTCCGTCTTTCAACGGAGGATGGAACACGTAAATGAAATATCTAACATGTGATCAAATTTCTGCTTCCAATTTTGTGATTGGATCAACATATCAAAAGAAGTATAAATCGAGACGACAGACCAAGCAAGTGCTGGGTGTGGATGGATTGACAAAGAATCAATTTTTTGTTAGGGTCAAGCATCTTTGGAAACGGTTCCAGGGATATTTCAAAACAAGGAGGCAGTCGTGTCCGACCATACGCACCATCAAGTTCACCCGCATCGTGTCCTGACTATTGAACAACGCGCCGCAAAGCGTGTAGACATCGAACGACAAATCCTGCGTGGACACCATTCGTCCGGCAAGACACACGAATTCGACAATACACACGATCCCAAACGGCCGATTACGTACTTCTTCCAGGAGTCCCAAGAAGGCCTGATCTTGTTCGTGATTCTCTACACGCAAGCGTGCAAATGGATGCGCTGCGCAGGATGCACACTCCCGTCCACCTCGTCACTTCACCATGTGAGTCACTGGGACATCATGGATCAGACGCACTTTCTCTTCAAGCAACCGGAAATTCTCGCGCGCGCGAAGGATATCCAAAAGGTGATCCTGAGCAATCAGGGTTCCGTGCTTGACCAGGACACGTTCCCAACCACAGCGCTCTTACACTTCGTCACCAAATGCAACAAGCATTTGCCGAAGATGGCCACACTCACACTCGAATCACGTCCCGAGTATGTGGAAGATGTCGAGCTCGAAATTCTCGCACGTGCCCTCGATGAAGGTGAAATCCCGACCACGCTCGAAATTGCGGTCGGTGTCGAAGTTCACGATGAGAACCTGCGCACGAACGTGTTTGGCAAAGGTTTGCCCACGCGCAAGTTGGAATCGATGGCCGAGCAATTGGCCCGACACGGCTTTCGCATGAAGTGCTACTACATGTTCAAACCCGTTGAGGATCAGTACATGACGCGAGCACAGGCGATCGAGGACATCCATGGTGCAATCAAGTACCTGGGTGATGTCATGGACCGCATCAGCGGCTCATCAATCTCGATTCACTTGAATCCGACGTACGCCGCGCGCGGTACGCCACTCGCCACCGCATTCAAGGAACATCGGTACACGCCGCCATTTCTGTCGGATGTGGTCGAAGCTGTGCGCTACGGTGAAAAATTCGGCATTCCCATCTTCGTCGGTCTGAACGCGGAAGACCTTGAAGTGAAGGGCGGTTCGTTCATTCGCGAAGACAATGAGGAAGACCAGATGCTCCTTGGTCTTCTCGCCGAATTCAACAAAACCCAAAACTATCGACTCTTCGATTCCCTGCCGCACTGATCCATGGTGCGGTTTTTTCTTACCCAAATTCCATTGACATTTCCCCTTGAAACTGGTATGCTTCCCCACGTTCTAAAGGATGATCGGGTGATTACCTGGACAAACGTCTGGGAGGAAAGTCCGAACACCTGTCGCATAGCAATATACGACAACAAGAAAAGTTGTTAACGACAACCAAGGATACGCATTCGAGCGCGAGGCGTTGGAGCAATTCACGCTTTGATCCCGAATACCAACCTTAGGGAAAGTACCACAGAGACAATACTAATTTTGCGAAGCAAAATTATCCTGAGCGAACGCAGTGAGTCGAAGGGTCCAAGCTTATGCCCATACTATGCGCATGCACCCTTCGACCATTCGATCGGACTCATGGTCGCCCTGAAAAATTTGAAGGGCGACAGGCTCAGGGTCATTTTGCTTCGCAAAATGAAAGGTGAAAAGTGATACGGTATCGCAAGATTACGTATCTCGCTGCATGGTGACATGCATGTGTGGCAAACCCTTTTCGGTGAAAGAGCAAATTTGGTAGCTCGCACGATCTCATTGGCGACAATGAGACAAGATAGATGATCGCCTCCTCTGTTGAAAGACAGGGTAGACAAAATTCGGCTTACAGATCACTCCTTTGGAACCCAAAGAATCTCGCCTCGCGCCTGCCTGCCGGCAGGCAGGCGGGATTTTTTGATTAGACTTTATTTTGCTACAATACTTTCACTATGAAACGCTCTGAACTCGCCTTTACACTTGCCCTTGTTCCTCTCGATTATCTCGCACTCGTTGCCGCCGGCATTGCTGCGTACTATTCGCGTTTCCTCCCCTACTTCACAAGCATTCGTCCTGTTATCTTTGCGCTCACTCTCCAACAATACATCACCATTCTTTTACCAAGTCTATTTATTTGGATCGCCGTGTTCGCATCCGCTGGACTGTATTCCACACATCGACGATCCATCGCAAAAGAACTTTCACGCGTGCTGCTCGCAACATCTACTTCGATGGCACTTGTGTTTTCCATTCTATTCTTCTCACGCACATTTTTTGATTCTCGATTCATCGCGCTTGTTGCCTGGTTCTTCTCGATGGTCTTTGTTTCTCTTGGACGTCTTGTCATTCGAGGATTACAACGCTCCCTCATGTCTATGGGCATTGGTGTGATTCGTATTGCGATCATTGGATCAAACGACACAGCCGATACCCTTAAAGGAATCTTTGAGAAAAAACCACGCTTCGGATTACAAATCGTTGCCGCATTCAAAACATTTGATGATGCGGTCGCAAAAAAATTACGCACTCTCAAAGATCAAGATAAAATTGATGAAGTTCTCCTCGCCGATCCAGAAGCAAGTAAAAACACAACGCTCGCCCTCATCGCATTCACGGACGTCGAACATTTAGGCTTTCGATATTCTGCCGATCTTTTCGCAACCGCTGTCGGCAGATCCGTGATTCACATGTTCTCCGGAATTCCCGTGATTGAAGTTCAAAAGACCCCGCTTGATGGCTGGGGAGCCATTTATAAACGTTTGTTTGATATTGTTGCATCCCTCATTCTCATCATTCTCACCTCGCCGATCATGTTGATCACCGCAATCGCCATCAAACTCGATTCGCGTGGCCCCATTCTCTTTTCTCGATCCGATGATAATAAGCGCATGACACGCATTGGCCAAGGTGGAAAACCATTTCCCTATTTCAAATTTAGATCCATGGTTCCACACACACATAACATGCGCTATCGCGAACTCGCGGAAAAAGATACGCGCAAAGGAACACCCATGGTCAAAATCGCAAATGATCCTCGTGTCACACGCGTCGGCACATTTATTCGCAAATTCTCCATTGATGAGCTTCCTGAATTCTTTCTTGTCCTCACAGGAAAAATGAGTCTCGTTGGACCACGCCCACACTTACCAGAAGAAGTCGCAAAATACAAACCGGAACACAAAAAAGTTCTCACCATCAAACCTGGAATCACCGGCCTCGCACAAATCTCCGGCCGCGCAGACCTCGACTTCGATGAAGAAGTCAGACTCGACACCTACTACATTGAACACTGGAGCCCGTGGTTAGATTTGTATATTCTCCTAAAGACACCGATCGTTGTTATTTTCAGAAAAGGGGCATACTAGTCAAGCAAAAAAGGATCAGGTAAAGTGCCGGTGTTATGAAAATTGCCCTGGTTCACGATTATTTGGTTCAAGACGGTGGAGCCGAGAAAGTTCTTGAGGTTCTCCAAAAAACATGGCCGGATGCTCCGACCTTTGTTTTATTTTTTGACCAAAAGAAGATGCCGGGGTTTATTGGAAAAGACATTCGAACTTCGTTCCTACAACGTTTTCCGTTCGCCACCAAAAAGTATCAGTGGTACATCAGCCTCATGCCGACCGCAACGGAACATTACGATCTGCGTGAGTTCGATGTCGTCATCTCTTCGACGAGTGCGTTTGCGAAAGGAATCATTACACGACCAGACGCGATTCATATTTGTTATTGCCACACACCAACGAGATATTTGTGGACGGATACGCAAAGCTATATCAAAGAGTTACGTGTTCCAAATATTGTGAAAGCACTGTTGCCACCCGTGTTGTCCCACTTACGTTTATGGGATCAACAAGCGGCGAATCGCGTGGATCATTTTGTGGCAAACTCAAAAACCGTCGCAGACAGAATCAAAAAATATTATCGACGTGATTCGGAAATTATTTTTCCACCTGTTGCCACACACAACTTTCACATCTCTCCAAAACCAAAAACCTATTTCCTGACAGGAGGTCGGCTTGTTGCCTACAAACGTTTCGATATGGTTGTGGATGCGTGCAACAAAACAGGAATTCCTCTCAAAATTTTTGGAAACGGACCTGTTGAAAAAGAACTACGCAAAAAAGCAAAATCCAATATTGAATTCCTTGGACGTGTTTCCGAAAAAGAACAGCGCGAATTGTATGCGAATGCAAAAGCGTTTATTCACCCACAAGAAGAAGACTTTGGGATTACACCGGTTGAAGCAATGGCAAGCGGAACTCCCGTCATTGCGTATCGCAAAGGTGGCGCGGTTGAGACAGTTGTTGAAGGTCTAAGTGGAGAGTTCTTTGATGAACAATCTTGGGAAGAGCTCGCGGATCATTTGATCCGATTTGATCAGTCAAAGTACGATGCCAACAAAATTAAGGCGCATGCAGAACTGTTTAATGAAGCAAAGTTTGTTGAAAAAATGAAGGAAATCGCAAAACGTTATGCGCATCCTCGTTGATTGTAGACATTTGAATACACACGAACAAAGCGGCGTCGGAGAGTACACCATTCAACTCCTCGGCGCGCTTTTTGCTTTAGCAAATACTCACGAATATATTTTGCTGACGTCTGGCCGAGAAGCACCTGACCTCCTTTCAATCTTTCGCTCACGCACTTCCCCATCATTTGTCTTCCCAGCATTCGTGAAACATACACATGTTCCGATGGCGAATAAATTTTTGAATCTCAAATTACTTTTAATGAAACAACCAGCCATCAACTGGCTCGTGAAGGATCCAATTGATCTTGTGTTTCTTCCAAACCTAAACATCACGGTTCTTCCAACCTCCATTCCAACCGTCCTTACCATTCACGATGTTTCTTGGAAATTTTTTCCAGATTTTTTTTCTCGCAAAATGCGCGTATGGCATCATCTACTTGATGCGCACAAACTCATCCGCGATGCGCGATTCGTGATTACGCCATCCAACACAACAAGCCATGACGTCGCACGTATGTTTCGCAAATCCCCAGACGAGATTGCAGCCATTCCGCACGGCATCACATCAACCTTCCATCCAAGAATGGAAGCGCATGATCACGGTGTCAGATCGAAGCTCAAACTTCCGAAACGCTTCGCCCTTTTTGTCGGAACGATCGAACCACGCAAGAATGTCTTGTCGATCATTGAAGGTGTAAAACGGTATCGCGAAATGACGCACGACGATTTACATCTTGTTCTTGTGGGAAAATGGGGTTGGAAGTCTCACAACATCCGTCGACGACTTTGGAAGCGCGATGTTCATGATTGGGTGCATAACCTCGAATACATAAACCCACTTGATCTCCCCGCAATCTACCGTTCCGCCAGCGTCTTTATCTGGCCGTCGTTCTACGAAGGCTTTGGCCTTCCCATTCTCGAGGCAATGGCTTCTGGACTCCCGGTTATCACAAGCAATATCTCGAGCATGCCTGAAGTTACGAGCTCAGGCGCGTTGCATGTTGATCCGTTTAACATCCAAGACATCGCGGACGCCTTAAAAGGCATCATTTCGCTCAAACCCCTGCATGAACAGCTCAAAAAGGCTGGACTTGAGCGAGCAACCGAGTTTTCCTGGAAAAAAGCCGCGGAACAAACCCTCGCTATTTTTGAAAAATCGCTCAAATGAGCGATTTTTTTGCACTCAGGTCTTGACAAAAGCGCCAAAAAGTGATATAGTATGTCCATGCTTAGATTGAATAGTCGTCAAAAAAACGTCTGTTCCGTCTTACCTCTTTTACAACCATGGGGAGAGAGCTGCACTATCCAGTCCCATATATCCTGAAAAGGATAGATCGATAGTAAAAAAATCAATCATATTGCCCGAACGTGTCGAGGGCCCTATTTTTGAAAACCGATATTTGAGTATTTCTCTCGTTGAAATAAACAAGTATCGGTTTTTCTGTTATTCATCGAAATACGTTCGCTCGGCGCTATGTACGCGGAGCAAAAAGGCAAAAGATCGTGGCAAAGCACAAAAACAAGAAGAAAAGGAATACCCCCCAGGTCGTGAAAGACACGATCGCGGCGGTTCGCAAGGCTCGCATCGCGGCCGGTATGAACAATGATCAGCGTTTCCATGAGAAGCGCGTCGACAAGGATCGCATGAAGATCCGCGACGGCATCTTGAAACGCGACGCACACCGCGACACACACAACAAATGACCCCCTTTCTCACGTAGCCTCGCGCGAATGAGAGAATCGCTCTTTGAAAACCAGGTCTGCCCGCAACTGCTTCACAGCTGCGGGACTCGACTCTGAACATAACTCTGCGGCAGTCAAAGAGTAGTGTTCGGTGAGAGTGTCTTGCGGCGCAATGGACGCGCCAAATCAAAAAAGGATAAGCACATGAAGGGTTTCTATCCCGTTCTGACGTTCTTGGGTGCAATTGTTCTGGTGGTTGGTGCCGGCTTCGGTATCAGGGCCATCGGCAACGTGATCGTGGAGCAAGGCTACAACGCCCACGCACTGGAAGTGGCCGATCAGCTCGACGCCGGCAAAGTGGCCAAAGAAAAACTGACCGAAACGACGACCGAGTTGAAGACGGCGACGGACAAGGTCGCGGAATTGAGCAAGCAGCTCGAAGCGACCAAGACCGCGTCCGATCTGGAGCACATCGCGCTCATGAACACCTTCGACGCACTCGTCACCGTCAAGGCCGGAAACGACGAGTGCGAGAAGAAGTACAAGGACACGGCGTACGAAAAGTGCACCTACCGCAACAGCTGGTTCCAGACACACCATCTCAGCGTGTCTGATGGAGCGATCTGGTTCAAGAAGAAAGACGCCCCCTACTACGGCCCCGATCTCGCGAAGTACGAGTTCGTGCGCAGCGCCGACGGCAAGGTCATCGACTTCAAGCTGGTGCTTCCGAAGGACACCGCCCAGAAGTAATCGAGCCATCATCAACACATTTTCCTCTCACTTAGCTTCGCGCGAATGAGAGCCTAGCTCCTTTGAAATCTTCGTCCTGCTCCCAGTTGCTTCACAACTGGGAGACTCGACTTCGAACATCACTTCACGTCTCTCGTGCGGTGGTGGGCGGACTGAGTCTGGTTCCTGAATGTGTAAACAACAACATCCACCTTCGTAAAAAACTACGGTGGAAAGATCGCCCGCCCAATATTGGGTCGGCCATAAGGATTCTCATGCTGAGTTTCGGAAAGTCCTCGAGCGGTCGTCGTGGCATCATCGGCACGAAGTGGTTCGACCCGTACAAGGGCGAGCCGCGTCAGATGTCGATGGCACGCGCGCCACGGTTCATCCTCGACGAGGAACGTCTCGCGGAAATGGACAAGCGCTGGGTGGCGAACATGACGAAGGACATCACGCCGAAAAAACCCGGTCGCGGGAACGGCATCGAAGTCCACTGGGCCAAGCGCGACGAAAGCGACTTGGTCGAGGATGACGACAACGATCTCGATCTCGATCACGTGCAGATCACCCATCACGCGATGATGTACACGCTGCGCGAGAACCGGGAGTGGAATGCCCGCATGAACCTGCAGCGCAAAATCACGGAACTGCACATGCGGTTCTGGTGGATGGATCGCGCAGCGGCCGAAGAGCAGGTCAAAGACGAGCAGCGCGACAAGCCCAAGTGCGACCCGCGCGGCCACGTGTACATCGAGTCGAACCTCGAAGGCGAGGAGAAGCTCGCGACAACGGAAGCGCGGTATCAAAAGCTGAATGGTTCGAAAAAGAACCAGCGTAATCGGCAGCGCAACGGATTGTCCTGGAAGAACAAGCGCCGTCGCGGGCTAGGGTGTCATTCCGACCGCGTTTACAACATCATGGCCGAAGAAAAGAAGAACAAAATCCCGGGTGACGATCGTTGGATCCACATCTGGGACTTCGAACAGAAGAACTTCCCCGACAACGCGACCAAGCAGTGGGCGCGTCACAAGCCGAAGTTCCACTGCGCGTGGACGATCGGCGACGAAATGTCTGCAGCGTTCACCAAGCGAGAGCGCGAAGTGGCGGCATGGAACACGTACGTCGACAAGATGAGGGCGCAAGCGGAAGCTCGCATGATGGAAGAATTCGAACTCAACAACGAACACTTCAACATGCAGGAGGCCGCCTAGCACCTTCGACTCCCCTCTCACATAGCTTCGCGCAAATGAGAGTGTTGCTCTTTGAAAACCGTCTTGCCCTGTTTGCTTCACAAACAGGGACTCGACTTCGAACATCACTTCCGATTGGCGGATACGTGGTGCGCGAAGCAGAGTGAGAACGTCTACGCGAGATCGCGTCGACAGTGGAGTCTGCCAGTGCTTACGAATATTTTGCTTGGTCTGTTGTGCTTCCTCCTGTCGCAGCTTTGCGGCTACACGTTGAACAAGGACGCCGTCGATCTCATCGAAAAAACCGCGAAGGGCGAGGAGATCACGTCGCTCGTGTTCATACAGAAGACTGGCTACTACATGATGCTGCCGACCTACGCCGCCCTCGGCATGATCGGACTCATGGTCGGAAACAAGCAGTACAAGAAGTAATCAACCAACCCGCCCGTGCGAAATCGCATCGGCACATAAAGGAAAACATGGCACACGTTGTGCATGCGCGTACGAAGAAAGATGGTTCGTTGCATTTCCGCATGTGGACTACGGTCTCGGACGGTTACATCACCGAGCCGATGACGCGTGAACAGATTCGCGATTACCTCTACCAAGAAGCGATCGAGAAGAGCTGGCCCACGACGCAGCCCGAAGGATTCCTGCCGCACATCGACAAGGTGATCGAACGTGCGATCGCAGAGCCGGAAAGCAAAAACCGTCGCTGGGAACGCGAACACAACTAGGCAATCAACACCGCACAAAGGAGGCCCGTCATGAGATAGGCAATCACGCCTTCTCAGGTACTCAACATGTATGATCCTCATCGCGGCATGAATACGACCCAGGAGATTCGTGCGCGTCACGCGCTCGAAGTGGATGCGTTCGACGGCGACTTTGTGAGCTTCAAGCTCAAGAATCGCCGCACCACGAGCACTGTCCCGAGTGCGTACGATGACATCAATCGTCCGCGCAACAGCCGCACCTGGAAGAACTTCCGCCGCACCAAGTGGCGCGCGTAGGCTTCCGCACAACCCGCTCACCCTCTCAATCAGCTTCGCGCTGAACGAGTTTCGCTCTTTGAAATCATTTCGACTTGCCGCGAGCAGCTTCACTGCTCGCGGACTCGATACCGCCCAGCATTTGCGAATGTCGCATGGTGATGGTCGGTCTGAGGAGAAGATTCAAGACTTGCGCCGAATAAAAATCGGAGCACAGGAGACTCATGCGTTCCAATTCCAGTCCCAATCGTTCGCGTCGCGTCTACCGTCCGAGCGATCGCGTCATCACGCGCCGCGAGTTCGAGTTCCGGCATCGCCCACACCTCATCGACGGCGAGGACGCGATGATCGCAACCGAACTGCGCGAACGGGTGTCGCGACTCGACGTTCGTGACGACGAACAACCCCACCAGTTCGACGCCAACCTGGCGCGCCTGCTCTGCGCCTAGCATTCCCACTCGACACCTTGTCACTCATGACGAGCATCGAGCCTTCCATGTCGTTCCTGTAACGACATGGCTTTTCTCGAGCATTCGATTATCTCTCTTGATCGAAGACTCAAGTTAAGAAATAACCATGACACGCCCGCGCGAAATCGCGTCGGCAAGGAGAATATTAAATGGCACACCTCGCCATTGTGATGCCGCCAAACAGCCGCATCGTGGAAATCCACGCCGGTGCACCCAAGGACGGAGAGTGGCTGATCAACCAACGCGGTCTCGTGATCGCAATCGACATCGAAGTCGGTTGGGAGACACACACCCTCGAGGTCCCAATCGAGGGTGATACGATTTTTTGGGGTGGACACCTCCTCAAGGCTTCGCGCTCGCGTGAAACCCTCGAGGTCTGGATCCGGACCCAAGCAATGAAGGAATGGGGTTCCGCTTTGCGACGTTCGCAGAGCTTGGTGCATTGATCGAGAACAACGCTTACGCGAGATCGCGTCGGCATGGAAATTCACGTGAACGTGCAACAAGTTTTGATTGACTTCAACGCGATCGATCAAGATCCAGCGGCGCAACGGTTCTGGAGAGCGCTCTTCGCGTTCCTGAAACGGACCGAAGCACCGCTCCTGCTCGACCTCACATCAGACGGTTTCGCCATCTACGTCGTAGACAAGGAGCAACCATACGCCTCGCTGCGCGTCCTCGAAGAGGCGGGCGAGATCAAGTGCGTGCGCTATTCGAACATCGAAGGCTATCGTGGCCAAGTTGGCACACGGACACTTGTCACGGATCAGGCCAAGGCCGCCCGCACCTACCGCCGCGTCGTGGATTATCTGCTCGCGGAGTAAGTTCAACCAGCAACAACGCCCACGATTCAATTCGTCGACAACAGGAGAATTCATGGTTGCAGTTCTGCAAAATCCAGTCATCAAGCGAGTTGTGAATCGTTCACGGTCCCGCGATACGCTCACTCAGTTGATGGGCAAGCATCTCATCCTCAACATGCGGAAGACCTACGAGACCATGACGCAAACGGAGCGACAAATCTGCGTCCGTGCCATCGTCACGCAAGTCGAGAGCGAGAAAGAACTCGCTCACTATCTGGCCCTCGTCCTCGGCGTCAATGACTTCCACATACGGTGGCACCTTGCGGAACCGGACGATGTGCCCGGCCAGGAAGCGCGGATGCTCGTGGAAGCACTCGGCGGTCTCGTGTCAAAGAACGGCGCGCTCGTCATGATCTACATCCATGACGAGGAGTACTAAGACAACGCACATTTCCATCTTGCTCGACAACGTCGCCTCTCGCGATCGCGTCGAGCTCTTTCTCCCCTTCGCGATGTGTATCGTGGATGGAAGTTCGAAAAAACGTCGAACATTTTGATCGACATTGAGAGACAACTCGAAAAAGGAGTCTCATGTCCTACCGACAGAAACTTTTTCTGCTTCTCTTCACTCTGCTCGTCCCCAAAACGTGCGCGCGAATCTACCGCATCTGGCATCCGCCGCATGTGGTGAGTGTTCCAATGAATAACGTGCCGCGGACGGTCCGCTAAGCACCATAAATTCTTGCACACCCAAAGCTCGGGTCGGCACAGAGAGGAAAAAATGGATTGGTTCGTCATCGGTCTTCTCGGACTCCTCGGCCTTCTGGTCTTGGCTGTCGTTGTCGCTGGTATCTACCATCTGATCAACACGGTCAGTGTCGAACTCGAAGTCGCGGATGCAGTCGTCGTCAATCACGACTTCAAGCCCGCACACCAAGAATTCGATTACACCTGGTTTGCCGCAACGAAAATGTGGCGCTACAAAACCGTCCCAGCCGAGTGGCATTTGCTCCTCGAAGTAAACGGTGAACAGGATTGGATCGGCGTGACGGAAGGAACGTACCGCCATAAAAACGGGAACATTCTCCGAGTCTGGCTCGGCCGCGGTCGTTTGAATGGCAAGATGTTCATCACGGATTTCTACAGCCAGCCCGCGCATTAAGTCGCCGGCACAAGGAGTCTCATGCTGCGATTGTTTCTGGAACTGCTCCATGCAAAGCTCTCCCGCAAATCCACCAAAGAAGAAGGCGACGGCCCGCGCGCAACTGCGCCGGTCGCGACCTCGCTCGATTTGTGCTAGAGAGAACGTTCATTCACATTCTTACTCGATCAGATCGCCCCTCGCGATCACGTCGAGCTCTTTCTCCCCTTCGCGAAACGGTCGCGAATGGAAGCTGAGATCAATCGTTCGATACACTATGCGTCGACACAACGCGCATACAAAAGGCAAAAGAATGTCACGCGAACAATTGCTGAAAATTCTCGAAAAGTTCAAGAACCTCGACGGTGGATTGTTTGAGAACGACATCGGTTGGCCGAACGAACATGGTTGCGACACGATTGCAATCAAGCACGCGGAAAAACCGTATGAAGGCTTCAGCATTCTTGTCAGTGATGGGAAACGGCTTTACGAATACACGCTCGACAGGTCGGATTACGGCTTCTGCCGCAGTCTCCATTGCACCAACCTAGGAGCGTCCGGCGATACAATCAAGAGAGATAATGAGGCGGCAAAGGACTTGTTCTGCATCGTCATGTTTCAACTCGTCATTGAAGACATTACAAAGCTACTTTTCCTTTCCACGCGGTCGCTTGCAGAGGTACCTTCGTAAAGTTCTCGCTCGATAACATTTCGGAGAATGTTATCGAGCGCTCCCACGTCATTCGTGAATGACGTGGTCTTTCTCCCCTTCGCGAAACGGTCGTGAGTGGGAGCTGAGATGCTAAAATCGATTCGACAACAACGAATCGTCGAGGGGCACCTCGTCCACTTAGGAGGAAACCATGCAGCTCACTGTCGAAGCATTGCGCGATCGGTTCGCAGGAAAGACAATCGTGTTTTCATTGATCGGACCACATGGCCTATACAACGATTATACGCAAACGATCGGGTGCGTCACATTCGATGCACCAGACGAAGCAGGGTATATGCACGTCCTGTTGAAAGACGGCTTGCGCTGGACGTTCAAGCCCGACACGAGGACAATCGATTCGGTTGAAGGCGCGTGCGATCGATTCCACGGATTCAATCGGCTCAAGATCCAGATCGTCGCGTCGCTCAAGAGTTCAATCGAACGCAAGGCCGCACTCGAGGCCGAAGCAATGAAGGTCTGGACGGATCTCGCGAAAGAACTCGCGTTCCGGATTCCGGAATCCTGTCGCAAGTTCGCCAACGAAAACGGTTGGTACAAGGGCGAGCTCGACGGCTTCTGGACCTTGCCGAGGTACCTCGAGGATATGGCACGCAACACCAAAGGTGGTGGTTGTAACAGTGACAAGTTCTACGAGAACAACCTCGAACCGTACGGCTTCAAAAACTTCGATGACCTCGAGATAAAACTCAAGGAACTCGAACACGCATGGGCCGGCCTGATGCGCATCGACGTGCGCAAGGGCGAAGGCTATCGCGTCGAAGTCTGCTACTACGCGGTCGAGTTCGAACCGAAGAAGGACGAACCGGCAGTGTAACGACATGTTCATTTCAACCCTGCTCGAGAGGCATCTCGTGCACACTGAGGAGGCAAACATGCGTGCTCTTATCAAGATGATCGGTATTCTCTTGCTCATGTCCGTATTCGGCTGCAACAACGCCGAAGCGATCAAACAAGCGAGGCTCGACCAAGCGCACATCGACCTGCTGCAACAGACCAACGAAAAATTGGTTGAGGATCTGAAGTTCGAAAAAGCACGCGCCGACAATGCGGAGACGAAATTGGCTCTCTGCAACAAGCCGGCCGTGGATCCCTCCGACGCGATCACCCAGACCGCAAGGGCAAGCGTCAAACGTCTCACGCCCGGTGCAGACGCGACTCTGTGCGTTTCCACCTGGAGCAATGCAACCACACACATAGAGCTCTTTGTGTGCAAAACGCCTACCGAGAATGAACCGCAGTGCAGCGCACGTGTGGTCCGGACGATGGACGGACATGGTGATCGATTGATCTCGCAAACCAACATCGATTGCGAAAGATACGCGGAAATGGTGGCCGTCATCGCCAAGAAGTAAACCTCACACCCGTCCCAACAACACATTCTGTGTTTGCTGCGGCGGGTGTTTTTCATTGGAATAAAATATGCACTGTCCAACACTCCACAACTCCACGACTTCAGGACTTTCTGCTATAATTCCCTCATGAATATCGGCATCGATGCACGTATGTATGGCCCGATGGTGGGTGGGGGCGGTCTTGGGAGATATGTTGAACAGCTGGTGAATGAACTCCAGATGGTCGACACCAAGAACCGTTATGTTTTGTTTTTAAAAAAAGAGAATTTTGATACGTGTGTCATTACGAATCCAAACTTCGAGAAACGACTTGCAGATGTTCACTGGTACGGCCTCGAAGAACAACTGAAAATGGGAGGAATCGTTGATCGCGAGCATCTCGACCTCGTCCACTTCCCTCACTTCAACGTTCCGCTTTTTCTTCGAACACCATTTGTCGTCACCATCCATGATCTAATTTTGCTCGACGAACCATTTTCCTCAAAGATTTCCACAAGACATCAAACGATTTTTACGCTAAAATACTGGGGATACAAACTTGTTCTTTCTCACGCCATCACCGCCGCAAAAAAAGTTATCAGTGTCTCTCACGCAACCGCAAATTCCATTCTTCATCATATTGAAGGTGTTGACCCAAAAAAGATTGAAGTGGTGTATGAGGGTGTGACTGCGCTCGACCACCCCCAACCCCTCCTTGTAAAGGAGGGGGGCTCGAGACCATATTTGCTCTACGTTGGAAATGCGTTTCCTCATAAGAATCTCGAGAGACTCCTTGAGGCATTCACAATTCTTCGACAAACACATCCAGATCTCACGCTGATTTTGGCAGGAAAAGAAAATGTTTTTTATAAGCGCATTCTTGAACACAAAACAACAAACGTTGAATTCATCAACCACCCAACAGATAAACACCTTGCAGAGCTTTACCAAAACGCCTTGCTGTATGTGTATCCATCACGCGTTGAAGGTTTTGGACTTCCGCCATTAGAAGCCATGTCTGTCGGAGTTCCGGTCGCGGCATCAGACATTCCATCTCTCAAAGAAATCCTTGGGGACGCCGCCGCATTTTTCAACCCAAACGATTCACAGAACATGGCGACCGTTTTATCAACACTTGTTGATTCTTCCCAAAAACGCGCGAACCTGATTGAAAAAGGAACCCAACAAATAAAACGCTACTCATGGAAAAAGATGGCACAAGCGATTCAAACCATTTACGAAACGTGTGGCAAAAAAAGTTCTTAACCAATTCCAAAAACAACCAGAACCGCGAAAAAATCTTTCTCGCGTGTCTTTTGAGCGTGCACTCAGAAATGCCGTGCGTCGCCAATCATTGCTTGATGACGGCTTACGTTTTGATGAAGCAATCCCAGAAAATTTCCGTACATCCTCAACCATCTCTGCAGAAAATCCATCCGTTCAACTACAAGAATCCTCCACACTCTCTCCATTCATCTTAGAACTTCGTCCGCATGTTCCCTCACCAGAATCTCTTTTGCGTGACGAACCAAACATGGATATTCACTTGAATTTCCTTGCAGATGCATTAGCAGAAATGGAACGTGACGAAGAACCGCTCACAGACACCACGCACGATCTCGAGTTATCTCTCGCGGATCTTCAGGGCCAAATGAGTGCACACACCCCCGCACCAAAAACCACATTCGAAGGAATGTTGTTTCATCCGCGTATAATGTTTCGTACACGCATGAATCCAGAACTCATGCCGCTGCGTATTCAAAAACAAGAATCCGTTTCCATCGATTCCTTTGAACCAAAAATGCTCCCAGAAAATATTTTATCGTATTTCGATTTACCGGAAGAAGAAGTAGTCGAGGAGTCGAGTGGTCAAGAAGTCGAGTATGTAGATTTGGAATCACTGTTTGATGTTGAAGACGTTCCAGATCTCACAAGCGACGAGCCGGAAGAAAAACCAAAACGCTCTTGGATCCCATCCTTCGACTTTTTGATCCTGCCTTCCGGATGGCAACAAACCATTGGAGTGTTTGTTCTTCTCTCGTTCGTCTTTGTTCTTCCGCTCCACGCCATGCAAGTTCTGAACCGTTTGCGAGATGCAAAAACAGACGCACAAGCAAACGGCGCACAAGCCTTACAAAGTTTGAAAGATGCTGCGGGAGCAAACTTGGTTTCCAATCCAACAGAAGCGGGTGCGCATTTTGCCGCAGCGAGTGTGGAATTCGGAAAAGCAAAAGAAAACATTGATTCCCTTGGATCCGGAGTTTCCCTTCTCCTTGCTGCACTTGCACCAACACAAAAATCCGTCAAAACAAATACCGCTCTTCTCAAAATTGGATCTGAACTTTCCATTGCCGGTTCTCGCATCACAGACGGATTCTCTGCCATGCAACAAGAAGTCAATCCAACACCATCCTCTCGTCTTGAAATTCTTCACTTATATCTCAGCTCCGCCCTTCCCCATTTGGTTGCCGCGGAAGACGCCATGAAAGACGTTGACCTGACTGCCATCAATGACGATCACAAAGAAACGTACACACAACTTACAACAACGCTTCCCGCACTTGTATCATCCACAAAAGATTTTCTCTCATTGTCCGATGCGCTCTCGACCATCCTCGGCGCGAACGAAACAAAACATTACTTGCTCATTTTCCAAAACAACACAGAACTTCGTCCAACCGGAGGATTCATGGGAAGCTTTGCCGAGATGACGGTTCATAACGGCGTCATGGAACAGCTCGATATCCCAGGTGGGGGAACATACGATCTTCAAGGACAACAAAAACAATCCTTTGTTGCCCCATGGCCACTGCAACTTCTTTCTGCCAAATGGGAGTTCCAAGACGCAAACTGGTTTCCCGATTTTCGCACAAGTGCGCGACATATCATTTCGTTCTATAAAAATTCACGAGGATCCGATGTAGATGGTGTGATTGCTGTGAACGCAAATTACGTTCAAGACCTCATCGGTCTTCTTGGTCCTGTTGAAATGCCAGAGTTTGATCGAACGATCAATCAACAAAACTTTATTTCCGAAACACAGAAAATTGTTGAAAACGAATACGACAAAACAGAAAACAAACCCAAAGCCTTTATTGGCGCGCTCGCTCCAAAGCTCATTGAAAAAGCGCTCCATGAATCTCCAGACACATTCCTTACGCTTGCAGGTCAATTAAACAAAGGGCTCGCAGACAAAGACATTCAACTCTACTTCACAGACGAAACGGTCGAAAAAACGGTTCTCGGACGTGGTTGGGGTGGAGATCTCAAGCAAACAGACAAAGATTACTTGATGATCGTGAACACAAACTTAGGTGGAGGAAAAACGGATGCGGTCATAGACGAACATGTGGATGTAAACGTTGATGTCGCCTCAAACGGTGAGATCACAAACACCGTTACCATTACACGCAAACATCATGGTGATCCGCTTGATCCGTTCACCGGAGCGCACAACGTCAATTACCAAAGACTCTACGTTCCCAAGGGAAGTGTCCTTACACATGCGGAAGGATTCACGATTCCACGAGGCAGCCTGTTTGAAACACCAGATCCAACGTGGATTGTAGACCCGGATCTCCAATTTGCAGATGCAAGTTTCACCATCGACAAAGACAGTGGCACGCAAATGTATGAAGAAAATGGAAAAACAGTTTTTGGAAACTGGACACAAACAAAACCAGGAACAGAAACAGTGACAACATTTACCTACACGCTCCCCTTCACTCTCAACACGCTCGTTGCCAAAAACAAAACAACGGAAGAGATTAAATCCTGGTTGGGTCTTTCCCCAACAGAAAATTATTCCATTCTCTTACAAAAGCAATCCGGAGCAAACAATCGTTCCACAACCGTTCATGTTCACACGCCAAATTCGATGAAAACTGTTTGGAGCTCTCAGGATCTTTCACACGCAGAGTTCCCTAATTCAGAAGATGCCTTTCTCAGCGCTTTGTTTGAACCATCCTTATGATCGACAAACGACCCCCCAAACCAAAAACATCCGCGCGCGATGTGCGCACCGATTTACGCGCCATCTATGAACGCGCAGATGGATCTATCCCAGATATGAGCAAACTCTCTTCCAGAAAAAAATCAGGTCTTCATCGTTTTTTGGTTCGAGGGATTTTATTACTCCTTGTCCTCTCTGCGGTCGCTTGGACGGGATTCTTTTTCTTCTCAAAAGGATTCATTCAAAAACAAGATCAACTCTCGGTTAAAATCGATGGACCACAAGAAGTGAAGGCTGGTGATGCCGTGACTTACACTATCCGCTACGAAAATACGGGCGACGTCCCCATGGCAACCCTCGAACTCGCGGCAAGCCTTCCTCCAGACTTTCATCTCACCACTTCTACACCAGAAGCAAATGATAAAAATGTCTGGACGATTGGATCCCTCACACCAAAATCTGACGGAATGATCACCATCAACGGAACATTCCTTGCGGAAGTTCCTTCCACAGAAAAACTCCAAGCGCTCTTCACCTACAAACCCGCAAACTTCAACTCATCCTTTCAAACCATTCAAACACTGGATGTAAATGTAAATGACTCCGTTCTTCAGATGACCCTGAACGGACCAGACCACGCACTCCCTGGAGACCAAGTGCAATATGTGATCTCGGTCGGACATGCACAAAAAGATCCCGTACAAAATCTACGCGTCATACCTGTGCTTCCACAAAACTTCACTGTAAGCGGAACAGATCCCGCCTTTGAAAACGGACAAAGTTATTGGAACCTTGCATCCTTAGACCCAAATCAACCAAAAACATTTACCGTCAAAGGATCCTACACCGCGTCAGCTACGGGAGATCAGTCTGTTGGCGCAAACGTTGGATTCGTTTCTGACAACGTTTATCTCAAACAAAAAGACGCAAACGTGACAACAAGCATGCAAGGAGGCTCGATTGCCTTTCACCTGATTGTAAACGGATCAAACACAGATCAAACCATTGATCCGGGAAAATCTCTTCATGGTTCCATTGATTTCACCAATCAAGCAAAAGACACCGCACAAGACGTTTCATTTACCCTCGCCCTTGATAGCACAGGAAAACTTCCGATCGATTGGGCACATGCGGATCTCCACAGCGGAAAACAAAATGGAAACCAGATCGTGTGGGATAAATCGAGTTTGAGTTCTCTCAAACAACTGAAGCCAAACGACTCCGGCATTCTCGATTTCACGCTTCCTCTTTCAACCGGGTCAAACACGTCCGATCATTTCACGATGACGCTTACGTCACACATTGGATCCCTGGGAGAAACGGGCGGCGCAAAATCTATTTCCTCAACGCCAATCCTCATCTCCATCAACGCACAAACAGGATTCACAAGTGAAGCACGCTATTTCACGACAGAAGGAACACCTGTTGGAACAGGACCTCTTCCACCAACCGTTGGAAAAACAACAACGTATCGTGTGTACTGGAATATCACGAATGCGCTTCATGATCTCTCAGGTGTCGCTGTGACAACAGCGATTCCAGCAAATGTCCTATGGACAAACAAAAGTTCAACAGATATCGGAACTATCACATACAAAAAAGATATTATCACTTGGATCATTCCAAAACTTCCAACCTCTATTCCCCAAGCAGGCGCCTGGTTTGAAGTCTCGGTGAAGCCAGCCGCATCCGATGTAGATACATCGATGCCACTCACAACCTCATCGACGATGAATGCAAAAGATGCAAGCACGTCGCAAACGATTACAAAGACCGCGGACGCACTCACAACAAATTTATCGACCGATGAATTCGCGAGTGGAAAAGGGACGGTAAAGAAATAGAACAATTGACAAGATCGATTTCGAATGTTAATCTATTTTCATAACTGGCATCCGTCCTATACGGAAGCTCCGAGATACCGCCTTCGCAAGAGGGCGGTATCGCTTTTTTTAAAAGATATTCTTAAGAATTGAAATGATCTTTGAAAAGTCTTCCACTGAACACATACCCATTTTTCTGAGCAACCGCCTACAGCTCATTGTTCGTATCTGAGAAAAAATAACGGTTTCCATCGTATTCCCCATTCTAAACGCGGAATAATAAGGACCAACTTTTGTCCGCGAAGAAAGTGGCAGGCCGCAAAATGTATTTCGCCCAAACTTTTTAATAATCAACACAGGCCTTTCGAATTGATCATGTTTTCCGTTCTGTTCGTCTCCAATATTTGCGCCAAGACTCGTCCACCAAACCTCTCGCTCACGAAAATACAAATCCCGATCTGCCGCAATATGCAGCCGAACTTTTAATTTTGTCCATTCAATAATTTTCTTGATGTGGTCGTGAAGCATAAAAAATAAAACTCCCAAGAAATTTAATCTAGGGAGTTCATACGTTAAGTTCATCAAAAAAAATCCAGTTTGTCAACGGTATTGTGTGGATAAAAAAACGGCTCCATATGGAGACCGTTAGAATCTATCTTACGACGGCTGATCTTTGAGAATCTCCATCGCAGCCGCGGCACCCGGAACGTGATTCATGCTGCTCATGATGCCGTAGAGGACCCCCGCAACAGCAATGAAAAGGAACGACGCCCAGATGATCTGACGCGTGGTCATGGGAGGCATGACATGCGTGCCTGCAGTCATCTTTGAACGCCGTACGTTCAAATCCTCCTGCAACTTCTCGAGCATGCGCGTGCGAATGGCTTCTCCCTCTTCGCGTTGCTCATCTCGGTGGATCTCTGCTTCGCGCCGGGAGAGATCAGGACTTTTTGCAATCCCATCTTCAACGCCTGCGTAAAACTCTTCCATGAACATCCCAATGCGCGCACGTTCGCCGAGTTCGAAACTCTTCACAGGCCGTTCCGTCTTCTGCTGCTTCCACAAATCTCCCAACAGCTCAAGAGCCCCGACGATCAGGAGAAAGACGAACAATCCAACATGCATCGTGTAGGCAAGAATGCCGGCTGCAAGCACACCAACACCAAGGAAGACGTAACCGAGGTGCGAGTGCACAGAAAAGGCAATCGACTTCAGAATGCGTCCGCCATCGAGCGGATTGATGGGCAGCAGATTAAAGAGATTCACCATCGCCATCCAGCTTGCGGCGGCCGCAAAGAACGGATTGTCCGTTGCGACGTACACGAGAGCGGTGAGAAACGAGAGGGCGAGCCCCCAAATCGGTCCCATGATGGCAATGAACGATTCTTCGTTGCGCGAGTTGAATGATTCATCCGTTACAGCAGCAGCGCCGAAGAACGGAATGAAATAAATGCCTTTAGTGTGCATGCCACAGCGTTTCATCGCCCAGATGTGCCCACTTTCGTGAACGAACAGCATGAACAGAATGAGACACGCGAACTGCCACGTAAGTACGTAGGAGTACGCCGCGAGCGATGCCGCGGCAAGACCGATCTTTCCGATCTTCAATCCCTTCAAAAGCTTCAAGCACACAGCTCCGATTTTCGGGCCAAGCTTGAACACAAGTGCGAGGGGGCCAAACGTCTTCTTTGCCATCTGAGAGGTCTCCTTATCTGCAGGAAATTCTTCGCCCCGTGCGAAAAAACGTATCGAAACACATGCTCGATAACGCAATAAATTATCAGAAAAATGGCGTTTTGTCAAGAGACAAAGGGAATAAAACGCCAATTTTCAAAGAAAAAAGCGTTGATCTTATAGATCAAACGCTTGAGAGGGTTCTGAACAAACCGTGTTGTACTCATCGAGCACAAGTCTACCAAAGTGTGGGTCGTACTTATAAACCATGATGGAGCAGTTCTTGGGGGCGTCGTCTACAAATTTGAGATACGCCTCGAACTGTTCAAGGGTGAGTTCATCAAGATACGCTCGCGCGCACTGGATCACACGACCATGTGTGAAGATGAACACGCGCTTGCCTGCGAACCGTTTGTAGAGATCCGCGAATGCGAGCGTGAGTCTTTTCTCAAGAACATCTGCGAGACTTTCGCCTCCAGCCGGGCGTGCGTAATAGTCTCCCACCAGATTCCAATACGGCTGCTGATAGGGAAAGTTTTCTTCCACTTCCGCGCGCGACATGAGGTACGTGTGCCCCCCTTCGCGCTCACGCCACAAGCGATCTTCGCGAATCGGAATGTGCGCGCCACCGTACGCCCCCATGATTCCATGCAAAGTTTGACGCGTTCGCACGTGTCCCGAATGGATCACCGCGTCTGGTGTGCCAAACTTCATGCGTAGAAACGGACCGCTCTGGATCGCTTGAAACTCCCCTTCTTCCGAAAGCGGAATACGATGATCCGGAAGGCGATGCCCATTTGCAACCTGATCATGTGCTTCCAAAAACACTTTGCCGGCATACGCCTTATTGTTCACCGACTGTGCGTGTCGAATGAACACAAGGAGCATGGGCATTCCAAGAAACGGACGAAGGAATGGGACACGCATGCAAATCATTCGCAACAACACCTTAAACCAATGCAGCATGTTTTCTCCTACGAGTTGAAAGACCGAAAGTACATGACCAAAGAAATGAGCGATGCGTTACAACATGCCGCGCATGCGTTGCTCAGAAAAAGCGTTCTGTTGCGGGTGAAAAATCCGTCCGCAGAAAACGCAATCTGGATTGCAAGAATGGTTGAGAACATGACCAAGGACAAGTCCTTGGTTTGGTGCGTCTCAAGCACTTTGATGAGCTGCGGCAAAATCGCCACAACATTCGTCATTCCCATAAACCCAATCACATATCTCCAGTGGATCTTCTTTGCCACATCTTCGCGTGTCATCGCACTCCTTTTTCCAAAGAACATCGAGCCATCCCCGAGGCGGGAATGTAACAGGAAAAGAGCCTTGCGTCAATGCATGAGAACAAAAAAGAAGCCATGTTGGCTTCTTACGTCTTACTCCGACAGCAGTGCTGTCAGAATCATCCCAAGGTTCGCCCAGTCTGTGAGCGGACGCGCGAGAAGTTGTCGAACGGTGTAGATCTCGACGTACGTTCGTTCCGTGTCTTCGATCACGCCATGTGCGACGCCATCTTGCGAGCGCAAGTAAGCGATCTCTTCCGCAGTGATCTCACAGGCGAACATGTGCGCGAGGTGCGTTGAGAGCGTTCCTGCAACTTGGCGCGCACCAAGAAACTTCAGGCGTTTCGAAGCAACAGAGAATCCTGTTTCTTCGGAGAGCTCGTGTGCCGCTGTCTCGAACGCGTCTTCTTCAATCTTCCAAGAAGATCCACCCGGGACTTCCTGGATGTAGCAGTCACCGAGCGATGCGGGCGAGCGAAACTCACGCACAATCGCGATCTCTGCGTCGAGAATATTCTCGGTCGTTCGATGATATGCAACGATCGACGAGATGTCTGGACGAGAAAGAATGAACTCGTTTGTCTTGTTGCGATGCTCGCGCGCAATGTACACGTTCACACGAAGTGCATACGCAAAGACCAGATCTTTTGTCGGATCGACACGAAAATTCCAAAGAAGATGCGCGCCATCCAAACGATTTCCCGCCGCTTTCTGTGCCATCATCCACGCCTGAAACGATTTCATCTTCCAGATATGAAGCGGAACTTCACGTTCACCACCGATTCGCAGTGCGCCTTCCCCGATGCGCTCGAGAGCGCACGCAAGTGTTTCACGCAAATCACGAAACTGTGGAATATGTTGTTTCTCCGCATGCGAAGAAATGTATCGCATGTTGGTCGCGGTTTCTGGATAGCCAAGAACGACTTTTCCAGATTCAAAATACATTCCGAACTCCACATTTGTGGTGAGTGCCGGCAATGTTTTCAAATCACGCGGAATCCAAAAGACCACAACGTCACACATGTCCAAATACTTCTTTTCCCAATCCACTTGCGCATCAAATCCATGACGCCAATCGCTGTGATCCACCGGAAGCGGAACAAAGACGACACCGTCATATCCGAGCTCTTCAAGAATCTTGAGGGCTTCCGGTCGCCAATCATAATGCGCAGAATCGCGCGGTGACGGACCAGCAAGAAACAAGCTTTTTGAGAAGGTTTCCGGCGGCGTGTTTGGGACATGAATGACTTGCATGGACATAAGGAACCTCGTTTAAGGTAAGTGTGACAAGCACACGAAGACAATACACCAGATCAAAAAAGAAGTCGAGTCGACTTCTTTATCTGAATCCTCTGCGTAGTTTTCGAACCATTGTATAAAGCGTATATTGAAACCTTTTCAACACCACATCCACTCCATCCGGATAAGAAACATTTTCTCCCCCAAACCCACGCTTGAATCTGGAGATCCCAGCCCAAGCGTGATTCGCGGACACATCAATCGGCGCAACGCCCCACCAGTCATAGAATTGTATCTTTCGAGATTGTGCGTCTTTCATTAACTCCCAGTGCAACAGGTATGGAGCCATCATGTTTCGTTTCACATTCGATGACGCGCCATGAAGATATGTTCGTGTGCCACCAAAATCGATCATGATGTTTGCCGCAAGAATATCGTTCTCCTGTTTTGCGATCGCGAGGAAAGCAACTCCACACGCAATCATCTTTCGATAATATTCTTTTCCATGTAATCGAAATGCATCACGTGATGCCGTCGCTTCAAAGACAGGCCAGACATCATCGATTGTTGCGGTCCCGATTTCGATCACAACCCCTTTCTTTTCTGCGAGACGAATATTGTATCGCGTCTTCTCATGCATGTTTGCAAGAAGCTCGTCGGTCGAAATTGAAAGATTTGTAATGAGGGTATGCGTAGGTTGTGTAGATGTAGTGCGCAATCCCCCCTCCTTCACAAGGAGGGGTTGGGAGTGGTCAGATTCAAAAGCAGATTCAGCTCGAATAAATAGATCATGAGCGGCAACATCCCGGATCGAAACCTCCCCTCTTCGAGAGCCTGAGGGCTCCTCAGAGCCTCGAACGGCCGCCCCCTCCCTGCCTGCCGGCAGGCAAGGCTTGGCAGGAGGGGTGAACGCGCTTGCGACGATTGGACCTCGAGGGACGTAAGCGTACGTCCCAAAATGTGGAATGCTTTTTCGAATAACCTGTGCGATCGCATTCACTTCCTTTGCATCCGACATCCATGCAACACGTTCAACTTCCTCCCCGGCGGATTTCTGAAATTCTCCCCAACTCCAGGATTGCAAAAATCGGCCCGAGCGAGGGCCGTATTTCAGGACAAACGCGTCCCACTCATTCTTTTTTAACGCGTTGAGCATTTTCTGCATACAGATTCTGAAACTCGTTTCGTTTTGATTTTGTAAGGACGTTTAATTCCACCAAGAGATCTGCGATAAGGAAAATCATGACGGAGACAAGGAAGACATACACACTCGAAAGCATACTCGTATCTCGAACAAGAAATACGAGAAGGATATTAATCACTCCAACCAGGAAATACACGATCCAAACGTACGAAGTGATGGGAGAATGTAAATCGCGCGCTAGTTCTTGTCGTTGAAGGGCAATCTCTCTTGTCACACACAATAATTCTGAAAAAAGTATTTCATCCTTACGTGTTTTTGGAGCGCACGCATAAATCACATGTGTCATCTCACGAAACAAGTCGTCTGATTTTTTATAGGATGTAAAATTGTTAGATCCAACAAACTGGAGATACGCAAGGATGCGTTTTTTTACCTCCTTTTTCCAAGACGCTTGCACATGCATGTTTTCAATAAGGTGCATGATACGTCTTGTGCGAGACAGTTCAAGTTCAATGCTGTTTTGCAGCGTTGCATTACGACTCATGGTCTGTGTGATCAAAAAACCGGAAAGAAAAATGAAAAGGACAACTCCGTACAGCGGGTTTACTGTGCTTGGAACTTTTTCAAAAGAGAAAACCGGAACCCACGTCACAAGGACGAAACCCAAAAAACCAATCATCAGGAGTCGAAGAACATATGAACATCGAAAAAAACGATTCATATTATTTTCCTAAACGTTTTAAGGCTGCCTTAATTCTTTCTTCTGTTGTCTCTCCTTCCACCGTCGACAAAATCTGTTCTGCATCTCGACGAGAATATCCGAGCGCTTGCAGTGCACTGATCGCATCTTCATCTCCCCCGTTCGAGGATTCTTCATCCACAAGGACACCCTTTAATTCTAAAATGATTTTTTGCGCCGTCTTTTTTCCGATTCCGGAAATACTGGTCAGAAATGTCAGGTCTCCGTTTGAAATTTTTCGTTTTACGGACTCAATGTCTTCTGAAAAAACAATGCGTTGTGCGCTTTTTGGACCAACACCGGAAACCGTAATGAGTTTCCAAAAAAGTTCGAGGGCAGCAATGGTTGTAAGACCGAACAACTCGTGATCAGAGTCACGAATCGTCTCGTGCGTATAAAGCATCACGGAACCATTCAACGTTTGAACAACTTCATCTGGCAAAATAATTTTGTATCCAATGCTTCCCGATTTTACAATCACAAATCCAATCCCCCGGTACATGACGTCACCCTCAATCATTGCGATCATATTCCATGCTTAAATGTGGTTTGATAAAACGCACTGATGCGGCGATCTAGTTCCGCCTGGATGGACGTAGGAACCTTTGGCAAAGAACCTTGTCCAACAACGGCTTCTTGAATTTGGCGAAGGAGATTTCCAAATGCTGGTCCTGGATCCATTTTGAACAAATCAAGCAACGCAACGCCATCTAGCCCAACCTGTTGAAAGACTTGATTACGCTCTTTATTTTTTAGCGTTTTTCGTTGCATTTCTTTTTGTATGCGACGCTCTGGAGCATAATCATGCTCCGATTTGAGCGCATTTGCAAACTGCGCAATACGATGATGTGGCTCACCATTTACGGTGATCACCGAACCACAAACCATGTCGAGGAACATGCATGCTTGAGAAAGACGAAGATAGTTCTCTGCGTCATACCCCCGCTTTTCTGCAAGATAAATAGTGCGCTTCACATGCGATGGATTCACTTCTGAAAAATCTAATCCAAACTGCATGTGATGCGCAATAAGATCCTCAAGCAAATTACGATTGCGTCCTGTTAACCGATGCGTAACAACAAATCGATCAAGGAGTGCTTGATACACAGGCGTGTAAATCAAGGTGTCATGATGTGGATAGTGAACGTCGATCTCATACGTTTCATAAAAACGTTTTTGCAACGTACGAGCAGATTCGTTTGGATGTTCTTTTGCGAACTCGTGAAATAATTCTGTGTAGGCACTTCGCAGTTCAACGCGACGCTTTGCGTCCGTTGTAATTTCGTAGGTGGGTGGTGCATTAAATCCTAAGCGATCCCCTTCGGATCCTTTTGGTGCGGAAAAAACAATACTCGTCCATTTTGCAATGTCGTGCATGAGTGCAAATACTTCAAACAAGCCAATATTTTCTTTGAATGTCAGTTCAAGTTCTTCGATCTCTCCCTCATACCCTTTCAAACGACGCAATTCTTCAATATCAATCAAATGGAGTTCTTCTTTTTGCATCGCATAAATAGTGCACAGCATGGATTTCACGTGCGCATGCACAAACGGTCCTTCCGCGTGGTAACGAATGTCTTGGGGAGTTTGCAACACTTCTGCAATAAGCGGTTCTGCTTGTGACGCCCCAGAAAGAATTGCATCCGCAGACAAAAAAACAGCCGGCGTGTTTGTTACACGTCGCAAGGCTTCATCTAGAAATTCCGTTTCACGTTGTTGGTGAAAAGATCCCGTGTGCCACATAGTAATGATATTGTAGCACAAACATAAACTTATTCCTCGAGTATTTTTTCGGCTGTATGATTCCAAAGCATCGTGAACATACTCATCATCATTCCCGCCATATTTTCATCTTCGATCAGCACAGCGAGCGGTGCTTTTGGTTGCCACAAAATGATTTTCTTTCCGTAGACATAAAAGGACGATGTAAACGGCGAAGCGTTTTTCAAAATACGTGTTTCGCGAAATTGTGTCGCATCTTTTGCCTTCAATGCATCTGCATCGCCCGAAGGCAACACGAGAACATCGATGAATAACTTCTTTGCAACACGTTTGATCATCCAACTCTTTTCCGGATCAACGTTTACGAAGTCGAATAGATCTTTGACGGAACCAAAATAGAATAACTTCTCTTTTGTTTCTTCGAAGATGCGAAAGAACGCCTCACGACACGCATCATTCCCTTCGTAAACTTTGATAGAGGTCGGCAAATCTCCCTGACGATACAGACCAAGAAGATCTGGCATGGATTGTGTGATCAAACGTGATTGACGATCGATCTCTTCACCTTTTGCCTTTAACAGATCCGCAATAACCGTCGGTGATTCAACCATAAAAACCCTCGAGTTCTTCTTGCGAGTCGAGAAACGAGCTAATCCGTGCGTTTCGAGAGATGCAATCAGCTTATAGACATTAGGGCGTGAAACTTGAATTGCTTCCGATAAAGCCATGATCGAACTAGGTCCCAATTTCAAAGAAACAACGTAAAGGTTGATTTCTTGATCTGTTAACCCCAAATCTGACAAAGATGTGGAAAGGGTTTCTTTCAACTCGTTTTGGCTTAACATAAGGCGATTTAGCTATTTATGTATATTTATTATATACTAAATTTATATTTATGTCAAATACTAAGGTTTTAATATTGACAAAATGATAAAAATAGTATATAATTACTTTACAAAATGACTCATTTGCCTGCCATCGCGACATGTCGTCGTTGTGGGAGAGAGTGCGTCACCACCAGGGAAACCTGGCTTAATTCAAGGAGGTCCATTGAAAGAAACTATTCGAAAAGCTCGATCAGAGAGACTCGCACGCGTTCAAACCTTCGAAGAACTCCTCGAAATCGCGAAGTGGGAGATCCAACACAGTTCCTTTGATACCATGATTTCCTTCCCCATCTACACCGGCGGACTCGGAAATGCACGTGACAACATACTGCACGCACTCGCATTCATGCAGCATATGGAAACACATAATCACAGGGTGTGGAATCAAATTCCGTACCTCAATGAAAACCTGAACATCACGCCAGCCATGACGGATGTTGCATTGAAGTTCGAAAAATTCTATCTCGCCCTCATTCGTTCTCGCGTATTCAAACACCATGTCATGATGCCCGGATGGGAATCGTCACGCGGATGTCGAACCGAGCATGATGAAGCGATCAACGTCGGCGTGGATGTCTTGTACATCGATCACGCGTGGCAAAAATAAACAATCAACCTCCTCTTGCCTCCGCTCTTACCAAGCGGCGGCTTTTTGCACAAAAAAAAAGAAGAGGGACTATTCTCTCTTCTTGAGTACGACATACGTCACCCCAGACATTTCTGTTGTGTTGTGCGAATCACGAAACATTTCGACAAGCGCTTGCGTGGATAAAAATGCATGAACCGCTTCGCGCATCTTTCCGGTACCACGACCATGGATCACTTTGATCACGTCATCACCACGCATGAAGGCGGAATGCATGAATAGATCAAGATCATGTACGCCTGCTTCGGTCAGAAGACCGTGAAGATCAATGATTGGCGCGTTCCCGGAAAGTTCTGCGCCAAAGATTTTGGATTCCGCAATGGACGCAGGGGTATCGATGGTTGTCGATCCTTTGCGCGCATGTTTCCAAAGTTTTGGCATATTTTCTCCCTTCGTCATTGCGAGGAGTTCCACGACGAAGCAATCTTTTCGATGCGCTCTACATCCGCAAGATTGCTTCGTCGTCGATGACTCCTTCTCGCAATGACACAGTTAAGACAAAACCGCTTTTACCTCATTTAATCCTACCGTCTTCTTTCCAGGTTCATTATGATAGCCCCAATTGTGGTCCAAGCCAAATGTGAATCCGCCAAATGCTTTGAAGAGTTTCATGGCGTGTTTTGATTCTTGCACGTAAATCAGTTTACGCTTGCGCTCAATAATAATAAGCGAAGTTGGTTTGCCGAGTTCAACGGCAATCAAACGAGAAACGCGAGGACGCAAAGAAATATCCGCATCTGTTTCCAAAATAAAATACCCATTCCACGTTTTGCGTTTCTTCCAAACGGCTTCCACGATTTTTTCTTTACGTGCTTCTGTTTTTGGATCATGGAGTGGCGCCGTCAGTTCATCATGAAACGTCAAAACCGATTGCATTTCTTTTTTCGAATATCCTTCTCCAAGGAGTGCCCACACAAATCCTCTGTCGAGAATACCAATTCCCCGAATGAGGCGTGGAGTAAAACCTAATTTCAAAAGTCGAGCATCGGTCAGACGAAACATTTTTAAAAATTGTTCCAGCGAGGACGGGAGTAATTTTCCATTCGATCCATGTGCACGATCAAGACCTGTGTAATGATGATGATCAATAATGGTTAGCTTCACACCCAATTTCTTGATCTTCTCTTCCGTCTTTGTTCCTGGCAACTCAACCACAATCACTTCTTCGCATCCCGACTTTTTGATCTTCTCGACAATCTTTGGTTCAAGATCAAGTGTTGCTCCGTGCTGTTGTTTTGATAACAACAAAGGCAACCCAATGGCTTCGGAGAGTTTTGTAATCAGAATCGCTTCTGCATCATTTGGCGGAATAAGAAGGATTGTTTTCGGGAGGTTCATAGGATTATAGGCGGGGTCCCCTGACCCCGCACGTTGTGCATAGTATAGCAGATACAAAAAACCGACGGTCGCGAGAGCGATCGTCGGGAAGAGGTTAAACGGACGTGCCGTACTTTGCGCTCCACTCTGCTTCCCACGCTTTGCGTTCACGTTCTTGCTTGCACACAGAACGCTTTTCGCCGCGAGTCAGCTTTGTGGTGCGGCAACACGACCCATCACACAACGAAGCGGAAAGCTTGTGTGTGGCGAATGTCTCGGGCTTGCGCTCGAGATGCCAATCGAAGATCTCGTCCCAATGGACATGGAGAGCTCCGAGGCAGTAATCGCTCGATCGGCTATTTCGTTTCGCGTACATGGACGCAAACTCGAAACCCTTGATCGGCTGATCCATCGCGAAAAGCGATGTCATGATCTCATCAAGCTCGATGACCGTCGGAAGAATCCGACCATCATCTTCCTCAAGAGAATCACTCTGCGCTTTTGCAAGCAACGCACGCAGATCACGCATCCGGGATTCCGGTTTGCACGACCCATCGCACGCGCGATCCACCTGGATACTCTTCTTGTCATCCAAGAAAGAGGCCAGCGTGCGGGAGTAATGCATGCTCCCATCACAGAAATCTTCCGTGACAAGACAGTCGGAATCCGACTCACGAAAAATACGTGCGCTCATGGGGACCTCCTGGGTGACGTCTTCTCACTCAACACGATACACATCATGTCGAGAGTAAAAGGGCTGTGCGAGATGTGTGCACAGCCGAGTCAAAGTCACTCTTTCGATTCCAAACGTGTGGCCGAAGCGAGACGCTTCGGCAAGAGAGCTTATTCCTCCTCAATGATTGTGAATCCGCGACGTTTCAATTCCTCCGTCAGTTCTTCGATCGTGAATTCTGGAAGAAGATCATTGGCGCTGAGATACCTATCTTCTGAAATAACCATCTCCTCTTGCCGATGTCCGACACGACTAAATTCAAGATCAATATTAATTTCATTTCCCCACGACTCGGCAGTCACGGTCACTTCCAACGAATCCTCGCCATATCCCTCAGCGTCCTCAAAATACAAATCAAACTTTTTTACCGTCTTCATCCTTCTCTCCTCGATGCACCCTAAGCATCGTTGGCATCAAGCCATCGAGGAAATAAGAGACGAAGATCCACTCCTCTCACTCGCATCGATTTGATCGAGACGAGAGTAAAGGGGCCGAGCGAGTTCGTGCGCTCGGCCAAGTTGTTAAACTAACTGTTTTTCTGTGCATACCTCGGATTGTAGAACCAGTATTTTTCGTACGGTCTACGAATGCGATTGAGTTCGCGACGATCGCGATGCGAAAGCGGCTTCAGAGCACGCGGCTGACACGATCCGTCACATGGCTCAATCGTCCATGTGTACGTTTCGTATCGCCCGTTGTTGTCGCCCGCGCGCCAATTCTCCCGAGTCTCGAAACGCAAATGTTGTTTGGGGATGTCGTGTCCGGAGCAGAAACACCTCCCCCTTCCCTGATTTTCCTCAGACCAACACATGAACTCGAAACCGTGTCGATGTTGATTTCCACCACAGTGAAAATCATAGAAATACGCAAGAACTTTTTCATTCGAAATGCAGTGTGTCTGCAGAACACCTTGATCCGTTTGCACACAACGACTCACGAGACTGTGCGAAAAAAGCGGAAACAATTTGACGCGACGACTTCCTGCATCACATGTTTCATTCTCACGCATTCCACCACCATGCATGGCGTGAAGTTCAAACGAAGTCATACCATCTGCATGCGTCGTTTTCTTCACATGAATTCCACCATCACAAAGCAAATAGATGGAACGATCATCTTTTTGAATACGCTTGAAACAGTTCCACACACGAGCCATGGAAACCTCCTTGTTGATTGTTGCGAACAAAAAACCGAAATGGGTTACACTTCGGGGTTTTCTCTTCCCCGTAAATTGTGTTCCTCTCACTCACTTCGACATAGTCGATGCGAGAGCTCCGACGAATCGACACATCTTATCTTGTCGATTGTCGGAGTCCCGACCCTCGATTCCAAAGTCTCGATAAAAAAATATCGAGGCATCGGGATCAAGGGGCCGAAAAGATATTCGGCCAAGGGTTGATACAGTGTCGACGACTTACGCCGCGACCAGTTCTCCACCTTTCGACGCACTTTTGGATTTCTCCGCAAGCTTGTCTTTTTGTTTCTTCTGATCACGCTCGTGCGCGATCAACGAGGCCTTCTTTGGCAGGCATGCGGGCCACATCCCATTCAAGATTTGCGCTTGCGCATCCTTGGAAAGGGTTTCCATGTGGCGCAGAGCGAGACGCAAATCCCACTCACGCACTCTGCGCAGGTGCTCGGGCGTTGGGGCCACGTGACTGCAGCGCTTGTAAATGCGCACATTCGCATGATCATGCACGAGCCTGTGCTGATCTTCATCAGACACGACTGTCCACCAAGGTTTCGATTTTGACATCGATCTCCCGTCTATTTTTTGGCAATGAGGTCCATGGCATAGATGCCCGCTTGGTTAAGAACCTCATCAATGGGCGTAAACCCGTTTGATGATCTCGCCATTCCTTCGAATGACAACCTGCAGGTGGTGAGCCTGCGTGGGTGGCAGTACCGCTCGCACTTCCGTCGATCGCTCGACCGGAAGATGACGAATGACACCGCACCGCTTCACCATGTAAGGACTCATGAGAACCTCCGAAGCCGCACGCGGCATATTCGTTCGCAGCACAACCCTGAACCTGTTGAAGGGTTATGTGTCGAAGAAATATCAGGAGCAAGAGAAGCTTGCTCCTGAAAGAAACCGGAAAGATCACACACACTAACGACGAAGGACCGCGACGCTCTGTGACGGAGAAAGAATCTTTCCGTTTACGATGATCGGGATCTCTTCAAGATCAACCGAAATCGTTTCGAAAAAACTCCTCTCATACAACAACGTCTCAAGCACGGTTCCATCTGCACAGAACGTGTAGCGCTTCCGGGATTCATCCCTGCGACGCGTTTCCATTCCGTGATCCGCTTCGTTGCTCGAACGCTCGTGATACTCGAAGGAGCCCACAGCGCCACACCTTGCCAAAAGACGCAGAGTCTCTGGAAAGATACGAGCATACGCAGCGTGATCGTCGTCCAATTCTTCCTGACACAATCCATTGAACAGAAACCCGAGTTGCAAAACGTCTAAGCCGTACTCTGGAACAAACTGTTCCAAAATGAACCGCTCATACCCTTTGCGCGTCATCCGTACCGAAAACTTCTGAATCTCCACCTTACGAAAACACGTCGGACCGCCCATAGACACCTCCTCCAAAAAACTTGCTTGCGTGCCACCCTGTGTGGCATTGGTTTTTTGTGAAGTGACTTGTGAGCGTTCGTAAACCCTTTCGTCGATGTGTCGATATAAAATTTCTATTCGATTCGAGACGCAACTCTGAGTTCATCAAAGAGTTGTGTGTCGAAGAAATAGGAGGAACATCATCTTGCGACAATGTTCCCCGAGACCTGCCTGCCGGCAGGCAGGGATTTGGATTACGCTTCCGCGTCGTCCTCAGTTTCATCACCGCTTTGCAGCGAGACTCCACCGATTTTGGACACGTAACGCATCACGGCATCCGACCACCCATGTACGAAGTACACCCCCGGTTCAGATTCCGGAGCGGCGCGGTGAAGCGTCGGGACGACCGTGATGAGGACGGCTTTGGCATCCGGAGAAACCTCACGCACGTACTGCCGCCAGGTTTCGAGGAACCCGCGACCCACCCATTCTTCGTTGTCGGTGATGCCGACGAACAGATCGACCTTGTCGCGCGTCTGGATGAGACGCTGCACGGGCGCAGACAACGAAGTCCCGCCACCGCCGAGCGACGAGATCTTGTGAGCGTTCGTGAGAACAGCGTCACGCGGATTGAGCGAAACATCGACCACATGCCCCTCGAAAGGAAGCACCAACACATTGGGACACTGTTTGAGCAGGCCCGCCGCGAAGATTCCGGAGACTTCCGCCGCCGAAATGGATCGTTTCTCGTTCGTATAACACAAACGCATCGAACCGGAGACATCCGGGGCGAGACACACACGACCTCCGAAGAGCGGCATGTTCGAAACGGAATGCTCGAGTGCATCCGACAACGCGGCCAGGATCCGAGGATCTGCGTCCGGCAATTCGGCGTACATCTTCCAGGCGCGATAGCACTGGAACGGCAGGACGCGAGCCGAACGCAGAGCGTCCGGGCGAGACAGCTTCTCGCACGCGATTCCGACATTTTCCTGATCGGAGAAAACTCCGTGACGCGTGAACGTCATCAGGTTCATGAGCAAGTTCAACGCCGGAGCGTTGCGAAGCAGTTCCACCCAAACCTCGCGGCTCGGATTCGACACGGCGACCGTCACAACCTCGTAAGGCAGACGGGCTCGCCGAATGAGCGCGGCTTGTTCGGCCGGATTGCTCGTGCGCTTGAGCGCTTCGAGCGCCACCACCATCGCGTTTTCGGAAACGCGTTTGCCGAGGACATGGCCCGAAAGCCAGCCAAGGAGCTCACGCGACTTTTGATCGCGAGGCTTGGGGTGCGACAAACGAACCACATCGCGCAGCGCCATCGTCTTTGAGCTCGCGCCCTTGACCGCATGGAACTCGCTCATGGATTCAATCCATGCACGTGCCGCGTCAACGCGGCAGCCACCGAAACCATGCACACCCGGAATTGCTCCCGACTTGCAGATCTCAACGAACTGGACCAAGTCCCGAGGGATCTTGATCACGCGCGTAAACGTTTCGCGAAACAGTTGCTTGTTCGGGAGACCCGACAGCACCACCGCCCCGATAACCGGAAGTGTCCGCATGAACCCTTCCTCACGTGCGCTGATCGCTTCCTCCGAGAGGGCGACCGGATCCTGCTCGCCGAAGCGCCGCAGCACATCGATCATCTCTTTCGAGAGTTCGAACGCACCCACGTAGAACGTTCCCGTGAGGGTGCCCGTACGCAGGAAGTTGCGAACCTGATCACGCAGGCCGTGCACAAAGGTCGGCACACCATGATGGTTGTGACGAACGGCAACAGCGGACATGTGGGTGGAAAGATTCATTCGGTCCTCCTGGACGAGTCGGCACGCCGACAAAATGAGTAACAAAAAACCGGGGCGCCTTTCGGCACAAACCCCAGTTTTGATTGTCACTCTTTCTCCAAAGACAAATGAATTTTTGTCTGTGGGGAAAGAGAGAGCAAGCACATCAACGAAGGATGAGTTCGGAATGCTTGCTCAAGAAAAAGAGTGTGGATGATGCGTGTCTGTGTTTCCTCTTGAGAGCGAGAAGCGCTACTCCTGCTCACCCGCTTTCCCATCTATGGAAGCGTACATGAGTCGGAACACACGGAGACACACACCTTTATCCCTTTGCCTTCCCATCCGTGGAGGCATACAGGAACGACGGCTTCCACAAGCCATCAGAAACGACCGGGTAGATGGAGTGTGCGCACACTCCTGATTGCATGTCCCCAGCCACGGGATCCCTGCAACGTAATTGTTTGTCCTATCGACTCACCCACAGGTGATACTCGATCTTGGATCACAACAACCTTTGTCTGGGCAACAGGAGTACGTACTCTCCTGCTTAGACGTGGGCGACTACTACAGAGCCGTCCATAAGCCTTAAGCTGGGCGAGGTATCGCGCTTGTGACGCGAGAAGTCGGCAAGGCCGTTTCTTCGTGATGGTGATGAAACCCTACCTGTCGGCCCAAACTCCCGGGTGGGATCGTGCACTCCTTCTGCACGTTATGCTCCACAAACCGTTTCAGCGGCTCGCTTCACACATTCGCTACACGAACTTCGTACAGCAGGGCGACTCCACAAGTCGTTCTTAGGTTGAGGAGAGAAACTGCAGGCGAGGTACCTTGATTTGCATCAAGGGATCGACAAGGCTCTGCTCGAGTGAACCCACCGAAGTGAGAACACCCAAGATCAAGACAAGCGATGTGATTTGATGAAACCCCGTCATTCGGCCCGCAGCTTCTGAAAGCCTCTTTGTGCTCCTGGATTTGCCTCAATGAAGGTATCCGACCCTCTCAAGGATTTCCAAGAACGTTCAACAGCCAAGTTTTGATGAAACCCCACCAGGACGGTCCTTACACACAACCTTTCCCTCTCCTCGTCCATGACTGCTGAAACAATCATGGTAAGGACAAGCGGACGTTTGTGTGGTCAACGGACGAAAGTTGGTAAGGCATGGAGCTTAGGGGCGCTCCGTATCGTGTTCCCCTCTGGAAGAGGCCTTCTCCCCAGAAATCTGGTTCGTATGCGTTTGGCTGGGGAACCAAAGCTGCAACGAATCAGGTTTCTGGGGCGAAAAGCCCCCAAATTTCGTTCTAACAAACGCGTAATCGTGTTCTCTCCTACACGCCACCGGGTCGTTTTCGCAATCGGATCGTGATAAATCACGGTATATCAACAGGATTCAGGGGGATTGTTCAACGGACAGAGCAGAAACGTTTGTGTAAGTAGCCTGTAGTTCGAAGTTCGTCATTTGGCAGAGAGCATTTACAGCTAAACGGCCAACTACGAGCTACAAACTACTTATTCGACTCTCGCTAATCTGTCAGCGATCATCGAACAGACAAGACTATCATAGCATTTTGATCTTGTCAAGGGATACAACGCATATAGACACTATATTGCTAAATTGAGAGAAGAAAAATGTAAAGTAATCTCAAACAAACAATATTTTCCTCAAAAAAATAAACTGTCTGACATGTTCTGACAAAACCCTTGACAAGAAACGCATATTATGATAGAGTACCGCGTTCGCTTAACAACGGACTGCCATACCAACGGGTTGGTGAAGCTGGTTTTCAACAAAGCTCTTGCAAATCTATCGAGATCGAAGTCCGATCCTCGACGTAGGAGGCCGTATGAACGGCTAGCCCACACAAACATCTGCCTCTGCACACGCAGAGCTGGTATCTAGTCAATTGGACAGTGCGAAACAACCGCCTTGCAAAAGGCATACCGAAGGAAGAGGTCAACCGCCATGCCAAGTGATTGCAACGATTGTGGTCCGATGACATCAAGTCCGAAGACACCACAATCCTCGCTGCGCGCTCAAGCTGTCTTGCATGGATCCCATGCGCGCAACACGTCGACTTCGCTCGCGCAATCTGCGAACGCGAATTCGAAGGAGCGGTTCAAACCCTAATCCGGAGGTGCCCTATGGCAGGGTAATCAGAACGCGGCCCGCAACGGCAAGCACGCCTCGCTCACGCGGGAAACGACTTGTCGTATGCGGTGTCACGCGTCACCTTCTGGTAGGTTCCCGAACTGCAACGCATCCAAGTGATGCCCAAACGATCACAGCCACACAGACTCTCTCGCAACATCCACTCTCGGATGTTGTTTTCTTTTTTCAAAACAAAAAACCCTGATACAACATCAGGGTTTCACCTTATTTTTTACTATTGATCCATGCGGCAGCGAAGAGAACACGTGCCGTATCTGCAAACGGTTGGCTTTCAATGATGACCGCCATCACTTTTCCAACGAACGCAACAAACGCAACACGGTTTCCGTAAATCCAAATGTCTCCATGAAAATCTCCGAGGTCTTTTGAGAGTTCACAATATTCAACGTGCGGACGTGGTTCACGTTTTAAAGATCCTCTGTGCAAGATGCGTGTTTTCATCTTTGACGGGTCAACCACCTTTCTCACTTCCTGCAAATAATCATTATCCAATTTTTCAAACACGTCATCCATGTTAGAAACTTCATCTAACTGTTTTGGATTTAAATCCGCAAGGTCATTAAAGAGAGAGAAAATCGCTTCACGTCCTTCATAAAATCGCACCGCGGGACGCTCGCTTCCGCCGAGCATTTTCATCTCTGGCAATAATCGTTGAAGATCATCAAGTTTAGACGTCATGTCCGTGACAGAATCTTTGAAGTGTTTGAATGCGCGTTCTGGTTCTTCTGCCGAAAAGAAACGTTTCTTTCCACGGAGAAAACTGGAAAGCAATCCACGCTTTTGCAAAGACTCGATGGCTTCATACGCAGCCGTGCGTGAGATGCGCGCTTTCTTTGCGATTTCTTGAACGGACGTTGGTCCAAGTTCAAAACTCGCAAGGTACACTTGCGTTTCTGTTTTGGAAAGACCGAGGGAGGTGAGGAGTTTGAAAAAATCGGTTGCCATAGTGAGTGAATTGTAGCATGGAATGAATAAGATCGAGAAGCATAAGAAAAAAACAGACTCATCATGAGTCTGTTTTCTTTTTAGATCTTCTCAAACCCTACCACCATATCAAACTCATTCGCCCGAAACGCCTCTTGAATCTCAGGCACACCGCCATCGACACGCACACTTGTTGCAAGGGTTCCATCGAGCAGAGCTTGTTTGTGTTCTTCGACAGCTAATTTAATTTGTTCATCTCCCGATACATAAATCGCAATGCGATCGTTGATCGTGAGTCCTGACTTCTTACGAAGATCATTGATATGGCGAACGATTTCACGCACTGTTCCCTCTCGAACCAATTCGGGAGTTAACTTCAAATCGAGAAACGCCGCGAGTTCGTCACCCTTTGTGACAACAACAGTTTTCACGTTCACTTCGTCGGCAATCAATGATCGATACGCGTCATCAAGTTCTCCGCTTGGAAGATGAATCAATACTTCGTTCAACACTTGTCGAACAGGAATTCCTGCGTCCGCACGATGTTGCAATGCACGCGAAACGAGTGCGCGTGTTGTTCCCATTGTTTCGAGAACCGCCTGATTCGCTATCTGCACCTCCGGCCATACTTCAAGATGTACAGACTCGAGAGTACCGCCAACGGTCTTATAAATATGTTCAGATAAGAATGGTGTAAACGGTGCCATGACTTTCGAGAGTTCGAGCAGAACATGACGAAGTGTCGTCATCACCGAACGCGAATCATCGTCTTCCGTTTTGAATCGATCACGTGAACGTCGAAGATACCACGTCGACATGTCGTCGATGAATGCACGCATTGCGCGTCCTGCACGAACCGTGTCATACGCATCCATGTTTTCCGTTACTTTTTTTACGAGTTCATCGAGTCGTGCAAGGATCCATACATCCAAAACATTCTCTCGAGAAACAATCGGAAATACTTCAATTTTATCTTTGTACTGTTCGTAAAACGAAAGCACATTCGACGCGAGGTTCAACACTTTCTTCACAACATCATCAACCTCTCGATCAGAAAAGACAGCGTCATCTCCTTTCATCACGGTCGATGTCATCAAGTGGAAACGCAACGCATCCGCACCGAATTTCTCGAGGAGAATATCCGGATCTGTATAGTTCATCTTGGACTTCGAGAGCTTCTCACGTTTTTCGTTTAAGACATTTCCTGTTGTCACAACATTCTGGAACGGAGCCTTGTCAAAGAGAATGGTTCCCATCACGTGCATCACATAAAACCATGCACGTGTTTGGGCAATATATTCAGAAACAAATTGCGCGGGAAAACGATCTTCAAAAAGTTCTTGATTCTCGAATGGTGCATGCAATTCTGCAAATGGCATTGAGGCAGATTCAACCCAACAATCGATCACTTCTGGAATGCGATGCATGGCTGACGAACACTTCTCACACGCAAACGTAATGAGATCACATTTGTGTTTGTGCAAATCAATCTTCTCAAGTTCTTTTTCCTCACCATATACTTCTGCAAAGTTTGTTGCGCGCGCACGAAGTTCATCTACACTTCCAACAAATGCAATTCCGTCACATGTTTTTTCATCACATTTCCAGATTGGCAACGGCGTTGCCCAATAACGGTTACGAGAAATATTCCAATCCGGTGCGGTCTCTAATCCATTTTTAAATCGTCCATTCTTCAAGTGATCTGGGTACCAATTAATATCTTGATTGAGTTCGAGAAGACGTGCTTTAATTTTTTGTACGTTAATAAACCATGCAGGAATCGCATTGTAAAAAAGGGCGGTCGAACAGCGGTGACAGTGTGGGTAGCTGTGCGTAAATTGTTTGCGATCAAACAAAAGTCCGCGCTCTTCCAAATTTTTCTTAATAAGCTTTTCTGCTTTCTTAAAATATTCTCCACGAACGAATTCAGGACCATCGTCATTGAAATTCCCTTGTGCGTCGAGCATTGGCACCATTGGCAAATCGATCTTCAATCCAAGATTGAAGTCATCTTCTCCGTAAATCACGGCTGTATGCACAACTCCTGTTCCATCTTCCGTTGTGACAAAGTCCGCAGTCGTCACGTAATACGCTTTCTTTCCCGTCTTCTCGACAGCTGGAAGTTCGAAGAGTGGCGCGTACTCGATCCCCTTAAGTTCACTTCCCTTCATTTCCATTATAATTTCGACATCTGAACCGAGAACCTTGGTCACCAAATCTTTTCCGAGAATGAAATGCTCATCGCCCTTCTTCGCGAGAACGTAGTCGATATTCGCCCCAACCGCGAGCGCGACGTTTCCTGGTAATGTCCAAGGCGTTGTCGTCCAAGCGAGAATCGAAGTTCCTTCAGGCAACTCGAGTTTAGATTTTTTAATTTGGAATTTTACCGTCGCTGTTTCTTCCGTTACATCTTTATAACTATTATCCATCGCGACTTCAAAATTTGAAATTGGAGTCTCACAACGTGGACAATACAACAACACTTTTCGTCCTTCGTACAACAATCCTTTTTCTTGAATTTGTTTTACCGCCCACCACACAGATTCCATATAACTTGTGTCCATGGTCTTATACGAGTTTTCGAAGTCAACCCATCGGCCAATGCGTTCAACCGTCTTTCCCCACTCACCCGCATACGTGAGAACCGCAGAGCGACACGTGTTGTTAAACACATCTACTCCCATCTCTTCAATTTGTTTCTTTCCAGAAATATTGAGTTGCTTCTCAACGATATTTTCAATTGGCAACCCATGACAATCCCAACCCCACACGCGACGGACGCGATATCCTTTCATGGTCCAATAGCGCGGAATCACATCTTTGATCGTCGACGCAAGAATGTGACCGTAATGTGGAAGCCCTGTCGCAAACGGTGGGCCATCATAAAAAACATAGGAACCATGCGGTGCAGGTTTCTCAAGGGTCTTTTTAAAAATCTCATTTTGTTTCCAAAATTCCAACGTTTGTTTTTCTTGTTCGGGGAAAGTCATAGACGAAATGTTTAATATTTGTGTCATTGCGAGGAGTCCGACGACGAAGCAATCTGCGCTCCGTATCGAAAAGATTGCTTCGCTCCGCTCGCAATGACACGGAAAAAAATCAGCTCTGTTTAGAGCCGATATTACATCCTTTTTAGGTTCGATGACAATATTGGCTCATGGGTTCATGGCTTCGCAATAATGATTTGCGCAATAATGGCGTTCATCGATTTCATACCTAAAAAGACTATCAGTTGAGCCAAAAAAAGGCAAACAAAAAAGGACCCAAGTAATGAGTCCCAGAAAAATGAACATTCAGCTTTCGATCAGATCCTTACGCGTCAAAATTCCGTTCTCGCTCAGGACGATGCAAACGTTGTGATAATCCACGCTTGGCGTGTGGCCAAACAGTCGATCTTTCACTTCGAATCGGCTTCGCATCTCAAGCCAGAACAGGTGCGCCATATCGGAGTACCCGAGTTTGGCGTGCAGCTCTTTCATCACATCATCGACATGCTTACCAACGCGTGAGATAAAAAACTGCTTGATGAGATCACTGCGCGATGAGGAACGATAACGACTGAACTTCGTTGCACGAATCATTCCGCCACCGCACTCCAAATGCATGAACCAATCACCTTCCGGATCACCGCGCGTCTTACGACACGCTTCGCGAACCTTCGCACGTTCCGTCTGTCTCGATAACACTTTCGCGTCACGGAGACTTCGGTGGTGCTTTTGTTTTGAGAAACTCGCTTCAAGCAAAGACTTCACGGACATGACCACTCTCTTCCCCACGCGTCCCGCGCAGGTATTGTTGGGTTTTTGGAACCAAACAACCTTCTTCATTTCGGCGACCATGTTGTTTGATAACAAGAGGTCTATAAACCGAATGGAAAAGGCGGAGCACATTTGAACTGATGTGCGAACAGATACTATAGGAATCGTTAGATTCCGTATTCAAATGACACAAACATGTCATAAATGAACCGAGTATCATACTCGAAAATCGCGATTTTGTCAATGAATCAATCAAACAAAAAAGGATCCGGAATGGATCCTAGAACCTAAGAGAATCTGAACGACCAACCACCAAGTCTTTCGTGCATGTATCCGTCCATTTGATGAGTGTTGGAAGGCGATGCTCCCCGTGCATATTTCGAATCGCCTGTGCAGCAACGTGCGGATCAACGCCGGCCGCAGTAACAAAGAGTGGTTTCTTGCTGTCGCAGCGAAGAACTTCAATGTGCGGCGCATCACGATAGGAAGTTTTTGCGATCCCAATGACCGTATCGTTTCGATGTAGAATATCCTCCCACAACACCGCTCCAATACCTCGCTTCCCATTTGCATCGAGCCAGACATAGCCATCGACAAGAAAAATGCGACGACCTTCATGCGGTTTCATGCGATCAATGAGCTTTCGTAAAACAGGCACTTCGCGCGTCCAGAATTCTCCGGACACATAATCGCTCGCTATTGAATCGGCGACGCATTCAATAAAGAGTGGTGTGTTATCCAACCAATCGCGAAAACCAACGGCAACGCCGTACGCCTGGCCGTTTGCATAGGCAACGTCGAGAGAAACAATCAAACGATCACTCAAAAGAACCTCCTGTATCATTGTCGGAAATCTGCTACGACAAGGGCATAAACTCTCATAAATTCATCATTACGTCAATGTAAACAAAGAAAAACAGACACCAGGAGTGTCTGTAAGGGCTTACTTGTCGTCAGGTGGGCAATAATGCTCGACCGTGACGTGCTTGGGCGGAACATCCGAACCCTTGAAGGTCGATGGATAGCCGAAGTGGCCATCGCGCACGAAGTCATAACACGCCGATGGGTGAAGATTTTCGGCAACCATCGCTTCATGCAGTCGCTGAAGCTCGGGGGTCCAAGGGAGTGGCGGTGCGAGTTCACTCACTTCGCGGCGGATTTCCTTTCCATCTTTGAAGACAACGATCTCACCCGTTTTCGGATCCTGCTCGCAGGTCAGGCTTGGATCATACGGTGGGAGACCACACAGGAACGCTTCGCTGAGATCGGTCACACCAGATCCGAGATCCAGAATGACCGGAATTTCCGTATCACCACATGCAACGATCAGACAATTTGCATCATCTACCGCAGGCATGCCGGATGCAGCAAGACGCTTCTCGATCGCCTGAACGATTGCTTGTCCGGTTGGCGAACCACTTTCATCACCCGGAAATCGCAGTGGATCTTGGTTGTTCGACATCGTCTTCTCCTATTTGATCGGCGAATCATCTTCCCCGCCCCGCGCGAGAAAAATCAGATGGCGACTTGAAACGAACGTTGTTCCACTCTCGGGATCGAAACACCTTCGGGTGCGATCGCAATACAGAAACTTTCACTGCCACTACGAATGTAAAACACTCCTTCGTATTCCCAAATAACCGCACGATGGAACAGTGTGTCTGAGTAGCAGAGACTGCTCCCCTCAACGTAAATTTTGAAAAATCTACCCTGCTCCTCGATTTGCCGAATCTTTGCGCGAAGTGGATTTTCCTTTTGGAAGGCCTGTCCAGACTCGTACTCAACATAGGTGCCGTCAACAAAATTGCCGCTTAAACGCACCTCTGTCATAACGACCTCTCAAGCCAGCAGTTACTTTCGTCGCTTATTTTGAACACAAACGACACGCAAAAATATCATGAAATAGCGATTTTGTCAATGGATTCGCTTCGCTCATGACCACCCCCTGCCCCCTCCTTCATTAAGGAGGGGGTTCTTGCGTTCGTTTTGTTGTATACTTGTACGTATCTGATTCATATTTGCGGGAGGGTCACGACCCTCCCCTACGAGCGTGATACATACATTACATATGCAAAAACAAACCATTTACATCGGCGGAGATCACCAAGGTTGGAAGATGAAAGCGGCTTTAGAGGATATGTTAAAAGAAGAAGGATACCGCGTGGTAGACATGGGAAACTCGAACCTTGTTCAAAATGATGATTATCCAGATTTTGGCTACGCGGTTGCAAAACGCGTTGTGAATGACCCAAACTCACACGGAATTGTCATTTGTGGATCCTCGGCCGGAATCTGCATCGTCGCAAACAAAGTAAAAGGTGCACGCGCCGCAACAGGGTTTAATGAAGAGTCTGCCCGCGCAGCTCGTGAAGACGACAACTCTAACATTCTCTGTCTCCCAGCCCACTTCATGACCATCGATGACGCAAAAAAAGTGGTTGACGCTTGGCTCAACACAGAGTTCTCCGGAGCAGAACGCCATGTACGACGACTTGAAAAGGTTACGCAGATTGAAAATGAAGAATTTGGACTCTAGATCCCCCCTCCTTCACAAGGAGGGGGTTAGGGGGTGGTCGTATGGGTGGTCGCACTACAAGCACATCGCAAACCTATGGGCACATTCTACAATCACAAACTCCAAACCGATCGTCGAAGATTGTTACGAAACAATGCAACACAAGCAGAACAGGTTCTCTGGAAACATTTAAAAGGAAGTCAACTAAAAGAAAAATTCCGTCGCCAATTCGGAATCGAACATTACATTCTCGATTTCTATTGCCGAAGACTCAGACTTGCAATCGAAGTAGATGGTGATTCACATTTCACCGCCGAAGCAGAAGTCTATGACAAAGAACGTGAAATGTTTATCAGCTCAAATAATATTAAAACGCTTCGATTCACAAATCTTGATGTGATGAATAATATTACAGCTGTCATTGAAACAATTCTGGAAGAAATTAATAAACGGTCTGCTTTGTTTGCGACCACCCCTCAATCCCCTCCTTGTGAAGGAGGGGAGGAAATATAGTATGAAACAAATCGTCCCCGCATTCCTTGTAGAATCCGAACAACAATTCGAAAAACAACTTCGTGAAGTCGAGAACGATTGTTCTTTGATTCAGATTGATATTCTCGACGGAACCCTTTTTCCTCACATTTCCTGGTTCGATCCGGTCGCAATCGGACAGCTGTCGACAAAAGTGGAGATCGAACTGCACTTGATGGTCGAAAACCCTATTCCAATCATTGAAGCATTTCAAAAACATGTTCCAACGTTTAAGCGCGCCATTGTGAGTGCAGAAATGCATCGCCCGGATGGTGCGGTCGCAGCGTATGTGAAAGATGTTCTTGGTCTTCAGATTGGAATGGCCATCAACCCAGAGACACCACTCAAAGAAATCGAGGAAGTTCTGCATATGATTGATCAGCTCACGGTTATGGGCGTTCATCCGGGATCCATGGGCCAACCCTTTGAGGGCGACGCGATTCTTGATAAAATTAAACAAGCAAAACATCATCGACCAGATTTGATCATTGAAATGGATGGTGGTGTTACAGAAGAACTCATTCCAAAATTCCTTGAAGCGGGCGTGAATCGAATTGTCTCTGGATCTTTAATCTTCAAAAACACACATCCAACCGCAGAGTTGCAACGTTTAACGCAACTCCTGCAATAACAGTTAGGTTTATGACAAAACCTCTTTCGTTCACACAGAACATGATCGTCGCAATTTTTGTAGCCGCCCTGTGTTTAATTGCATCAACAGCACATGCAGCTACGCTCATTCCACTCTCCTCCATTCAGTCCGGAGATCTCGTGCGCGGACAATCTTTCTCGGCCGTGTACTACTACGGCGCAGATGGATTTCGTTATGTCTTCCCAAACGACAAAATTTATTTCACCTGGTACCAAAACTTTAATACCGTAAAATGGATGTCTGACGACAATCTTTCCAAAATTCAAATCGGTGGAAACGTCACGTACAAGCCAGGAGTAAAAATGATCAAAATCAATTCAGATCCACGCGTATACGCCGTTTCAACCAAAGGCTTATTGCGAGAAATCGGATCAGAAGAGGTCGCAAAAACACTTTACGGAAATACGTGGAACAAAAAGATCGATGATCTTCCAGATGGATTCTTTGGAAACTATCACATCGGCGGCCGCATTGATCTAGCAAGCATGTACTCTCCAATGTCAGAACAAAAAGTTGCCTCTGTGAACGATGACAAAGGACTTGTTGCTCCAACCGTGATCCATATCACAGACGCTGGGTATTCCACTCCAACCATCCACCTTCCATTTGGTCACGCGGTCCGCTTCATCAATGACGGACCATCCCTTCATTCCGCAACCGAGTGGGATCATGTGTGGGGTTCCGGAACCATGCAACCAGGTGACACATTCAGCCTTTATCCTGCTATGAAAGGAACATGGACCTACTTCTCCATCTACGATCCGAAAGAAAAAATGACAGGAACAATCATTGTGGAATAAATAAGCTTCGTTTATACACGTATTCAACCTATTCGCCCCATTCGGTCTGTGCTATACTTGTCACATTCATAATTGACCTTTTCTTATGACGAAACGTCTCGTTTTGATCAGTGCGTCCATCATGCTTGCAGTTTCTGCATTATTTGCAACTGCCATCATGACTCCTTCTGCGCAAGCAGCAACCTACACGTCTATCTCAAGCTTAAAGCCAGGAGATCTCATTCGCGGACAAAGTTTTACCGCTGTTTATTACTATGGAGTAGACGGTTTCCGTTACGTGTTTCCAAACGACCGCACCTACTTTACTTGGTACAAAGACTTTGCAACCGTTAAATGGGTGACAGATGCAGATTTGACCAAAATCCAAATCGGCGGAAACGTAACATACAAGCCAGGTTCAAAAATGATCAAAATCAATTCAGATCCACGCGTATACGTGATTTCAAAAGGTGGACTCATTCGCGCCATTGGTTCTGAAGCCGTGGCAAAAGCGCTTTACGGAACAAAGTGGAACAAAATGATTGATGACGTACCAGATGGATTCTTCTCCAACTACAAAATTGGCGGAACCATCGATGACGCATCTATGTTCTCTCCAGAAGCAGAAGCAAAAGAAGCAGATGACATCAACGTAGACAAAGCCTTGAGCGCAGCAACAGTCGTAACCATTTCAGACACCGGTTATTCACCAGCATCAATTACGATTCCTGTCGGAGGAGTTGTACGTTTCGTCAACAACGGAACGATGAAACATAATGCAAGTGAAGCAACGGGTGACTGGGGAACAGGAACGCTGAACCCAGGTGACACATTCTCAAAGAAGTTTAAGAGTGCAAACTCTTACAGCTTCCACGACACCTACGGCACAGCAACAGGATCATTGACCATCCAATAGAAACCAAACGAGATTCGCAAGAATCTCGTTTTTGTTTTCTCCTCTAGCCCCGATTCCCGTTCCCCTGCTACAATGTCATCACTATGTTGAAATTCTCTCTTGGTCCAAAGGTTCGTCAACCTCTTCACCTGCATGACAAAAAATTAAAATCTCTTGAAAAGAAATCTTCAGAGATTCGCGAAGATCTGATTCGCATGCTTGTAGAAGCTGGGAGTGGTCACTCTGCTGGCCCTCTTGGGATGGCAGATATTTTTACCGCTCTGTATTTTCACGTCATGGTCCACGATCCAAAACGTCCAAGCTGGAAAGATCGTGATCGCCTTATTTTATCGAACGGACATATTGTTCCTATTCGTTATGCAACCATGGCGCACGCAGGGTATTTTCCAAAGAAACTCATGATGACCCTCAGAAAACTAGGTTCTCCTCTTCAAGGTCACCCAGAACACGCGTGGATGCCCGCACTTGAAACAACCTCTGGCCCACTCGGCGAGGGATCCTCTCAAGCGGCTGGAATTGCCTACGCAGGACTGATGGATGCCTCGCCATGGCGCGTTTATTGCTGTATGGGAGACGGTGAACTTGATGAAGGACAATGCTGGGAAGCATTTCAATTTGCGGGTGCAAACAGACTTTACAATCTCACCTATATTATTGATCGCAACAATATACAGATCGATGGTCGAACAGAAGAAATCATGCCCCTTGAACCACTCGATAAAAAACTCGAAGCATTCGGATTAAACGTGATCAAATGCGCGGGAAATGACATACGAGATTTCGTAAATGGCGTTGAGCGCGCACAAGCAGTGAGCGATAAGTGTTCTGTCATCATCGCAGACACAATCCCAGGCTACGGCGTAGACTTTATGGAATATGATTTTACCTGGCACGGAAAACCTCCGGCAAAAGGCAAAGAGGCGGGTGACGCCATCAATGAACTCCGAACACTCTGGGGAAAAATTCAATCCGAGCACGAATAATATGCGCACAACACCATTACAAAAAGGATTGAATCCAGCCATGTTTCTTGTGCGCAATCTTTTTGAGACAAAAAATCTCAAACAAACTCCAACCAGATCCGGTTTTGGAGAAGGACTTGTGGAAGCAGGAAAGAAAGATAAAAATATTGTTGTTCTCTGTTGCGACCTCACAGAATCCACACGGGCAGACATGTTCAAGAAGGTCTTTCCTGAAAGATTTATTCAAATGGGAATTGCAGAACAGGCCCTTGCTTCCATAGGCGCCGGATTATCCATGGCCGGAAAAGTCCCCTTCATCTCAAGCTACGCAGCATTCTCCCCCGGAAGAAACTGGGAACAAATAAAAACAACCATTGCACTCCAAAACTCCAATGTAAAAATTGCGGGCGCACACTCTGGTCTCTCTGTCGGACCTGATGGCGCAACACACCAAATGCTTGAAGATATTATTCTGACGCGCGCCATGCCGAACATGACCGTAGAAGTTCCGTGTGATGCCATTGAAACGCGCAAAACCGCTGTGGCGGGGGCAAAATTCGTTGGTCCATTTTACTTCCGATTTGCCCGTTCAGCGACGCCTGTTTTTACAACAGAAAAAACACCATTCAAACTCGGTCGTGCAGAAGTATATCGATTCGGAAATGATGTAACACTCGTCGCAGCCGGTCCATTACTTTACGAAGCACTCCTCGCCGCAGATGCGCTCTCGAAGGAACACGGAATTGAATGTCGCGTCATCAATGCGCATTCCATCAAACCATTTGATGAGAAGACACTGATCGCGGCCGCAAAAGAAACGGGTGCGATCGTTACCATTGAAGAAGGACAAACTCACGGAGGTCTCGCGGGCATCGTATGCGAAACACTCGCACTCACAACCCCTGTTCCTGTCGAACGCGTCGGTGCACAAAACCAATACGGCGAATCCGGAGAACCTGCGCAAGTCCTTGAAGCATTTGGACTTACGGCACCGTTCATTGCTCTTGCTGTCGTACGCGTCCTTGATCGCAAACATGGCGTAGCGGTTTCAAAGATTCCCGCACACATGCAGGCCGCAGAAGAACGCCGCATAATGATGCGTAAACAGATCTTCGAAGAAGCATTGTCGAGAGCCCCACGTAAATGGGGCGGAACAAAACCAGATCTCCAAGTAAGATCCAATAAAAAACGATAACACCCCTAAACCATTGACCATTTAATGGTTTTTTGGTACCTTTTTGTCTTGTCACCCTTCGACAAGAAAGGATTCACCCCATGATCTTTCTCGACAAGATTCTTCTGTATACAGTCGACAATGATCCGGAATCGCGACTGATTTACTTGATCGCGCTCATTCTCGGCATGGACACGATTCGCAGTAAGCAGCCACATGGTGCGCTGTTCGACAACGAACAAGATGCGATCGCTCTCGTCCTTGCAAGAGAAAAACGTCACGTGTGGACCGTTGAACTTCCCGGCGAGTATACCGAGAACGAGCTGCGTAAATACGGAATCAATATCGTGATCATTGATCATCACACGTATGGAACGCTTGATCGGGCACATGATCCGGAAACGGGCGTGCGCAAAAAAAGTTCACTGGAACAATTTCTGGAACTGCTTGAACTGAGAGATTTTGAAAAGGCAGATCTTTGCAATAGGTTCGCTCGTCTCATGGGATTCGAAGCATCCCATGGATGGAAGATCATCGAGGGGATCGGCATTCTCGACGATCGTTATGTGAACGGTTTACGCGAAGCAAAGTACTCGAACGATCTCATTCGGCATGTCTTTCAGTTTCGCGAGAAACTCGATCGTCAACTCGATCCGGAATACGACACAAAAACGGAAGCAGCAAAAGCGGTTTACGAAGCAAGAACACAAATTGGTGACTACACCGTGTTCCAATCAGATCATCCATTCGGAGTCGCAGGCTCGATCGCAACACTCTCTGTGATAGGAGACTCTTACTTCTACGCACGAAAACTTGACCAAGAACCCATGATCATCTCCGATTGTGGCGGCAAAAAATTACGCGTGCTCAATGTAAGTACAGAAGTCATTAAGCAACTCAACGATGCGTTTCGCGGAAAATATTCGTTCACCTACGGCGCCGGTCGTTGCTGGGGTTCGGATAACGACAGAAACGACCCCCCTATTTTACTCACAGAACTCCTTGCCGTACTCACCTAATCGAGATTCACCTCTCGATTTTTTCTTTCCCAAAACCATTGACCCTTCAATGGTTTTTTGGTACCTTTTTGTTCTTGCCGGCTCGGCAAGCGGAGGATCGCCTCATGAAAAACCTGAATCATGTTCTTTTGTACGATGTCGATAATGACGCGGAATCACGATTGATTTTCCTCATCGCGCTTGCGGCGGGAATCACTGTTGTTCGATCTTCACAGCCACATGGCGCATCACTCGAACGTGAGAACGGCGCACTCGAACTTGTCCGTGCGTCTCGCAAAACAGACGTTTGGACCGTAGAACTTCCGGGACTTGCGACCGAAAACCAATTGCGTCGTCATGGGTTGAATGTGATCATCATTGATCACCACACCTACAGCGGACTGGATCGCGTGCACGACGAACATGGCAATCGGAAAAAAAGTTCGCTCGAACAATTTCTTGCGCTCGCGGAAATCACGGATGACGATTTACGCGCCTGGGGATTTGATCCGCGCCTTGTGCTCGGCATTGGCGTTATGGATGATCGATACACAAAAGGGTTGCGCTCGGAAGGATTCGCTCCGGAAGAAGTGCGACGCGTGCTTGCGTATCGTGAACTCCTGGATCGTCAGATCACTCCGGAATATGATCTGATCACAAAAACCTCACGTCTCGTTTGGAAAAATCGACGTAAACAACTTGGTTACATTATCTGTACATCCACATCCAACCTGCGCGTCTCGTACGCCATCGGGAATCGCAGCATTGAAGATGCACTTGAAGAACACCCCATCATCATCGCAGACCGCGGTGGTCGACAGGTGTATGTGAACAACATCTCTCTTGATCTCATTCCTAAACTTGAAACCGCATTCGCCGGACATCGTACCTTCACCTACGGATCCGGACGCTGCTGGGGCATCGACAACGATGTCACAGATCTTCCAAACATCTCGATCGAAGAAATCCTGACCACACTCACCCAAGCTTAATCGCTTGGTTTTTTGTGCTATAATTTCCGCATTGATTCGTATCAAGGGGTGCCCACAACACACACTCCGAAAACAAACCCTATGCCTTTTGACGTGATCACCATTGGAGACATCAAACTCGATACGTTCGTTATGCTAGATGACGCAAGTGTGAGTTGCCAACTTAAAATGCCAGAATGTCAGATTTGTTTGGAATACGGCGCGAAAATTACCGTAAACGTTGTAGACTCCCAAATAGCGGGAAGCGCCCCAAACGTTGCTGTCGGGCTTGCACGCATGAAATTAAAAACAGCGGTCATGTGCAACATGGGAACAGATGGCACACATCATCTTGCGAACACAAAACTCAAGGCAGAAAACGTTTCCACCAAGTTTATTCGAACCATGAAAAATATCCCAAGTGCTTACTCGGTGGTACTCATGTTTAAGGGCGAACGAACGGTTCTTGCTTCACACCCGCAGCGCATGTACACGTTTCCAAAACCCTTCCCAAAAACAAAATGGATCTACGTAGGTGAAATGGGGGCCACTTATGAAAAAATGTTTCGTGAACTCGTGTCGCATCTCAAGAAAACCTCAACCCAACTCGCCTTTAATCCAGGAACCATCCAAATCGCTGATCGAAAAAAAGAATTGTTTGATCTGATTGCACGCACAACGGTTTTGTTTGTGAACCTTCAAGAAGCACAAGCAATTACCGGAGAAACCTCCAGTGAAATTCATCACCTCGCAACAGCCCTTTGGAAATTGAAACCTCAATACGTCGTCATTACGGATGGAAAAAATGGATCTTACAGTTTTGACGGCCACACGCTTCTTCACTGCCCCATCTTTCCAGGAAAGGTTGTTGGAACAATTGGTGCGAGAGATGCATTTGCAACCGGTTTCATCGCAGCCATCATCAAAAACTCCAAAACACATCCACTTGTATGGGGAGCAATAAACTCTACAGGAGTTGTTGGAAAAATTGGTCCACAAGATGGGCTTATGTCAGACACACATATTTTAAAACACGTTCGCACTCATAAATCGTTTGGCCCAAAGAAAATGTAATATGCTCGTCACTCTTTCCTCCGTCCTCCAAAAAGCAAAACGCGGTCATTACGCCGTTGGAGCATTTAATGTAAACAACCTCGAAATGATTCAGGCCATTATGGCTGCGGCAGAAGCAGAGAAATCACCGGTGATCATCTCAACATCCGAAGGTGCAATCGAATATGCGGGCATGGACGAACTTGGAACACTCGTACATCTTGCAGCAGAACGATCAAAGCGCCCCGTCGTTTTTCATCTTGACCACGGGAAGGATGTGAAACTTGTTGAGCGCGCGATCAAGAGCGGTTGGTACACGTCTGTTATGTTCGATGGCTCAAGTTTGCCATTCAAAGAGAACATTAAAACAACAAAACGTCTCGTTGAGATGGCGCATAAGAAGAACATCTCTGTTGAAGCAGAGCTTGGTGCGATCGCCGGAATGGAAGACTTCGTTTCCGTTGAAGCGCGCGATGCGCACTTCACAAATCCAGAACAAGCGGTCGAGTTCATTGCAAAGACCGGATGTGATGCGCTTGCAATCGCCATCGGAACATCCCATGGTGCGTACAAATTTAAAGAAGCATCCGCGCTCGATTTCAAACGCTTACAAGCCATTCGAAAACTTATAAATATTCCACTCGTTCTTCATGGCGCATCCGGAATCCCTGCAAATGTAAAAAAGATCTGTATCGATCACGGCTGCAAGATCGAAGACGCAAAAGGCGTATCAGACGCACACATTCGAAAAGCCGTTTCTCTTGGCATTAACAAAATCAATATCGACAGCGACCTTCGCATCGCATTCGACGCAGGCGTTCGACGATTCCTTGCCGAAAATCCAGAAGTAATCGATCCACGAAAAATTCTCGGACCAGCAAAAGATCTCATCACCCTCGTCGTCAGACAAAAAATGAACATGTTCGGAAGTCGTGGAAAAGGATAAAACAAAAAACTCGATGCATGCGCGTCGAGTTTTTTGTTTCGTGCTACTCTGTACGTACTATGTCAAAGATTGTTTTGCTTCATGGATTTGCCGTTCACCTAACCGCACCCATTGTGCGCCCAGCTTTTGGGCCGAGTGCGAGTATGTCCGCATTCGACGAATTGGTTTCTACCGGAGAAGCACGCGTATTTCCTTGGGGAATCGCGAAACGTGTTAAACCCTGGCAACTTTTAAATCCCCTCTTGATTCAACAATTGTATCAAGACGAATACAAACTCATACAGTCTCTCGAACTTCAAAGAACGCTACAATTATTTCTTGAACGAGAAAAGCCATCCATGATCGTTTGTCATTCTATGGGTTGTTCACTCTTACAAAATTATTTAGAAAAATTCACCCTTCCATCTTCTATAAAATCAATCGTTCTTGTTCAATCAGACCTTGCTGCAACAAAAAAACTTCGAACAAACGTCACGCTTCATCATCTTTACTGTCCGTGGGATCCCACACTTCTTCTTTCTTCCCTCGTGAGCAATCATTTGCGAGCTGGACTCTGTAAAAGCAAACAGGCGGGAGTGAACAATATTTTGTTTCCACTCACGACATTTCCAAATCTTCATACAAGCAGCATTTGCGATAAAAAACTTCCAGAATTCGTCACCAGACATTTATAAACACACGTCAGATCTCGCATCAATGAAAAAAAATCGCTATACTATGTGTATATGTTTCATGATGTTCTTACAATTGGCGCCGCGACACGCGATATTTTTTTAGTATCAGACGCATTTAAATCTCTTGCGAACAAATCGTTCGAGGGAGGTCATGCGGAATGCGTTCCGCTTGGTGCAAAGATCGAAATTCAAACATTCGTTGCAACAACGGGCGGCGGCGCAACAAATGCGGCCGCTACATTTCGTTCGCTTGGTTTTCGAACCGCGATCACCTGTCGCATTGGTGACGATTCCATCGGTCGTGATGTTCTCGAAGATCTTGTAAAGTATCGCATTGAAACAAAATACATCAATCGCATTAAAGGCGGACAAACCGCTTATTCAACGCTGCTCACCATGCCGGAAGGTGAACGAACCGTGCTTGTCTACCGCGGTGTTTCCTCAAAGTTCACTGATGCAGATATTCACTGGGGGGCCATTCGTAAATCCCGATGGGTTTATCTGACGTCTCTTGGTGGAAATGTGGAACTCTCCAAAAAAATTGTCGAGTTCGCCCACACACATCATGTAAAAATCGCCTGGAATCCAGGAAGTGGTGAATTAAAGAAAGGGATGAAGTCTTTTTCGAAGATTCTCCCTTTGGTAGATGTCTTCATTGTAAATAAAGAAGAAGCAGAACTTTTGACAGGTGAATCCAATTTGAAGAAACTTTGCACCTTGTTCAAACAAGAAGGTGTCATCCGACTCATCACAGACGGATCTCGTGGTACGACCATGATCGAAGACTCTGGTATTCACAAATTCGGCACTTCTGGATCAAAAGGTATTTCAAAAACAGGCGCAGGAGATGCCTTTGGATCCGGATTTGTGGCGGCGCTCATGAAATTTAAAGATCCTGTCGTAGCGGCTCGCATCGCAACCATTAGCGCAGAATCTGTCATTCAACAGTTGGGAGCGAAAAAAGGTGTGCTGACCGCGTGGCCAACGGAATCAAAAATCAAAAAGATAAACGTTTCCTAATATGCCTTATAAACTATTTGTTACTCGATCTATTCCGGACGTAGGAATCAAGCTTTTACAAGCAAACAAGAATGTTTCCCTCGAGATCTACGAACGTGACCAACAAATTCCACGTCGCGAACTTTTGAAACGTGTTCATGGAAAAGACATTATTCTTTCCATCCTCACCGAAAAAATCGACAAAGAAGTGATGGATGCAGCTGGTCCACAACTCAAAATGATCGCAAACTATGCAGTTGGATTTGATAATATCGATCTGAAAGAAGCGGCAAAACGCGGAATCGTTGTCACAAATACCCCGCATGAACGCGTAAATGAATCCGTTGCAGAACACACCATCGCCCTTTTGTTTGCACTCACACATCGTATCGTTGAAACAGATGCGTTTACACGCGCAGGAAAATATCATGCATGGGGACCAAAACTCTTGCTTGGAACAGATCTTGTTGGAAAAACTATTGGAATTATCGGAACGGGTCGCATTGGTTCCTCTGTTGTGAAACGCTTATACGATGGATTCGGAATGAAAGTCCTTTACACAGACGTCGTACGAAACATGGATCTCGAGAAAATAACAAAAGCGAAGTATCGTACACTTCCAAAACTCCTTGCAGAGTCAGATTTTGTTTCCATTCACGTTCCCCTGCTCAAATCCACGCAACACTTAATTGCCGCAAAGCAATTTAAAATGATGAAACCGACCGCATTCATCATCAACACAGCAAGAGGACCCATCATCGATGAACATGCATTAATCGAAGCGCTTCGTCACAAAACAATTGCTGGTGCAGGACTCGATGTCTATGAATTCGAACCGCTCATTGCCATGAACCCAAAAGACATCAAAGAGCTTCGACAAATGAAAAATGTCGTCCTTACGCCACACACAGCCTCTGCAACCATTGAAGCGCGCCAAGCCATGAGCGAGACGGCTGCAAAAAATATTCTCACGTTCATTCGTGGAAAAGCTCCACCAAATGCCGTGAGAACCTAGATCTATGTCTCATTCTCACAAACATGATCGGAGCGATCATTCCCACAATGACGATCATGCATTCGAACATCGATTATCCTTCTGGGCTGGAGTGATTCTGCTCATCGTCCTGATCGCCATTCTCTTGAAAATCTCCTAAAACGACTATTGACGCAAATTCGGGGTTTTGGTAAACTTTTGCCACCTCTGAATGAGGGCCAATAGCTCAGTTGGTAGAGCATCTGCTTTGCAAGCAGAGGGTCCAGGGTTCGAGTCCCTGTTGGTCCACCAAAAAATTCTTCACGTTACGTGGAGAATTTTTTTATTATTTGATGATGTATTTTACTTTATCATCCTATTTTCCTTCTTTTTTTCCAAAAGTTATCCACAGGCTCTTTTTCTTTGTTCGCATGCGCGTGGCGTGTGAGAAAAAAATAAAAAAACATCAGACAAACATTCTAAGAAAAATATTTTTTGTATACACATAAAATCACCGCATAAACATTGAAGGATAATTATTTTTTTCTTACAAAAAATAATTAAAATATTTAAAAAAAAATAGAAAAAAATAAACACACAAGAAAGAAAAAAATTTTGTCAGAAAAAAATTTTAGAAAAATATTTTTTTGTATAAAATCTCTTGTAGTTTTTTTTAAGTGCATTATAATTATTAGTGATCGGAGGAGTATGCGCGCGTCATACGAAAACGATTTTCAGCGCACACTAAATGTGCGATGCTCGATCGAGCATGTAATTTTTAACCGGACACCGATGAGAATGTCTCAACGCTCTGTTCACACCTAACAGAGGTGCAAATTTAATAATATGGCAGCAAAGAAAAAAGCAGCAAAGAAAGCAGCTCCAAAGAAAGCAGCAAAGAAAGCAAAAAAGGCAGCTCCAAAAAAGAAAGCAGCAAAGAAAGCAAAAAAGCGTTAGACGCAAAATAAAAACTCTCTCGGACGCGCCGAGAGAGTTTTTATTTTATTTCACTGTTGATTGTTTGTTTTTCTTTTGAAGAGATTCACCGAAGACCGTGATCTTTCCGTACACTCCATCGTATCCGGGTTGTTTAAAGACTTCACCCGCACGCATGCGACGAATGGCTTCGCCAAGTGTTGGCTCCGACGAGATCGAAACGATTGTTTCGATCGGCGTATCGAGAAGCAATGTAAGCTCATCGATCTGATCCGTCAGGTTAAAATACTCGGCTTGTACTTTCTTCGAGCTCGTCGAGCTTACTCCGTAAATCTCCGAAAGAATCTCGGCGAGCGGAATAATTGACTTGAATGGAATTTTTCGATCAGCAACAACATCCACTGAACGATCGGCAAGCTCATCAATACGATGTTGCACGCCTAAAACAAGTTTCTTTTTACATTTTGGGCAACGGTCACCTAGCTTCAAAGATTCCTCAGGGGAACAACAAAATGCATCACTCGCACATCCATCTGCATGATACTTCCCTTCTTCCGGATAAAATTCGACTGTATATTTAAACGCGTTTCGATCTTGTTCTCGCAAAACGCGCACAAAGTCGGAATACGTTGGTGGACGTTCGAACTCGAACACGTTTGCTTCTCGAGCCAAATTCTTTGGCGAGTGTGCATCGGAGTTCGAGATAAGAACAACTTTATCGAGTGCGGAGAGTTGCCAGTTCATTTTCGGATCTGACGAAAGTCCCGTCTCGATCGCATAAATATACTTCGACATCTCACCGAAACATTCTTCGATCGAGTTAAAACCCGACTTACTTCCGAAGATCGCATACCACGGCGTCCATGCGTGCGCGGGAACCACAATGATTCGTTCATCGATCTCTCGAAGAAGCTTGTAGAGTGCTTCAGAATCAATTCCAAGAATCGGGCGACCATCAGATTTAAGGTTCAGTCCTCGAGCAGCGAGCGCTTCATTCACCCTTCGACATATCTCAAGAGACGGCGACCAGATCAAGTTGTGTATGCGACGTGTCTGTTCTCCTTTTTTATAGATTTGTGAAACTTCTGTTACAAGCATGAATTCCGTCTCTCTAACCCCTCGCCCCTTGCCCCTCACCCCTTTCACCCGATAAATTCCCTCACGTACTTCCTCCAAATTCTCCTCGAGATGCGCAAACCACTTCGGGTGCGTCCAATCTCCTGTTGCGACGATGTTAATCCCTTTTCGTTCACACCACTCCGCAATCTTTGGCAACTCCAAATCCTTCGAGCACGCTCGAGAATATTTGGAATGGACGTGCCAGTCGGTGATGTAGCGCATAGTGATGGAAGGATAACAAAGGAAGTCAAAAGAAACCAGAGGAAACAAAAACACCGATTCAACTGAATCGGTGTAAGAAATTATCGAGCCTAACTCGGCTCATCTGTTACGATCGGACTCATGGCATGCTCCACCATGAAGAGCAAGAGCCCTACAGAAGAACCGTTTGCCGTGAGCACAGATAAGAACATTGGCGGAATGATCTTTATTGCCTCAAGAAGAAGTTGTTCCATAGCAACAAGCGCAGAATGAATATCATCGAGCCGTTCGCCAGCTTTCAGACGTTTCATGAGTTCAAGACTTGTTTGCTGAATGATGATTTGCACTGCAGAGAGCGCGTTCGAGTGCTTCAAAAAATCATAGTCCGAGAAATCTGTGACAATCACGAGTTTCTCCTGAAACGCAGCGACCACCTCTTCTGATGTAAGCATCTGTACCTCCACGAGTAATGCACCAGGATCTTAAATCGAAAAAAGAATGCTGTCAAAGCATTCTTTTATTCATTCAAAAATTTTATAACGGCACCTAAATCAATAGGCTTATCATCCGTCGTATCCACCACACACGTCCGCACGTCCATCAGTAATGGGTCGATCCGTTTCGAAAAATAACGCTCGTCAAATTCGTTAATCACGGTCTCGATCGAATCACAGTGTCCTGGGTGGCGTGTTGTAAGTGATCGTTCAAGAAATCGTTGTCGAGCAACTTGTGGGTCCGCTGTCATCCAAATTTGAATCAGTTCAGCATTGTGCTTGCTCGAAAAATCCTGCAGCCAGATTCGATCATCTGCCCAAATAAATGTTGCGTCTGCGATCACAGATTCACCGCGCGATAAATACATTTGAATGAGCTGACGAAATACCGGATGCGTCGCGGCTCCGATCTCTTTGGACCACGCGCGATCTTTAAATCCACCAACATCAAACAAAGCTTCCTTAATTTCATCGAGAGCAATGCGCACAAATCCCGTTTTTTCTGCCACAAATTTCGACACGGTTGTTTTCCCCGTCGCAATCGAACCGCCGACGATGATCAACTTAGGACTCGAGTCCATAACGTTTTCGTAAAATTTCTTCCGCAATTTCCTTCTCCTCCGGCGTATTAATCCCAATCGCTTCTTCCGGCGGAATCGATACAGTCGGAATTTCGATTCCTTCTTGAAACGCCATGCCGATCAAATCTGTCAGATAATATTCACCTTGTGCATTCTCATTTTTCAATTGCGCGAGACGATCCCAGAGCCAATCCGTTTTAAAACAGAACAACGCCGGATCGCGTTCGAGAATTTGTTTTTGTTCCTCGCTCGCATCTTTGAATTGTTTGTTTCCAATCACACGACCACTCTCATCACGCAGGATGCGTCCCCATTTCTCAAACGCTTGGTACCAGCCTTCTGTCGATGGCAGCGTCGTGGTGGCCATTGTGACGTGCGCAGCGCGATCCTGATGTGTAGATGCGAGATGATTCAATGTCGAAGCAGACAAAAATGGGTGATCGCCGTAAAGGACGATAAGAGAATCTGCATCCTCAACAGATTCTCGCGCACAACGAACTGCATGTCCGGTGCCGAGTTGTTCTTCTTGAACAGCGTGCGAGCATATTCGACCAATCACTTCGCCAAGGCGTGGCGAGTCCTTGCCGATCACAACAACAGGATTCATCTCGAGTCCTGATGCTTCGATTGACTCAAGTAAGTGCTGCAAAATAGGCTTCCCCGCAACCGGAGTCAACGCCTTTGGAATATCCTGCTTCATGCGCGTACCCTTTCCGGCCGCGAGAATGACAATACGAAATTTCATACTATTTCATCAAAACCCCAACAACGAACCCGAATAAAAATCCGATCGCGAGAAAAAAGACGATTCGGACGACTTTGCACAAATGGCAGGGTTTTTTGGGCTGATTCTCGACAGATTGTTCTTGCATATGGTCACAGGGTAGCAGAATTTGGGGAGAAAAAAAACCGAGCATATTCAGGCTCGATTGGGAGAAGGTGTGACTTTTGGACTGTGATAAAGCTGTTCAAGAATGTAGTTCGGACAACCCCGAAGGATTGGGACACCTTCGAGAATCTCTCGCTGCATCATGCAGCGATGCAAAAGAGGTCTTTCTGGAGCTTCGAACGTCCACCAATGAATCGGCGTGACATCAAGGCCAAACGCAAATGGCGTTATTTGGATTTCTGCCGTAAGGACTTGAGAGAGTGCCACTGCATATTCAAGTTCTGTTGGATGATATCGATTCGCACCGATTCCTCGATCCATGACACCAAGCTTTGGAATCTCTCCGCACGCTTGCGCAACTTGATTCAGTAGGTAATTTCGAATGCTTCTGAACAAATCGATCTGATCATCTTTGTCTGCGACAGTCATCTGATCGATTTGAGTCTGAAATTCTTTTGCGCGGTCCGCAAACACTTCAAATTGCTTCTCGGCGCACACGTTCCACGCACTCGTTTGTGTGTCGACGGGAGATGTTGTCATCTTTACGCAAAGCGATAGATCTTCTTGCAACGCGTGCAATTGTCCCTCAAGCTCTGTCCGACGCGTCACTTCCTTGCAACACTCGCGTGGTTCAGGCTCGATGCCTTCGCGTTGCTCTCGCGCCTGCTGGCGCAAACAATCTTCGGATTGCTGAATGGCTTTTTCGCACTCAGGTTTCACAAAACGCAAACGTTCAGCAGGGACCTGTGTGCATTTCGTGTATTCGAATTCGATGAGCCACTGAACGCTTGTACGATGTGCAAATTCATCGCGATACCACGCAACAACTTCACGATACGCATCTACAGACACAACCACAATTTGTGGATTTTGTTTGCGCTTGGGCGACTTTGCCTCCGCCTGGCAAGGAGCAAGCAAACACGTAAAGAGCACCAAAGAGACAAAAAATCTGGACATGGATTCTCCTGCAGATCTTTTGAAGAAGATCAACGAAAGGTTAGGTCGAAAAAGCCGTCTTGTCAATGACATTGATAACAAAAAAAATTCCCATTCGGGAATCTTTTCTCGTTTGCATTAACCAGACACCTTCATCGCTAACATCTTTGCCTTTTTCGCCGCAAAATCAACATCGTTATCGAGTTTTTTTTGCACCTCATCTGCATACTTCTTATACTGTTCAGGAAAATGAGCTTCTGCAATGCGTTCAGATGCTTTTGACAAACCATCTAATCCGCTGCGGATATTATCTCCAAGATTAAAACTGCCTTCGAGACGCTTTATGTCTGAGAGCTGAAATTTTGCCATCTTGTCCAAGATTCTGTTTTTACTTGATGGAGACTGCTTTATGCTAATCAAATTACCCACAAACCCCCTTAGATCTTCTAGATCCTGGGCTTTTGTTGGATCAGAATCACCTATTTTCTTAATTTCTTGATCAATTTTCTTTAACGCAGCAGATATTTCTGACACCTCCAGATTCGTAAGTCTCGAATCAAGCTGACTGACTGCATTCTCTGCTAAAACATCTTTCATGGATTCATCTGCACCTTTAATCATGTCGGCTTTGCTTGCCAATTTTTCCATTCCTTCTTGCTTTGTCTTAAATTTAAAATCCTTTCCTGATTCGCCCGAAGGCATTTCTCTTAGGCCACCCATAACATTATATTACAAGGAATAATTAAGCTGAGACAAATTTTACCCCCCCCCAACAGTATCTCGTCAAAATTCAGGAAACAAAAAAACTCCCTTTCGGGAATCTTTTCGTTCAAATATACAGTGTCCTGGCGCCGACCTACTCTCGCCCAATCGGACTACCATCGGCCCTACGACGCTTAACTTCTGTGTTCGGGATGGAAACAGGTGTGACCATCGTGGAAGAGGCACCAAGACACTGTATATTTAATGCTGCTACACGAGCAACAATTGAAGATCAACAGAACTTATTCTAAACCTTATTTTTTCTGGTACGTGCGTACTCTGTGAACTCTCTTATGCAAGAGAGGTTGTAGAGCTCGACCTATTAGTACTGCTCGGCTGAACACCTTACGATGCTTACACCTACAGCCTATCAACCTGCTAGTCTCGCAGGGGTCTCAAATGAAGACTTATCTTTGGATCGGCTTCACGCTTAGATGCTTTCAGCGTTTATCCGAACCGAACGTAGCTACCCAGCGATGCCCTTGGCAGGACAACTGGTGCACTAGAGGTTCGTCCATCCCGGTCCTCTCGTACTAAGGATGGATTCCATCAATCTTCGACGCCCATGGTAGATAGGAGACCGAACTGTCTCACGACGTTCTGAACCCAGCTCGCGTACCGCTTTAATTGGCGAACAGCCAAACCCTTGGGACCTTCTACAGCCCCAGGATGCGATGAGCCGACATCGAGGTGCCGAACCACGCCGTCGCTGTGGACGCTTGGGCGTGACTAGCCTGTTATCCCC
>JAPLZK010000002.1 GCA_026395055.1 Candidatus Uhrbacteria bacterium | reverse complement strand
ATTTGTCCGATCGCGCGCGACTTTCGTTCTTGTGAAACAACATAATGCTTTGCCGGAAAAATCCAAAGATCTGTTCGTGTATCTAGAATTTTTCGCGTAACGGGATCGTGTTGCTGAATGGATTCAATCGATTCATCTGACATGATCAAGCGATAAATCATTTCTTCATTTGTTGGCATGACCTCGAGGATGTCCCCCTTCGCACGGAAGTGTCCGCGCGTGAGATCGGTGTTTGTGCGCTCGAACTGCATCGAGATGAGTTGTCGAATGAGTTCCGTTCGAGAAGCAGACGGACCAACTTTCAAATGTAAAACCGTTTCTTCATATTCCTTTGGAGAACCCAAACCATAAATACAAGAAACCGACGCGACGATAATGACATCTCGACGCGTGAGCAGAGCTTGTGTAGCCGCGTGGCGCAAACGATCAATTTCTTCATTGATCATCGCTTCCTTCTCGATATAAGTATCGGTTCGCGGCATGTACGCCTCTGGCTGGTAGTAATCATAATACGAAACAAAATACTCAACGACGTTGTCAGGGAAAAATTCACGGAACTCATTACAGAGCTGCGCGGCGAGTGTCTTGTTGTGCGCAATTACGAGCGTTGGACGTTGTGTTTGTTGAATGACGTTCGCCATCGTGAACGTTTTTCCCGATCCGGTTACACCAAGAAGTGTTTGAAACTTTTTTTCATCACGAAGACCCAGAACGAGTTGTTCGATGGCTTTTGGTTGGTCGCCGGCGGGTTTGTATTTGGAATGGAGGGTGAAGTTCATAATATTGTGTCATTGCGAGAAGGAGTCATCGACGACGCGGCAATCTTGCCATACGCATCGAGAAAAAAGATTGCTTCGTCGTCTAACTCCTCGCAATGACAGACGAAAACAACAAATGCCCCAAGAGTCTATTCTCTAGGGGGCGCTATAACGACCTCTTGTTATAGAAAGGATTAAATTGTACGAAAAGGATAGCATGAAACATCGATCATGTCGAGGAATCGGGGGAAAAGAAAAAGCTCCCAAATTTATGAGAGCGAGTGAAAACATCCTAGTCTTCAGGATAAGTGAATTGATGAACAACGAACATGAGATTTTCATCATCTGGCGAATTCGAGATTGCACCGCCATTCATTTCCATATTGTCCGGATTTGCGACGATCCCAAGCTTCTTTTCATGACGCAAGATTTTCACAACGTGCAATGTCATACTGGTTCCACCTTCGAACCGAAATGTCAAACGGGCGTGGAAATCTTTTCCCTCAGGAATCAATTCATCAAGCGTGCATTCCAGAAGTGCCCAACGCGATTCCTGAAACTGTGGACTGACACGAACGTAAACCTTGTGCCCCACTGTTACAGCTTGCCAATCCGGCAGCGTGGCCCAATGATCCTGACGAAAACCCTCAACCAATGCTTGAATATCTCCTTCAGTCATGATGACGCTACTCCTCACAAAAGCTTCCAAGCCAATTCTCAGAAGGGAGTAGCATACCCGAAATATTCTCAAATGTCAACGCTTCAAAGAAAAAAGCGCAACCAGAGAGTTGGTTACGCTTGAGCAGCGCGATTACGCAGTTCGGTCGAGGAAATATCCTCGCGGAAACTGACATCGTGGAACAGGTGACGGTACTTTGCCATGATCGGAATGTCATCAAGAGTCAAGAAGCGATTATTGACCGAACGGCCAACAACGAAGAACGTCGTACCAAGTGCTTCAAGCTCTTCGAGAACTTCACACAATCCCGCGTATCCACCGTAATGGCGTTCGGCAAGGAGTTGTTGCAAAGCGTCGGCGCCGACAATCATCGGGACACCGGGATACCGACGAGCTTTATCCACGAACAACGGCGCGTTGTCGGACAAAATCACAGGCGCGAATGCGGTGAACTGATCCGCACGCCACAGCATATCTTCATCCGTCAAAGCAGGTTTGTTCGGATGGACATTCGTGAGTTCGAAGATGACATGTTTCCCCGTCATCTGTTCGATCATCTTTGCTACACCGATGTGACCGTGCGTCAGCGGAGCAAAAGAGCCCGGATACAAAATGATCTGATTCGCATTGTCGTGCGTGATGAAGCGCCACTCTTCGCCGAAGAGCGGTTCTTCGCACGTGGGCACTTCATCCCAATGCACCCAGCCGTACATCGAAGTAAATCCGTGATCACGCTGAACTTGTGCGAGATGAAAACGATACGGCTTCTGTTCGGAACGCCATTCGGAAAATGCAATTCCCGGAATGGATGCACTTAATTGATTCGATTCCATCCGCCAGCCATTGCCGAACGGATTCGGGATCCCGATCTGACTCATTCCGAGTGTGCTTAGCACAGCGTTCAACGTGAGCAGATCGCACATCTCCCCTTGCCAGTGGCGATACCTCTGACGATCAAGGGTCTCGAGCGAATCTGGTTTCGGAAACGTTGCGTCGAAGGTGAACAGAGTGCCGTGCGTTTTCACCGCAATCGAAACCCGATCAACTCCGCGACGCTCTCGATCCGTAGCAACGGCGGCGGTCATTCCGACACCAACTACGTCATTCAGATTCTTCACACCGCGTTTGTACGCAAGCTTGCGTCCGTGCCAGTAGGCATGAGCTGCCATTTTCGCAGCGGTTTCATCCGAACAAAAATGGCCGGGATGTGCCCCGAGAAATTCGACAAGCTCTTCATTCGCATAGCAAAATCGGAACCCGAGCAAATTCTGAGAAGCGCCCGGCACGCGCCAAAGCGACGAAAGCAATCCACCGGTTGCACCCGTCGAAACGATGTACAACTGTTTGCCTGTGGCGCGCAATCGCGTAACCATGGAATCCCATTGCGTATGATCCACCGGCGGGAACTCCAAATCTACGTCTGACATATCATTCTCCAAAGCATCCGAGACCATTCTCGGAAGGAAGAAATGTACTTGAAATAGACCATTTTGTCAATGTACTGGACCCATCCTACGCTTAAGCTTCGGAGGGTTGTTTGCCATATAAATCCTGGCAAACAAAAAAACCGAGCTGTACAGGACAGGCTCGGCAGATGAATCAAAGACCAAGTGTGCTCAGTTGAGAGGATTGAGCAATACAGAGGTCGATGCTGGAATCCCGTAAGAGCAAGGCGTCTTTGGGACTCGGAGCAAAAAGAACGAGAGACGTGACCTTCTTCGTGTGCAAAAACTCGAGAACAGATCCTTCGAGTGCGGCGACCTCATGCACGGTTGCGCGTGAGACACAGTCGAATTCCATATCGCAGATGATGAGGTGCGTTGGGTATTCGAGAGATGCAGCAACACATCGCCCACCCGCACTGGATCGTACCGCGACCGCACGACGTTCGCGCTTCGGATCAGGTCGATCAAATCGAATGAACAATTCTGCTTCGTCGAACTCGTGCTCGCGCAAGTACGCGGTCACATGCGTAATGATTCCATGCTTGAGCAATCGACTCGCGCGCGCGTCTGCGTGCGTGAGCACTTTTGCAATCACGATCGCCCTTGGGCCTACGCGAAAACTTTTCAGATCCGCAACGTCTGCAACACCCGGCATTGCCGTGATGATCACCTTCATGGCTTGATCATGTGCACGACCAATCGTGCGCTGCAAGAGTGCGCGATATCCGTACAATGAAATCTCGATCCCCGTACGAATCATGAGTCCTGCAACAAGGATCGCGAACGGATATTCGATCCACGGAGCGTGAAACAGATACTCGCCAAGAACTCCTGCAAACGTAGCCGCTTCGATGCGACCATCGCTCAGAGTCTCTTTGCCATCCGCGACGAGTGCTTCATGACCCATCGCTTTACCAGCGCGGATCTGAAATCTTCCAACGATCACAGAAAGCAGTGCGCTCCCTGATGTCACCGCGACCACCCATGTCACATACTGATTCCCCATCTTGAGAGGAGACGTGAATGGCGCTTCGAGGCCAGCCCATACGGGAAGGTATCGAGCAAGGGTCGTCATCGATTCCCAACCGATCTTTACGGCCATGAGACACAAGCTCACACCCACAACGACCGAGAAGATACTCTCGATGTTTTTTCTTCCGAACGGATACTTGTCACTCGCCGGCATGCGCGAGACCGCGACCGCCACGATCACAAACATCGCCTGAACGATGTCTGCAATGTTGTGAAAGCCGTCACCCGTCAGCATGGGCGAGTTGATATGAAGACCGATCGACAATTTGCAGACGACCTTCACGAGATACATGATGACGACGATCGTCATTACCGTGTACGGCGAATAGACGCGTGTACTCATGACTTCACCTCCGTGCGTCCGATCGTGAGAAGCGGAACGGGCCCGATGCGCAGTTGCGTGGCATAACTGCCCGCAATGACGTTGAGGCCGTGCGTTGTCACAATCAAACTTGCTTTCAGATTCAGTGCTGCGAGAATGATTCCCTCAGTCACATCTTCTGCGGTTTCGATGAGAACGGTGTACGGAACCCCCGCATCACGCGCAAGTCCCTCCACGATCCGTTGTGTCAGGCGCGCCTCTCGCGCCATATGATCCGCAGGATCAACCGAACGGATTCCTTCACGCCACGTCGTGTGGTAGAAGATCACATGAAACCCGAGCGCTTTCATGATGGGCATGACGGTTGCGGTCGCGAATCGACCTGCATCTCGTCCGCCAAACGGAATGAGAACACGATGTTCTGCCGATCGAAGCCAAGCGCTTTCCCAAAACGGTGACAGGATCGTGAGATCCATCCGCTTCGGAAACGTATTGAGCACGTAGATCGATCCGGATTCGTTCGTCATCGTTTCGATATCTGCAGCGATGACATCGCACATAAACCCGAACGACAAAACGAGCGATCTGATCCGTTCTGATTCTTCCGCCGAAACACTCGGCAACAAGACGGAAAGCGACACACCCATGCGCGAAGAAACGTCTCCCGCGAATCGAATATGACGAAATCCTTGTTCACTTGCCTGATACGGAACCAAAATCCGCATGACTTCCTCCTGAAATTCGTTTGTTTTTCGAACGTTTTACACACAACGAACGCGGAATAGTAGCATGAAAACGGGGTTTTGTCAATCGAACCACCTATGAGACCACCCCCCCCCTAATCCCCTCGTTGTAAAGGAGGGGGAATTACAAAAAACACCCCAAGGATTGGGGTGTGAGATCTATTCTACCGATTCTGCATCTTCTTCCTCGTTCGAAAGACTGTCGCATCCGCGCTTGAAGTCGAACGTGCGCATCTTGTGACCGTCCGCGTCTTCCATGATGGAATAACAACCGCGTTCACGCATGATCTTCATCAAACGATCTTCCACGTGTGCGACATGCGCTTCGTCGAAATGTTTGTTTGCGTATTGAATTGCGTCCGCAAACAGATCTTCTTCAATGAACACATCGATCGTCGCGGCATTCACTTGCGCTGCATCATATCCAGCCGCGACATACGTTTCCGCACGACGATCAAGCACATCCGCATAATCTGCATCCTCGACTTTCGCCGCAGGTGCGAGCATGTAGACGAGCAATTCTTTTCTCTGCACGACATCCAGCCTCACTTCACTCAGGAAAGAAACGGGGATGGCGCGCGAATCATGTTTGTCAAAACACTCAACCACATCCTTTGCAAACTGAAATCGATCTTTGACGTGATCAAATGGATACGCCCCAATCACCCCATCGAGCTCTGGATGCGATTCTGCTGAGTGCCGATACGTGTAGACAAGAGCCTCACGCATGAGCGACTCTTTCACAAGGCGAATGGATTCCACAATATCTGGAGAGGACTCGATCGCGAACAAACGCACGCTTGCCTGAACGATCGTTCGCGCCTTTTCCGTATCGATCGAGTGATAAAGATCAATGAGCTCCAATGCCATTTTTGAAAATCGCATTTCGGGTTGAAGCGTAAACACCTCTTTCGCTTGCGCGATCAATGCAGAAGGCGTTGCATTCGGATGCTCATCAATCATGACAGCAACCGTCGCGCGCAAGAGATTCCGTGTGTCGAACACGCGATCATCTTCCGCATAACACGTTGGATGCAGGAACATGTGTTTCACACGTTTCACTTGCGACGCAAGGTCGTCTTCCTTCGTCAAAGGCAATTCGACAACGATGACAGGATACTCACACTTCTCTGCATGCGTTTCTGTGGGCGCAATCGGAATGATTGCTTCCTCGACGATCTGATCGTTCGAGCTGGATGGCGAATCGCTCGATGTCGCAGAACCCTTGATATGACACCCAGCAAACAAAAACGCGATGATCCAAAACGACGTAAGACCAAATCCCATGAATGACAAATAGGACTTCATGTTCACCTCCCCTGTGCAACATCGCACATGTGAACGCTGAAAAGTAACATGCAATCACGAGATCGTCAATCCATTGACACATGAGCAATTTTCCGATATTCTTCCTCGTCGATACATTATTTCGACACAGGAGGATTCCTTGAAAACCGGTCGTGTTCTCAAAGTGTTTTTCAGCTGGGCAATCGCCCTCATCATCTTGTTCGAAGAATGGGGTTGGGAACCGCTTCAACGACTCGCGGGTCAATTCGCAAAGCTCCCCATCTTTCGCCACGTCGAGCGATTGATTCTGAAACTTCCGCCATATCCAGCGCTCATTCTGTTCCTTGTTCCCGCAATCATCCTCTTCCCCATCAAGCTCCTTGCGGTTCACGCGATGGCAAACGGTCATCCGGTTCTCGGACTCGTCGTGATTCTCTCGGCAAAAGTTCTTGGCACAGCGATTGTTGCCCGTCTCTTTCATCTCACCCAGCCCGCACTCATGCAGCTCGAATGGTTTGCGCGTTGGCACGTTCAATGGACCGGATGGAAAAATCGCGTTGTCGCGTATGCACGCGACTCGACCGTTTGGCGCACCGCACACGAACTGAAACAGCGCGGCATAGCACGTTGGAAGATGATCAAGCTTCTCTACTTCTCTCACGAATAACATTCGTGAGTTTTTTTATTCTCGCACATCATTTGCAAAGAATGTGTCTTGACGCGCCCTGCATGATTTCGTAGGATGCATCTAGACACTTCTGGAGGAACCCATGTTCATTCATCAACTCACCATGATCGTTCTGTGCCTGGCCGTCATGTTCATGGCGGGAGCATTGTGCAACAACGTGTGGCGCTCGTTCGACGAGAAGCCGTCCCCCTACGAACCGAAAAGGGTCGCGTATCTCATGCGAGGCCTCACCCTCAGTCTTCCACTCTACTTGTACGGATACATGTTTTACTACGCAGCAACCAGCTCAGAATTCTTTTCCTGGTCGTTAAACATGCTGGGACGACCGAACATTGCGTTCTATCTCTGCTCGTGGGTCTGCATGCTTCTTGGAGCATTTGCACAACGTACGTGGCCGAACACCTTCTCTATCTTCGTGAAAACCAGTCCGATCAGCACATCGGAAAAACTTCAACCCTCTTGAGCCACACGGCTCTTTTTTTATTGGAGACAAAAAAAGAACCCGGGGTGGGTTCAGGAAGGTGTTTTTTGATTGATGTTACGACGTTTGAGTTCATGACGTATACGTTCGTCGATGTGCATGCCACGGAGGATTCGGATCATCGTTCCGAACATTACAATAAGGAGGACAAACTCAGCTGATCGATAAGGCCACCCAACGGATTTCATCCAAGTGATGAACGGACGAAATGCATCAAACCACAAGGAAACAGAATGAATGGCAAGAAGAGCAAGCATGACAACATAACGTTTCATCCATTTCTTGTTGCTCACCTTGACGTCATTGTACCGTCGAACAAGGGCTGCATTATCAAGATGCGGATACGATCCGGATGCGATAACGATCTCTTCTTTGGTCAATTCGGACATGACTTCCTCCCATTATGCTCGTTGAAACATCATGAGCGCCGCAAGAGACCAGATCATCATCCCAATGACTGGCGTAAATCCTCGATCACCACGACGAACAGCAAGCATGCAAAGCGCGCCTGTCAGCAAGAAGAAAAATCCGGCGGAGAGGCAAAACACATGCTCGTGCATGAGACCGAATGGCCGTCCAATAAGGAGCAGCAAGAAACTCGAAATGGCGAAGACACGGGACAAATACCCGTCCCATTTTGGTTTTGAAAAGAACGCGTTTGCAGAAACAAACATGATTCCTCCGAAGATGGCTTGTCTGAGACAGAGACTAACACTCAAAAAAGAACGCGTCAAACGAAAAACAGAGACCCGATTGGGTCTCTGTTTTTATTTCGATCAACTGCATCCGCTTGTCGCTCCGCAGTTCAGACACTTGTAACATGCGGCGTTGCGCACCATCATAGATCCACAGGAATCACAGACGGGGGCGTCCGATTGGTTATCAAATGTGGAGGTTAATGTTTTGTGTGCCCATTGTCCAAGTGGATATGGTGCATCTTTCTCTTTCACGGAGAAAAGTTTTGGTTGTGCTTCAGCAGCTTTTGCATCAAGAGCAGAGACAGAGCCGATCTCTGCGGATGTATCGCCAACATTTGTTGCTTCCGTCATGCCAACTTCGCCCACTTGAATTCCAAGCGCGATTTGTGATTCACGTGGCAAGAACTTGAGCGCGAGCCAGCGGAACATGTAATCCGTGATGGATTTTGCAATGCGAATTTGTGGGTTAGATGTGTAACCGGACGGTTCAAATCGCATGTGAACGAATTTGTTCACAAGAACCTCAAGTGGTACTCCGTACTGGAGTCCGATCGAAATAGACGTTGCAAATGAATCCATGAGTCCACTGATAACGCTTCCCTCTTTTGACATCGTGATGAAGACTTCGCCTGGTGTTCCATCATCATACAACCCGACCGTAATAAATCCTTGATGATTGCCGATCTGGAACTTGTGCGTAATCGCACGACGTTCGTCTGGCATGCGTCGACGACGCATCTTTCGATCATCTGACGAAACGGTGACCGTAGGAACGGAGGCAGAAACCGCAGGCACGACAAGTGGGGTTTCAACGTTTGCTTCCGCAACTTTTGTATTTTGTTTCTTTGCATCAGATTCCTTTGAGGTTGTGAGCGCTTGTTGACGTTTTGAACCATCACGATAAATCGCGATCGCTTTGAGTCCAAGCTTCCAACCGGTCATGTACACTTCTGCAATATCTTCAACCGTTGCCTCATGCGGCATGTTCACGGTTTTCGAGATGGCACCAGAGATGAACGGCTGAACAGCTGCCATCATGCGCAAGTGTCCGAGGTAATGAATGGTGCGTGTTCCCTTTGCCGCTTTAAACGCGCAATCAAAGACAGAGAGGTGTGCATCCTTCAAGTGAGGTGCACCTTCAATGGTGTCGCTCTCTTCAATGAACGCGAGAATATCTTTGCGTTCTTCTTCTGAGTACCCAAGACGCATGAGCGCTTCTGGAACGGTATTGTTCACAATCTTCATCATTCCACCACCAACCAACCATTTATATTTCACAAGAGCGATGTCTGGTTCAACACCTGTCGTGTCACAGTCCATGAGAAACGAAATCGTTCCCGTTGGAGCAAGCACAGAAATTTGTGCGTTGCGAAGTCCGAATTGGCTTCCGTGTTCCACAACGTGATCCCATGCTTTGCGAGATTCCGAGAGAAGATCGACGGGAACTCCATGACCATCGAGTTTATACGCTTCGTCACGGTGCATGCGCATGACTTCCATGCATGGTTCCGCGTTTCGTGCGTATCCAGCGAAGGCTCCAATCTTCTCGGCGATCTTCGAAGACTGATAATAACAGTGCCCACTCTGCAACGATGTAATTGCCCCGGCGAGATTTCGTCCTTCATCCGAGTCGTACGCGAGACCACGACTCATGAGGAGCGCTCCCAAGTTTGCGTATCCAATTCCAAGCGGTCGGTAATCAAAACTGTTTTGTTCAATGGCTGGTGTTGGGTAAGAAGAATTTCCTACCAAGATTTCCATTGCCGTAATAATAATTTCGTTTGCCTTTTTGAAGGCCTGCGCATCAAACACCATTTCTCCATTCACATTCTTTCGGAATCGCATCAAGTTGAGAGATGCAAGGTTGCAAGCACTGTCATCCAAGAACATGTACTCCGAGCAAGGGTTGGAAGCATAAATGCGATCCGTGTTCTTGCTTGTATGCCAGGTGTTAATGGTTGTGTCGTATTGCATGCCAGGATCTCCGCATTGCCAAGCAGCGTCTGCAATGGTGTGCATCAACTCTTTTGCACGATACGTGAGAGATGGTTTTCCGCTTACAACTTCATGTGTCACCCACTCAGCATCTGCTTCAACCGCTTTCATGAATTCATCTGTCACGCGAACCGAGTTGTTTGCGTTTTGAAAAAAGACCGATGAGTACGCTTCACCATCCATGGAGCCGTCGTAGCCCGCATCCATGAGCGCCCATGCTTTCTTTTCTTCATTCACTTTACACGTAATAAACTCTTCAATGTCTGGGTGACCAATGTCGAGCACAACCATTTTTGCCGCACGACGTGTTTTTCCACCGCTCTTGATGACTCCTGCGAAGGCGTCTAATCCTTTCATGAAAGAAATTGGGCCAGATGCTTTTCCGTTACTTCCACCCAAGTACTCCTGCTTTGAACGAAGTTTAGACATGTTCATTCCCGCACCGGATCCGTTTTTGAACAACATTCCTTCTGTCACACACAAGTTCAAAATAGAACGCATGTCATCTTGAACAGAGTTGATGAAACACGCAGAACATTGTTGTGGACGTGGTGTTCCTACGTTAAACCAAACCGGTGAGTTAAACGCGGCCATTTGGTTTACCAAAATGTAATGCAATTCATCTTCAAAATGTGTCGCGTCTTCTGCTGTTTGGAAATATCCGTCTTTACGTCCCCAGTTGGAAATGGTTTTTGCCACGCGTCCAATGAGCTGCTTTACAGAATATTCACGATCTTCTTTTCCAAGTGTTCCGAAAAAATATTTTGAAACGACAATGTTGGTAGCCGTCTGTGTGTAAAAACTTGGAACCTCTACGCCTTTTTGTTCAAAGACAACCGCACCTTTTGAGTTCGTGATGACCGCATCACGCTTTTCCCATTCAATTTCATCATATGGATGAATGGTGTCTTTTGAAAAATAGCGCTCCACAGAAATTCCGTGTCCATACTTTTCTGTGAGTGTAGACGCAACAGATTTTGTACGAAACTCCGCATAGCGTTTTGCAATATGTGGAAGATTGTTATCGATACACGTCACCACAACAACTTCTCGCACATCCGATGCGGCCGGAATGGTGTGGCCATCAAATTGTTTTGTGAGACGTGACATCACTTGGGACGTCACCTTTTCAATCAATTTTGGATTTTGCATTCCCGCTGCTTCAAAAGCGGCACGAATAGACTTGGTTAATTTTTGTGCGTCAAAATTCTGTTCTTGTCCGTTTCGTTTTAAAACGGATTTCACAGAAGTCATGAATTCCCAAACAGCATCTGAAATAGCAGATGTATCTGTTGTTTGAGCGGAGGTCTTGGAAAGGGATTCAGACATAGGGCGAGTATGTTCGAAAATGTTCGAATAAATTGAAATGAATAAAAGGACAAGATTGCGAAAAGAAAGGATAAAAATTCTTTCAAAATTGGTGAGATGCGAAGTGCTGGAGGCAAAAAATTGGTGAAACGTATTCACATACGTTGAGCCAATTTTTTGCCGAAGCGCGAGTAGCTCGCCAATTTTTAAAGAATTTTTGCAAAAATAAAAGACAATCCGGAAACCTAATGGATTATCTTGTTTCGACCAAACGTTCGTGATTCGAGTCATCTTCCATTCCCCACATGCACCACAACACTATATGTAGTGGTATGAATACATTTTAGTCCACAACATATGGGGTGGCAAGGGATCATTTTATCCACAGGTCTAGAATCCCATCGTCAAATTAATAGAGGCTTTTTCTTGGACTTTTGGAACGAAATCAACGGGGATCGCTTTGCGTCCTCCCAGACGATCTTCGTAGGCAAGAGCGCTATATTTCAATCCGTATTCGTAAACATCTTTTGTCACCTTCACGTCTTGCAAACAGTACTCTTTAATCTTTTGCATTTCTCCTTGTTTCCACCACTCAACGGCCTGAAGGCCGTTTCCAGACTTATGTGTTCCGATGGTGGCGCCCGCTACATCATCTAGTTTTAATCGAAACCCGAGGGCTTTGTGAATTTCTGCAAGGATATCAAGACCAGGGAATGTTAAGAAGTTTCCACTGTAATAGTTGTTCATGACGGGAAGATCGAATCCAATGGTGTTATACCCAATAATACGATCCGCATGTTCAAGACGAGGCCAAAGCTTTGCAAGCTCGTGCTCTTCAAACGTTTCATAGGTATCCGTTTCGTAAAAATAACACCCGATCACAGAGATCTTTAATTTGGAGTGATCATACCCCCCAACTTCTTGAAAGGTGTTTTGTGTTTCAATGTCTAAGACAACTTCTTTGTTCATAGCGGAAAGATTGTACTATGGAATTTGATACAAGTACACCGTCTCTTTTCCTACAACTTTCGATGCTTTTAATGGGAGTGTTGGAAACAAAAAGGTTCGCGAAACGACGCGTGTTCCGGATGGATAGTCACGAATCAAGAGTGGTTCGAGTTTTGCATTCACTTCTGGAAACAAGTAGGACGAAATTACATCAGCCTTTGGTAAGGTTGCTCCACTCAAAAAATTCTCGCGGCGAAATTGAACGTGTTTTGAAACGCCCGCAAACATCGCACACGCTTTTGCATACAACACGAGCGCGCGCAAATATTCAAACCCAATTCCTTTTGCCCCAAAATCTTTTGCGGCCTCGATGATAATCGCTCCGTCTCCGGAACCAAAATCCACAACAACTTCACCTGGTTTTACTCCTGCGAGTTCCATCATGGCTTTTGAGAAAACTTTATTCGATCGCACAAACGGCACACCAAAAATTCCACGTACGAGCAAATACATGATGAGCATGAATAAACAAAGCAAGATCACCTGAATGATGAGCATGAGCACGATAAGAACGGAAGTCCACATAAGAAATTATTCAAGGGTTAATTGTGAGGCTGCATTTGAAACCGCTTCTGCGTACGTTGGAAACGCATGAATCATCTCCGCGAGTTTATCGATGGTGAGATTCGCGTAAATAGCGAGGGTGACCTCATGAATCATCTCACCCGCATGTGGTCCAACAATAGACCCTCCAAGCACTTTGCGTGTTTTAGGATGCACAACCAATTTAACCATTCCATTTTGTGCATGATCCGCAAGGGCACGACCAAGATTTTGGATCTGCGCACGACCAACCAGAACGGATCCGAATCGATTTTTTATGACAGCAGCCGTTACACCGACACTCGCACTTTCAGGCTCAACAAATATGACTCGCGGAACAACACGTTCATCCCGAGACATTTTTGGCGTTCGTTTATTTAAAGCGAGAAGAGCCGCATTATATCCTGCAACAAATCCTTCGTGATGCGATGTGTTTGTTAAGAGATATCCACCACACACATCCCCTGCAGCAAAAAGATGTTTCTTATTTGTTTGTTGTTCCTTTGTTGTGACAACGAACCCATGTTCATCTAAACAAAGTCCCGCTTCTTCCATTCCATTCAAACGCGCACGTTTTCCTGTTGCAACAACAATTTGTTCGACCGCATGCATCGTTTTATTTCCTTGCACATCTACATGGACTCCATACACTCCCCCGCGACCATCAACAATATTTGATACGACCCCGTTTGTCACAACATCCACCCCCATTGCGACCAATCGCTCTTCTACAAACCGAGAGCTTTCCTCGTCTTCCCGAGAGAGAATGCGCGAAGACTGTTGAATAAGGACGATGCGTGTTCCAAATGTTGCGTAGAATGTTGCGATTTCACAGGCAACCGGACCACCCCCAATAATCGCAAGCACTTTTGGCTGACGTTTTTTTGAAAGCGCGTCATACCAATGCCAGTAATGAATTTGATCAAGTCCAGGAATGTCCGGAATAAAATCCTTCGAGCCTGTGGCAATAACAATTGCTTTTCCTTCCAGTCGATCTCCTCCGACCAAGACGTTGTGATCATCTTCAAACACTGCTTCTCCAAAAACGACATCGACATGCAAATCTTTGAGCAACTGTTCGTATCGCTGTCCGCGGATACCGCCTCCTGTTAGTTTTTCGACAACACGATCTCTGTATTTCATGACATCCTCGAATTGAAATGTGATGGCGCTACAGGTGACTCCGAACACTTTGACCTCTTGTGCATTGCGATACGCACGTGCAGCCGCAAGAAGAGCCTTCGATGGGATACATGCAAGATTCGGACACTCTCCTCCCAATTTTCCTTTCTCCACAAGACAAACATGTGCACCAAGAGATGACGCTGCCTCCGCCGCGGAAAAACCCGCAGGTCCAGAACCAATCACGATGACATCGTATTGTTTTTTCGCCATAGGATTATTCAGATGAAAAAAGTTTTTTTGCTTCATTCCACAAGCGATCTTCTCCGTGTTGTTTCAAGTAGACCCACCATTCCGCCCCCCAAAGATCCACTTCAGAAAAACCAACATCTTTTGCAAATCGAACATTTTCTGCCAAGTCTTCTGCAGTGAAAACGCTGTACCAATAAGAAACAGACTGATCTTTTAAATCTTCTGAAAACCACGGCTCTGCTTGTAATTCAGAAACGATCATTTGTTTTCCGGAGGCAAGAATGGGCAACGCACGCACACGATAAAAAAGTGGAGAGAGCGGATACGTAAAATATCCGAAAAGATTATTCCACGTAATACGATACAGAGAAATTCCGAAAACATCACTCATGTGCGCAGACGATCCCCAAGGTTCCATTTCTCCACTCGCGGTCATCTGAACCGGACGTGTATCCATCGAGTGCACAAGAGTAATTTCTTCTTTCACATCCGTTTCGCTCATTTGTTGACACACACCAAATGGTAAAAATGGTTCGTTCTCGATTTGCCATTTTTCAACCGCACGCGAATCATGATAACGAGAAACAACGGAACGGATCATGTTCAATACGTCCTTCTGCTGATCTGTATCTGAAATCTTGAGCGCCCATCCTGGAATAAAACATTCAGGCCATCGCGGAACTTTATGGCCAATGGCAAGCGTAAGTTTTACCTGATGTGCTTCGGAATATTTTACAAGGTCATCCAGTTGATTCCAATCGTACACATCTTTCTTTGGCTCAATCTCGGACCAATACACAGGCAAACGGACGACGCGAACGCCGAGATTCTCGACGAGATCATGATACGTCGCGATCGGATCAAGACCGAGATAGCCGGCATAGATGGTCGAATACGTGATGCCGTAACGAATGGATTGTTTTGGTGTCTGACGAAGCGCAATCGAGATACGGGCGAATAAAAACAACCCGACCGCAGCAAGCGCCATCAAAACGATTATTCGCAATACATCTCGAGAACAGATCTTCACAACAAAGAAGAGATCACGCGATGTGATCTCATAAATAGAAAATTAAATCTCCTCACGCTTCTCTCGAAGAAAGGCCAACCAGTTCTCGATAATCTCGACAAGCGCCTTAAACGGTGCTTCGATAATAAAATCGAAGAAGAATAAAAAGATATTCACCCGCGGTGCACGCATCGCAATCCAACGACCGGCGCGGATCATGGGCAAGAACAAAATATCTCCCAGGATCAGAAGGAATCCGCGTTGATTTTCGATCAACAACAATTCTCGACGCGTATTGCGAATGCGAATTCCAAAGTATGCAACGAGCGACAAGAAGAAGATAAAGAAGGCGATCGAAAGCGGATTGAATCCAAACTTGCGCAAAAACGTCACGATAAATGTAATGACTCCAAAAAAGACAATGGTGTACAGTCCATAAAAAATCCACCACAACACACCGAACGCTCGTTGTGTTTTTTGCTTGAAGACGAACGTTGTTTCTTCTCCCAACCCAAGAAACGCATGCAGCTCATCCAAAATATCTGCGGTATTTTTCTTTTCAGGAATACGCACACTGAGTCCAATGAGCGCGAGCAAAAACGGTGGGAATAAAATATTTACCATGAGTGGCAAATAGTTTGTGGTTTGAAGAACAAAAATCTCATACGGATACTCCACCAAAAATGCGAGGATACTTTTTGTCAGAAGCAGAAAAAATGCCGCGCGAAAAACGGTACGTGTGAGCTTTGATCGAAATGTACTGTAACGTTCTTTTGCGGCAGCAGTAATGGCTTTATCAATCGCTTTTACATCAGACATTTGGATCGCACTTTGAAAGGCTTCTGGGTTGTCTTGTGCCACGTCCGCAATTAAACGGAAGACCACTGTATGGCGACGTACGAAACGAAAGACCGCATCCCCACTCTTGTGATGCAACTCTTGTTCAACGGAAGAATAAACTTTACGAAAATTCATGGCCACTTCGCGTGTCACCGCATCATGAACGGTTGCTGTTCTCCACTTTGGATAATACAACGTAAAAATTCGGTATCGAATGGTTGCTTCATTCGACTTCAACACCGCACGATGCACCGCAATATATAATTGCAAATCTTGATCTGCATCTTCCACCAATTTTGTTTGCCACTTGGTACGCGCACGCAAGACTTGATACGCATAACTTGCCAATGCTTCGTCGATACACGGTGGCCCAACGAGATATTCAATTTCTGTGGAAAGAACATCAAGCAACCATTCATACTGTTCTTGATCTTCTTTGGTGTTTTCATTGAGACCCGCAAACAACATTTTGTATTTCTCAAAGACATCTGCCACGGTCTGAACCATGGAACCTGGAATCTTATGGTTTGGAAGATAGCGAGCCCAAATGAGCTCACGAATGAGTTTCGTGGCGAGTTGCTTTGAATCAGAATCTCCTAAGCGACGTTTCAAAATGCGACGCGTGGCATTACGACGCAAAAGATGTTCTTCATCATACTCAAGCGTATTGCGCACGGTTTCATAAATAGAAACAGCAACCGAAACCGTTTCGGAGACGCTGATGACATCTTCGGTTGTTGAATCATCTTCTGCTTCACGACGCATTTGCACGACCGTTGCAAGAAGATGTTGAAGGGCTTTTTGTTCCATACAGAAACCTGTCGTAGGCATTAAACGATAAGCGGAAGCTTTCTTAATTCACTCGTTCTTCCAAGAACAATGTCTTCAATTCGGTATGTTCCGTGCGTTGGCGCTTGAACGAATCCATTCCAGGCCATACGTGCCATTCCACCCGAGTCGATCCAATCAAACAACCATTCATCTGTGTATGCGGGATCCCCTTGTGAAATTCCACCTCCAACATATTGCAACCATGTTCGATTAAATTCTTCTTGTGAACCAATAGGTGGTGCCATGACAACAGCAATCCCGAGCCCTGTGTAAAATGAAAGTTCGGATGGCTTGGTCCAAAGAATGTCCGTTGTTTTGAGAAGCTCATTGAATCCCGCAAAATACGCGTCGCGTGATTCAAACTCCGGTACACAGATTCCTGTTCCTAAATGTTTCTTCAGTCCAGCGGCCGTAACGGCGTCCAGATAAAATTTTGCTGTATCTTTTCGCAGTCCTGCAACTAAATTCACACGAATTTTTCCTTGGGCGATTTTATTTTTCAAGCTATTTAAAATTTTCACTCCAAGTTGTCGTTGTGCACCCGCTCCCCCGACGCTATACGTGAGCGTGAGCGGATAGGCTCCGTCTTTCATCGCACAACGCGCTGCTCCAAGTTCCGCACGCATCGCGCGCGCATGCACATCTGTAAAAATTCCTTGTGGATCCAAATGACAAATACGATTCATCAACAAATCTTTCAGGATGTCTGCTTTTGTGCCCCCGATTAATTCTTTTGGAAGTGGAAACCCTGTGAGGAAAATATTCTCATCGCGCACGCCGTACAATTTTAATCGCTCGACAACGCGTCCATTACTTGCAAAGTACTTAATGCGACTTCGTTGTGGATCAAGAGGTGCCCACGCGCGAGAGATATCCGCATCTGTTGTGATACACCAAATGTCACCCGGGTAATCATAATAATCCGCACAGAACGCAGGAATAAAAAACGTGGTGACAAGAGGAATGGGATTCTCCGAGAGCTTCGCAATCAAATGCTTCCCTAGTCCTTTTTTTATCATTCGATAAATCTGGGTGAGTTGAAAATTGGGTTTTGATAAATCTCTACGCGGATAAAACGGCGCAATCTGTTGCCAGCGATCAAACGCATCAAATAACATGTCGCCAACGACAGGCACAGGCTTTAATCGAGAGACCGCTTCATACAGTTCACGACTTTCTTTCCACAGTTTTTTATCGAGTGCCGGAATACCCACATAATCATTCGCAGATAAAACATTTCCGCCAGACAAATCTTTCAGTGCATGTGCTGCACGACTGTGACCATACCCCATGTTCACGTCGACAACCCAGGCACCAATTGGTCCTTGCTTGTGAGATTCCATTTTCATATTTTAAAACAAAGTACGTTCAGGTGTATCAGAAACAAGATCAAACGCTTCTTCTGCCGTGTCTACTATATGAAAGAGGTGTAAATCTTCTTCATCTACCAACTGCTGTTCTTTTAAGAGCGCTTTACGTGACCAATCCATAAATCCACTCCAGAATTCTTTTCCAACTAAAACGACTGGGATGCGCTGCATTTTTTCTGTTTGAATCAACTCAATAATCTCAAAAAATTCATTCAATGTTCCAATGCCTCCAGGAAAATAAATATACGCCTGCGAAGACGCGCTTAACATCACTTTACGTGTAAAAAAATAATGAAAGCCTTTTCCGCGTTGGACATACTCATTTTGACGCTGCTCTCTTGGAAGTTCAATATTCAAACCAACAGACATAGCCCCCGCTTCCGTAGCTCCTTTGTTTGCTGCTTCCATAATCCCAGGCCCTCCGCCGGTAATAATGGTGAACCCGCACTTTCCTAACATGCCTGCTAATTTTTCTGCCTCTTTATACCAACGTGATGTTGAAGGAAGACGTGCGGATCCAAAAAATGTAATCTCACGTGATGTTTGCGACAAAAATTCAAACCCTTCAACAAACTCTGCCATGATGCGAAAAATACGCCATGTCATGTCATGCAAATAAACCGGTGAGGCTTGTTGTTCTGTTGTTGATCTTGGAAGCCGACACAGACGATGCGGAAGTTCTTTGGCCGGAGGAGAAATTGGATCATTCTGTTTTTTCATACCAAGAAATTCTAACACAATTTAGCGGATTCCGCGTTACGGAGCTGTGGACATAGTTTGTGTCTTTGCAAGAAAACTCATGAGCACAACAGACTTGTCTTTATCGTTCACAGGAAGATCATTTGTCTCTTCGAATGTTCCGTTCCCGTCATCAGAAACCAGTTCCGCATAATAAACATGATCTGCGAGCAATACAGTTGTCAAATCAACACTCGGTGAATCAACACGACCATGAAGCAAAGATGAAACCCCCACAATCTTGCCTGGCAATCCTTTATTATCTTCACGAATCGTGATAAATCCAGGCTTTGCAAAAACGGCATACCCAACAACGATCTTTGACTGTCCAGAAGATTGGTCTTTCAGATAAACAGCGTTATCCCCATTTTTTAACATACCGTCCGCATTCGCTTCTCTTGAAGGTGGTAAAATCTGATCAGAAGCCGTATTCGATGGAGGGGGAATTTGACGAGATTTAAAGGAAGGCTGCAAAAAAGACGCAATGATCAAAACAAGGACGATAATAAAGAAAAAGATCCAGGTTTTAGGCATGGTTGTACGAGTCATATGGTCACAGGATACCACACGCAGAAAGACTGGACAAAAATAAGGGGGTACGTTATACTCCTCGGGAATCTAATCTTATTCTATGTCGAAATCTTGCTTGATCACTGGCAAAAAAACCATTTCCGGATTTCATGTCTCGCACTCAAACGTACATGCAAAGCGCAAAATGTACGCGAACTTGTCAAAGCGCAGCCTGAAAAACCCAGCAACAGGACGTATGGTAACCATTACCATCTCCATGCGCGGACTCCGCACCCTCAAAAAGTGGGACCGTGAAGGAAAATCCTACGACCTCGCGCAATTGAAAAAAGAAGCCGGAATGATCGGATAAATAAAATCCTGACAGAAATGTCAGGATTTTTTGTTTCTCGTTAAAACAAAAACAGTCCTGCCGAAGCAGGACTGTTTTTTCTCTATTTAGAGAATGGAATCTTTACATTGCTTTGCTACGCGGAACTTTACCACAGTCTTTGCTGGAATCTTGATTTCAGCACCTGTGAGTGGGTTGCGTCCTGTGCGAGCTGCACGAGCTTTCTTTACGAGTTTTCCGAGTCCTGGGATGTTAAATTCACCGCTTGTCTTTACTTCCTTGTAAGCTAATGCAACGAATGCATCCCACTTCTCAGAAGCTTCTTTCTTTGAAACAGCGAGCATTTCTGCCATTGCTTGGATAAATTGGCTCTTTGTCATCTTTGCCATATGTAACGTTTGTTTAAGACATCTCGAAGACGAGAAAAGTCTTTTTGTTAATTACTGGGCAATTATAGCACCCCCCTGAAAATTTGTGAATAAATGCTCGGGAATTTGAAAGTCGAGTTATCAACAGGGTCTCAGACCTACAAAGTAACCGCATGTGACTTAAACCATGCCTTACTTTGCTCCATATCACCACGGATAATCTTTGCCATTTCTTCTTCACCCGGATACGGAATAATGTCACGCAGTTTCTCAAGAAGGACAACGGTCATACTTTTTCCACCAAGCTCTTTTTCTTGATCAAGCAAATGAACCTCCATTTTCAAGTTTACACCGGTGCGACCATCGCTTACACAAATAAGCGAAGGAAAGCGCACGTGATCCACCTCTGCTTCTCCAACATAAATTCCAAGAGCGGGGATGATAATTCCCTGTTCAATGGCAATATTTGCGGTTGGGCAACCAAGTCGGCGCGCCATGCCCTCTCCGCGTTCGACACGCCCACGAAATGTAAGGGGTTGCATAAGAGAAAAAATTCTACATTACTTTCCAGATAAATATCCTAACGCTTTTTTGATAATGGGGGCAAGATCTGAGTAACTGGATGTTTGTAAGACTTTTTTAATGGGGACCCATTTTGCATCATAGGTATGCTGGGACGGATCAGGGAGCAAACGTGCATCTGGAGTTGTTTCAAATAAGAAGTAAAAAATATCTTTATGAATCAACTTTCCTTTTTGTTCATATCGATCACGAAACCAGATGCTGATTTTTCCAAGCTCTTCTAGAAATCGAATTTCTTCTAAACCAATTTCTTCAAGGGTTTCTCTGGCTGCTGCCTCTTCAAGAGCCTCCCCTTTTTCTACGTGCCCTTTTGGAAACGTCCATTTATCATAAGAATCTTTCATGAATGCAATCTCGATTCCGTTTTTTGATCGACGAAATACAACACCACCCGCAGAGACCTCTCTCTCTGCGGGGATATTTTTTGCCTGCCTGCCGGTAGGCAAGGCCTTTGGGACAAGATTATTTTTTATTCGCGGCGGAAGTTGTTGCGACGGCAGGTTTGTACGTGCCGAGGAGGACGTCCCGTGCGGTTTGTTTTTGATTATCATGTTGATTTTTCTTATATGCCTCTGCATCGAACACAACGTTTACATCAGGCTCAATGCCGGTTTTGTTGATATTGCGTCCTTTTGGTGTAAACCACTCTGCAGTTGTGATTTTAATTGCAGATCCGTCTGGAAGATCTTGATAATCTTGCACGGAACCTTTTCCAAATGTTTTCACACCAACGAGTTTTGCGTACGCATAATCCTGCAAAGCTCCTGAGACAATTTCAGAAGCAGAGGCGCTTCCGCCATCCACGAGCACAACCGTTGGAATACCGCTCAAACGAGGCGCAGTGACTCCGTTAAAGGTGTTTCCAACAGATTTCCCTTTTTCAGAGACAACAGGATCGTATCCAACCCACGCAGAAGCAACATCTACCGCAGCTGTAAGAAGACCTCCTGGGTCCCCGCGCAAATCCAAAATGATTCCTTTCACATTTTTTGAAAGAGCCTCTTGAACGGCATTTGAAAAGAGGGATGATGTATCTCCGTTAAAGGTAGAGATAGAGATGGTCATGATGTTGCCATCTTCTATTTTCCATTTTACAGAATCTACGGTGATTTTCTGACGAATGATTTTAATTTCTTTCAAGACATCTAATCCTTTTCGGCTTACTTGTAATGTCACAGAGGTTCCGTCTTCCCCACGAATTTTTGAAACAGCTTCTTCTACGGACATTCCACTTGTTTCTGTTCCATCAATGGTTACAATCCAGTCACCAGACTGGAGTCCAGCTTTTGTTGCAGGAGAATCATCAAGCGGAGCGATCACGGTGAGGCGTTCGTCTTTGATTCCGATCTGCGCACCAATCCCTACGAATGATTCGCTTAAATCTTCGTTAAACTTTTTTGCTTCTTCTGGATCAAAATACACAGAGTACGGATCATGAAGTCCGGAAACTAATCCCTTCAACGCACCGTAGTAAAGATCTTTGTCTGAAACAGGTTGTTTATAAAATTTTTCTTTTGAAAGATTCCAAATGTCCCAAAAGTTTTTGAAATCAATGTCCTTTGCAAGTGCAGCGGAAACCGAACCTTGCCCCGTTACACGAGCTTCACCAATAGGAACGATTTTTCTGGCGGCTTGTGACTCTCCAATAAAATATCCACCGCTAAACGACACGATGAGAAAGAGAAAACAAAAAAGCCCAACGAGCACGTTTGTGGGGATTTTTTTTATTTTGGAAAAAGACATAGGTAATGACAAGAATACCTTGATGCCGAAACAGCGTCAACTTGAACGAACCTTTTTTTTCCGCTATCATCACTCACATATGAGTCGATTTTGGAGAACAATTTTATTTGCTGTCTTTGCCATTGGTTTTTTGATTTCTGCCCCGCTTGTTGTGTTCTATACAGCCGGATATCGCTATCAGTTTGGTTCCATGCATATTGTGAAAGCGGGCGTTCTCTCTGTCACAAGTCTTCCAAAAGGGGCGACCGTATTACTCAACGGAGTCCTGTCTGATAAAAAAACGCCGGCTGTCATCGACAACGTCTTGCCGGGCGACATCAAGATCCGTATTGAAAAATCTGGATACTCCTCTTGGGAAAAAGCCTTACCCATCTTGAGTGGACAAAGCACCTTTGTTCCAAACGCGGTTTTATTTCTAGATGGCGCGCCTGTACAAGCCATTGATCAAACAATGGTTGTGTCTGTTACCGTGCAAAGCCCTTCGCGGTACGCGTATCTTGTAAACAATAAAGGAACATTGGAGGCTTGGATCAAAGACGACGCTCTTACCCAAACACAACCCATCCTCACCCAGCCATTTCACGCAAAATCCGCTTACGCACTTTCCTGGTCTCGCGATGGCGGATATCTCCTCCTTACAGAAACAACCTTCAAAAAAACAGAAACGATTATTCGTGCACATGACGGAATCATTATTCCTCTCCCTGTCGTAACACTCGCAGACGCATGGTGGAATACAGACTCAGGACACACTCTCTTTTACAAAACAGGAACGGAAATTCACGCATTCGGCATTGATGCAGACGTCTCTTTTCCAAAGAAAATCGTCGCAGACGATGCGGACATGAAACAAGGAAAAATGCTTGTCGTGCAATCCGGAGAACAAAGTGTTGTTTCTGAACTGAATGACATTGGAATTGCCACCATTCTTGCCTATCTTCCACACGGAACCTATCAATTCGTTCATTCCCCAGATTCTCTCATCATGCTGCAAGACGTGAGCAGAAACCATCTGGTCTTGATTGATCCAACACAAAAAAACTCTTTACTGTTAAATGAAGAAGCTCAATATTTTGAATGGTCTCCAAAAGAAGATCGCTTAATCTTTTCCAATGGGTTTGACGTGAATCTTTTCACGACGCAAACAGACCAAGTAGAAACACTGACACGCTTTAGTGAACCCCTGACCGATCTTGCCTGGTACCCACTCGGTGACGAAATCCTTTACAGCAAAAACGGAGTTCTGAACGCTCTTGAACTCGACAAGCGAGACAAGCGTAATGAAATCCCACTCGTGACCGGCTACAACATTCAATCCATGTGGTCAAACAAAGACGGAGCAAGTCTCTTTTTCTACGGACAAAAAGGAAACGATCCCGCAACTATTTTCGAAAGAATATTGCAAAAATAAAAGCACCAAAAAGAAAATTCCAAATTCCAAAAAAGCACCACTTCCCCCCTTTGGAATTTGGTGCTTTTATTTTTGGTGCTTTATAATTCTACAAATGAATTGTCTCCAATCACGAGTCTGTGCCCCGTCTTTGGATGTGTGCGTGCAACATCTACAAGCGTTGCGTTTGTTCCGATTAAACTATTTACAATACGACGCGTCGTATCAATGGTCGCTCCATCAAAAATGATTGAGTGCTCCACTTCTGTATCACACACCTTCACATTGTTTCCAATGGCCGTATAAGGTCCAATATAAGATGAAGTGATTTCACAATTCTCGCCAATAACGACCGGTCCACGAATGAGTGTATCTTCGCTCACACGTGTTCCTTTGCCGACGGAAACTTGTCCTTGTACTTGCGCGTCCACATGTACATCACCTTCTATTGTAAAATGTTCGCGTCTGGAGTTCCGGTGTCTTTCCACCAACCCGTAATTTCTTCATGTCCGGTTTTTCCGTTTGCGATGTACCAAGAAATCACATCTGCAATTTCATATTCTCCACGTGCACTTGGTTTTGTTGTTTTAAAAACTTCGAAATACGTTTGATCAAAAAAGTAAATTCCCGTCACAGCAAATGGAGATGGTGGATCTTTTGGCTTTTCTACCATACGAATCAATTTACCTGCGTCATCAAAGACCGGCACACCAAAACGATGTGGATCTTTCACGCGAGAAAGTGCGATCAAACAATCGAGCTGTTCGTTTTCAAATCTGTCAACAAGGTGATTGATGCCGCCCAAAATAATGTTATCTCCAAGAAAAAACAAAAAGCGTTCACCGCGCAAATGTTCTTCTGCGTTTGCAACCGCGTGTGCAATTCCCATCGCTCCGCCACGCTGCTCGAGATAGTGAATATGTGCACCAAACTCAGATCCGTCTCCAAGACCATCACGCATCATCTGAATTTCCCCGGGGTTTACATTGATGATAATTTCTTTAATCCCTGCTTCGGTGATTTTTTTAATCACATACCACAACATCGGATGATTCGCGAGTGGAATCAAATGTTTGTTGCGTGTCCAAGTAATGGGACGAAGACGAGTGGCGTGGCCCCCCGCCGCGATCAAAGCTTTCATATGGGGGGACTTTAACGTGCTCGGACGGATTCGTCAACGGAAGCGTTGCACACATCAATAATTGACATTTTCCCCATTTTAGGCTATATTCAAGTGTCCTCTTACAGAGGAGGACAACATGGATCGCAAAGAGTTCTTTGAAGGATTGAATCTCACACATTGGGACCTGAGCGATCGCAAGCTTATCCAAGCCGCGTACGAACTCGCGAAGCTCGGCCACGCAAAGCAAACGCGTGACGGCGGCGGTCGGTATTTCGAACATCCGCGCGAAGTCGCACGACTGCTGATCGGGTTTGGATATCTTGAATGCGAAACGATTTGCACAGGCCTGTTGCATGACGGGATCGAAGACACGTACATTCCGGAGATTGTCTACATCCAGACATTTGGAGCATGCGTGTATCGCTCCATCGAAACGCTTTCGAAGAGTATCCCGCACAACGATCCGCTGACCGGACGCGTGATTGGGTACATCAAGAAAACGCTCGAGGAATACTTCACAGAACTCATGAAAGCCCCGAAACACGTGCGCGCCACCAAATGTTGCGATCGTCTGCACAACCTGCGCACGCTCGGCGGCAGGAGCAACCGAAAGAAGCGTGAGCAGATCGATGAGACTGTGAAGTACATCCTTCCGCTCGCAGACGCGACCGATCCCGAAATCGCGAAAGCCATTCGCGTTGAGATTGCGCTTCTCGAGGCGGACCTCATGCGTCACCCCCTGACTGCTTAACAAAAGCAGTCTTTTTTTATTTTTCAATGAGTCATTTTAACTGAGCTGATGGCAAAATTAAGATGACTCATAAAAAAACACCCGCATGAAAGCGAGTGAAGTGAAATCAGAATGTGGTGATGAGACCAACACCTGATACAGAACGAATGGAACCACCTACATCTGATGGGATAGCTGGCACGACCGTTGCTGTCTTTTTCTTGAGACGAGGATCACGAAGCGACAAGATTTCGATCTCCAATTCCGTTGTACCGAAATCCTCAAACGTCGATCCGGATGCCCAGATATTGAGATATGCTTCGTGTGCAACATCGCTACTCTTTGGAAAACCAAACTCTCCTGCCCTGAGTCGCCGCAATTGTTCGCCCGCAAGTCGTGCGCTCGCATCTTGTGCGTCTTGATTGATGCGATACGACTGACACGCACCAAATTCTGAATAAGCCTTGCAAAGCGTGGCCCACACCGTTGCGAGGCTTCTCACATCATGGCACCGGGGGCATTCCAACCAAAGATCGATGGGGAAATTCTGAAGATGCATCTCGTACACATCTGCTCGCGCACGAACCCATTGCCGTTTTATTTTCTCAAGCGCACTAGGCGCGAGTGGTTTGTCTCCCGGAAACACGGTCGCGTACCGTTTTGTGGGAAATGGTTTTGAAACCAAATCCACCGCCCCTAAAAACTTCACATCAACAGCCTGCATCTTCTCATAATCATAGCAATCCCAAGGCGTTCCACAGGAAGGATATTCCACATCCCCGGCCCTCCCTTGCGTCACAACAATTTGATATGCGTCGTGATACGCCCGCTCTGAGGTCGTAGGCTTCTGATCGTAGCAAAAAGCGATCGCGCACAACAGAAGCACCAGGAATGTAAAAAGAGCGCGCATGAAATCTCCTCCTCTCGATCACACAACCACCGTCGTTGCATCGAATCGAGAAAACAAAATAACAAACTTTAACGGTTTGGTCAAGATTGAGGCAACAAAAAAAGACGTGAGTTCAAGACAGATAGTATGGACAGGCGTGAAAAAGAAAAAACACCCCGAAAGATCGAAGTGTAAGAAGAATCAGTTGCCGTGCTGATCGATGTAGTAGAGGCCGAGTGCTGCGAGCGTATACGCGTCGTAGATTTCGCCGCGCGCGACCATCTGTTTGATCTCTTTGAGCGTGAAGAACGTGAGCGGCGCGAGCATCTTCTCGTTCACGTCTGGTTTGTCCTTCGGCTTTTTCGACGGATCGATCTTGCCGATCTGAATCGCTGTCATGTGCGGACTGAGCGCGGTGTTGTCACAGACATCCCCAAGCACCGTCGATGCGACAACAACCGATTCTGTTTCCTCTTGTGCCTCACGAACCGCAGCATCTGCACCGGTCTCACCAACCTTGGCAAAACCCCGCGGAATTTCCCACGAATCACGACCAAGTTTCGAGACGTCGATGTTCGGATACTCCGCCTTCCAAGCCGCTTGATCCTTGGTCTGCGGACGCCACTGCTTCTGCAGGCCGATGCGCTGCTGATCATCGACTGGCAAGAAAACGCCGCCGCCGATTTCGCAGCGCAAAATCTGATCCCAAAGGATCGCGTCGTCATTGCAAACAACGACATGCAAAACCGTTGCGCCAAGCTGATCATTTGTGATGACTTCCGCACCTTCACGACGCTTCCATCCAGGCTTCTTTCCGGCGGCCGCCATTGCAGCCGCATCAAATCGTTTTACATTCCTTGGCATGACTCTGACCTCCGAATTCGTCCGAGACGAATCTCTGTTTTCACACGCGATCGGAACAGCTCCGAATTTGTGTGAAGCCGCACCTTAGCGAGCAAACAAAAAAAGGTCAAGGTGACCTCTTAGACTTCGTCTGGCGTGAGTTCAATGAGCAAAATCGTTGTGTCATCGACTGGTTCTTGCGGCGTCATCGCTTTCAAGACCAAGAGGATGTTGTCGAGTGTGCCGGCGTACTTCCATTTACGTACAAGACGAAATACCTTTTCAACAACTTCTGCGCCACCATCTGAGCAAAGAGCGAAGATATGTCGAGCAGATGAATCGAATGCAATTGTTTTCTCGTCCGGTTCTGAAATGACGATCGGGCGCATGTCCGGATCTCCGAAACTGCGCGTGACTGCCAAGAAACGCATGTTCAATCCGGATGTTGTTTCTCCGCCGAACGCCGCCAACTGTTGTGGGTCCGTGCTATCAATGGGATAAAACGAGAACGCTGGATCCTTCACTTGTGGGTACACAAGAGGAAACAATCGCGCATATTCTTCCGGATGATTTGGATGATGATCATGCGTGATCTGCACGAATGGAAACAATCGACCGCGCAGTTTGTTTACAAAACGTTGCCACCACGACGACGCATCCGGCACCCATTGGTACAGGCGACAATCACCAAGATACGCGACATGCAGTCGACCCTCTTCGACAATGATACGTGTTGCAACCGCTCCGCTATGAATTTTGCAAAACTTTTCTGCAACACGTCTTTGAATGTTTGCACAAACTTCTTGTACGGGCACACCCGCCTGATCACACAACTCGTGCGCAACGTAACGCGCAAGTTGAATCGTTTGCACATTCACTTCCGTGCGTACATCCCCATGACCATCTGCAACAACCGCAATGAACGGACGTACAGCTGGATCGGTATACACACAAACATCTTCTGAGTTCGTTCGTGAAAAATCGCGCCCCTTCTTTGGGACGGCATGCAATCGTACATCAATCTTCATGTTCATCTCCTTGTAAAGGAACGATCTGACAAAAGACTTATCATAAAAAAATGTACGCGTCAATCATGCGGCACACAAACAAAAACACCTCGAGAGGATCGAGGTGTTGAGTCCTAGGTCGGCAAACATTCAATGAGCACGATTGTCACATCATCCCCCGGTTCGGGCGGAGTGTGGAGTTGGACGAGATGGAGGAATTCGTCAAGGGAGCACTCGCTCAACTCGCGTGCGGCAACAAATGCACGCTCCACAATATCTGCGCCGCCATCTGAGCACAAGGCAAAGACATGACGCACATTCGTGTCAAGAGAAGCAACGCAAACTCCTGGATCGGAAATGAGCGCAGGGCGCATTTCAGGATCCCCGAAGCTGCGCGTGACCATGATGGCACACGATCCTCCCATGATCCGCGTTGGATTTGGGGATCCGATCGGAAAGAACACGTAGTTCCCTTTCGGATTTGTTTGCGGATGGTAGAGCAATGGTTCGAGACGCTCGCGCTCAACAGGATTGCCAGGATGATGATCAATCGTGATCTGCTCGAAGTCGTCTTCGCCCTCTGGGACGAAACGATACAATCGAACATCCCCAACACACATCACTTGAAATCCACCTTCGTCAATGAGTACGCGCGTTGCAACCGCACCGCTTTTGCACGTAGCGAAATCTTCTTCAACCGCTTCTTGAACAAGATCGCAAAGCGCGCCTACGTCCAGAATTTTGCGATCGCACAACATGCGTGCCACGAGCGCGGCGAGTCCGCACGTTGAAACGTTTTGCTTCGCGTCCCCATGTCCATCCGCAACCGCTGCGATGAACGGACGTTCCTCAACCGAATTGTGATAAAACGCATCTTCGGATGTTGCACCCGTATATTGTCGTGCGCCTTTTGGCGCAACATGTGTCCGTACAGCAATCTGCATGTGCATCTCCTTTTAATGAGCTGTCTGCAATCAGCATTATCATACAAAAAAGACCGAGTCAATGCTCGGTCTTTCCTTTTACTCTTCTCGCACTTGAATCTTTTTTGCTTCCGCGTATTTCATCATCGTGTCTCTAAGCGCCTCTTTCACTGGGCGCATTTCTATTCCATATTCCGCGAGACGTTCGTTTGTCAGAAAATTATTTGAACGTCCTTTCTTTGCAAGTCCTTGTTGAACGAGCGCATCGTTATGAATCCACTCACACGAATGATTTGCATCCACAAGTTCGTGATAGAGATCGAGGAGCTCACGATGTTTCATGGTTCCCGGATTTGTCACGTGAAAAATTCCCGTTGCCTTTTTCTCCAACATCTGGTGAAACACGTGAATCATGTCTTCAATAATCGTAACGGAGTTCTCCACATCGATCACCTTTGGATAGGTGGCGAGTTTGTCGATCATGTTATTGCTCGACGGAATCCAATCGATTGGCATGCGAATACGAGCAATACCGATATTTGGCAATGTGGAGAGAACAAGATCCGCTGCCCACTTTGCGCGTGAGTAGACCGCGGACGGATTTCCGTGATCATCTTCACGCCAGGCGTTATCTTCGTGTGATGAATCGCCGTAGAAAATACATCCGGATCCCATGTGCAACAAATAGATTCCTGCTTCTGCACACGCATCCGCAAGCATCATGGGGAGAATCGCGTTTCCGCGCATCGTCTCGAGCTGGTGATCTTCACACCAATCTACGTTTGGTTTTCCCCGCACGCCCGCCGCGTTCAATACAACATCTGGTTGATGCTTTGCGATTTCCGCAAGCGCGTCTTCTTTTGAACCAATACGAACATCCGATAAGACCGCTTCGTCTTTCCACGCATCCGCCAAGCGGTTGCCAAGATAACCGCGACCAAAAATTAAAATTTTCATAATTCTTTTTGTCATTGCGAGGAGTTCGACGACAAAGCAATCTTTTCGACACGAGTGCCAGATTGCTTCGTCGTCGATAACCCCTCCTCGCAATGACACAGTAAAAGTTAAACGCTGTGTCCTTTATGTTTATACTGCGACTCGTAATAATCTTTGTAGGCTCCAGACTTACAGTTCGCGATCCATTCTGGATGTTGTTTATACCATTCGATGGTCTGTGCGATTCCTTCCTCGAAACGCATCTTGGGTTCCCAGCCAAGTTCTGTGCGAAGCTTTTGACTATTCAGAGCGTAACGTCTGTCGTGTCCTGGACGATCAAGGACATATTCGAGAGACGATTCATCTCGACCCGTATGCTTCAACAACTGTTGAATGAGTTCGATGTTTGGCATGCGATGCCCGGTTCCAATATTGTACGCTTCGCCAATGTTTCCTTTTTGGGCAATGAGGTCGATCGCACGACAATGATCTTCTGTGAAAATCCACTCGCGAACTTGCAAGCCATCGCCGTACACAGGAACTTTTTTTCCATCAAATAAGTTGGTTGTAAAAAGTGGAATCAACTTTTCAGGAAATTGATACGGCCCATAAAAATTCACCGAGTGCGTGACAATCACAGGCGTTCCAAACGTAACGGCGGATGCGTGACACAATAAATCTCCCGCAGCTTTAGAAGCCGCATACGGACTTCTTGGTTCAAAACGAGATTGTTCGTCTGACTCCCCTTCCATCACCGCGCCATAAACTTCGTCCGTTGAGATTTGCACATAGCGTGGAATGCTAAATTTGCGAACAGCCTCAAGAAGGTTATGAACCCCCATCACGTTTGTTTGCACAAATGCGTCTGGATCTAGAATAGAGCGATCAACATGGGTCTCAGCGGCGTAATTGATAAGAACGTCTGCCCCTTTCGAGAGCAATGCTTCAACATCTTCGCGTTTCGAGATGTTTCCTTTTACAAAAGAATAACGTGGATCCAGATCAAGATCCGATAAGTTGGAAAGATTTCCCGCGTACGTTAAATCATCAAAGTTCACGACTTCGACATCCTTATATGTACGTAAGAGGTATCGGATCATGTTAGACCCCATGAACCCCGCCCCACCTGTGATGATGATTTTCATAGAAATAGTGTCATTGCGAGAGAGCTCGACGACCGAAGCAATCTTTTCCCTCACGTTGTGGCATCTTATTTACTTGATTGATTCTCGTCAATAAAGCGCAAAACGTGCGGTCGAACGACGGCCCAGGCTCCAAGTGCCCATCCGTCCGTCATCTCACCTGTCGCAATAAACTGTTCGATGTCATTTGGCGTTGCACGCAAGAGTTCAAACTCTTCTGTTTCATCTTGATGTGCTCCGGAAACTTCTCGCAAACCTGTGGCAAGATAAATATATTGTGCCTCTTTCACTAATCCCGGAAATGGATAAATCGTTGCAATGAATTGCAACTGATCCGCAGCAACACCCGCTTCCTCTGCCAACTCTGCACGCACTGCGTCTTCGATGGTCTGATCCGCTTTGATTCCCCCACCCGGAAACTCAATACTCGTGCGCTCTGCAAGATATCGATATTGTTTTACACACAGAATTTTTCCTTCGCTGTCGATTGGGATCACACAGGCGGAACCCGGAGTTTCGCAATAATAATATTTTCCCGTTGTCACTCCCGGAATTTCAAATTCATCCATTTTATAGTGCCACCATGGATTCTTGTCGATCACCTTTGTTGAACGTGTTTTCCAAATGTTCATAGCAACGATTTAATTTTCTTCCCGAATGATTTGATCAAATACGGTTTCCATACGTTACTTATACTTTAATAATCGAAGCACCATGACCGGAACAACAAGCGCGACCAAACTCACAATCACTCTCCATCCTCCAAAGACCATTCCGAGATTCCAGGTTAACACCGCGCACACAATTCCGCACAAGGCGAGGATGGCGTATTGAACACGTGTACGATCTGCATATTCCTCGACGACACTTCCCCACCAGACACCGAACACAATGACGCCGAGCAAAAAAAGATGTACGGAAAAAAAACGTGCGACAAATCCAGGTCGAAGCAAATCGAGAAGCCAAAAAACAGCATAAGAAACAAGACTCACAAAGAATCCCGTTCGTGCAATTCTTTCCTGTTCTTGTATTTCGAAGGACAACATAGATGGAATAACTACTTTATGGATGCGAGAAATTTTTCATACCAGAGCATTGCCGGACGTTTCATCACAAGGTCGATTGCTTTTACATCGATAGATGATTTCATCTCCGCGATTTCGGGAGTCGAAAAGGTAAACTTCCAACTTCCCTGATCAAGCAATAATTTTTGCGCATCCAGATGAACCGTCGCAATCGTCCATCCATCACGAATGATGGGTGGCGTGTATTTTGCAAGAACATAATTCACATGTAACTGATCCAGGTCTGTGTGTGGTAATAATCGAACCGTGTCTGGCCTAAAGTATTGAGCAGGAGAAAACGCAACAGGCGCGTCCGCGAGCACTTCCACATCCCCTTTTGCAACATGCACAGGAATGAGGCCCGGTTCCGTAACGAGCGTTGTTGTGAGTTGGTAAGGTGTTGTAATCGAAAACGGTTTTGAACCAATCATGACCGTCTGCACGCTCGCGGCATGACGTGTTTGCATAGAAAGACGCTTTGCCTCTGTCCAAAACGTAACGGGGGCAAATGTTTGATGATATCCGTCTTCATCTCCCAAATAAACTCCATTCAAGAAAACAATCTTTTGTTGTGTGGTTTGAATCGATCGAACAAAAATATCTCGGTCCGCTTGAAGTTCAATCTTATAAACACCTTCCGGCAAGGAACTTGTGTCGAGTGCAAGCGTCTTCACGATAGACGCATGGGCATTCGACGAAATGTTTCCATCATCTTCTGCGCCCATACTTATGATAGGCCGCCCTGTTTCATCTGTGACAGAAATCGTGATTGGATCTGAACCATTATCGCGATTCATGTCCATGTACGAGAACACGAAATGGATAGGTTCATTCTTCAGATATGTTTTCATGACCTCCGCTCCACGCAAAGAAACGGGAATTGTTTGAACAACATTTGATGCACTATAATTTGCGAGTCGAAATGGAACCGAGAGATCTGTGTGATACGTTGCAACTTCTTCACGCGAAGGCGGATGAGCCAGAAAATCTGCAATGGTTTTGTAGGTTGATTTACGTTGCAACAAAATCATCTCTCCATCCACCGTGCGAGACCATGTAGATTGATCGATCAACAGATTCTGAAGAGGTTCAAGGATGTAACGCTCTGGGTTTGTAGATGCAAGTGCGCCAAACTCCACAAGAGGCGTATTCGTATTTTTAAAGGTGACGGTTGCGTCAACGGTATCAAATGAACGATGCGGGTGCACAAAGAAAAAGACCGGGTCGGCAACAATCGTCTGAATCCAATTTCCCTCTGCATCTTTTTTCGGATCACTCACGCGTTCATGCGGCGCAAGTGCGTCGATAAAGGAAGACGCATCATGAACCGAATGCTGAATAGAGAATGTTCCACTTGGCACAAAATTTTCTACCCCAAGCCAACCGAGGATACAAATCGGCGTGAGAATCAACATGACTTGGATGAGACGCGCGAGAAATTTCATGGACGTTGTATAGAATAAAGAGACTCTACTCCAAACGACTGAATGAACACGATGTGTAATCCAACAGGCGCGAACGTTTGCTGATTCAGGAAATCGAGGTCGGTCGCAGGAAGCGTGATCCCATAATAATAGACAGGTGTGCGGTCAATCATCTTTGGAATCGCGGCATAGGTTTGTTCCGATCGAAGAGGCACCATGACGTGACGACCGGGAAAAAAGATTTTGTCTGATCGATCTGTAATGATGACTCCGTTCTCAGGGACGATCTTGAAAACCTGATCGCGAATCTGCTCAGATTGTTGCAATATCGAGACGACATGCACAAGTGCATCCTGACCTTCAAGAAACACAATGCGAACATTCAGCGCGAGAACCAGAAGCATAAGAGAAACAAGAACGTGCAACGCATGTTTCTTCGATCGTGTTCGATTGGCCACCCATTGAAGAGACATCGCAATAAGCGGCGTCGACATCACAAAAATCGGCAACCAGTATCGAACATAGGAATTCGCAATCGTGATTTGTGTTGGGTCAGGATTGTCGTGCAAGAGCCAGCTGCCGTACCAAATGCAGAGCCAGAGTGCGACGACCATTGTCACGATCGTATACATTTTTTGCTTGCTCTCTCGAAACACAAGCGGCAAGGCACACAACGCAGGAATAGTGAGCCACCAGAAGAGCAACAAGAGATAATCAAGCGTATGCCAGAAAATTCCGCGCGGGTGAAATCCAAATGGAAGAAGCCAAGATAATTTTTCTTCGGACGAAACAAGACCCCCCTCTAACTCCCCCCTTGGCAGGGGGGAGGTTACGTGACTGACAAATGAATAACCAAACACGAATGGACTGCCGTACGTTTTAAAATTCAAGAAGAGCAAAAGGCACATCGGAAGAATAAACCCTATTGCGCCAAACACACATCTTCGAAACGAGAGGGACTTACGTTCGGCAAAAAGAAGAACGGCGAAGAGTGGAAGAAGCCAATACGCTTCGGAAAGTCGAACGAAAAGAGCGAGACCGAGGAAGAAGCCGGCGACCACCCCCATCCCCTCCTTGTGAAGGAGAGGGGTTTGAGCATGTGTACTCGAGGAACACATTTTGAGAAAAAAACAGATCGAAAAGACTACGCAACAGACAAACAAGACGTTCGGCATCAAACCTCGGGCGGAGTAGTACCAGATGGCGGGGTGAAAGAGAAAGAGTAGACTCGAAAGGAACGCGATGCGCTTTGAAAACCAGCGTTGGAGGATTTGATTCCAAGCGAGGGACGCGAGAACGACGAGGGTTGGAGTGATGAATGTAAGCGACCAGGATCCGATCAGCTTTGAGAAGCATCCGTACAAAAATGTGAGACCAAAAAAACTTCCGGGGAGAAGAAACGCTCCATCGGTGACAATTGATCTTGGATGAAGGACACCTCCGTATAATTGATTCATTGCATCAAGCACGCGAAACGATCCGTTGTGCGCAAAGGACTGTGCGAAGAATGCATTTGCGGTTTCGTCTGGAGAAATAAACAGGTGAGCAAAACGTGTCAGAACGAGCGTGCCAACAAAAAAGAGGAACGCACTTGCGATCCATACCGCATGTTTTTTGAGAAAAGAGAAAATTCCTTTACATTCCATACGTAAACAAACTGATGACCGCAAGAATGATGGCGAGTGCAAACGTTCCAAACGAAAACGGAATGAACAGATCATACCCAGCCCAAAGAGACGTAAGCAACAAAGAAATTCCAAGAACCTGGAAAAACATTTTTGTTTTTCCAAACAAGTTGGATCCCATGGGTTTCCCTTGTCGTTTTCGTATGAAACCCCCAACCATGATCACAAGATCGATAAATAAAATAAGAGAACCGAGAATGGGATTCATGTGTTGAATCACAACCAGAACCACAACGGATCCAACAAGAAGCTTGTCTGCAAGCGGATCGTAAAATGTTCCCCACTCGGTTACTTGGTGACGCAAGCGAGCGACCGAACCATCAAGCGCATCTGTGAACGCGGCGAATAAAAAAAGAGGAACGCCCACGTTGTAGTTATTCAAAAATAAAAACCACAAAACAAATGGAATCAGGAGGATTCGAAAAATCGTGATCATGTTTGGCGTCACCCATTTTGGAACAAGTGGGACAAACGTGTAACGCATGAGATAGTCATGCGGAAACAATTTACTGGGGTCGCGATGGAGCATATGATAAACTGAATTGGTATGCGAAGTCGATTCCACTCTATCATCTTTCCCCTGCTTTTTCTAGGCGTTTTTTGTGTAAATACCTTTCTCTTCCAATGGCCCATCCTCGGAGCTCTTTTACTTGCTGTTTATCTTGTTTCCATGGGAATACGTCTCCACGCGCGCTCATGGCAAGGAATTTGGATCCTTCTCTCCAGCATCATGATCCTTGGATCCATTGCGTATTACACCGCCACGGTCCCCGCCATCCTTTTTCAAACGATTGTTCTCATATCGTCTGTCATCCTATTTTGGAAACCACTTCACACCCCCAACGTTTTGCAAGAAGAACTCAAAGAAACTTTCACATCTGTCCTGACCCGCATTCGATTCGCCCTGTCCTCTCCAGTCATGCTCGCAACACTTTGTGTTTTATTTCTCGTCGGACTTTTCTTCCACCTCATTCAGGCACATCCAATCATAAACGCCATCCGAAGCCCTTGGGACCAAATCAATCCTTCCTTCCTCATCCTCTTTGCGCTCGCGACACTCGTCATTTCCATTTTACTTTACCGCGGTCGTGAAAAAACAGTATCGATCGGCCTGTTCATTCTTCTGATCGCTTCCCTCTTTTCGTTTATTGCCATTCTGTATCCAATCGGTTACGGCTTTGATTCGTTTATTCACAAGGCAACGGAGATGCATCTTGCGCAATTTGGAACCATCACACCAAAACCGTTTTACTACATCGGACAATACAGCATCGTTCTCTTTTTCTCGCATGCGTTTTCGCTCCCGATCGATCTTGTTGACACATGGCTTCTCCCTCTTCTTGCATCCATCTTATTACCGCTTGCTTGGTTCAACGCCGCAAACATCATTTTAAAAAAACCGCGCTACGCACTTCTCACCCTGCTTGGACTTTTTCTTTTACCGCTCGACGCATTCATTGTGACAACTCCACAAGGTCTTGCGAACCTTTGGATCCTCCTTGCTATTCTTGCGAGTGTTCCATGGCTGTTCGATGAGGAATCGCCAAACTGGATCATTGCAGGGATCGCCACACTCTCAACCCTCCTCATTCATCCCATTGCCGGCATACCGCTTTTTTTCTTTTTCGCGCTTCTCTTCTTTTCTGAACACCACAAGCGCTTGTCGGATCGCATGAGACAGATCATCATATGGTCCATTGTTGCGATTGGCTCTCTTGCCCTTCCGGCCAGTTTTATTCTGCAATCCATCAAAAGCGGACAAGGCTTGCATCTCACATTTGGGAATCTGAATCCAATCCAACTCATACAATCCATGAACCTGGATGTCTTTTTTCAAAGTCGATTCAATCCACTCATCGACTTCGTCTATGTCTATGGACAAAACGTTTTTCTCATTGCTCTCCTTGTAAGCTTTGGTGCGTGGTGGATGTATCGCAAAGAATTGTCCACAAAGATGCGTGTCCTATTTCTCATGGTCATTATTCTTGGCATCAATTATCTTTTGCTTGCAAACGTCATCGATTTCTCGTTTCTCATCGACTACGAACGTGCAAACTACGCAAACCGCCTCATCCCTCTCCTCCTCTTTTTTGCGAGCCCATTGATCATTCTTGCATTCGGTCATCTCTCCATGAACCTACGCACGAAACCGGTCGCGTTAAAACTTTCTTGTCTTGTTCTCCTTACCATGATCGCGACTGCATCGTTCTACCTCACCTTTCCGCGAAGAGACGCGTACACCACAAGTCACGCGTTCAATGTGAGCCAGGCAGATGTTGATGCCGTTTATCTCATGGAAGATTGGGCGGGAGGCAAACCCTATATCGCACTTGCGAACCAGTCTGTTTCTGCAGCTGCCATTAAGAATCTTGGGTTCCGTTACTACGGAAATTTGTTCTTCTATCCCATTCCAACCGGCGAGGCGATGTATCAACAATTTTTAGCTATGAACACAACGCCGTCTCGAGCAACGATCGAGAGTGCACTCGCTCTTATTCCAAAAGACGAAAACGTTCATACAGTTTATTACGTCGTCGATACGTATTGGTGGCAGGCCGATCAGTTAATCGAACAAGCAAAAGCGATTGCAGACGATTGGAAGTCTGTGGATGGAAGCGTGTACGTCTTTCGATTTGATGTGAAATAAAAAAAGAATCCCTTTCAGGATCCTGAGGTTAATCTTCGCGCGTGACGCGCAAGACTTCTGCGAGCGTTGTGAGTCCCAGGGCGAATTTTTTCAGAGCGGAGCGACGCAAGGTTTGCATGCCTTCACGCACCGCAATCTGTTCCAATTCAACGGGAGAACATCCTTGCATCACTGCTTCTTTCAGTGCTGCCGTCATAGGCATGATCTCGTAGATCGCGACACGCCCCTTGAAGCCGGTTTGATTGCATGTGGGACACCCTGCCCCTTCGTAAAATGTTCCGTTACGGATTTCTGCTTCGGACATGCCAGCATCCATACACGCTTTCCCTTCGGGTTGCGTGAGTTGTTTGCATTGATCACACACACGACGCACAAGGCGCTGTGCCGCAATCAGATTCACGGACGCTGTCACCATGAACGGTTCAACACCCATGTTGAGCAAACGCCCAATCGTGAGTGGCGCACTGTTTGTGTGCAAGGTCGAAAGAACCATGTGGCCCGTGAGTGCGGCCTTGATCGCGATCTCCGCGGTTTCAAAGTCGCGAATCTCACCAACCATGATGATATCTGGATCTTGACGCAGAAGCGCACGCAAGGCGTTCGCGAACGTCATCTCGGAACCGTCACGCATCTGAAATTGGTTGATCACCTCAAGGTTGTACTCAACGGGATCTTCCACGGTCGACACATTGTCCGCAACACGATTGAGTTCATGCAGCGCGGAGTAAAGTGTTGTTGTCTTACCAGAACCTGTGGGCCCTGTGACAAGCACCATTCCGTATGGCTTGTGGATCGCGGCTTTGAACCTTGTGAGTTCATCTGCATCGAAACCAAGCTTCGTCATATCCGTCTGCAGATTTTGTCGATCAAGCAAACGCAGTACAACTTTTTCGCCGAACAAACTCGGCAACACCGACACGCGGAAATCGCAGTCGCGCCCACCCGGCAATCGCAATTTGATGCGACCATCTTGTGGCGCGCGCCGTTCCGCAATGTCGAGCGACGCCATGATCTTGATGCGTGACACAATCGCATCACGCAACTTCCGCGGCGGACGCTGAATTTCGTAAAGCGTTCCGTCAATACGGAAACGAATCCGAAACATTTTCTCATAACTCTCAACGTGAATATCCGATGCACCCCGCTGAATTGCGGTCACAAGCACAAGATTCACAAGCTTGACGATTGAATCCTCTTCCGAAGATTTTTCGAGCGCATCAACGTCGATCACAGCCGTTCCTTCCGGAACAACAGAAACGTCATCCGCGGAAATGTCTTGCACGTGACGATCAAGCGCTTCGGTCAGTTCAATCCCTCTCGTATTTCCATAGTAACGCTTACGCGCAACATTGATAGACGATTCGGCGGCAACCACCGGACTCACTTTGAGATTCGTGATACGCGCAATCATGTCGAGATGATCCAGACGTCCCGGATCTGCGATCACCACCGTGAGCGTCCTATCCGTACGAGACAATGGAATCACTCCGTACTTTTCTGCCTTATCAAACGGCAGAAGCTCGAGGACATCCGGCGCTGGATGATGCGGGGAAAGCGTAACGGACGGAATGTTGTATTTCGCCGCACGATAATCAACGAGTTGATCCGGTGTAAACCCAATTTCTTCGAGCGCTGCATCCAACGACTGCTGACCCATTGAAAGCAGATCGCGCAGGCGCTGAACCTGATGCGGTTTAACGAGCCCGTCGCGCGCCAACACATCAATTTCATTCGCCCGTACGATCGGCATATTCGTTCCGCTCGGACGACGCGAAGGCGTCAAGATGGCGGGAAACTGCCCCGTCGGAATTCGCACCGGAGCGGGAAGATTTTTTTTCGTATCGTCTGACATGGAAGACTCCTTGGAAAAGAACTGGAACGATCGAACCACTCGATCTAAACCGAGCTTCCCATCGATTCACGAAAATGTCAATGATTCCACATAAAAACAGACCAATCAAATGGTCTGTTTTGTTTCTTATGGATTTGTATAAACGAATGTATCCATAATCTGTGTGAATAGCTGCGTATCACGCACCTCATCAAAAGCCAGATCTTTACACTTCTGCGTCTGAAGATCTACCTCTGTTTCACAACCGCCATAGACACGAACATCTGTTGGATATTGAATTGTGAACAAGATTTCGGTTGTCTTCGAGGGTTGTTCGATCGCGTTTGTAAGTGCGTATGTGTACGTTCGATAGGTACTTCCTGCTGCGCCTTCATTTTCGACAGACACACAAAGCGTTGTTGCGTTTGCTGAATACGTTTTCTCACGATCACAACTTCCCGGATCCTTCTTTGGAGTTTGTACGACATTCACACGCATCATGCGAGACTTTTCTCCTGTTGCGCGCGGCAATTGAATGGGGTCTGCGTTCAACAGGAGAATCGCTTTGTCCGCCGGATAGGAAATGCGAAAATGATCCGCAACATCTGTGAAGGTTTGCCATCCTGCAGGAATAACCGGAACGGGTATCCCTGGAGTCGCTTGTGTCACGATCGGAGGCGTAGGCTGTGATGTTACGGGTTTTGAACACCCAAAACCTGTAAGCGCAATTCCGACGAGTGTGAGAGCAAAAAGTTTTTTCATAGAATTATTTCACAGATGGAATCATTTTTTCAATCGCGTCCACATACCCTTTCAACGCATACTGTTCGGCGATCTCTCGAATCCGCTCCGCTTTTGCCCAACACACACTCGGATCATTTGTGATATGCGCAAGCGCCTCGAGAAACGACTTCTCATTCCCCGGCTCAAACGTACATCCATTCTCGCCTTCCACGATAAGCTCAGGGATTCCGCCAATCTTTGACGCGATCACCGGAGTTCCAACCGCAAAACTTTCGTAAATGATGGTTGGGGAATTCTCGTAACAAAGCGAAGGGACAATCACGGCGTCCATCGCGGCAATCAACTTCAACATGGGGTCAAGAGCAACGAACCCATGAAACATGAGTCGTGGATCACGTCCGCAACGCTCTTCAATTTCTTTTCGTAAACTTCCCTCTCCAGCAATATGCAACTCGAATGGAATCTCGAGTGTGTTCAACACATGCAAGATAAATAAAATTCCCTTATGCTCCTCGAGCTGTCCGGCAAAAAGAAATCGAATCGGACCGGAACGCTCGGACATGCGGTGCGGCACCAAAACGGGTGGAGCTGGATTTGGAAGGACGCACGTTTTTGTTTCGGAAAAAAAACCTCGTGAGACGTGTAGGTCGAGCAAAAACTTCGATGGCGAGATCACCACGTTTGGTTTCCCAATTGCCCATTGCGAGAGCGCTTCATACCAACGACGCAAAAACGATCGATTCAAAAAAGACTGTTCGTGTTTCCACATGAGAAGTCCGCTTGGAACCGTCAACTGAACATCATGCAACGTATGAATGTGTTGAATGCCCGTTTCTTGAATCACACGCCCAATTGAGAGCCCGATGCCTTTTAGGTTGTGTGTGAAAATAACCTCTGGTTGTTCCTCAAGAATCCAGCGATGAATAATCGATCGAACTCCAAGGCTCAACGCGTCGATCGCGTGCCACAACAATCGCCAGAGAAATGGTTTCTTTCCAATATTCTCGATTCCAAAAAGATTCATGGGGTGGAATCGATAAATACGTTCAATGTGTTTTTCTTGTAAACGCAACAACAAACTTTCCCAACCGGAATACGGCTGAGTCGTAAGCACGGTTACAGAATGACCGCGTAATGCAAACTCGTCTGCAACACGTCGCGCGATCAATTCCGCTCCCCCACGCTCATGTGGAGGATACAAATTGGAAATAATCCCAATGCGCATATTAATATTCTCTTTTTGACTGTTGTTCGAGAACAGATTTATAGGTCGCTTCAAGCTGTGTCATGAGCGGCTCCCAACTAAAGTGTGCTTCTGCATGCAATCGCGCAGAACGTCCGAGCTGTTCACGCAGATCTGTGCGTGTCAGTAAAAGTTCGATTGCGCCTCGAAGCGCACCAACATCTTCAGGTGTCACAAGTAACCCCGTATCCCCGTCGAGAACAACAGATCGAACGCCGGGAAGACTCGATGCAATGGTTGGAACACCACATGCGGCGGCTTCGAGAGCTACGAGTCCGAATGCTTCTGCACGTCGCACAGAAGGAAACACAAACACATCTGCCAGTGCGTAATATCTTGGCAAATCTTCGTTTGAGACACTGCCCACAAACGTCACGCGTGTTTCAAGATGATGCATGCGCACCAACACTTCATACGTTGCTTTCAAATCACCGCTTCCAACGACGACCAAATGAAATGGTTGAGAAAGATCTTTCAGCGACTCGAGCAGAACGGGTAAACCTTTAAAGTGGTGTGCACGATCGAGACCACCAACAAAGAGGAGAACCGGAACTGTCTTCGAGATACCGAGTTGCATCTGCAAGTCTTCTTCAACACCGGGAGAAAATGTTTTCAGATCAACACCAAACGGATGAATCTCTACACGATCTTTTACCGAATCCAACTTCGCAAGTGCAGACGATTCATAATAATCTTTTGAACTCACGAGAATGCGATCACAACGATTTGCAATCCAAGGAAACAACACTTGTTTGTGTGCCTCAAAGATCGCTCCTCGAAAACCGGTTGCAACCGCATCCATGTGGTACGTCATCACAAGCCCCTGATCATGTCTCAATGCTTTTCGAACGATCACGGGTTCTGCCCCACCAAAAAATGGATAATGAACATGAACAAGATCAAATCCTTTTAGTCGATTAAACAAAGATGGCATCACGCCTGCATTTCCAATCGAGAGGATTGCGGGAATACGGTGGATATACTCTGGATCGCGACCACCCCCTGCCCCCTCCTTGGCAAGGAGGGGATTCTCCATTTGCGAGGTAAACACATGAACGTTATATCCTCGCGCACGCAATCGCTCTGTATATTCAAACGCAACCTTGCCCATCCCGCCATGATACGGAGGATAGGTACAAACAACTTGGGCGATTTTTGGTGAGGATGTAGACATACGCATTGTCATTGCGAGGAGTTCCACGACGAAGCAATCTTTTCGACATGCTCTGCAAGATTGCTTCGTCGTCGAAGACTCCTCCTCGCAATGACACAAAAAAAATTTACCAAAAAATAATTCTCTTCAACACGAACCAAACGATTGTAAGCAATGGGTTTCCGATTTTGTCGACGATGAAACTTGAGGTTTCTTGATGTTCAACTTTCGACGTGAACATTCGTACAATCTCGCGATCCGATACGCGTCGGATGTGCGCGGACTTTTTTCTTCCTTCGAAGATATGTTTCCACACAGCCGGGTTCAATGCGTCACGGTACGCCGCGAACTTTTCTTTCCACCAGCCACCTTTAAGCGAGAGCACAAGCATCATGATCTCCATTCCAAAAAGGAACGGTGCGAGGATTGCGATCGTAGTGAGTTTCAAGTGTGTGAAGTGAACAATATAGCGGTTACGTTCCATCCAATAAAACTTTGCGAACGCGCGTTTGAATTTGTAGTTGTGATACGTGACCGAGTTTCTTGCAAACACGTTTCGAAACCCCGCGAGACGAATGCGCCAACCAAGTTCCAAATCTTCGTGATAAAGAAAAAGAAATGGATCGAGCAGACCAACTTCTCGAAGCACACTTGCTCGATATAACACGGCTGCGCCAGATGCATACGCAATCTCGCTTCCGTCTGCCGCAGTCACATCCGCCGCGAGGCGACCGTTGTCACGTACGAACCCAAAGCCGAGGAAGTGAACCATTCCGCCCGTTGAGTTCACACGATCAGGATCAGACCAAAGTTTCATGAACGATTGAACGGATCCAATTTTTGGATCTGACTCCGCGAGTGTCACAGCTTCTCGAATCGCTCCGGGTTCAAGCTTCAAATCATTGTTATGTAAAAAAATATAATCCGCCCCATTCAAGAGGGCGTGATTCATTCCCATGTTATTTCCTTCTGCAAACCCAAGATTTTTGTCGTTTGGAAAATAGGTAATGTCCGTTCGTTTTCCAAGCCACTCTTGTGAACCATCTGTTGAAGCATTATCAACCGCGATAATTTCGAGACGATCTCTTGGATAATCGAGTGCATCAAGACACGCAAAAACTTCTTCGAGATACGGCATCGAAAACCAAGAGAGATAAATGAGAGCGACCTTTGGGAGTTGTTCGGACATATTCAATGTTATTCTTTATCCCCCACTTCTTTTTCATGAATCGCGAGTGTTCTCACAAGCTTTGTGATTTCACGTTCGACCTCTTCGATACGAACAAGTAATCGAAAGACAAAGTAGAATAATGCGATAATCGAAATATACATGATGGCATCCACTCCACGTCCAACACCGACAAAACGCGCTAGCGTATCGGTCGTTTGAGGCAGAACAACAACGACTCCAACGATCACCCAAAATGCGATCCAGAGAAAGAGAAACGCAAGTGTAAGTTTTCCCTTCTTAAATTGTTTAAATGTTTTTGTGATGGCAAAGAGCGCAAAAACAACAAGAAAGATTTGAATGATGGTCATAGTTACATGGTGATTCTACGAAGAACCAGTTTAAACAACGTTTTAATTCCGACAAAAAAACTTTGACCCTTTGACAAGGAGTAATCGGTATAAATGGCTTTAATGGGAACTTCCACAATTTTGAATCCGTGTGTCTTTGCTTCTGCAATAAGCTCAGAGGAAACTTCCATACGATTGGTTTTGATTTCTATCTTTTCGAGCGCCTTTTTTGTGAAGGCACGAAAACCAGATTGACTGTCTGTCACATACGCACCAAACAAAACAAGTGTGGAAATATTTCCGAGCAGGTTTGCGGCTTGTCGGTACCACGGCATCCCTTCTCGAGAGATCATGCGTGAACCGATCACAACATCTGCTCCACCTTTGATGGCCTCAATGAATTTTGGAATCTCTGCGGGATCATGTTGTCCATCTGCATCGAGTGTAATGACAACATCTGCCCCGCGTTTTTTTGCGTACGCAAATCCCGTTCCAATTGCCGCACCAAGTCCACGATTAATCACGTGCGAGACAACGAATGCGCCGTGTGCTCGCGCAACCTCGGCCGTTTCGTCTGGCGAACCGTCATTCACCACAATCATCTCATCAACAAAAGACCGCGTACGTGCAAGCACGTCCGCGATCGTTGTTGCCTCTTTGTAGGCGGGGATGACGGCAATAATTTTCATAGAAACAAAGTCAAAAAGTCTAAGAGTCAAAAAGTGCAGGAGTTTTCTTTTGATTTTTCCATAAATAATCTGGCAGCATCAACGACTCTTTGACTTTACGACTCTTTGACTTTCACTTACATGTTGGTCAACAAAATCTTATTCGCTTTCAAGTATTCAACCGTACGACGGAGACCATCTTCAAGACGCACAAGTGGAAACCACCCTAATTCTTTTGCACGATTAATGTTTGGAAGCGCGAGCTCTGACAAAAAGGCAAAATTCTCTCCCTCAACCATCTTAGACGTCGAGCCTGTCATATCTATAACCTTTTGTGCCACATCTTTAAGGAGTAAGTCAACATCGGACCCTACGTTCACGGGACCTGGGTACTCAGCCGCTTTCATGATGCGCATCATACCATCCACAACATCTGTCACGTAACAAAGGGCGGAACGAAAGTTTAATCCCCCGTTTAACACCAAATCGTTTCCATCAAGCGCGCTCAAAATAAAATCTGGAATGAGCTGGCCGTCAAACAACGGCATACGCGGACCGTAGGTTCTGAAAATACGCGCAATACGGATATCGATCCCGTGCACTTGGCGATATGTTTCAAACATGGTTTCCGCAAATCGCTTTCCTTCGTCATAACATCCGCGCGGAGACAAATGTTCTGTGACACCTTGTTCGTCTTCTGCAACTGGAGCTTTTCCGTCTGTGCGTGCACCATATACGACCGAACTAGACGCAAGAAGAATTTTAGAACGATATTTTTTTGCAAGCTCCAGAACGTAATAATTTCCGATGGAGTTTGAGAGGAGTGTCTGAATCTTAAACTGATCAAAATTCTTGATGGAGGTTGGACACGCGAGATGATAAATTTCTTGAATGCCTTGAAACGGAATTTTAAATTCCGCAAGTTCTGTAAAACGATCAAGGTCAAATGGTTGATTCACATCCAATCGAATAAATCGAAAATTTGGATTCTGTAAAAGCGAATCGATATTCTTTACGTCAGACGTGGCGAAGTTATCGATACAGATGACATGATGACCATCACGAAGCATGGCTTCACAGACATGAGAGCCCAAAAAACCGGCACCACCTGTCACAAGAACATTTCTCTTTTCGAAGGTTAACGCTTGAGGCATATGCGGACAGTATAGCAGAAATTAGAAATTCTGATCCAATCCACTCACAGATGCGACGGATTCAGCAACGGAGTAATCTGCGCTTGTTTGAATCTTACTTCCAATCGAATAATTTCCAAAAAAGACGTCAGAAATATCATCCACCTTTGTATTCCAATCAGGCCCATAGAGATTTACAGCGACAGATTCCGAATCAATTGGGTGCAAGACTCCTTTGACCGAAACGGCAAACACCGTCGGTACCGTTTGAAACTTCACAAGCTTTGTTCCAGGGTGATACGTCACATTTTTCCCAAGTGTGAGGGATGAGAGAAAATCAGCTGACACCTCTTTCACGCTCGAAAAGTCTGTGAACCACGTGTAAAAAACTTTTTCATTTGGAAACGCATGTCGTTTTCCATCACTCGCATAAAAGTAAACCGCTTTGCACGGATCGTTCACGGATGCGTTTGAGAGACAATGGAGTTTTACAAGTGAATCCGATAAGACTTCTGGTGGATATAATTGTTTTGCGAGAACCAGAGCATTTGCAACGTTCAATCTCCCCGCTCCCATTTTTCCGCTTGCGACACCTGTTACATGAACAGGATCTGCGGATAGTCGCAAGACATTTTTTAGTTGTGGTGGAGTAAGATGTGGATACGTTGCGTAAACCAACGCAGCCGCACCAGAAACCATCGGTGCTGCCATAGAAGTGCCGGACCAGCCACCTTGATAATACCCTTTCGCAAAAGGGAGCCATGCATCATTTTGATAGACGGTGCTCAAAATATTTTCTCCAGGTGCAGAAAGATCCGTGCATGTTGCCCCGTAATTTGAGAACGTGGACTTTGTATCTGTCTCATCTGTTGAGGCCACGCCAATAATGCCATTATCTGGAGATCCGTGACCGTCACACGCAGGATAAATGGGGGTCTCATCAACGTTGATTCCGCCGCCCTCCGTGTTTCCAACCGCCGCAACAATAAGAACACCTGCCTCTTCTGCTGCGTTGATAGTGGATTCTAATTGTGGATCATTATCAAATCCTGTAAAACTTAAATTGATAATTTTAGCATGATTTTTTACCGCGTATTCAATTCCCTCTCGCGCAACTTCTGAATTCCCAATACCCGTATTATCCAAAATACGAACATTCATAAGCTTTACATGCCAATTGATTCCCGCAATCCCATTCGCATCATTTGTCGTCGCACCAATAATTCCGGCAATAACCGTTCCGTGTGAGACAGCCCCTTCGTCATACGTTGTTGAAATAGAAGGCTCTGGAGAATTATTATGATCCACAAAATCCCAACCGTGCACGTCATCCACAAACCCATTTCCATCATCATCGATTCCATTATTTGGAATCTCACCTGTGTTGACCCATGTATTTTGCACAAGATCTGGATGATCTAAATCAAACCCCGTGTCGAGAACAGCAACAATCACGTCATTCGATCCTGTGCCCGTTTGCCAAGCAGCTGGCGCTTGAATTTTGTTTAGATACCATTGATCCACAAAATAGGGATCGTTCGGAGAAGAAAAAGCAAAAACAGGCGAGGCAACAAGCCACGTCAGAAAGAAAAAACCAAGAAAATGAGAAGTACGCATATTCTTTATGGATTCCAAACCGCAATGGATAACCCATTCCTGTTTGCCTTATCAAACGTAAAGAACCCTCCAACAATACTTAATGCAGAATCGAACACGCGTATCTGTGGACCCCCAAGTGAAACCGGTGCCGTATAAATTTCAACCGTTCCATTTTGATTTAAATCAGCCGCAATCGCTTGCACTCCACCCAAAAAATTCTGAGGGAGTACCATATTAGAATGAAGAAACTTCCCTGTCGCGTCTACAATCGCAAGCCATGGCGCCGAACGTGAAACAGAGGCCACAAGAATGCGATCTATTTTTTGGTCGCGCGTGTGCAAGGTTGAAACACGCAGTCCTGATTTCGCTGAGGTGAGCGCGGTAAAATCACGAAGGTATCTTCCGTTTGCATCAAAAATTTTTATGCGATGGCTTTTATCCACCCCTCCAAGTGAAGTAACGATTTCGGATTCTGGATCTTCGTCAAAATTTCCTACAGACACAAAAACAGGGGTTGTTGTACGTCCAAATGGATAAAAAGACCCGATCACTTCTCCACGTAACGAAAAAATACGCACCTGTCCATTTCCGCCCTGGTCTTGCGTCACAAGAATTTCATCTACACCGTCATGATTCACGTCTCCTGTTGCCACAAAAATTCCATGACGGTCCGATGCGTCGAAAGCAAAAAATTGACTCAACAATTTTCCGTTCAGATTAAACACGCGCACTTGCGGTCCACCACCTGGCCCAGTTGCTGTAATGATTTCTTCTGTTCCATCTCCGTTCACATCTCCTGCAGCAACACGAACTCCTCCGTGAAAATTCTTGTCATACGCCAAAAAAGAGACGAGCTCTTTGCCGCTTCCATCCACACGCTTTACAACGGGTGATGCACCCGAACCCTGAGCGATCACGAGCGAATGGGAAGGGTGAAGATTTGTATTTATGACAGCGTCACTTTGTTGAACGGTGCCCGCAAAAACTGCCGCTGTTGCAAGCGCTCGTTCAATATTCAATGATCCTGCCCCAAGCCGTTTTCGCTCCTCAAGTGGTTCTTGCAAAATAGGATCCGCAGACAACATGAGTGATAAACGAATTTGATTTGGAGTCAGGAGTGGATATGCACTTCTTAGACGTGCAACCGCTGCGGAAACCATTGGGGCCGCAATAGATGTTCCTTCAAACGGACTTCCGTAAGAGGTGGAATAGAGTAAATTCGAATCATCGTGATACACCGCACCAAAAATATTCACCCCGGGTGCCGCGATGTCTACACAGTTTGTTCCGTCATTTGAGAACGCAGCTTTTTTTCCTGCCTGATCTAATGCCGCAACACCAATCACACTATTCTTTCCAATACGTGTATCAAAGCAGGCGGGAAATGTTGGATCACGATCAAGGTCACTTGCATCATTTCCAACGGCTGCAACCACAACAACCCCTTGATCAACGGCCCACTCAATAACCTGTTGCAGTTGATCATCTGGTTTGAGAGATGCCAAACTTAGATTAATCACATCCGCACCATTTTTTACGGCATACGTAATAGCATCCTTTTCTTCTGCCGTTGTCCCCTTCCCATGTGAGTCTAAAATTCTAAGCGGCATGATTTTTGTGTTGGGGGCAATCCCAACAATCCCTTTGCCGTTATTTGCCTGTGCAGCAATAATTCCCGCAAGCAACGTTCCGTGTGACACGATTGTGTCATCCGCATTTGGATCCGAAACATCTGGACTAGGATCTGAATCACCGTCAACAAAATCCCAGCCATGAACGTCATCTTCATATCCGTTATGATCGTTGTCTTTGTGATCTCCCGAAACTTCCCCTGTGTTCGTCCAGTACTGATTTATGAGATCCTCATGCTTCATATCAAAACCCGCGTCAAGAACTGCCACAATTGTTTCTTTTCCAACCTGCGGATCTGTGGGGACATGAATAGATTTCAGGTACCACTGTTCTGATAAAAATGGATCTTTTGTGGATGACGCATGAACAACAAACACCCCCGATACAAATAGAACGGTGGCAACAAGCCAAATCGGCCAGGTTTTCTTCAAAAATAAAACCGCCATAAGCGGATTTATTGTATCGAAATTAAAGCGATTCGTCGAGGTATTAGAAATTTTCACTTATACTTCCGACAAGGATTCGTGTCTGTGCGGGATCATAGTCTGACGCGTTTACGACAGGCTCTCCAAATTTGTAATTTCCATAAAACACGTCTGAGATGTCATCAATCTTTTTATTCCAATCGGATCCATACAAAGCTGCCGCGATTGATTCAGACAGGACCGCTCGAAGTGTTCCACCCTTTGCCACAACATAGACTTGGGGCGAAGTTTGAAACTTTACCATTTTAACCCCCGGTCGATACGTCACATTTTTTCCGAGCGTAAGCGAAGACAGGAAATCTGCTGACACTTCTTTTACGGTCGAGAAGTCTGTGAACCACGAAAAATACACTTTGTCATTTGGAAACGCATGGCGCTTTCCGTCTGTTGCGTAATAGTAGACCGCCTTACAGATATCATTTACACCCGCACCAGAAAGACATGGAAGCTTGATCAATGAACTCTGTGCAGCTGCTCCTTGTGGAAGTGGTGTTTCGACAACAACAGGAGGTGTTACGACCACTGGTTCTGTTAATTGATATACAAGCGAAACAGAATCGTCGTCAGAACCAACGGCAAAAATATGTGAAGCATCTTTTACGAGAGCCCCATAAAACTTTTTGTTAGTACCATCAAATGTTTTTACATGCCACGTTTCGCCCGCATCACCAGAATCCATTAAGATCTTGTCTCCAGCAATCACCATAAGATCACCGGAAACATCTAGAGAGTACAGCGCTTGATTTGCGAGCCCAGAAACAGAAACGGGCTTCCATGTGCTTCCGCTGTCTGTTGTTTTCAGAATCGTCCCCATGGTTCCAACAATAAACCCTTTTGTTGCCGAGACGAATTTAATAGCATAAAGCGTTTCTCGTGTTCCACTTTGAATCTCTCCCCAAGACTCTCCTCCGTAAATCAATTTGAAAATTTTTCCGTCCGCACCAACAATCCAACCTGTTCCACCACCTTCATCTTCGACCCCAAACAAATCAGAAGTGATATCCAAATTATGTGTATCCCAATTTCCGGAATTACGTATAAAATTTTTGTAGGTTCCCGTTGCACCAACAAGGTATCCCGTACTTGATCCGTTCACTGTTTTTACATCAATACCGTAAATATTCTTTGTGACACCAAAACTATAAACCGACCACGTCACTCCGTGATTTGAAGAAACTTCATTGATTCCATCTGATCCTGCTACCAACAAATCTCCATTTGGCATAGTCGTAAAATCAAAGAAGGTAATTCCTTGCGCCTCGAATGATTTTGTCCACGTCTTCCCATTATCAGCAGAATAAAAAATGCGACCACCACTTCCGGCCGCAACAATATTTGTGCCACTTTGTGACACAGCACGAAATGATTGCGCGACACCAGAAGAAAGAAGTGTCCAATCCGCCGCAAAGACGGAATGTGCCGAGAATGCAAAGACCAAGAAGACAAAGGAAAGAAAAAGATTTTTCATAGTAGACCCATTATACGTCGGACGCGTATTCAACACAAAACACATGTACGTTATCGTTGCAGCGATCGGATGAACGCATCTGTATCTGTCTTCACTTCTGGTTTTAGTTGCTCATATTTTCTGGCCGTATCTATTGCCTCTGGTGTTTGTCCATTTGCGGCATATGCGGCCGCCAGGTTCGCATACAGATCAACGCTTTCTGGAAAAATATGCACGGCTCGCTTATACAGAACAATCACTTTTTCGTAATCATGCTTATCTGCAAAATAATTTACCAAATCTAAAATACTTTGAACTCCCGCAACAGGCAGTCCAAGATCGATAGATTGATAACCGTACTGTGCAGATAAATCATCTTTTCCTAATTTTGCATACAAGACAGACATGGTCCAGAGCAGCTTATTACTGTCTGGAATTTTTGCATGGATTCCTTCAAGCATCGTGATAGCTCCTTGCAGATCACCTTCCATCTCCATCTCTGTGGCTTTAACCAGGTATGGTTCTGTACGCGTAGGTGTGAGTTCAAGTGTTTTTTCAATCGCAAATTTTGTCTCCTCATCAACAGGCTGCTTGAACACAAACGCGCGCATTAAACCTAGATCTGCTTTCGGAAACCAATATTCCCCTCTCAGAGGATGATCTTTTACGATTTGTGCATATTCTTGCAGACCAACACCGATATAATTTTTTACATCCTGTGTGCCCCCCACCTTATTGTAAAGTGTTTTTCCACCATTGTAATACAATTTCCCAAGCGCATTGCGATCATACATAAACTCGTCTCGTGGAATCGCTTGGAGAATAGAGAATCGTTTTATTTCATCTGACTGGTCATTTGCTTTCGCGATTTCAGCAAAGAATGAATAGGTTGGTACGTAAAACGCAAAAAGTAAATATCCAAACACAAGAAATGTGCAAACGAAAAATATTCCAGCGGCATTTTTGGATCGTTGCAATAATCCCGTGCTTAAAATATGTTTTGGATCTGTACCCAGAAAACTTACATATGCAAAGAAAAATGAGCTCGTAAAAAACGTCGTAATCGTATCAAAGGCAAAAAAATTTTGAATAAGATATGCAATGAAACCAAAATATAAAATGGCTTCTTGATACGCGTTCACAGATCCATTTTTTGCTGCACATCGAATAGATCGAAACACAAATCCTATGAGCGTGAGATACAATAACAATCCAATGATTCCCGACGAAACAAGAATTTCAATGTAAATATTGTGCGGCTTATCCGAGTAATTCCCTTCCTCGCCATAAAGCACAGACGAATAATGTTGTTCTGAAACGCGATAAAAATTTTCATATCCAACACCAATCAGCGGATGTTCTCGCACCCCTTCAAATGCCATCTTCCAAAATTCAAGACGACTCAACGCATTTCCATCACTGAAATGAAAAAAACGATAAGAAAAAGAATTCTTTGGAATCACGGATCGCCCCACAAAAAAGACAGAGGAACAAAGAATCAACAAGAGTGCAATAACGACATACATCTTCTTCCAGTTCTTAAACTGTTTCAACGCGTATACACCCGCAATACCAGTTCCTATGATCATTCCCAAAAAGGCTCCTCTCGTTCCCGAAGACAAAATACCCAGAAAAATAACAATGGATGCGACAAGATAATAAACACGATACTGCTTCTCTTTTTGCGCGACTCTCAACAAAGCGACTGTAAATGGAAAGATAAGATATGCCGCCAAGTAAATGGGATTTCCGATAATACTCGTCGCTCTTGGCAAATCTATTCCAAGCGATGGAACAATATGTAAAACCTCGAGGAGGGCATAACACGAAACAAGTATCCCGGAAAAAATAAATATTTTTTCCGCTCGGTTCCAAAGAGCGCGATCGAAAAAGGTAAATAAGAATACGCAAAAAATCCATGCATGGACCAATAATAACCATCCGCCAATTCTGACATCATTCCCCCAAAAACTATTGATTGGATCAACGCCAAAAAAAGAAGTCAGGGCAACACAGGCGGTATATGCTCCAAAAATTTGAATAACCGGATGCTTCAGTGCGAAGACAAAAGACTTACATTTAAAGAGACTAAGAACAACAAGAAAGATTACTTCAAGCAAGATGACAAAAAAAAGAAACTTAGAGGTCTGAGCCGGACGCCACAACCACGGAAGATAGATAAGTGGGGTCAATAACAATAAGCACAATAATCCTTGGACAATTGTCTGTGCATTCAAGCGTTTCAAATTCATAGTACCCTGATGGTAACATCTTTTTTTTCAAACAAAAACCCCTGCCATAAAGGCAGGGGTTGTTTGCTCCTCAGGATCCCATGCTCGGTGTGACTAAGACCATCAGCTACTGCCAATAGTCAGGATGTCACGTGAGCAATGTGGATTGGTGAAGAATGAAATAGATGATCAAAGATCAGCTATTATTTTGTCCAAGTCTCAGAACCAAGATCAAGGTTAAGAACCTTGTATCCATTGTGCCAGTCTCCTGTTGATGCGGCGTTCATTGAACCAACATGTGATTGCGCAGAAACGTCAGACCAAATGAAGTTAGCAGCCATTCCGTCTGCACTATGAGCAGCCGCACTCGACCAGAGTTCAGCGATATTTACTTGACCTGAAGCAATATCATACTCATCGTTCAAGAATGTGTCTGATCCGTTAGATGCAGCATCTCCAGCAAGATAAAGACTTACTGAATCTGCAACGGTGTCAGAACCTGTCATACGGAATCCTTGTGGGGTTCCACGTACAACGTAAGTAACTGTTTCACCTGCACCGATAGAATCTTCGTCTGTGAATGTTGTAACGAGTGTGTTGTCAACGACAGCACCAACTTTGTTCAACAAACCATCTGTTCCTGTTGCATCGTTTCCATCTTCGTCAGACATTGTGACAGATGAAGTGATGTCAGAACCGTTCTTGAAGAACTTCAAGCTTTCGAGTTCCATTGAGTCAGCGGTTTGTCCATCAGACCAGTTAACCGCGAGTTTGAATTGCTTCAAAGAGATAGATCCATTTGATCCAGCTGTTACGGTGAACTTATAAAGGTCTGTAGCTTGTCCGTTGATAACGGTACTGTTTGTCAAATCAACTTGGTTAACAGTTGGGATTGACTTAAATACGTAGAGCTCGTTTCCATCACGGTCGTCTGTGTAACCAGCGGCTGTGGTGTAAAGAGTTCCAGAACTGTTGTAAGCCTTCACTACATCCAAAGACAAAGCTGTGTTTGTTTGTGAAGTACCTGCACCGAATCCTACATCGTTCAATACAAGTTTTGCTGTAAGAATCTTGTATGAGTTTGCAGGAACAGCAATGCTGAGTCCTGTGATGTTTGCAGCTCCGTTCGTTACTGAATCTCCACTTGTTTGGTTGAAGACAGCTGTACCAAGAGGTGCTGTGCCTCCGTCCCAAATTTCTACACTAGCTGGAACACCAGAAATTGCAGCTGAACTTGGAATAGACAATTGGAGTTCTTTGATTGTGTAAGTGTCGTTTGCTGCAGAGAAGCGGTATTTTGCTGCAGTAACCGTTTGGCTAGCTTGAGCAATTTGCTTAACTGGTGTTGAACCATCTAAGGCAGAGGTAAATGTACCATTAGCCAATGCGATGGTTTGTCCTGCAACAGCGACAGCGTCACCGTTTTGTGAAACAGATCCACCACCAGAGGTTGTTGAGTTTGCACCAACTACCAATGAGGTAATAATTGTGTCATTTGTATCTTGGTCTTGAAGATCTGCGTAAACATCAACGAACATTGTTGTGTTTGGCGCAAGAGTCTTATCGACCGCAAATACGTTTCCAGCATCTGCCAATGAAGGCGTTGCTTTTGTTGCAAGTGTGGTCATGTTGCCTGCTGTTCCGTACATGACGTACAAGTTTGAAATCTCTCCTGCTTGTGCTCCGCTTGAAGCATCGAGATCAACGGTAAATCCGGTGAGGTTGAGGCTTTCTGCTGAAGAAGAAGTGAGGGAGTAAGAACCAATCTTGTAAGCTGTTTTTGGAGCAACGAAGCTTTGTCCTGCGTATGAAGTGTTTTTAGACACTGTCAATGCACCAGACTTAACGGTCAAAATTCCAGCTGGAACGTCTGAAGCTGGGAAGCTTCCGTAAGTTCCTGTAACTTTACGAAGAACGTTGTTTGAACTTGATCCGTCAATAACAACCTGAATGGTGTCATTTGCTACGATACTGTTGTTTCCAACAGAGTCATAAACGTCTGCTTTTACTTCAAGCAATACTGGTGTTCCTGGGTAAACTACCAAAGAAGAACCAAAATTGAATGTTGTGTAAGAAGATCCATCAGATCCGTTTGAGCTTGTGTTTGTACATACAGCAGCTGTTGTATTGTTGTTCATACAAAGAGCTGTTGTATTTCCGATTTGATTACCATCTGCATAGATAGCACCGTTACGGAGAGCATAAGCTGAGTCTGCATCAGCGTCTTGGATGAAGTTGAAGTTCAAAGATTCGACCTTCATTGGTTCACCAGAAGCTTTTACATCGTAACGTGCAAGAGATGCACCGGAAGCAGAAAGCACAACGTCTGTTGAAGGAGAATCTGAACGCTTTGAGAACGTAAGATCACCTTGCGCGATTGTTTGTGCATTTGCATTACGAGATGAAAATGCTGTTGTTGTGTTTGTAATGGTTACCAAGATTGGTTGTTGGTAGTCAGCGTCAACGATCACAGCATCGGCTGCACTGCGCAAACCAATAGAAACTGTGCGTGATGATCCTCCAATAACGTCTGCAACCAATTTGACGGTGTGTGTGTTTGTTGTCAATTTTACTGGAGCAGCGGAAAGATCAAAAGAGATGTATCCGTTTGCATCTTGTGAAGCAACAGCTGCTCCACGTTGGGTTCCAGCAACATACAAGCGCCAGTTCTTTACATCAGCTGCGTTGATAGAACCTGTGTTGCGGAAACGAAGAGCATACAAAGAAGCTCCGTTTGTTCCACCAACAGTCAAGTTATCCTCCCAAAGCTTCAAGTCTGATTGTGGCGCTGGTGCCGTGTCAGATGAAGGAGTTGGAGTTGTACCGAAGTAAGCTGTTGCCATTGAAGCTGAAGCGGTTGTGTGAATAGCACTCATGATTGGGAATGTTCCCGCAGCAGCAAATGCACCAACAAATCCGACATCGCTTGCAGAAACAAGCTTAAGTCCGAGAGTTTGTCCACTTACGCTTGCAATATCAGAGCGTACGTTGATTGTTACCGTTCCTCCTGCAGGAATGGTGAACATTCCAGCTGCGTCATTCCAAGAGAGAACTCCGGATGAAACAGTTGCTGAGTCTGTCAAACGTGTATATCCAGAAAAAAGATATGTATTCACGAGTGTAGAGTCAGCAGAAACTCCTGTACGTGCGAGCTTGAGGCTCTTTACGGAAACAGGTGCGGAAGTTGGGTTTGTGAAATCAAGAGCCATCACGTTTCCAATTGCTTGTCCACCAACGAGGGTAGAAGAAGCTGGTGAAGATGCAGAAAGCGCAACAGATACGTTCTGTGAAACAGCGTACGTAGGTGTTGTTACTTTTTGTGCAGCGTCTGTGAGGTTAGACATCGCAGCAGTAATATCTGTTCCAGCTGTAAGTCCTGACTTTGTGAAGCCAGTTCCTGTAAGAACAAATCCTGCGTTGTAGCCATTGGCTGCAAATCCAGCATCTGTTACTTTTTGGAACTTACCACCAGCAACGAGGTATTTTGTTGTTCCGTCAGACCAGAGCATTCCGTCATATCCGGATACTGCTGAAGTCAAAGAGTCGCCAACGGTGTAATCAACGAAGAATACATCTGGAACGTCATCGATGTGAGCGTTCCAATTGTCTCCGCCGAGTCCTTTAGCTACTGCTTCTGATTCAACCCAACGGATTTTTCCGCTTGTTGAAACAACGTAAACTTTTTTGTCACTTGTGATTTTGATCCAACGTGCACCTGGGCGGTACGCGATGTTTCCTGCAAGAGTGATACTTGCGAGTTGAGCGTCAGAGATTGTCTTCACTGCGGAGAAATCTTTATTCCAGCTAAAGTATGTTTTTTCGTTTGGAAACGCATAGCGTTGTCCATCAGAACCGTAGTAGTAAACAGTAGAGAGAGTTGTTCCCTTGATCAAATCGCCGAATGTAGCAGCAGATGCTGCAACTGGCAAAAAGGCTGAGAGACCGACAGACCAAAGAATGGTTGTAGCAGCCACTGCAACAGAGAAAGCTTTCTTTACCAAGTTTGTTGTATTGGTCATAAGAAATTGTCTTCGAAGTTTTCCCGTTAAACGGGAGATTAGAATTAACGATGTTTCACGAGTCTTGCGACCCTCGACCACTTTGTGAACATCAAATTGACACATTACAACCCGCCAACACCTAAATGATGTTCAGCGAGCGAATTCGACCGTCTTCCAGCAAGAAGACGACCGCGTTCGTTATTCTGTGTCTGCGTGTAAAAGTTCGATTTCTTTCAAAACCTGAAAGGCTCTGCGATACACACCTTGTTTTTGCAAAGCGGTTGCTTGTGCCAATTTTGATTGGTCTTCTTTTGAAGCTATTAAGCTTGCATGAACAAATGCTTTTTGGAAGGTAAGTTCAAGCTCGTGTGTATTTTCTGACGTCATCGCCTGTTCATGGGCGGTAATCATGACATCCACCGCTTGGTTTTTTGTTTCCGTAATAATGGACTTCACTTCTGTTACTTGCTTCTGAACATCTGATGGCAGTGAGGAAGCAGAAGAAGTCATGGTACTTGTGTAGACATCTGCTTTGCGACCAACTGCTTTTGCAAGTTCTGTTGCTTGAGAAGTCGTTTCATTTGATAAATCTGCCTTCATGTCTGAAACATCTTGCTTTACGCGATCAACGGCAGACGCAAGTTGTGACGTATCAGATTGTTTTCCAGAAGCAGCGAGCGCAACCATTTCTTCTAAGCGACGACTTGTGAACTCTGTGCGAAGCTGTGCTTTTTGAGCGCTTGAAGTTGCAAGAGCCATTTGTGCACGTTCCATACCGAGTTTCACGGAATACAACTGATCACCAGGCAACGTTCCAAGAGAAGCGTTTGCGATTCCAAACCATGATCCAACGAAGAGTAAAATGGAAAAGGCAACAGCTCCTACAGGTACCAGCATAACGTGTGTAAAATCCCAGATGTAGAATTCAACCCAATCGCGCCATGTGTGTTTAAGTCCAGAAGTATTTTGTGGAAGTCCACAGTATTGAGCGACTTGTTTCCAACTTTTTTGGGTATCAAAATTTTGGTGAAAGTTTTTATCTTCTTTCACCTTTGCAAAAAGTTGTTTGATGTCGGCGTCGTGGAGTTTCATATACTTCCAAATTTATCTTCGACAATTTGTCTCAATTTGTTTATAGCTCTGTGCAACATGACCGATGTTGCATTTTCCGTTTTTCCAATTTGCTGCGCGATTTCTTTCACACCCAATTCATCCAGGTAGCGCATGAGAATAATTTGAGACTCGTCTTCTGAGAGTTCCTGAAGAACAATTTTGAGTTTTTCAACGTCCAGCTGATCAATCATAGATTGTTCAAGCTTGGTAGAGCCAAACACCTCAAACGCTTCTTCTCCGGATACCATTTCAACCTTACGAGCCTTTCCGCGATAAAAGTCTGCTACGGCGGATCTTGCAATTGTATTTAAAACCGGGGCAAATGCATCAATTTTTGTGCCAACAGCGTAGTTCCACATGCGCAGACAAGACTCTGAGTAGACATCCTCTGCATCTTGGATGCGAGGAAGCTTCATACGCAGGTATTTCTGAACCCTATTTCCATATTCCTCAAGCAAAAGCTCGAACGCTCTTGGATCTTGGAATGTATGGATACGGAACAAAAGGAATTGTTCTTTCGTGCTGTGCACAGGAATAATCGTTAATAAATAGAAAGTCTTACAGAACGACAGGATGATACGCTCATTTTAGCAAAAAATCAAGGGTTTAATGGTCTATTTGACTTTTTTGCACCATTTGGCTACACTAGTGTTGACAATAAGGTTTATCCACAACACATATGCAACCTATTATTCGATTATCTGTTTCGGAGGCTTCCAAGCTTTTTGGAGTGAGCCAACGAACCATTCGTCGAGCCATTACGGCTCAGGAAGTGACTTACGTTGTGGTCCAAGGACGTTACAAAATCAACTTTGAGTCTCTTCTGCGTTGGTCACAGCACACCACAACCGTTCGAAACAAACGCGACAAACTAGGTATTGGACAATATGTAGATCAATGGAAAGTGAAGAATAAATTGTTCTCCCCAAACCCGAGTGCTCTCCAGCACGATGGCGTATGAAGAAACTCATCGTCCTTCTCTTGATCATCACCTTTTCAAGTAGTCTCTTTTTAAAGACGACGAATGCTTTTAATCAGCCAAATTCTTTTGTTCGCACCGCGAACTATTTTTTATTATCGGGAACAGAGCTAGAAAAACCAGAAACCATTCGTGCACTCTCACAATACAATTTAATCGTGATTCCTCTTGAGGCGCAGGTCTATAATCAGAACTTCTTCAAAACCATCCGAAGTCTCAACAAGAATATCATTATTCTGGCATATGTTCCAACCGTAAGTTGGAATGATTTATATTGGACAGACCCCCTTCATCAAGCCGAGTACCCTGATATCCAACAAGACTGGTGGCTCCACGACGCAAACGGAAAACAAGTTTCCGTTTGGCCAAACACGCGTGCTCTGAATCTAAACTCCGGATGGTCTGATTATCTTGCACACTACGTAAAAGATAAAGTTCTCTCAACAGGACTTTGGGATGGTGTTTTTTATGATGAAGTCCAAGACTCTATTTCCTGGGTGGGAGCAGCGGATGTTGATAAGGATGGAGTAAATGATACAGCCGTAACAGCAGATCAACTCTGGGCAAAAAAATACACAGATCTTTTTTCACAAACTCGATCCCTCATTGGCGACAAAGCCATCATGATCACAAACGGAAGTTCAAACCCGGCATTTGCGCCGTATGTAAACGGTCGCATGTTTGAAACATTCCCCTCCTCAACAAACACACTTGCCGAGTGGAAGAATTCAACCAGAGACTATCTGAACGAAGAAAAAAATGTTGGCTATCAAAATGTAGATGTTGTAAACGTCAATTCCGATAACACGGGAATCAAAGATAATTATCAGAAAGTTCGATTTGGCATCACAACCACATTGCTTGGCAATGGATACTTTGGATTTGATTTCGGAACGCAAAGTCACAATCAACTCTGGACGTATGACGAATACCCTATTGCTCTTGGCGCGCCAAAGACAACTCTCAAAAACATCTTTGATGCAGCAAAGACGGTCATCGACCAAGGAGTCTGGCAGAGAGACTTTGAGCAAGGACGAGTTCTTGTGAATGCAACCTCGAATACAGTAACCGTTCCTCTCGACGGCGATTTTGAAAAAATTCACGGAACACAAGACCCTGCTATAAATGACGGCTCGGTTGTTTCTGAAATTACTCTTGCAGCAAAAGATGGGATCATTCTTCTTCGACCAATCGACAACATCACAAACACTCCTTTTCGAAATGGAGCGTTTGCTCGCATCTTTGACGCTACCGGAAAAACCAAACGCACAGGATTCTTTGCCTATGACAGTAAATTCAAAGGCGGAATTCAAATTGAACATATTGACTGGAACCACGATGGTCGATTAGACACAATCGTTGCGGATCAAACATACGTTCGTCTTTTCGATGCGGATGGCAATCTTCACTCCACATTCGCTCCGTATGGCGAGACATATAAAAATGGAGTGAACATTGCGGTCGCACCCCTTGAGCCGCATGGAGAATATAAAATCGTCACAGGAACCCTCCATCAAAAACCCCTTGTAAAAATCTTTGACCTTGAAGGAACTCCCCTTACAACAGGATTTTATGCGTATGATAAAAATTTTCTTGGTGGCGTAAACGTTGCGATTGCGGACCTCAACGGAGATGGTTCAAAACAAATCGTAACCGCAGCAGCCGCACAAGGAGGTGCACAAATTCGGATCTTTAATAAAAGCGGGAAACTTGTTTCCGGTGGATTCTTTGCCTATCCAAAAACATTCACTGGCGGAGCTTATGTTGCCACAGGAGACGTTGATGGAGACGGCAAAGATGAAATTGTAACGGGCATGGGTATTGGGGGCGCTCCGGAAGTGCGCGTGTTTGATAAAGTAGGTAAATTAAAAAATTCCTTCTTCGCCTCCGATAAAACAAAAAAAGCGGGAATCAAAATTGCGGTCACCGACTTAGATGGAGACGGAACGTCAGAAATCATCGGTCTTACGACAGACGTATTCACCCTTAGTGTATTCAAATAATTGTATGTCATCCGAAGAAAAACTGATTAATGAACTTGAAGGAGAACGCATCAAAACACCAGATACTATTTTGAATCAGGCTGTTTATCTTTCTCTTCATCCAGGTCGATTAATTCTCCTTCCCTTCCGACACTGGTTTAACAAGCGTTATTTAGGGCGATACAAATTCGATCGAGCTGTCTTTTCTTTTGATCTTGCGCTCATGAGTTCCGTGATTACATTGTTTATCATTGCTCTCTTTTTAATCCTGGTCCCCCCAAAACAATTTCGTGATGATATTGTTTTTCTTGCGACCGTCGCTCCACACGAAATTATTTCCGGCGCATCCTCTACACTTGTCATTGATTATCAAAATAAAACAAAAGAATCGCTCCAGCACCCAAAACTAGATTTAACCTTTCCAAACCATTTTCTTTTGCAGTCTGTTTCTTACAACGGCTCGAACGTAGATGCAAAAAACATCGCTCTTGAAGACATTCCTGCGGGTGGAACCGGAACGATTCACATCCAAGGTGTGATGTTCGGTGATGTTGGTGGAACACAAACATTCGGAAGTACGCTTTCATTCAACCACGGAACAAAAAAAATCGTGTCTGACAGAAAGACAGCCGAATACACATTCTCCCCAACACACTCAACCCTCTCGCTCCATCTCGATTTACCAACAAGCGCGATTGCTTCGCAAAGCATGTCTGGGATTATCACATACAAAAATACAGGATCTATCGATCTGAAAGAGGTTCGCATCAAACCAGAATGGCCAAATGGATTTACGTTCCAAGACACGTCAACACAAATTCAAAACGGTGCATATGTCTTATCGAATGTAAAAGCAGGATCAAGCGGCGAGATTCGCTTCGAAGGAAAACTTGGAGCTGTATCCGATCATCTTTCTTTCATCTTCCACCCATCATTCGTTTTTGATCGAGACGTTTACAAACAAGAAACCCTTACACAATCCGTCCCGGTTCTTCCTGCACAAATTCAATTAAGTGAATCGGTCGAGACAGATCGTCTCACACCAGGATCAAATGCCATCTTCCATGTCCATTACAAACATGTAGGAAACGAAACACTCCACGACATCTCGATTGCAGTCACATCGCGCGATCCATTTCTCTCAACGCAAAATGCTATTGCTCCAATCATTCACACGCTCAAACAAGGTGAACAAGGAGACGTAACGTTCACAATTCCGGTTCGTGATCGCGTCGTTTCAAACCTTCTTACCTCCTACGAAAATCTTCACGTGCGCACACAAGCTATTGCCCACTACACGCTCGAGAGCAAACCGAACGAACAACTTTCTACAGGAAGTGATGAGCTCTTAACACCTCTTACGACTCCACTTACTCTAGAATCCTTCGCGCGCTATACAAGCCCGGGAGGTGATCAAATTGGTCGTGGCTCACTTCCTCCACGCGTTTCACAAAAAACAAGCTACTGGATTTTTTGGCACGTGGATGGAACAACAAATTCAATCCAGAGCGCCACCATAGAAGGAACCCTTCCTGAAAACGTGACCTACTCTGGTCACGAGACTTCCTCAGAAGACGGTGGCGTCTCATATGACACCGCAACACACAAAATTACCTGGAATGTTGCAAATATCCCTCCAACCCTCGACCCAACCAGCAAAGTCTTCAGTGTTGCGTTCGAGGTCACACTGATCCCTACGCAAAACCAGGTTGGTTCCCCTGCCCCATTGCTTAAAAATGTCCATTTTAGTGGAAAAGATGCGCTCACAGGAGAGATCCTTACAACGAAAAATGCCAATATTTTAACGAATTTGGCAGATGACCAACTGGCAAAAAATAAAGGTTCTGTGCAAAATTAACCCTTCCTCACCCAATCGAACCCGGATTCGCCTCTCTGAAAACCCAATAAAAACGCCCAAAAACGGGCGTTTTTGACATATCCCCATTGACAAAAACCCGATTTTCGGGTATGATCCTGCGTTAAAACATGATAAATAACTGGGGATATGAAGATCGCAATGATCGGACAAAAGGGCATGCCAGCAAAGGCTGGAGGCATTGAGCGTCACGTGGAGGAACTCTCCGCAGAGCTCGCGCGCCGAGGACATGATGTCCTTGTGTATTGTCGTGCTTGGTATGTCTGGCCCATCCAAGATTACCGCGGGGTTCACTGTGTGAAATCCCCAACAATCCGTACCAAACACTTGGATGCGATTTTTCATACCTTTACCTCCATTCTTTCAGCCGTAAAAGAAAAGGTGGATGTGATTCATATTCACGGAGTAGGCCCTGCCCTTTTGGCATGGCTTCCAAAACTCCTTCGACCACAAACAAAAGTGATTGTCACCTTCCACTGTATTGATCGCCACCACCAGAAATGGAATTGGTTCGCGCGATTCATGCTCTCTATTGGAGAACGCATTGCTTGCTTTGCGCCAGACGCAACGATTGCGGTTTCAAAAACGCTCGAAGCGTATTGCCGCATGAACTACAGCGTCAACACAAAATATATTCCAAACGGAACACAAGTTCCCATGAACGAATCCGATAAGTCCTTGCTCGCGGAGTTCAACCTCGTGCCACAGAAATATCTTATGTTCTGTGCGCGACTTGTGAAGCACAAAGGGGCACACGTCCTTGTGGACGCCTGGAAGAAAGCCAAAGCGCTTCGACCAGATCTCACGCGCGACATAAAAATCGCCATCGTGGGAGGAAGTGCGTTTACAGATGAATATGTAAAATCCCTTACAGCGCTTTCGAAGGACGAACCTTCGATTGTTCTTACTGGAACCCAAATTGGTGATACGCTCCACACCCTCTTCTCGAATAGTTATGCAATCGTGCATCCATCTGAATCAGAAGGTTTGCCGATCGCCGTTCTTGAAGCAATGAGTTATGGAAAATGTGTGCTCTCAAGTGACATTCCGGAAAATATGGAGCTCACAAAAGATCACGGACTCACCTTTCATGTCGGTGACGTAAACGATCTCACACAAAAAATGATCATGATGCTTGAAGCCCCAGAACATGTCGCGGCAGTCGGAAACGAAGCACGCGTGCATGTAGCAAAAAACTACGACTGGAAAGATATTGCAGAGACGACAGAATATTTGTACGAACTCGTTTCTCTCGATCATTCCTTTGAGCACGTCAAAGTATAAAAAAATAAACTCCACCCATTAACGCGAAAGCGATGGGTGGAGTTTTGATTTGTGCCAATGTTTATTTTTTCTTCATGGCGACAGCTTCTTCATAATACAACATCAACTTTTTATGATGTTGATCGAGCGAGAACCTTGTCTCCACCAAATCGCGCGCATTGCGGCCGAGTTTCTTTTGCAAATCGTCGTCATAAAAAATACGCATGAGGCTTTCTGTCCATCCGCTCATGTTGAGCGGCGACACAAGAAATCCATTCACACCATCTTCCACAACTTCAGGGATTCCGCCTACACGCGATGCGATAACTGGCTTGCCGTGCGCCATGGCTTCAAGAATGGAGAGACCGAAAACTTCGTGCACTCTGGAAGGTGCAAGGACCACTGTGGCGTTTGCATACAGCACTTTCAGCTCTTCTCCCATCCGAAACCCAACGAATTCAAGGTTTTGACACTTATCCCCAGCACGGTGCAACTTGGCCATTTCGGGTCCACGACCCACAATCTTAAACGTGATGTCTGGCAAAATCTTTGCGAGCTGAATAATGGTCTCAATCCCCTTTTCTTCTGAGAGGCGCCCAACAAAGAGCACATATTTTTGATGCGAGAAATTTGCTCGCGTGATGTTCGGATCAATTCCGTATGGCAACACGCGCAATTTATGCTCCGCGAATCCACCGCGAATCAATTGCTGTTGCATGTATGTTGAAGGACACAAAAACAGATCAACATTGCGCGCATAAATATTTAGCCATCGATGATACTTGTGTGTAATGAGCTGTGCGAAACTTGCGGCGAAAGAATCTTTATGAAACTTCGACACGGTTCCTTGGACGAGTCCAATGTTGCGATTATCCGGTCCGCATCCTTCCGCCCACACATTATATTGCGGCGAGATGAGATGATGATCATGAACCGTCATCACGGTTGGCACATGTTGATCCGCGAGTGTGTGGAGTATAGAAGGTGAAAGTTGTGTATAGATGTTGTGAATGTGTGCAAGATTCGGTTTCTGCTCGACGATGAGCGTCGCGAGCTTGCGACGAGACTCGAGCGAGTAGATCATGCGCCCGAGTGTATGCAAGCCTCGCGCATTCAGTTTTACGTTTTCTGTTTCGACCTCCGATGGAAAATACTTTTCATACGGCGTCGCAAGATTCTCGGGATACTTCATCGCAAACGGGATCACTGTGTTCCCTGTTGACGTCAGCCAATTCGAAAGATTGAGCATGTAACTTTCTGCTCCGCCACGAAGGTAATAATACTTGTTGGCTTGGATGATTTTCATACTTTATTTTTTTCTGCAAGAACAACAACGAATCCTCCGTACATCCAAAAGTAAAATGCAAGGGTGCGAATTTCAAATACGGTCGAGGTGAATGCATTAAATGCAACTCCAATCACACATGCGGCAAACCCAATGGCGAGTGCGCGCGTAAACGGATCCTTTGTGTTGCGATACACATCCGTCGCATAACGAAACAACGCGACAAACATCCAGATGAAAAGCGCGAATCCAATGGTTCCTACTTCGCCCCAAACCGCAAACCAGTTGTTGTCAATGAATCCTTCTGTGCCATACACACCAAACGGTAATCCAAGGGCGTCATAAATTTTTGTGTTGTGAAGCGCCGCAACCGCTCCCCCACCAAATTGTCCGGGGCCGACACCAAAGAATGGCGAGTGCGGAACAACCGCAAGTGGTGTCTGAACATCCCAATACACACGACCAAGACCGTAGTACTCACTCGCCCATCGTGCATAACTAAACGATTCGTAAAAACGTTCGATCAATGTTTGTCCTGGCGCTTCCGTGATGTAGCTCACCGAGATTCCCGTAATGGCCATGTACCCAAGGACAACAATCACAAACGATGCAAGTGCAATGGCAACACGGCGATCACGTTTAATCCAAAGCCCGATAAAAAGAAATCCAAGAAGAAATGCGAACCATGAGGCGCGCGAATACGTGAGGACAAGGGCAAGACTGCCGAACGCGAAAATCCATGGGAGCCATTTTTGAATGTTCTTTTCTTGCGGAACAAATAAAAATCCCGTTGCCATCAACAAAAAAAGATAGAGAAAGTTTCCAAGGCGATCATAACGACCGAGCGTGGCGAAGATACGCGAACCCGGATCCCAGAATTCTGTGACCCCCGATGTGAGCGTGATGTCACCGATCGATCTGGCATCTGATGGAAGCAAGAAAAGATCGAGACGCTCGCCAACAATGGATTGCAAAAAACCTAGCCCACATTCAAAAAGAACGATCCCAAACAGAATCATGGTCAATGTCTGGATGTATTTTTTGGATGGCTTCAAATAAATCACCAGAAAGAAAACCAGAATGAAGCGCAAAATCTGACGCATGCCAAGAATCGCAACGCTTGGAGCAACAAGATTGATGAGTGTGGATGCAAGAAGCGTCACCACAAACAAGACGAACGGAAGATCTAATGGTGTTTGTGGAATCTTGATGGTTCGCACAAGCACACGCACAAGAATCACCGCAGCAATCACATACACCAACAGCTCGGATGCATAACGCACGAGAACATACGCATCTTCTGGTGTGAATTTGAGAACGAGTGATTCAAACGGCAGATACACCGCAAGAAATCCCAAGATCCAAAGTGGACGAATGATCGTGAGAAAAAGTGCGGCACAAAAAAAGACGAGAGCAATCACAATCGTCGGCGAAAAAATGGTTTGCAACAAAATAAGGAACGCCAGAAATAAAAACAATCCCCCAATATACAGTGCGGTATGTTCTTCAGCATGACGATAAACAGAACGAAGGTTGAGCATGATGGAATTATACCAGGGGCGAGGGGTTAGGGGCTAGGGGCAAGAAACACATATAGTTCCACTCTCAATTAAAAAACCTCGAAGAAATAATCTTCGAGGTTAGAGAGGCGCGCTTCTTACGGCGCGCAGGTGAACTTGAACTTCACCGTACCAGCAGCCGTTCCCTTGTCGAGCGAGACGTAATCCGTGCCAGCAACACCACCGTTCACCGACGATGAGCCAACACTCGAGCACGTACCGTTCAACTTGTTCGCGACGTTGTAGGCCGAGACCGACGTCGAATTCTTGTCCGGCTGACACGTACCATGCAAAAGCGCGGCAAGTGCACCAGAGCCGACCGACGTGATCTGGAAGGAGTACTTGACCCCACTTGCAACGTTCGGAGCAAGCATGGCTTCCGGAGCGTCGAACGCGCCGGTAATCTTCTTCGCACCAGCTGCCGTCCAGCAGGTGTAACTGTTGATCGTGTTCGAGCCCGCAAGCGTCGAGAAGTCGATCGAGTATTCCTGGTTGCAGGTGTACTTCTTCACGGTCGGACACTGCAGATCGCAGAGAGCCTTGCCGTCCGCACCAACGTCCGTTGTGCCGTCACAATCGTCGTCGATCTGGTTGCAGATCTCCGCACCAGCCTTGCTTGCCGTGGAGCAAACCGTGCTCGCCTTGTCGGCCGAACACACCTTCGCACCACCCGCGCAGGCACCGACGCCGCAGCCCGAGCCGAGATCCACGTAGGTCTCGTCCGTCTTGCCGTTGCAGTCGTTGTCCACACTGTCGCAAACATCCTGACTTCGCAGCCCGAGCCGAGATCCACGTAGGTCTCGTCCGTCTTGCCGTTGCAGTCGTTGTCCTTGTTGTCGCAAGTTTCGGTAACCGCGTTGCTCGCCGTCGAGCAGACCGTGGCCGCCTTGCTTGCCGCACACACCTTCTTGCCACCCGCACAGACGCCGACGCCGCAGTCCGACTTCAGATCCGCGAAGGATTCATCCGTCTTGCCGTTGCAGTCGTTGTCGATGTTGTCGCAAACCTCCGAAGAGGCGTTGATGAGCGAGGAGCACTCCGTACCAGACTTGTTCGCGAGGCACATCATTGCACCACCCGCACAGGCACCGACGCCGCAGTCCGACTTCAGATCCGCGAAGGATTCATCCGTCTTGCCGTTGCAGTCGTTGTCCTTGCCGTCGCAAACTTCCGAAGTCGCCTTGCTCGCAGAGGAGCAAACCGTCTTCGAGCCGTCGAGGCTGCAAATCGTGGTACCGCCAGCACAATCACCCACACCACAGTCCGACTTCAGATTCAAGAAGGATTCATCCGTCTTGCCGTCGCAGTTGTTGTCGGCGTTGTCGCAGACATCGGTCGCTGCCGGATTGATGAGGCCACTCGAATCGTTGCAGTCGCCACCCACGGTCGCCGTGTAGCTACCAGTCGCTTTGCAAAGCATCTTGGCAGCAGCACCAGTCGAGCCGTACTTGTCGCCATCGCCGTCGAGCCAGAACTTCAGGGCGCCAAGCGCACCTTCTTCATCGAACTGCCCATCGCAGTTTTCATCGGTCTTGCCACCATCACAGACTTCCGTGACAGCCTTCGACATGTCCGCAGTGACCGAGCAATTCGTCGTACCCGGAATCAGATAGCCATTCGTCACGGCGCAGGAGGAATTGGGCGCGGCCGTGCACTTCTTCATGAAATAGGTGCAACGACCCTTGTCGCCATTCGCCTTTGCCGTCTGCTCCGTCACGGTGCAAAACGCAGCGTAATCATCCGGATGCGCGTAGGGATTCTTTCCTGTACACGCATCATCGTCGGCCGCGGAACCGCTTCCCGGGCATGAGATGTAGGTGAATGTATTCCCCGATGCCGGATCGAACGGATCAGCGTAAGCCGACGCGTTGTCCGTGCTGTAGAGAGCACACTTGCCGACGTTCACACCGGTCGGGAGACAAGTGAGTTGGTCGTCGGGGCCGAGCGCCGTGCAATTCACGTCGTAGGGCGGCGTGCAGTCTTGGGGCAACGTCGTTACCGGATCGACCTTGAGCGCGAAGCTCTTGACCGCAAACTGACTCTTCTTCGGACTCTGCTCCGCGGGACCGTTGTCGGCACACGCCGAAACGAACAGCGCCGCGAGGCAACTGATGAACAATGCGATGTTCTTGCGCATGGTTAGAAACTCCTTGAAGGAACTCACACGGGTACCGCCCATGCATCGGTGAGGTTGGAATCAACCTCGGCAGTAGCTTGCGTACGAGATCCTTCACTTCGTTTAGGATGACACACGTAGACTATTGTCGAATTTGATTGGGAAAAAAGGGACGGGTGTGAGGGAGCGGAAGAGTACCACTTTCCTCACACCACGTCTAGAAAGAACCTACTTGCAGGCAGGAATGTCTGCCGCGGTCAGGTCGAACTCGACACTATCGCCAACGACGACGTTGCCGGGGTTCTTCTTTTTGATCTCGATATCCGTGAAACTGTCGATCAGCTTCATGTAGATGGTGTCGACCCAAACGAACTTCGGGTCGAAATTGATCTGGACGAAGACGCTGACATGCAGCGTTTCGCCCTGCTTGAGTTTGGCGCACACATCCGCCATGAGGGGCGAAGACGCGGCCTTCTCGAAGGTCATGACGATCTTCTTGTCCGCGATCGCATCACCGAAGTAATACGCCACGCCGCAAGAATACCCGTCCGACTCCTTGAACGACTCGGGGTTCGAGCAGGTCATGAGGAGCTTCTCGTCTTCGTACTGACACTTGTTCACACCGCCGCAGGTTGCTTTCTTGAACGGCTTTGCCGGGCAAAGCGCGTCCGTTTCGTTCAGCGCGCCTGAGCAGGTATTGTCTTTGCCATCGCACGTTTCCGGAGCGCCTGGGTAGACGTCCTTATCCTTGTCGTTGCAGTCATCGGAGCTTGCGACGAACCAGTAGCCGTCCTTCGGCTCGTAACCTGGCTTGCAGGCATCCCACGTGACCGCAGGACTCCCGTGACCATCGCCATCGCTGTCGATGAAGAACGTGGTCTTCGTGCCTTCGTCAGTTCCACCAGCGCAGTTGTTGTTGACACCGTCGCAAACTTCCGTCGCGCCGGGATGGATAGGAAAACCATCTTTGACGCCGTCGCCATTCGCATCGAGCGGAGTGTCATCGCAATCATCACTCGAGGTCGTTGCACCAGCAGGGACATTGCAAGCTTCCACCGTATGGTACAAAAATCCGTGGCCATCGCCATCTGCGTCCTCGTAGTAGGTCTTCTTGACATTGCCGTCATCGACGAGCGTATTGCAATCGTTGTCGAGGCCGTCGCAGACTTCCGGGTTGCCCGGGAACATCTTTGCGCCGTCCTTGGTCGGATCATCGTTGCAATCATCACTCGAAGTCACGACGCCGATCGAAGGCCAACAAGCCTTGGTCGGCTTGTTTTTGTCGCCGCGGCCATCCTTGTCGGCATCGATGAAGTAGTCCCCTTCGACACCATCTTCGTCGATCTTGCCGTTGCAGTTGTTGTCCTGCAGGTCGCATTTTTCCTTGTTGCCAGGGAAGTTCTTGATGTCATGGTCGTCGCAATCGTCACCGATCGCCACGTACTTCTTTGACAGGCCCATGCATGAACCGGGCAATTCACTTGCCGGATCACCATGAAGATCACCATCTCCGTCGTAATACCACTTGGTCGTTGCCGAATCATCGACACCGCCATGGCAGTCGTTGTCGATGCCGTCGCAGACTTCAGTCGCGCCCGGATGAACAGCACTGGCCGCTTTCAAGCATGCCGCGTCGCCATCCGCACAGGTCTGACCATCATTGCAATCGCCATCCTTCGCGACATAGCGCTTGGGAGGAGTATTCGCACAGGACGACAGCGAGACATCCGATCGGCCATAGCCGTCATTGTCCCCGTCGTAATAGAACGTTTGCTGGACGCATTGCTGCGAACCAGTTCCGGCAGAAGCACCTTCCGAAGCGGCATATTCGTTGCCGGACGGAAAGACACCTGTACCAGAGGTACAACCAGCGACGGCAAACGCCATCGCGAGGAAGATCATGCGTTGCTTCATCGCTGTTTCTCCTAAATTGGGAGTTGAGTACTGGCGCAGGCCCGCCGGTACGAATTGTGTGTAGATCACGGCCTGATTCCAGGGCTTAAATAGCACTAGAATCAACTCACAATCGACCCGGTAAATTATCACGATTTATGAAAAATGTCAAGGAATATGGGGAGGGGTTATGGACAAGAGGTTAGGGATTCGTAGAAAACGTGCTTTTCCCTGTTTTTACTACTTCCCCTGCCTCCCTCGCCCCTAACCCCTTACCCCTCACCTCCCCCAAACAAAAAGCCGGCCCCCAGTGAAGATCACTAGGAGCCGGGCAAGAGAGAAGGAACGAGTCCGCGGGCTGCTACTTGCAGTCGTGGAGCGTGAGTTTGGCCGAACCGCCACCTTCCGGAGCTTCCCAGGTGGTGACGATCGACGTGATGTCGGTGATGCTGCCATCGGCCTTGATCAGGAGGATCGTGGCGGACTTGTTCAGCTCAACCGTGCCTTTGTCGTCGACCTGCGAGACGAGCCATTCCGTAGCCTTGGGCGAACCATAGGCGGTCTGGAAGCGCACGCCGCAAGCGTTGCCATCGGGCACGATGATCATGACGTTCGAGGTCGCCGAAGCTTCCTTGAGCGTCCATTCGGCACCGATGTCGACGTCGTGCTCGGTGTAGTACTCGACCGCGAAGATCTTCTGGCCGACCTTGTCGGAAGGCCAAGTCACCGCGATCGCAAAGTTGTCGCCGGTCTTCAGGTCGGTGAACTCGGGCGCGCAGCCTTCGTCGGTACCGCCTGCACAATTGTTGTCGATGCCGTCGTCGCAGGTTTCCGTGGCGTCCTTGTGGATCCAGAAGCCGTCGACCTTGCCGTCACCGTTCATGTCTTCTGCCGAATCGTTGCAGTCGCCGGCCTGCTTCACGTAGCCCTTGGGAGGCGCCGTGCCGATGCAGACCGTGGTCACGTCCGTCGACAGGCCGTAGCCGTCTTGGTCCTTGTCCTTGTAGAACGACTCCGTCATGTCCGGGTCCGTCTTGCCATCGCAATTGTCGTCCACGCCGTTGCAAACTTCCTTGGCGCCCGGATGGACGTTCGGGTTGTTGTCGTCGCAGTCGAGCGGCGGACAGATCTTGTCGCCGTCCTTGTCCTCGCAGGCCGGGGTAGCCGTGACAGGGATGTCGGCGGTGACGGTAGCGTCGGTCGTGGTGGAAGCGTCCGCGCCGTTGACCACATTGGTAACGGTCGTGGTCGCATCGGCCGCGTTGTCCTCGGAGCCCGGGAACACGCCGTCGGTGCCAGTCGCGCACGCGTTGATGGAGAGAATGGCCGCAATGGCCGCGAAGAGCTTCGTGAAACGGATCATCTGAACATCCTTTCCCATGTGGGAGGTCTTCACTTATCCAACAGAACACTCTGCCGGACTTGATTCAACCACTCCCCGTAGGGAGATTTGAGTGTAGACACCAGGAACCGGGAACACGAGAGGCTTTTGAGACCCCTACGAATGTGAGTTTGGGTACGGATACGAGAATTTCTTTCAATTTATCATCTACGTCATCTAGTTCACTCAAACACACAGTTGTAAGGACCTCGCTTTTAAGCCTTATTACTCATTTAGTAACAAGCAACTATACCATAAAATCGCACTTTTGTCAAGGGCTCCTGGATGCAATTTAGCATAAATACTGGGCTTTTTTGATTATTTGGCTATTTTTGTCAGGGATTTTGAGACAAAAGAGGGAGAATTAAAATATGAGCCCGAAACCTCCCCCAACCCCTCCTTTGCAGGAGGGGCTTTCGATAACCAGGCCCCTCCCCTGCAAAGGGGAGGTTGGGTGGGGTTTCGAGCTATTTCCCAAAAGAAAAACGACCCAGTCTCCGGAGAGAAAGGGTCGGTAAGAGGCCGAGATGGCCGAGTTACAGGTTGCAGGGACTCGCGGTCTTGAATTGCACGACGATCGCGCAGCCGCCACCGGGAGCTCCCAGAGGAACCATGTCCGCCTCGTAGTAGGTCTTGCCGTTGTAGGTGACCTCCAATTCAGCGGCCGGATCGAGGGAGGAAAAACCGCCCGGACCGGTGCACAACCAGAAGCTGGATGTGGCCGGAGACGAGCCATTCGCCGCCTGGATGGTGAGACCGCACGCATTCGCGTCGACCTGGACAGTTGCCTGGAAGACGGTGTTCGTGTCGTTCACGACCTTCTCGTAGCCGGTAAAGATGAACGACTTGCTGCCGCCCCAGACGTGGACGAGAAATTGCTCGAACCGCGCGGTGGGATAGGTCAGCTTGACCGTGGCCGTGCCGGAAGTCGGAGTCGGATTCGACGCAGCCTTGCAGCCTTCGTCGGCGACGCCGTTGCAGTTCTCGTCGACCCCGTTGGCGGTGCCGTCGGGAGCGCACTTTTCGGTCGCGCCGGGGTTGATGGTCTTGTCCTTGTCGTTGCAGTCGCCCTGCTTGGGGGCGCTGTCGCAGTAGCCGTCGCCGTCGTTGTCCACACAGTTAGTCTGCGCGACTTCGGGGCTGGTGCTGCCTGCGTCTGCGTCCGGCTTCACCTCCACCAAGCACTGCTTGATGAAGTCGCCGCAGCAGTCGCCGTGATCGACGCAGCTGTCGTCGCACTGGCAGGCCGCCTTGTCGTTGTAATTGTTGCAACGGTTCAGGCACGAGGTGCCGGAGACGGGCGCAGCCGTATCGCCGCGGCCGGAACTGGCGTCCGCCGAAGCGCTGTCGCCAGGCGAAGGATCGCCGCCGACATCGAACGGCTTGTTGGAACCGCAGGCGGTGAGGCCGAGGGAAATGGTCAAACAAGCGAGGAGGAAGTAACGCATGGAACACTCCAGTCAGGTGCAGATGCACGTGACGGTTGGGTTGCCCGGCCCTGATGCCGGAGCAGTTGCCTGCTTTCACCGAAACTGTATCGGCTGCATCAGGACAAATATTGGCACAACAGCGTTATGACGATATTTGTCCTGAGGCAAAAATGCGTAAATTCAACTTGAATGAACGCTGAATAATACCAGAAAAGCTTCTATTTGTCAAGGGAGGGGTAAGGGGTTAGGGACGAGGGATTCGTAGCCAATTGACACTAGTCCCTAACCCCTCGCTCCTAACCCCTCCTCACTCCTCTCCAAAAACAAAAAGCTCTCCCAATCCATTCCCGAAGGAAATTCATGAGAGAGCCGAGAGGGCCCGAACGTCGCGAGAGTCTGCGACTACTTGGGGCCAAAGCCGAAGTTGATGCCGAGCGTGACGCCAGCGAAGAGAGCCGTATCGGACCCCTTGCCTGCACCGTAGCTTTCGCCACCGATCGTCGCACGCCCCTGGAAGCCAACCTTGAAGTTGCTGCCGACGGTCGTGCTGTTGAAGGAAAGGCCACCTCCGACGCCGCGCGAGTAGGAATTCGCGCCAACGACAGAGCCGCCTGCATCATGCTGCAAAAAGAGCGCGTGGACACCGAAGCCGCGGAACGCCGTGAAGGTCGCCTCCACACCACCTTGGTAGGCGATGCTCGATTCGTAACCCTTCGGGCCTTCGTCCGCGAGCGGCAGAAGGTTGAAGAAGCCATTGAACCGACCGTCCTCGTTCGCGTAGCCCACGTTCAGGCCGACGTATCCACCGGGTGCAACGTTGCCGCGCATCTGGAGGACGTCACCCTTCTTGTAGGTTCCGCTGTCCTGGGTGAGCCGGATGTGCGCGTCGTGACTGACGAGCGTGGCTCCGCCCAGCGAAAGCTCGCCGAAGAAACCTTTCTTCTCCAGCTCTTCCGCGGTCTTCTTGGCAGCTTCCGCGGCCGCAACAGCTTCGGTCGACCGATCGATGGCCGTCTGGGCCTTGGTGTCGATCCGACCTTCCGCTGCCGTAGCACGCTCCGTTTCCGCCGAGATGGCCGTCTTCTGATCCGCGATGGCCTGGTCGAGCGCCGAGAGGTGCCCGCTTTGACCATCGACCGTGTCTTTCAGCCGCACCACCGCCTGTTGCGCACCGTCCGCCGTGGCCTGAGCCTTGGCGATCGGAGCACTGTAGTCGACGCCGCGCGCAGCCTTGGCCGGAGCCTTGGGAGCGTTCGGATCGGTCGGCGTCACCGCACCCGGGGTGGGCGCAACGACGGGAGCCGGAGCCTTGTGGATGTGGGTCGCGGGAACCGAGTTGCCATTCGCGGGGGCGACGGGCTTCTTGTTCTTGCAACCGGCACCGCGCCGCTCCAATTCCGCAATGCGATCCAGTTCCGCCTGATCGACGACCTTGTACTTGCCGCTGCAATCTGCATCGACGAAGCCATAGCCGGGATCCGGGTTGAGCTTTCCGCCGAGCCAGTCGACCTTGCAGTGCGAGCTCGGGTTGGCAGTGACGCCACCCTGACACGCAATGATGATCTTCTGGAGGTTGAGCTCCTGGGGGGACTTGGCCGGAATCGAGCGATTCAAGCCCTTCTCGAAGCGCTGGCGATCCAACGTCTTCATGGAGACGAGATCGCCACCCTTGCAGTCGTTGTCGACGCCGTCGTCCCACAGGGCGGGATTTCCGACTTCGTTGACGCCGGGGTTGATGAACGCGTGATCGTCGTCGCAGTCGCCGCACTTGGTGCCGGCGGGGAGGACGTTGCAGGACGCATCGCACACCGCGAACTTGTCGCCGTCCTTGTCCTTGCATTCCACGGGAGCCGCGAAGGCGTTGAACGAGACGAGAAAAGCCACGATGGCGAAAATGGACGGGATGAACTTCTTCATGACTGAACACTCCTTGGGGGCTCGCCCCAGGTAATTGGGAACACTTTGTCCCCTCGGGGTGCAGAGGTTGGGAAACGTTCCCTTGCTCTACTTACGTCACCCCGAGGGGTTGACGCATGGCATTGGAGTTGTTCTTCTGAAGAACTCATCCACGACCAGTGCAAATAAACCAATGATTTACTTGAATTGATCGTGGACTCAAGTGATCTGGCATCCGAACACAGCTTAAGGAGGAATACTGTGAAAGACATCAAATCGCTTGAAATCACGAATCTCTTGAGTTAAGCGTAAAAGGCTTAATCGCTGCTTCATTACCGAACGGAGAACTATATCATAATTTGGCAGTTTTGTCAAGGGATGATGGACACCATCCACAGGGGGTAGGTTGACCAAAAAGCGGCATTTCTGTATGATATTCGGGTCTTAAGGCTCCATTTTCCCCAAACAAAAATAGCCCCTTCGGCTATAAAAAAGAACGCTCCTATGGCTTGGGAGCAGCGGTTTCCGCGTCTCCTCCTCGCGAAAATTTGCCAGTCCCAAGCTCTAAGAGCGTTTTTTGTTTTGTTTACTCTTCATGGACAAATTGATGTCTGCGACGAATACGTTCAAGGCGCAACAGGACATAAGCCACCCCAACGAGCCCACCCAGGAAGAATCCGGATGCGATATTTGCTAAAATGTTTGGTTTCACAGGCCACTGTGAGTTCAAAGGGGCATCCACCAAACGCATCTGAACGTTGCCTCCTGATGTATATTCCTTCACATGCTGTGTCAGGACAAAGGAAATGGCTCGAACAAGCTGTTCTGCCTGAGCCACATCCGTGTGATACGCCGTAATGGTTAGAAGTCCGGTTCCATGAGAAACCGTCGCGTCTACCGTACGTGTCCACTGACGACGACGTTGAACGTCATTTTTTGGAAAACTCTTTGTATCAATTTGAAATCCGCTTGAAAATACTTGGTCGAAAAAGGTACTTGTATAAATGATTGTGGAAAGATCTTCTGCAATACGTTCTTCTGAACGAGAAGCTGTGTATGCATCAACAGAGGAACCAAGGTCTTGGAGAATCAGCAGTCGAACTGTAGAAGAATATCTGAGCGGTTGGATAAATGAGATGATGAGCGCAAGCACGAGTCCGAGCAATCCAAACAAAACAATTGATTGCCATCGGCGAAAAAGTTCTCGTGTGTAATTGAAGGAAGCCATAAATTTAAATTCCAAATTGAAAGCACCAAATTCCAATTTTCGAAGTCCGAATTTTGGAATTTGGAATTTTTTATTTTGGTGCTTGTCTTTAGTATAGCTCATTTTCTTTATTCACCCAAAACAACATCGATCGTTTTCTTTTCTCCCCCGCGATCAATGGTGAGAGAAATTTTATCTCCCGCGTGCAAAGACAATAGTCGTTCATTTAATCCGCGTGTTTGATCTAATTCTTGTCCATTCAATGCGGTAATAATATTCCCCTCAACAATTTGAGCAACAGCAGCCGGACTTCCCTTTCGTACTGCAGGACGCCCAGTAACATATGCGCCCGTCTGATGACCACGACGCATTGCGTCAGAAATCCCAACAGTATGAGCGAGATCAAGATACGAGACACCAAGCACCGGATGAACAACATCTTTCTTTTCTAAAAGAGCATTCAAAGATGGAAGGGCATTTTCAAATGGAAACAAAACAAATTGCGTATCTTTTTTTGAAACAAACCCGACAAACGAACCAGACAAATCAAACGCCGGCGCACTGGCTCCAATCATATTTGTTGCAAGGATCACGCGACGAGAAGGAACATCCGAAGAAAGAATGGTTCCTTGTTGCCAATTTTGTTGAATCACGGAAGCTTGTGTGAATTGATTTACGTGTGTACTCACAAACAACTGATCTCCAACAGACAAATCAAACGCACTTCCAAACCCAACGACAGGCAAGTTGTTTGCTGCGCATTTCAAAAAGACGGTTTGTGTGAGCGGATCAACAACAATACGTGTTACATCAAAAATCTGATCCTTGATTTGAACAACGAGCGTATCCGCAGAGGCAGTGGGGAGTGCAGAAGCAACAATCCATCCATCTGAGGTAACAATAACCCCCGTGCCAATTGCTGTATCTTCTGCGAATCCATAGGTTGTCTTTGCAGATTTTGGAAACAACGAAACAACACTTGTCAGAGACCCTTCCGAAAAATGCGCAATTGCTTCCGCGTAAGAATTTGGGAAAGCCTTTGGCCCAACCGCATCTAATTGTAACGGGTGTGTGAACTGATTGAGTTGGACGGCATAATCGGACAAATAAGAATTTGTCATCGCGGTTGCAAGAATACCGCTTGCCGTTCCAAGCGCAATCGATAACACAACCACATGCACTACTCTTGATTTCAATAATTTTTTCATAAAAATTCTTTGACCTGCTTAGAGCCACTTAGAACTTATTGCCACAACACACAAGAGGAACACGGAAACAAACACATATCGTTTTACCACTTCACGTGAGAGCTTATGCAAAGCTTCTGTTCGTGTTAGTCCAAAAAAGGCGTAAGAAAAAATAGTCATGAACGCGGCGTTTGTATAAAAACCTGTTGGAAAATATGTGATGCACGCGAATAATTCTGTAAGAACAATGGCTCCAAACAGTGCATACAATCGCGAACGAAATGATTCTGCTTTTGTGACCCACAACACCCCGTACACCAAAAAAAAGCTGAGAAGAAAAAACAATAACGCAAGAAATGTAAGAGGAACCTGAATCAAAAGACGTGTTGCGAATGCAAAACTACTAAAGAAAAAAATAGAGAGAAGATTTAACAGTGAAGTCAGGTGCTCCAAAGAAAATGGCTGATAGCGCGAAGGAAGATGTGTATAAAGAAAAACGAATTCCGTAAACAAAACAAGAAGTGCTGTGCAGACAAGAGAAAGGACAATACTCACCCACGGTGTTTCAAACAAAAACAACATGCCAAACGAAGATAAGAAAAAGAGACAAGCGATCCCTAAAAAAAACCAGAAGGAAAACTCTTGCATGTGAAAACGAAGCAAACGCGCCATAAGGATGGCAATACACAAAAAGCTTACACTCATGGCAACAAGTGGATGTACAAAACGAAACACAAACGCCGCATACCCAAGCAAGGCAACGATCGCAACCAAAAATGGAGTAATGCGGTAGAGAAGAATCATAGGATCATTTTTTGAGCTCAACCGTAAATGTACCAGATGCGTTTAATACACCATCTTGTGTGGTCAATGCATCTACGTGCATATACGAACTAAGCGATTGGTTCAACGATGCAAGCTCACGGTTCACAAATGGCTGAACAAGTGAGGCAACAAGGACGCTCGGTGCATGGAAGGAGCCAAGTCTAACATCCAATAGCTTTAAATCAAAGAGGCCCTGATCTGCGATCAATGAAACGTGCATGAGAAGATCCGTTGTATGATCTCCTGTTTTTACAGGAATGAAGAGCTCTAACTCTTGATTTGGAAGGACGGCAATTTGGGCACCTGTCGCGTCAACGTTTGTTTCTCCTGTTTTTTTGAGTTCGTTTTGCAGCGTTGCCGTCAAAGAGGATTCTGGAAGCGCAAGCGCAATGGATCGATCTGTAAGAACTCCCCCACTCGCCCGCAAACGTTTTGTAAGAGTTGTTCTGAAAATAGACTCAGACAATTGTTCGATGGGTGTTCCTGCTTGAATCACACGAACAGGTTTTGGATTCTCAAACGCCAACGAGGTAAAAACCGGCAGAGTCACAAGACCTGTTGCGGCAACCTGCCATGCAAGAAAACAGAAAAACAAAACAAGACACGCAAGCACAATCATCGAACAAGAAAAACGTCCGTGCGTATTTTTCTTTTGATCTCCGTATCGCTCAACAACCTCGTCCTTCATCTGTGAGGAAGTTTTTGGAGGTTCTTCTGTTTTTTCTATACGACTCATACGTGAAGCCAAGATGTTTGTGAAATTTCTGTTTTGATTTGCGCATAGCCATCCGAAACGTCCTGAGGATTTGAAACAAACCCTTGTTTCATTTTTTGAAGAGCAATTGCAAGCGCAAGATGCAAATCTTTCTCCGACGACGGAACACGCATCGACAATAACGTTGCGAGTGTTTGGTCTACCACATGTGCCCGAGCCGTGTCATCTGACGCAGTATCATAGGACGTCACGAATTTTTTCAAAACAACAGTGAGCGCAGATTGATACTGTTCCTCTGATACCACAGGAACTTCGGAACCTATTTTTCGCTCTGTTTGTTTTGGCGAAGAAGAAAAAACGAAACCCGTTACAAGAATGAGTGTGAGTGCAAGAATGATGAGCGGAAAGAACGATGGACGTTTCATAAACGTGTTTGGTGATCAAATAAATCTTCGACAATAAGGGTAAGCATCATGGCAACAGGAATTGCAAAGAATGCACCAGGGACTCCTCCTAACTTCACCCCAACCAAAAGTCCAACAATACTCACGATCGGATTTAATCCCGTGATTTTTTGCATCACCTTTGGAACAAGCAAATGATTTTCAACTTGCTGAATGATGAGATACATCACAACCACAATCAATCCAAGCATGGGCGTTTGCGCAAACGCAACAATCGCCGCAGGGATTGCAGAAAAAATTGGTCCAATGTACGGAATCATTTCACACAAACCTGCAATGACTGCAAGCAAGAGCGCATAGCGAACATGCAAAATAGAGAGCCCAATAAAACTTGCAAGCCCAATAATCATTCCAAGAAAAAGTTGTCCACGAAGCCACGCACCAATCTTTACCTGCATTTTCTTCATGAGTTCTGAAATATATGGTTGGTATTCAACCGGCGCAAGCGATTTGAGATATTTTTGCATCTTATCCCCTTCTGCAACCATGTAAAACGTAAGAACGGCAATAATAATTCCCGTAGCAAAACTTCCAACGATTCCTTTTACGGTTGAAAAAAGTGAATTGGTTGATTGCGAAATAGATTCTTCCATTCCCTGAAGTGTTTTTGAAATATCTTGCGACAAGCCGTGTTGAGCAGAAAATGTCTGAACCTTTGCAAGAGCACTTGTGATCTCTGCAGAAAATGTTGATGCATTTGAAGTGACCTGTGTAAATTGTTCGGCAATAATTGGCGCGAGACCAACAGCGATCAAAACAATAATGGTAAGTAATACGACATACACAATGAGCACGGAAAGGACACGTGGAATATTTCTTTTCGCAAACAATTCTGCGAACGGCTCAATGAGCGCAGCAAGAAGAAGGGACGCAAGAAAAATAATGACGATTTCATGGATGTACCACAAGAACCCCATTACGATCACAACGAGCACGGCCTTTACGAACGTACCTGTCGAAATCGTGACTTGATAATTCGATTTCATAGTAACGTTAGTATAACACAAAACCCATCAACGACGTGATGGGTTCTCTGGTGGAATTGGGGGGAATTGAACCCCCGTCTGATAAGTGTTTTTGAACGGACGTTTGCAAGTTTAGTCTCGCTTAAATAATCATGCATGTTTAAAGCGAAACAAAATGCATACATGATCATCGATCGCAATTTTGAAACAACAGAGACCGATAACCTGTTATTCGAGCTCAATAAATATAGCACCCGCATTTCCCTATTGAGCGTCAGGAAGACAGATGGGTTTTACGCAATTAAGCGAAAACCGGAGCGAATGAAGGAGCGCGAAAAGCGTTCTTGATCATCGCCATGACGTTTTTTGCATTTGGCGTCTGTGAAATGGATTTATGAGGTATGACACACCCTCAACTTGATCACGAACAAATCGACTCTCATCGATACCGATCAATCCCGTTTTATTCTGAAGACTAAGAACAAAACGTGACCGATCGATGGCGAAAGGATACCCGAAAAAAGCGTTTTTGTCAATCGATTGACGACAAACGAATCGATTGCTATATTCACCCCTTCAACAATTCCGTTGAAGAAAACAGGAGTTATTTCAACATGATAGACGTTCCCCAAAGACTCGGAATCGATATTGGCAAAGTAATCATCGATGGTGCGCGCAATGACGGCACCGACACCGCGTTCTTTAGCGACAATTTTCTACGCACGACTGCCCTTCCGGGCGCATTTGAAGTGATCGGCAATTTTGTCTCTCAGTTCAAGCCCGAGAACGTGTACCTTGTCTCAAAGTGTGGCCTCCGTGTGCAAGAAAAAAGTCTTGCCTGGCTCGCACACCACAAGTTCTGGGAACAGACCGGTATGAACCCGAATATGTACAGGTTTTGCCTGCGACGTCCGGAAAAAGCTGGGATCTGCAAGGCGCTTGGAATTACGCACTTCATTGATGACCGGGCAGAAATCCTGGTCTCCATGCAAGGGATCGTAACGCACCGCTACGTCTTCAACCCATCGGATCGAGAGCTTCATACGTATGCCGACCGCATGCAAGGCGAGCAAATCGTCCGATCCTGGACTGAACTCGAACCTCTCGTCCTTGAAACCCTTCGATAAGCACCCTCTCCGCACCATTTGTGCGGTTTTTTGTTTCCCGTGCGTAAACCATTGACAAACAGCATTTTTCCAGGTATCTTTAGACGTTTCTTGACCACAAACAACAGGAGGTACTGCTCAATGAAACATGTCCTTTTTACACTGTGTCTGTTTTCTCTCTTCCTTTCGACGGCCGCTTTTGCAAATCAGTTGCCGGCGCAAATGGAGGGAATGGGGATTTTCACATTCAAAGGCTCGGTTCTGCCGGCCGCAAGCAAAGAGGCAGCACGCAAGTACGCAAACGAGATCAAAGTCAAAGGCTTCGCGTACGTCATGATCAAAAGTCACGACGGCGGAAGTTGGGGCACGGTCGTGAACGGAAAGTGGGTTCCCTGCTTTTCAGAGGATTTGGTGGACGCGTTTCATGCAGAGGGCATGCGCGTCTATTCCTACTACACCGCCCGCCTGACAAATGATACGTCCATCACAGAATCCGTTCGACTCGCCGCACGCACCCTCGACATGGGGGCCGACGGCATGATCATCGATGACCTTGGACTGTTTGGAGTCAGTACGGAAAAGTGGGAGATGGTCTTCCGTCTCCTGCGCAAAGAGGTGGACGCGCGCTCAGACAAAATCCTGATGTCGTCAACGTTTCCGCACCTCATGAATCTGAACAAGAAGCTGTGGGGCATTGCCTTCCAGTACTCCGATTACTTCTTGCCTCAGGCGTACTGGATGCAATTCGAAGCGTTCGAGAACGGGAAAAGGGTGATCATGCAACCGCAGAACGCTCTTTCCTACGCCCAAGACCAATTCGACAGTATTCGTGCGCGGTATCCAAAATCGCGGTGCCGCCTGATTCCAATTGGTCGCACCTACGGCGAACAGACGGACGCTGCGAGCGTAAAGAAGTTCACAGAAACGGCAGCACGGTTCTACAAGGGAGCCGGATTGTTCGTCCTTGAGATGGAGCCGAAGAAGGGTGGGTGGGCCGCAATCAAAGATGCGGTCGCAGCATTCAACCCTGGACACGGCTACAAAACGAATTCTTGCTTCGACATCACAAACGGCCCTTGTCGAGACGTTCCCGACGAGCCAATCCTCGTCAAACCCTCAACGGAAGAGAAAAAGGGCAGAACAAAAAAGACCGAACCTGACGACACTTACCACGCGCCGTCTGGATCCGATCGATCCTGGCCTGTGAAACTCTGACTTTCCTTGCACTCGATAACCTCGGGTGCTTTTTTAATCTCGCATGTGTTCTTTCATTTGTCTGTCTACATCGCGCTTTTTTATTGCTTCACGTTTTTCATATTTCTTTTTTCCTTTTGCAACGGCAAACACAAGCTTTACCAAATTTCCTTTTGTGTAGATGCGAAGTGGGACGAGTGTTAACCCTTCTGTCAGTTTTTTTCCCATCAACCGTTTCAACTCTCGCTTGTGCACCAAAACTTTTCTGTCACGATCCGACTTTACTTCCTGATTCCCTGCTGGTTTGTAAGGACTGATAAACGCGTTCTTGAGCCAAAGTTCTCCGTTCTGAATATGCAAAAAAGAACCCTTTAATTGGACATGTCCCGCCTTTGCCGACTTCACTTCCCAACCAAGCAATACCAAGCCTGCTTCAAATTGTTCTTGAAGTTCATAGTCAAACCCGGCTTTTTTATTGGTGGCTAAACTCGGCATACACAGGAAGTATAGCGGATTGCTTGATTAATTCCAGCATTCCGATTAAACTAGCGACAACTATGCGTATTCACCGCCACAGAGCCAGACAATCTAACCTTCACGTCCAAAAATTTCGGATGAATGAAAAAATCACCGCCCCAGAAGTTCGGGTTGTTGATGACGAAGGAAAACCACTCGGAATCCTCAAAACCGAGGACGCTATTGTCATTGCAAGAGCCAAAGAGCTTGATTTAGTTGAGGTTTCTCCAAAAGCAGAACCTCCTGTTTGTAAAATCCTTGATTACGGAGCATTTAAATATCAAAAAGAAAAAGAAGCTCGTAAACAGAAGGCCCAATCAAAAGAAGTGGAAACAAAAGGGATTCGCCTTACATTCCGTATTGGAGCCCACGACTTTGATGTACGCTTGGCACAGGCTGGTAAATTTCTTGATCGTGGAGACAAGGTAAACGTAGAACTTCCCTTGCGTGGCCGTGAAAAAGCCCACAGAGACGTGGCGGAAGCGGTTATTACCCGTTTTGTCGAGAGCCTTAAAGCTAAATACAACCTCCGTATTGAACAGGCTGTAACCTACCAAGGTGGAAAAATAACAGCCATTGTCACAAAAGCCTAGTAATTCTGCCTGACGGATACCCACAAGGAGCATCCCCACAAGCCTTGACGCCTTCCCCCTATTCTTATATACTTCCGGAGACTTTCCTATGAAAACCAAAACACACCAGGCGACTGCAAAGCGCCTCAAAGTAACAAAAACCGGAAAAGTGATGAAGCGCTATGCAGGGCAAGATCATTTTAATACCCGCGATCCAGGAAAAATCACCCGTAAAAAACGCCGTGATGTCAGTCTTTCTGAGTCTTATACAAAAACCGTGAAGATGTTAATCCAGAAACAGAAATAATCGCTGAACTGGACCTATCAAAATTCTATGCCTCGAGTAAAACGTGGAACCCAGCATGTTAAGCGCCGCAAAAACTTGCTGAAAAAAGTTAAAGGGATGATGTGGAAGCGCAAATCAAGCATTAAGCTTGCGCGCCCTGCTTTTTTGAAGGCAGGTGTTAACGCGTATCGCGATCGTCGCAACAAGAAGCGTGCATTTCGTCGTCTTTTCCAAGTTCGCATCAACGCGGGCGTACGAACATTCGACCTCAGCTACAGCAAATTCATGGACATGGTTAAAAAGGCAAACATTGCATTGGATCGAAAGATCCTTTCAACACTTGCAAAAGACCACCCATCCGTGTTTGCAAAGGTTGTAGAAAAAGCAAAATAAAAATAAACCACCTGGAAACAGGTGGTTTTTGTTTTCCCTTCTTACTCTCTCACAAGCAACGCACCTTGACTTTGCGTCGTTTTCGTGATAGTTTAACGCGTCCATCTGATTTCGGACTTCGCGTCGAAAGGCGTCGCGAAACACAGTGCTACAAGGGAGGCTTCCATGCCAAGGACATTCTTTTTTTCCCCGGACCCAAAACCGAACCGTGCCTTTGAGGCCGAATTCGTCATTGAAGGGCTGGACAACCAAAAGAAACCTCTTGCGGTCGTTGGAGACAAATACCTGATGATTTCGCTCGTTGAGGGCTCGATCATCTTCGAAAGGCATCTGCTTGAAATCGAGTCTGTGGACGAAAAGGCGAACCATCGCGCGGTCCTGAAGTTCACCTCTCGAGACGGATTCAGTGCAGCCGGTGCTTTTCCGCTTGCTGTTGAAAAAAGAGACGATCCCACGACCCGAGAAGAAGAAACGGTAACTGTGGCTGCGATGACACCTGTTGTCGAAACGAAGTCTGCGGCGACTCCGATTACCGCCCCCACACCCGCCGCAACCCTTTCGATTGTGAAGCCTGCCGGTCTTGTGCCACTACCAAGCACTCCGGCTGCTGGCGCAGGAACTCCGATCGCAACCGTTGCATCTGCAAGCAAAGCGCCTGCGGTCGCAGCCACACCCATCACACCTCCACCAATTCCGCCGAGCGCTCCCAAACAAAGCCATCCGCTCCGCTTGGTCGCACTGATTGTCCTTGCATCTGTGGCGATCCTTGGCGGTATGCAACACTTCAGCAAGAAGCCGCGAGCTGTTGCTGCACAACCGAAAGCACAACCCTCTGCACCAGTGACCAACAATACACCGGACACTGTGAGCAATACGGATACAATCAATTCTCCCGAGGTCGCGACTCCCCCTCCGGAAACACAGATCATTGCTCCTCCCGCAGAACAAGCCACGGTTGCTCCTCAAGCGCCCATTGCGCCCGTGAAACCAACTTTGGAAGCACTGACCATCCCAAGACCCCCCCAGCCCGAAGTGCACGCACCATCTGGTGCCGAGCGTCAATGGGAAGTAAATCTAGACTAGACTCCTCTTACGGATGTTCGACAAAATCGAACATCTTTTTTTGTGAGATATTTTCTGTTGCCAAAATCCCTTTTATCGACTATCCTCACACGCATATGTCCGAACCAGTCCGCATTAACAAATATCTTGCTGATCAGCATTACTGCTCACGCCGTGAAGCGGACCGTTTAATTGCGTCTGGTAATGTTTTTTTGAATAACAAACCTGCAAAACTTGGAGACAGAGTTGGGGACGAAGACACGGTTCGCGTCAACGGACGAGACCGAGGACAAAAGAGCACAAGTCGCGTTTATTTGCTCATGAATAAACCAGCAGGAATTTCTTTAAACAAAAAAGTGGAACACAACATTTACGACCTTGTTGATTTGAAACAAGCATTTTTTCCCGTCGGAGAAATGAGTACGCGTGATGAAGGTCTCCTCATCCTCACAAACGATTCCTTTTTTTCTAAACGATTGTCATTACCAAAATACACCCTCGACCAAGAGTTTGTGGTTGAAGTAGACAAGCCAATCCCTCGCGGAGACATCATTAAATTACAAAACGGCATCCAGCTAAAAGATGGAATGACCAAACCAACAAAAGCACGTCAACTTGATCCTCGCCGATTCGCCATCATTCTTTCTGAATCAAAACAAGATTTGATTCGTCGTATGTGTATGGCTCTTGGGTACGAAGTTGAAACACTCATGCGCTCCCGAATCCTCACACTCAAAATGATTTCCACCTATCCTGTTGGCAACTGGCGCCCACTCATGGAATCAGAAATTGATGAATTAAAGAAAGCGGCAGGAATCACGGTCCAAGAAACCCACGCAAAACAAAAACCCTGGACAGCAAACAAAAAAAAGAAACTCGCGCGAAATAGACAAGCCGGCAAATAAACCCTAGGCAATCCTAGGGTTTTAGGGGGAGAGGAACCCCTTGCATTCGAACAAGCCCCATGCTATTATTTCGTCACATTTCGGAACAAATCTGTGGCTGTTGGACTGGTGGTGTAGCCCGGTTAACACGTCTCCCTGTCACGGAGAAGATCGCGGGTTCGAATCCCGTCCGGTCCGCCAGCCAAAGATTTGTTCAAAAAAAACACAGCCTCATAGGGCTGTGTTTTTTATCTTACTTCTGAACAGGAGCGGTCTTTTCTTTGTTTACTCCCTTTCCTTTCACGTCATCCCCTTTTGCCTTCATGACACCAGGTTTCATTTTTGTCTTCAAGACAGGATTCTTAAGTGTGTCTTTCTTAAGTATAACATCTGACATAGGTTTTCCTGATGTGATTTTTACACTTGTTGCCGCCATGACGGACGTCGCTTTATCAATTGTTCCTGAGACGACAACCATTTGACCCGTTGCAACATCTGCGAGTGTTGCTGCTTTTCCGTCTTTCATGAATTTTGTGGAATCCGTTGTATGAACAGAGGAAGCTGTCGTAGGTGCATCTTTCTTCATGGCTAAACGAGTGACCGTAAAGCCCGAACCATTTACAGCAGCAATTTTTCCAACGAGATGATCTTCAGATACTCCCTTTGTTTGTACATGCATAACTGGGCGACCCGGAACCTTCATGTCCTTTGGAGCAGCAAACGCTGTTCCTGTCATGAGCATGGACGCTGTTGCCGCAATACCGACCGCCGTACGAAATACTTGTGTTTTGTTCATAAAACAAAAATTAGAATACTTAACAGAGGTATATCGCAGACTTAAACGAATCGTTGCAAACAAAAAACCCGAAGAGATCGGGCTAGTCCTGCTGAAGATCGTACGTAAGATCCGTGTAGAGAAGTTGATGCTTGGTCTGTGCATCATGCCAGGAGTTTGGGTACGAAGGCGAGATACGCATCTCACGCACAGCCTGGAATTGCTGACGCGCGCAAACGTCCGGAGGAACGCGACCAATTCCGGTTGCAAACCCAGGAACCGCGATCGATTGAACGAACTCGCAAACTCTCCTTCCGTTGTGCATTCCGTGTTTCCAAAGCAGAAGCACGGCGCGCATAGCAAGGTATGGATTCACGGTTATGGGACCCAGAACCATTGGGACACGCATGGTCGGTGCCGCAATCAGATATGGAAACGATGCATTTGATGTAGCAATCATCTCCGCCTGCCCAACAAGGAGCTCTCCATGATGTTTCAGTTCAATTTCTTTTTGCAGAATCTTTTGAAGATCCCATCCAAAAAAATCTGAGTACGAACGATCAATGCCGCCGTCCATGAATCCATAACTGTTCGCAGGACTCACAATTGCATCGGCGGAAAGATCCAGAAATCTTCCACAATGAATACGTACGTTTTCTATCTGCTCGGTCGCAAGGAGCTTACTCCAAGCGGCACACAGACTCGGTTGAAGATCGAAGAAAACAATTGTTGGGAAACCTGGCACACCAGAAGCAGAGCGAAGCATAAGATCTCCTTTGTTGCGAATAAACGCGAGAAGACAGTAACAAAAAGTTGTCTTTGCGTAAAGGGTACCCGTACTGAACAAAATAAAAAAACCCGAGAAGATCGGGTCAGGCTTTGCCAAGATCTGGCACGAGGGAAAGGTGTGCGTGTCTGCGCTGTGACTCTGAGCAGGTTGTGTAAAATTCTGAAAGAGCCCTCAGCTGTTCCTTTGCAATCATGTCGAATGGAAACATTCCCGTCTCTGGAGCCAGAAACGGAACAGCAATGGATTTCACAAGACGACGGACGACTCGACGTTTGTATCGACCGTATCGCCAAAGTTCCAGGATTGCACGCATGATGACATACGCATTCGTAGGCTCGTTGCCACAAATGCCATCTGAACGCACGAACGGCGTGCAGATCAGATACGGAAATTGCGGACTGTTGGTTGCAATCAGTACCGCCTGCCCCATGAGCAGCTTGCCAGAATACCGACTACGTACAATGGAACGAAGACGCCGTTCAAGAATTGGATCACCGAAGTAATCAACAAATTCTTTTGCAAGAGAACCAACACTGTTCGTTGGAACAACAATTGCGTCCATGTCTCGCGCCAAATCTCCGAACTCTCCATGATAGACATGAACCAACGGAAGTTTTTGACCGAGATGCTTGCCCCATGCGGCCGAAGTTGCATCACGCACATCAAACAACTTGATGCGTGGTGGAATCAGCTGCTTTACAAAGAGCTGAATGATCGTCGCCATGACACCCTCCCCTCTTTGTAGATCGTCATGAGAGTCTACGTAGACGGTAACAAAAAAACCGCCTCTTTGTAAAGGCGGCTAGGGTGCGTAAAGTTTCTTCGCGTTCAGCTGCGAGCGACATTCGCCATCTGTGACAGACGTATCGTCCTTACACAGTTCAACGAACTGCTGATCTTCGTTTGGAATCTGCTGATCCGCTTTTGGCAGGTCGTTGTAGAAAAAAACACGACAAGGCGGTTCAAAGACACGATCGGAATCATACAGCGCTCGTGTGAGTGCGTCCGAAGCGGCAGTGACAATCAGGAAATTGTGTTCTGCGGCGTATCCCTGAATCAGTTCGGATTGGTTGTCGATCTGATGTTGGAACTCACGACACCCGTTGTGAACAAACTCCACAAGGATTGTCGTACGCCCCATCGGCAAACATTTACTCCCGTCACGCGGACACGTCACCTGTAACCAACTATTAAACGTACGCGTTGCCCACGTAGGTTTGCTTTTGATCGTTGCGGGCGGTGGGGGAGGTTGCGGCTCGGGTGTTGGAAGGCACGTATTCGATTCACACGCGTGCGCATGAGAGAGCAATCCCTGAACAGGACGCCTGCACGCACACGGAATGAGCAAGAACAACATGAGTGCGCATCGCAGAAACATGTACATCCCCCTTACACGCATCATGGCGTGTACAACCGTTTGTCTGCCAACTGACTTCCGCACTCGAATTGAGATACGGACGTTGCGTCTTTGCACAACTCAACGAACCATTGATCTTCGTTTGGAAGCTTGCGATCTGGCTTCATAGTATCGTCGAAAAAGAACGCACGACACGGAGCGCCAATGTACATTCCATGATCGAACAAACTGCGCGTGAGCGCGTCTGACGATGCGGTCACCAAGACGAACGCATGATTCGGAGAATACCCCTGAATGAGCGAAGCTTGATAGTCAATCGTCTCTTTGAAGGAACGGCAGCCGTCATGAACAAACTCGACCAGGATTGTCGTGCGCCCCATGGGCACACACTGGTCTTTGTTTGGTCCACTCGTACACTCACGCTGACGCCAATTTGTGAGCGCGCGCTGATCCCACGTGGGTTTGCACTTTACAAGAGGCGGAAGCGGTGATCCGTCCGCATTTATGGTTTGCTCGCACGCCGCGAGGCAGCAAAGAGAAAGGATCAAAAGGAACGTACGCATGAATTCACCTCCAATTGTTGGAATTGTGCGCCTGTATCCCCAACGCTGAGGATTGATGATCCTAGTCGATTTTCGAAAGATTGTCAATGAAAAACACTCGATGTTATCGAGTGTCAGGGTGTTCCACAAACGTAGGTGGTGGAAAAATTTCCATGTAACATTGGTCATATTTTGCAACCGCACGGTGCGAATCCACGAGCCGCAACTCATAATGCTCGCGTGTAAAAACCAAGATGTAGACCTGTGGGTCAATCACAGAGCTAAGCTCAATACGCCCATCTCGTTTACACACGACCGATCGATCACGTGTCTGAATCACGTTTGCCGCGCAAGATGCGAGCAGAAGAAGAATGAGCGAATGTATGCGATACATGGGAACCCCCTCCAACTCCCCCTTTGCAGGGGGAGAGCTTGGAAACAAAAAAGAGGAAGCATGACGCTTCCTCTTTGTCTTACCGTTAAACGACCACATGGTCAAATCCTTCTCCGTGGGATCCACCCATAATCACCGCAAGCTTCATTCCCTTCTTGGTCCATTTCTTTTTCTTGAGTTCAAGGAGCGCTCGCTTCAAAAATGTTTTCTCATTCGCGTGCTTAAGGACAAACGGCATCGCACTCCAACGCAAGACTGTTTGTTGTTCAAGTTGTTTATTTGGCACGGCAAGAAACAATGGAATCTCTGGATGAGATCGCAAAACGGTTTCCGACCATGGTGCGAGTTCTTGTGAGACGAGCACGCCGTCGATAGAGCCTTGCATCGCAAGTAATTTGATTGCATGTGCAACCGATGCTGGTTGATCTGCTGGTGGCTCTACAGACAACGGAACATCATCAAACTTTGATCCTTCTGCTTCTACCACAATTTGTGCCATCATTTTTACCGCAGCGAGTGGGTACTTCCCCGACGCAGACTCACCCGAAAGCATAACACCATCTGCGTGATCAAACACCGCGTTTGCTACGTCCGAAACTTCCGCACGTGTTGGGCGAGGATTGCGAATCATGGAGTCAAGCATTTGTGTTGCAACGACAACAGGCTTTCCTGCGTTGCGACATTTCTCAATCATTTCTTTTTGACGAACTGGAACTTCTTCTGCGGGAATCTCGACACCAAGATCACCACGTGCAACCATGACCGCATCTGTCGCCTTCATGATCTCATCAAAATTCTCGATCGCCTCATGTTTTTCAATCTTCACGATAATGCGAGGAAGAACCTGTCCTGGCTTTGCGGCAGCTTTGATGAGTTTTCGAAGAAGCCTTACGTCGGCCGCGGACGTCACAAACGAAAGTGCCATCCAATCTACTTCTTGTAGAACACCAAACTTCACATCGTCTCGGTCTTTCTCTGTAAGAGACGAAACCTTGAGCGTTGAATCGGGAAAGTTCATTCCTTTATGAGACGTTACCGTTCCGCCATTTTTCATTTTCATGTGAATATTCTTTCCGGAAACCTGTGTCACCTCTCCTTCAAGAAGACCATCATCAATCAAAATACGATTTCCGACTTTTACATCCTTGTGGAGATTTGTGTAGGTGACAGGAATGAATCCTGCTTTATACGTTGTGGATGCTGTAGAAAGAACGACCATGGATCCTGTCGGAACGGAAACACCTGCATCCGGCAAAACACCTAAACGAATTTTTGGACCTTGAAGATCCCCGATCACGGCAATTGGCTTATTCAATTTCTTTGCGGTCTTTCGAACCAGACGTAACAGCTTTGCATGACCGGCGTGTGTCCCGTGTGAAAAATTCAAACGAGCAACATCCATTCCTGCTTTCATCATGGAGGTGAGTGTGGATTCTTTGTCAGAGGCTGGACCAATGGTGCAAACAATTTTTGTGCGTTTCATACATGTACTTATTTTTGAATTTGTTCTGCGTCGCCGAGCGTGACTATTGTATCAAAAAGATTTCCGTCTCGAATGTATTGGATCTTTATTTTATCTCCTGCGCGATGAGGAGTGACCAATTCGGCCAATGCCTTTCCTTGGGCAAACGCCGTTCCATCAACGGCAATGAGAACATCTCCCGCTTTCAAACCAGCCACATCTGCAGGGCCACCTTTCGAGACTGCCGCGTCTGCAACAGCATCCCCTTTTACTAATTTTGTACCGAACGCAAATTTTGGCGTTGCTGTTTCTCCGGTCACAAGGACGTAATGAACACCAAGCCATGGTCGCGCAATGTGTCCAATGGATTTGACGTCTTCAATCGCGCGCTTCACTTGATTGATCGGGATCGCAAACGCGACCGCTTGGCCATCAAAGCTCACGGCCGTATTCACCCCAATAACTTCTCCGACCAAATTGATGAGTGGACCACCAGAGTTTCCTGGATTAATCGCCGCATCTGTTTGAATCGCTTTTTCAATAACTTCCGATCCACTTACCGCAAATCCCGCTGTGACACGTCTGTTAATTCCAGACACAACTCCTTTTGTAACCGTGTTACGAAATTCGGAAAGCGTATTTCCGATGGCAATAACCGTTTGCCCAATACGAATCTGTTCAGAGTCCGCAAGCGTTGCAACAGGATAACCTGTTCCCTCAACTCGCAACAGAGCAATATCGAGAACGGCATCCGTATCAATAAGTTTTGCCGGCAGTTCTTTTCCTTCATTCGTTACCACAAACAACAAAGCACCCGGAACATCAATCACGTGGCGATTTGTGAGAATTAATCCGTCTTGCGCCACAAAAAATCCGGTGCCGCTTGAAACGTCAACCATTTGTTTTGCTTCTACTTCACTCAGTGATGGGTCTGAAAAAACCAAATCAGATGGTGATGATTGATCCTGATACAACTTCACAACATCTGCACGTGATTTTCGAGCAATGACGCTGACGACCGCTGGCGTAACTTCATCCACAACATGAATGGTCGCGCGTTCTTCTTCGATTAAGTTCACGATCTTGGTTGCGCTTTTTGGATCCACTTTATCTCCAACCTTTGATTGCGCAAGAATGTTTGGATACACACTTCCAACAACCCACGCACCAATTCCTCCACACAAAAGACTGAGGACAATACACACGACGACAAGGCGAGTGGTTTTCATATTAGCGTTTTTTCTTTGAAGGCGTTTTCTTGGTGCCGATGAGTTTATTTAATTCTCGCTCGAATGTTTTTACATCTTCAAAAGATCTGTAGACAGACGCGAATCGGATGTAAGCAACCTTATCAAACGACTTGAGTTGGTTCATGACAATATCTCCAAGCTCGGCGGTGGTGATTTGTCCGTGTGTCTTTTTTTGAATGTTACGCTCAATTCTGTGCACAAGACTTTGAAAGGCTTGGTCTGTATATGGACGTTTCTGGAGCGCGCGTTCTAGTCCGCGAATCATCTTTTCTCGAGAATACGTCTCTCTTCGACCATCACGTTTCACAACCGTTAAATCTAAAAGCTCCAACTCTTCTAGGGTGGAAAATCGGAATCCGCATTTTTCGCATTCTCTGCGTCTGCGCACACTTGCGCCATCCGTAGACATGCGAGAATCGATGACTTTTGAGTCTTTGTGGTTACAAACGGGACAGTACATAGCGAACAATAGTATACCCGAAAACGAAAACACCCGCACGAATGTACGAGTGTTTTTTGATTAGATCATTTTCTTTCTGATAAATGCAGGAATCTCAATCTCGTCTTCTTGAGACTGCTGCGGTGATTGCATAACAGGCATCGGTCTTGGCGCAATGCGCACCGGAGCTTCCTGCTGTTGCATCATCATGGGCATGGGAGCTGGTGCTGGAGCGGGGGAAGGCGCCATGATGGGTGTTGGCGGATTATATGTTTCTCTACGCATCTCCATTTGAGGACGCGGAGTTTCCATCATTGGTTTTGCGGGAGATTGAAAATTTACTTTTGGACGTGGAGCTGGACGCGGAAGGCTTTCTTCTTCACGCACACGCAAGAAGGTGTTTGGCGCCCAAGTTCCCTGTGCTTGTACCTCTACAACACCTGGTGACGTTGTGCGGCGTTCACGAGAATCAAATCCTGTGGCAACGACGGCGATACGAATTTCGTCTCCAAGAGAATCGTCGATGTTTGCTCCAAAGATCACTTTCGCGTCTTCATCTGCTGAGCTTGTAATGATCTTGGCCGCCTCTGCAACCTCATGCATTCCAAGATCGCTTCCACCCGTAATGGTAAACAAGATTCCGCGTGCACCATCGATGGAGAGTTCAAGCAAAGGACTTGCAATTGCTTGCTTTGCCGCTTCCACCGCTCGGTTCTCACCGCTCGCTCGACCGATTCCCATGAGGGCTGAACCGCTTGATTCCATGATGGCCTTTACATCGGCATAGTCAACGTTGATGAGTCCAGGAACGGTAATAAGTTCGGCAATTCCCTGCACACCCTGACGAAGAACATCGTCAACAACTTTAAACGCATCCATGAGAGAAGTCTTTTTGTCGATAATCTGGAGAACTCGATCGTTTGGAATGGTGATGATCGCATCAACATACTTCATAACCTTCTCAAAACCTTCATCTGCAATGCGACGACGTTGTGCACCTTCGAACGTAAACGGCTTTGTGACAACTGCAACTGTAAGTGCACCAATGTCCTTTGCAAGTTTTGCAACTTCTGGGATTGCACCCGTTCCGGTTCCGCCTCCGAGTCCACACGTAAGGAACACCATATCAGAACCCATGAGCGCTTCACGGATTTCATTTTGTGTTTCTTCCGCGGCGCGTGCTCCAACTTCTGGATTCATTCCCGCACCAAGACCGCGTGTAATGGTTTTTCCAATTGCGATTTTTGTTGCTGCCAAGTTTTGGTTCAATGCTTGAACGTCTGTATTGATAACAATAAATTCAACACCCTTGATGTTGTCAGAGATCATGCGATTAATAGCAGCGCTTCCGCCCCCACCAATTCCCACAACTTTAATCTTAGCAAACGTTTCGATGTCAGGTTTCACTTGTGCCATATATTTCGTATTCAATCGAATAAGTTTTGTGCGAAGATGAACACTATTATTGTTCACTTTTCCTTTGTTTGCGCACAAAAATTGTAATGACACTGTAACATCGTCAAAGGGGAAGTCAAGAAAACAAAATCGCAACTGTGGATAGATAAACTGGCCAAAAAAAGAAAAACATGCCGAAGAGACATGTTTTGTTTCACTCAAATTATTTGCACTTATGGCTTCAATTGCTTCAACATCTTCATGAATCCACTTCCAACCTTCTCCAGTCCTCCGATCTTCGACATAATCTGTCCAAACCCTTTGTCTTGATGAGCTCCTCTGATATGTTTTCCCCAGAGAACAAGTCCAATTGCGGTGCTCATTCCAGGATCATTGATCCGATCAATCACAGACGATACGCCGATTGGTGTTCCAAGAGAGATTGGCAAACGAAGCGTTGCCTTCCCCGCCTCCAGCATTCCGACAAGCTTCGCGCCAGACCCCGTAAGAACAACTCCGGCAGGAAGCATTCCTGAGCGATCCACCTTCTGAAGTTCACGATCTACAAGTTCGAAAATCTCGGAAACGCGCGCCTCTGTAATGTCGGCCACAAATCTTCGACCAACCCATTCTTCCTCTGGCGCACCGAGTTCCGCAAGGTTGATCTCGTCTTTCTTTCCGACCTCCTCGGGCAAACAGGTTGCATGTCGCAACTTCATCTGCTCCGCAACATCGATAGATGTTCGAAGTCCAATGGCAATATCCGACGTAATATGATCCGACCCAATCGGCAACACAGCAGTGTGAAGGATATCCCCTTCTTCGAACACAACGAGACTCGTCGTCGAAGCGCCGATGTTTACAACACAAACCCCGAGCTCTTTCTGACGCTCCGAGATGACCGCTTCTGCTGTGGCAAGTATCGAGAACACTAAGTCTTCGATATCTAATCCTGTTCTATAAACGGCCTTTGTAATATTTTTAATTTGTGAGCCGAGCCCCTGAATGATGAGCGCGTCGACCTCCAGCCGAATTCCATTCATTCCAACGGGATCTTTAATTCCCCGTTGACCGTCCACAATAAAACTTTTTGGGATGACGTGAATGATTTCGTAGTTAGTTGGCGTTGCAACGGTTCGAGCTGCTTCAATGGAGCGCTCGACATCTTCTTCACGAATCTCTCCATCCGAACGTCCAACCCCAATGACTCCTCGAGATTCTTGGGAGATGATGTGACTTCCGCTGATCCCTACCCAAGCTTTATTCAAAGGGAGTCCCGTGATGCGTTCCGCTTGTTCAAGCGCTCTTGAAACAGAAGAAACCGCGTCTTCCAGATTGGTGACGGTTCCTTTATTGATACCAGATGAGGGAACTTCCACTGCGCCCACGATATGAATTTGTTCTTTGCCGTCCGCTGATGGAACGAGTTTTCCAACAGCAACACGCACAGCGCAAGAGCCAATATCGAGACCAGTGAATACTTCTTCGGACATAAGGGAAAGAGTAGCGAGTAGTAAATAGTGCGTGGCGAGCGATTTGAATACCAAAATTATAGCTCGGAACTTACAAAAACAGCAAACGAACGTATGGCAGAAAAATCAAGATCCCAATAACGAAGGCAAACAACGACATGAGAAGAACCGCTGCGGCCATCATGTCTTTGGCTTCCTTTACGATTGGGTGAAGTCTTGGTTTAAAGGCGTCAAGCATGCGTTCAAAGATACTGTTCACGAGTTCGAGAATCAATACAGCCGCAATCAAGAGCAACAGAATGATGAATTCAAGATGTGGAATACGAAAATACATGGCGAGTACGACAACACACAGCGCAACAATTGATTGCAAACGGAAGCTTTGCTCAGATCGAAAAACGGTCGAGAGGCCGTTTGTTGCATACCCAAAACTTTTTTGCAGCTGCTTCCAAGCAATCATATTCGGGGATCCACACCAAGCTTGAGTAAAATTTTTGTCTGCAAGGGAAACATCTTTTTTGCATCGAGCGGTTTTTCATGATCAAACCCGAACACATGAAGCAGCCCATGAACCGTAAGGAACGTGATCTCATCACGAACCGAATGCTTCATTTCTTTTGCCTGACGCTTTGCCTGTTCGTAACTGAACAAGATCTCGCCAAAATAATCTTCGTTATTGAGTGTGAATGATAAAACATCCGTCACAGAATTCTTTCCTCTGTGATGCAAGTTGAGCTTCTTCATCTCCTTTTCCGACACAAACGCGGCGGAAATATTGTGCTTGCGCTTTAACTTCAAGGCACTTGAGACTTCTTTTGCAATCTGAATCAAGCGCGCTTCCGGAAACCGCATTCCCCCTTTCAACAGCTCTTGATTCAGTTCAATTTGAATCATATTTTTTCTACACTATTCACCATCATTTGAAATGTCTGAAGATAATCTATGGTTGCTTTTGTGGACGTGTCATAAATCAGACTCACCACCTGTGTTCCAAGATCTAAATACACACCCAACTGGTTTTTATCCACGAGCATTGGGTACCCTTTTCTGCTCTTCGAGCTAGAGGGAGCTCCTGCTTTTCCGGATTGTTGATACCAATCGGAAAGAGAAAGCGATGCATCTTTTGCAAGAATACTCACCGTAACACTTTCACCTGTTGTTGTTGAAACAACAGATCCTGTTCCTGAAGATGCGGGGAGAACGGTCCATTTCATTGGGTACAACATCTGAATTCCGTCGATCTTCAGCATTTGTGCGAGTCCGGCAAGTTCAAGTGTCCCAGGAGCTGTTCCGTTTGGATTATATCCGTGAAAAACTTCATTTCCGTCTAGGAACCCGTCACCATCTGTGTCGGGTAAATTTGGATTGGTTCCGTAGACAATTGTTTCTTCAATATCCGTCAGACCGTCTGAATCCGTATCTACTCCAGGCGTTACCGCGGACGGGAATGGATTTGTTGATGGAACCGTTCCTGTTGTCACAGGTGTTGTAACGGGTGTGGCTGGGGTTATTGCCGGAGTCTCAGAAGTTGTTTGCGTTTGCGAAGGTTGTTCCACAGGAATCGCTTCTTTATTTTTTTGTACACTACGCCACAAAAGATAACCGCCAATTCCAAGAGCAATAAGAACAATGACTCCAGCAACCAATAACCCTTTTTTTGTCTGTGAAGGCTGTTGTTTTTGTGGAAGTGCAGACGGAATGGGCGCGAGAACTTTTGGCGGAACGGGTGGCTGAACAATGGCTGTTGGGGCAGATGCTTTTACGGGTTCAACCATATTCACAACCGCACCGTGACGATAACGTGCTGGCATCGCAAACACACGCACTTGATCAGGTGTGTTTTGCGTTGACGTTTGCGTCACGGGTTGTTGGAGCATCTGGTCCGCCATACTTATTTTTGAGGAATTTGAAGAAGTTTTCCTGGGCCATTTGGATTATATCCTTTCTTAACTTCATCACCATCTTTGAATCCATCTCCGTCTGTATCTGGATTTAATGGATTTGTGTGGTAAACATCCACCTCTTCCTTATCAAACAAGCCGTCTCCATCTGTATCTGGATTATTTGGATTGGTTCCGAGTTGTGCTTCGCGAACATCCGTCAGACCATCTTTATCTGAATCGAGTGTTTGATCGACAACAGGAGTTGGGGCTGGCGCAGTTTGATCAACAGGTGTTGTTGTGGGTGCAACAGCGGGAACTTCTGGAGTTGGAACCTGTGTCGCAGGCTGTGCAGTTTCAACAGGTGCGGATGGCGTAACAGGCGTACGAGAGTTGAGAATTTTCATGCTAAGGAAAAACGCGAGTCCAACAACAACAACAATCGCCACAAAAAGAACGACAAGTTTCCATGGAAACGGTCTTTTTTCAGATGCTGACACGATAACCGGAGCAGACGCGGCGGCCATTGCAGGCGCTGGCGCAACGGTAGGTTGAGGTGCGTTCATGGTTGGTGGCGTCATTTGCGGCGCTGCAGCGTCCGTTTGTGCGAACACATCCTCTGGTTCTTTTGAAATTTCATCAAACATATTGAATGGCGATTACCTGCCTGCCGAAAGGCAAGGCGTGTAGAATAATTACTTTTTCAAAGGATCGTGTCCCGAATTCACTTCCGAACCATCGGAGTACCCATCACCATCCGTATCTGCATTATGCGGATCTGTGTGATACAAGACGATTTCTTGGGTGGAATCAAGACCATCATGATCTGGGTCGTTCACAAGAACCTGCGCTCTACAATCCGCTTCACGCTTTGGGTCAAGAACATTACAGACATCTGAATCTTGTGCCTGATTTGCCGCTGCGAGCACTCGTGTAAACAGACAATCTGTATCTGTGCTTGCGCAAACGAGATCCTTTGTTGAAGTGATTACCTTCTGACAGTTTGATTTCACATTTACGTCCCCTATTTTATCACACAACGTTCCATCTGACGCGGAAAAAGCCGCGGATGCACTTAATTCCGTCGAGCAACGCGCGGAAATATCTTTATCAGCTATTTTTCCACATATCGAGGCGTCATTTGCTACGCGCGCAACACTCCAGTAACAATCATTTTTATCTGCATCTTTGAGAACGTCACAAGCATCAGGTTTTTTGGAAGAGATTGCAAGATCTTTTGCTTTTGTAATCTTACAGACACTTGCGTCCGAAGTTTGCACACACGGATCAGATGAAGTTTGCGCAGAGTTCCCAAAGACGTTTGATAAAGAAGAACTTGAAGTCGTCAACGGAGCATTCTGATGGATCAGGGAAAAAACTCCCCAGAAGATCCCACCAGCCAAAACAATTCCCCCAAGAATAATGAGGACGAGTTTTCTTGAGATGCGTCTTGGCTGTGCGGGATGATCACCGAAATCCATACGATTCGTTTAAAGCGGACAATAGGTAAACTCGAAGTTCTTCATTGAAACGGACGATGCTGCCGGAGGATTGAGTGTTACATTGAACGGAAGAGAGAATGGAACATCATGACAGATAAACTTGGTTGGGAGTGGCAGTTTAATTCCGTTTCCGATACCAAATATATCTGTCTGTGTTTGAGCATTTACATATTTTCCATTGGCATCTATTTTTGTTGCCGCGATTATTTGTGCGTTATTCCCCGTATTCAGAAGCGCACTTCCGGTTGCAATATCGGCTGTGATACTAGACCCAACGCGACATGCAGGCAAAAGAATACTTGCTCTATCTGGCGATTGACCGGCAGCGTTTTGGAAACTATATAAATTAATATTACTTGATGGTTGTGACTCAGCTACATTTCCTTGGACTTGCAGAGAAACTTTTTGGAAGGCGGTTGGACAGGTGCTTCCGCAATTTGGTCCACAGACCGGAACCTGACAGGTTCCAGAACCAGTATCAACTCCATTTGTGTACGTGTGATCGCAATAATTTTTATTATTATCTGGATAATACTCCCAACCAAGCCCTCCTGTCGTACATAATTTTCCATTTTCCCCGTTTGAGTCTCCGCCATTACAAGATCCAACCAAACGGCACGTATACCCCGCATCACAACCAGTAAATGCTTTTGGAGCTGGAACACAATCACCGTACCCACCATAACATCCAGAATCATTCACGCATGATCCGCCGTTTGGACAATCTGCACTCGATGTACAAACGTTCGCAACATCCGGATTCGTTCCGTCCCAACACGTTCCTTTTGGTCGGCAATAGGTGTGACTGATGGAACATTCAAATCCTAATTGACCACCAACTTTCCCTTCATCTTGTTTTGAACAGGTTCCCGCAACTTGCGGGTTTGATTGATCACCACACTTTGCATCACCTCCACATGGATTCGATTGATCACAAACTTTTCCGTTGCTCGCCTTACCTGCCGCATTTGTTCCACCCGCACACTTTGCCGAATCCGCTTTGAAGCACTGACGTGGAATATCATTTCCATCACAATACTCATTTCCATTTATCACTCCATCTCCACAATACGGACCAGATTGTGTTTTGTACTGACAGAATTTATTACAGAAGTTACAGCTTGCACCGTATGCTGCGTTACAAACGGTTCCGTTTGCTCCACCACTATCACAGGATTCGATTCCGACGTTTACTTTGTTGTCACCGCAAACATTCAACTTACAAGCGTTTGTACAAGAATCATTATCTGAACTATTTCCATCATCACACTCTTCTGCTCCTTCCTTTTTCCCATTTCCACATTGTTGTGGACCACCTGCACAGTCTCCCCATCCACTATTTGCATTCGTTATCCATGAGCACGCTTGAGAGACGGGTGAAGTGCCATAATTCTGACACGTGCGCGTTCTGGTTAGATCGTATAGCTCAGCAGAACATTTCCCCGCACAATCTGCTGTCGTTCCACAAAGCTTTCCGCTAACGGAACATTTACCCACACAGTCTGCATTTGTTCCGCATGCCTTCCCACTTGCGGAACATTTTTTTGCCACACAAGTATCTGATGCGCAAACATCCGCTGCATCTGTCGGACAATTTAGGTCAGTTGTACAGGTCGATCCAATATTTGTTCCCGCTGTACAAATTTTAGATTTTGTACACGCGGCAACTGCACATCCAGATGATGCGTTACACTTTGTTCCATCCGCATTCAATGCTCCCGCATACGTTTCTGTACTCTTATCGCAAACTTCAGAAGAGTCGTTCACAATCGCGTCGCTACACATTGGTCCTGGAAGCTTGCAGTCAACCGTACAGTTTTTTCCGGTCGCGGAATATCCACCATTATAGGTATCGCAGTGATTATTCGATTTTGCCCAGCTTGCTCCGGCAAGCGTTGAGAAGTTTGTTGGCGTTCCACAATCACACTGTTCGTTTCCGGCAAGGTAACCGTCACCACAAGAAAATGCGTTTGCAAGGGTACAGTTTGCCCCACAGTGTCCGTACGTACCGTTTAATGCACCGTCATCACACGTTTCTCCTGGATCTTTTACTCCATTTCCACAAGCGAATGGTTTACAGGTTGCTCCCGCAGCTTTTGCCGCAGCTTCATCTTGGAAATCCGAACAATCACTCTTACATGTCACGTTAATAAACCCAGCGCCTGCCGCGCACGCAATAGATTTAACTTCTCCTTTTTCACACGCTTCTCCAACCCCCTTCACACCATCTCCACAAATGGTTGAACTTCCAAACGTGGTTGCGTTGCAATATTGTGGAGCGATCGTAAATCCATCTAACAATCCAGCTGGCGATTTGTTTAAGCCATACGACGCTTGAATGGTTGCATGGTCTGATGCGGATTGATCAATCTTATTCACCCAAGCAACTGCACCGTATTCAAGTTCTGTAGATAATGTGTAATCTTCTCCGCCCTGGTTTTGATATCCGTACACATGCGAACCATCCGGACACACAAATTTTCCTTGTGTACTGTTCCAACACGTTGCAGAGTCATAACCTGCTCCTACGTTTTTACATTGTGCCCAGTATTGGTTAAGCGGATCTGTTGGAAGTGCTCCACCCACCGCATTTCCGAGCGTACTGTTCCATGAAGGCCAAATACTGTTACTCATGGATGGAATAAATGTACCGGATTGCACCGTTGGATAACCTGGAACACACGTTTCTGTTCCGGAACACTGTGCATTCGTGGAACATGTTTGATTTTTTGTAACGGAACAATGACCGTGTGAAGATCCATATTTTTCAAACGTAGCGACCATGCTTGTCATATCCGTCAAACGCTTGGTGTCACGAATCAATTTTTGTTTATCCGCATCACAGAACGCATTTGGATCTGCGGCACATTCTGTATTTCCTAGTTTAGGATCACAGACGGTTCCTGTTACAGAACATTTTCCTTCTGGTTTACATTGATTCAAACAATCTCCGTCCCATGAACACGCGACGAATGGGCCTGCAATTGGCGTATAGGCGTTTCCACTCATACACAAACCAACATGTGAAACACCCGTAGCACCTGTGTCATTCGCATTCAAGTGGAAATTTTTGAGCACGAGATCAAAAATATCTTGTGCATCTTTTCCTGCATCTGAGTTAAATGAAACAACGTAAATGTTTGAGTAGAGATTTGAACCATTTCTATTTGCCGCGGCCGCATAAATGGTTGTACCTGTCTGAACAGCTTCGTACCCATCAAGTGTTGTTGTTTTTGGCGTTCCCGTAAATCCTTGAGATTGAAACCATGCCAATGGAGACAAATATTTTGGATTCGAGAGCACGCGCACCCCAATAGAGTCTTTCGTTCCTTCAACATGGAACACTAACTCCTTCAACACGTTTGTGTTAATAATCTTTTGATCTGGTGTTGCGTCTGTTGGAGGAAGCGCAAGTACAGGAAGCATTTTTCCTTCTCCGGGTTTTCCAATGTCGCGACAATAAAAGAGAGAGAAGTTTGTGTTAGCCCCCGTTTCCACAAACGGAACACCGTGTGCCAAATCTGGCCATGGGTTTTCACACAAGAAGGCAACTTCTGAGACATGACCGGAAACTCCGGATCCGGTTGTAGAAACCTTGCTTACCGCATCTGATGTAATGGTTGCTGTTGCAATAACATCGCCAGAACCATTTTTTCCAAGCGCTTTATATTGCGAGTTGCTTGTTGTGCTTACTGCAATCGTTCCCAAAATATCAACATTTGTTCCCGTATCTTTCACAGGAGCCCCCCAACTCCATGTCCAGGAATACACATTCGGAATGGATGTAATTTCTTCCAACAAACCTGTATTTTTTCGATACGAAAGAGGCTTCACACTAAAATTGTGCGTTTCGTTTGTTTTTGAATAATACCCAGGACTTGTTGAAAGATATGAAGGTGGTGCTGGTGTGATTCCCTCATCTGTTGTCTGCGCAACATCCAGCAAACAAATATCCGATCCGGTCGTAAACGTATTTGTTTGTGAAACAGACTGACAAGCCGTTCCATTGTCTCCGAGACAAATACTGACCTGATTTTTACTCAAGATTCCTTTTGCATTTCCGTTTTTTGTTTTCACGGTTAATTTATATTTCGCGAGTGGCAACAAACGCTCTGTATATCTGAGATACACTTGGTGCGTTGCTGGATCTTGTTCATACGTTGTTGGAACGTAACATTGTGTTGTGGCGTTTGCCATCGCGGGTTGACCAAACAAGCCCTTAATCCAATTCCAAGCAGATACAAGCAAATTCTTTGCATGTAAGAATCCGACCGGTTGAGCATAATACGGACAATTTGCCGCTGTTACATTTTCATCAACTCCCAATGCGGATTTCATGGTAATCAACTCGAGCTGCAAATTTGGATCTGTCTCTGCGGTAGAGATTTTTCCATCTCCATCCAAATCAACGGACCCAAAACTATTCGCATCCATTTCTTGATCAAACGTAAACGAGATCGCGGTATTACGACAAACGCCTGTTGCATTATCCCCCGGTGCGGATGCGGTAATAGCCGGACGTTCATAACAGCACTTTGAAGCACCGCAACCAAGCGTCTTTGTTGGATCTCCAGATTTTGTTCCGCACTGGTTGTCTGCCTCACAAGAACAAAGCAACTTAAATTCACCCACTCCTGTTTTTCCACCTACTGTTGCAGAAACATTTGAAATCGCATAACCGAATGTTGCTTTTGTGATATCCTTTTCCACCTCAACTGAAGCACCAGGAGAAACTTCTGCAACTCCGTAAGGACCCGCTACATAAGATGCACCTGCCGCAGCTTCACATTGTTCCCCTGTTTCCAAAGCCCCTCCGTTTCCACAGATAGATGGCGAAGGATAACTTGGACTTGAACCCAGTTTCAAACATTTTGTGGAACAGCCTGGAGCAACAGATCCAACGCCAAGATCACATCCGGAATCTTCTCCAACGTTTGTAACACCATTTCCACACTGAGCTTTTGTGGCATCTGTTCCCTTTACGGTTCCTTCATTCAGACAAATAGAGGAACAACCATCACCGTCCACAGTGTTTCCGTCATCACACGTTTCTCCAACACCAACGGAACCATCGCCACAACGTGCGCTTGAGTAGGCAGCGACCCCACCTTCAAGCAAACAATTTGAATTACAACCGTCGCCATTTTTCGTATTTCCATCATCACATGCTTCTCCGCCATTCTTATCCGTGTGATCCCAAACACCATCTCCACAAACAGATTTGATAGATGTTGCTCCTTCAAATAAACATTTTGAAGAACAACCATCGCCGTCTATTGTATTTCCGTCATCACACTGTTCTCCTGTATTCATCGCACCGTTTCCACATGTTGGCGCAACCGTTCCTTCTTTAAGACAGATGCTCGAGCAGCCATCTCCGTCTGTTGTGTTGCCATCATCACAGGATTCACCGTTTTCTATAGACGAGTTTCCACAGACCGCTTGTCCAACGTTGATTGGATTTCCGGTAAACAAACAATTTGCTGCACATGTTTTTGGAAGCGTAGAAGCAAGCGCGAGCGAACCTTCATTCAACATGAACGTTGTAATTTCATTCAATTTATGATCCACCCCCAAAACATAAGAAGCGGCTCCGATTTTGTTTGGAGTATCTGTTGCTCCCCATGTACCCCATCCTGTTGATTGAAGAGCTTGGCCTGTCACAGAACAATCATCTGGCGCCCCAAAAGCTGTGGCGCTGTATTCTTGTCGTTGTCCAACATAGTTAAGCGTTGCTGTTTTTGGAGAAACCCCAACACGGTCTACCACACAAGAGATGGCGGAATCTTTTGTTTTAAATCTCCAAGAAAAATCTCCGGAGAAGAATTTATTTTCTGACGTACCAAAATTGGATCCGGAATTGGAAAGAGGTGCCTGCGTTCCAGATTTGATTGTTCCAGAAACGACAATGCGGTACCACGTATTTTGTGTGAGTGATGTGTTTAATCCAATTTTCGCTTTATAAGTTGCGGCATCGTACGTGATTCCTGAAATAATATTTTGAAACGTTTCCTGACTTTGATCACATAAACTATTTTGGCATTTGAAAATACGAATCGCTCCTGCATTGCTGAAATACCAAGGATTCATGGCAACGTTAAACGTAACCCACGGCATGGCATTTCCACAGGCAGAAGAACAATTTGGAAAATAATCACTTACCTTTGGATTTGTGAGAGCAATGTTCAAATTTCCTGTACCGGTTGCATGCGGGTTTTTCCCATCATTGATAACGACAGAAGAAATATGTGCTGGGAATCCTGGAATGGTGTTTGCGTCTGGAAAAACAGAGGCAGAACAAGAGCCGAGTGCTGGATCTGCCGCAGCATCTGGAACGGTGAGTGTATGACTTGGCGCAAATGTTGCATTCCATGTATCAGAATTCCAACGAACCTTGTACGGATTACACGACAAGACAATACAGCTATCTTGATTCGAAAGGAGTTGAGATAAATACCCAATGGTTTCACTCGCATTGGTCGCAAGATAATTTGCTGGTGAAACAGCCACACTTCCGATGCCACAATCTTTATTTGAAGCAGATGTACGGAATTGCCAAGAAAAATCTTGGGCCATGGATACACCCAGGGTTAATCCACTTCCCTTTGATTTTACGCCACCACCTGGAGCGGATGCACCCTTGATGGTGACCTGATATAACGTATTCGCATCAAGCACAGCCGGAGGTGTTGGTGCCCATTGAAATGCAACCGCACTTGGGACCTGAAATGCTCCCACAACATCTTGCCATCCCGAATTGGCACAGACCCCATTTGCTTCTGAAGTACATTTCTGGATTTTGATGTTTGTTGCAGTGAGTGTATTTGGATCCATGGCAACACTAAAGGAAGCCGTAACAGCAGACGTAACACAAATATTGTCTTGCTTACTCCAAAGCGGAGAAGGAGATGGAGAAGGTTTTGCAAATTTTGGATCAGAACAGTTCACCACCACCGTTGGCGCGACCGGAAAAGGACTTGTGGAAACTTTGTAAGCAAAGTGTGAAATTTTTGGCGTGTCATCACACGACAGCGAGCACGTTCCGTTTGCGCAACAGGTTTGTCCAGCTGAACAAACAATTTTTGAATCTGTTTTACAGTTTCCCACCGTAAAATTAAGAGAGTTGGAACCAAATTCAAGATGAACCGGACCAGACTTTGCCGTAGCCGGAACTAAAATATTTGAAACAAGTGTATTTGCCCAACTTCCAGGTTTTGATTGCTGATTATCTGTAAAAACAGCCTGAAGATTGTACCCCGTGTTTGTTACAGGTAACCCAAAATTTTCTCCAATGAGTGAAACAGATGTTCCAATAGGCCCCGAACTTGGAACAATAGAACAAATACTTGGTCCCGGAACAACCTGCGGATAAACGTGAAACGCGACCGGATCAGAAGCAACATTTCCTTGGGTCGATACAGTTACGTTGTAATTTGTATTTGTGAGATCCCCCGCTTGACTGCTGTAACTTTTTGGAACCTTTACAATGATGTGGTCATCATGCCAATAATCTTTTCCACAAGCATCTGGAAATGAAACGTCTCCGAGAGCGTAATACTCGTTTGCATCTGTAAACTTTACCGTTCCTTTCGCTGTTCCAAACCCTAACCCGTAAATCGTAATGTATTGACCGGGACCACCTGTGTTTGGATACTCTTTACAGACACCGTTGTACGTATCGCCTGAAATCTTTTTTGAACAATCTGTATCTGCAGAACACAAGGATCCAATACCCATCGTTGTTCCATTCAATGAATCTACAAAACTATTAAAGTTTGTGTCTGAAAGCCCCTGCTTTGTTTGCAAAGGTTTAAGTTGATCCGCAGACCAATAACACAATTTTCTGGAAGGATCGATGGATTTAATAACCGGCTTAGAGGCAGAAGGTGTATTGGTGGCAACGAAAGATTTTGTGTTTGATCCAACGCGCACATCCACACATTTCCCTTCTCCTACACCACACGCACTATTATTCTGACAAAACTTTAGTGATTCTGAACACCAAGACGTTCCACACGTGTATGCAGGATCAACTTTTGTACAATCATCATTAGAAAAACAGGTGACAGCTGGGTTTACCTTTACCCCACTTGCATTCAAACAGAAATAATCACCGGTAAAAACTTGTGCATCATACTTACCACTTTCTACTCCAGGAACCGTTGCACCAAGAACTGTTCCAGTCCAATTGGTTGCTTTTGCTTCAAAACTCGAAAGATAAATAGAAGAAGAACCTTGTGTGGATCCAAACGATAATCCCGTAAGGGTAATAGGAGTATTTACTTCTGCGGCTACAGGAGCAACAGAACACAAACCAGGACGCTTAATCGCGTTTACATCAAACAAAGACATGGCAGGACCTACAGCATCATCTGTTCTGTCAGACTGTGCGGGATCTGCTCCAACTGCAGGAATATTTACTTTCAACGGACCATCGATGGATCCGGCTGGAATCTGTACAACAATTTCTTTTGGTGACCACGAAACGCTTGCTCCACACTGATATGCATTGGCCGACTTTGTTGTATTCTCTTTTTCTGTTCCAAGAAAATCAATTGTACCCGGCACTGTTCCGAATCCAGAACCTGTAATGGTTACTAAGTTGTTTACTGCACCGTTATCTGGAGAAACCGATTGGATCACGGCGACATCCTGACATTTTCCCGCAATACAATATCCAGATGAACATTCCGCACTGTTTGTACATGCAGAAGGTTTACAAAGTCCGCAGTAAAATGGACTTGTAGATGATCCACCACAATCACACGCTTCTCCAGGCTTACAGCTTCCTGTTTCACCATACGGAGCCGCGGCATCTTGCGCACTGTTATCACAGTTTGGTGCACGTAACATGAGAGAAACTTTGCTAGAAGTTTTTGTGTTCCCTGCACAGTCTGTGGCCGTTGCCCAAACGGAATAGGGTGCGTTTGTTTCAAGACCTACCGGAACCCAAACACCATTGAAGTTCGCGGTTGTGAGTCCATTCGCGACCGTTGGATTTACAGGAGTAGAAGATATATTGATCGGAACACTTCCATCAATCGCAAAAAAATCAACACTTGCGACTCCTGAATCATCAACGGTCTTTACTTGAAGCGCTTTACTTAAACCCAAAATGGCTTTTGCACCGTCTTTTGGATCTACGAACGAAACTTCTTGTGGAGGTTTCACGTCCACAGAAGAGCCTGTTGTAAAATTAAACGAACAAGGATTTACTCCCCCAACAACTTTACAGGTGAGTGCGATGTCATTTGAGGATTTTACTTTTGTGGAATCAACCTCTACATGAAACGTGGAGTCTTTTGCAAAACAATGAAGCGTGTCATTAGGGGCATCACATTTTGCGTCTGGAACAAACATGATTTTAGATCCGGAGAACGAAAACGTCCCTGGAACATCTGCGCCATTTTGTTTTACGGTAATCCCCTTTTCATCTTTTACAGATTTTGAAAAAACAAATACCAATTTCAAATTACGAATCCCTGCCGCGCATTGAATAAGAGAGGTTGGTGGATTCAATGTGAACGGTGGAACCGCTGGTGGAAACGGAGGTGATTTTTTACACGTTGGATCTGTTGGATTTTGTAAACAGTAGGCAGAAATATCTGCCTCTGACGTTGCTGCCACCAACTTACCCACAATGAACTGAGCGATCGTAAATGACAAAAGAACAATAACAAGACCAATAATTCCATTCAGAATGATCTTTTTTGCTTTTTTGACGCGTTCGTCATTTCCTCCGGCGGTCATGTACATGAACCCACCGTAAAGGACGATGATAACCGCAATCACTCCCAGAAATGAAATGAATGTACGAATCAATCGTGCAATGATCACAATCACCGAAGGGCCCGCTGCAAACCCCGCACTAGCCGCAAAGGAAGAAAATGCATTGGAGTCTGTGGGACTTACTGCAAAGACTGGGTGGACAAAAAAGATTCCCGTACAAACAAGGACGGCTAGAATGGAAATCGATTTGAACAATCTATACAGGTTCATGTAAAAAATTTACTTTGGAAGTGGAACGGCACACGCGGAAGCTGACGGAGATCCGCTACAACAATACGGTTTGGCTGGATCTGCTCCATTACAGTCTTTTGCAGAACTCGTAACGTCCCCCATAGATGGAAACATACAAATTTGATACGCACTTTTCACTTCTTGCGTGACACGTGGCCAATACCCAGAACCGCCTTCTGCGTTTGAAATAAATGGTGGATGTGAAATGTGAATGACAGATTGAGTAGCAATATCCGTTGGAAGTGTATTTGGTATGTCTGTCTTTGATGGACTGAACCACATAATATACGTTGCTGGATCTGGAGTGAGCGTAATGTTACTGGAACTAATGGTTGACGCTTTTAATAATGTGTTGAATGTGAGGGTGATATCGTTCGACACATCAATACTTCCCTCATTTATATCCGGTGCCAACGATTGAATTTTTGGGACTGTATCATCTGTGTCATTTGAAGTATGAAAATTCCATGTATAGTCGTCATTTGTTTGCGCACCAGGACACGCGACCTTATCTGTTGAACTTCCACACGCTTTATTGTCTCCATTTCCGTCTAGAGAATTTCCTGCAGCATCTACAACACCATCATAATTCACCCCCGTTAAAATTCCTTGTGGCGGATTACTGTCATCAATGCTGGCCGCTTTTGCTGTCACTGTAATGGTTTTTCCTCCTGGCAAACAGTAAATGGTTCCGCCGCACGGATCTTTTCCGCACGCATCTACTGTTGTAAACCCAACAGTTTTATACGAGTTACTAATATCATACGATCCGTTCACAGGATCTGGGCTCCCATCACCCACTGTAATGCGTTGAAAACTTTTTGTTGCTCCTCCGTTTTTTTGATAGGTTCCCGTTGTAGCAATTGGATCCATGGCTTCATTGAACGTAATTTCAACGGAAATATTTTTCTTGAGCGTATTTACAACCGTTCCGCCTGGAGGTTGAAGTTCTGAAACCGATGGGATGATGGAAACAATGGTTGGTGGAGTTAAATCAACCGTGGTTGATACAGTAAAGTTCCATCCGTATCCAGCCGAGTTTACTCCTGCAAACGCAGCACTTCCGTCCGCTTTTTGAATACTTGGTTTCAAAGCGACTGTAAAATTTGTATCCTTTTCGGCATTTCCAAGATACGAAACAGGTTTGAAGACGAAGGTCTTTTTATCATCACTCACCGTTACAACCACCTTGTCTGTTGCGAGTTTGGTTGTTTCTCCTTTGGCTGTTTCAAACATGGCGACCGCATCTGTCTTTAATTTTGTAGAACAAAGTGCGGGTGTTTGTGGATTTGCCACAACATACGTACAGGGTGATACATACCCATCAATGATGGTTTGTGGCTTAATGGCTTCTTTAAACGTGACGAATACTTTTGTGTTGCGAGGAACACCTGTTGCGCCACGCATTGGGTAATGACTTTCAATAATTCCCGCTCCAAGTGAACCCGCAAGTGGTTCTGAGTATTTTTTGGCAATGCTTACGATTGTGCCCGGACCATTCGCCGCATCAAGCAGCTTACCGAGAATCCACGAAGCAATGGAATAAGAAGAAAAAATAATGACAAGACCAATGACGGCGTTTGTGATGATCTTTTTTGATTTTGCTACCTTTGTGGGATCACCTTGTGCACTCATGTAAAGCCAACCCGCATAGATCACAAGAATCACTGTAATGATTCCAAGCACACCAAGAACGGCGCGGATAATTTTTGCAATCAAGATCGGCAAACTTGTTTGTGGAAGACCCGCCCCTGCTCCAACAGCGTCTAGCGGTGATGGTGTTGCTGCAAGAACACCATGTTGCGCAACGAACAGTCCAATAACGCAAAGAAACAGCATACCAAGTATGGCTGTCACGTGTGAAAAAGATTTGTTTCTTGGGTCAAAGAAACGCTTCATGTGATATCAAAAATACGACACAAACATTGTATCGTATTTTTGATCAATCGAATAGAAAAGATGTGGATAGTCTAGCCCAACTGTTTAAGCACAACAGTCGTTACACAAAAGAGTGCGACAACAACTCCTATATTCATGAATCCTGTAATAATTTTATGCTCTGCTTTGTCTCTTACAGCATCACGTACAGAACCAACGGTCATTTCCACTCCCCCACGCAAAATTTCCATAATGGAAAATAAGCCAGCGAACAAAAACATGACACGCACAAGACGAATTCCCATTTCTAGGTAAGGCAAGTACGAATACGTTCCAAATTCGGGAAGCGTTACCGTACCGATTTCTGCATGTGCAGAAGAAACGACCATGGTATTTACAAGGACGGCAAAGATAAACATGCTCAGCATTTTTTCAACAAGAGATTTCACACGTGTTCCGTCTGCACGCCCCGCAACTGCTTTCATGACAAAGCCCATCGCCTTCCCCATGTCCGCTTTCGAGCTTACACCTGATTGTGCGAGTGTGTCTTTCACAACAGCCTCAAGATCCGCATCCGACAATTCGGCTGGCATATATTTTTTCAGCACCTCAAGTTCAATCTTGTTTGATTCCGCCAGGTCTGATCGACCTCCTGCTTCGAATTGATCAATGGCCTCCTTCAATTGTTTTGCCTGTGATTTAATCACATCTAAAACCTCCACCTCTGTAAGTGGACGAATAAGATCGATCTCTTTATTTTTAAGCGCAGACTTAAGCATGCGAAGCGTTGAGAGCGTAGATTCTTCTTTTGCGCGCATAGCATCTTTCACGTCGGAGCCGATTTGTTCAAGGAGTGTCATATACAATGATTATAAACGAAAAAGAGGAATGGATAAATCCACTCCTCATTTTACACTATCGACGCTTTTGCGTGCGAGGTTCGTCAACGAGTTGTCCGATACGAGCCAAGTAATCACGCTTATCGCGAATTTCAAGACGACGGATCGCACTAACTTTTTGCTTGTTTTTGGTTGGGCTCGGCGCGTAGTAACGGAGTTTACGTGCTTCAAGCGCGTTTCCAGACTGTTGGAGACGGCGAGAGTAGCGACGGAGCAAACTTTCGAAACTTTCACCTTTGCGACGTTTAACATCTACCACAAATTTTTCACACCCTTTCAGTGTTTACGAATAATGGTGAGATTATGCAGGAATATGGGAAAAGAGTCAAGATACACAAAACCCACCAAATTAACGGTGGGTTTTGTGGCTTATTGAGAAACAAGCACAAAGCTGATCCTTCCTATTCTCGCGCAACCGGTGATTGATGAACAACCACACGTGCTTCTTTTTCAGAACTCAATTTCTTTTTTACAACCGCGACAATTTTGTTGATGTCCACAATTTCTTGGGCACCGGATTCCATATCACGAATAATGATGGTTCCGTCCAAAACTTCTTTTTGTCCAAGGATGATTGTGTACTGTACCGCAAGTTTATTTGCTGCTTCAAGTTGCGCTTTCAGCGCATTCTTTCCAAATGCCTCCGCAACGGGAATTTGCGCCATGCGGAAATCTTCATACAACTTAAGACCAACACGTCGCGCAGCGTCTCCGAGTTGTGCAAAGAAGACTTGTGGGTCAGGACGTTGTGGTGGGTTGATTCCCATTTCTCCAAGCGCCTTTGCCACACGATCCATCCCAATCGCGAATCCACACGCTGGTGTTGGACGGCCACCGATAAGTTCAACGAGTCCATTATAACGACCACCTCCTCCGAGCGCATTTTGCGCACGTTCTGGTTCGTCATTGTCAAGAACGAACTCAAACACGGTGTGCGTGTAATACTCGAGTCCACGAACAAGGTGCGGGTTCAAGACGTAAGGAACTTGAATCTCCTCAAGAAACTCGAGAACCTTTGTGAAGTGCTCTTTTGAAGCATCATCTAACCAATCCAGAATTTGTGGCGCTTCTGCAAGCAACTCTTTCATGCCTTCTTCTTTACTATCAAGTAAACGAAGGGGGCTTTTTTGCAAACGGCGTTTGTCGTCTTCAGATAATTTGTTGCGATGTGGGCGGAAGTAACTTGTAAGCTCGGCCAAATACGCTTGGCGAGATTCTGGTGTTCCAATGGAGTTCACTTGAACTTTTACGTTCAATCCAAGATCTTTAAAGATTTGATATCCAAGCACAATGAGTTGTGCGTCCATGATTGGCTCATGTGTTCCAAACACCTCAAACCCCGCTTGGTAGAACTGTCGATAACGTCCCGCTTGTGGGCGATCATGACGGAACATCGCTCCTTCATACCAAAGCTTTACCGGTTGAGGGCGGTCTAACATTCCGTGGTTGATGTACGCACGTGCACAAGAAGCCGTTGCTTCTGGTCTAAGCGCAACCATGCGATCAGATGGATCTACGAAGGCGTACATTTCTTTTTCAATGATATCTGTTTGTTTTCCAACGGTGCGTTGAAATAAATCTGCGCGCTCAAGGATTGGAAGATCAATGCGATCAAAGCTATAAGCTTCTGCAAGGTTACGAACAGAGTCACGAACAAAGTTCCACTTTCCTTGTTCCTCTGGCAAAATGTCACGAAATCCGCGTAACAATTCTGGTGGTGCTTTTGCTCCACCTTTCTTTTCTTTTTCTTCTCCATCAACCGCTTTCTCCACTTTCTTTGGAGCGGGAGCAGGAGCGGCCTTTGGGGCTTCTTTCTTTTTATTGAATGGCATAAATGTTATTCAGCGTACCATCTTACAAATTAAATTTTGGTTCCGGAAATGTAGACACGCGCGTGAGTGGTAATCCTCTTACCCAGACGCGACCAATAAAATGGTCAATGGTCACAGGCCCAAAACTTCTTGAATCCATACTCTCTGGACGATTGTCTCCCATAACCCAGTATTCTTTTGCGCCGAGCGTCGTCTTTTTCATGCCATCTGTCGAGACGTCCGTTAAGTACGACTCTGTCAGAAGAACACCGTTTGGATGATCTGTATTATAAATGGTGACGTGCCCCCCACTTACTTCTACCGTTTCACCTGGAAGTCCAATAACACGCTTAATGAAAAACTCACTTGGATCACGCGGATAACGGAACACGACGATTTCTCCACGTTCCGGCGCACGCATACGATACGAGAGCTCGTCGATAATAAGGTACTCCGAGTCATAGAAGTTTGGTTCCATGCTCGCACCCTTCACGTAAAACGGTTGGATGAGAAAATAACGGATAGGAATGATGATGGCACATGAGATCAAGATGATCTGAATGACCTCAACAAGAAACAGTGCAACAGACGCTCCGACAGGTCCAAATTTTTTGAGAAGGAACGGTTCTAGTTTCTGAAACGTTTTTGACATAATAGTTTGCAGTCCAAAGCATCCGCCTTGGTTTGATATGTTAGAGGACAGTAAATCCTCTTCAGGATATCACAAAAAAAGACCCTGAGCAAGGGTCAAATGAGATGCGTTGCAGACAGGTCTTATTGTGCGGAAAGAAATTTAGCAAGTTCGTGATCATAAACGAATTTGCCCATTTCTCCCCCGTTTTCGAGTGAACCAATGAAGTTTTGTGCAGGATCCAAGATGAGCGCCTCGCTTCCTTCTTGCTCAAATCGTGCCCAAGCATGACTAAACAGGTTCGGAATATAGCACCGACACACAGACATGGAACCTTGTGTCAAGCCCAATTTTGAAAGGAGCTCGAACAGACCGACGAGAAACAGAACCATGTGACGACACACACCCGTCTTTGCCTCAAGGTAAACATCGAGCGCAAGTTCAGAGTCAGCCAACATCTTTGTACGACGAAAGATCTCGGCCGTACTAAGTTCATTGTAAGGCAGACATTCTTTTGTGAAGTCAAAGAGGGCTTGAGGGAGATCGATCGCAAAGGCATGCATGACTCCTTCACGATTCGTTGCAAACCGCATCTTACCGTTTAGAAGTTTTGTACGCATGAGACTTAATCGATCATCGATAAAGCCTTGTAGCAACGACCGCGTTCAACGTGATTGCTTCGCGTGGTCTGTGTCCAAGATACACTCCACCGAGAACTCGTGTTCCGGTTCCAATAATGTGTCGACCGCGAAACCGTCCGTATGGCGCAGAAAGATCCGACACAGACGGGCGTCGATAATCTTTATGCCCAATCAAACGCTCAATCGCGATCGCGGTGTTTGAAAACCGTGATCGATCAAAGGAACCGTCGACCGATCGCCCCATGCCGGCAAACGTATCGGTGATTTCTTGATTGGATCTTCGATCAAAGAGCTCGTCCACAAGACGTGGATTAAATTCAAGTTCGTCGAGTTCCATGAACACCTCACGTAAAAGAGCAAGAGCGTAATCTATAAGAAACGGCGAATGACGTCAATGCGCATGAGATGGATACAAAAAAAATCGACGCAGAGTGCATCGATCAGATTAATTCCACAAGCGCACGTAGCGCATGGGGTCCGGAAAGATCGTGGCAGCCCGAGAAGCTTCAAAGGGATTTGCATACCCGTCCAATTCTTGAACGAGCGCATTCCAATTGCGCTTGTAGTGACGCAGATCGACCGCTTGCACATGCAGATGCGGAAACCACATCCCATTGTTTGGCGGCGCACCAATCTCAGCAAAAACATCTCCCGGTTTCAGACGATCTCCTTTTTTGCAGATGATCTTTCCGAGATGAGCGAAGATCAGAATCATGTCTGATGCGTCTTTCAGGCGAACGATCACGCGCGGACCCCATCCACCAGGTTCTGGTGTGTCATCGTCGACATGTTCGACCGTCCCCTTCCATGTTGCCGCAACAGACGTTCCGGTCGGAACCGTAAAATCCACCCCAAGGTGAATCCAATGCTGTCCTTTCTCCAAATAGCTATCCTTCCAAAGAACACGTCGATCCTCAAACCATCCGCCGTACGAATGATCGATTCCGAGCCGTGCATGCGCGTCTTGAACCATTCTCAAACACGTTTGGGGATCAAGAAGCGGATTTGTTGTAACCCCCTGCTTTGTTAAACGCGGAAAAAGATTCTCATCCTGTAAGAGTCGATACTCTTGTGCAAGCAAATCAAGATTCATGTGACCAAACTGCGCACCACGCAATTCTGGAAATGTGAGCATGAGACACCTCCTCCATCGAAAATACATTGCGCAAAAGCAATACATTTTGTGAGACACTAACACAAGAATCGTTGCATTTCAAGCCCTTGAATATCGAACACAAAATTGGTACACTCGTGTCTAGATATGGACCATCCAAAAATCGATTTTCTCAAAGAAAAATACGAGCTCGTGAAACCGGACGAAAAACCGTTTCTTTTTTTCCGCAAAACACTTATTGCCTCTTTTTTAATTCTCGCCATCGCTGGTGCAGCTTTTTCTTTTCACGTACGCGCAACCTCTGACGGCCATGGTGGAGCAACAGAACTTTCTCTTTTTTCCATCATCAGAAATTTCATTCTTCCCGGAGACGATGCATTGGATGGCGAAAGCGATGACCGTGTGAATTTCCTCTTAACCGGTGTTGGTGGAACGGGACACGAAGGCGCACAGCTCACGGACACAATCTTGTTTGCAAGTTATCGCCCCTCCACAAAAAAATTGGCGTTTCTTTCGTTACCACGTGACATGACCGTTCCTATTCCGGGTCATGGATACCAAAAAGTAAACCATGTAAACGCTTATGCGGAAGCAGAAAAAACAGGTTCGGGTGGTGAAGTCACCGCACAATTTATTGGAAACACCATCAAGCAACCGGTCCAATATTACATGCGTGTAGACTTTGGTGGATTTCAAGAACTCATCGACACTGTTGGTGGCGTAGATGTAACGGTTGACCATGCGTTTACAGACGCAGCGTATCCAATCATTGGAAAAGAAAATGACACATGCGGAAACAGCAAAGCCTCCATGAACGCAACGGCCGCGGATCTTTTAAATACATCTTCTGGTCCAGCCATTCCGCCCCCAGACTACGCCTGTCGTTTTGAGGTTCTCACCTTCAAAGAAGGCGTTACACACATGGACGGAAAAACAGCGCTCGCCTTCGTTCGATCACGTCACGGAAACAACGGAGAAGGATCAGACTTTGCACGCTCTCATCGTCAACAAAAAATTATGCTCGCGGTAAAAGACAAAGTCTTTTCCGCGTCCACATTTTTAAACCCCGTTCGCATCACCGGTATTTTTGACACACTCCAAAAAAATATTTCCACCAATCTTTCTGTCTCGCAACTCATGCGTCTTGCAAAAGAATTTAAAGATTTGAAATCAGACGAAGTTGTCAGTCATGTTATTGACGATTCTCCCAACTCTCCGCTTTACGCCACCATGCTGAATGGTGCCTACGTGCTTCTCCCAAAAAACGACGACTGGACCACCCTTCAACAAATGGCACAGTACATTTACACATCAGAACCAAAGGGTGTGGAACAAACAAAACTTGCAGAAGCCCCAACCCACACACAAAAACCTACAGCCCCTGTCGTTCGTGTCGAAATCCAAAACGGAACAACGGTCACCGGTCTTGGTGTGCGAGCATCCCAACTTTTAATCACCCATGAAGAATTCAATGTCATCAAGGTCGGTAACGCAGTTACCCGCGATTATACCCATACGGTCATTTATGACCTCACAAACGGGGCAAAAGCAGACGAACTCCAAGCCCTCAAAACCTTTTTTCAAGCAGATATCGCCTCCGCCTCTGGCTGGATGAAAAACGACCAGGTTATCCCAGAACAAGTCGCGGTTACCCCAGACGAACCAAAACCCCTTCCAACAGGGTCAAAGGTTGACTTTTTGGTCATTCTAGGGCAGAGTGCCCGGGATGTCGTGATGAAATAAATCACACAAAGGCAAAGTCCTATGACCTCCAATAATCTTCCAACCGTCGCGCTCATTGGTCGCACAAACGTTGGTAAATCCACTTTGTTCAATCGCATGATTGAACAATCTAAAGCCCTTGTATCTGCAACCGCTGGTACCACGCGTGATCGTAATGATGGCGAGTGTTTGTGGCGTGGAAAAACCATTCGCGTTGTAGACACCGGAGGATTAGACGTAAACAAACGTGACGAAATCGAAAAAAACATTTTGCTTCAGTCTGAACTTGCCATGAAAGAAGCGGACATTATTTTGTTCGTTGTTGATTTAAAAAATCCCCCACTTCCTTCAGACCTTGAACTTGCAAGCAAACTTTGGAAAACAAAAACTCCCATTATCGTTGTCGGAAATAAAGCAGAAAAAGCCATTGAACGCAGACGAGCGCACCAACCAGACTGGAGACTCCGCGGACTCCCTGCCCCAATCGCTGTATCGGCTACGCAAGGTTCTGGAGTCGGAGATCTGCTCGACCTCGTATACGAAAAATTAAATGAAATTGGAAAGCATCCGGTTGATTATAAGGAACTCAATGCGACACGTGTTGCCGTCATCGGAAAACCAAACGTAGGAAAGTCCACGTTGTTGAACGCCCTTCTTGGGACAGACCGATTCATTACAAGCTCAATCGCGCACACAACACGCGAACCAAACGATGTCCTACTCCACATTGGTGACAAAAACTATTTGATCTACGACACAGCCGGAATGCGCAAACACGCAAGAATCAATCAATCTGGCGGTCTCGAAAAAATGGCTGTCGATAAAAACGAATGGGTGATCCGTCAGTCGGACGTCTCCCTTCTCGTCTTGGACGCAACAGAGCCAATCGGGTCACAGGAAAAACATCTTGCCGGAATTTTGGGAGACTCTGGAGCGGGTGTCATCATCATCGTAAACAAATGGGATCTCGTGCCCGACAAAGATGTTCGAACCATGAATGAGTATCGCAAATATCTCTTGGGAGAATTGCCGTTCATTACATGGGCTCCCGTCATGTTCGTGAGTGCAAAAACAAAGCAACGCACAAATACCATCTTCAAAATGATTGATGATGTTGGTCACAATCGCAGCATCGAACTCGACATGAAAGAACTCGACGGCTTCTTGCGCGAAGCCCTTCGCACTCACCTTCCTTCTCTTGGAAAAGGAAAAAATCCACCAAAGGTTATGGGGCTCAAACAAGTCTCTACAAAACCACCGAAGTTCGATCTTACGCTCAAAGCTCAGCGCACAGACGCTCTTCACCCAAGTTATCTCCGATTCATCGAGAACCGCTTGCGTGAACTCCACGACTTCAAAGGAACTCCGATCAACATCAAAGTCAGAATCGCAACGGCGGTTTCAAAGTAACGTGGCAATCAACAATTTTTTCTCTCCGCCACGTTATCCTGACAACGAGTCATCGAGGAGGAAGGATCTTCAAAATCCAGTGCAAACGCACTGGATTTTTGAATCCTTCGACCTTCTGTGGCATAATCCTCCCATATGCATCTCATTGTTGGTCTTGGAAATCCTGGAAAGAAATATGAACAGACGCGCCACAACGTGGGGTTTTTGGTTGTCGACGAACTCGCACGTCAATTAAACGCGACGTTTAAAAATAAAACCTCCTTTGAAGCAGAGGTTGCAGAGATGGATAACATCGCACTCATGAAACCACAAACGTTCATGAATGTAAGCGGAAGATCCGTCAAAGCATTTCTTGCAAAACACAAATGCAACGCTTCAGATATTTTGGTGATTTATGATGACGCAGACATTCCATTTGGAGATGTGAAATTTAAACAAGGCGGATCTTCAGCCGGACACAACGGCATGCAATCCATCATTGATGCATTTCCAAAAGGAACGGCCATCGCACGCATTCGTATTGGAATCGGTCGCCCTGCGCACGCAGATGTTCCGCTTGATGTGTTCGTCTTACAAAAATGGACAAGTGAAGAAGCGAAGAAATTACCAGAAATGATAAGCCAAACAATTGTCAAAGTTCACGAAAAAATAACATCCACCCCAAACCCATTGTCCTAACACGCATGCCACAAGCAGATTTAAAATATTGGTTAGCTCTTGCGCGCGTTCCAAACTTTGGATCTGCACGTATCGGAAAATTATACCGCGCGTTTCCAAACATGGAACGCGCGTTTTCGGCATCGGTCATGGATTTACTGGAAGCCGGCTTTGATGCAAACCTTGCGAATCATTTTTTACAAACGCGTTTACACATCAGTCCAGACCAAGAACTAGAAAAACTTCTTGAAGCGGATGTATCCGCTGTTACGCGTCGCGATCCAGAATACCCCCCACTCCTTTCAAAAATTTACGATCCCCCACCCATTCTGTTTTTTCGTGGAACACTTCCAGATCCATCTCGTAAACACATCTCTGTTGTCGGAACGCGTAACCCAAGTAAATACGGATTACGTGTTGGTGGACGCATTGTTGGATCTCTTGCAGAATCTGGTGTCGTCATTGTGAGCGGACTTGCGTACGGCATTGATGCGCTCGCGCATGAATCAACGCTCACGCACGGCGGAACTACGATTGCCGTTTTGGGTTCAGGGGTAGATACTGCATCCATTTATCCTGCAGGCAACAGGCACATTGCTTCACAAATTCTTGCGCATGGTGGAGCCATTGTTTCAGAATTTCCGGTGGGCACTCTCCCTATGCCATTTCACTTCCCTCTCAGAAACAGAATCATTGCCGGACTCGCGCACGGAACACTTGTCATCGAGGCCGCACAAAAATCTGGTTCACTCATCACCGCACGCGCTGCACTAGAAGGAGGCCGAGACGTTTACGCAATACCGGGCGACATTGACTCTGAAATGAGTGAGGGGCCGAATAATCTCATTAAGATGGGCGCGATTCCTGTTACGTGTACGGAAGATATGCTTGGGCCCGAAACCTCCCCCAACCCCTCCTTTGCAGGAGGGGCTTCTCGAGAAGCACGCACAAACTCCTCCCCTGCAAAGGGGAGGTTGGGAGGGGTTGTGTTTGCATACCAACCTCGTTCTGAAACGGAACGTCTCATTCTTGAACAACTCGCACGTGACCCAGTGCACGTAGACGAAGTTGCGCACGCAACACTCCTTCCCATCGACACGCTTGGAAGCACACTCACGTTGCTTGAGATGAAAGGAATTATCAAACACGAAGGCGGACGTTATTATACGCGGCAAAAATAGCGACAAGTTGACGAAACGGTTCGATTCACGTATTTTCAATTCATTATTGAATACTAATTGTCATTGCGAGGGAAGCGAAGCAATCTTTTCTAAACAGGATATGTCTAAAGATTGCTTCGTCGTCGAACTCCTCGCAATGACAAAAATGCATGCACAAACTCATCATTGTTGAGTCTCCAACGAAAGCAAAAACGATCACCAAATTTTTAGGGCGCGAGTATCGCGTTCTTTCTTCGTTTGGTCATGTTCGTGATTTGCCGACAAAAGAAATTGGTGTTGATGTTGAAAACAATTTCAAGCCAACCTACATCGTCCCCCCAAACAGCAAACCGCATGTAACGGAATTAAAGAAGGCGGCAAAAGACGCAAGTGAAGTCCTCTTCGCGTCCGATGAAGATAGAGAAGGAGAAGCGATTTCTTGGCACGTCGCCGAGGTTCTCGGGATTGATCCAGCAAAAGCAAAGCGCATTACCTTTCACGAAATTACAAAGACTGCCATTGAGAAAGCTCTCGAGAATCCACGCTCAATCGACCAGAACCTCGTAGACGCACAGCAAGCTCGCCGTATCCTCGACCGTTTGGTTGGTTACGAACTCTCTCCATTTCTTTGGAACAAAGTTCGTCGAGGACTCTCCGCAGGTCGTGTGCAATCCGTCGCGATGCGCCTTGTTGTAGAGCGCGAACGCGAACGCATGGCGTTTAAGATCGAAGAGTATTGGTCGATCGAGGCAGTGTGTGAAAAACTCGGAATGGATTTTCCTGCAAAGCTCGTCGAAGTGAACGGACAAAAGATTGCCGTCGGAGGTTCAGAGGATGCAGGTGACAAACTCGAAATCAGAAACGAGAAACAAGCACGCGCAATCGTAGACGCTGTCACAGGCAAACCACTCACGGTTGTAGACGTTGTAAAGAAAGAAGTTTCAAAAGCACCACCACAACCGTTTACCACTTCAAGCTTACAGATTGATGCCAACAACAAACTCGGCATGAGCGCAAAGCAAACGATGACGCTCGCGCAGCAACTCTATGAAACGGGTCGCATTACCTACATGCGTACAGACTCCGTAAACTTGGCAGATAAATTTCTGGATGAAACACAACTATTCCTCGCATCAGAATTTGGAAAGGAATACGCAACTGGATCCAAAAAATATAAAACAAACAAGAAAGGCGCACAGGAAGCTCACGAAGCGATTCGTCCAACAGACCCAGCAACAACTCCAGAATCTATTCGAGCAGACCTCGAACCACGCCTCTGGAAACTCTACGATCTCATCTGGCGACGCACGATTGCCTCTCAGATGCCGAACGCACGTGTAAACCAAGTGCGTGTGGATATGGATGTTGAGAAGCATATTTTCCGTGCGAACGGATCAAGCATCGTTTTTGACGGATACACCAAAATCTATCAGGCGACAAAAGAAAAGTTTCTACCGGATGTGAAACAGGGTGACACGGTCGCATCGAAATCCATCGAACCAATCCAGCACTTTACCGAGCCACCAGCACGATATTCTGACGCGACACTCGTTAAGGTTCTCGAAGAATACGGAATCGGTCGACCATCCACATACGCACCGACGATCAGCACGATTATCGATCGCGGCTATGTCGAAAGAGATGACAACAAAAAACTTGCGCCGACGGACATTGCCATGATCGTATCCGATCTTCTCGTCGCGCACTTCCCGCAAATCGTCGACTACACCTTCACAGCAAAACTTGAAGGAGAACTCGACGACGTTGCGGATGGCAAACTGGAATTCGGTCCAATGCTCGCGCAATTCTACAAACCGTTCCATCAAAACCTTGTCGATAAAAACAAAACCCTCACGCGCGATGACGTGATGCCAGACCGCATCCTCGGAAAGGATCCTGTCTCTGGACAGGACATTATTGCAAAGACCGGCCGCTACGGCGCGTTCGTTCAGATCGGTCCTTGGAGCAAGGAAGATCAAAAGGCGAAAGTGAACAAGCCAAAGAGCGCCTCGATTCTAAAGGGGATGAACATTGAGTCGCTTACGCTTGAAGAAGCACTCAAGTGTCTTGAACTTCCAAGAACACTCGGTGTGAACAAAGAAGGTAAAACCCTCAAAGCGGCTGTCGGACGATTTGGCCCCTACGTGACAGATGGAAAATTGTATGCTTCGTTGAAAGAACCTTTTGATCCTTTGTCAATTACGTTCGATCAAGCAGAAGAATTGATTGCTCTCAAAGAAATCTCCGCACGTCCGCTCGCAGAACTGGGAGAAGACCCAACAACAAAAACCCCCATCATCGTCCGCACCGGAAGATTCGGCGCGTATGTGACAGACGGAAAAACAAACGCTTCTCTTGGGAAGCTTGTAGATCCACTCACACTTACGCACGATGAGGCAGTAGACATTCTCATAAAGAAACGCGCCGCACCTGTCAAAAAGTTTGGCAAACGCGCGCCAAAAAAAACTCAGGCTGAATAGCCTGAGTTTTTGTTTACGACCGACCACCCCCCTTTCCTTTTCCCTTTCCTTTTCCTCCACCTCCTGGCGCCTTTGGTTTTTGAAATGTTCTTCTTTCCTCTGCAAGCTGCTGACGCCACGGAAGATGTGTTTGGTTTTCCACATCATTCAAAAGTGCCACTCGATCTGCTCTCCATTTAGCCAACTCCTTTAAAACCACCTCCCGTTCGTCATCCGGAAGTGTTTTTAAATCCCCATCGTACGCAACGGGCTTACTCATGAAATCCTTCTCTTCAACGCTCATGTAATATGTAAGCATCTCCTCTCGTACACGTTCTTTTTGTCTTTCTTGATAGGCGGGATATTCTGCTTCTGCTTTTTCTAAGATCGCTTTTTTTGTATCATCATCTCCATTCAGAAAATCATATTTCTCTTTTGGCGACATGATGAAGTTTGAGAGTTCTAATTCATGACGCTGACGCACCCCGTCATCAATCTTATCTTGCGCCTGCGTTTTTTTTCCTGCCACATCTTGAGACTTTTTCAATGCCGCTTCAGAATCTTTCTTCTTCTTCTCATCCGCCTTCTTTGCTTTTTCTTTATCACCCTTATTTTTCTTTTCGTCTCCCTCTTTCTTTTTCTTGTCTTCTTTGTCACGCTCTTCCCAAGACTTTTTTACATCGCTTAAAAGCCAGGTCCCAACAACAGGAACCTTTCCGATCCAGGGAGAATTTTTTTTCATTGCATCTTTTCCCCACGTTTCTATGCTTGTTAAGATGCTGCTTCCTTTGTATCCCAACCATTTTGGAATAGAAACGATTCCCGCTTCTGTTCGCATGGCACCAAACGTTCGTGCGGCCCACCAAGTATTACGCTCAACGGGCCCACCGATCCCTTGATCTACTTCTGGGGGGACGGATGGGTACAGGGTATCCATTTCTTCTCGGAGCGCATCCGATGCATCTCGATCTTCTTCGATCATTTCCGCATGACGACGAAGTCTTCTTGCCTCTTCATCATTACGCAGGATCTCGGCTTTTTTTTCTAAGGTGTATTCATCTTCCACATCTAAATCGTCTTCTAATTCATCATCAGGAGTGATATCTCGTTCAACCACAACAACGTCTGGAGCTTTTTTTCCCCGTTCATAACGTGGTCTTTCGTCATCAAATGGTTCGGACATAGTTGATACGTAAAATGTTCCTTTATTTTGGCACAGAGAATCCCTTTTGTCCAAAAAAAATCTTTACATGAATACATTCACGGGGTATCTTGGAAAGGCACTCTATGGATACTGTACGCACGTACGAGGATCTTGAAACCCTCGTCAAAACTCATTATCAAAATCCGGATCTCGCCCTGTTGCGTAAAGCATTTGATCGCGCAAATGAAGCGCATGCAAAGGTCGTTCGCCTCACTGGCCAGCCCTACATTTCACATCCACTCGCGGTCGCCTACCGACTCGCAGAAATGGGTTTGCACTTAAATGTGGTCGCTGCCGGCTTGCTTCATGATGTCTTAGAAGACTCCAGTATCACCTCAGAAGAAATGCGCACAGAATTTGGCGATGACATCACCACCCTTGTAGAAAGCGTCACCAAGCTCAAACACGCGGTGAATTACCGCGGAGAAGAACGCTACGCAGAGAACATGCGCAAAATGTTTCTTGCGATGGCCTCAGACGTTCGTGTGGTCTTCATGAAATTTGCGGATCGACTACACAATCTTCAAACGCTCTACGGACAACCAAAGCATAAACAACTCCGCATCGCACGCGAATCACTCGAAATTTATGCCCCAATCGCGGGACGTCTCGGCATGAGTGAGATCAAAGGAGAACTTGAAGACGGTGCGTTCGCGTACATCCTTCCAAAAGAATTCGAACGCGTCAAAGAAATCATGGACGTGAAAGTTCGTGAGCGCGGAGCACAGGTGAGTCGTATTATTGACCAAACGGAAAAGTTGATCGCGCAAAGTCGCATTCTGAACTTTCAAGTGTATGGTCGCGTCAAACGTTTATACAGCTTGTATAAAAAAATGTTGCGCTATGGCGATGACATTGAAAAAATTTACGACCTGATCGCCATTCGTGTAATTGTTTCAAGTGTAGAAGAATGTTACGCCGTGCTCGGCATGATCCACCAACGTTGGCGTCCGCTTCCGGGGCGCATTAAAGATTACATCGCCCAACCAAAACCAAACGGTTATCAATCGCTCCACACCACCATCTTTGCGGATGATAAAACCATCGTCGAGTTCCAGATCCGAACGCGCGAAATGCACGAACTCTCCGAATATGGAGTCGCGGCTCACTGGAGATACAAAGAAGACGGTTCTCGTGACGTTCAAAACATGCGCTGGATGGAAGAACTCATGATCATTCAAAAAGAATTGGAGAGCAAGAAAGATTTCATGGAGCAACTCGAGATCATGAAGATCGATGTGTTTAAAGATCGCATCTTCGTGTTTACTCCAAAGGGCGACGTGATCGATTTACCAGAAGGAGCAACGCCTATCGATTTTGCTTATGCCATTCACTCGCAGATTGGAAACAAATGCACCTCGGCAAAAGTGAATGACGTTGTGCGCAACCTAGACATCACCTTACACTCCGGCGATATCGTGGATATCATCACGGACAAAAATCGCAAAGGCCCAAATCCGGACTGGCTCAAGTTTGTGAAGACGCGTCATGCAAAGAGCAAGATCCGAGACGCCACAAACTCGGGAGTACGCGTTTGGTTGAGCGGAATGTTGAAACCAAAAGACAAAGAATCGAAAAAGAAAAAATAGCCCAAGGGCTATTTTTTTTCGGATAATAATTCGAGTAAGTCCATGAGTTCCGGTCTTGAGTAAAAGGTAATTTCAATCTTTCCTTTTCCATTCGACTCCGTGATATCAACTTTGGTTCCAAGAATCTCGCGGAGCTTCTTTTCATGCGCGGCAATATTCGGATCTTTTCCAATAGACACAGAACGCTTCGTGGTAATTCCTGTGACGCGCGCTTCTGTTTGTCTCACCGTCACTCCCCCATTCAACATTTGCTCGAAGAGGTCATGTTGTTTCTTTGAGTCCGTCTCCGCGAGCAATGTGCGCGCGTGAGACTTCGAGATACGTCCTTCTTTGAGTGCGTCGAGAATATCGGACGGGAGATCGAGGAGACGAATAATGTTTGCCACGTTCGATCTGGATTTTCCGACTCTGAGCGCGACTTCATCTTGCTTCAAATTAAATTCATCGATGAGTGCCTTGTAGGCAATCGCTTCTTCCACCGCATTCAAATCTTGGCGCTGAATGTTTTCGATGAGAGCGAGTTCGAGCTTCTGTTGCTCGTTTGCTTCTCGAACAATCACCGGCACCGTCTCGAGTCCAAGAGCTCTTGCCGATCGGAGCCGGCGTTCACCGGCAATCAATTCGTATTCGCCGTTCGATCGCGTAACAACGAGCGGCTGCATGATTCCGTGTTCTTTGATGCTGGCGATCAAGTCTTCGAGTTCGCTTTGGGAAAAATGTGATCTGGGCTGACGTGGATTCGCCTTAATATCATTCGGCGGGATCTCTAAAATCTCTTTCCGTGCGGACGGAATAATGCGTTCTGTTAAGGATTGTTTTTGTGGGATCAAAGACCCGAGTCCTTTTCCAAGAGCAGATGGATGATTCATAACGGACGGTTAAAGAGCGCCTTCGGCACGTAAGATAAATTCATGAGCGAGTCGTTCGTACGACTTTGCCGCTTTACTAAGCGGATCATATCCGAGAATCGTTTTTCCAAAAGACGGTGCTTCCGCAAGACGAATGCTTCGCGGAATAACGGAACGAAAAATCTTATCGGGAAAGTGACGATATAATTCTTGCAAAACTTCTTTTGAAAGTTTTGTGCGAGAGTCGTACATGGTAATGACCGCCCCCATGATTTCCAAATTTGGTTTGAGGTTTGCACGAACCAAGTTCACCGTGTTCATCAAATCTCGCAGACCTTCGAGTGCGTAGAATTCAGCTTGAACTGGAATAAGAATCGAATCGGATGCAACAAGTCCATTCAATGTAAGCATTCCAAGAGATGGTGGATTGTCGATCAAGATGTAATCGTAATCATTACGAACGGAGAGCAGCGCTTTGCGCAAATAATGTTCACGCTCTTCCACATTTACAAGCTCGACCGATGCACCGGCGAGTGCCTCTGTTGCAGGAAGAACTTTGAGCCCCTCATGAGCTGTTGGAAGAATCAAAGACTTTACAGAATGTGATCCAACAAGTGCTTCATACACTCCCGCATTCAACGCGCGATGATCAATACCTGCTCCGGACGTTGCGTTTGCCTGCGGATCAAGATCTACGAGTAAAACAAACTTCCCCGCTTCCGCAAGATACGCAGCAAGGTTCAGAGTGGTTGTTGTCTTTCCCACTCCCCCCTTTTGATTTACGACCGAAATAATATGTGCCATAAGCTGGAGGAATTATAGCAGAGATCGTAGGGGAGGGTCGAGACCCTCCTGCACAAATAATAAACACAAACAAAAAACCGATCATTCCCAATGGGAAGTGATCGGTGAAGAGGAGATCTAAAACAGAACCGTTGATCCAGGACCAAATCCCGGGTGAGCAAAGTCGACGCGCAACTTGTAGGAAACGTATCGAAGCTCGTTGTTCTCAAAACCCCAACCGGAGGTGTTCGAAAAACCCATACCGAACATGCTCAGAATCTTTCCAAGATCTTGCGTTTCCGTTCCGGCGCAATCGATCCAGAGAGCATCTGCATTCCGCAATCGTTCCGGGTGTGTGAGAATGACGCATCCAATCGCGAACGCATCCAGATCGAATTCATTTGGCGCAAATAGTGCGCGAGCGCGTCGGAACGACCTTCCACGATGGAAAAGTCCTGTCTGAACCGGAATGACGAGTACATCACCAGGAACATCCTTCTGTGCCTCGTAAAATCGGCGAGCACTCTTCGAGAGACGCTCATTGTTTGGACCAAGACCATCTGCATACAGAACAAAATCCGTACGTGTCTTTTTAATGACAGAGATCAACAGCGCCATTGCACGATTATACGCCGGCCAATCCGCCGAACCAACTTCTTTTGCAACCGCCATGTACTTTGGAATCACGACGAGTCCATCCATTCCATCTGGAAGAACCAATGCTCCGTTGTGCTGATATGCCATCGCAAGTTCTTCCGCATGCGAGACGTCAAGCAGCGGAAAATGTCGCTTGAGAATTTTCACTTGTTCGGAAAGTGATTTCAGTTTCCAGCCCGCCGGATATCCGACCGAGCTCGGCACTTCTTCATCTTTGAATCGCTTGTATGTAGGACTCGTGACGTAATCAAGCAGCACACATGCTGCAAGACAAACAATCCCCACACTGATCGTGATCAGCATTCTCACAACCCCTTGTTTATGCATCCGAATCGCTCGGAAAACACGATTGATCATCAGAAATGAGACCAATGCTTTATCAAGCATTTTATGCCAGACAAGACACCACCCTCATATCAAAGAAGAACGAAGATTAACAAGGATTTGATTCTATGTCAATCATGACCAGAAACAAAAAACCACCACACAAGGTGATGGATTTTTGGTTGCGGGGATTGGATTTGAACCAATGACCTTCGGGTTATGAGCCCGACGAGCTGCCAGGCTGCTCTACCCCGCAGCGAAAGTATGCCTGATCATGGTCGAACTGTCAACAATACCTTAGATTCTGAGCTGGACAGTTTTTCGTTATTTTGATATCTTATCGCTACCTTAACAGGCCGACATGGCGGAACTGGTATACGCGCACGACTCAAAATCGTGTGGGGAAACTCATGTGGGTTCAAGTCCCACTGTCGGCACCAAGGAAAATCATCCAATCAAAGCGAGTGTAAAAACTTTCTAAATTGGATGAGATTTCGGTGCAGCGCGAGCATGCGACGGAGATGGACATAGACGTCCTTCGATGAAGCACGCGGAGCGCAAGCCGAAAGATCGCCAATTTAGAAAGTTTTTACGGCTGGGTAGCTCAGTTGGTTAGAGCGCGGGACTCATAAGCCCGAGGTCGAGGGTTCGACCCCCTCTCCAGCTACCAAAAAATCCATCACGTCACGTGGTGGTTTTTTGTTTGCGGGAATCTATTGACAAAATGCACACATTCACCTATTGTTTCCTCGATCGAAGCAACAGACGCTTCGAGAACGTGAGGTTCTCGTGTTCAGACATCTATTGAATCGTTCGTGGATTTCCCTCATGCTCGTCATGGTCGGCTGTGCTGGCATGGGACGCTCCTGTGCTTCTTGCAACGCTGAAAGCTTCGGCGCCGATTGGGTCGTCATTCAGATGGATATGAACGGCAAGCCGTATCGCTGTTGGGAACTCCATGGCGCTTCCATCGACAACGAACCGCACTCGGACGGAATTTATTGGAAGGATCCGCAAGGCGGCAACCTCATGCACCTTTCCGGACACTACAACCGTGTTCAGGTCGAGAACGGCGATTGGAAACGCGGCTTCTCGGAACTCGGTCTTTCACCGGATTCCTGCACGCAAATCCAGGCTCTGCGTTACAGCCCCATCACGGGCGCGTACTCTCTGCCTCAGGCCCCTTCGACCCGCTAGCCATCACGCATGTGGTGGTTTTTTGTTTCTCCTTTCCAAATAAAAGAGCGCATCATGATGATGGAACGTTCCACCACACACAATGCGCAAGTTAAGCCGATTCTATTCACCGAGTTTTCCTATCTCCTCAACACGTCCGCCCAGCGATTCGATCACGTATCGAAATTCTTCCTTCGTGGTTCCGGCCATGATCGACACGACTTCAGTCGATAACTGCCAGTCCCAAGGATGAATCACGACAGGGCTCGCCAGGTGACTTTCCTCGATCGGATTTCCATCCTCGTCCTGCCAGTAATTACCGCTGGTCAACCATGGAGCAATTCCGTTATTGATGTCGTGAATCGAAATGAATGGGCCCCAATGCGCATCCGGCGTTTCGAGTTGTACCGCTCGACACACCCATTTCAGAACAGACACTTCCCATTTCGGGAAACCATCTTCACGGAAATCATCTTTATTTCTTGGGTAGTAAGGTACATCTGCATCGTTGCAGTTAGGTGTGATAGGTTTACGCCATTCATCACCGGCCTGTTCTTCAAGATTACATGTCGTGAAGTAAGCACGATCACCTGAGACAAAACACAGAACAGATTTGTTTGCCACGAGTCCCCTCCATGTGATTGAGAACGAAAAAAACTACCATGGAAAACGAGTTTTGTCAAGGAATGTCCCATAAAAATGCTTTATTCAAAAGCTTTCGAAACCCGCCAGCCCTTCCCGTCCCCTCGAATCCATGCTATACTCCTCCCATCTATGACACTGACCACTCACGCGACGTTAGGCGCTGTTCTTGCAAAAGCAGCCGGTAATCCACTCATGGCTTTTGTCTTTGGGTTCATTTCACATTTTCTTGTGGACATGATTCCACACGGAGACACGGGCTTGTCTGACAACTTTCGCGTACACAAACGTCGCCGTAAACAGGCCGTGGCCTATGTTGCTGTTGACGCGATCATCGCCATCTTCTTTGTCCTCATGCTTGCAAACACAAGAGACATTATCTCTGTTCGCAACTTCACTTGGGGAATCATCGGAGGAGTATTACCTGATCTTCTTGTTGGTCTTTACGATCTTACGAAGTCCCCACTCCTGAAATGGTTCTTCAAAATGCACTTCTTCTTTCATGATTACTTTGTGAAACGAAAAGGCGAAGTTCCATTGTATTACGCCCTCATGGCACAGGTTGTCTTGATCGCCTATCTTCAAACAAAATTATAAAAAAAGTCACTGGGTTATTCCAGTGACTTTTTGTTTTCTAGAGATTCTATGATTCTTACTGTTTCCTTTGCCGTCTTCTCCCAAGTAAATTGTTTTGCCCTGTCGAGCCCATCTTGTCGCAACATCTTTACTCCTTCTGGAAGCAAGAGACATTGCGCCATCGCAAGGGCGAACGATTCAACGTCGTCTACACTCATGACCGCATCTCCACCAATCTCCACAAGGGCTTCGGCCTTCGAGGCAATAACAGGTGTTCCAACGGCCATCGCTTCAAGAATAGGTAATCCGAACCCTTCGTCGAACGATGGAAAAAGGAACACAGATGCGCGCGCAAGGAGTGTCCATTTTTCTTCTTCGGTCACCATTCCTAAAAATTGAATCACGCCCTCTGGTTCTAAATCGGACCACACGCGATTTACATCTTCCACCAGTCTCGTCACCTCTTCTGTTCCCCATCCTTTTTTTCCCGCAAGAATAAATCGAACAGTTGTCACACATTCAGGATGTTGTCGAAGAAATGTATCGAACGCTTCAATTGCGAACGGAAGATTTTTGCGTGGTTCAATGGTTCCTAAAAATAACACAACATCTCGATCGAATGGAAAACGTTTTGAAGAAATGTCGTAAGAGAAATCTCCCGGAACGGAAACACCTTCATAGACAACCGCTGTTTTACTTGCAACGGACGGAAAGAGTTGCACGAGACGTTCTGCCGTTGTTTGCGAGACGGCAAGCAAACGATCTGCGCGTTCAATGGAACGTGGCACAACCATACGCGTAGAAAATCGTTGATTCCCCAAAGAAGCAAACCATTCCGGATGTTCATAAATAGCAACATCGTGAATGGTCGTCACAGATTTTCCGAACCATCCAAGAGGAATTTGTCCGCTTGGACTGAAAAGCAAATCGGCTCCCTTCAGCTTAAAGCGCAGCGGAAGAAAGAGATGGTGCGAAAAAAATGAAACGCGTGGCAAAAGAGATCGCAAAATCACAACTTCACTTTGCGCCCCCTCGAGGAGCGTGCGGACACGTTGTTCTGTGAGTTGATTCGGAACAGAAATCAGAAACACGTGCGACGTTTTTTGTCGCACAAGGGCAGAAAGGAATTCCCATGTATAGTGTTCGATTCCCGCACCAACACCTCCCGCGGCATCACACAGTGTTTCTCCATCGATCGCGATTCGCATACTCAAAATAATTTTATCGATGCTTCCGTCAAAAAAAGAACGACCAGACCTGAGATAAGAACTCCGCCCGCAATTGCAGGAATCGCAAACTTTGGATGCAGGCGAAATAAAATCGCAAGCAAACTTGCGGTCCATACTCCCCCTCCTGGGTGCGGAATCCCAACAAAGACCAAAAGAAACAAAGAGCCATAACGATTCAGTGCCTCTGCATGTTTTTTTGACAATCGAAAAAAATAGCGTTCGAAGATCCCATGGATCTTTGGAGAATAAAATGAAAGAGCAGAAATAAGTCTTGGTAAATAGAGAAAAAGCAAAACAAGCGGGATCAAATTCCCAAGAACGGACCAACCATAAGCCGACACAGAAGACATATGGTAAACACCAACCCCAACAGGAATTGCCGCACGCAATTCAACGATAGGCATTGCCGCAAGGAGCGCAATGACAAGCTCACTCGGTAAAAAGTGGATCAGCGCCATGAGTTTTTGCAACATAAGAAAGTTGACCTGGCCATTTAAACGTTTGATAAGACCAAACGGCAAGAGACTTAATATCCTGAAAACGATCCGCATTCGTCTCTGATCCAAGCACAACAACAATGATGTCACCCGCGCCGTCGTGGTTCAAAACGGTTCCGAGACAATAGCCGGCCTCAGGGAGATATCCTGTTTTCCCCGCGACAATACGATACGGTTGTTGATTCACGAAACTGGAAAGAAGTTGATCCGTGCTTTTTAGATTATACGTTTTCCCGGACACGGTCGTAATGGCAAAGGTGTCATGTTCTGTTGCGTCTCGGATAATATCATTTTGTGCGACAACATCGAGCATCTTTACGAGATCAGAAACGACCGATTCATTCCGAGGAGACAACCCTGTTGGATCCTCAAAATGTGTGCGTTCCATTCCCATTGAAATGGCGGTCTTATTCATCTTCACTACAAAATCCTGAATGCTCATGCCGGATAATCGCGCGAGCGATGCCGTTGCGGAATTATCAGAACTAATCAGGCTTGCATATAAAATATCTTTTACGGTTGCGTCGTCGCCAAATCCCACATGCTGTACGCCCCCCGCACGAAAGTCTTCTGCTTGTAATTTTGCGGGGGCATTTAAATCAGGGTTGGTGCTCAAGAAGACAAATGCGGTCATAAGCTTTGTGATGGAACCAATGGAACGCGGTGTGTCTATATTTTTTTGAAATAAAATCTGTTTTGTTTTTCTATCCACGACAATCGCACTCTCCGCAGAGGTCACGACCCCAAGACTGTTTGGATGAATCTTGGTTGGAGCTGCATCAGCCGACTGAGGTAAGTGTGCGTTTGGCAGCGTAAAAAAATTATAAAGCGATGGCGCTTGTTCACTCGGGTGCGTTGCAAGACGTTGAACGTCACTGACGTCAACAGGAAACAATTGCAATAACGTGGAGGCGAGAATAATTTGCGTGAAGAACTTTAAAATCATACAACCGGTTCTTCTGGGGTTGTCTTAAGCAATTCGTCAATAGATTCATTTGTATGAAATGATTCGTACTCGGGTAACTCTTCGAGATGCGTGAGACCAAGCTTGCGCATAAAGTCCATCGAAACGGAATAGACCGGTTGCAGCCGCGTCCGATCCTGCGTCTCCTCGATGAATCCTCGAATCATCAAGTTTCGAAGGATCACTCCACAGTTCACACCACGAATTTGTTCGAGCTCGGGTCGAGTCACTGGCCCACGATACGCAATAACCGTAAGCGTCTCAAGTGATGGTTTGGTGAGAGGACTTGTTGCATCTTTTTTCAAAAAGCTCGCGACATCCTCTGATGCATCTGGGTTCGTTACAAACTGAACCTTCCCTTCTTGTTCAAGAAGATGAATACCGGATGTCTCGCGATTATAACGTGTACGAATATCTTCAACCGCTTCCACAATCACTTCACTTGAGACATCAAAATATTTCTTGAGCTGATCAAGAGAAATGGGTTTCGCGGCAGCAAAGAGGATGGATTCAATATTTGTTGTGAGCATAGATTAGTCAATGCGTTTAATCTCAATATCCTCAAATGACTCACCTTGGACAACATGAACGACGCGCTGCTTTACGAGTTCAAGAAGGGCGAGGAAGCTAATAACGGTATCAACTCTCGACTTCCCTGTTCCCACAATATCTCTGAATGTGAATCGGGCTCGTTCCATAATCGCATTGCGAATTTCATCGAACCGCTCTTTGACGGAGACGACACGCTCAAGGGCAACTTGTTTCAGATTGAAAAATGGTTCCAAGTTCTTGAGGAGCTTGGCGAATGATTCGTGAAGCGAAGTTGTTGAGACACCGTCTGGAATCACGAGTTCGAGAATCTTGATGACATCTGCTTTCTCGCGCGGGAATAATTCGATCTTTGCGTTGAATTGTTTTTCGAGGTGTGCGGAAAGATCCACGAACTGTTTGTACATTTTGAGCTGTGCCGCAAGGTCGGAGGTATCTTCTTCCTCGAGAACCGGGTCTGGCAGGAGGAGTCTGGATTTTAGAAGAAGAAGTCGAGTCGCGACAATCAAAAAATCTGCGAGCTCGTCTGCAGGGGGTTCGTTCTTTTCAATGTGCGCAAGATACGACTCGGTCACATGTGCAAGTGAGACTTCCGAGATCGACAAAGATTCCGCTTCGATAAGCTCGAGAAGAAGTTCCAGCGGACCCGTGAATTGTTCTGATTCTATCTCGAACATGCTTTTTGCGTCATCCTGACGAAGGAAGGATCTCCCCCGCGAATTATGTGCGTATTTTACCTGAACCACCTCGAACACGCAAAACAAAAAACCTGGGTTTTCCCCAGGTTTTTATCTGTTTATGGTCTGAGACGTTGAACATCGCGAGGAAAAATTGTTGCCTCCTTGATATTTGCTAATCCCAAGATATTTTGTGTCAGACGTTGCAATCCCATTCCGAATCCACCTTCTGGTGGGATGCCGTATTTATGCATCATGAGATAATCCTCAAAATCTTCTACACGCAAACCTTTTGACTGAATACGTGCAAGCTGTTCATCATAACGATTCACGCGCATTCCTCCGGAAACAATTTCACTTCCAAATCCGATCAAGTCAAAACTGAGTGTTGATGTTGGATCTTCTGGATCAAGCTTTGTATAGAACGGACGCTTTGTTTCTGGATAATGCGTAACAAAAACGAATCCGGACCCATGAACCTTTGGAGCCCATACCGTTGATAACCATCGTTCCGCTGCGGGAGACAAATCTGGCTCGTGTGTTTCATCAATGCCCGTTTCCGCCTTATACACGTGCAGTGCATCTATCAATTTAATGCGCGGAAATTTTTCTCCAAGTGGAGGGAGGACAACGTTAAGCAATGCCAGCTCTTCTTTACACTCTTCCTGAATAGCCGCAAACATTCCGCGTGTGGAACCCTCTACATACTCCATAACCTCCTCCATACTATCAATGAATCCGACTTCAAACTCCAATTGGTTAAACTCGGTCAAATGGCGCGAAGTGGAAAATTTTTCTGCGCGGAACGAATAAGAAACCCCGTACACACCTTCATACACCCCCATGGTGATTTGTTTATACAACTGCGCTGATTGTGTGAGCGCCGCATCACGTCCGTAATAATCCACGCGAAAAAATTCTGATCCACCTTCTGATGCCGCCCCCGCAAGCACAGGAAAAAAGATTTCTGTGAACCCTTGCTTTTCCATATAGGCACGGTATCCGTGCACCAATGCCGCTTGCACGCGGAAAATCGCACGCTGTTTTGGATGACGCAGAGTTACAACACGATTGTCCAAAAGGGTTTCAAGTCGCGCATCAAGATCATGATTATTGATTTCAACGGGCGTGACGTCTGTAACAGGAGACAAAATTTCGAGCGTTGTTGCCTGAATTTCAACCTCGTGTGCATTTGGATCTTTCGTGCGTTTTTCCACAACAATACCCGTCACTTTTAGCACTGTTTCAACCTGTAGACCTTTCAGTTGCTCCAATTGCTCCGCAGTCAAAACAACCTGAACCAACCCGCTTCGATCGCGCACGATGGCGAATCCGAATTTGGCCATATCGCGCAAACGGTGAAGCCAACCCGCAACAATGACGGTCTGACCGAGTTTGTCATTTAAGTCTCTGACGAGAGTTCGATTTTGCATAAAAAGGAGAGCTTAGGCGTAAAAAAATCCAGCTCTTTGGCTGGTTTCATTGGCGTTTTTTCTTGCGCAAAGAAGACCAGCTTAATTAGCTGTTATCATCATTGTTATTTGCAAGAGAAATGCGGTGCATACGTGGAACCATTGTGACAAAGGGGAGAAGGGTTGTCAAACAGAAAACACACCCGACAGGTGTGTTTTCTTCTTCTATACCGCAGATCCAACAATCGATAAACGAAAATCTGTTAATCGATCTTCGAGCGCACCTTTTGTGACCATTTTTGCATTCATGCCGCGCATTTCTTGTTTAATTTCCTTAATCTCTTCATGAAGCTCATCAAACTGTGGCAAGATATTTTGATCAATCATTTCACCAACGGCTAAAATTATTGTCTTTGTGACACGTTTTTCGGAAGCCTCAACTACATCGCTGACAACTTCACGAATTTGACCCAAATCTTCTTTTGTTAACATAGATAAATTCGTTATTGAATGAAGTCATCGACACTCTTTATTCGAATCTAACACATTTTAAAACAAAAATCAAGGGTCTGTTTGTGGATAATTTATTTTTTATGGCGTCAGTCGATTGATCAAACGTGGAAATGGAATTGTCTCGCGAATATGTTGGAGGCCGCACATCCAAGCCGTGATGCGCTCGAGGCCATAACCGAATCCTGAATGTGGTACAGATCCGTATTTTCGCAGATCGAGATACCATTGAAATGGTTCGATCGCGAGATTGTGCTCTCGCATGCGTTCAAGAAGTGTTTCGTAATCATCCTCACGTTGTGAACCGCCGATAATTTCGCCGTACCCTTCCGGTGCGAGCATGTCGTTGTTCAAAACGAATTCTGGATTGGATGGATCACGCTTCATGTAAAAGGCTTTGACCGCTGCGGGATATTTTTCGATAAAAATTGGACGATCGAATTGTTGTGTGAGAATCGTTTCATCGTCGGCACCGAGATCATCCATGTCACCGATGTCCGAACCAAGCTCGCGAAGTTTCGCGATCGCTTCTTGGTGAGTCATGTGAACGAACGGTGCTTGAATCGCTTCGAGCGGCTTTGTGTCGCGTTCGAGAACCTTGAGTTCATGTTGGCAATTCGCGAGGACATCGTGAACGATGCGGCAGATCAATCCTTCTTGAATCTGCATGTTACCCTGATGTTCAACGAACGCCGCTTCGGCATCCATCATCCAAAATTCTGTGAGATGTCGGCGTGTTTTTGATTTTTCCGCACGAAATACGGGACCAAAGTCGAACGCGCGACCAAGAGACATAATTCCTGCTTCGAGATACAACTGTCCTGACTGTGAAAGATATGCTTTACCAGTCCCCGTATTCACGGCCTCTGGTTCACCCTTGCCCATATCGAAGTAATCCATTTCGAAGAGCTCGGTTGTTCCCTCACAAGAGGTTGGTGTAAGAATTGGTGTATCAAATTTTACGAAATCATTTTCGTGAAAGTAGTTGTATGTTGCGGTGATGATCGTGTCACGCACACGCTGAATTGCCCACTGTTTGTCAGAACGCAACCACAAGTGACGATTGTCGAGCAAGAAGTCTGGACCGTGATCTTTTTTTCCGATCGGATATTCATCCATGGCGAGCGAGACGATTTCGAGACTCAACCCATCGAGTTCGAATCCGGACGGTGCGCGCGCGTCTTCTTTTACGCGACCGAATACACGAACAGACGACTCGAGACGAAGTGATTCGAGCGCGCTCCATGTTTCCTCAGATACATCCGCTTTCGAATACACAATCTGCACACGAGCCGAACCGTCACGCAATTGCAAAAAGAAAATTTTTCCGCTTGAACGAAAGTTGTATGCCCAACCTTGGAGTTGAACTTCTTGACCAACATATTGGCCGATGGATTTGATGAGAGTGGAAGTCATAAAGAGTAGTCGAGTAGTTAAGAAGTCGAGTAGTCGAGTTTTCGAACGAGTTAGTAGACTTGACTACTTGACCCCTCGACTTCTTGACTACTTCTTACAAATGTTTACAAGCTTCTCGCATGGAGACAGCGGGAATGACTGGGAAGTGAGCGATGATAAGAGACTCGATTGTTTCATGAAATGAAGCGAGCGTGTTTCCAGATAAATGTGGACGAAGTTGTTCTGTGAATTCTTGTGTAAGGGCGAAGCGCAGCAACTTGAGCGTGACGTCATCGATGAGTCGCGCAGCAAACCATTGCTCGCGATCTTTGTCGAAACACGTTGCGCACACGACTCCTCCCTTGAGCGCATGCCATCGATAGTTCCCTTCGCGAATCGCAAGGCGACACACAAGACAATGGCTCAGTTCTGGATGATACCCGAGATGGGACAGAAATTTCAAGGCAAATGTCGCGAGCAGGAATCCGGCGCGTTCGGCCGTAATTTCAGGGATTTTTTCAATAAATTCAAGCCAATTCATCAAAAAATCATAGAGATCTTCGTCGAGTTCGTGAGTTCTCGTTCCAAGATCCACGAAGGCGAAGGCATTTTGAACGAGCGTGGTCTTCGTTAAATTCTCGTATACCGAGCGAAAAGCACGTATTCGATCTGTTCCCGCGACAGTGAAATATTGCCGGCCATCGACGAGGAGCAGTCGAACTTCCGCCATAGTCTCGAGATGTGGAGTCAACTTCGCGAGCGGTTTCGATCCACCTCGCGCGACAAATTCGATCTTTCCATGATCCCGCGTAAACGCCGAATACGACCGATCATGTTCGCGATACGGTCGCCAAGAAAGCACGAGCGCCGTTGTCTCGAACAACACAGACATATTAAATACGATTCAAGTACGACTGAAGAATGATCATGGCCGCAAGCGCATCTTCTTCAGCTTCTGCTCCTTCCTCGTGCATAAGTCTTCGACTCTCGGCGGTCGTAAACGATTCGTCTTCTTCTTCAATAGGAAGACTTGTTTGTTTTTTGAGCTTCTCAATAAACGCACGAACGATGGCAATCTGCTTCTCGTTTGGATGTGATGCAACCGCGCTTGGAATTCCAATAACCATTCCTTCCATATCTTCTTTTTTCAGAATCGAAACAATATCCCGAATCGCTTCGTCTCCTTGTTTCCAAATAACTTCAAGAGGAACAGCAATTTTTGTTTCTGTATCACCGAAGGCGAGGCCAATTTTCTTTCGACCGTAGTCGATACCAAGTAAGCGCATACTTAAAGTTCTTTCGCCGAAATAATCTTCTTCCCCACCGCACCTGCAAACAATCGAATCGCGGGACGGTCTTCTTTTTTATACATGATTGGAACACCGAGAAGTGTTTTGCAAGCGGGACATTCGAGATTCGACTTGAGCCACTTGCGCGTGTCGACATTCACCATCCGGTCGAGATACATGCGCTTCAGAATTCCCGGACCATCTTTTTGGTATGTCACGATCGGTTCTTTACACGACTCGCAAAACACCGAAAGCCAGCGCGAAAATCCTCCGCGTGCTTTTTTGAATTTGTCTGATTGGAATTTGGATTTAGAAGACATGCGATTATTCAAAAAATCCCATTCGCTTTAATGTATCAAACTCTTCTTTTGCTTTCTCGTGAATTTTTGGAAACAAAGCCAGCACAGCGTCCTTACTTGTTTGTGCAAAAAATTCAAAATACTGCCAACCCATTTTCTCATTCGATCCACCTTGATGAAAAGGGAGTAATTTTTCCGCATCGGCAATTTTTCGAATAGCCAATCTATATGATCGACACTGTGGTTCATCTACGGCATCAAACATGATTCCAAACGAATTATGAATACCATCCGGCTCCTCAACATTTAAAACAGCTGGTGTAAAAACGACCTCACGGCGTTCTTTTTGATCTCTTCGTTCTCCTTGCGGCGCTCGTTCCATATATATTTATTAAACGGGCAATGGTGTTAAAATTTCTGTTCCCTCTTTTGTAATGGCAATCGTCACCTCGAAATGCGATCCAATAGATCCATCTGCCATAATAACAGCCCAACCGTCATCTGCTGTGTCTACACGATAATCCCCTCCCATTCCAAACATAGGCTCAAGAGCAAGCGTCATGCCGTCTTTGATTTTAATGGAAGGATATTGTGGGGAAAGAAAATTTGGGACGTGTGGATTTTCATGCACCGCATGTCCAACACCGTGTCCAACAAGTGCACGAACGTTTCCGTACTTGTGTGGTTTAACCACAGCCTCGATTGCGGCGCTAATATCTTTAATATCCCCACCAACATGTGCGGCCGCAACTCCGGCAAGCAATGCTTCTTTTGTAACAGCAAGAAGTTTAACAATCTTCTCAGGTGGCTTTTCGCCTACATACACAGAGACGGCCATGTCCGTACACAATCCTTTGTACCAACATCCAATATCGAGCCCAAGAATATCGCCCTCGAGAAGTACGCGATCGCGATTTCCGAGTCCGTGCACAATCTCTTCATTGACCGAGAGACAAATTGTACTTGGAAACGGTGTATCTGACGGCGATGTTTTGTAATGCAAGAAGGATGGCGTCGCACCCTCGGCGCGCATGCTCGCCTCACCAATTGCATCAACTTCTCGAAGCGTGATGCCAGGACGAACTGAATCAACCGCGGCTTTAAGCGCGCGTGAAAGAATGTGGCCACCTTCGCGCATGGCGTTTATTTCTTCGGATGTTTTGATGAGAGACATAATTTCTAATCTGAGTGTGCGGGAATACGACAAACCTCTTCGATCGCACCGACAAGTCGCTTCTGGACTTCATCGACAGAACCGAGACCGTCTACGTGGTGAATCGGGATTCCCGTTTGCACGTATTCATCGATCACGGCGAAAGTTTCCGTTTGATAAATTTGTAATCGTTTTTCAATCGCTTCCGATACATCGTCTTTACGAACGAACAGTGTTCCGCCTTCCGGTGTTTTTTCACCAGCAACGTGTCCATCTTTTGTACTATAAATTTTTCCGGTCTTGTCGTCTGTTAATCGTCCTTTCAAACGCTCGAGTGAGACGTCATGTGGAATGTGAATAATGATCAGGTGTGTTGGACGATCAAAGTCAAACGCCTTCGCCTGTGCGCGATCGCGTGGAAATCCATCGAGGATGTATCCATCCTTCGCATCCGGATTCGCGAGGCGGTGCTTCAACAAATCAGCAGCGTCCATGTCCGCAATCAACTTCCCCTCCTCTACGATGGGAGCAAAACGCTTTCCCATATCCGAACCAGTCGCGATTTCATCACGAATAAGCTGCCCCATACTAAACGTTGGGATTCCGAATTCTTCTGAGAGCAAGTGGGCCTGGGTTCCTTTTCCGCTTCCTTGAGGTCCAAATAAAATGACCTTGTAGGGCTTGTTTTGGAGTTGATGCATACTGTATTGAATGTGAAGAGTAAGCCCATCATCCCGTCTCGACGGACGGGAATGAATGCAGGGGTAGTATAGCAAATATCGGATTTTTGGCGAGAAAAAAGCCCCGATGACAAATCAGGGCTTAAGGATCCTAAAAGAGGTGCATTTCTTACGACGATTCCTTCCGAACTCCTTCACACCACCTCTGTACCGAACAGAATCTTCGTAACGAGACTCGAGATGAAGCGTGACACCAGGCGTAACAAGAGGACGATTTTTCTCTGAAAACCAGGTCCATGGGAACAATTCGTCTCCCGATGCATCCTGAGGATCTATCTTTTCGACAACGAATTTCTTTTCCTCTCTTCTTCGAAAGAGCGTTCGAAAGACAAAACCTTCATCTGTTACAGAAACAACAATCCCGATTTGTTGAGACAAAAGCGTTGTAACGGTCGCTTGCTCCTGCCAAAATCTACGAACCAGGTCGATTGATCCCATGTGAAACTTCCCCCATTCTTCTGTTGAGAAACGCCAATGAAACTTAGCAAGGAAACGACGTTGTGTCAATGCTGTCCCATCAAAAAAACAGCCTCGAAAGGCTGTTTTCTTTTATTTATAGGTCGTACTCTCGCATGGTCAACTGGGCTTCGATCTGCTTCACGCTATCGATCACAACCGCGACGATAATGAGGACAGATGTTCCTCCAATGACGAGACTCTGTGAACCTGTGAAGTGCTGGACAATGAGTGGCAACACAGCGATCACTGCGAGGAATGTTGCTCCAAGGAGCAACAAACGGTTGGTGACAAAGTTGAGATAATCCGCCGTATGCTTTCCTGGTCGAATTCCTGGAATAAATCCGCCTTGCTTTTGAATATTTTCTGCGACTTGTTCTGGGTGAAAAATCACTGCTGTGTAGAAGTAGGCAAACAAGAAGACAAGGACGAAGTAAGCAATTCCGTAGAAGAGTTGATTTTGGAAGAGCTGGAGAACATGCGTTGCAGTCGTTCGAAGGAATGCCGTTTTTGCATTCAAGAAGAATTGCGCGAGAACCGTTGGAAACAAGATAATAGAAATAGCGAAAATGATTGGAATCACCCCACCCATGTTCAAACGAACAGGAATGTGTGAACTGGATCCTCCGGCAAGGCGTGAGCCTTGAATATGACGAGCATATTGCACAGGAATGTTGCGTTGCGCTTCATTCATGACAACGATTCCGATCACCGTCACAACAACAACTGCAATAAAGAGGATGAGAGTCACGAGTTGACTCTGATCATATACAGCGAGAGATTGACTGAGCGATGTTGGAAGACCGGCGACGATTCCAGAAAGAATGATGATGGACACACCGTTTCCAATATTCTTTTCAGAAATCAATTCACCGAGCCACATAAGAAACACTGTTCCAGCTGTCATGCTGACCATGGCAAGCAAGATTGTTGTACTTTGTACCCCAATGAAAAATTGACCTTGGCGCGAAAGAAGAAGGATCAAGCTGTAAGACTGAATCAAACTGAGTGGAACAGTGAGCCAACGTGTCCATTGATTGATTTTTTGTCTTCCAGATTCTTCTTTTTGCATTTCCTCAAAATGAGGAACGATCATTCCAAGCAACTGAAAAATGATGGAAGCCGTGATGTATGGCATCACCCCCATGGCAACAATCGAAAAGTTTTTCAATGTTCCACCAGAAAAAACGTTCAAAAGCCCAAGGAATTGGTTTTTTGTGAACACTTGCGCAAGCGCTGCCGCATCAATTCCCGGAGCGGGAATATGCGCCGCAATACGAAAAACCACGAGCATAAGGAGAACAAAGAGCAGGTTATAGCGAAGCTCCTTTGTTTTCCAGATACGAAGAAGAGTGTTCATAGAGAAAATTTTGAAAGACTAGACAACAGATCCGCCAGCTTTTTCGATCTTTTCCTTTGCAGATGCGGAAACGAGACATCCTTGGATTGTGAACTTTTCTGTAACCGTTCCCTTTCCAAGAACTTTAACAACAGCTGTTGGGTCTGTAATCAGCTTTTTAGCAAACAATTGCTTTGGCGTAATTCTTCCACCACCAACAAATAATTTTGTAAGATCTCCAAGGTTCAAAACTTGAGCCTTTGGATTCTTTGCCTTAAATCCGCGCAACTTTGGTGTAGAAAGAATAATTTTGCGCATTCCTTTCAACTTCAATCCAGAAACACCAGAACGTGCACCTTGTCCCTTAACTCCACGACCAGAGTAGGTTCCTTTAGAACCCAAACCACGACCGATGTATTTTCGGTCCTTTTTTGAGTGCTTGCTTGGTTGCAATGTGTGAAGTGAAAGTGACATACAATTATTTTTTGGAATCACTCAATGTTCGGATAGCAAGAAACGTTGCGTGAGCGATGTTGATTTTATTATTCGAGTTCAAAATTTTTGAAACAGCGTTTGGAACTCCCGCGTACTCCAAAATGACACGAATGGCTCCACCAGCTTTAAGTCCTGAACCTTTTGGAGCTGGTTTCAACATGACCATTGCAGAACCAAGCTTTACAGTTACTGCATGTGGCAATGTTTCTTGAATCATTGGCACGGTTACCAAATTCTTTTTTGCTTGACGATAAGCTTTATCGACGGCGATTTGAACGTCTGCACCTTTTGCAACTCCGAATCCAACGCGTCCTTTTCGGTCACCAATAACAAGTGCACAACGAAAAGACATGCGCTTTCCACCGGCAGTCACACGCGTAACACGCGCGAGGTCGAGAATTTTTTGATCGAATTCTCTTGGTTCTTTTTTATCACGGTCTGGGCGTTTTCCGCCTTTTCCGCGCGTATCACCTTTTCCACCAAAAGATTTTTTAGGATCTGGTGTAGATGATTTTGGTCGTGAAGTTGTTTGTGCGTTTGTCATATCAAAATTAGAACTTCAAACCTGCTGAACGTGCTCCATCTGCCAAAGAAGCCACGCGGCCGTGATAACGAAATGAACCGCGATCAAATACAACCGCTTCTACACCAGCTGCAATCGCCTTTTTTGCAATCATTTCACCAACTTCTTTTGCGATTTCAATTGGAGACGCATCTGTTTTCACCTCTTTATCAGAGCAAGAAGCCATTGTTACACCCTTATCATCATTGATGAGCTGGACATAAATATGTTTCAAGCTGCGCGAAACACTCAAACGTGGTTTGAGTTCAGTTCCGTGCATAGAAACACGTGTGCGATGTGCGCGACGAGCGCGGCTAAGTTGTTTTTTCAATCCGTTCATACGTTTGTGTTAAGCAGCTGCCTTTTGTGATTTACCAGCCTTGCGACGTACCACCTCATCTGTGTATTTGATTCCTTTTCCTTTATAAGGTTCAGGTTTTCGTACTTTTCGGATACGCGCAGCAATCTCACCCACAACTTCATTATCAATTCCGATAATGGTAATCACGTTTCCTTCCACAGTTGCTGTAATTCCTTCAGGAAGAAGGAATGGGACGTCGTGGGAGTATCCCACAATCAAGTTTAAAATGTTTCCTTGAAGGTTTACGCGATAACCAACTCCGTTCACTTCAAGTTTTTTGCTGAATCCAACCGTTACACCCGTGATCATGTTTGCAATCAATGTACGTGCTGTTCCCCATTGAGATCGGTTCACCTTTTCCGTTTCGTCAACAACAGAAACTGCAAGGTGTTTTCCTTCCGCATCTTCTGTAAGCGTAAGCGAAACAAGCGGATGAACAGTCCGTGACAAAGATCCTTTAGGGCCTTTCACTACGATGAATTTATCATCGACAGTTACTTCAACCTCTTTCGGAATAAGAATGAGTTTTTTTCCAACACGTGACATATAGTTTTTTTCTAATACACTTCACAAAGCACCTCACCACCAAGGTGACGAGCATGCGCTTCTTTATTGGTCATGAGTCCGTTTGAAGTGGATACGATTGTAATACCGAGTCCAGACAAAATTGAACGCAAGTCTTCTGACTTGGTATAAACGCGGCGTCCTGGTTTACTCACGCGTTGGATAGATTGAATGGCCGGAAGATTGTTTGAATACTTCAAATCAATCTGAATCATCGGAAATTTTGATTCCGTTGTCATCACGGCTTTTTCAACAAATCCTTCTTTTACAAGAATTTTAGCAATCGCGAACTTGATGTTCGAGTACGGCAAAGCAAGCGTAGCTTTTTTAACAGCCTGCGCGTTGCGGATTCGTGTGAGCATGTCTGAGATTGGGTCTGTGATCATATTACCAACTTGATTTTCTTACACCTGGAATTTCTCCTTTGTTTGCCAACTCCCGAAAACAGATACGGCATAACTGAAACGCACGCATAAACCCACGGTTTCTTCCGCACTTCCAACAACGTCGGTGGATGCGCGTAGAGAACTTAGGTTTCTTTTTCGATTTTGCAATTTGATTTTCTGTTGCCATATTATGCGTCTTGTTTGAGAGGAAGTCTCAAGTGTTTGAGCAAAGCTTCTGCTTCCTTATCTGTTTTAGCGGATGTTGCGATTGTGACTTGAATTCCATGTGTGATTTCAATTTCTTCACTTGAAATTTCTGGGAACGCCATGTGTTCTTTGAAACCAATGGAGTAATTTCCATTTCCATCAAAGGATTTTGGAGAAAGCCCACGAAAGTCGCGTACGCGTGGCAATGAGACGTTGATCAATTTTTCTAAAAAGTCCCACATGCGCTTTCCACGAAGCGTGACCATCACTCCCACAACGCTTCCCTCACGGATCTTGAATCCAGCAATGGATTTACGTGCTTTTGTGGAAACAGGTCTTTGACCCGTAATTCGCTTTAAAGTATTTTGTGTTGTTTCAAGGAATTTTGCATCTTTCATGCCAGGCCCAACTCCAATATTCAGTGTCACTGTGTTGACCACAGGCACCGCATTCACATTTTTGTACCCAAACTCTTTCATGAGTTCAGGGACGACAGATGTTTTGTATGAATCTTTGAGTGACATAATTTTTATTCAATATCCTCGGTTGTTCCTTTTTTACGAAGCACACGAATCTTTTTCTTTAAACCTTCTGTTTCGATCATCTTGTATCCAATTCGACCATGTGTTCCTGTCTTTTCTGAAATGAGTTGAACATTTGAGACATGAACAGGAGATGGAAACTGAATTTTTTGTCCTGCATGTTCTCCGCGTCCTTTCATGTGCTTTGTGAGGATATTTACCCCCTCCACAACGACACGGTTAAGGTTTGGAAACACTTGAAGCACTTTCCCCTCTTTGTTTCTGTCTTTTCCGGTCAAAACCCGGACCTTGTCGCCAGATTTGATTTTCATAAGATGGGTGATTTAGAGCACTTCAGGTGCAAGAGAAATAATTTTGTTGTATCCACCCGCACGCAATTCACGAGCAACTGGTCCAAAAATACGCGTTCCTTTTGGATCTTTTGTTTTCTTATCAATGATCACAGCGGCGTTTTCATCGAAACGAATATAAGTTCCATCTTTTCGGCGTGTTTCCTTACGTGTACGCACCATCACAGCTGTGATGACGTCACTTTTTTTGACGGCTGCGTGTGGAACAGCTTCTTTCACTGAACACACAACAAGTTCGCCCAAGTGAGCATAACGTTTTTGGAAACCTCCAAGTACACGAATAACCATGAGCTTTTTCGCTCCTGTATTATCTGCAACTTTGATGACTGAGAGTTCTTGTACCATAGAATTGAATGTTTGTAGTTGGTCGTTCGAGTCAGGAAACGATTAATCATTTTCTAACATCGAACGACGAACTGTTTGTTTTACGCGACAACGGTCCAACGTTTTGTTTTTGAAAGCGGGCGGCATTCCTTGAATGAGACCGTTTGTCCGATTTCATATGTGCCCGTTGGTGCATGCACGTGAAACTTTTCACTGCGCACATAACGCTTTCCATATTTTGGATGCACAAGAGTTCGGTCAACACGAACTACGATTGTCTTTTCCATTTTGTTGGAAGTGACAACCCCAGTAAATGCGCGTCGAATTGTGGTAATCTTTGTGTTCATACGTTATGTGTTCTTTTGAGATTCGTGGACGAGTGTGCGCATACGTGCCATCTGCTTTTTGAGCAGACGAATTTCACGCACATTCTTAATTTGATTTGAAGACAATTTAAACTCAAGTGCTTTCAGCTTTTCTCCTGCATCATGAATATCATGCAAAAGCGCATCTGGAGTTTTTTGTCGAAGAGTTTTTGCATCCATACAGGTTAAGCAATTTCACGAGAGATGATCTTGGTCTTGAGCGGAAGCTTACTTGCTGCGAGCGTAAGTGCATGACGTGCAAGTTCTTCAGAAATTCCACCCATTTCGAACATGACCGTTCCGGGACGAATGACAGCTACGTAGTGATCCACGGCTCCCTTTCCTTTTCCCATAGGCATTTCGGAACCTTTTGAGGTTACAGGCTTATCTGGGAAAATACGGATCCAAACTTTTCCTCCACGCTTAATGGCACGTGTCATTGCGCGGCGAGCAGCTTCAATCTGACGTGAGGTTACCCATGCTTCTGTTGTTGCTTTGATAGCAAAATCTCCGAACGCAACGGTTGTCATGCGAGTTGCAAGACGTTTTCCGCGACCGCGTCCTTTGTGAGATTTGCGATGTTTTACCTTCTTCGGCATTAACATAAATTTCTATCCTATGCTTTTTTATCGAAAACTTCTCCTCGGTTAATCCATACCTTGATTCCGATTGCTCCCCAGATGGTGCGAGCTGTAACGGAAGCGTAATCAATATCTGAGCGAAGTGTGTGCAAAGGAATTTTTCCTTGTGCCAACATTTCACGACGTGCAATCTCAGATCCATTTAAGCGTCCGCTTACAGCAACCTTCACGCCTTTCGCTCCAGCTTTTGTAACGCGCTCAAGAGTTCCTTTCATGACACGACGAAATGGCATACGTTTTTCAATGTCTGTTGCGATTTGTTGACCAACAACCATTGCTGAAAGAGATGCATTTTGAACCTCTTTTACGTTAATGGACATTTTGACACGTTTTCCAGGAAAAAACTTTGATTTGATTTTCTTGGAAAGATCTTCAATTCCTGTTCCGCCACGACCAATAATGATTCCAGGCTTTGCAGAGTAGATCATGATCTTGATTTCCTGACGTGTACGTTCGATTTCTACCTTATCAATAAGAGCATCTTTCAATGTCTTCATGAGAAAAGCACGAATCGTTACATCTTCTTGAAGAAGTTTAACGTAATTTTTTGAATCCGCGAACCAAAGACTGTCCCACCCTTGTGTGACTCCGATTCTGAATCCTCTTGGATGTACCTTGTGTCCCATAGAAGTTTTTATTCGGTCTTAGAGGTTACGGTTTTTTTGGAGATGACTTTTTTTGCAACTGGTTTTGCAACCACTTCCTTTACTGTTCCTTTTTCAACAAGTGGAATAGCTTCGAGAGTGATTGAAATGTGAGTACTACGCTTACGAATTGGCATCGCGCGACCATGTGCACGTGGGTGCCAACGATCCAAGATAGGTCCTTCGTCTGCGGTGATGGATGTAATTTTCAAATCGTCTTTGTTGAGTTGAAAATTATGCACAGCGTTCGCGATTGCTGAATTCAAAAGTTTCAGCACCGGTTCAGCGGCGAGTTTGTTTGCGAAACGAAGTTGTGTTTGCGCTTTTTCTACACGAGCACCACGGATGAGGTCAATCACGAGACGGACCTTACGGGATGACATGCGGATATGGCGAGCGTGAGCTTTCACTTGCATACATGTTCAATCACTATTTTTTCTTTGCAGCTGGTTTTGCTGCTGTTTTTGGAGCTGCTTTTGGTGTTCCGGCGCTTGCCTCAGATTCTTTCTGAAGCTTTCCACCATGACGAACGAACTTTCGTGTTGCGGAGAATTCCCCAAGCTTGTGTCCAACCATGTTTTCTACGACACGTACTTTGATGAAATCTTTTCCGTTATGCACAGCAAATGTGAAGCCAAGCATTTCCGGAGTAATCGTGGAAGAGCGTGCCCATGTTTTGATTGGTGTCTGGTCTCCCGCTTTCAACTTACCGATCTTTTTGATCAGCTTCGGATGAACGTAGGGACCTTTTTTCAAACTGCGTCACATAGGATTACTTACCGCCGACGAATCGGCCCTTCTTACGACGTTGAATGATGAGTTTATCTGAAGCTTGTTTGCGACGCGTCTTTACACCAAGCGCTGGTTTTCCAGAAGGAGTCTTTGGATGCTTCAACCCAATTGAGTTGCGAGCTTCTCCTCCACCGTGTGGGTGATCTACTGGGTTCATGGCTTTTCCACGGACAGAAGGACGAATGCCGCGATGGCGTGATCGACCTGCTTTTCCCCAACGAATCAATCGACGATCTGGGTTTGAAGTTTGACCAATGGTTGCCATACACTGCTTGAAGACCATCCGAATCTCTCCAGATGGCAACTTCACTGTTGCGTAAGGACCCTCAACGGCCATGAGCTGTGCCGTGGAACCAGCTCCACGCACCAATTGCCCGCCTTTTCCAGGTTGGAGTTCGATGTCATACACCTGAATTCCGACTGGAATATGCTCAAGACAGAAACGATTTCCTGTCTGAATTTCACCTTTTACTTTTGAAGAAACAACAGAATCACCTACCTTTAAGCCAATAGGAGCTACAATGTATCGCTTTTCTCCATCCTTATAGAAGAGAAGGGCGATACGAGCACCACGGTTTGGATCGTATTCGATCGTTGCGACTTTTGCCGGAATATCAAATTTATCGCGCTTTGCATCTACGAGACGAATGCGTTGTTTTGCACCCCCTCCTTGATGACGAACCGTGATTTTTCCTTGATTATTACGACCTGCAAATTTCTTTTTGTGGATAGTAAGAGATTTCAACGGTTTAAAAGCTGTGAGATCTTCAAAAGTATCCACACTTGAATTGCGGCGTCCGGCAGTCGTTGGTTTATAGCGTTTAACTGGCATAAGTGTTGTTAATTCTGTTTGCTGCCAAGATTAGACCCCTTCGTAAATATTCAAAGTTTTTCCTTTAGGCAATGTAACGATAGCTTTTTTCCAAGCCTTGCGATGTCCATCAACCTTTCCGCGACGTACGTATTTTCCACGCACATTTTGGATGTTCACAGACTCTGGCAACATGCCATACATCTTTCGAATAGCTGCGGCTACTTCAATTTTATTTGCAGACTTTGCAACCGCAAAGACATACGAATTTTTTGAAGCGAGAATCGCACTCTTTTCTGTTACGATCGGGCGAATAAGCACAGAAGAGACGAATGCGGCAAGTTTCTTTGTTTCAGAAACGGGAGCATCTGTCTTTTCTTTAGCCACCTTCGGCACGATCGCTTTTGAATTGTTTTTTTTAAAAATTCCCATACCGTTTACGCTCGCTTGTAAATTTGAGTGACCATTTCAACCGCTTCTTTTGAGATCAACACGACATCTGCCTTCAAAAGATCTACAACGTTCAGCGTGTTGGCTGGCATTGTTTCAATTCCCTTCATGTTCTTTGCAGCAATCGCGATATCTTTTTGTGCTGGAGGAAGAATGATGAGGGTTTTCTTTTTTGAAATTGGCAAGTTTTTGAGAATCATTGCCAACTCTTTTGTTTTTCCTTCCTTCAAATCAAATGCTTCGAGTGTGACGAAACGATCTGTTGCAACTTTCTCAGACAAGACCATTGCAAGAGCTTTTCGTTTTGCGCGTTTGTTGATTTTGAGAGAGAAGTTACGATCATTACGTGGCCCAAAGCTGATACCACCACCGATCCAAATTGGAGACTTTGTAGATCCGTGACGAGCACGTCCTGTTCCTTTTTGTTTCCATGGTCTCTTACTTGAGCCCGCAACCTCACCACGAGTTTTGGTGTGAGCGATTGCTTCTCTAGAGTTTGCTTGTTGTGCAACAACTGCTTCGTGAATAAGCGCTGGGCTCATTTTCACGTCAAACAAGCTCGCTTCAAGTGTAAGCGATCCTACTTTTGCACCGGTTGTATTGTAGAGGGATACTACTGCCATAATTGTTTTCTTTCATGTGAACGAACCAGGATAAGTCCTCCACGAGCTCCTGGAATCGCACCTTTGACAGCAAGTAAGTTTTTATCTGCATCAAAAGAAACGACTTCAAGATTTTTTACTGTCACACGCACGTCACCCATATGACCACCCATGCGCTGACCCTTAATAACTTTTCCTTGGCGTTGTGAACCAATGGAACCTCCCATACGCTGTTGATCTTTGTTACCGTGAGTTGCTTTACTTCCTGCGAAGTGGTGGCGTTTCATAACACCAGCAAATCCACGACCCTTTGAAACACCGACAATGTCAACTTTTGTACCGGGCACAAAATCACTTACACGGATTTCTGTTCCGCGCACATAATTTTCTGGAACACCAGCCACACGAAATTCACGCAAGGTTTTAAGTTGCGGAAGATCTTGCAAGTGACCCGCTTCACTCTTTACGAGCGATTTGGTTGTGACTTCAGATCCAATTTGCACAGCAACGTAACCGTCGCGTGCTTCTTCACGGATTTGTGTAACGATGTTTGGTTCCGCTTTGATAAGCGTAACCGGAACGACGGTACCGTCATCCTTAAATTGTTGTGTCATTTCGACTTTGCGTCCGATGATAAATGGCATACGTGTTTTCAATGCTTACTAGCACAAAAGCTAGAAGTCGATCTTCATTCTTGCGAATAACGATCGGCTTCTAGCCCCTAATACAACGATCTCCAAAATACTGGAGGTAAACTTGTACGAAGGATGTTTATGGACAATGTAATAATCTCCGCAACAATCTCTCAAAGCTCAGGAAGGTTTTCTTCAGGATACACACCAGATGCATAAGATCTTTCTTCCTTGTTCAATTGATTGGTAGATCTTCAGACAGATCTCGGAAGAAAGAGAATCTCTTTACTCTGAGACCTGACCGAAGTCAGGGTTAGGTTTTGATTTCGACATCGACACCTGCTGGAAGGTTCAAGCTCATAAGAGCATCGATGGTTTTGTCTGTTGTTTCTGTGATGTCGATGATGCGTTTATGAACGCGCATTTCAAACTGATCACGAGAATCTTTGTGAACGAAGGTTGAGCGGTTGACCGTGTATTTCTTCTTCTCTGTTGGAAGAGGAATTGGACCAATCACTTTTGCTCCGGAACGCTCTACTGTTTTCAAAATCGTTTCTGTAGCTTGATCAATGATCTTGCTATCATACGCACGAATTTTGATACGAAGGCGTGGTTTGTCTTCTTGTTCTTTTTTTGTTGGGGTATTAGTCACAATGTGAAAGAAAGAACGGTAAGTGAGGGATGAAAAGCACCCCCCACTCGTTAATTACTTGATAATTTTTACAACGATTCCAGCTCCAACGGTTTTTCCACCTTCGCGAATTGCGAATGTCATCTTTTCTTCGAGAGCAACTGGATGAATCAATTTAACGGTTGCGCTAACCGTGTCTCCAGGCATAACCATTTCTGTTCCTTCTGGAAGGACAACTTCACCCGTAACGTCTGTTGTTCGGACGTAGAACTGTGGCTTATATCCTTTAAAGAATGGTTTGTGGCGTCCACCTTCCTCTTTTGTGAGGGCGTAGATTTCAGCTTCGAAGTCTGTGTGAGGGGTGATGGATCCTGGTTTCGCAAGAACCATTCCGCGCTCAACGTCTTCTTTCTTAACACCACGAAGGAGAATTCCTGCGTTGTCACCAGCAAGTCCTTGCGCCAAAGACTTGTTGAACATTTCAATTCCGGTAACGATTGTTTTTGTTGGTTCTTCGTGAATACCGACCAATTGAACTTCATCGTTCAAGTTGATGGTTCCACGTTCGATACGACCTGTAACCACGGTTCCACGACCTTCGATTGAGAATACGTCCTCAATAGGCATAAGAAGTGGCTTGTCTACTTCACGAACTGGTTCTGGGATGTAGTTGTCCAAAGCTGCAACGATGTCCATGATGCACTTTGATGCTTCTGGATCTGTTGGGTTTTGGAGTGCTTTCAAAGCGGATCCGCGAATAACAGGCACTTCATCTCCAGGGAATTTGTATTTTTTCAAAAGATCACGAACTTCTTCTTCAACAAGATCAATAAGTTCTGGATCATCTACCATGTCAACTTTGTTCAAGAAGACCACCATAGCTGGAACTCCAACTTGGTGTGCGAGCAAAATGTGCTCACGAGTTTGTGGCATTGGGCCGTCTGCAGCAGAAACAACCAAGATTGCGCCGTCCATTTGAGCAGCACCTGTGATCATGTTCTTGATGTAGTCAGCGTGTCCTGGACAGTCCACGTGAGCGTAGTGACGCTTTTCTGACTCATATTCACAGTGAGCGGTTGCGATTGTGATTCCACGAGCTTTTGACTCTGGTGCTTTATCCAAATCGTCCATTCCCTTTGATTGTGCAGCCAATCCTCTCGCACCCAAAACGGCGAGGAGGGCAGCTGTTGTTGTCGTTTTACCGTGGTCAACGTGACCGATGGTTCCAACGTTAACGTGCGGCTTGTTGCGCGCAAATGCTTCTGCCATAGAAATGAGAAAGGGCGGAGCCGCCCAAAATTAATTTTTGCTTATTTATCGAAATTACTTGGTCTTTCGAGACAGGCGAAAGTATAGCAAACCCTTTTAAATTACGCAAGTCTTACTCAATCGGTTCGAGATAAAACTGTTCTTCTCCAAATTCATCCTCGTTTTCTGCTAATTTTGGCGTAATTTCTTCTGTTTTTCCCTCCGCAGGAACTTCTGGGAAAACTGACGCTACTGGCTCCTGTGCATACTTTTTATACTTCTCTTCAAGGTCTTCAGCTTCATTCTCTGATAATTTTGCCAAATCCCAGGTCTCCCCCTCTTCACCAGCAGGTTTCATCACGCTCCAGATGTCTGGATTCTTATCAATGACATCCCCTACTGTCTCAAGCTCATCTGACTCGACCATGTCTCCCCAGGCTGAAGGACCTTGCGGAAAGCTTTGACGATACCCTTCCAATTCATCTATTTCCTGTTCTGGCTCAAAAACATCTATGTTTCTGAGATTTTCATACTGATCAAGCCCCATTACGACGTAAACGTCGTCTCCATTTGGATCCGTCACAATCATCGTGTCCCCGGTTTTTTGGACAAGATTCAGGATACGTTTGAGCTGATCTTTCATATGTCCGCATTTTAGCGGATCCGAGCCTCGTGTCAAGCGTCTTTGTGTACAATTTTTTCAATAATTTCGCGCTTTTTTAGATAATCTTTAAATTCCGCAATCTGCCCTTTCGCTCGAGCAAGATTATGTGCTCGTCTGGAGGAATAACGTGACGGATCCCAGCCAAAATAGTCATCGACAAAATAATCCGTCATAAATCGACACGCAAGTTCGAGTGTGATCGTTCCAATAGCTTTACCAACGTATTTCCGCTCTATTTTCGTAAGAAACGTTGCGTTTGATGCATACCCCTTCCACGCCGCACGGAACATTGGGATGGAAAACACATTCTTTACATCGTCTTCCCTCCCCCCACACCAGGATCGAAATGCATCCCCAAGCTCAACAAGAATTGGTCGTCGATTACATGTATCAAGATCTACAATTGATTTTGCTTTTCCCGATGCATCAAACAAAATGTTTGAAATTTTTGGATCACCGTGGATGACACGGAGTGGTAATGACTTCGGCAAGAAATACTTTGGTGTTTGTTCAAGAAGAAACACAACATCATGAATCACATCAAGCATGCGTTCAGAGTCACGATATACATCTACAGTATGACGAAACGTTTCAAAAATCTTTTCTGTATCATGCGAAACTTTTTTGGATTGAAATTCATACGGCACGATTGCCATTGTCTCGTGAAAACGCGCATAGACCTCCCCCGCCTCTTTCGCCATCTTTATATCTTTTAATAGATGAACGGTTTTCCCTGAAACAAATGTCTGTGCACGCCACTTCCATTTTCCATCATCAACCAACACCTCGCCTTTTTTAGAGAGAACACATTCGGGCGCGAGAAATTTTTCTTTGTGTAAATATTTTGTCACGGACAAAAAATCGTTTGCAATCTCAGGTGTTGCAAGTACCGGGTGTAATCGTTGAATGATATACTGTTTACGATCATTCTTTATGAGATACGTTTGGTGAATGAGTCCGGACGAAAGTTGCTTTGAAGAAGCATTTTGGTCAAACCCGAACGCTGTTAATACTTTTTTGGGAATCATATGTTTTATCTTTATAGTATCCTAGCAATTATTGGAATCACCTCCATCGTCTATTTATTTTTCGCTACGCGATCACTTATTCGTCTCATGATTCCCGCGTTTGCTGGTGGCGGATTATTTGTAGGAACACCACCTGAAGCGATTGATGATATGATCGAACTCGCGCAAATTCAACCATCCGATATTGTCGTGGATCTTGGATCTGGTGATGGTCGATTACTCATTGCTGCTGCAAAAGCCGGAGCGAAAAAATCCATCGGCTATGAGATTCAACACTGGCTTGTAAAACAATCACGCGAGTTGATCGAAAAAGAAAATCTTACGGACAAAATCGAAATTCATCCTGATTCATTTTGGCACGTTGATGTATCGAGCACAAATCTTGTTCTGCTTTACCAAATCTCGTACGCCATGAAAGGGATTGAAGAGAAATTACAAAAAGAATTACCGATCGGCGCGCGAGTGGTAGCGAATGGGTTTAAGTTTCCGAAGTGGAAGGAGGAGAGAACGATTGATAACGTTCGACTCTATCGTAAAAACTAAAACCGAGCCCTATATGAGGCTCGGTTTTAGTTTTTCTAGTTTCCCACGCGACGGTTTTGTCCTCCGCGTTTTTCAATAATTTCTTTTGAAACGTTTGATGGAACGGAATCGTAGTGATCAAATTCCATGGAGTAACTTGCGCGACCTTGGGTCATACTACGCAACGTTGTTGCGTAACCGAACATTTCGGCGAGCGGAACAAATGCCGTGATGACCTTTGCACCAGAGCGATCTTCCATGCTTTGAATTTGTCCGCGTTTTGCGTTCAAATCTCCGACAACCGCTCCCATGAAATCTTCTGGTGTGACAGATTCTACTTTCATGACAGGCTCGAGCAATTCAACACCCGCTTTGTGAGCGGCGTCTTGGAAGGCCATAGAACCTGCGATTTTAAAGGCAGCTTCTGAAGAGTCAACGTCGTGGAAGGAACCGTCTGTCAAAATAACTTTAACGTCCAAGAGTGGGTAACCCGCGAGAACTCCGCGATCAGCGGCTTCGTGAGCCCCTTTTTCAATTGGGTTAAAAAATTCTTTTGGAACAGAACCACCTTTGATTTCTTCTTCGAATTCGAATCCAGAACCTGGTGGAAGTTTTTCAATACGCACAACCGCGTGTCCGTATTGTCCTTTTCCACCTGTTTGACGGACGTATTTTCCTTCTCCAACCGCATTTCCTTTAATCGTTTCACGATAAGAAACTTGAGGGGTTCCAACGTTACAATCCACAGAGAACTCGCGACGCATACGGTCCACAATAATGTCCAAGTGCAATTCTCCCATTCCGGAAATAATAACTTGGTTTGTTTCTTCGTCTGTGCGAACACGGAAGGTTGGATCTTCTTCTGCAAGTTTTTGCAGAGCAACACCCATTTTTTCTTGGTCTCCTTTTGTTTTTGGTTCAATGGCGATGGAGATAACTGGTTCTGGGAACACAATTGCCTCAAGCAAGATTGGGTTTTCAGGATCACAAAGGGTGTGACCGGTAAATGTTTCTTTGAGTCCTACCATTGCGGCAATTTCACCAGCAAACACTTCTTGAATTTCTTCACGTGTGTTTGCGTGCAAGCGGACAATGCGTCCGACACGTTCTTTTGCCCCGTTTGATGCGTTCAAAATGTATGTTCCTGCTTTTACGGAACCAGAGTACACGCGGAAGAAGGCGAGCTTTCCAACAAATGGATCAGCGGCGATCTTAAACGCGAGAGCTGCGAATGGTTCAGAATCAGAGGAATGACGATCAATGATGATTTCATGATCATCTGGATCTGTTCCGTGAAAAGACGGAACATCAAGTGGGCTTGGCAAGTATGCAACAACCGCATCCAACAAAAGTTGAACACCTTTGTTTTTAAGCGCAGAACCACACATGATTGGAATGAATTCGTTTGAAATAGTTGTGCGACGAATAACAGGATTCATTTCTGCTTCTGTAATGAATTCACCTGCCAAATACTTTTCCATCAATTTTTCGTCGTTTTCACAAACGGCTTCAACTAAGATTGTTCGGTATTCTTCTGCTTTTGCTTTGTATTCTTCTGGGATATCAACTTCTTCTACTTCTCGCCCTGCTTCATCGCGATACATGAATGCACGCATCTTCAACAAATCGATGATTCCATTGAATCCACCTTCTGTTCCGATTGGAAGTTGAATGCAGTACGCACGCTTGGTCAAACGATTGTGAACCGAAGCAACGTCCTTATAAAAATCCGCTCCTGTGCGATCTAATTTGTTAATAAAAACAATACGAGGCACTTTAAAGTCATCTGCATAGCGCCAGTTTGTTTCGGATTGTGGCTCCACTCCGGCAACACCATCAAACACCGCAATTCCGCCGTCGAGCACGCGCATTGAGCGCTTTACTTCAACGGTAAAGTCGATGTGTCCTGGGGTATCAATCAAGTTCAATTGGTGATCTTTCCAAAAACACGTTGTTGCAGCGGCTGTGATGGTAATTCCACGTTCTTTTTCTTGTTCCATCCAGTCCATGGTTGCTGCACCTTCGTGAACTTCACCGATTTTGTGTTTCTTTCCTGTGTAAAAAAGCACACGTTCAGAAACGGTTGTTTTTCCAGCATCGATGTGAGCGAAAATTCCAAAGTTACGAACGTCTTGTAGCGGGTATTCTCTAGGCATAAAGAATGATTGAAAGGTTTGAGAGGTTTAAAGAATTGGAATTTACTTTGCGAAGTGAGCAAAGGCACGGTTTGCCTCAGCCATACGTTGAACATCCAATTTCTTCTTCACAGCATCCCCTTCTCCGTTTGCAGCCGCAAGCAATTCATCAGAAAGTTTTTCTGCCATACGACGACCCTTTTTTGCACGAGCTGCTGTAATGATCCAACGAAATGTCAAAAGATAACGGCGATCGCCGCGAACAGACATTGGAACTTGATAGTTTGCTCCACCAACGCGCTTTGACTTCACTTCAAGAGATGGCATCACGTTTTTAAGAGCTTTTTCAAAAGTTTCAATTGGGTCTTCGCTTGTTTTTTTGTTCATCAATTCAAACGCGTCATACACAATTCCTTGTGCAACCGTCTTTTTTCCGTTTTGCATGATGGTGTTGATGAGTTTTGCAACAACAACATTTCCGAACTTAGGGTCTGGGGTAATCTCACGTCGAGTAGCTTTTTTTCCGCGCATAATGTTTTGAAGTAATCGAATGGAATTTATTCCCCGACTCAATAATCAGGTACTCCACTCATGAATGAGATTTTACGCTTTCTTTGCCTTAGGACGTTGTGCTCCGTATTTTGAACGGCCTTGCATACGACCCTTTACTCCTTGGGCGTCATAGACACCGCGAACGATGTGATAACGAACACCTGGAAGATCTTTCACCTTTCCGCCACGAATCATGACGATGGAGTGCTCTTGCAAGTTGTGACCTTCACCTGGAATGTAAGCGTTTACTTCTGTTCCGTTTGAAAGACGCACGCGGGCGATTTTACGAATAGCAGAGTTTGGCTTCTTTGGAGTCATGGTTGCTACCTTTACACAAACTCCACGTTTAAATGGACTTCCTTTTACCAAGCTCGTCTTTTTGCGGTGCAAGGAGTCAAACGTGTACTGCATGGCAGGTGACTTTGACTTGGATCCTTTGCTTGTGCGTCCTTTGCGAATAAGTTGGTTGACTGTTGGCATAGTGGGAGGGATTAGGGACGAGGGACTAGGGTTTAGATAAAAAAAGAAAAAACTCAAGACATTGAGGTCGACAAATTTCAGAGTTTCAGCAGCGTTTTATGTGCCGAAAAGATATCACGGAGGGGAAAAAGCGTCAAGAATATTGGGGAAAAGAAAAACCCCAGGTGTTCAGAGAACACCTGGGGCAAGAAAACCTCTACTGCAGGAGCTGGCTTGGGAGGCCCGGGAACATGTCGAGGCCGTCCTTGAGGACTTTTTCGACATCGACCTTGGTCACCCCCACCTTGCGGTAAAGGGCGATTTTAGTCGGGCCGCTCCCGGGAATCACATGACACCACCAGGAATCTCCCGAGCTCGGATACCGAGACAGATCGTCACCGTAGGGCGCTTCGACAAGCTCGCGCTTGTAATCTGCGACCATGGTGCCATTGCCACGATCCCGAAACTTGAGACAAATCACCTCACCGGTCGTTACCTTCCGCTTGAGGTCTGCAACAAATGCGAGTTCGGCTTCGAGAGCTCGCTTTGCTTCTTCGAGTTCCGCAAGCCAGAGGAGGATGATCTCGCGATCCGCAACCAAGGCCGGCGACAGAACAATGATGTTCGGATTGAACGCGATAAACTTGAACGCCTTGTACGACCAAGCCTGATTCTCACCGACTTCAAATTCGAGCTTCACGGAAGTGCGACGACGTTCGATGCTTACGCTCGCAACCGTCTCGTCCCGATCCGTCTTGAACTCACCGATGAGCCAGTCATTCTGACCATGCTTTGCGATGACCTGATCCGGCGAGTGCACTTGCGTACAAACGAAGGAATCATTCCACGCTCCGCCACAGACAGGACAAACCGGCATGACTGCGCGTACTTGTGCGTAGATGACGCGGGTCAGATCAAACTTCGGGGCGTTGGCACGCTCCAGCCGTTCGACGATCGCCGTGTACTGTTGCAGTTCGTACCGCGCCGTCGAGAGATCATACGCGTAAGTGCTGTTCACGTTTCTGCGAGCGATCTCACGCTGATTATTGTCGCGGAAATCCATGCGCGTACCGCCCGAATAGTCGAACACGTACCCGAGGGCACGCACACGAGCATCGAGTGCCGCGAACTCTTCGCGCAGCGGAGCGAATTCAGCTTGCGCTTTTTCGTTCGCCTTACGAGTTTCTTCTTCACGACGAGCGCGCTCTGCGATCATCTCACGGTCACGCCGCATTTCTGCTTCGTGCTCGATCTGATACGCCTTGAGCGCGTCACCCATCAGAACATCTTCCGCGATGACGGATTCGATTGCGGCGAGAACGAGTCGGATCGTGGGCAAGCCCGCAATCTTTTTCGCAATCGCTTTTGCAAACGTTTCCGCAAACGGCTGAATACGCTTGGTACGCTCTTCCCCAAAGACACTCCACGGCACAGACGGAACAATCTGCTTCCACAGCTTTACGAGCTGCGTCGCATTGTCACAGAAGTACCCATACCCGTCGACAAGCTGCTTCGTCACCGAAGCGGCAATGAACGGAATGAGTGCTTCTGGAATCGTCTCCAAGGTTTTATGCTCGAGTTCGATTCCGTTCCAGGTCCGCCGATACTTCAGCTGAAGTTCGCGCGTCACATAATCTTTTTCCAAATTCACTTCCATCGCGCACGCCTCTGCAGGCACGAGCTCCGAAAGCCAACTCGGTTCGATCGCATGGCATCCATGCATGTAGGTTTTGGTTCCACGATCGTTCGTGGTTTCCATCGCCTTCACACACACAAGCATTTGCGGCGGGTTATCTCCAAACAGCGCGGAGCCGGGGGAGACAAACGTCGAGCGATCATTCCAGGAATAGTTGAATCGCCCAGACTTCTGGGCAATATTGACGATGAGCCCGGCCGCAACAGCCTTGCGAAGACCAAGTTCATCTTTCGAAGACGAATACGGAACCCCTTCCCGCTCGAGCGTCCGCATCAGCTGGTCGCGCATGCGATCCACCTGACTGAGAGCCCTCGAAGAAAGGAAATTCTCTCTCGCCCACCGATAATCTCCGTCCGTCCGATCCCATTGCCGCCACACCTTGAGAAGGGTGAGCAGATCCGAGTTCGGATCATCAAATCCTTTTTTCGCGCGGTCCGCTTCTGCATACCGATCTTTCGGACGAATGAAGATCGGACGCGTACCGGCAAGGCACGCACTGATCGTGATCACTTCTTCCAAACATCCGTGCTTCTCGCCTTCAAGGATCATGCGGCCAATCATCGGCTCCACGTGGAACCGCTTCATCCGCACACCATCCTCGGTGACCGCACCATCCGCACCGATCGCACCAAGCATCTTCAGACGCTTTTCAGCGTCTTTCCATTGCTGGGTCTTCGGAGCGTCCATGAGGTCGAGGCTGAGAATTTCCGCGAGGGTGTACTTCAGGCAACGCAGATCCAAGAGAACCTGATCGAGCGACATGCTCAAGATCTCCGGCTTCGTGAACGCCACGCGGCTTTCGAAATCTGCCTCGCAGAACAGACGATGGCAAATACCATTTTGCGTCCGACCCGCACGTCCCTTGCGCTGATTGCAACCAGCTTGCGAATGCTCGGTCACTTGCAGCGCGGACATGTTGGCGTCGACGTAAACCGTCGCCTTAATTTGCCCGGAGTCGACCACATGTCGGACGCCGTCAATCGTGAGCGAGGTTTCCGCGATGTTCGTCGCCACAATGATGCGACGGCGACCATCCACCTTGAACACTTCCGCCTGATCATCGGGCGCCTGCGAGCCGTAAAGCGGCAGGAACCGATAACGCGAGAGCTCGCGCTCCTTTTCCTTTTCGAGCTTGCTCACGACCTGCGTGATGCTCGCTTGATCCGGAAGGAACGCGAGGATGTCGCCCGGCTCGTTGCCGTGCAAAATCTCTAGAATCTTCTCAATCATCGCATCCACCATGCGGCCCGCATTCGGCGTGTCTTCTGCGTAGCGAACCGCAACCGGGAAAACCCGACCGGGGACCGTGAGCACAGGAGCATTGCCGAAGTACTTCGCGAACTTATCTGTGTCGATCGTGGCCGACATGACCACAACCTTGAGGTCGGGCCGCTTCGGGAGCACGCTCTTCACGAGTGCCATCAGGAGATCTTGATTCACGCCACGCTCATGCACCTCGTCGAGGCAGATGATGCCGTAGTGCGAAAGAAGCGGATCCGAATGGAGCTGGTTCAAGAGAACACCTTCGGTCAGGAACACGAGCTCAGACTCTTTCGAGATCTGCTTGTCCTGACCAATCTGATAGCCGACCACGGTCCCGAATTCGGTTCCGTGCAGTTCTGCCACCCACTTTGCGAGCAGCGTTGCCGCCGGACGTCGAGGTTCGGAAACCCCAATCAGCTTGTTGCCACCGAGCCCTGCGTTCAGCAGAGCGAGTGGTGCTTTGGTGGACTTTCCCGCGCCGGTTTCGGCCGCGAGAATGACAACCTGGTTTCGGCGCACGAGTTCAAGAAACTCGTCCACGTACGCATCAAACGGAAGGACAAAAATTTTGTCAGACACGTCATCACCTCTTTGAAATTGAGTGAAACCAATACATCGAAAGGTTCGGTTTTATCGAACAATCGCACAAAAACGGGACGGACTTCGCCCAATTTCTGACGGACTAATATACCACAAAATCGCACTTTTGTCAAGTGTTTATGGGGATTTTCTGCGTTTTTCCACCAAAAAACCGGACGTTTGAAACGTCCGGTTTTGGTTTACTTCATGAGCTGCTGCATTTTGATGTTTGAAACCTGTACAGCCGCGTCTTCTGTATAAAACCCGTATTGGCCGTCCAAGGAGAGCGTATCTTTTGAGGAAAGCGTGTATTGCAGGGACTTTTTACCGTTTACAGTCACGGTCACCACGTTCTTTCTGGCAAGAACAGTGACATTATAATCCGTATTAATTGGGAACAAATCTTGGTTAAACGCGGAGGTGTAGAGAAAATTCTGATTATTGTTCAAGAGCGATTCTCCGAGTTCAAATCCGTATCCGTCCGGTTTCATAACCAAATACTTGAACGCACCCGTACTCTTATAACCAAACAAGAACCAACCCACCTCCCACGGATTTGGGGTGGAACCGGTGCGAAGCTGTTGTGTGGTTTTCATGGTGTAACTCAACTGAAACGGTTGATGAACACTTTGTTTACTCACGACAAGTGCTGCATGTGTTTCAGAGGGTTGTGTTGCAGCCATTGGAATTAAATTCACAACACCACTTGCCTGAGCTACTGTTCCGTAGCCGTTATAAACAACCGCAAAGCTTGCCGAATTTGTTGCTGCCAAAACAGCCGCTTGTGGCAAGACAAGAACGGAAGCTATGACGAACACTGAAATAAGATGTGAAATTTTTTTCATAAGATTCTTTGAAGAGATTTTGTTGGTCTCTTTAGAGCATAATCGAAATGCATTCTTTTGTACATTTTTCTAAAGTGAGGAAAACAACATGCTCTGATACGCCTCACAACTTGTTCCGGTCAGAGAATGACAAATGGCATATGCAGGTCGCGAGATAAAAAAGAAGATGTCGATGTTTGTGAGGAGCGAGATAAAGACAGCAAACATCAACATCTGAGGACCGCGCACAAACACGAAACGACGAAGCTGCTCATACTTTGGCGCATCGAAGAGCGCGAAAAATAATTTGGAACCGTCGAGTGGCTCAATGGGGATGATATTGAACAACATCAAAAATAAATTGAGCAAGATGAAGAAAAAGAGAAATGCGGAAAGCAAACTGTACGATGATAGTATTCCTCCAACAACCAAATATCGAAATGCCATCGAACACACTATTGCGATGATCAAGTTTGATGCGGGCCCTGCAAGCGCAATTAATACAGAATCCCATTTGGGATTTTTTAAATTGTACGGATTAAACGGAACGGGTTTTGCCCAACCAAATCCAAAGAGAAGCAATGGAATAAATCCAAACACGTCAAGGTGTGCGAGTGGATTCAATGTGAGGCGTCCTTCACGTTCAGCTGTCAGATCCCCTCTCACCTTTGCCATGAGACCATGAGAAAATTCATGAACCGTGAGCGAAAATAAAATCGCGATGATCCAAGCGAGAGCGAGAGGTGGTGAGGAAAAAAGGAGGGTGAGGAACATATTTTATTTGCATGTCATTGCGAGCGAAGCGCGGCAATCTTTTCGACACGAAGCGCAAGATTGCTTCGTCGTCGAACTCCTCGCAATGACACAATTAGATTCGTTTAATATCTGCACCAACACCCCGAAGTTTCTCTTCAAGGTTTTCATACCCACGATCAAGATGTTCAATTCCCGTGAGTGTTGAAGTGCCGTCGGCAATAAGTGCCGCGACAACGAACGCGAGTCCGGCGCGAATGTCAGGAACTTCTACTTCTGCCGCGTGAAGTTTCGATGGACCATTAATCACCGCCGAGTGTTTGTAATTCATTCCTTTAAATCGACATTCAATTTCTCCAAGACAGTTTGAGAAAAGTGAGATATCTGCTCCCATTTTTTTAAGGGCATCTGTGTAACCGAATCGTTCCTCGTACACCGTCTCGTGTACAACCGAGGTTCCCACAGCCTGCGTAAGCACCGTAACGAATGGCTGTTGCCAATCCGTCATAAACCCTGGGTGTGTGTCTGTCTCGAGTTCAATTCCTTTGAGTGGACGTGTTCCTCGAAATAAAATTCCATTCGGTTTCACCTCATATTCCCCACCGATGCGTCGCACCGCATTTAAGAACGACATCATATGCGCATGCTCTGCGCCACGGACGAGAATTTCTCCACGCGTTCCAATGGCCATTGATGCATAGGACGCCGCTTCCATACGATCCGGCATCACGGCGACTTCTGTCCCACGCAATTTTTCTACTCCAAAAATTTCAATCCATCGTCCGGAGTTGATTTGAATAATGGCTCCCATGTTTTGGAGCATCATGATCAATTGTTTGACCTCTGGTTCACCCGCTGCGTTTCGAATAGTTGTTCGACCTTCTGCGAGAACACCGGCGAGGATGGCTGTTTCTGTTGCACCAACCGATGGATATGCGAGTTCAATCAATGTTCCTTTTAATTTTTTCTTCACACTCGCTTGATACCCATTCTCGGTCTCGAGAATTTCTGCGCCCATTTTTTTCAAAATATCAATATGAAAATTCACCGGACGTGGTCCGATGGCATCCCCTCCTACTCGAGGAACAAAAGCCTCACCTGCACGATGCAAAAGTGGCGCGAGTGCCAAAATACTAATGCGATTTTTTCGCGAAAGGGATGTTGCGTTTGTGGAGCGGATGCTCGAAGTGGTGACACACACTTCATTCTGCGATCGCCAATCAATCTTTGCTCCAACCGCTTCAATAATTTCCTGAGTGATTTGTGTTTCTTGTTGGCGCGGAACATTTTTGAGCACAACTGGTTCTGACGTGAGCAGTGTTGCGATCAGCATTTTTGAAGCAGCATTCTTTGCGCCAGAAACAGCAATTTCGCCAACAAGTGGCTTTCCGCCAGTAATATGAAATACAGACATAAGTTCTTACAGGGTAAGCGGCCCGCGTTTTGTTCCAAAATCTTGTGCGGCCTTTCGAATGAGTTGATTTGTTTCTTTGAGCTTCTCTCTTGTTTGATCGAGCTCTAATTCTTTTTTTGAAATCTCTTCCCAATCTGGTTCTGGATCCATTTGCATGTTCGCAATTTCTTTTGCCGTTTCATCAACCCGTGTTCCAAGATGCTTGCGTGCTTCTTCCAAATCAAGCAATCGACGATCCCCAAACATGGCGAGCGCTTCTTCCCCTGTCATCGGAGGAACATACGGTTGTTTTTCTCGTTCCATATTATTTCTTCACAAATTCATCAAACGCCTTTTCATCGCCAAAAGGTAAATAGTCTGCGTGATGCTCTGGCGGTTTGAATCCATTATATTTTTTATGCATGATTCCGCACCAATATTTTTCTGTCTCACCAGCGATTGCACTCGCATAACGAAACCATCCGTTTACGTACCCGCAATAGGCACACCCAATTTTTTCATACCACGTTAAATACGAAAGCTTGTGACGATCCATGCGAATGAAATTTTTTCGGTCTAGACAAGGAATTCCCATGAGGCGAAATCCGATCTGATGGTAAATCTCCAAAGAGAGGTCAAGAATCACGATCGGGATGAACTGAAAAAAAACGAGAGGCGTATAAAAAACATAACGAAACTTCATTGCGGGACGATGATTCAGAATCTGACGGTATTTCATACAATTTCAGTTAGTGCGCACAGTATACGTCTCAGGCGCGCTTTTTTCCACCTACCTGCCGGCAGGTAAACTTGACGAAGCGTTCATTCTCTGATACTTTGTGTGTAATTTACACAAACACTTATGTCCCCATCCACAAAACAATCTATCGTCGTTGCGGTTGATACCGTCATCTTTACCGTAAAAGATGACCAACTTTGTGCACTTCTCATCCAAATGAAAAAGAAACCTTACACAGGACTTTGGGCCTTCCCTGGCGGACGTGTTGAGGACGCAGAAACCACAGAACAGACCGCCATTCGCATTTTAAAAGAACAGACAGGAGTTTCAAATATCTACCTTGAACAACTGAAAACATTTGATGCAATTGATCGCGATCAATTAGAACGTGTCATTTCCGTTGCGTCATTCGCCCTCATCTCTGACACCGTTCAGCTCAAAACGTCAGACAAGTATGCGGACGTGAAATGGTGGCCCGTAAAAAAACTTCCCGAATTGGCTTATGATCACAAAATCATTGCCAAGGAAGCCATTACGCGCCTCAAAAGCCGATTACAATACACAAACATCGCCTGGAGCTTGCTCCCTGACGAATTCACTCTCACAGATTTACAGCGTGTTTACGAGATTATTCTTGATACAACCGTAGATAAACGCAACTTCCGCAAGCGCATTTTGGCTCTGGATCTCATCGTTCCTGTTGGAAAGAAACGTGGCGGCGAAGCCAACCGCCCCGCTGAGCTCTATAAGTTCAAGCACCGAAAGCTGGAATACGTGGAAATTATGTAACAAATGAGACAAAACCAAACGCACCAAATCGAAAGATTGGTGCGTTTTTATTGGGTCTTGACATAAGTAAGTGTATAGTCTACACTTACTTTAATTTACAGCACCTTCCAACGAAAAAGCCTCGAAAAGGGCCGCTCAGGGTTCGTTCGTGTAAACCAACCGAAAACCATTGACAAAATGGCCAAAATCAGGTATTCTCCCCGGTTCTCAAAAAGCGTTTTTTCAATGAATTCATCTGCAGATGACACAGTGTTTTCCGCAGATTCTGTTCGTTGAACCTCCCCACCGTGGGGATTGAGGTGAGTCATGCTGAATTTCGAAGGTTTGATCAAGATCGGCAAAGGCGATGCGGTCATCGTCGTTGATGCGACAAATGCATTTGGTCCAGATGGTGGACTGCCGGTGCCTGGCGCGCTTGATATCATCGGGGTCCTCCGGGAACTCGTTCTGAAGTTCAAGCGCCGCCAACGTTTCAACGTCTTCGATGCGCACCCGAGGGGTCACATCAACTACCGAACCTCCTACGTGAAACGGGCCCGCGGTCCGCTCACCATCACGGAAGTTCTGCAAAACAAGGTCAAGATTGCGAAGCATGCACTCTTCACCCGCGAAGATTTGATCGCCTACCTCATGCGCCTCAATCGGCATGAAACGCTCCTCTGGGACGAACATGCCGATATGACCACAAACGAGATTCGTCTCTTCGACGGCCTGCGCGATCTCGACGACGCGTTCATTCTGCACTTCCCGAAGGGAACGGATCCGCGCGTCGACAGCTACAGCGCGTTTCGCGACACGCTTTGGATGCCGACTGGTCTTGGTCGCATCCTGAAGGAACGCGGCATCAAGCGCGTGTTCATCGTCGGTCTCGCGTTCGACTTCTGCGTTGGCTTCACAGCCGAAGACGCGGCACTCGAAGGCTTCGAGTCCTACATCGTCCGCGACTGCACGCGCTCCGTTGGTTTGCCTCCGGATGGCGACTACCCCGGCTCGATTGCCTTCATGGAAGCGCGCCTCATCGCTCGCGGCGTGAAGTGCATCAACTCGGATCAGATCCACACCTAAGGCAATTCGCTCTTTCTCTCCCCCGCTCTCCATTTCACCTTGCACATACAAATCAGCAAAACGAAATGTAGAGCCCTTTTCTTCAGCACCCCAACAATGAGGTTCTGAAATCGAAGGCTCACACCACAAGGAGACACGATGTCTACCATCATTCCCTCCTTATTCGTGAAGAACGAAGGAGACCAGTCGGTAAAGATCGCCCTCAAACTCACGACTGCTCGCAATCGAGTTGTTGTACGGCTCACGGGCGGGTGCGGATACATGTCTGCGGAAGATGCGCGAGATTTTCTTTCACTCTTCGCAGAAGCGTTCTCTGGATTTGCGGGCGCCATGCTCTTTGGTGGCACGCGCATGATCGAGAAACAAGATGCGTCGAACATTGTGCCCGGGATCACTGAGATTCCGTCGCACATACGCGAGGTCTGTCCGAACATGGTTTCCCTTGGAGTCGTTCCAAGAACTTCTGACATCAAGATCACGGAACACGGACTCGTGGTTTCGGAGAGTGACGTCGATACCTACCGTACGATCATTCATCCAAACCAAGATATGTGTCTGCTGGTTCAAGTGTCGCCGGATCAGCCGGCCATTTGGGACGCGGAGTTCGAAGAATGTCTGCAGATCATAAAAGACCTGCGTGAGTTCGCCGATTTCAAATCACTGCTCATCGTCTACAACGGCGGTGGTGTGACGGAACGCGAGATCCTCGCAACCGCAAAACGCGGTTGGCCAGTTCTGCTCATCAGGGGCAGCGGTCGCAACGCGGATGTGTATGCGAGCAACAAGGCGTTTCTCGAGTCACACCCAAACGTCCGTGTCGCAGAAAAAGATTCTGACGACATCAGGCAACATCTCATTTCTTTCGGGATCCTTCCCCCGGAGAAACTGCGTCTCGTGAAATCACAGGCGTAGAAAATTAGGAAGTTCGTAAAGGCAGTGATGACAACAGCAAGAACCGTGACCGCGCCTGGCGGCAAGACCTACCTGCTCGTGCAAGACAAGCGCAATCAAATCCCCGCAACGTTCGCCCTCATGGCAACGCGTGCGGGAGAGAAAGTGTGTCTGCGCATCAGCGGCGGATGCAAAGGAATGAATAGTGATGACAAGCGTGCCATGATCGGCTTTTTCCTGATGGCCCTCGAAGGCTTCAAGGGAATGATCTGGTCGGGTGGCACGCGTCAGTTCGACAAAGACATTGTTCTTGACCCCATGGTCACAGACATTCCCGGTTTCATCGCGGCATCAAATCCCGAATGCATTGCACTCGGCTCCGCCCCGCGTACAGACGTCTTGCGTCTCACGGGCGAATCACATCTGACGCTCGACGATTACGGCACTGCGCCGAATCCGGCCATGAACGCCATTCTGCTTGTGCAAGATGGTGCAGAAGGCAAGCTCGACTGGGACGGCGATCTGAATGCTGCCTTCGAACTCATGTCCAACCTGAAAGCACATGCTGGATTCAACCAGGTCGGCGTAATCGCATGGAACGGCGGACCAATCACGCGCGACGAAGTCATGCGCTCGGTCAAGAACGGCTGGCCCACGTACGTGATCAAGGGATCCGGTCGTGCCGCGGACGAGATTGCCGCCGAGCTCGAAGCAGGAACGCTCACGCCAAGCGCCGGCAACCTGTTCGTCATCAACAAAGATGATCCGATTGAACTGCGACAAGCCCTGCAATCGTTCGGCTTCATCGCACGCAACTAGGATTCGTTCATTCTCTCGCGGAGTTCTCGAACTCTGCCCTTTTCTTAAGCGCCCCACTCCTGGGACGCTGAAGCTGAAGGAGTACACCATGCCAACGATTTTTCTGTACGGTGGAAGTTTCTGCCCTCCGGGATTACATCACGAAGCGATCATTCGCAAACTTGCGAACAGGCTCGGTCCTGATGATCGTCTCATCGTCATTCCGTGTGGACCACGACCGGACAAAGAAACGACCAATGATCTTTCGCTCGCGTTTCGCGCAGCCCTGTGTGATCTCGCGTTCGGCCGCATTCCGCGTGTCGAAATTGATCTTACGGATCTTGAGCATTCGGTGTTCACCCGTTCGTACGATATCGATCAGCGTTATCGTGCCCTCTATCCGAATCACGAAATTTGCCACGTCATCGGCGCCGACATCATTGCCGGCGGCGCGCGTGGTCAATCGGAAATTCATCGAACGTGGTTTCGTGGACAGGAAGTTTGGAACGAGTTGCATTTCATGGTGCACATGCGCTATGGAGTGAAGTGTGTGCCGGAAGATCTTCCGCCGCACCACACGATCATCGAACCAACCCTTCGTGGATCCAGTTCGGAAATTCGCGAACGGATCTTCAAGCACCAATCAATCGAAACTCTTGTGTCGCCAGCTGTTGCGGCGTTCATGGAACGACACCAGTTGTTCACAGGACGCGTTCTGCGTGGACCAGCAAAATTTGCGGAACCCATGCAGCCACTCATTGTGGCGAATGATCAAAACGCAAACGCGGTGAGCATTGCGGCAAAACTCGCATCCGCGTTTCAAACAGATCCAGGACAACACAACTGCGTTGTCGTCATCGGCGGCGACGGCTTCATGCTTCACACCATTCGTCGCCTCTGGCGCGATCACGTTCCGTTCTTCGGCCTCAACCGAGGAACAAAAGGATTTCTGCTCAACGACTTTGACGAAGCGACGATCGTGGAAAAACTCCGCGCGTGTCGTGAACTCAAAACGTACACAGAGTCCCTGCTCTACGTGGAAGCAGAATCCGTCACAGGCGAACACGCATCCATGCTCGCGTTCAACGACGCATGGGTTGATCGCCTGAGCGGACAAACCATTTGGACACGTGTCCTCATGAATGGCGAAGTGAAATTCGATCCCATCATGTCAGACGTCATGCTCGTTTCAACTGCGGCTGGATCAACAGGATACGCATACCGCATGGGTGGCTCGCGTCTCATTCCTGGCACGCAGATGCTCCAACTCGTTGGAAGCTGCGTATGTTCCCACCACTGGAAAAACGAACCGCTTCCGATCGATACACACATTCGATTCGAAGCGATGAGCAAAGACAAGCGACCGATGCGTGGTTTCTGCGACGGCGTTCCACTCGGCGAACTGAACTCCATGTCCATTCGCAGAAGCACAACCGCAACCGCAGAACTCGCGTTCTTTCCAGAAACAGATTTGCAGCGTCGCATCAGCGAACTGTAATTCCTTCTTCTTCCCGGGGCTGAACATTCAGCCCCGAGGATATTTTTCTCGAAAGACCAAGAAACGTTTTCTCGAGCGCATGTGCGCTCGAGGGCACATTTCTCTCACGAACGAAAGACGTTCGTGGGTCTGTCCTTTTTGCACAAGGAGAACACGATGTTCGACATCGTCAAAAACTTACTCGATACAGACAAGTACAAACTGATGATGCTCCAGTTCATCTGGCTCCATCAGCGCAAACGGAGGGGACGATTCACGTTCAAGAATCGGACAGATGTGAATCTGCTCGACTTCATGACGATCGAGCAAGTCCAAGCAGAACTCGACCACATCAAGCAGATGACGATGACGGACGAGATGATCGAACGCCTTCGGAATCATCCGACACTTGGTCGGCAATTGCAGCCTGCATTTCTGACGTGGCTGAAATCCTACAAGCTCTCCGATATTCATGTCGGCGTTGTGAAGGGCAAGCTCGCCATTCATGCGCGGGGCAAGTGGACGGCAATCACGATGTGGGAAACGTTCATCATGAACGTGGTCAACCGCCTGTACTTCCGCGCGAAGTGCACAGAGCTTGGTCTCACCGAAGAAGAAGTCCTCGCCTCTGGCCGTGACAAGTTGATCGAGAACATCGAGATTGTGATGGAGTCGGACGCGATCGTCTCCGATTTCAGCACGCGTCGTCGTTGGAGTTACGAATGGCAGCGTGAAGTTGCCGCAACCTGCACCGCAAAAATAGGCGCGCAGTTTACCGGCACGTCAAACATTTGGATTGCGATCGAACTCGGTATCGATGCGATCGGCACCATCGCCCACGAAATGGACATGGGGTATCAAGGCATCTACCACAAAGAGGATGACGCGGCCGGGTACATGTACTCGCACGAACTTCTCCTTGAACAATGGTTTGCCCTCTATGGCACAATCCTTTCCATTGCACTCTCGGACACGTACGGCTCTGACTACTTTCTTGAACACTTCGAAGCGTTTGCAAAGAAGTGGATCGGAACACGTCACGATTCCGGCGACCCGTTTGCGTACGGGGAGAAAGTTATCGCGTACTACGAATCGATCGGCATCGATCCGAAAACGAAATTGATTGTCTTCTCGGACGGTCTCGATGCACGACTCATTGTGAAACTGAACGCGCACTTCCGTGGTCGCATCAAGCTCGCATTTGGTTGGGGCACGAACCTCGGCAATAACATGGGATTCCAATCCTATAAAAACAATCGTGGACTGAAAGCCCTCTCGATTGTCTGCAAGCTCACGCACATCTGTGGACGCGCGACCGTCAAACTCTCGGACAACCGAAAGAAACTGACCGGACGCAAATCCTCTGTGACGCGCGTGAAGCGCCTCACAAACTATGATCGGTACACACACGTGAATGTCACGTGCCAGGTCTAGGACAACACCTGCTCGAAACGCTCGAGCCTTTTCTCCACTCGCCGATATCTTATCGACGCGTGAAGATCAGAAGGAGTTCCTCACATGTCCAAACCCGCAACATTCGTTCGCGTCCTTTACGAAAACAAATTCTTGCGACTCGAAGAATGGGAACACCCCGTCACGGGCAATCCCTGGTACATCGTACGTTGCACAGACTCGGTCGCCGGAATTCTCCACGACGTCGTGAACAAGCGTGTGCTTCTCATTCGCTCGCCACACATTGCGGTGCAGACAGATGAGAACCCAACCGGTGAACTCATCACCCCATTCGCAGGTCGGTTCGATCGAAACGTTTCGCCAAAGCAACTGTGTGTCGCGGAAGGTTCGGAAGAACTCGGCGCAACCATCCCAGAAGAATCCATCATCGTTTTGAACAATGGTGTGAGTATGGTGCTCTCGGTCGGAATCATTCCGGAACGCACGCACCTTTGCTACGCACAGATCACGATCGATCAACTTTCCGGTCATGACGACGATACATTCGGCCTTGCAGGTGAGGGCGAAGAGATCATCCGCCATTGGGTGTCCGAAGAAGAATTTCTTGCAGACACCTACGTCTGCGTCGATCTGCGCGTCTACGCATTTCGTTTGTACATTCAGAACATGCGACTGAAAGAAGAAATCCGCCGTCTGAAAGCCGCGCCCAAAACACGCTGGCCGAATACAGGGGGCATGTAATCTTCCAGCGTTCAACTCTCTCAGGTGAGTCTCTCACCTCTTTTCTCCACCCGCCGACAATTTCGTCGACGTGTGAAGGTGAAGGAGTACATTCAAATGACAGAACATCGGCAAATCGCCCACGGCTCCGGACAGATGCGCGCGCAAAGCATTTCCGTTCAGCTTTCGACACGAGAACGCTGCACGGCTGGATGCAAATTCTGCATCAGTCGCACAACACCCGGGACGGAAATGGAAAACGAAAAAGACGTGAAGACATGCGAACTACACCGACTGCGCGTCGGACTCCGGTTCGCTGAGCGCACAGGCGCGACGCATGCAATTCTCACGGGTCGCGCGGATCCGAGTCAGGAATCGCCAGAATACCTCGTGAACGTTGTGACGGAATGTGCGAAATATCTTCCGCTTGTAGATATGCATACGAACGGATTTCTTTTTCAGGCAGGCATGCCAAAAGAGCATTTGCTCGACACTTTGGTCAGCTATGGTCTCACCATGATCACACTCTCGATTGCAAGCCACGACTTCGAACAGAATCGTGGACTCATGTTGATCAAGAAATCGCCCGCCGATCTTATCAAACGATGTCGTGAACTCGGACTCCTTGTGCGTGCATCACTTGTCATCAACAAGTCGGGCGTGAAAGATGCTGCGGGGATTCTCGAGTACATCAAAGTGCTGGGCAATCTCGGTGTGCAGATGGTGGTGATTCGTGAAGTATGGCGGCCGGAGTCGGTTGGCCGCGCAACGCAAGAAGTCGTGGACTGGAACGCAAAGAACTGGATCGACATCGCGCCTCTGCAAGCTGAGTTCACCGAATTTGGCGAGCAAAAACTGCACGGTGTCCGCATCGGCAATCCACTCCCCTGGGGCACACCTGTGTTCCTGGTCGGTGGCATTTTCGATGAGAAGTCGCACGGCGTGAACGTTACGTTCGCGCGTTGTGAAGAAGCAAACGGCGGCACGGTCATGAAGTCGATCGTGCACAAGCCCGATGGTCACGGTTACCGCAACTGGGATCACAACGGCGATATTCTGTACTAGACCCATGATCGTATTCGATCGGACAGGTCACGACCTGTCCCTACAACATCTGGCGATGTTTACATCGCCCTTTTCTCCACCCGCCGACATGTGTCAGCGCGTGAAGATCAGACGAATTGATTCTGCTCCCTACAACCGAGAAGACAAGGAGACACTATGAAACCCAAGAATGCGTTTGGACTTGTTCGTACAGCGGTTGCTGTGCCGATGGTGCATGTCACCAATCCGCTCATGAACGTTTTTGAAATGGCGAAGCTTGTCGGGGAAGCAGCGTATCAACATGTTCAGCTCCTCACATTCCCAGAACTGTCGCTCACGGGCTACACCTGCGGCGATCTGTTCTTGCAACCGTTTCTCCATGAGAAAGCGATCGACGGATTGAGCTTGCTACTCAAAACAACGGCCGATGCAGACATGATCATTCAAGTCGGCATGCCGCTGCTCGTGAACCAGAAGTTGTTCAACGTTGCGGTCACGATGCACAAAGGCGTAATCCTCTGCATCACGCCAAAGACGTTCATTCCGAACTACAAACACTTCTACGAAGGGCGATGGTTTCGGCCTGGGTACGAAGCGACCGTATCGGAAGTGGAACTCTGCGGACAACGTGTCCCCTTCGGCACCGATCATGTGATCGATGTGTTCGTCGGAACCGGTTCGAACAAACGCCGCATCTTTTGCCTCGGCACCGAGATCTGCGAAGATCTCTGGATGCCGATCCCCCCGAGTTCGCACCAAGCGAACGCGGGCGCGACGATTCTTACGAATCTCTCTGCTTCAAACAGCGAGATCGGAAAGGGCTCGTATCGCTACGACCTCGTGACGCAACAGGCCGCACACTGCATGAGCGCGTACCTGTATGTTTCGTCTGGTCCGTGGGAATCTTCCGGCGACGTCATCTTTGACGGCGACGCGATGATCGCAGAAAACGGTCACATGCGCATACGCTCCAAGCCGTTTCAGTTCGAACCTCAACTCCTCATCACGGATGTGGACGTGGAGAAGCTCGAACGCGAACGATTCATGTCCGGAAGTTTCGGTCAGACCTCCATGGTCGATCCGAAAACGTTTCGACATATCGAATGTACGATCGAGTCGGTCGATGACAAAATCGCTGCCGCGCCTCGCATCAACCTGAACAAACTCCCGTTTGTTCCGTCGGATGAAAAAAAGCGCACCGAACGGTGCGAAGACATTTATGCTCACGTCGTGACCGCGCTCAAGCGTCGGCTCATGAGTTTCGAAAAAGGAACCGGTCGCCGCGATGTCGTCATTGGCATCTCGGGCGGCCTCGATTCGCTCCTCGCGTTTCTCTTCGTTCTTCGTGCGTTCGATGAACTCGGTTGGGATCGCAAGGGCATCCTTGCTGTGACCATGCCAGGAGCTGGCACATCGAAGCGCACCAAGAAAAATGCGCTGAAGCTCATCCGGCAAACGGGTGTCACCTGGAAAGACATCTCGATTGTGAAAAATGTGACGACGCATCTGCGAAGCATTGGACACGAGCCGTGCTGGACGTGCCTCAAGTGCGAAAACGCCCAAGCGCGTGAACGCACGCACATTCTCATGGACCTCGGGTTCGTGATTGGCACCGGGGACCTCTCTGAGATTGCGCAAGGTTGGTGCACGTACAACGGCGATCAACAGTCGATGTACAACCCCAATGGCGACATCCCGAAGACCCTCGTGAAATATCTCGTGCGCTATGCGGCGGACATTGAGCTCTTCAAGGAAATCCGCAAGGCAATCCTTGATGTGCTCGCTACGCCCATCTCGCCCGAACTCACAAAGCCAAAGAAGGCTGGTGAGATCGAACAATTGACCGAAGATCTCATTGGTCCGTACATCCTGCATGACTTTTTCCTCTGGCACATGATCCGAAACGGTTACGCACCGCGGAAAATTGCCTGGCTCGCGGAACTCACGTTCGCGGGCGAATATGATCGCGTAACGATTCTGAAATGGCTCCTCGCGTTTCTGACTCGGTTCTCAAACGCGCAATTCAAACGGCAAAACCTGCCGGACTGCCCCAAGGTTGCAAGTGTCTCGCTCAGCCCTCGCGGCGATTGGCGCGCGCCTGCGGACGTCACGCTCACGCTCTGGATCGAGGAAGTCCTCGCCATGATCGAAGAGCTCAGCCTGTAATCTCTCGCCTCCCTCTGCACATGCACAGGGAGGTTTTTTGTTGAACAAAAAAAACAGACGCATGAAGTTGCGTCTGTAGACGTAGGGGCGGGTCGAGACCCGCCCATCTAAATTTTTCCGACCATGATCACACTCGTGTACGCGAGTTCCTCTTCGACACCGTCAATCAACTTCTTCGCAAGCAACGCCTGACGCGCAACTTCTTTGAACCCAAGTTGATCTTTGTAGAGATGCTGAATCACTTTTTGATCCAGAGACGTGCGAACAACTCCTTTCTGATAACCACGACGACGAGCAAACGCAAGACGCTCTTCAATCAAGGCCTTTCCAATTCCCTGTCCACGAACAGACGGATCCACAAACAGTTCGGCGAAGTAGAAGACTCCCTGAATTTCTTGGTACGGTTCACGATCAACAGAGTCGTGTGCGCTGAAATGGATTTCGCAATGTGCCGAAATCAATTTGAGCACCTCTTGTTTATACCAGATGTGGAAACCGATCGCTCCCCCAACCAAACGACCATCTTGTTCACAGACACACACAACCATATCCGGTTTTGCATCCGTCTTCGCATATTTTCGAAACATGCGTTGCACATCTTTTGCATCATGCACCTCAAACCACGGCGCCTCTGAAAAACATTTCTGATACAACACAACCATCTCTACCATGTCTTTCATTTGAAACCGACGAATACGCATGGGAACCCCCTCCAGCTCCCCCTTTGCAGGGGGAGGGCCTAGAAACAAAAACACCCTTCAACCAAGAAGGGTGTCTCACTCCGAAAAACCGGAATGCTAAGACCGCGCCTTCTTGGGTGAAGGGTGCGTATGTGAATTACGTGTGATCATTTTTTTGTAGCCGTTCATACCAGAGGATAACCATTTAGAAATGCGGGCGACGGTTGCAGAACTGAGGCCCGTTTGTTTTTGAATTTCAACGTAAGGAATGTTCTCTGCAAGCATTTGCGCAGCTTTCCAGCGCATGCTCAACTCTTGAATCTCTTTTTCTGTGAGTAAATCCCGAAAGAACGCCTTGGCGTCTTTCTGTGTTTGCAGCGAACGAATGGTTCTGAGCAAGTCTTCAATTTCAGGGGTATTCAGATTCATACACAAAGTCTATCAAAGCCAAGCACTTTAGTCAAGTAAAGTACTTATCCACAAAAAAAGATCCGCAGAAAACGGATCAGAGAATCTTTCGCGCTTGTTCAAGAGACGACTCTGCTTGCGCAATGTCCGCACCCGCAGAGATGAGCAAACACTTCGGAGAATCCAAATGAAACAGTCGCGGATTTGCGACAATCACCCCAACACCGGTCTTTGCATTGAACGCAAGGTTGTTCGAATGTTGTTCCAGCATGCGCACAGAATCTTTCCATGTGCGTGCGCGTTTTGGATACGCGTTCTTCATGGCGGCAGTGACGTTTGCGTGTCCTTGTCGTTCAATCTGCCAACGCACACTTTCAAGATACGTTGCGGCCGTTGTGCGCGCATTGCACTCAAGAAGAGAGAATGCGTTTTTGTTCATGATGAAATCGAATCCGATTGGACCAATGAACCCACGAGCGGCGACCCACTTCACAAATGTTTCCGTGGTCGCCCAGATCTTTTCTACGACACGCTCACGCCATGCGAGCGGCCAATCTTCCGGAAGACATGCCACGCCCGTAGGGGCAATCACATTTCCTTGGTGTGTTCCGGCGTGTGTGTACTGCAGGCTAAAGAATCTTGATTCCAATCCTTGCGGACTCACGTGCCACTGAACTGAACCTTCGATGCCAAACACTCCTTCTTCCACAATGATCGGACGATGTCCCGTGCAGTACTCTCGCACATAGGCGAAAATCTGTTCTTCGGACGTTTGCGGATCAATGAGCAATTGCCCAACACCACTTTCCAAATCCGGGCGCTTCACCACAATCAGTTGCGGGAACTGAACACGAAACTCTTGAATACGCGCGAGTGTTTCGTGCACATCAAGGGTAAACACGTGTTTCGGAAACACGTCGTCAAGACCAAGCGTGTGTGCGAGGCGACGAATAGCTTCTTTGTCATCGAGCGTGCGCATCACAGACGTTGCCGGTGTGCGCAAACGAGACGGATCAATGTTGAGCGCTCCTACAAATCGATCCCACGCATCAGATGCAGAGAACGCCTCAAGCGTAGTCGGAACGCCATTCGACAATTCGCGACACAGACGAGTGCGTTCAAACGGATCGTTCAAAATCCCCTCGAACAACGATTCGCCTTTCACGAACCGAATTTCTTTCGCACCAATTCCAAGCGGATGCAGATACATATGAAGATGTTCTTCTGCCACATCTGTATGCAATCCCCCATCCAGGAAACATGTTCCCTGAAGAAGGGCGGAACGATCTGGGTACATACCAATGCCAGGAATTTCTCCGAGCGAGAACCCGTCTGCGTTTGGCTGCGCGCAAAACGTAAAATCGTGAATGCGAATCCGATGAGCCATTTCTGCAATCTGTTCCATGTAAACCTCGTGCACAAGTGCTCGCGCAAAATACCTGTGTAAAGACAATTTGTCAAGGAATCGAGATCAATGATTTGGAACTGAAGAACTCTCGAACAGATCGATCGAACACCTCGGAAGACTTGGAAACGAAAAACGTTTGCTCTCCCCTTCCCCGCACATCAAATTGTGAAACGACTTCTTCTGCAACGGCGTCGGCTGGATCAAACACTTCGATGAAATAGTTTTGTTCAAAAAACATCTCTTCAAAAAGAGATCGAGCGAATGGGTATTGTGTGCAACCAAGCACGAGAGTCTTCGCATTCATCGTGATTGCATACTTGACGGCAGGTAAAATAATTTCTCGAAGTTCCATCCGAGACGCATCTCGCTCAATTGCAGATGCGAGTACAGGAATCGCCATCGACTCAATCTTGATTCCTTGTGCGGCAAACGCCCGCGCATACATCCCCGATCGAACCGTTGCTTCTGTTGCCACAACAAGAATAGATGGCAAACTCTCCTCCTTTACAAGGAGGGGTTGGGGGTGGTCCTGTGCAAGTGCGCAAACCGTCGGCTCGGACATTTCCATAATGGGAATATGAATTTCTGATCGCAAACCAGATGCAAGCATGGAGACGCTATTACACGCAGCGACAATCTCTGTTGCACCGTGATCCATCAAAAATTGAATCGCGTGTTTTGTGATGTGTAAAAGTTCTTCCTCAGACTTTTCTCCAAACGGCATGTTTGCAAGATCCGCGAAGTACACAAAATCTGCGAGCGGTGCACGCTCACGAATCGCCATGGCGACCGTCAGACCACCCATCCCAGAATCAAAAATACCAATCATACGGACGTAGAATATCACACCAAACAAAAAAGACCTCCTATGAAAAGGAGATCGAGAAGGAATTACTTGCGCCGCGAGGACGGATGCGCAAAGCGACTGCGCGAACGAACCTGGACGAAGCTGCGAACCGAATGTTCCGTGCCGGACGCAAATTTGCGCACGCGATACGGAAGCGTCGGCGTGTTCGTGTGGCACAAGTCTTGCACGCCTTTCGCGCCAAACTTGTTGCGATCCGCGAAGCGCGCTTGCACGAGCGTGAGCTTGCCACCCATCACCTGCATGGCAACGTGTTCCGGCATGCGATCAAGTTCATCGGCGAGTGCTTGAATGTCTTTGTGCGGATTGTTGATGTCCGCATGCGTGCGGAACAGAACTTCATGACGCTTGGTGTGAAGAAGTTCCACCTGTACGTTGAGTCGCTTGTTCTCAAGACACGAACGTGTCGAGAACTGTTGCGCCTCCTCATACGTGATCTTTCCCGCAAGGAACGCGCGCTGAACTTTGGGCCTCAGCGAATCCCAGGTAGCCAAAAACTGAAAACGTGACTGAAGAAACATGGAGCCTCCGAAGAAAAAACCATTGAGACACGAGAGCGAATATATTGTATGCGCCCTGAATTGTCAACAGAAACAAAAAGAGATCGCAGGCGCGATCTCAAAGATTTACGGAATGTTTTCCATTCACGTGCCAACCAAGTTGGTCGATTTTCCATGCACGCAAATCGTTTCGAACATGTTCTTGTTCCCACTCGATCCCGTAAATGGACGTAGGCCACAGATACGGAAAGGAAAAGCCGCATGCCTGCCTCAGCTTATAAAGATCATGATTCGCATCCGTGAGCGAACGTTTTGCGGTGAAGTAATCATGAAACGTAATGAACTGGAATTCATATTCACGCTCATGCCACATAACAAGCATCTTTGCCATACGATACATCGAAGAGGAGCTTCGATTTGTTGGATCCGCGGCAACGTCTTCACCCGCCTCTGACAACTTTTCAAGCTCCTCTGCACCGTTTTTCAACAATGTATCAAGAAGCGATAGAGCAAACTCAACAAGGTCTGCGCGTGTTGGAACAACGAATGTAAGACCGCAACGATCTGTGACATTATAGGTATCTGTCACGATCCCATCTTTCATTTTTCGCCCAATCTTCAACCACGTCGAAAAGGCTCCTTTGATACGATCATCCATGAACGCAATACCGCCACTTGTGATACGGCGACAATCCAATGGATAGACTCGATGAATCAACCCTGGACGAATCAGTGGCTCATCTATGGAAACGTCGTCTTCTGTGACGATGAATTGTTTTGTAGGATCATGGTACGCATGCAGATGAATGCGCTTGTACTCATCATCAAAAAACGTGCTCCATAAAAAGTCCAACAAAACTTCAAGGTCGCGTCCAACCGATTCGAGTGGATCTTTGTATTCAATACGTGCGATGGCGAGCGCTTGGTCAAACAAACTCAACGCCTCAAACCACCGACGAGGATCCGGAGACCCACCATCGCGATGACGTTCTGCAAGTTCAAGCAAACGATCCATGTGTGGCGTGCTTGCAATCGCAGAATCCAATCCCGTTTGATGTGCGTAAATGGCGGCGAAGTCTTTCATCAACTCGCGTCGTCCTTGGCGAACAACTTGAAGCGAATCAACAAACAAGGCCTGATCACGCAGTGGAGCGCGTCGTAAGAATTCTCGTCGCTTTTTGAGCGCATCCACATCCACGTTCAGCCAATCCTTCTGCCATTCATCTAACTGCTTCCAATGAATCATTTTTCCTCCAAACCCAAAAGAACGAAGGTGAACAGTAACGAAATCTTCGACGCTTGTCAATTCAAAAACCCTGAGCCGTGCTCAGGGTTTTTTGTGATTAACCAAAGATGTATTGGTCGGTGATTTTTGCGTAGGCGAACAATTCTTCCTCTTTAAAGAATCGTTTTACTTCTTCTGCCGCGTTCTCAACAGAGTCAGATGCATGCACTAAGTTTGAAGAAACGTTCATAGAAAAATCTGCGCGTACCGTTCCTGCATCTGCTTGCAATGGATTTGTAGAACCAATCATCTTGCGAACTTCTGCAATAGCTTCCATTCCTTCAAGCACGATTCCAACAACCGGTGTGTGCTTCATGAATGTTTTCAAGTCTGCAAAAAAAGATTTTTCTGCAAGGTGTGCGTAGTGCACGTTCAGTTGTTCGTCCGAAAGTTGAAACAACTTGAGTCCGATGATCTTGAGACCCTTGCGTTCAAAGCGCGTAAGGATTTCTCCGAGCAAATCGCGTTGAAGAGCGTCTGGTTTAAGAAGGACGAGGGTGCGTTGTACATCTGCCATAGAAAGAAGGGTTACAAGTTAATTTGACGCAAAGATATCATGCCTTTCGTAAATAAGCAACGCATCCGATTCCGAGTGCTATCGCGATAACGATTGCGCCAATGTGTGCAAATGGAACAGAAACGGACGCAAATCCCGGAGAAGCAAACGTGGAAATAATCGCAAGCATGTACTTCGAACCAAAGAGTGATGGGAGTGCAATGAGTTGTCCGATCGATGTTGAGATCCACGCAATCGGCAAGATCACGATTGTGTAGAGCATGAGAAATGGAACGATCGGAAGAACAAACACATTTGCAAATGGAGCAACGAGCGAGATGGCACCGAACTGCCAGAGCATGATCGGTAATGTAAGAACGATCGCAGAGAGTGAACCCGCAAGTGCGTCTCGAATCCCAAGTTGCTCTGGAACAAATGCAAGATGCGTCTCGAGACGTGGTGCGACGAAAATGATTGCAACGAATGCGACGAACGAAAGTTGGAAACCAACATCGTCAAGGAGCCAGCGAGGATTGTAGAACAACATGAGCGCTGCGGTAAACAGAAGTGTATTCACAATTGATGCGCGGCGCCCGATTGTTGAACCGACGAGGAGGACACTTCCAAAAACTGCAGCTCGCACGACGGCCGCCGTCGCGCCAGCCATGATGACATAGGCAACAAGAAGAATCGCTGTGGCAATCGCACCGCGCTTACGGCCGAGATATTGAATCACGAAACCAAAGAAGACGAATGTGAAAAGTGAGACATTGAAACCAGATGCGGCGAGAATGTGTGACGTTCCCGTTTTCGCAAAATCGTTTTGAAGATCTTTATCGAGGCCGACATTCCCTCCAAAGACAAGGCCGAATAAAAACGAAGCGTGTGGTTCAGGAAAGACCCGTTTCATTAACAAGACAATGTCTCCTTTGAGTGCGAGGATCGAACCAACGACGGACACGTGTGTCGATGGCACACGCTCAAGATCATGCGGAAAGCGACAAAGCGCGAGCGTTCCCTTCGCTTGTAAGTATCGATCGTACGCGAACCCACTGAACGGTCGGGGAATTTGCATCGAACAAGAAAAAACAAGATGGTCTCCATAGAAGACATGCCCCCACCCCGACCCTCCCCCTGTTAAGGGGAGGGAGACTAGGACATTTCCGAATACGGGCGCATCGACAACATGAACATGGCCAATCGTTACCTGTTGGGATTTTGCGCCCATCGATGGTTCAGAAACGACATCCCCTTCGACGCGTATGAGTGAACCAACATGATCTCGAACCGTTGGGATATTTTTTGGAATTTCACTTTGTTGATAACGGAATAATCCGAAGATAAAAAGAAAAATTACAAGCGCAATAATGCGACCACCCCCAACCCCTCCTTGTGAAGGAGGGGTGAATGCGAAACTTAAAACACAGATTGCGAGAGACGCAACATATACATTCGTCGAGATTCCAATTGTGAGCGGACCAAGAAGAATGCCAAAACAAAACATCGCCGCAAGAAGCATGAATGTTCTTGATGGCGATGCGATGATCTTTTTAAATCCCAACTCCCACATAGGTAAATCCAAATTTTTCGAGTCGTACATCTCGCAGACAATTTCTTCCATCAAACACAATCGGATCCAGCATACGTGCTTTTAACGTTGTAAAAGAGACATCACGAAATTCTGGCCACTCCGTCAACACAACAAGTGCCTCTGCCCCCTCTGCCGCATCAATCGCGGTTGGAGCAAATTGAATTCCATCTGGTAAAACGCGTTTCGCCGTTTCCATTCCTTTTGGATCATAGGCCAATACGTCTGCACCAAGCGCATAGAGTCGTCGAACCAGATCGATGGCTGCAGATTCACGAACGTCGTCCGTCCCCGGTTTAAAGGCAAGACCCCAAACCGCAATGCGGCGACCTTTCAGGTCTCCAAGAACATCTTGGATTTTTTTCAAAAAGATATCGCGCTGGTGATTATTCACCTCAATCACCGCAGACAACAATTTAAAATCATACCCAATGGATCCCGCAATCTGTCGCAACGCTGAAACATCTTTTGGAAAACACGAACCACCATAACCAATTCCGGCATTTAAAAAATGTGGGCCAATGCGCGAGTCGAGTCCAATCGCATGTGCGATGTCGACCACATTTGCCCCGGTTCGTTCGGCAATATTTGCGATCTCGTTAATAAACGAGATCTTTGTGGCGAGCATGGCGTTTGCTGCGTACTTTGTAAGTTCAGCCGTTTCGATCGTCGTTTTCACCCACGTCGTTTGTATTCCACGATGTAATTCTTCAATCATTCGATAAGCCACTTCGTCTTCTGCCCCAACAACAATACGTTCTGGTGCCATAAAATCTGCAAGTGCACTTCCTTCTCGCAAAAATTCTGGGAGCGATGCAATCTGAATCAGGCTCGTGAGATCTTGTCGACCCGCTGCGGTCATTGCCTCACGCACAACTTCCAGAACGCGTTGATTGGTTCCAACCGGAACCGTGCTCTTCACAACGAGAAGAACCTCGTGGTCGAGATATCGACCAACGTCGCGTGCAGCATGCAAGAGATACGACAAGTTCGCTTCCCCCGTCGAGGTCGATGGCGTTCCGACAGCAAACAAAACAAGTTCTGCTTCTGACAAAACAGACGCAAGATCTGTTGTAAAAATAATCGAACCAGATTCTTGTGCAATATGCAGCACGTCCGAGAGGCCCGCCTCGAAGAATGGCACATGACCAAGATCAAGCTGCGCAATTTTTTCTGCATCCACGTCAACACACGCAACTCGGTGTCCGAGTTGCGTGTATCCAAGTGCAGATGTAAGGCCAACATAGCCCGTTCCAACAATCACCAAGTTCATACAGGAAAGGAGTGAGGGACGAGGGACGAGGGATTAGTAGCCGATCGGCCATCCTAACCCCTAGCCCCTAACCCCTCGTCCCTATTTTATCTCACAACAATATTAAAGATTTTTCCTGGGACGTAAATAATTTTTGCAATTTCTTTTCCTTCGATCCATTTCACAACATTTGGTTCTGCCATGGCAAGATCTTTTGCGATCGCTTCATCTGCTGTTGGTGCAATCGAGATTGTTCCGCGAACTTTTCCGTTGACCTGAACTCCCATTTCTACAACATCATCAACGATCATTGCCGCGTCGAACATTGGCCATGACTCTGCAAAGATCGACGTTGCGTGCCCAAGCTTCTCCCACAACTCTTCTGCCAAATGCGGCGCAAGAGGTGCGAGGAGTTTCAAAAATGATTCAAATGTTTCTTTGTTGATCGAAGTCGCGGCGGAAAATTCATTCACCACGATCATGAGCTGTGAAATCGCTGTGTTGAATTTTAATTCTTCCAGGTCTGCCGTAACTTTTTTTATGGCTTTATGCAATGTTCGTTGAACACCCGCATCTGGTGCTCCCTGCACCCGTTCTCCTAATCGCTCAACCTTGTCGAGAAAACGACGAATCCCAACAACTCCCTTTGTGTCCCATGGCTTTGCGTCTTCGAGTGGACCCATGAACATTTCGTACATCCGAAGCGCATCAGCTCCGTATTCTGAGACAACTTCATCTGGATTCACCACGTTCCCCTTTGACTTTGACATCTTGTCACCATCGGGTCCAAGAATGAGTCCTTGGTTGCGCAACTTCATAAACGGTTCCTCGAAATTGAGATAACCAAGATCATGAAGCGCATACGCAAAGAAGCGTGCGTACAACAAGTGCATCACCGCGTGTTCTGCACCACCAAGGTACAGATCAACCGGACACCAATAATCTACCTTCGATTTATCCGCGAACGCATTTGGGTTGTGCGGATCTGTATAGCGAAGATAGTACCAAGAAGAATCTACGAATGTATCCATTGTGTCTGACTCGCGACGCGCGTCTTTTCCACACACCGGACATTTCACATCGTGAAATGTTTTTGAGTCAACGAGTGGCGATTCTCCTGTTGGTTTAAAATCAACGTCCGTTGGCAACTCGACAGGCAATTGAACTTCTTCAACCGCTTGCGCCCCGTGATCTTCACACCAAATAATTGGAATCGGTGCTCCCCAATAACGTTGACGAGACACGAGCCAATCGCGAATACGGAATGTAGTCTTTGCGTTTCCAATCCCCTTCTCTTCAAGCCAAGCAATCATTTTTTGTTTTGCGTCTTTGGTCGAGAGGCCATTCAAAAAATCTGAATGAACCGCGAGGCCTTCTTCAAAAAATCCTTCCAACTCTTCTCCATCCTTTGCAACAACAACTTTTATTGGCAACTGATATTTTTTGGCAAATTCAAAATCTCGCGCATCGTGCGCTGGCACCGCCATGATCGCTCCCGTTCCATATGTGGTAATGACGTAGTCTGCAATCCAAACAGGAATCTTTTCTCCTGTTGCCGGGTTGATGGCGAATGATCCCGTAAACGCACCGGACTTTTCTTTTTGTAATTCCGTACGCTCAAGCGCAGATTTTTTTGATGCCGCAATGCGATACGCTTCAATAGCCGATCGATATTCATCCGTGACAATTGAATCAACGAGCGCATGTTCTGGCGCAAGAACCAAATAGGTTGCGCCAAACAATGTATCAGGACGCGTTGTGAAAACCGTTACGGCTAGCCCCTCGCCCCTAACCCCTCGCCCCTCCACCCCGAACGTCACCTCTGCCCCAACCGATTTTCCAATCCAGTTGCGTTGCATCGACTTAATCTTTTCTGGCCAATCGAGCGAATCGAGGCCGGCGAGCAGTCGGTCTGCGTATTTTGTGATGTTAAAAAACCACTGCTCTAAATCTTTTTGAATCACAACCGTGCCGCAGCGCTCACACGCACCGGCAACAACTTGTTCATTCGCAAGAACCGTGTGACACCCTTCACACCAGTTCACGGGAGATTTTTTTCGATAAGCCAATCCATTTTTGTAAAACAACAAAAACAACCACTGCGTCCATTTGTAATATTCAGGATCCGCGGTCGAGATTTCGCGCGACCAATCAAAAGACAAACCAAGCGATTGCATTTGATTGTGAAAGTTCTCAATCGCGGCTTTTGTGGTGACGGACGGATGCACACCTGTCTTGATGGCATAGTTCTCAGCTGGAAGTCCGAACGCATCGTAACCGATCGGGCACAAAACATTCTTTCCGCGCATACGCTCCATACGCGCCAAAATATCAATCGCGGCTTGCGATTCCACGTGTCCAACGTGAAGCCCGGAACCAGACGGATACGGGAACATAATCAAGTAATAAAGCGCATTGTCACGAGATACAGACTCGTCAACATACCCCGTTCGAGCGGCCGCCCACTTGGCTTGCCATTTCTTTTCGATTTCCTGATGGTTATAGCTCATAATAAGAGGATGATATCGAAGATAAGGGCTTGAGGCAAATGTAGCAAAAACCTTCCAAAAATAAAAACGCACGATTGACTCGTGCGTTTTGATTCTTATCGCAAAACTCCTCCCCACTCGATCACCGTAAATCCTTTTCTGACAGGGGTTCCTATTAATGTTGGTGGGTGTTCTACGATTGGTTTTTGTAATTCTGAGTAATCCATGAGCACACGGAGTGTTGTGTCTGGTTGAATCGAAATGGTCATTGGTGCGATCTCATTCATGACACGTGTTCCGTGGAATCCAATTTTGTAGTATGGCGCCGCTTGCATTTTTGGCTCCCAGAACTCTTCAAAGTCAGTGACTTCTTTTTTGTTGAGTCCAATCTTTGCAAGGGTCACACCCAGAAAACGATGAATGTCTGCTTTCTTCACGACCCAGAAATCTTGTGGGGAAACATACGTTCCCCCAAGACCTTCCCAGAATAAATATGGATACATTTTGTTGTCATCGCGGTTTACCAATGTTCCATCTGGTGAAGCGGTTACGCGCCAACCATTGCGATACACGGGTTCTGTATAGGTGAATCCACCTTTTGGCGCGAGGGTGACATCAATACTCGACGTAACGGTTGGATAAAGATAAATGACAGGCTTTCCACACTCTGCAGCAGACTGAACATTTTCATTTGTGAAACGAAGCCAGCGACCAAACGGATCTTTCCAAAGAAACATCGGATGCATTTTCATGAATCCTTCATAAGACGCAACGGTTTTGTTCGTTGTATCCCATGACAAGCGTTGTTCGTAGTTTTGATAATACATCTGAGCATCTGTCATTTGTAGTCCATCGGATGGATCCGCTTTTATCGTATCCTTTGCTGCCCAAACGGGTTTGTAAAAATCGTACGTAACTCCTTTTACATCTGTCACATGACCCCCTGGAACCATCTCGGGGATTTCTGTGACAACATCTGGGGAAGAATATCCGCATCCTGTTGAACGTGACGTTGCGTATTTACTCGTTCCCATGATCGTCCCGTCACTCCAATCAACTTCTTTCCCTTGATCTCCATCAAATGGAATATCGTATCTGTAATGAACGGTATACCCATCTGGACGCACAAGAGAAAAATACATTCCTGAGTCAAACGACATTTGGAATTTTCGTTGTGTATCTGGTGCGATCATTTCCATGGTACGAGCCGCAGAAACAGGCTTAAGCTCGCTTGTTGTTTTTGCAAGATTCTCGAATGTGAATGTGTGACCATCTGCATCTGCGAGTTTATTTGGAATCTCAAATTCTGCAAGAGAGATCTCATCATCTACAGAAGCTGTTTTTGAAAATTCTGCGAGATCCGTTGAGTGAAACTTTTTTGTAAATGAATCTCCATCCATGTTACTAAAGTAACTGAATGACAGAAGGTATTTTCCAAATACGGTTATGTGCTTCTCTTGATTCAAAAGGTAATAAAAATTCATTCCTGTCGAACCCATTTCCCAACCCTCTACCCATTCCCCCATCATGAGAGTCGAGCCATCGTATTTTCCTCCAGATACCATTCCAATGGTGAACGCTTTCATTTCGAGATTTTGTTTTACCTCTGCTGGGGTACGCACCTTACCTGATGCATCTTTATTTATATACGCAAGATATTCTTTATCAAATGTAGACATGATGAGCGAAACAAAAACATCGGGCAATTCTGTTTCTGCGAATTTACCATCAACAGGAGCAACCCACTTCATCGAAACACTATTTGGATCTGTGGATGGAGTTGTTGTCGCATTTTCCTTTAACATTCCTTGTGTTGAAACGACCCCAGACTTTATACCTGGCCGTGGACGCATGAACAAAATGGCCGCGAGACCTGCAGCAACAAGAACAAGAACGACAACCCCTACAATCATCAATGTCTTTTTTGACACAGATCCTGATTGCGTTGGTGGTGGAACTTCTTGCATTGGTGGCACAGAAGGTATTAACGGAGTAACGATTTCCATAAAGCTATCGAGAAAAAATTAGATGTCCTTGTTTAATTTGTTCTTGGAAGTCTGGTGCCGACCTTGCCGCAAGAGATGAAAAAAATGTCTTTGCATCATGATCTGACACAACGGTCGGCTGACCGTTCTTTGTATTCACTGGCAACAAGTAAAGTTCGACGGAATTTTGTTTCAGTATAACACCGAGCGTCATCGCCATCCATGTGTCCGACATGGGTTGATCGAACACAAAATTTCCAAGAGACCATGCGATAGGTGTTTTTCCGATTTGATCGAATCCTTGCGCGACATGTGGGTGTCCTCCGATGATCAAATCTGCGCCCGCGTCTGACATAAGTTCTGCAAGATGTTTTTGTTGCTCGTCTGGCAATGGATCATATTCTGTTCCCCAATGCGGATACACGATCACGAATTTCCCAACCTCTTTTGCATCGTGAATTTCTTTTTTCAGACCTTCTTCATTTGGAGCGAACGCGTGATAAGCAACAAAGGCAATCTGCCTATTTCCCACAACCCGATCCACTCGCATATCTGAATTGTGATACGAACCAAACCACGGAAGATTGAGTTGCCTCAATGCATCACGTGTTTCTGTTTCCCCGTCTGCCAAACGATCGCCAGAATGATTATTCGCCAAACTTACTAAATCAACATACGGCTTCATTGCTTCTACGGATTTTGGATCGAAAATAAATCGGTACGGTGCAACAGAAGCATGATCACTCGTCATAGTTCCAATCGTTCCCTCCAGGTTTCCGACAACGAGATTGGAGCCGGATAAAAATCGATGCATATTTTCCCACGGATATGCTTCACCATAAGCAGTGATTTTTGTTCGAACATCTCGATCTAACATAACGTCACCAATTACGTGAATCGCGGCAAATGGTTCATTCTTCGGTTTCCCCTTTGTAAAGTACCCAAGGATATGCGAAGTATTTTCTTTTGGCTGTGACCCAACTCCGAGTCCAAGGGAAGAATCGTGGTCTGTTAGATTCCATGTTTCAGAACCCCGAGCACGATTCGAAGAAAATAAAACGCGCAGCACACTATTTGCATCTACTTCTAATTCACACCCGTTACACCCATCAGATTCGAGAGCATTAAGTGTTACCTCGTCGTGATATGTCGCAGCGTACTCTGGAAGATAATGTGAAATATCTGCAGAAGCGATCACGACCGCATTTGGTAATTCTTTTGCGATAGCCACACCGAGCGCATCCGCTTTTTCAGTTGAAAGCGCATCATGCAGAACAATTGGAACAAGACGTGCGTTTGGGAAGGATCGTTTTACAAAAGGTGTAAGTGCACGAATGCCGTGTTCCTTCATAAACGTCTTGGGCTCGATTGAGAGTCCTACCGACGCAACAAGCTTTTTCACAGCCGCATCATCTGTTGAAAGAATCCCATAGGGGGTTTGCCAATTCCCTGTCGTTATTTGTGCAGATGTTTTTCCTTGATCAAAATGATTTGGACTTAATAAAACAACCGTTCGGACCTGACGAGATCCAATCCGATCAAACAGTTCTGCTATTTTATTTGCGATCAATAAATGATGTGCGCTGAGTACGGACAACACCCTCACGTGCGACTGTTTTGGAACCGCTTTATACGCATCATCGAAAAAGGATTTTGAAAGAATTCCACTTGAGAAGACCTGGCGAGGATCTTGTTTAGGAGCATAAAAGCGCGAAATCGAAAAGATCAAAACAAGAATACAAAGAATTCCGAGAAGGAAATGGGTGAATCGATTTTTCATAACAGCTCCTTTATACCACAATCACAAACAGAAAGCCTTGACGCAACAGGTTTCTCTTGGTAGTCTTCGATATCGTCCTTTTCCGCAAAGATGGCGTGTGCCGTCGTCGTGAGGTCAATTGTGTTGGATCGTTTTTTGATGGAACATAACGAGCTGAATACCATGGAACCAAAGGGTGAGAAGCTTCGCTTCCAGCCAGACACTATCAAGCGTGCAAACGTCTATGCACGCTTCCCCGTGTCCGTTCCGTCGTCTTATCAGTTGTTCCTGACGGGACATGTTCAGACGCATGAAAAAATCTTTGAGTTGCACCTCGCAACCACAGACGTCCCCTACATGATTCGACTCACTCGCATCGAACGCCTTTTGTTTGACACAATCTTGCTTCACAAACTCATGAAGCATTTCGATCACGACAAGGCGAACGATCGAGAGCGCAGGTCACGCGTTGTTCTTGGATGTATGATCCAACACCGCATGACAAAATTGCTCATCGACGTACACCCACAAGAACTCAACCTGATTTACCTTCTCGGACGCGCGGGAGGAATTGATCAGTACGCCTGGGAAACCTCTTTCGTTGGTGCCGCATCTTGTGCACGCACCGTTTGCACGTTTCTTGAAACCAATCAGGGTCGAGTGTTTCTCCCCTCCGTTTTCGAAGATTGTATGCTTGGGATTGATCTCATCATTCTCAACAACAAACGAGACAACTGGTGCGTAAGCGTCAAAGCCGGCCGACCAAACACGCCGCTCGTCATCGAACACGTTCACACGCGACCAAACGACGAAGACCCTGCATACAAATCCGGAGATCGTCGTCGCATCTTTGACGGTGCGCGTGAAATGGAGAATCTCTATGACGGAGCGTTTCGCTCCTGTCGCGCCGTTGTTGGAAAGACAAACGGAAATATGTACGACCTGATGGTGTATGAAGCAGATGTGAAACATCTTCAACACTTCATCGACACGGATCGCTCACAACCGTTTGTTCGACGAGAGCCATTCGCCGAAGCAAACCAAGAAGTCACCATTACAGACGCCGCATAGTTCTCGACATCCATTCTGGATGTCTTTTTTTGTACATAAAAAAAGAACCCGAATGGGTTCAGCGATCAATATAAAAGTCGAGAATCTTGAACGCGGCATCGCGCTTTGCGACCCATGTTTTACCATCGACCTGTTTGAAGTGGACGTAATTCCATTCTGGGTAGCCTGTCACATGCCAAGCCGCATGCGAACGTCGTCCAAGCTCTACAGCTTGTTCGTACGTTTCGCTCCGCGCAGGATTGTTTGTTCTGTGTGTCTCGAAGACATCACGAGTCGGAGGAGCCAAGCAAATCACTTGCGCATACCGATTCAATTCTGCACGCACAGAAAGACCGGTCGCAATCGTGAAGTGTGCCTGCCGTTTGAGATTGTCTTCCCCATGAAGGTACGCAACGGCATCAACCGTTCCTCGATCAAGCACAATCGCCTGCTTTCCATCCTTCATCGCTTGCAACTCAGCCGCTTCTTCAAACGACCGCTGTACACGATAAAGAATTTGTTGAAAGCGCGCATTGTGTTTTTCGTCTGTCGCACTCGGCAGAATCCCAACCTGCGCAATCAAGATCGATGCAACCTCGGGTACACAATGCACGCGATCGCCGTATTTCTCGATCACCTCACGCATGAGCGTACTCTTCCCAGAGCACGGCCCTCCTGTGAGAACAATCTTTGGCAAGCGCGGTTCAAGATAGCGCGAGACGTGCTCATTCACATCGCCGCTTATTTCTTTTGCCATGCGCGCGAGATGCAGATTCGTGAGCGAGTCCGTCACATCGATCGCATCATGAATCCATGACGGAAGAGGCGGAATCGGTTCGTCGCCATGTGCTTCGTATTCAAGGATCACAATCCCTGCGAGCGGACCCTTGAACACATCGAGTTCCCATCCATCAATGACATGCCGCGTCTTTTCGACACGAAACGACGTTGCAGAAAGCATGATGCGCGCCAGTCGGAGAGAAGCAGATTCCTCTTCTTCTTTACGCACCTCTCCAGTACCCGTCTTCAAATTCACAATGGCTCGCTCGTCATCGATAATGCGAACACGAAAGCTTTGATCTTCAAGAACATCGAAATATCCCTGAACGATCTGCTGCACTTCCGTCGCACGACCAAGAAATAACGGATCAAACTTTTTCACAACCCATCGGCGCTCTCGCTCGATTTGAGATTCTCGATTCGACATGGAAGTCTCCCCGTTAGGCACTGAGCGTATCGAAGTGTTGCAAGGAACTTCAAGGACACCGCGCCCTTGATCCAACGAGAGTGAACACGAAAATGCGTCAGATGTCAATGGATAAATAAAAAAGAGTCCGAAGTGGACTCAAGGGTTACTGATGGCTCGACATGTAATAGGTGACGATGCTGTAAAGCGTGACCGCCGTAAAAGAAAGTTGAATCGCGAGAACGCCGAACGCTCGTTTCAACGACAAATCTTTCTTCTGACGCACAACAGACCAGAGAATCGTGAGCGTTAGGATGATCGCCGAGACAATCTCTTCGCGAACATACGGCTGTTCCTTCACGGCAAGGACAACAACGACCAGATTGGCAACGATGTTCATAAGGAGTGGCGCGCCGTAACAGACGAATGGCGTGCTACCCATCAGATCCTCTCTACACAATTGTTTTAGGGCAAAGATGGCCCAGATCGATCCGTATGCAAGGAGACAGAAGTTTTCACTGCATCCAAAAAGGACAGACAAAACAAAGGTGAGCAGAGATGGGATCGTGATCAACAACATGTTATTCGTGAACCACCGTTCTTCATCTGTCCATGTTTCCATTGTAGGCATCGCCATGACAACTCCTTCAAAATCGCTTCACACGTTGTGAAGAAAACACTCTAATCGAAACCATCCAACGCGTCAACGGAGAATGTGTTATCCACTATAAACAAAAAAAGAACTCTCGAGCGAGAGTTCAGTGAAGACGGACGGGGAGGATCACCATCGTGTGACCATCAACTTGCAAACGCTTTTGCAGTCCGTCCGCAGTATGATTGTGGAGGAACGTGTGCCACCACTTTTCTTTTCCGAAAATGATCTGTCCAGCAAAGAACGTAATGCTTGGATAAACCGTTGCTGCAATGAGACAAAGCTTTTCGAGCTCTTGGACAGGGTCGGTTCCAACACAGTCCATTCCGGTTGCATTCAATCCGAGCGATTGTCCCAAAAGAACGTACCGCTGTGTGGACTCATGCGTCCGTGCACGAAGCACTTGGAGCTCGTGTTCATCTTTGATGGTTGCAGAATCCACGGTCCCAACCGCAATGAAAACGACATTTTTGTAGTGACCAGGAAAGGTCTGTTGAATCACATTCAGTGTCTGATGACCAACACCATTGTATCCACCAACGAGAATCGCGGCGGTTGCAGAACTCGGATCAAGCACAGAATGCGTGACAACTTCCGGCAATTCAATTTGCGGCAAGTCTGCATCAAGCGACGGCAATTGATTTGCCACCGCGCGATAATGTGAGCGAATGGCGACAAAGAGCATGACGAGTCCGAACGTAACCACAAGCGTGATCCATCCGCCGTCAAGAAATTTCTCAAACGCCGTCACACAGAGAATCGAAGCGCACAAGACGAATGCGATCGTGAACAACAGGATGTCCGAAAAACTCTTCTTACGAATCGACTTCCGGAGCATGCCGAGCATGGAAAGCGAGAACGTGAGAAACACGTTGATGCTATACATGACGACAAGCTGTCCTACATCACCCTTCGTATACCAAAGAGCAAGGAGCGAAGCTCCGCCAATCAGCATAATGCCGTTTTGCGTGGTGAGCTGTTGCGACAACGCAGCGAAACGCCGCGGTGCCCAGCCATCAAGCGCCATGTTCGAAAGGACACGCGGCCCATCAAGAAAGCCCGCTTGGGCTCCAACGACAAGCAATGCACCTTCTGCAATCAACGTGACGACCGAAAACATTTTGCCACCAGGCCAACCCTGTGAGACGCGTTCCGCAAGGATTGCGTTCAACGTTTGACCATCAACGGGATGCACGTCCGCAAGCAAATAGCAGATGAGCAGACCCGCAGCAGTAAGGGCAAGCGAAGCGGCCATGTACGTCATGGTGATACGCGCGGTTTTCGCACGCGGCTCACGCAAGATCGGAAGACCATTCGACACAGCTTCAATACCCGTATACGTTCCACCACCAAGCGACCACGCGCGTGCAAACAAGAGAAACATCCCAAGCATGCCGAGTTTGGTGTAGCTTGTGTGAAACCCTACCGTAACCTGTGACACAATTGGCGCAGTCGTATGCGGACTGAAAAGTCCAGCCGCGATCAGCACGATGTGCGTCACGAGAAACAAGAGGAATACAGGAACGAGTGGAAGAATCGCCTCACGCACACCGCGTAAGTTCAGAAGAATCATACCGGTCAAGATGAAAATCTCGAATGCGAGCTTGAACACAAGCGCGCCGACCGGAAGAAAACTGAACAGCGCATCACCCGCAGCCGCGATCGAAACCGTGACCGTGAGCATATAGTCCACAAGAAGCGCGGAACCGGAAACAACTCCCGGTACCGGCCCAAGCAAACGCGTCGCAACCACATAGCCACCACCCCCATTCGGGAACGCGGCAATGATGCGCGTATATGCCATCGAGATGATGAGCACGGTAACGGCGGTCATGGTCGCAAGCGCGAGCGCGAGCCAACGATGTTCACCGAGCGCGGCGAAGGATTCAGGCGGACCGTAGGCAGAGGACGAAAGTCCATCTGCTCCAAGTCCAACCCATGCAAGAAACGGAATCAAAGACAACTGATGAAAGATCCGGTTATCCGCAAGACTCCGTGGCCTGCCAACAATCCATTTCCACGCACGAGACAAAGAAGAAGCCTCTTCAGGAATCGGTTGCATAACACCTCCAAGTTGCAAGAACATCGCGCGCGCCGTCCGCACGCGAAGCGCATAATGTATCAAAAAATCACGGTTTTGTCAATGGATGTAACAAAAAAACATCCTGATAAAACAGGATGTTTTTGTTGGTCTTTTAGTGGTTTCGGCTTAGGAATCGTTCTGCGTCGAGCGCGGCCATACATCCTGTTCCCGCGGCACTGATGGCTTGACGGTACACATGATCTGCAACGTCTCCTCCCGCATACACCCCCTCAACACTTGTCGCCGTTGAATGTGGTTGCGTCACGATATATCCAACCGAGTCGAGTTCGAGCTGCCCTTGAAACAATTCTGTGTTCGGCTTGTGACCAATCGCCACGAAAAGTCCATCCGCAGCAAAATCCGACACCTCACCTGTTTTATTGTTTTTTAATTTGAGTCCTGTCATCTTTACATCTCCAACCACTTCTGCAACTTCTGTATTCCACAAAATTTCAATTTTTGGATTTGCTTTCATACGTTCTTGCATGATCTTTGATGCACGTAATGTTTCAGATCGAACAAGAAGTGTGAGCTTTGAGGCAAAACGCGTAAGAAAATTTGCTTCTTCCAATGCCGCATCTCCCCCACCAACAACCACGACCTGTTTTTCTTTGAAGAAAAATCCGTCACAGGTTGCACAGGCAGAAACTCCGCGACCTTGAAATGTTTGTTCCCCTGGAACCCCAAGCCACTTTGCTTGTGCACCCGTACAAATAATGACGCTGTTTGCGCGATATTCGTCGTCACCAGAAACAACAAGGAATGGTCGCACGGAAAAATCTACACGCGTAACATCTTTTGGAATGATGTTTGTTCCAAATCGCTCTGCTTGTTTTTTCATTTCAACCATGAGATCTGGCCCCATGATTCCTGCGGGGAATCCTGGAAAGTTTTCAACGTCCGTTGTGAGCATGAGTTGCCCACCCGGTTGACCACCTGCAACCTGTCCTTCAAATAAAACAGGTTTTAATTCTGCACGCGCAGCGTAAATTGCTGCCGTGTATCCTGCTGGACCCGAACCGATAATGATGAGATCTTGTATTTCCATAGATAAACATAGCAAAGAGTCGCAAATATTCTTTGCGACTCTTTATTGCTTTAAGAAAGGTGTTTTTCAACGTGATCTTTGAGTGCCTGTTTTGCCATTGCTCCCGAAAACTGTTCGATGACTTCCCCCTTCTTGAACAAAATAAATGTAGGAATGGAGAGAATGTTGAAACGCTGTGCAAGCGAAGACTGTTCATCAACATTTATTTTTCCGATGATCACAGAATCCATTTCCTGTGCGAGCTCTTCAAGAACCGGCGCCATCATTTTGCATGGTCCGCACCACGATGCCCAAAAATCTACGAGAACTAGTTTATCTGCCTGTAAAACGGATTGATCAAAATTTTCTTCTGTGAGGACAAGCTCGGACATAAGGTAAAATTAAGCACCAAGAATGAATAAATTCGAAACTCGAAATCCGAAAGACGAAAACAGGTAAATAATTTCTTTGGTTTTCGAATTTCGTTATTCGATATTCGTATTTATTCTCTTGGAATTTTATTATCGCGCGTCGATCCCTTCGATCTTAAATAACTTTGTAATCTTCTCTTCTGTATATGTTTCGAAGATATCTCCTTCTTCTGGTTTTACTTTTCCTTTGAACGACAAACCGATTTCTTGTCCGGGTTGTCCTTCTTTGATTTCTCCTGGACCCAGTTGAAGTGCAAGGATCTCTCCTTCACCAACATATTCGCCGTTACGTGAAATACGCAACTTGGTCTTTGGGAGGATTTTTGATTTCTTTACTTTTCCTCCCACAATAAATCCATGATCTGTTTTACGGAAGACTTTGACCACTTCAAATCCACCAAGTTCCGTAATAATGAGTTCTGCCGGAAGCAATTTCTTCAACTCTTCAATCACGTCATCAAACAGTTTGTAAATAATATCATACTTACGGATGGAGACATGTTTGTCACGTGCTAGAATCTCGGCCGTTCCGTTTGGACGCGTATTAAACGCCATGATAATCGCTCCGCCTGCTTCTGCGTCTTGCACATCTGTATCCGTAATGTTTCCAAGTCCTTTCTTGATAACTTTTACGGAAACGTCTGCATGTTTGATTTTATCGATCATTCCCAAGATTGCTTCAAGGGACCCAAGAACGTCTGAGCGAATGATGAGTGGCAAAACATGTTTCTTATTTTCCTCTGACTTGGATTCTTCTGATTGCGCCTGTGTGTGATGAATAGATGCCATTTCTTCTGTTGCTTTCATCGAGCTGTCTGTTGCTTTCATTTTTTTCAATTCCTTGGATGGATCTGGAACGTCCATGACATCACCCACAGCTGGTGCGACTTTAAATCCAACGATCTCAACAGGAGTAGATGGTGTTGCTTTCACAAGTGTTTTTCCATTCCAATCTTTCATGGCGCGAACGCGACCATAAAGCGTGTCACGAATAGACAATGTGTCCCCAACACTAAGCGTTCCACTTTGAACAAGCACGGTTGCAACAGGACCGGTTCCTGTATCCACGTGTGATTCCACAACCGTTCCAATCGCACGCGCTTTTGGATTTGCAACAATGTGATCTTTCTCCATGTCTGTGACAAGGAGCAACATGTCTAGCAATTGATCAATATTTTTTCCTTCACGCGCAGAAACAGGAACCACAATACTTGTTCCACCCCAATCTTCTGATGTGATACCGAGTTCCGCAAGCTGTCCTTTGACACGATCAATGTTTGCTCCCTCTTTATCAATCTTGTTGAGTGCAACAATGAATGGAAGGTTTGCGGATTTGATGATGTTAATGGCTTCTTTTGTTTGTGGTTGCACACCGTCATCTGCCGCGACCACAAGAATAGCGATGTCTGCAACCTTTGCTCCACGAGAACGCATAACCGTAAACGCTTCGTGCCCTGGAGTATCAATAAATGTGAGATGACGACCGTTACGTTCCACTTGATACGCACCAATGTGCTGTGTGATTCCTCCGGCTTCTGTTGCCATCACGTTTGTTGTACGGATCGCGTCCAACAATTTTGTTTTACCATGATCAACGTGTCCCATGACAACAATAACCGGTGGGCGTGTAACCAAATCTTCTTTCTTTTCACTATCTGATCGTTCGCGAATTTTGTCGATTCCCGAAGTGTCCTCATTATTATTTTTTGTATTTGTATCAAGCTCCGCACGAAATCCAAGATCTTCTGCAATAATAGATGCGGTATCAAAGTCGATACGTTCGTTAATACTTGCAAGAATTCCGTTCTTCATGAGCTCTTGCATGATGCGAGGCACGGACAAATTCAACAGAGACGCAAAATCGCGCACCGTGGTGATTGCAGGAATCTTCACGGGCTTACGATCTTCTTCTGGCATTTCAAGTCGTTGTCCGGAATGCGCTTTTTGCATTTCCATTTTTCGGGCAAGACGATCTTTTCGACTCATTTCTGCCCACGCTTCAATGATTTTTTGTGCTTGGCGGTCGTCTACCTTAATGGCACGTGCACCAACCGCAAAACCGAGCTCTGGCAATTTTTGCAAGAGCTCATCAGGGCGAACACGAAGACGACGAGCTAGTTCTGTAATATTCATAGGTTGGTGCGAGTATAAAAGAAAAAGCTTGTTTGGTCAATGAAAATGCGTGTCGAACCTTTTTGTCAATCCATCATCCATCACGTATGATTCGAATATCTATGAAAGGTTTCATTCTTATCGACAAACCTGAAGGAATTACCTCCTTTGACGTCGTGGCACGACTTCGCCGTTTAACGGAGGAAAAACGTATTGGCCATGCCGGTACGCTTGACCCATTTGCGACCGGGTTGCTTTTGGTTGCGGTTTCCAGAGAATGCACCCGCGAGCTTCAAAAATTCGTTGGTCTCGATAAATGGTATGAAGCGACGTTTGTTTTGGGGGCCACATCTACCACAGACGACATAAAGGGTGAGATTTCAGAGCCTGTTTCGACGGAAAACCTGACAAAAGAGCAAATCGACGAAACTCTGAAAACTTTTATAGGCGAAATCGACCAAGTTCCGCCGACGTATGCAGCCATCAAAGTCCAGGGAAAAAAGCTTTATGAACTTGCTCGTGCTGGAACCCCAACACTCGTGGAACCACGCAGAGTGACCATTTATTCGATTGATGCGCTCGAAACCTCCCCCAACCCTTCCTTTGCAGGAGGGGCATTGCGGGAAGTAAGCCTCCGCATTCACTGCTCTTCCGGGACCTATATTCGTTCGATCGCTCGGGATCTCGGGGCGAAACTCGGGGTTGGTGGGTACGTTTCTGAACTTCGACGGACACTGATCGGACCATTCAAGATCGAAGAGGCTTTCACCTTCGACAAGCTCGACCCTGCAAACATCGAATCTCACCTCATCCAAATAGAATCATTTTTAAGCCGTTTGACGTAAGAACGGCTTTTTGGTACTCTTTTTGTGTAATTCTTGAGAAAAAAGTTCTTCAGAAGTTCAGGCTGTTCGATGAATATGGATTTTTCTATCACAAACAATTTGCCTCCCACCCCTCTCCTCCTCTCCCCTCAGGCAGGGGAGAGCTCCAGAGACTTCAGTCTTCACACGAAGTTGTTTTTGCGATAATTCCAAACGTCATTGAATTTTTTGCCTCGAGCCATCTCGGGGCCCAGTTTGAACTTCTCAAGATTTGAGAAGTTTTATTTTATGTTTATTTCATTCCTACTCCTCCTTGTCGGACTCGGAGGTGGTGCAGCTGCGGGTTATACGTATCGCAAAGCAAAAGCGGCTCGTCTGGCAGATGACGCAGAAAATCGCGCAGAAAAAATTCTAAACGAAGCCAAGAACAAACAACAAGAAATCCTTGCAGAGACAAAAGCAAAGCAGCAAGACGTATTGATCGAAGCAAAAGAACGATCCATCAAAATCATTGAGGAAGCAAAACAAGAAGAACAAACACGACGTCGTGAAGTTCAGGAACAACAAAAGCGCTTGGAAAAACGTGAAGAGCTGTTTGATCAAAAACTGATCGAGATCGAAGACAAAAAAACAAAACTGGAAGATCAAAAGAAACAGATTGAAGATGTAAAACTCAACATCGAAATCATCAAACTTGAACAAAACGAAAAACTCCAAGAGATCGCCAAGCTTACAAAGGAACAAGCAGAAGATCGCCTCATGAAACAAATCGAGGTAGATTCACAAGAAGCGCTCCAAAGTCGTTTGCGAAAAATGGAAGAAATGACCGAAGAAGAAATCGAAATTAAAGCACGCAAACTTCTTTCGCTCGCCATCACACGTTTCGCCTCTTCTGTCTCCGTAGACGGAACAACAACCGCTGTTGAACTTCCAAATGATGAAATGAAAGGACGTATCATCGGAAAAGAAGGACGCAACATTAAAGCCATCGAACTTCAAACCGGAACAGAAATCATTGTTGATGACACACCAAACATTATTACGATCAGTGGATTCTCCCCTATTCGCCGACAAGTCGCGAAGCGTGCGCTTGATGCCCTCATTAAAGACGGACGCATTCAACCGGCACGTATTGAAGAATCTATCATGGAGGCAAAAAAATCTTTGTCACAGGAGCTCAAGAAAAATGGAGAAGATGCGTTATATCAACTTGGGATTCCCGTTTCCTCTATTGACCCAAAACTCATTTCCATTTTAGGTCGCATGCGTTTCCGTACAAGTTACGGACAAAACGCTCTTCAACACTCTATTGAAGTTGGAACCTTGGCTGGAATGATGGCGGAAGAACTTGGAGCAGATGTCTTCGTCTGTAAAAAAGGTGGATTGTTCCACGATATTGGAAAAGCTGTGGATCACGACATGCAAGGGGCGCATCCAGAAATTGGATACAACATCATGAAGAAGTTTGGATTCCCAGAAGAAATTTGCTACCAATCCATCGCTCATCATGAGGATCGACCTCGCACCATCGAAGGTGCCATCGTAAAAGCTGCGGATGCAATCAGCGGAGCTCGCCCTGGTGCTCGTAAGCAATCACTCGAGAACTTCATTCAGCGCATGGAAGAATTGGAACGCACAGCGAGCGCGTTTGAAGGTGTCGAAAAAGTCTACGCCATTCAAGCCGGACGCGAAGTTCGCGTCTTCATTCATCCAGAAAAAATTACCGATCTTGCGTCCTACCAACTTGCAAAAGACATCGCAAACAAGATCGAATCCGAATTAAGCTATCCAGGTGAAATCAAAGTAACCATTATTCGTGAGACACGTGTCATTGAGTACGCTCGATAAATCGTGTAGAATAAGAGCAATATGAACAAAGCAGAACTGGCGACACGCATCGCCGAAAAATTGCAGATCTCTAAAAAATTAGGCGATGATTTCATCGCCCTCTTTGAAGAGATCGTTACAAGAGAACTCGCAAGCGGTGGCGAAGTCACTATTGCGGGTTTCGGCACCTTCTCTGCGCGCGAACGCAAAGGACGTATTGGAGTGAATCCACAAAAACCAAGCGAACCCATCACCATTCCGTCTGTTGTCGTGCCTAAGTTTAAAGCGGGAAAAGCCTTGAAAGATACCTTGAAAGGCAAACGATCGGTTTAACTATGCCGATCACAGACGACATGCGAAAAAATAAATGGAAGTATGCATTTGGAAGCTTTGTCATGTGTATACTTTGTCTCCTTGGAATCTGGTTTGGATTTCATGTCCGCACTTCCCTGTTCCTTGGCGCATTCCTGATTTGGATTCTTGCGTGCTCACTTCTCTTTCTGATCGCTGGTGCCACATGGATCTTTTATCTTGGACTCATTCTGAAAAGATAGCGTAAAAAAACACGCATCCCTTGATGCGTGTTTTTGATACAAAAAAACTGACCGAGGTCAGCAAGGATGAGAGAACTGTGGTGTGCGTTTAATACCACGGCGGAGTTTTCCAGATTCTTGTGCGCGAAGATCTGGCACGAAGAAAATACTTTTGACACTTGGATGCGATCTGAATCCTCCTTCACGCATTGCAAATCCGCCACCGGAAACAAACAGCATGGGTTCATGACACGCGATCAGGTCGCCACGTGAAAACGCATAGCTGAAAAATTGATGCATGGATTTTCGCAACGAGCGTGCTTCCGGATCTTCAACGTCATCATCCTCCTCAAACATCGCAAACAGTTGAGAGCGACGCGTTTCCAAATCCCGTTCAGGATCGAAATCCGTGTACACGGCAGGGACAACCTGACGCGCTTCACGATGTGGACGTTTGATGCGCGAAGGAAATCCACCTGGCACCAATTGCTCGCCACCAACGAATGGATGACGATGAAGGACATCGACCACATGAAACGGTGGTTGAATCTCACGTTCATGCAGGACAAAGCGCAACATCTGCAAAAGGGTTTGATACGCCGATTCATCTTCACGAAACATGCGCAGAAAGACAAGAGGGTCTGGATGCGTATGGGCATCAATCAACAAATCAAGCATGGCTTCTCCAAAGAACGAGGCGACAAAATATTCTCACAAAAAAAACTTCACGTCAATGCATAAAAAAAAGAGACTCGAAGCGAGACTCTTAGAAGAAATACTTACGCGTCAAGTTTCAGATCCGCGAGCAGACGTTGCTCATCAAACTGAAATCCCGGAACACGTTCGACCATGGCGCGCGCGAGTTCGACCGCGTTGCCAAGGCAATAGGATGCGCCGGGCGACGGAGCGAGAGTGAAGGCGATCGGCGCATCCTTCGGAATGAAACGGTCGCGACCTTTTACGATCGAACCCGTTTTCAAACTGATCGGCTGACCACGCACGCCACCCGCGCCCTTGTCGAGCATGATGTCATCAATACCGAGACTCGGCACGATCTTACGCGCGTCGCGCAGGAATGCATGTTTGCCGATCCACGGAATGTCGAACACCATATTCCAAAGAGCGAACGATCCAATGGTCGGATCCGAGATGATCTTGAGAAGGCTCCAGATCCCACGCGGGGTCACGGTGCCGATGTCGAGAAATTCCGCGAGCGTCCGCCACGAATCGCGCTCGAGAAGCGGAAGTGGACGAGCCGTGGGACCGAAACGCGTTTCATCCGTGTTGTACACAGCCGGATCTCCGTGAACGGCCGCGAACGGCAGTTTTGGATCCTGCATCGTGTAGACTTTGCCCTGAAGCAATCCTCCAACACGCTTGTTGGTGTAGAAACTTCCGGCAACGGGGAGAAGCGCGAGGTCAAGCTCGTAGCCGAGCGCGTGAGCAAAGAGCAGGCTTGCAGAGCCGGCCGATACGCTCACAAACTTCGCAGAATGTACAACACCGTCGGCATGAACATTGAACCCATGCGCAGTACGTTCGATGCGTTGTACAGATGTGTTGTAGCGAATATCGATCTCTTTACCACTCGCCTTTGCGAGATCCACAAACTTCTCTGCGAGAAGATGGTAATTCACCGCGTGACCGCGAGGACTGTAGAGCGACGCAATCTTTTGCTTCGGATCGCGCCCCTCCATCACAAGCGGTTCGAGTTCGGCAATGCCGTTTCCATCCAACAACTGAATGTCCGGATAATGCGGTTTGAACTGATGAAACCGTTTCGTGAGCTCATCGACCTCATCACCAACAGCAATCAATTGCTTCGGTATGACAAGCTTGCCGTGAGGCAAATTCTGATCAACGAACGCGCCGAGCAAATCCGCACCCCACTTCACTTGCAAAGCTTTATCGAGCGGATAATTGCTTTCGATATCGCCCTTGTGAAGCGTTTGCGAATTGTTTGTGACATTCGAGTTCACCATGCCGGCGCCCTTGCGTCGTTCGATACCCAAAATGCGCGTTGCATTCGAATAGCGGCTCAAGACCCATTCCAAGCCTGCGCCGGTAACACCGTGGCCAATCACAATTACGTCGTACATGCTTTCCTCCTACTCGCCATTTCACATTGAGACGAGGGAGGATCCTACCCGATTTTGGGCATTTTGTCAATCGTGGGAGGGGTAAGGGATTAGGGTTTAGGGACTAGTAGCCAATTGGCTTTACGAACCCCTCGCCCCTTACCCCTAATCCCTAAGATGGCCGCCTTTATTGACATAAAGCTCTTTTATCGATACATTTTCCCTCTCGTTGACTCCCCTTTCTTCCCAAGCCATTGAATCATTCGATGTCTTGTTCCAGAAGGAGACTCCATGAATGCAGTAGATCTTGCCCGTCAGTACCACGACAACTTTTCTCGATTCGCCTCGGATTTGTATCCAGGTGTCTACACCCTCGATCGGTGTCGTGAACTCGCGGAGCTCGCCATCCAAATTCGTGCACGTGCAGCGGAGAAGCACTCGTTCATTGCTGCGCACAATTATCTGCCACCTGAGTTTCATGAGCTCGCCGACCTTGTTGGCGATTCGCTTGAACTCAGTCGTGAAGTGGATCGACGAAAAGCTCCGCGCGTCGATTTCCAAAGTGTGTTCTTTATGGGCGCGACCGCAAAAATCATTTCGGGAGACAAGACACGCGTCTTTGTTCCAGATACTCCGGACGCCCTCGGCTGTTCGCTCGTCTTTGGAACCAACCATGCATGGATTGAGAAGTGGAAACGACTCCACCCAAACGGCGTGGTCATCACCTACATCAATTCAGACGCGTACCTCAAAAGCATTTCCGATTACATTTGCACGTCGGGCAATACCGATCGTGTCATCGCGGTCGCGGCAAAAGAACATCCGACCTCGCAAATTCTTGTGTGCCCAGATAAGTTCCTGGGCTACGTCATGCGCACAAAGGCCGCCAATCAATTTGGCGTTGATCCGAAGCGCGTCGACGTCTACATGGAATCCTTCAACGGGTTTCACGCCTGCTGTTACGTACATGAGAAGATTGGCGAACACGTGATTGAAAATGCGATGGACGATGATCCGGACGCAGAACTCATCATTCATCCGGAATGCGGATGTGCAAACTCGTGTCTTATGAAATTGAATGCGGGAGTGATTCCAAAAGAACGCGCCTACTTTCTTTCTACATCTCAAATGCTCGAACGTGCGCGCGTGTCGCCCGCTAAACGGTTTCTCATCGCAACCGAAAGCGGAATGATTTACCGGTTGCGTAAAGCGATGCCGGAAAAAGAATTCGTTCCTGTGAGTGATCAGGCCGTCTGCAAATTCATGAAAGCGAACTCGTTTGAGAAATTGCTTGTGAGTCTGGAGCAGGATCGCATTGAAATCGTCCTTTGCGACGACTGCTGCGATCCGCGCAATCCAATCTCGAATGAACGCGAGGTGCACATTCAAAAGTCCATTGCGGCTCAAGCGAAACTCGGCATCAATCGTATGCTTGCAATCTAGAACGCTCGACGAGACTATGTCTCGTCCCTTTTCACAAATCGTTGAACGAACTCAACGATTTGTTCCAAAGGAGATCATCCCTCATGCCAAATGAACGCAATCGTTTTTCGTCCTGTTGCGGAGTTGCCTTCGCACAAACAAAAACCTGGCCACGCGTCTGTCAGGAATGCGGTAACCCATTTTGGGACAATCCCATTCCTGTCATGGTTGTTCTGCAACCCGTTATTCGCAAAGACGGAAAAGTTGGTCTCGCACTCGTACGACGAGGAATCAAACCATGTATTGGCGAAATTGCCCTTGCTGGTGGTTACCTCGAGATCGAAAACTGGCGCACAGGCGCGGCACGCGAACTCGACGAGGAAGGTGTGGCGATCACGGATCCAACCACTCTCGAACCGTTTCGCCCGTATCCGTACGAAAGCGCAACTGGCCACAGATCCTTGCTCTGCTTCTGCCTCGCGGGCGCCATTCACGAAAAAGACCTCGCTCCGTTTGTCCCAAACAGCGAAGTTCTCGAACGCGTCATCGTCTACGAAGCCGTCGAGGCCTGTTTCTCGACCCACACGGAAGCCATCCGACAGTTCTTCCTGTCTCAACCCGCCTAACATGTGCGGGTTTTTTGTAACCAAAAAGCAGGGTGAGAACACCCTGCTTATAATCCATTTCGAAATTAACTTTCCCGCTTCCCATGCAACAACATGTCCACTGCGTGTTCCATGGAACCTGCAAGCGACACCTCCCCGTTGTTCACAAAGAAAATCTCGTCCGCGTTCTCAATGGTATTCAAACGGTGTGCAATGATCACACGCGTTGTTTCCTTTGGAAGTTTCTTCAGAATATCCTCGAGCAACTGCTCGGTAACTGTGTCGATGTTCGCGGTTGCTTCGTCGAGGATGAGCAACTCGGGATTTCGTAGCACGGCACGCATGAACGCGATTAATTGTTTTTGTCCCAGCGAAAGTGAATCCCCAGAGGTTGCAACCTTTGCCTCAAGTCCACCATCGAATCGCACGAGGAGACTTTCAAGTTCCGCATCATGTAAAACTTTTATGAGATCCTCGTTTGAAAAATCTTTGTACGAATCATTCCCGTACAAAATATTTTCTCGAACCGTTCCCGAAAAAAGAATAGGCTCTTGCAAAATGAATCCGATCTTTTGCGTGCGCTCAACCGAATCGAATGTGCGAATATCTCGACCTTCAAAAAAAATGGCTCCATCTGTTGGATCATATAATCGCGCCATGAGTGACGCGGTTGTGGTCTTTCCTCCGCCTGTTGGCCCAACAAGGGCATAGGTCTTTCCTTTCTCAAGCGTGAGATTTATGTGGTGTAAAACTTCTTTGTCTTCTGTGTAGCGAAACGAAACATCTTTAAACTCAAGAAGAGCTTTGCTTTCTCGTGCATGTTCGAGCGCATACGGAAGTACAACCATGTTGTTGTCCATTTGAAGAATCGCGGAAACACGATCCCATCCCGCAAGGGCAACTTGAAAACTAGACCAAAGCGATGCGAGTTGGCGAAGTGGGTTATAAAAACTCGCAATATACGAGAGGAATCCAACGAGCAACCCGAGGGTGAAACTTCCAATCGAGATGAGATACACGCCATAGGCAAGCACAATCAACTGCGCAAGGTTCGCGAAGAAGCCATAGATTGGCGTAAAGATATTGTTTGCGATTCCCGCTTTCATCGCTGTCTTATAGTTCTCGTCATTTGCAACCTCAAAGCGCTTGCGGAAAAAATCTCGGCGATTAAATGCCACAACAACTTTAAAGTTCTCAAGACTTTCAGAAACTTCTGCAGACAACCCACCGGTTGCCGTAAGGGAAACCGCGTTCGAACGTTTTACCCAAGGGGAAATAAGTTGTGTGAAGATAAGGAGTCCAAGGGCTGGTGCAAGTGCTGCTGCTCCAAGCTTAAGATGGATCGACAAAAGAAAAATTCCAGAACCAATCATGATGACAATGCTTCCTATAAACTGAACGAGGGTTCGAGAAAAAAATTGGTTGAGTTGATCCGTATCATTGTTGATACGCGAAATTAAATCCCCCGCCTTGTTTGCATTGAAAAATGCGACCGGCAATTCTTGCAACTTTGAAAAGATCTTTGTGCGAAGATTAAAGAGAACGCGCTGCCCCATTCCTCCCATGAGTCGCGTCTGTGCGTAACTCGTAAAGAGCCCAACAATGTAAAGTACGAGCAAGATTCCTGCATACAGCAGTACTCCGTGAAATTGTTTCGCAACAATATACGTATCCACCACGTGTGCAATCAAGAGCGGCGCGGACAAGTTGATGGCGGAGTTTGCGATGGTCGCGAGTGCGGCGAACAACAAGATTCCTCGTTCATCTGCAAGATACGGCCAAAGGCTTCGCACGCCTGCGAGCGTGGAGAGTTTCTTTTTATTTTGTTCGGCATTAAGTTCGTAATTCATACACATTGGTTGAACGTTGAGAATCAAAGATCTGTACGTATTCCGGTGACGCGTGCATCAACGCTTTATGCGTTCCGCGCGCGAGGATCTCACCTTCCATAAGCAAAATGATTTGATCATACTGCTCGATGGGCGCAATCTTTTGCGTGATCGAAATGAGTGTCATCCCAGGATAATTCTTTTCAATGTTCGCAAGAATTTTGTGTTCCGTTTGTGCGTCTACACGTGCGGTAAAGTCGTCGAGAAATAAAATCTTTGGGTTCAACGCAAGTGCGCGCGCAAGCATGAGGCGCTGTTTTTGTCCGCCCGAAAGGGACGTTCCGCGCTCAGACACAATCGTGTCGAGTCCATGCGGCAACGACAACAAGAAGTCTGTGAGCTCAGCAGTTTCAATCGCCTTCTCAAGAGATTCATCTGTTACGGTCGTACTAAACGCAATGTTCTCGCGCATTGTTGTCTGAAACAACACGCTGTCTTGAAACACAAGCCCAATCTGCGGGTAAAAAGATGCATGCGCGTAAGAAGAAAGCGGATGACCCTCATACAAAACTTCTCCAAATGTTGGGGTTGCAAGGCCCGCCATCACATTCAAGAGCTGTGTTTTTCCCGCGGCGGTTGGACCAATAATCGCCGTCTTCGTTCCAGGCGCAATCTCAAGAGACACATCTTTCAACGCGTATTTTTCTCCGTAAAGCATCGTAAGATCTTTTACTTCGATCTTTCCGTGAAGTGATTCTGTGATCCTTCCTACATCCACTTCATCTGAAGCTCGCAGCGTTTCATAAATGCGCGCATATGATGCGGATGCTTGAGCAATGATGTTGCTCATGAATCCAAGAATAAGGATCGGAAAAATCAAAAGAACAATATAGCTCATGAATGCGGTGAATGATCCGATGGACATCGTTCCATTCACAACGAAGTAACCACCAAGCGTCAGCACAGCGAGTGTCGCCATACTCGAAACGAACGTGATAATTGGAATCATGAGCGAAAACAATTTCAGAATACGAATTCCGACCATGCGCGCCTGACTGTTTGCTTGTGTAAACTTTTCGTGTTCAACGTTCCCAGAGTGTAAAACGCGTATAAGTGCCGCACCCAAAATACTTTCGTTAATCACCTTATTCAACCAATCGATAATCTCACGACTCTCTGTAAAGAGCGTGCGCACTTGTTTGAAAATAAAGAAGAACGTCGCGCCGATGAGTGGAATGAGTGTGAGAACAACAAGGGCAAGACGCCAGTTTGTCATGAGAAGCAAAATTGTTGCTCCGACAATGATTACCGCAGACGAAACAAGTGAGACAATCACAAGCGAGACGAACATTTTGATTGAGTCGATGTCCGAGGTGATGTTCGTGAGAAGCTTTGAAGGATTTTTCTCTTCAATGAATCGATATCCTTGATGAGAAATTTTCTGCACAAGCTTTGATCGAAGATCACGACCAACTTTCTCGGACGCATAAACCTGCACAGCACTTTGAATCGAAGATAAGACAAAAATTCCAAGAGTGGACAGACCAAATTCAAGCGCGAGCAATGGAAGATTGAGATCCCCTTTCACGTACGCATCCACACCCGCAGAAATAATCTTTGGTAAAAAAAGCGTCAGAATGTTCGGCAAGATTCCAAGCACAATAAGCCAGATCACGAAGGATCGGTAGGGCCCAAGAACAGTAAAGACGCTTGGTGCCGCATTTGGATCTTTGGGTTTTTGTGTACGAGACATAAGGGGAAAGGCAGAAAACGAGGTTCAAAGAACCTCGTTTTTTAAAATCGCTTTTATTTTACGAACTCAATCACGTCAGCAATGACATCTGTGACTTTAATCAATCGACTCTCTGAGGAAGAACGTTCTTTCCATTCGACAGACTCCTCTTTGAGAGACTTCTCTGAAATAATAACGCGAAGTGGCGCACCAATCAAATCCGCGTCCGCAAACTTTGCACCAGGTGAAACGTCTTCACGATCATCCCAAAGCACTTCAACACCTTGCGCCTCGAGATCGCGCACAAGATCGCTCGCAGTTCCCTCGATTTGTTCTTTCACCACATCGTCTTTGCTATTGAGCGTCACGAGATGCACTTGAAATGGGGCAACAGACTTTGGCCAAATCATTCCGCGGTCATCATGACACGCTTCAACGATTGCTCCGACAAGTCTTGAGGTTCCAATTCCATAACATCCCATGAGAACTTTTTTGCGTTCACCACTTTCATCGGTGAAGTTCAAATCAAACGCATCCGAGTACTTTGTTCCAAGGTCGAAGATGTTTCCAACCTCAATTCCCTTCACGGTCGAGATAACGCCACCACACTTTGGACATGCGTCACCCTCTTTCACGGTTGCGACCTCGATATTCTGTCCGAACTCGCATGTCGAGCATGCGAGAATCGTATCCTCACCCGCATCCGTGAGCGCTTGAAATTCGTGTGATGGATTCTTTGTGAAAATTCCTCCACTTGCTTCTACAACTTTTACGTTGAGGCCACATCGAGAATACGCACGAACATAGGCTTCAAGCGTCTTCTGATAAAACGTGGACAAATCTTCTTGCGAGGTGTGGAAGCTATACATGTCTTTCATGCGAAACTCACGACCACGAAGCACTCCAGACTTTGCGCGCAACTCATCACGAAACTTTGTGTTGATTTGATACGTTGCAAACGGCAAGTTCTTGTACGACTCGATAAATTTCTTTGCGAGCGGTGTGACGACCTCTTCATGACTTGCGCCGAGCGCGTAGTCTTTATCTGTCTGAGAATGAATTTTAAAAAGAATATCCACGTTATCCCATCGATTCGTTGCCTCCCAGAATTCCTTTGGATGAAGAGATGGCATGAAAATTTCAAGCGCACCAAGCGCGTTCATTTCTTCACGAACGATCTGTTCCACTTTTCTAAGCACAGCCAAACCAAATGGAAGCCAGGTATAAACACCCGCCATGGTTTGGTCTACGAATCCAGCCTGAATGAGAAATTTCGCGTTCGCGGAATCTGCATCTGCCGGCGCGGTTTTTGAGGTTTTTGCAAAACAAGAAGAGTATTTCATAACGAGAAGATCATAACATTACTTGATTTTCTTTGCGAGGTAGACCACCGGCTTCCCAAGTGTCTGCAATTCCGGAATTTTCGGGAATACAATCACTCCATCAAACTCGGCGACGACTGGTTCATCGCCCACATAGCCGATCGTTTGTCCGATCGTAAATTCCTCGAACGATCCGCCACCGAGCGTTCCTTCGTAACGGAATCCCGCGTCTGTGAGATTGATGACAGACATAAGTTCGTAGATGGATCGACCAATTGTATTTCGCGTTGGCACAAATCCATCAATCATTCCCTGATCAATAAACACATTCATGACATCACCCAACACTTCATCGACGCGCGTTAGATCTGTTGATTGTCCGGTCTCATAACAAATTCCAACGCCACCTTGTAAATCAATAAACTCATCGGTCGTCACAGACTCACCACCAAGGATGTAACGCGGGTCGGCGAGCACTCGATCACAATCAAACCATTGGTAAATTTTTTCATGGGCTTCATCAACCGCACAACAAAGAAATGGAACCGACGGTTTGTTTGTGGCGTGAAGATCGATCGAAATATCTGCCGTTGCGAGAATCTTTGCAATCTCGTGCGCACGCGTTTGCTCGTACGTTTCGGGAACACGCTCGAGAACGTCATACTTAAAACAACGGTTCAAATCCGCGTGATCTTCGCTTCCTCGTGTATTACGCTCAATCGCTTTTGGATTTCCTAAAATCAAATACAACACTCCGGACGCAAGTTTTTTTTCGCCATGTTCAAATTGATACGCAAGTTTTTTTACCACTTCAACCCCTGTACGTTCATTTCCATGAATTCCTCCCAGAAGGACAACCGTTGGGCCTTTTTGCTCCCCAACAACTTTTGCAATGGATTCAGAGATCGCTTCAATCATATGCTGCGTATCATAAAGAAGGTGGGCGTGTCTTGCAACTTTTCTAACATTCCGATATTCTCTTCTCCTCGAGGAACATTCCTCGTTACCCTGACACCAAGGAGGATATGCATGCCCAGTTCGCTGTTTCATAAACAGACCCGACAAGATTTGCTCACCATCTTTTCAACCAGTCCGCTTGGCACATCGCCCGCGAACATGCTTGATACGTTTCGCACACCTGGAATTCAGTACATCTCTGGCGCTGCCCTGAAACGCTTCGCATGGTGGATTCCACAAATCGTTGACGCAACACAGAACGAACAACATCTTCTTACAAAGACCTCTGCGGAACTCAGGTCTGTTGCGGAAGATGGTCACATCATCATCGCGGTCGACACCAAACGTAATCATGTCGTTGTCGGATGCATTGCTCTTTGGGATCTCACAGGGAATCACAAACGGTGGAGCGAATCCTTTACCACAAATCCGCTTGCACATTGGCGCGAACTTGGAACCCTCTGGGTTCATCCGGATTATCGCTTTCACGGCAAACGTCATATGCCGATCGCGGACGCACTCTATCGTCGCATTCTTGCGGATAATCAGTCGGAAAACATTTTGGCAACCACAACCAATCTCGCTGCCGTGCATCTTGGCATGCGCCACGGAATGCAAATGATTCCGTTTCGTACACTTCCACAGAACATTCATGAAGCGACGTGCGTTTGCCCATTTGAAAAAACGGGTGTCACAAACAACATGCACTGTCCTCTCAAAGACAGATCGTGTTACGTGCGCGTTCCCTTCCCAACCTGGCAACGCATGGGGAAACCCAAGCGCTCCACAGACATTCGACTCGTCCAACCTTCCTGAGCGATTCATTTCGCTCTTTTTTATTTCTTGACGAGAACTCAAAAATTGTTTACGATTTTGTCGCTTAGATCCAAGTGAGGTTTGAGTAAAATCACTGTTCAGTGGGGAAATCATGCCAAGTGCCGTCGCCTGTAAAGGTTGTGGAAAAACAATCTATCAAGAAACCAGTTCGTCGATTTCGGTAAACGCCGAGATCGTGGGCTATGTCCACAAGATGCCGGTGAGTCCTTCATCGAACATCACACCACACTGCGTCCGCTTGGCGTTTTGGCGCCTGCAGGAGCAGAAACCCGGAACGGAAAAGATTGTCGTGGAAGGCAAGACCTTCAACATGCACAACACCCCGTCTCCGAAAGCTCGTCGCCCGAGCGGCTCCGGCGTCTCTGCCGCACCCTACGCGACTCTTCAGAAGCCCATTGCCACACACACGTTCCACAGCCCCTCTCGCCACTTCTGACGCACATCTGTGCGTCTTTTTTCTTTTTGCAAAAAGAAAAAAACAGCCTCGCGAAGAGACTGTTGAGAAAAACTCACTTGAGAATGTATTCGTATCGACCAAATGCACCGAACACGTGAGGCATGCAAACGTTATCGATGCAAATTGTATCCGTCACAGGTGTCACACTTAGGATGCGACGATCCTGGAGATCGAGTCTGAAGGAGCGCAAGCGTTCCATGAGGTATGCCATGCGAAGATTCGGATCATCGCTTGGATTCAATCGAATGAAGAACGAACCATTGCCGTCGTCGCAGATGTTCGCGATCGTCTGAATGGTTCCGGGAAATACTTCGCACGGACCAGGCTGAACTTTCAGTTCACCAAACATGGCGGGAGCAACGGCTGCTGCCCGAGCGGGTTGTGATGTCGGCGTGGGTGCCTCTTTCGCCACAGCAGATGCCGAAAGCGACCCAGCCGTTTTTGGAGCCTCTTTGCACCACGACGTAGAGAAGATTGCAATCGTGCCACAGATTCCGATCACCCAGAATGCCGCGGAAGGAACTACGCGCGAAAGATCTACTGGCTTCACTGCGACCATGACGCTCCCCTTTTCCGAATCACTTCGATTCGTTGTTATAGTGAATGAGGATCCCGGTGAGGATGGAATTTCCACCGCTCGTTGCTTCCGTTCGGATCATGGCAACAATACGTCGCGCAGGAAACCTTTTCTCCCACGTTTTCTTGCTCGTCACAATCTGCTGCAAAATGTGTTCATCCGGAACGTAGTGTTCATTCCGAATCATAAGGTATGCCGTATCCACATCATCATCACAGATATCCACTCCGACTTCATGGAGTGGGGCTGGACACAGAATGGTTGTTGACACAGATTCCACCGCGGGTCGGTTTGGATGACTTGCCACGAAGGCCACCAGGATCAATACAAACGCCACGGCTACAGCAGCCCCAAAAACAAGAGCATTGTTATTCTGTGGATTACTTTGTGCCATCCTATCCTCCGTTCCGATAATAAACTCTGTTGAAACCGCTCAACAGAGCAAAACCTATCAGGTTTTTCCCAAAATGTCAATGATTCCTGCAAACAAAAAACCACCACGCAAGGTGATGGGTTGTTGGTGCGGGCAGAGGGATTTGAACCCCCGACACCCAGTTCCGAAGACTGGTGCTCTATCCAGCTGAGCTATGCCCGCATATGCTGAACGACGGAATCATAATGCAAATATTGACGTTCGTCAATCAATTCAGTATTATTCTGTCGCACAGTATGTTCCGTATGCAAATACGAAGCGCATGCATAAACTCTCAAAATTTGATGCACAGTCGGCGCAGACCGAGCACCGCAAGCGAGATGGGCGAACAGCCCTTCGAGCGCGAAGCACAGGGCTAAGCTGGCTGGGCGCAAATTTTGAGAGTTTATGCGCATCGGTAGCTCAGCGGTAGAGCAGGAGACTCTTAATCTCTTGGTCGAGGGTTCGATCCCCTCCCGGTGCACCACCAAAAACACACCACTTCACGTGGCGTGTTTTTTCTTTCACAAGAACCATTGACCGAACGAAATAAAATTGATATCATCGTGTTCCACAGAATTCTTTTTTCATACAGGAGCTTCTCGTGCACGTAAAATTCACCCCCGTCGATGACGCACTTCCCATCCCCACCGTTCGTGAAGAACACGTAGGCGGATTCGTCCTCGAATACAGTGTGAACAATGTAATCGCCGCGATTCGACAAGGTGAACGACGTATTCGATGCGGCCAAGTCGTAACCGCAAATGGCAGGTTCGGCGCGCAAGAAGGCGCTCGCGGTGTCGTGCGAAAAATCCTGAAACCAAACACGCACGGCACAACATCAAACGTTCTCGACGTACACTTCGCAAGAGAAGACACTCGGCACACACTCAAGTTCAAAGACTTGCTGTGGTAATTCTCAACTTCGAATCCTGATTCGAAGTTTTTTTATTCTTGACTTCTCCTCTTCTCGCTTCTATCCTTCACACATATGCATAAACGCGTTTTCATGATTCATGGCTGGGATGGCACCCCAGAACACGGTTGGTTTCCTTGGCTTAAGCTTGAGCTCGAAAAACAAGGTTTCGAAGTGATCGCTCCACAAATGCCGGAAGCAAATGCTCCACGCATTTACAATTGGGTCCCCGCACTGTCAAACGTCGTCGGCGAAGCGGATGAGAATACATACTTCGTCGGCCACTCAATGGGATGTCAGACGATTGTGAGATATCTCGAAACGCTTCCCAAGAGTATTCAAGTTGGTGGCGCCGTGTTTGTTGCAGGCTTCCTCTCGAGACTCACAAATCTCGAGGACGAAGAAGAAGTTCGGGGCATTGCAAAGCATTGGCTCGAACGTCCGCTCGATATCGAAAAAGTAAAATCACATCTTCCAAAATCGATTGCTATTTTCTCAGACAACGATGAATACGTTCCGCTTGAGAATCAAGATCGATTTCGAGACGAACTCGGATCACAGATTATCATTGAGCATGCAATGGGACATTTCAGTGGAGATGGCGGAACGACAGAATTACCAAGCGCACTCAAAGCCGTACTAGAACTAACCCAATAAAAAAATAAAATCGACTCACGTGAGTCGATTTTTTCTTTACCATTTTTTCTTTTCGATTCCCGCCTGAGCGGCTGCAACCTGTGCTTCTTGTTTTGACATTCCGGTTCCGGAAGCAATTTGTTCTTTTCCAATAAACACGCCGACAATAAATTCTTTTGCGTGGTCCGGCCCGGTCTCTGACAAAACTTTATAAGACGGTGTGACACCTTCATGCTCTTGTGCCGCTTCTTGGAAACGACTCTTTGGATCAATATAAAGCTGATCCTTCAAAATACGTTCAAGTTCGGACAAGACACGCGCATCAATAAACTTTTTTGCGCCATCCCAGCCTTGATCGAGGTAGATCGCACCAATGATTGCTTCAAACGCGTTTGCAAGAATATATTTACGTGCTTTTGATCCTGTGTCCTTTGATTCCCCACGGGAAAGATGCAGGTACGGTTCAATCTCAAGTTTATTACAAAGCTCGGCGAGCATTTCTGCATTCACAAGCGCCGCGCGCCAGTTTGTCAGTTCTCCTTCTGGATTTTCAAAGTGTGAGTACAAGTGCTCTGTGACAACAAGTTCTAAAACGGCGTCCCCAAGAAACTCGAGACGTTCGTTGTGACCCAGACGAAAATCTGGATGTTCATTTAAGTAGGATCGGTGAACAAGCGCTTGTTGTAACAGATCCTTATTCAGAAACGTGACACCAAGGGTTTGCTCGAGATCGGCGAGATCTGTCTTTGGCATAATTATTCAGCAATTACTTCCTCTAATTTTTTAGGTTCTTCTTTCTTTTCTTCCTTCACTTCCTGATCAACCTTCTTTACTTCCCCTTTTGCGACCATATCTTTATAGACAGCGCCAAGCACTCCGTTTACGAAACGACCGCTTGATTGTCCGCCAAAGCCTTTCGCAAGCTCGATCGCTTCGTTGATCGCAACTTTTGCAGGAATCGCATCTGCAAACTTTAATTCATACACTCCAAGACGCAAAATATTGCGATCGATGAGCGTAAGCGACTCAAGTGGCCAGTCTGGAGCAAAGCGTGTGATGAATTCATCAATCACATCACGTTTCTCCATAACTCCATGCACAAGATTCTCAACGAATTTTTGATCATCGAACTTTGGCGCAAACTCTTGTCGATTGAATGCGATGATATCTTCAATTTTTTCATCTTCCATGCCAAGAAAATCCCACTGGTACAGGGATTGCATGGCGATAGTTCGGGACAAATGTCTGTTTGACATAAAAAGAACATTTAAATAATAGGCGAGGTGCCCTCACCCCGCACTCAGAAAACAAAAAGAAAGCATTAAGCTTTCTTTTTTGGCGCCTTCTTGGCTGCAGATTTTACAATTTTTACTGTGGACGTTCCAACAGAAATAACTTGTTTTCCACCATAAAAACCGCATGAAAGGCAAGCGTTATGTGGTTTTACAGGAGCAGAACACTGTGGGCAGTTTGGCATGACCTTCTTTGTAAGATGATCATGGGAACGGCGGCGCTTGCCGGAGGCGTTCGACTTTTTACGGGCTGGTACTGGCATAGGAGTAAGGAGAAAGGGGTGAGTAGAAAGTAGAAAGGTGGGAAGTGGGAAGAAAAAAGAGATTATCGAATCCCTTTATGCTTTCTACTTCCTACTTTCTACATCATTTATACCATTTTTTGAGGGTCGCGTCAAGAAATCAAAAGACTGTGGCAAAAACCTTTGAAAATGATGATTCAGCCTTCCGAATCAATTTGAATCCATTCCCATGAGCTAGCATACCCTCATAAGAGTAAAACGTGGCCAAATCTTCTGAATTCCGAACATTTCTTAACATCCGTCTCTTTGTGGCTGTTCGTAAGACTCGGTGGTGGGGAAAATGGACCCAGCCAAGGAAATCAACTCCGGAGACGAGCGTTTCTAGAAACAATTTGTCCGGATGCAAAGATAATTTCAAATGTGACTCAAGGAATTCTGAGATATTTGAAATCATCTCGCTCAAATACTCTCGACTCTCGTGCAAGATCACAAAATCATCTGCATATCGCATGTAATACTCGGTCTTGATCGTCCGTTTCATAAACTGATCAAACTCATTCATGTAAATGTTCACCAGAAGCTGTGAGGTTAGGTTGCCGAGTGGAAGTCCGACATCTTTCTTCCCCGGAGTCGAAAAACTATCGACAAGATGATTAAGCAAATTCAACACGTCTTTATCGTCGATATGCTTACCCAAAATACTTTTCAAGATGTTGTGATCAATATTTGCAAAAAATTTTCGAATATCGCATTTCAAAACCCAACAAGTACGCGTATTATTTTTCGAAACGATTCTGCCAAACTCTCTAAACCGATTCATGGCCCTATGTGTCCCCTTCTCGATTCGGCATGAATAAGAATCGTAAATAAACTTCTGATCGAAATATCCATACAGCTCTGAATGAATGAGGTGATGAAGCAATCGATCACGAACAGTTGCCTTGTGAATATTTCTTGGCTTTGGATCCGAGATATTAAACGCATGATAGGCTCCGTGTATAAACGTCTTCTCGACGAGCGCTCGATGCAGATCAAACAAATTGTTCATGAGACGATTTTGAAATTCAATAACATCCGTCCGCTTCTTCTTGCCCGGTAAAAATTGTTCCCATGCGTGAAGTAAATTATCGACCGTTATGATATCTTGATAAGCGCGTTTAAATTTTTTCATATTTTCACCATTGAATGTCTATGATTGGATCCCCCCCCCCGAACTCCTTCGGTTATGACAAAGACGAGGAGCGCTTATGCTGTTTGGTTTAAACTACTTGCAGATTTTCCAAAAACATCGCGCCATAATCTCGGAGGAAAAATTGAAGGATACTTTCTGGAAATGCTCGAACAAATCTTTGTTTCGCAATATCTTTCCGGCGAACAAAAGATGAATCGGCTCAACGTCTGCATTTCAAAACTGGATGGCGTGAAATTCTTTTTACAAATCGCGTGGGAAAACAAATGTCTCCCGAACGATAAATATACGGCACTTTCCCTTGATTTAGATGAAATTGGAAGAATGCTTGGCGGATGGAAAAAAGACGTGGAAAAGAAAACTCCTCCCGTTCAAACGGAGGAGAAACGGTCAGTTTCGGGATGACGACACGATGCACACAGTCCGCATTCCAGACATTGTCGTTCTCGAACGGGTTGACGTTGACGTTCAGGCCATCCGAGTTCACGTTCACGTTCGCCACGAAGAATTGTACGATGAGCCATCAAGATCACTGCCGATTTATCGTGCACGAGAAATCTAGCTGAATTTTATTTGGGACGAAGAAGTCCGCAAGCACATCGCACCAACTGAAAAGTTTTTGTTTGTCAGAATCATCACCGCACTTTTGCAAGCCGTAGCCGACAAAATTCTGGATGACCATTCCAAACAATCGTGACCCCACAGCCTTGACCATGAAATATCGCACGACTGCAAATTGATTATACAAAAAATCCCTCCAACTCACAAAGAGTCAGAGGGACAAAGGGTCTAAGGGTTTTCCGAATGATAAGAATCAAACGGTCAGTTGCGGGATGACGACACGATGCACACAGCCCGCATACCAGACACCGTCGTGCTCGAACGGGCCGACGAGGACGCTCAGGCCATCGGAGCTCACGTCCACGCCCGCCACGAAGAAATTTTCATTCTCCTTGAAGAGAAAGAATGTGGCGTAGCCGTCTTTGCGAAGTTTGTCCCGATTGGTCTCACAGAACTTGATGATCTGATCCTGGCTGAGACACAGCTTGTCGAGATCCGATCCGAGGGAGCCGAACATCTGTGCGAACGTCGCGTCCTTGATCATTTCAAAGACGGAAACGTTCGCCGCATCGGTCGACTTGCCGCGATTGTTCAAATTCCATCGCTCGAAATCACCATCGATGCCGGCGACGAACGTCTTTTCCTGCTTGCCGATGTAACGAGAACCGTCGCACGGGGCGATGGTGATTGTTTCGTCCTCGAACAGGCGGCGCAGGATCGGATCTTCCTTCTGCTCGGGAAGACCGGCCCATTCGTCCAAAAATTTCTCCAGAGCTTTTTTGAATCCAGGCTTGCGCACAAGACTCGTTGTGCGAGTCAAAATCGCAAGATGATCCACAACTCCGGACATGCCGTCGTCACCATTTGCTGCGAGCCATTGCTCGAGCTTAATTCTCCAGGACTGCTTTGCCATTACTTCCTCCGCATTTTGTTCCGATCAAGCTTTTGTGACGGAGATTCCGTCGCGAGGCTCGGAGCGAACAAATGTAGACACTGCACGTCACCAAAAATCGCCCTGTGCGAGATTCAAATGACGCGGCATAATAACATAAAATCCGCAAAATGTCAATGATTCATTGGGGAAATCAAAAGACTGTGGCAAAAACCACAGTCTTTTTGTCTAAATGAGGGCTGCACTTGCAACCGTGTCATCAGGCTTTTTGAAGCGCATGATGCGAACTCCCTGGGTTGCGCGACCAAGAACGGACACGGAACTGAGAGAAGACCGAATAACTTGACCCGCTCCAGAAATAATGAACATATCGCGCTCGTCTTTGGTGTCTACAATGTGGGCCGCGACGATTTTTCCTGTCTTTTTGCTGATATTTGCGGTTTTAATTCCGGATCCACCACGTCCTTGAACCTTGTATTCGATAAGATCCGAGCGTTTGCCGTATCCGTTTTCCATCACAACCAGAATTTCCTTCTCACCCGGCTTTTTCGAGGATGAGCCTGGAATGATTCCCATTCCGACCACAGAATCATCACCTTTCAGCTTGATTCCTCGAACTCCAGATGCGACGCGACCCATTGGGCGCACGCCCTTTTCTTCGAATCGGACCGCTTGTCCGCCAGATGTCACAAGCATGATCTGATCTTTTCCAGATGTTGGACGAACCCATTGCAAGTTATCGCCGTCTTTCAGCTTAATTGCGATGAGTCCAGATTTGCGAACCGAGTCGTACTCGGACAAGTCTGTTTTCTTGATGGTTCCCTTGTTTGTCACCATGAGCAAGAACTTTGAATCCGCGAGTTCATCCATAGACAACGACGCGGATACAGACTCACCTGGCGCGAGCTGAAGGAAGTTCACGAGCGCTTGGCCTTTCGCAATGCGAGAAGCTTCGGGGACATCGTAAGCCTTCAATTGGAACACGCGACCGCGTGTGGTGAAGAACAAAAGATCTTTGTGCGTCGTGGTCGAGAAGACTTGCTCAACCTCGTCTTCTTCCTTGGATGCCATACCGACAACACCTTTTCCGCCACGTTTTTGCGTGCGGAACGTATCAGGATCAATACGTTTGATGTATCCAGCTTTTGTGATCATGACAACGGTCTCTGTGTCAGGCACAACGTCTTCAATGGAGAATTCTTTAATTCCCGATTTGATGATTTGTGTGCGGCGAGGAGAAGCGTACTTGAGTTTCAAGCTTTCTACTTCTTCTGCAATCACCATCATCATCTTTTTTGCGCTTGCGAGAATAGACTCAAGCTCTTTGATGAGCGCCATCTTTTCTGCGTACTCTTGTTCGATGCGCAATGTTTCAAGGTTTGCGAGCTGTTGCAAACGCATGTCCAAAATTGCGACAGCTTGTCTTTCCGACAATTTAAATTGTTTGATCAAGTTAACACGTGCTTCGTCTTTATCTTTGGACTTTTTGATGCAGGCAATGATCTTATCGATCTGCGCGAGCGCGATGCGTAACCCTTCGAGAATGTGCGCGCGATCAAGCGCGCGTGTGAGCTCAAATTGTGTTCGACGCTTTACCACTTCTTGGCGATGCTTCAAATACTCTTCAAGAATCATCTTGAGGTTGAGTACGCGTGGCAAAATTCCACCTTCAACAAGCGCGAGCATATTGTAGTGCGTGGATTCTTGAAGCTGCGTTGTTTGATACAAGCGATTCAAAACTTTTTTTGGATATGCATCCTTCTTCAGCTCAACAACAACACGTACACCCTCTGAAGTGGATTCATCACGAAGATCTTTAATCCCCTCAATCTTTTTATCGCGCACATTTTGCGCAATGCGAATAAGCAAGTTTGCTTTGTTTACCTGATATGGAATTTCCGTGATGATAATGGCGAAGTTTCCTTTTTTGTCTTCCACAATATCTGTCTTTCCACGCACAACCACTCCCCCACGACCAGTCGCGAGAGCTGTTTTAATATCAGCATTACTGTAGGCGATTCCACCGGTTGGAAAATCTGGCCCCTTTACGATTTCGGACAGATCTTCAATCGAAGTGTCCTTATCTTTAATCAAAGCGAGCACAGCATCACAAACCTCACCGAGGTTGTGTGGTGGAATGTTGGACGCCATTCCAACGGCAATTCCAACCGTTCCATTGATAAGAAGGTTTGGAAGTTTTGCAGGTAATACTTTTGGTTCTTTATGTGTTCCGTCAAAGTTTGGAATGAAGTCGACGGTTTCTTTTTCAATATCAACCAAAAGTTCTTCTGAGATGGTTTCGAGTTTTGCTTCTGTGTATCGGTACGCAGCTGCTGGGTCTCCATCGAGCGAACCGAAGTTTCCTTGTCCGCGGATGAGTGGATAACGCATGGAAAAATCTTGCGCCATACGCACAAGAGAATCATACACAGCAGAATCTCCGTGTGGGTGATACTTTCCAAGCACATCTCCAACGACAGAGGCACACTTTTTAAATTTTGCACTTGAGCGCAACCCTGTTTGCCACATGGAATATAAAATACGGCGGTGAACAGGCTTTAACCCGTCACGAATATCTGGAAGAGCACGTCCGACAATCACAGACATAGCGTAATCTAAGTACGCGGTTTGCATTTCATCCGCAATGTTTCGGCGCTCAATGCGACCGATTCCACTTGCGGTGATGTCTTGCACCTCTTCTTCAGGAAGTTGTTTTTTTTCTGCCATATCAATGAGTTGAAGGTTGTTTCAGTTCTTCTTTGACGTTGTCTAAAATAACTTGTTCTGCCTGCTGCTTCTGTTCCAGAAACTGATTTGCGTTTTGAAAAAAACGTGTCATGTTCCCAAATGCCTCTTGTGTCTTCTGTGCCAGATCTTCTTTCCCAACAAATTGTTGTTTCGTCTCATCGATTTGGACAGAAATCGTTTTATGCGATTCTGCAAAGGTGCGTTTGAGTGTTTGAGCAACCGTGTAATACCACCCAACTGCCATAAGCACCACAAACAACAGGATGGTCAAAGCAAGCCAAAGCTTCTGCTCTCGCGTCATAGGTCGAAGAGAAACAGGTTTAACCCGCTTTTGCATACGTTATTTTGAAAGAGTCACAATAAGCATGTCTTCTTCTGGCAAATCTTTGCGAGCAACTTTGTATTTATTCATCTCTTCTTTCTTTGCACCTGCCATTTCTTTCATGAATGCACCGAGTGGCTGCAATGCTTCCTTCAGGTTTGGAAGTTCAAACGTCATTGGAATGACAACACGTGGTTCAATTTGCGCAATCACTTCTGCCGCAAGTTTTGGTGAAAGAACTGCTCCTCCCCCAACAGGAACCATAAGAATGTCTATATTTGCGAGCTCTTGTAATTCATTGTCTGAAAGCGCGCGATCCAAAGATCCCAAATGTGCAATGTTCATTCCTTCTGCCTCAACACGAAACAGACAGTTTGCCACATGAACGCCTTTTACTTCACGCTTCAAAGGAGCATCTATTCCGTACATAAAGACATTGCGAACCTCAAATTCACCTGGCATATCAATGACTTTTGGTGTTCCCGCAATAGCCGCCAAGTTATTTGCATCTTCTTCATCGTGCGAAACCAAAACGACGTTCGCCTCAAGTGTACGAGGAAAACGAAGTCCAGTTGCATTGTCATACGGATCCGTAACAAGCGTTACCTCCCCTTCTGACGTTGTAATAATGATCTCAAAACACGAAAGTCCGTTCCAGATAATTTGCATACGCGGGAGATTATAACACACGAAGCCTATCCTTCCTCTGCAAACGTTTCTTTCCAATAACTAATCTCTTCTTCAATCTCTTTTTCATCTGGATCTGGTTCTGTGACCAAAAATCCTTCTTTATACATTTGAACTTTGCCTTTGATTTCAGATGCTTGCCCTTCATCACCTTTCTTTGCAAACGCGAGAAGCTCCACGAGTTTTCCTTCAATCATTTTTACGTGATCATTCCATTTCTTCAAAAGGGCATCATACGCAGCTGCATCCGCACTCACGTGAGACTTAATCGCTTCACCCAATTTTGATTTTGCGACGGCGATACCGTCTACAACTTGGTAGATTTGTTCTGGTGTTAAATGTTCCGCAAGCAAATCACTGCGAACAAGTTCGTCCAGGTGAACTCCTGCATTCAAATGTGGTTCGATAACTTTACGAACGGCCTCGTCCACATGTTCGAGAACCAATTGGTTCATCTTTCCCTCTTCTTTTGTATGAATGAGTTCATCATATGCATGACGGTAAGGATATTCTTTTACCCCAACATCATGAAATGCACGACGAATCATGGCTTCATCCGCGGTTTTGTCTGATTCAAGCTGATCGTGAATGGATTGTGCTTCAACTTTAATCTCTTCTGGAAGTGTTGGGACAAAATGATGAATGGCATATTGAAACTCATCAAGGAGAGCTTTTTGTGGATGGGACATACAAAGAGGTTAAATCGAAAATTCTTCCCATATGGTACAAGACCCCCGTCATATTGACAATTCAGCCAAGTCTCGATAATCTCACACGTCGCCAAACCAACGTTGCGACAGATAGGTGAAACATGGATGACGGCACCAAATTTTGATCGTTCTTATCTTTCTCCTGTCGATGTGTAATTCGACAGGATCGAAAGTTGAATCGGCAAAAGACAAGATCGATGCCGTTGCTTCCACACAATCCGGCATCAAAGAATCCATTGATCAGCAGACAAGAGCGATCAAGGAACAAACAGAAGCAATGAACCGACTCATTCGCACCATGGAAGAACGATTGCCCGCACGGTAGTCGATCACACTTCCAAATCTTTCGCACATCAGCTCTTCTCTCCTCGACCCATGGTCGAGTTTTTTGATAAAGAAAAAAACAGGACGCAATGCCCTGTTCAGAAGTTAGATCGCGTACCGTTCCGCAAGGAACGTGGCAAGATCATTTGAAAGCCGCGTGCCGAGCATCGCGGAGTTGCGATGTCGAAAGCGCGGAGCGATTTCGATCTGGATCGCGTTCACACCAAGTTCACGCGCATACGCACGAACCGTGAATCCCCCATTCAGAGGATCAAACGGCTGACGCTGCACCTGTTCGGTCGGCAAGAACACTGTGTAGCCGCGTGTTTCAAGAAATCGCGCGAGCTCTTGGTCCGGTTCACCATGCGGAATCGTAGAGCGATTTCCGGTTCCGAATACAAGATCAAATCCATCACGCGGCGCACGTGAAGGTTGTGTACCGAATCCGTGCAGATCGAGAAACAAAAGCTCCTCAGATCCAAAACGATTCTGCATTTGCCTCAGCTCATGAAAAATTCGGCCATGATACGCCTGATAGCTTGACTGAAACTGCGGCGACTCAAACGCATCCGTCTCATTTCGATTGTAGTCGAGGTAATGCCGAGACATAAGTCCACGAATCACATTTGCTCCACACACACCGAGCATGTCGCGCACAATCGGCCAAACACCGCGGTCATGAAGCGTTGCCCCGTTTTTTCGAGGTGAAAGAAACGGCTCAAGTTCGAATCCGTACAGTCCATCATGCGGAACCGTGATCAAAACCTTCGAAGGTTTGCGAGACTCGAGAACCTGAACGTAATCACTGATCGATACGGAATACTCTAAACTCATGGAAACCTCCTAGTGTTTCTCCGTCGAGAAACAAAAAACCGCCCAAAAGAGGCGGTTTGCGTTAAACACAAATCACCTCTCTAAAAACAGCTTTGATCTGCGAACCCAGACCAAGTTTGAATGGAAGAAGTAATCAACATATTAAGGACAAGGATACGTGGAATAAGAGTGAGCGTCAAACAAAGGCTTACCACGTCGCTCGAGAGCGACGTGGCTTGCCAAAAAACCCCATATCTATTACACTTCCTTCACTTATTAATCCTAGCCCCGTTGGACCGTTTCGATCATGAGACCACTGCAAAAGCGCATCTTTTCGTTTCACGGGCGCCCGTTGACCCCACTCTACGTAGAAATCCTACGTTTCGTGGGGATCAACAGCCCGTTCAACGAAAATCTGCTACTTTTTCAGGGGTCTCATACAATCGATGCCGTCTGGCGGAATATTTTTGTATGAAGGACACACAGACAGAGTTTCAAAAACTGATGGAAGAAGGACAATATTTAAATATCCCCAAGGTGGGAGACGTCGTAACCGGAAAGATCGTCGGATCCGGACGTCGTGAGATCCGTATCGATTTGAACGGAATCGCAACAGGAGTTGTGCGCGGTCGTGAGCTTTTCACGGGCGGTACAGAAGTTGGAGACATGAAAGCAGGAAGCGAAGTTGAAGCAACCGTGATCGAACTTGAAAACGAAAACGGAGAAATGGAACTTTCCTTCCGCTTTGCAGGTCAAAAGAAAGCCTGGGAAGAATTGCGCCGCTTGTTCACAACCGGTGAAACATTTGATGTCAAAATTTTGGAAGCAAACAAAGGTGGACTCATTGTGGCTGTGCAAAACATCACAGGATTCTTGCCTGTTTCTCAACTCTCTCCAGAACACTATCCACGCGTAAGCGGTGGAGACAAGAACAAAATTCTTGAAAAATTGCGCTCATACGTTGGAACAAAAATGAATGTTCGCGTCATTGACGTAAATGAAGTAGAAGAAAAAATGATCGTTTCTGAAAAAACCGTTTGGGAAGACACTCAAAAGAATGTCATCTCTAAGTTCGGTGTTGGAGACATTATCGAAGGTGAAGTCACGGCCGTTGCAGACTTCGGAGCATTCGTGAAGTTTGATTCTTTGGAAGGTCTTGTACACATCTCAGAAATTGCATGGCAACGAATTGATCATCCACGCGATTTACTTAAGATTGGTCAAACCGTCAAAGCAGAGATCATCGGAATTGAAGGAAGCAAGATCTTCTTGTCTATGAAGAAATTGATCCAAGATCCATGGGCAGCTGTTGCAGAAAAATACAAAATTGGAGAAATGGTTCAAGGAACTGTTTTGAAAGTAAACCCATTTGGATTGTTTGTAGAACTTGATCCTGAAATTCATGGCCTCGCGCACGTTTCAGAACTTTCAGACAAACCTGTTACAGACGTCACACAAATTGCAAAACCAGGAGACGTCATGTCCTTCAAAATCGTCTCTATTGAACCAAAAGAACACCGTCTTGGTCTCTCGCTCAAAACAAAGAGTGAACCATCAACAGAAACACCTGCAGAAGCTCCAGCTGAAACACCCGCTACGGAAGTTGCCGCAGAGTAATTCCTTCTCTCCCTTCTTTCGAACTCAACCCCAAACTTATGAAACCTCTTTCAAAAAACGTCATTGTGGCGATTCTTGCAATCCTCCTGATTGCGATTGTCTTCTCAAACTACACCTTCAAAAAAGACAAACCGGAAGATGTGAATATCGCGAAAGTGGTTGAAGAAATTCAAAATGGAAGTGTACAGGCTGTTGATATTGAGGGAACAGACATCCAAGTCACCCTCAAGGACGGTGCAAAACAGGTAACACGCAAAGAATCCAACGTATCTCTTCCGGAAGTCTTTATTGATTACGGAGTCACAGCGGAACAATTACGTAATGCGAACATCACCGTAAAGGACCGATCAACGCAATCGTATATTCTTGGCGTTATCTTGCCATCACTCCTTCCGTTGTTTCTTCTCATCATCGTGTTTTGGTTCATGCTTCGCCAGATGCAAGGGGCAAACAGTAAAGCCATGCAATTTGGAAATTCAAACGCAAAAGAATTTAACAAAGACCAAAAACAAAAAGTTACATTTGCAGACGTTGCCGGAGCAAAAGAATCCAAAGAAGAATTGCAAGAAGTCGTTGAATTTTTAAAGAGTCCAAAAAAATTCGTCGACCTCGGAGCAAAAATTCCAAAAGGAGTTCTGCTCATGGGTCGCCCAGGAACCGGAAAAACATTGCTTGCTCGCGCGGTTGCGGGTGAAGCGGGTGTTCCCTTCTACCACATGAGCGGATCAGAATTCGTTGAAATGTTTGTGGGGGTTGGAGCATCTCGCGTACGCGATCTCTTTGCACGCGCAAAGAAAACAGCGCCATGTATCATCTTCATTGATGAAATTGATGCCGTTGGTCGCCAGCGCGGTTCCGGACTCGGTGGATCTCATGACGAACGTGAACAAACATTAAACCAAATCTTGGTTGAAATGGATGGCTTTGATGCAAACATTGGCGTCATCGTTATTGCGGCAACAAACCGCCCAGATGTCTTGGACCCAGCGCTTCTTCGCCCAGGACGTTTTGATCGTCGCGTGATCCTGGATCTCCCGGACATCAACGAACGTGAGGCAATTCTCACTATCTACGCAAAAAACAAACCGCTCGTCGCAGAAATCAATTTGCGCCGCGTAGCAGAACGCACAGCCGGAATGGCCGGAGCGGATCTGATGAATCTTCTCAATGAAGCGGCCATTCGCGCCGCTCGTCGCAATGACACAAAGGTCACACAAGAAGACGTTCTCGATTCCATTGAAAAAGTCATGCTTGGACCGGAACGTAGAAGTTCTGTCATGAGCAAAGAAGAAAAGAAGGTCACGGCGTATCATGAAGCAGGACACGCCATCATTGCGCACATCCTTCCCAATTCTGATCCTGTTCACAAAGTTTCCATTATTCCACGTGGATCTGCCGGTGGGTACACTATGAAAGTTCCGGGTGAAGACAAACATCTTCACAAACGTGCAGACTTCCTTGCAGACCTCGCGGTGATGCTCGGAGGATTCGTTGCAGAAAAAGAAACATTCGGAGATGTCACAACAGGTGCCTCTGATGATCTTCGTAAATGCACACGTCTTGCACGCGAACTCGTTACACGCTATGGAATGAGTGAAACACTCGGGCCTCGCGTATTTGGAGAACATCAAGAAATGGTTTTTCTTGGAAAAGAAATCCATGAACAAAGAAACTATTCTGAAAAGACTGCAGAGCTCATTGACCTTGAAGTTGAGAAACTCGTCAATGGCGCGCTTGAAACAACTCGTGGTATAATCCGAAAAGAAAAAATGCACCTGGATAAGATTGCGAAAGCACTTCTTGAAAAAGAAGTTCTTGAAAAAGAAGAATTCGACGCACTCTTTTCCGGAAGCAATGCTGTACAAGCTACGTACACGGCATAATCTTATCGGATATATGAACGACAAAAATTCCACAGCGATTTATCGTACGCTTTTGCGTGAGGCGTGGCGCCTCACCTGGCAACGTAAAACGCTGTGGATTTTTGGTATCTTTGCTGCATTCGTTTCAACGGGTGGTGTTATGGACGTTGCGACAACAGGCATTCGTCGCGTTCAACTTGGCGGATCCCTCATGCGCCAATTACTCGACACGTCATTCTCTGGGTACACGATGATGGGCCAATACGTTGGCCAACTCCGCACATTTGGTTCATTTCAGATTGGTGCCATGATCATCTGTATGATGCTCATTGTTATTGGTCTCTTGTTTCTTGCGGTTCTTTCGCAAACTTCCCTTGTCCATGGAATCAAGGCTCCAACACATGAACACCCAAACATCATTCGCAAGCGCGCACATGACCACCTCTTTCGCATCTTCGCAATAGATTTTCTGACAAAAATTCTTGGTGCCATCTTAGTTTGCGTCACAACCCTCCCAATGCTTTGGTATTACACACAACATTCTTCTTACAGTTTTTCCATCGCCTTCGTTCAAATTCTGATCTTCTTCCCTGCCGTTCTCATTTTAAGCATTCTTTCCATTCTCTCGGTTATTCATGTCATAGAAACAGAATCAACCGTTGCAGAAGCTATTGCAACCTCGTGGGACATTTTCAAAACGCACTGGCTTGCAACCCTTGAATACGCATTTATTGTATTTTGTCTGATCAGCCTTTCTTGTTTCGTTCTTCTTGGACTCGTCATTGCACTCAGTGTTCCCTACGCACTTGTTTACACAACATCCCTTCTCACAGGATCCTTCGTCATCTTTGTGATCGCAAACGTCCTTTATGGACTCTTCGCCCTCCTCGTCGTATTCGCCTTCGGAGGAGGAATGGTGACATTCCAATACAGTGCCTGGTATCTCTTTTATAAACGCACAGGACACCGTTCACACCCCAAGCTTCCTCTCGCAAAACTCCTTAGAATGTTTCAACGTTCCTAATTGCAGCGATCCGGAAAAACAAGTAAACTGAAGAAGAATTATCTTCAGTTTTTGTTTTATGTCGAATGATACCCAAAGCATCGAAGACTTGCTGCAGCACGTGGGCGCAAAGAATGCCGCCGCAGACACTGGAACACCAACGGCAACATCTGCTCTCACAGAAAAAATGCATGAGGTTCGTCTGAAAGAGAAAGAATCAGAAACAGACCTGATCGCAAAAAAAGCAGGGATTCCATATGTGAACCTCAAAGGGTTCCCTATTTCTCCAGACGCACTAAGACAAGTTCCAAAAGAACAAGCAGAATCGCTCAAAACGATTTGTTTTTTGTACACAGGAACAGAAGTTCGCTTGGCAGCGGTTGATCCAAAAAGCCCACAAGTAAAAGAACTTGTGTACCAAATTGGCGAACGCACAAAAGCAAACGGTGGGATCTATCAAATTTCTGAAGAAAGTCTTCGTGTGGCCATCAAAGCATATGACACGCTTCCCATGATTAAAGCCATCATCAAAGGTGTAAAGATTACGGATGATGAGCTCGAAACCTTCCAAGCGAGCATGAAATCATACGGAGATGTTCAAGGCGTCATTGGTTCCGCCTCAATTACAGACATCATTACCATCGTCATTGCGGCCGCCCTCCAATTCGGAACGTCTGACATTCACATTGAAGCAGAAGAAAAGAAAATCATTATTCGTTTGCGTATTGATGGAATCTTGCAAGAAGTCGCGTCACTTGGTGCAGACCTTTGGAAAAAAATCATTGCACGCATCAAACTTATTTCCGGACTTAAAATCAACGTCGTAGATCGCCCACAAGACGGACGCTTCACCATTTTTCTTAAATCAGGCGACACAGACGTTCGTGTTTCAACCATCCCAACCGCGTACGGAGAATCTGTCGTTATGCGTATCTTGAAACCAAGTGCCATTAACGTAGAGTTCTCACAGCTAGGTTATCGTCCGCTCGCCGAAAAACGATTATTGAAGGAGATCGAAAAACCTCACGGAATGGTCATGACAACCGGACCGACGGGTTCTGGTAAGACAACAACTCTGTACGCAATTCTTCGTAAGTTAAATACACCCGGCGTAAAAATCATCACCCTTGAAGATCCAGTCGAGTATAAGCTGGAAGGAATCAACCAATCTCAAATCGACCACGCAAAAAATTACACATTTGCTGGTGGTCTCAGATCCATTCTGAGACAAGATCCAGACATTGTCATGGTCGGAGAAATTCGCGACCTTGAAACAGCAGACGTTGCCATCAACGCCGCTCTGACGGGTCACTTACTTCTTTCCACCCTTCACACAAACGACGCAGCCGGAGCGGTTCCCCGTTTCATTTCCATGGGAGTAAAGCCTTTCTTGCTCGCTCCAGCACTGAACGCCATCATCGGTCAACGCCTCACAAGAAAAGTCTGCACAAACTGTAAGGAACAAGTTCAGCTCACGCCAGAACAGCTCGAGTTCGTCAAAAAAGTTACCAGTACCATTCCCACCGAATCCGGAGAGGTTGTTGCCCCAGAAGCAGAATGGAAGTTTTTCAAAGGAAAAGGTTGTGATGCATGCAATAAATCCGGTTACAAAGGCCGACTCGGTATTTACGAGATTCTCACCATGAGCGAAGAGATCAAAGCTGCTATGTCTGAAAAGATCTCGGAATATGAAGTTCGTGAACTCGCAAAGAAACAAGGAATGACCACTATGCAACAAGACGGAATTTTAAAAGTTCTCGACGGTCTCACGACCGTTGAAGAAATCCTACGTGTCGCAGGAGAAAGCGCATAAAAAAACAGGGCTTTTGCCCTGTTTTCTTTTATATGACCATAAATACATTGACGGCTTCCACTTCACATGGTAGGTTCTGTACTCCCTTCCATGCACAAAGGAGGAGTCATGGCTCAGAAGCAACCTCTGCTTCTTATCAAGCGACTCCCTCCTGACCTTGCGAAGCGGCTTGAGGGAACGGATCCAGACATCATCGATGCGATGGAAGTTCAACGTGCTCTCCTTGAACGGCAGACAGACATCGTTCGAAGCGGCGCTGAGTACATTCCTACCCTCGGAGAACTGTACGACAAGTACTTTGGAGGTGACTCTCTCGAACCATCTACACACGTGTAAGAAGCTTGTGTGTAACAGAGGCATTTCGCCACGCTCGTGCCGCCAGTAATTGGTCGGCATTTTTTTTTGCCTGAACGTCTCCCATTTTTTCTGTGAGAAGTTGATAAACCGCTGCGACATTTTCCCATTTAGGAATCGTAGAGGTTACATGGCTTCTTACCACATCATTGTCCTTATTTTTTTCTTGATATGCATGCAGATTTGGCTCTATACGTTTAAGCATATCAATAATCTCACTTGCCGTAACGCGACCACCACCAATTCGAAAACGAAGTGCATCCAACGTACTTGCTGCCTCCCTATCTCCGATCGTTTTTTCTAAGTTCAAGAGTCGGGCTGCGGCAGCACGCACCTGAACGTCCACCTGTGCAATCGCTTGTTCAAGTAACAAGATCTGCAATGGATGTTCGCTAAACGCTTGCTGTTTAATATCAACCACTTTTTTTCCATCACGGATAACGCGTCCTTTTTCTTGGGACTTTGCCATCCCAGCGATTTTTGGCATGAATGTCTTTTCAATTCCTAATATAACAACAGGCATGTCATAAAGCGAAAATTCTTTTTCGACATCATCTTCATCAAGCTCAAATGGCGAACGAAAATATTCAACACGTCCTCCGTGCACTAATTTTTCTTTCTTTTGTGCGACACGCTCTGGCAACTGTGAGGTCGTGTAATCAACGAGCAAACGTGGATAGCGACCGAATCGATCCGCTTCATCCCACTCCAAAACAGCATCAATTCCTTTAAAGTCATCAAACTTTGTTGTGCGAAAAACAGATCCACCGAGCCAATCGTTGCGATCTGATTCACAAATCAAAAATTGCTCAAGAACTCCGCCTTCTTCTGTTGCCGTCGTCTCTCTTCCCATGGACATCTTGTACTTCATTTCTAGTTGACGTTCTAACTGTTTATCTTCCGTTCGTTTTGCAAGTGGAACTTTTTCAAACTCATCAATCTTTGGCTGAACATCACGTCCACGATAAATTTCACGCAAATATAATGCAGCCGCTTCGGAATCTCCGTTTGCCGGATACATGACATCAAATTTTGTTGCGGCGGCTCTTACGGGTGCACCACCCGCTCGATACCCTCCTGCTTCTGCGTAGGACATATTATGAGATGAGAATTTCTCGCGTCTGTTCGTTCACAGATCGAAATTTTATAGATCTAGTATATCGAATATCAGAACCGTTTTCAATTCCATTTTTCGGCCATTCAATCATAAATACATTTTTTTTATTTTCCATCATCTCCTCAAGTCCAAGTGAATGAACTTCGCGCGGTGATTCGAATCGATAAAAATCCAAGTGGATCACGCGCTCGATTGTAGGATGATTCGCGATTAAATACATGTTCATGATAGAAAACGTCGGAGATCGGACTGGTTCCGTATATCCAAGTGCCTCGAGCACACCCTGAACAAAACTCGTTTTCCCTGCCCCAAGGTCACCTTCAAGGAACACAACATCACCTCCAACAAGTGTTGACGCAAATTTGTGTGCGATATTTTTTGTTTCTTCTAAAGAATTTGAAATCATACAAGAAATTCTAGTCATTGCGAGGAGTTCGACGACGAAGCGATCTTTTCAACACAGTCTAAGCTAGGAAGATTGCTTCGTCGTCGATGACTCCTCCTCGCAATGACACAACTAAACAAGTCGCATGTTTGGATTGGCTTCGAGCGTGAGTGGATCTACAAAATCATTCTGCTTTGCTCGGTGAAGTCCTGCGATGGCAATCATGACCGCGTTATCACCCGAAAGCTCTATATTTGGTGCATGAAATGTTACGTCTGGAAATTGTTGTGCGAGTTGGCTAGAAAGCAATTCTCTCAGTGCACGATTCGCCGATACTCCTCCAGATAAAATCACAGACTTTGGTGCGTATCGATTTACCGCTGCAAGTGTTTTAATCGTGAGAATATCTACAACGGCTTGTTGGAATGATGCAGCAATGTCCGCAACAGATGCTTCGGGATGTGCCTCGCGATATACTCGCACAGCGGTCTTTAATCCCGAGAAACTAAAATCTGAATCTCCGCTCTCTAACATTGGACGCGGAAACGTTATGGCCGATGCATTTCCCTCGAGAGCAATCTTTGATATCGCCGGCCCACCTGGATATCCGAGCCCGAGAAGTTTTGCGACCTTATCAAACGCTTCTCCGGCAGCATCGTCGCGTGTCATCCCGATGAGTTCGTAGTGTCCATGATCTCGCATCAAAAATAATTCTGTGTGACCACCAGAAACAAGAAGACAAAGAGCGGGAAAAGCAGGTGTGGGGGTTTGTGACCAAACAGAGTAAACATGTCCTTCGAGATGATTCGCTGCGACAAGTGGTTTCTTCCACATCCACGCAAGTGTTTTTGCGAGCTCTACGCCAATACGAAGCGCGGCGACAAGTCCCGGACCTGCCGTCACCGATATTGCATCGATTTCCTGACCATCTCGAGATATGTTCATTTCAAGTAGCATTGGAAAAATCGCACTTACATGTTCGCGTGCCGCAACTTCCGGAACAACACCGCCGTAAATTTTATGCAAATCAATCTGTGAAGCAACAAGACTCTTTTCAATCACAATGACGCCATCGTTTTCTGAAACAATACTCATCGCGGTTTCATCACAACTGGATTCGATTCCTAAAATACGCATAAAGATAAGCCCAGAATAGAAAAAAACACACGATGTGTCAATCGTGTGTTCCGTTCCTAAGCGTGAAATAATTTTTCAAAAAGATCTTTTGTATCCCCTTCTTTTTCCAAGAGTGTATGAAGAACGGAAAGAATGGGGAGCGTCTTCATCGTTTTTAATCCGATCATTTTCACGAGCGTCGGGATTGTTTGTGATCCTTCACTCTTACGCATGTGTGTAGAAGATTCTGCAAGCTCTCTGCCAAGTGAATGGTTTGAAGAATACGTGCTCATTCCCGTTGCCATAAAATCTCCAAGACCTGCCTGACTTAAAATGTACGACGGATCTGCTTTCAAACGTTTTGTGATCTCAATCATTTCTTGTACAGACTGCGCAATCAACCATCCTTTTCGATTATCCCCCCACTTGAGACCAATCGCAATGCCAAGCGCAATGGCATAAACGTTTTTCAACACGCCGGCGATCGCAACGCTTTTCACGTCCGGAGCAAATGTCAGGTGCAAATCTTCTTCGGTGAAAATCTGATCGATCTTTTTAAAATCTGCGAGAGACTTTGTTCCCACGCACGCGGCACCTCCGTGCCCGTCGATCAATTCTTCTGCGAGCATGGGGCCAGAGAGAAGAACGATTGGTTGCCCCTTCGGCAAAATGTCTTTTGCGAGACCATCGATGCAAAGGTTTGTTTTTGTCTCAATCCCTTTCGATACGAACACACAAAGTGTTTTCTTGTTTAAATGCGGCAAAATTGGTTTCACAGCTACGCGCAAAATCCAGGACGGAACACAGAAAAATAAAATGTCCGCGGTTGATACGACCTCGCTCAGAGATTTTTGATTTGGGACTTTTGACGCATCAACATCCCACTGTTCGATGTGAGCCCCCGAGCGTGAAACAAGTGTCACAAGAGCAGAACCGATCTCCCCCGCACCAATAAACGAGACGTGTGTTTGATGTTTCATAATGGACGTATTCTAGCACGACACATTTCCTTGACAAACTCATCATTTTTCCCTAATGTTTCCGATCGAATTCCATTTCCATTGATTCCTTCCGCGTTTGCAAAAAAGCGGCAGAAACCAGAGGAAATTTCCCCCTTTGGAAGAGGTACCCATGTCACGTCACTGGATTGCCGCAAGGCAAGAGGCTTTGGAACAAGGCCAAGATATCAATGAGGCAATCGAGAAAATTGCCGCCAAGAACCGAGCACTCGCGAATCAGCTCAAGAAGATTGACTGGGCCGAGATCCGCGCGGACATTGCAAAAAAGGCCTTGGACGACACGGCAGCACATTTCAACATGCAGCTGACGAAAACCTTTGAAGTGCAAAACAACCAATATGGCAGTCCGATCGAAAAACCGAAGGGAGAAGTCCTGGGGGTTCTTGCGACAGACGTAGAACGGTTTGGCGTTGTGAACAACAAAGGAAAGCTTAGTTTCGTCTCCACACGATTCGAGCATGGCGAAAGCGGATTGTCCGAACGTCAAAAGCAATGGAAGGCGTATTTCGAAGAGCGGCGTCAAATTCGCTCTCTTGAAACCATGGCGCAGGTTGTCGGGAAAAATGTGAATTGCAAAACCGACGATGCAGGAACGACGGTCGTCAACTTTGTCATCGACGAGGTGCTGCAATGAGTCGCTCACTCGTAAAGATCGTTCGCACAAAGGACGGCAAACTGAAAGTCGACATTGAAGCTCCCGCTCGTGAATGCGATTCCGCACACGACAAGATGCTTGCCGTGTTGTCACTCCTTGGGGCAGCACCACTCGAAATTTCAGAAGCACCTCGCGCGCCTGCCCAACCCATTCCGGAAGCAACGCGCGACAAGCTGAAGACTGGATCGTAAGCATGAACGTCAACGTCGGTGTGTTTGATCCATGCACAGAATCCATGGGACCGGGCAAGCGCGCGTGTCTCTGGGTACGCGGGTGCTCCATCAATTGCAAAGGGTGCGGCACACCAGAACTCATTTCATCTCTTCCCCTCCAGCCATCACGTGTGCAAGACATTCTTACGCAGGTACGTCTGGCAAAAGAGGAACATGGAATTGAGGGCATCAGTTTTTCTGGTGGTGAACCGTTCGAGCAAGCGCTCGCGCTCGCGCACATTGCAAAAGAAGCGCGAGCACTCGGACTCTCGACGTTGTCGTGGTCCGGCTATACACGTCGGCACATCGAGTCTCTGCGCGCACCAAACGGCGCACGCAACCTGCTTGATCAACTCGACGTTCTCATCGACGGGCCATTTGCAACACGCCTTGTGAAGCTTGGTCTTCCTCTGCGAGGATCATCGAATCAGGTCATTCACCGTCTAACGGATCGCTATTCGGAAGTGGATCTCAAAACCGCCAAGGTCTCGATCACGTTTGATAAAACCGGCACACAAATCGTTGGCATCATGCCCTACGAACTCGGCGAAGCAATCCTCTTGCTCGCCAAAAGTCTCTAGTCTTCTTGGCGATCACATGATCGCCCTTTTACACGAGCGATCATCGAGTGATGAATGCTCATGAGAAAGTTTGTTCCTTACAGGAGGTGTCTGATGCGTTGGATTCAAGAATTTGAAAAACGGCTCAAAGAAGGTACTCGCGCGTTTTTGTTCACTGGTTCCGTGAGTGATGGATTTCCTTTGCTCGAACGGAGCGCAGAAACAGATCCGGTTGATCGACTGGATACGTGGCACAAAGCCCTTTCACGACGCTTGCACGTGCAAGAAATCGATATTCTGTGGTTCTTTGATCCCGCTCTTGGGTTTCGGTTCCCGAAATCCACGGATGAGAAAAAACCTTCCATGGAACAGCGCTTTCGCGCGCTCGCAAATGGAGAAGCTCCTCCAGCAGGAGCGTTGACTCCTGCAGAAAAAGCCGCGCTAGCCCTTCAATCAGAAATGCCTCTTCCGACAGAACCACTGGAAGCCCTTGGTCTCATGCACAAAGTTTTTGACCAGGCAACATCGGTTGCGTCGGACAAGAAAGCAAAAGTCGGACGATGCATTGCGATCATGCCGGACTTTGACGCCGTGTGCTCAGGTGCCCTCGGTGGAACGGACCGCGCGACGGAACGCATTGCCCTGCTTGTCATGCGCATCGCAGAAAATGATCGTTTCGCACGTGCAGGACATCTGATGCTCATGAGTGCTCGAACGTTGAGTGCGCTTCCCGAACGACTTCGTCGTCCGGAAAGTCCGATCGTGCCCATCACGATCATGCCACCCGATGAAGAAGAGCGTCTGCGTTTCATTTCATCTCTCACAGATGAGACGAGCATGAAGCAAGAAGAACTCAATAGACTCGAAGCACGTCTGAACGTTTTGCGTCAGGCAGAACAGCAACGGATCCATCAACAAATTCTTCTCCAAGACGAACAACTTGCCGAACTCAATCGACAAGGAGCCGCGCTTGTTCAAGAAAGCGTTGATATCCAAGCGCGACAGAAATCCCTCGAAAGTGCGCAAGCACGCATGACCGCACACCTTGCAAGTGGTGCGTCCGCGCTCGAGCAAGAAATCACGTCCTTGCGAACACAGATCTCGCAACTCGAACATCGATTGCGTGAAGATCCGGAACTGCAACCGCAATTTCTGAACTCCTCGCGTTGGCAAACCCTTCTGACAAATGATTTGATCACGCTCAGAAGTCCAACGGATGGAAAAATTCAGACAACGCGTGTCATGAGTGATGCAGATGCGGACGGAGATGTTCGTCTGACAAAGCTCACGGATGATAATCCGTGGTTGAATGCACAAGGTCTTCCGGTGTACTTCAACTGGTCTGCGAGCGGCGGACTCGTCTGTCGTCTGCACAAAAGTGATTCCCCAAAACGGATCATGCTCGACACACAATTCGAATACACGCTTCAGCGTGGCGAACGGAGTCGACTTGAAACGACCCTTGCGGAATCTCGCAAGCGGTTTGATGGCATTCAGCAGAACAAAAATACGGTGGTGCAACAAATCCAAGCGGAAATGGATGCGCTCCAAGAACAGATCAAAAAGCAAACACAAGCGGTGTGTGCGGAAATCAACAAATACAAGAAAGCTTGCGAGAGCACCAAACAAGATCTACAAGCCTCTCACGATCATCCATCCACACCAGACATCAAGCAGTTGGAAAAAGAAGCGGAAAGCATTCGTGTCATGATGCAAAACATGACCGCGCGCAATCCGTTCCCCACACCAACCATCGGCATTCGGTCACTGACGCAACTCACAGGGAACCTTGGGTATCGCGATCTCACAACCCTCTTTCGGGAAGCGAGCGCGAACACACAAGACCTGTCGGCCGTGGAAGTCACATCACGTCGCATCGCTCTTCTCACCAAAACATACGGCGACCTCCTTGAGATCGAGCGGCCTCCGTATGGATTCGATGGTGTTGCCGGACTCGATGGCGTGAAAGAATATTTCATCCGCGTGCGCGACGCCATGCTCGCAGGAGACGCACGTCGTGTCCCGATGGGTTGCCTTTTGATGGGACCTCCGGGGACGGGCAAAAGCGCGCTTGCAACCGCACTTGCACATGAAGCGGGTGTGCTCCTTGTGAAAACCCGTCCGATCCGTTCCAAGTGGGTCGGAGAGACGGAACAAAAGATGGAACAATTGTTCATCGCCCTGCGTGCGCTTGCACCACTCGTCTGGTTTCGTGACGAAGTGGATCAAGAAGACAATGGACGCGATGGATATCAAGGCGACTCGGGCGTGAGCAATCGCGTTCGTCAGGCGATGATGCAGTTCCTTTCGGATCCAACCATCCGCGGACGCATCTTTGTCGTGAGTGCAACTAATCGTCCGGATCTGCTCGACGGCGCCCTCAAGCGCGCGGGCCGAACCGACGATCGCATCCCGATTCTGATGCCAGACCAGGAAACACGCACCCGACTGTTCCCCGTCATGATCAAGCGTTACGGATTCGAGTCTCCTCTGACCGACTTCGGAACGTTTGCGGAAAAGACGGACGGACTGACCGGTGCGGACATTGAAGTCTTGGTTCGCCGTGCAGACCAATTCGGCGGTGGAAACATCAATGAAAAAGCTCTCACGGGTGCGATCGAAGATTATCTTCCTTCCGCATCTGTGGTAGAGATTGCACGCATGACCCTGCTTGCCATTCAAAACTGCTCGTCCAAACTTTTTCTCCCAGAAAATGTGAAGGATGAAATCGAGCGTGCGCTTCGCATGCTCCGTGGTTTGCCGGCAGGTTCCGATCCTATTCCAGAAATCAATCCCGCTCTCATCGACCGTAATGTTGGTGAAGCATAAGTTCCTTCCTCTCGGCGATCACGTGATCGCCCTTTTACACGAACGATCATCAGCGCGATGAACGTTCATGAGAAAGTCCGTTCCTTTCACCCAAGAGGTCTTACGCATGGAACCCGTCACCGAAGACATCAAAATCCCCGCACCAAAACTGATCCGTCGACTTGAAGGCAGAACGACTGTTCTCAATCACCTTGCCCTCTCTCCGGACGAACAACGTCTGATTGGCGCAGGAGAAGATGAAGAAGTTCACATGTGGGATGTTGCAACGGGCACTATTCTGCGACGATTGGATCTGCACAAAAACGAAGAGCGATCAGCGTCTGTTGCAAAAGATGGAATCGCTTGGTCCACACATGGACAGACCGTTTTTCTTGCAGACCTTTCCGGAGATGTTATTTCTTGGCAAGAGTCCAGATGGTTTTGGCAAAAACCTGGTCGTGGAGAATGGGTAATAAAACGAGTCCAAAACACGACGTCTGAACACAATGGATACGGCGGCACATCGACAAATAAGTTTACGACCGTCGCTGTTTCTTCATCAGGCTTTCTTGCTGCAGCCCAAAATAACCACATCTGGATCTTCCGCCTTACAAAGGGTTCGCGACCAAAACTCCTTCATCGAAAAAAATACGATGGAGGAATCCGACTCCTTACCTTTTCTCCGAATGGCAACAAACTTGCTGTAAGCATAGGGGCAAAGTTGTGCATCCTCTCTGCTTCTGAAAGCGAACTGGAACAGGCCGGCCCCGCTTTCAAAACAGATAATGGACCGATCGAAGAAATTGATTGGCTCACCGAGGACGTCCTTGTTTCTGCATCGGATGGAGGGAAGATTGGTATTCATTCGAATATCGCAAACAACCTCTATGACGCACGCACAGACATTGATCATCTCAACACATTTTGTCTTGTGGATGCACAGACACTCATCCTGAGTATTCGAAAAAACGGGAAGGACGAACTGCGGATTGTGCGACTGCCGGACATGAAAATCCTCTACTCCCTCAAAGGGTTTCAGGATCTGCGTTCCATTCTCCTGTACGGAAATGGTCGCTTCATGATTACGAGCGACTCGCACACGCAAGACGATACGGGTTATATGAAATTCTCTCCCGCTATCTACGACTTTGGAAATCCAAACCTTGGTCGTATGCCCATTCCGCTCATTGGAGAACTTCCGGTCTAGCACGCTTGGCGATCACGTGATCGCCCTTTTACACGAATCGTCATCGAGTGATGAACGTTCGTGAGAAAGTTTCTTTCTTTCAATAGAGGTGCTTCATGGCAGACCAAGAGATCCCAGATCCGAAAATTGCGCGCGTCCTTGGTGGACACAACCACGACGTGTGGCAACTTGCGCTGTCGCCTGATCAAAAGCTGATTGCCGGCGCGGGTAATCGTGGAGATCCACGAGTCCATATTTGGAATCCGGAAACGGGTGAAGTCGTCAAAATTCTGGATGGTCATCAAAGTGATGTTCATACCGTTGCCTGGAACAAAAAAGGTGATCGTCTCATCACAAGTGATGGAGCATCAACCCTATCCTGGCCACGACCGGACGACCCGACACAAGCATGGAAAAGCGCTCGAGTCTTTTCTCCACAAGACACGGCTATTCCAAGCGCGGCTGTTTCCGCAAAAAATCTCATTGCAAGCATGTACAACAACGTCATACATGTACGCAACGAAGCAAATGTCGATCTTGGAGATCAAAAGTGTGATTGCAACATGCTTGTATTCAATGAAGACGGCACACATCTTGCTGCAAGCTCTGTGAAAAACGGAATCATGGTCTACGACGCCACAGACTACGAACAAGCTCTGCAACGACGACTTGTTCGCGATGCACGTGAACGAAAAGAAGAAGCACAAGTGAACAGTCTTCTCTGGATGGGAGAAACACTTCTCACCGGATGCGAAGACGGATCTGTGCGTTCTGTAAAAGACGCTCCATTCCTGAAACTTGAACAGCCCGTTCTTTGTCTAACAAAAGTAGATGACAAAACATTCGCGGTCGGAACAACAACAGGACTCGTGATCGCTCAGTTTCCTGAGATGGTTGTGCAAAAACAGATCGGCGGATTCGCAGGCGGCATTTCCTCCGTCTGTGTCTATGGCGAAGAAAATCGCTACCTCATTGCCGCAAGCAAAGAGCGAGCACGCGCCGTACGACAAGACTATGAAAAGTGGCCGCGCGTCCTTGACTTCGGCGGCCCAAACCTTGGCCGCAAACCAACCGCGCTCATTCCAGACCTCCCGGTCTAACATCCTCGGCGATCACGTGATCGCCCTTTTACACGAACGATTATCAACGCGATGAATGTTCATGAGAAAGTTCAAGTTTCCATCGGAGGGATCCCATGTCCGATCTTATTCGAGAGCCTGCTCATCGTTTGTTGCTGAGTAATAATCGTGACCCGATTACACATCTTACTCTCTCACCAGACGAGCAAACACTTGCTTGCATGGGAAAACAAGAGCACGACTTCACTGCCATTCACTTTTTCAACCCACAAACTGAAAAAGAACTGTGCAAACCGTACATACAAAGTTTCTCATTTAAGACACTACAATGGTCAAAAAATGGCGAACGTTTGTATGCAACGACACCGCTCGGAAAAATTTTCTTTCTTGAATGGCAAGAAAACAAATTTAAACAAATGAAATTGCTCTACGAGCATGCACGCGGAACAAACCCCATTCATATCAACGGTCCAACCTACCTGACAATCTTAGTGGATGATTTGATTGCATTCATCACTCAATCTGGCCTCATCTGTGTAATGACATGGGATGGACAGAAACACGTCGTCGTCCACCAAGAACAACAGCACTGTTCATTCTCAGGAATTATTCCTTCCACAAATCCATCCATGTTTCTCTCGACATGTGGTGCATATATTCAGCTGTTTGGAGATACGGGGAATAACTGGATCTGCATGAGACAAGATCCTCCTCTTGAAAATGGAATTCAAAAAGGTGCGTGGACCCAAGACAGAACATGGATTTTTCTTCTTCCAGATCGAATTGTTCTTGATCGTCGAGACGAAAAACGGATCGTTATCAATCACGGAATTGAGCTCGAAGATTTGCTTGTCGTGAATAACGAAACCATTCTTGTCTCAACGAAAAATCCAAACTACATCCTGGCCGTACAGATCCCGGATGGAAAAATCTTGTTTGACATGGGCGGATTCGTAAAGCCGGTAACAAGTATGTGTTTGTTTGACCTTGGGCGATATCTCATGACAAACACGGCAAACCACATTCCATTTTGCTCTCGTAGTGCCGGAGATCATTCTGCTCAGATTTTTGACTTCGGGAGCGCGAACCTGGGCCGCAACAACACCCCCTTTATTACAGACCTCCCGGTCTAACATCCTCGGCGATCACGTGATCGCCCTTTTACATGAACGGTCATCAACGCGATGAATGTTCATGAGAAAGTTCAAGTTTCCATCGGAGGGATCCCATGTCCGATCTTATTCGAGAACCGTTGCGCCTTTTCACCTTAAAGGGAAATTATCCACCCATCACGCACATTTCCATTTCCCCCGACGAACAAATGTTTGTTTGCATCGGAAGAGGAGAAAACAAAAACGAAAGCACGCTTTGTCTTTTCAACCCGAAGACTGGAAAGACATTAGGTAAATTTGATCCAGTCGAAAATCACTTCACCTCCCTCCGCTGGTCCAAGGATGGAACGCGAGCATATCTCACATCCAAGGATGGAAATATCTGGTTCCTCACACGCAACGATATTGACATTGAGATAACGAGCAACCTCTTTCGATCTGCAAAAAACGGTGAATCCCACCTCACTGTTTTACAAAATGATCTTGTGGCGTTTGTGACAGATACAGGGCTCGTACGTGTTCTAGAATGGACAGGCACTACGCACAAAATCGTTTATGAAAGCAGGCGCAACAACACGCCATTCAGTGGAATCGTTGCAAATCCAAATTCACCAACGTTCATTGCAATATCGTGGAGAGACTACCAATTGTTCGGCTATTCTTCGAACGACATTCATCCCAAATGGGGTTCGGGAAAACTGGAAACACATGCGGAAAGAATTTTTCAATGTGGGTGGACACCGAACGGGACACTCCTTTTTCTTGAAAAGAATAAAATAACGCTCATTGCACCAACACGAAACTCTCGCATAATTTGTTACAGTCATCGTGTTGAATATTCACATCTCGTCGTCGTTGATGATGAGACAATTCTCCTTTCCACAAAAAATCCAAACTACGTTCTGGTCGTACAAATCCCGGACGGTAACATCCTCTGTGACATTAGTGGATTCAACAACCCGGTTGAACACATGTGCCTCTATGGAAATGGACGTTACCTTGCAACGAGCACTTCAAACAAAATACCGTTTGAATCCCTTGGTCAGGGCGGACACCCCGTACAAATCTTCGACTTCGGAAGCGAAAACATTGGCCGCGGTAACACCCCATTCATTCGAGAACTTCCCGTCTGACTCTTCTCCACCAACACTGTTGGTGGATTTTTTATTGAAAAACGAGAGAAGTTCGATCTTGACGAAACAGCTTCAATAACTTATTATGGCGCCACCTGAATAAGGTCGAAATAAGGCCCCATCGTCTAATGGTTAGGACATCAGGTTTTCATCCTGGTAACAGGGGTTCAATTCCCCTTGGGGTCACCACAAAACTTCCAAATTTGGCGCCCTGCTTGGGCTTCGGGAAAAAATGTTTTCGCCGTAGGCGATCTACGACTCAAACATTTTTTCCCTCCAGCCCGGCGCATTGCATCCAAATTTGAAAGTTTTGTATGCGATCCGCTTAGGTTATTTTGCACAAACAAAAATACGTATCCAAGTGACTTTTTCGCTACCGGTCACAAAAGATGCGTATTTTTGTTTGGAATAAATTCTATCCAATTTTCTCTGCCGTAGACCAAAGTCCATCAAACATCGATAGCAGAAACTGGTGTATTTCGTCGGACTGAATCAAAATTGCCGAAAGAGATTTGTATGAAGAGATGAACGCAACTTTATCATCAAACAAAATCATGACGGATTGAAAACGACCAGACATGACTTCTGGCAAATATTTTGGTTGGCGTTCCGCAATCACCTCCCTGGAAACAGATTGCTTTCCGCTCACTTTCTCCCACAACGATCGTGACGTAATCTTTCGACGCTTACGTGCATCAAGATAATATTTTGCATACTCGGCGTCGAACTCAGAAAAGAAATTTTTCTTCGGCGCGAGTATATCCCAGTGGCGAGACTTACAATACAGTGCTTCTTCAACGACCATCTTCACTCCTTCAATTCCTTCATAATGAAACACGCTCGTAGAAGGAACTCCAGCTCCTTGTTGTTTTAATAATTGTTCCACGAATCCGTCCAACGCATTTTTCTTTGTTTGCATTTCTGAAATTTGCGCATCAACAAACATCTTCAAATTCTCTGGTGACGTCATGGAATACACACGTCGATTCCCCACTCCTTTTTTGGTCACCAATCCTTTTTGCATGAGCGTCTCAAGCGCATAATAAACGGTCGGACGTTTGATGCCGGTTTGTTTTGCGAGCGCTTGCGCGTTTGTTCCATTATGAGAAAGTCCTGCAAGATAAATGGTGGATTCTGTTTGTGTAAGCCCGAGTCCCTGTAAAAATACTTCCGGAGTTTTCATAAGGATTTTAAAATGGATTTAAAATACACGTTACGCTCATTTTAGATGAAAAGTATGTGTTGTCAATATACATTATAAACATGCATTCACAGGAAATGTCCGCATGATATTCTCTAAATGTTCTTACAACCAAGAACATGGAGAACGTCATGCAAAACACGCAACAGACTTCAGATCAGTGGTGGAACGAAATCAAGAACGATGAAGCACGCTTCATCGACTGGCTCATGAAGCAGTATCACGGTGAGGTCACGGCGAGTGTGCGCATCCTGGCATTTGCCGAGCGATACGCGCATCCGGATAGTCGAATGGCGCGCATGCTCTATACGATCGCGGACCAAGAACAAGCACACGCCGCTTGGGTTGGTGAACTGCTGATTGCGCGCGGCATCACTCCCGCCGTTCTCGAAAAAGATGAACGCTACTGGGACAAAACCCTCGGCGCGATCGAGTCATTCGAGACAGGTGCGGCGGTTGCGGCGCATGCTGAACACATGCGCCTCGAGAGGATCCGCGTCATCGTCGCAGACGCGTCCACTCCGCCAGATGTACGCAGGGTCTTTGCACGCATTCTCCCGCAAGAAGTGTTTCACGAGCAAGCATTTGCAACCATGGCAGGAGAAGAGGCTATGCGCGCAACACTCGCGGATCACCAATTGGGGCGCATGGCGATCGGCCTCATCCCAGAGGCAATGGCCGCTTGAGGATCAGAACTCTGATCCTCTTTTTTTATTAAAAAAACGTTCACGTAATAAAACGTGAACGTAAGAATTTTATCGACGACCAAGGAAACGCAGAATGCTCGCAATCGCGCCGGTTGCGGCACCAATCGAGGACGCAACGCGCTTCACACTTTCGGATTCAATGTCCCCTGCCGCAAAGATCCCTGGAGTCGTTTCAAATGGGAGCGGTTTGCGTTGCGTATTGATCCAAACGGATTCAGACGCGACACGGCTGCCGGTTTTGATGAAGCCTTTTTCGTCTACGACGACTTGATCTGCGGCCCATTCAATATGCGGCTCAGATCCAATCGAAATAAGAAGGCGATCAAGGGGCATGCGTGTGAGGTGTTGCGTCTTCAAGGAACGCAGAGTGATGTGTTCGAGTTTCAAAAACCCATCCGCACCAATCACCTCCACCTGTTCGTGAACATCAATGTTCCCATGCGCATTTTTCCGAATGACATCAATCAAATACTGACTCATCTGCTTATCCGAGAGCGCGCCACGAACAAGCAGATCAATGTTGCACTCACTCTTTTGTGCGAGTGCAACCACCGCTTGCCCAGCACTGTTGCCACCACCAATGACCGCAACACGTTCCCCGACAATATTATCCGGTAGCTCACCGTACGTAACGCCGTGACCCATGAACGAACTGACTTCATCCACACCAAGACGACGATAACGCACACCTGCGGTAATGAGAATGGCACGCGTCGTAAATGACTTCCCATGTGACGTATCAACGTACAATTCGCTCAAGGAACCGCGGCGAATCTTTTGCACGCGATAAGGCGCGCAAAGTTTCACACCGAACCCGCGCGCTTGCGCGAGCGTGAGACGAATGAGTTCCCGGCCGGAAATCCCTTCTGGATATCCAACCAAATTGCGAATCTGTTTGATGGTACTTGTTTGTCCCCCAAACTCAATTCCACCCTCAAGCACACACACGGAAAGCCCTTCGCTCGCCGCATTGATTGCCGACGCAAGCCCCGCAATACCACCACCGATAACCACAAGATCGAATGTATTTTCTGCGTTCAAGGAGCACCTCATGTCTTGAGAACAAGACCAGGAAATTTAACAGAGAAGAACGATTTCGTCAATGGATCGTCGTTGAATTGACGAACAAAAAACACCCTCGAGGACGAGAGTGTAGAAAAGAGATGACTTACGCCGTAGCGCCAGTCGACTGACCATTGCTGTCGTGGCCAGCGGACGAAGGATTGAAGGAAACTTCGGACGAACCAGGACCAACCCCACCAGACAGAGCCTGCGGGACGTTCGTCGTCTTCGTCGCGCCGTCACCGACTTCCGTGCCGATGCCATCCTCCGTACCGACCGCCGTCTGCGTCGGATTCGTGGTGGTCTCATTCAGCTTCGTGGCTTGCTGCTTCGCAAGGCGCGTCGCAAGCGTGTCGAGTGCCAACTGCACGCGCTCCACGATCTTCGGAGCGATCTTCGGCTCGAGCTTGTTGTCGAGCATCTCCTGCGCGTATGCCGCGTACGCTTGGCGCACGACGGGCGAACAGGGATTCACGTCGTTGAACGCAATGAGCGTGATCACTTTGTTCTGCTCGACACGTTCGCTCTTCGCGAAATTGGGAGCGAACAGAGACATCAGTGCACGCTTTGTCTGATCGAGTGCAATCTTGCGCATGCTCACGACCTCGACCTTGATCGGATCGGTGTCCGTGCCATGATAAAGCTTCTTGCGCGTCTGGGTCGAATACCCAGCCGAAAGCACATGCTCCGTGCTGAGTTCGCTCGGCCACTCGGCAAAAGCATCTCGCAGGGCGACCGTCAGATCAAACAACGCCTTCACGATCCCCGCATTCTGCAGGAACTGAACCGTGTCGGCATCGGACACCTCTTCATTGGTACACTTGGTGCCACTGATGAGACTCTGGGTGAAATCGTAATTGCCCTTCACAGGCATGAACTCTTGCGTCATCGCCGCCATCATCAGGTTCGCTTCGATCTGCTGAGCCAACGTTTGGTCCTCAACGAACGGAGACGTCACCTTGAAGTGCATATGATGCGCATTGTCACTATGCGGACACGGAAAGACATGAACCTTGAGCTCAACCGCGAGCTTGGACGGATCTTTCTGCATGGCCAAAATGGCCTGAACGAGTTGCGAACCGATCTTGTTTGACATGGACGTTTACCCTTGTGTTTGAGAAACATATTGTGCACAGACACTCCACACACAACGAGCGGAAGCCTACCAGAATATGGCGATTAGGTCAAGGTTGATACCCGACCACCCCCTGCCCCCTCCTTGATAAGGAGGGGGTTCTTGGCCAACAAAAAAGATGCGAATCATTCGCATCTAGAGAAATTTCTTATCTTCTGCTGTTGGACCGAACGAAAGGATCGAGACAGGAACGTTGAGTTCTTGTGTAATCTCGCGGACATGGTGTTCGACGCGTTCATCGAACGTTCCTGACGTGGTTGTAATGTGAAGCACGGGCTTCGCGCGCTCGAGTGCGTGCGTGAGTCGCTCTTGGTATATAAGGTCTTGGAACGGTCCAGGGTCCATCCAGAGGCGAAAACCTCGAAACGTCTTCACAACATAGAACAACGTGCTTTCTTCATCTTCTGGAGCAAGTTCATAATATGTGCAGATCTTCCACGCAGGCTCATCGCGCAAGCGGTCGAGACATGTAATCGCAAGCGAGTCGATGCCGTCACAAGCCGAGATCGCATATCGAGTAGAGGTGCAATCGAAGTGGCCGACGCGAAATCCACGCTGCCATGGATCCATTTTATTACATGCGTCCGGCAGACGTTCTGTGAGATGAACATCTTCCGTCACAAACGGACCAGGACCATGGCGCGTCGCATACGCTCGGACAACTCCGATCTTATGAATCTCTCCATCGTAGTTTGCGAGCAAGTCGAGCGCGTTTTGAAATGTACAATTCGACCACGTGGTGTACGGATGAAATCCGCGTGACTCATCAATGAGCACACCTTGTGCACCTTCAAACACGATGTGACCTGGTTCGTTCAAGAGAGATGCAAACCATGTGTCATCAATGATATTCAGTTTCGGTAGCACCGCTTCGAGCTGCTTGATCCAAGATGTTGCCGCTTCCGGATCTTCGAGTTCGATAATGTCTACGGAGGCTTCTGGATCGTCGATCAGTTGAAACATCATCGCATCAACATGAAACGCTTTTTGTTTTTGCACGCGTTGCAGTTTTTCTTTCAACGCACCCAGATCACGCAAGTCACGCACGCGAACCACGAGCGATTCCTTGAGCGTGAGCGCATCATGTGCCGTCTCGCCAACGCCGATTCCGCAACTCCCATGTCGACCATCCCATTTTGCACGCGCACGTTCACGCAAGCGATTTGCCGCTCGATGAAATGGTGTGATGATGAGTGCGTCTTCATGAATAAACAATCGATCAAAGGCATCCGTAATGCCGAGCTCTTCGAGATGCTCCGCTTCCGGAACAAGCGCCCACGGCTGAACGAGCACGTACTTCGAAAGCACAGTGCGCACACCCGGAACAAATGTTCCTGAACCGAATTGGGAAAAAATATGTTCGCGACCGTCACCGGTCACAACACGATGCGCCGCTTGCGCACCGCCATTGAATCGAATCACGGTATGCGCACGATACTTCCGCACGAGCGCATCCACGATCGTTCCTTTTCCTGCATCCCCGTTTGAAAGATCAACGACAAGATGAGCATGTCGAGTCATAGGACTCCTCCGAAGCTAGAACTTTTCTAGAAGCAATCATCCCTGTGATCATCACTTGTAAAAAAGGAGGTTCCCGTTGAACCTCAGAAGAAAGAACTCAGACGGGCAGATCCACGATGAGCGGCGTCTTCGGCAGGGATTCCGCGTACGGACGCAGGATCATGAGCAACCGATTCAGCTCGTCACCCGACTTGCCGTACCGCGTGCGCAACTCATGGTCGACGTTCGACATGTTGTACGCGCCTTCGGTGAGGCCGATGAGCATGGCCGCAACGATGGACGTGTCCTGGTACCCACCAAGCGCAATCGCCCCGTTGCCGATACGACGACGATAGTGATCGATGACGCGCTCGCCGCCACGCATCTGCACCGCACGCGCCTGATCCGGGATCAACACGAAGATGTGGTACTTTTCAGCAGCTTCCTGAATGATCGCCTCGATCGAGACGTTCTCATCGAGTTCCTGACGACCAAGCCACTTGTTCACCGTTGCCGCACAAACGTAGTCGCGGCACGTGTCATCGGTCAGAATGAACAGATAACCTTTCTCGCCACGCTTCTCGTGACAATCGATGCGCGTGAGCCGAGCCGCCGTGTACAAGATGAGGTCCGCGGATTCGCACGGAGACGAACCAGCACTCCCTTGCAACCAGATGCGCGTCAGCCACGCGTCCGCAAGCTCATCCGAGCTCTCGAACTGACCAACCTGCCACGGTCCTTGATAGTTGTGTCCATCATCCGCATCACCGAACGCCATGAAGCACAGTTGTGCATCCGGCAAAATCGGCAAAACGCCTGCCATCAGTTGCGGCAACGTCTCACGCGCGAGCAGCGGCGGAAGCCCCTGCATCGACTGCGTGATGTCGAGCGAACCGATGATTGCACGAGACTTCGGATGTTCCACACTGTCACGCGACTCGCGAAACACGAGCCCATTCGGATGCATCCCCGGATGGATTCGGCTTTCACGCGTCTGCGTAAAATCCTGCAACACCGTTTCTTGAACAGAACGCGCCGAACGCGTCTGTGAACGCGCCGTTGAAGCGCTATGATCCCAACCACCACTGCCCATGAGACACCTACCTTGTGTACTTCCGATCGAAATCGGAATATGAGACACTTCTGGAATCGAACCCTCGATAACAGAACCAGATTCATGACCTGGAATATACATTCGATGATCGAATAGATATTTCAGTTCAGGAAAAAATGGTGTAGGGGAGAATAGTCACCCTCCCCTACAAAGAAATTGGAATCACCACCGCACACCTTGCGACAAAACCGGACGGCGCGCGCCACCAAGTCCAATGGATGCGGCGTATGCTTCAACAGATGAAACAACGCGATACAACGCATCGCCCTTTCGATCAAACTCCGTTGCAAGTGCCTGACGCACGTCGTCGAGATGTTGATAAACGCCTTCGCAGAGGCCAATCAAGATCGCGGCCGCAACGGACGTATCTTCCGGATTTTGAAGAACGATCACTGCATCCCCAAGCTTGTTGCGCCACGAACGTTCAATCGTGAGTGAGCGACCTTGGTCTGGAATAAAAAAGAACGGATGATATTTCACACTTGCTTCTGCAATGATTGCTTCGATGGGAATGTTTGCGGTCAGCGTTCCTGGACCAATCAATCGATTGATCGTGGAGGCAATCACGTTTGGATACGGAGTTTCATCGCCAGTCAAAAAGAGATACCCCTTTTCGCGACGCTTCTCCCAACAGTCAATCGACGTATGACGTGCAGCCAGATAAAACATGTTCTCATAAGACTCACTTCCGATGGATCCACCACCACCTTCGATGTACAGACGCGTAAGACTCGCATCAATAAGCGCGTGCGAACTTTCGAACTCACCCACTTGAAGCGGAGCGCGATCCCCATCGAGTGCGTCACCGATGCCAACAAAACAAATCTGCGGATGCGGAATGACGCGGAGCACGGCGCGCATGAATTGCGGCAATGTTCGCTTTGCCAACCCTTCTGGGATTGGCCCCATCGACTTCGTCACATCGACTCCAAAGAGAATCGCACGCGAGTTTGGATGTTCCAAACTGTCACGTGATTCACGCACACGCAATCCTTTCGGATCCATGAGCGGATGACACGCCGTTTGTGAAAACACCACTTGAATGGGTTTGGCTGCACGCGCAACCGTTGTTGCTTCGTGTGCACGGTAATCGTAAAATCCGCCACCCATGTGCTGACTCCTGTGTTGTGAAGAACGTTCCTCGAACCCTTTGTTCGATTCAGATTCATGATCTGAAATGCGTGCACAAATTTTGTGTACACGTTTCAAGTCAGGAAAAAGATTTCGTAGAGGAGAAGTAAATCCCCTCCTCTACGAAGAGCTATGCCACGGGTGGCATTTCAAATGCGTGATACTTCCTCGGGCCGTAAACCGTTTCCGCAATCGCGCCAAAGCTTGCTTTGACTTGATCGGCCAACTTGGCAAAACGCGAACCCCACAAATGGCTATCATCCGGAAATGCGAGGTTGGACAAGAGCGCCGCGAGCGGATCCGGCACAGTTGTCGGAATCGTTTTTTGCTCGAGGTTTCCTCCCATGACCACAATCATGCATCGCGCTGCCATACAGATGTCCATCATTGGGTGAAAGACATTGTTGGTAAGCGATGCACTTGGACGATAGAGCACGTGTGAAGGTTCGACATCCGGAAGCGGCTGTCCGATTCGACCCGCATACGCGAGGTCAAGAAACATGAGTCCGTGATACTTCGGATGAATGAGCATGTGCCCAGGTGTGAGAGCACCGTGCACAATGTCATGTTCATGCATCCACGCAAGCAACATGAGTGTTCGATTGAACATCCAGACCATCGTCTGTGGCTCCACTCCTTGTGGGTACGCACGCATCACGTCAGCGAGGGTCCAATCAAATCCGTTTCGATCGCGATAGACCACACACGAGCGTGATTGCCCGTTTGGATCTTGTACGCTGCCGAACGAAATGATTTCCGGAAGCAGTTGGCGAAAAAATTCCACGCCTTGCGCATCACTCTTCGCGAGCAACTCAAGATTTGTGCGCTCCGCACGCAGTCGATCATCACTCACGCCAACGCGTGCAATCTTTACGACGACACGCTCCGTCGGCTCGTGATCCCATCGACCAGCGTACACATCGCACTTATCTCCTTCACCAATCTTGCCATCGATGAGATACGCGCGACCACCGATTGTGATCGAGGTAAACTCATCGCGACGACGACCATCAGGAAGAAATTTCTTGTGCGGAAGATTTGTGATCTCACGCACATCCAGAAATTGCGATGCCTCACGTATGAGACGATCGAGTGTCTCTTCCGAATACTTCGTATCGAATCCACGTGGACTCAACAGAAATTTCGGAACGTCTTCGAGCTGTGCGAATGCATGCTGACGCAGATACAGGTACGCAAGGAACCCGTGAATGGAAATCTTTGCCGCAACGAGTGCGGCATCCAAATCCATATTGATTCCATCCGCCCACTTCACAATCGCTTCATCAGTCAGCGGAATGCCGAGACCAATGCGCGAGTGTGAATCGTAATCAATGTTCGGCACAACGAGTTCACCAGTTGCCCAGTTCACCGTACGCAGAATCATCGGTTCGATCTTGACGTGGCCCTGCAAACAAAACGGACAGAGTTCGTCGGGCTGAAGTTCCATGAACTTTCCACCGATCTGATTGATGGCAAACTCACCACACTCATCGCACACAGGCGTTGTTGGGTTGATCGCTCCAAAGAGATCTACGAGTTCACGAATGCGAATGTTTGGACGCGTCATACCTTCGCCCCGAATCGCTTCAACACAATCTTGCATAGAAGGAATCTGGAGTTGACCAAACGTGATGGTTTTTCCAAAAATCGCTTCGACGAGTTGATTCCCCATCTTTGACCCAGAGATCTCAAGCGTGCGAAGAATCAGTTTCTGAAGCGCGACAAGGAATTTGGACGGAAGCGGAAGCGTACGAACGTCTGGCAAAGTGTGCATGGATGATCCCTCTGTTGTGAAAAGGACGCGCGAGACAAACCTTGTGTTTGTTTCCCTTCCCGAAGCGGACACATTGTTCGATTCCGGAAGAAAAACAAGGGCGAACCTTAAGGAAATAACAGCGGAATGTCAAGGCTTTTAGCCACAGACCCCCTCATGCTCCCCCTTCGCAAGGGGAAGGTAATGAAATGCGTTACTAAGTGTAGATTATACACATACTAAACTCTTGTCAAGCAACAAAAAAGAACGTCTTTTTGGGACGTTCTGAGGAAAGGGCTTCTAGTCGCGGCCGTTGTTGCTGCTGAACGCCGTGTTGCCGGGCTGCTTTTGGCCGGGGAGCGGACGGCCGTCCATTGAGGGGCGGCTCGCGCCATTGCCCATCGACTGCCGCGGCAAGCTGACCGCGCCATTGCTGAGCTTTTCCCACGGAATCTGCTCACCGAGCTGGAACAACGTGAGAAGCACGCCGCGCAAACTCATAGCATCCTTGTTCGGCAGATCGATCACGTTCACGACCCACGTCACCAGGTTCTGCTGCGCACGGATGACGTCGGACGTCATGCCGATCTTCAGCGTCAGCAACATCTCTTCGCGATTGGTCGCGCCAACGGCAGCGATCAATTCGTCCTTCTGCACGATTTGCGTCAACCGATGCGCTTCCACGGCAAGCACGCGCGAAGCGTACAAACCCATGTCCGCGAAGACCTCGTTCAGGGCATTGATGATCCCTTCACTCGCGTCTACGTACGGTTGGGCATCCAAACTGGTACCAACCAGCATTTCCGGGGTGAGACCCGCGGCAGCGAGACCCATGTTCATGCCTTGCATGCCCATCATCCCTGCCGTCATGGCAACGTTCACCGCTTCATCGCGGAAACCACGAAGCTGCTGCTGAAATTGCATGAACGCCGGCCAAACCTTGTCGAGATCCTTGATGGTCTGGACCTTGTCTTCGGCCGTGACGTAGTTCGCACCATCCTGACCGGGCATCAGATCGGCGAACAACGCGGCCTGATCACTGCGCCGAGCAAGCTCGCGACGAATTTCGACGAGCACAGCGGGGGCAGGCTTCTTGGTACGACGAGCCGTCTCGTGAATCGCCTCCTGCAAGCGCTTCGGCAACCCATACAATCCGTTCTTCGCCGCGACAGCCGCGCGAATGACCGCAGCCAAGTTGGCCGCTTCGAATTCGGGACGACCGCCAATCCGCAACGCGCGGAGAAGATCATCGTCCCCCGGAGCCTGCGTCAGCAGAATCGGAGTCGAACCAACGTTCGGAACGGCCGCGGACGGACCAGGCGCCGGAGCGACGGGGACGACAGGAGCTGCAACCAAACGCATCTCGCGAATCGCGCGATTCAGGCGCGCCGAAGCGACACCATCAGCCGCGAACAACGTCTTCAATTCCTGGTCGGGCGTGTCTGCCGCGTTCTCGAGCAACTCCACACCAGCGTCGTCGTCCGTGCCAGTGAGCGTCTTGAAACGAGGGCCAACGACTTCGATACCGAGACCGGTCGAGGCCGCAAACTTTTCGACGAGCGCCGTCCACTTCGGACTCGCGGGGGGAACAGTGGCGCCGGATTCGGCAGTAGCGGCAACGGGTGCCTTGGGCTTGGCGGGCATGGAAATACTCCTTGTGAGAACCACCGCACGGCAACTTCAGGAACACCCTGATGACGAACGGCTTTCAAAAGATTCACAGAATCTTCTCAAAGCCATTCGCCAGCAAGAAAGAACAATACAGCACCCTAGTCGCGGATCCGGATTATGTCAAGCGTTTCCCGTCCGTTTTCCGGGCGACATGTGCCACTAAGTGTAGGTTATACACATACTAAAGAAACGTCAAGAGGGGTTAGGGGTTAGTAAGCCAGTTAGCTACTAATCCCTTGCCCCTCCAAAAAAAAGAAAGCCTTTCAGCTTTCAAGAGTCCCGTCTTAGCCAACGCCCTTCAATCCCGCGAGCGGCCCCATACCGCCAAGCGTGCGATCAACCGTCGCGCCATTGCGCGTCACGGTCTCAACCCAAGCCGCAGGTGCTGGCGTGAGCATGATGACCGCAGCGGGTTCGTCCTGCCAGAAGCCAATGTCATGCGGATCCGGATGAATCTTCTGGTCCACCGCGCGACCAAAGGAAACCTCCTGCTTCACCGGAGCACCGATCGTCCTTGGATCGTTTCCTTGCAAGAACGACGCGTCCTCATCACCCAAACTGGAAGCACCAAGCGTCGCCATCATGTTCAAGGAACGCGTTTGCGAGCTTGAATCAACCTTTGCGCCGAACACGGGACTATTCAGAGCGTGACCCAAAAAGCCGCCACCCTTCGTATTGTCACCCAAATAACAATCGACAATATCTCCCCCGCCACGACGTGCAGCTTGCAAGCGCGGCGGAACAGGCTTCGGTTCCTTCGAAAGGAATATCGCGAAGCGAATGTCCGCCGTGCGCTCTTCGCCAATCAACTGCTGTGCAACGCCAAGACCCTTTTCCACGTCCGCAAAGACGAACTGGCGAATCTCACCGTCTTGGCTACGCCAACCATCAAGCCAGAACTGCCTCTCCGAATCTGCACCGCCCGCATTGGTGATGTAGTTTTGTGCCGGCCACTTGAACTTGCATTCCGGGCAAAAGCGTTCTGCCTCGAATAGAGTCTCATGCTTCGGACACGTGTCTACGTATTTCTCGAGATAGACGTGATCCGCTGTGCGAGCGGTCAGCGCATTCACGCGCTGAACGATCACGACCACAGCAGCGTAATGCGAATGCTGATTCAGCGGACGCACATCAAACCACATCTCATGTTCATCTGTGACCCCCACAAAACACGACAACTCGTTTGGACCTTGCGCACGCGGCCAACCTTGCGGCATATCTTTGTAGTCCGCAATGTTATGCACACCTTGTGGTGCTCTCGCGGCAAGTACACGTCCGCGACGTGGATCTTTCCGTGGTCGATGAACACCGATTGTCAATCCATTGACCGTCATGCCTGCGTGCATCTTTGCCTCTCAGAAGTGCGATCGATTCATCTTCGACCTTCGAAAACAAAACACTCGCGAAAAGAACTTCCGCGAGCGTATCGACTTTTTGTGATTTTGTCAATGGTTACACCAACATCTTTGCGAGTGCCTCTACCGCAGCGCGCGCATAAGGCTTCACACGTTTCTCGATTTGTTCTGGCAAAATTTCTGGTCCAAGAATTCCAAATCCAATTGGTTTCATGAACTCAAGTTGCAAACGAATGATCGCGTCATACACAACTTCCCCCATCACAAGTCCATGTTTTGTTTCTCCGCGTTCGATGATTCCAAGAGCTACCGCGCCATCAATATCCTCACGAAGTAACAAACGTTTCAACGCGAGTGGTGCTTCCATAGAACCTGGAACCCACACAATTTCTTTCACATGCAAATCATTCTCGAGGGCTGCCGCATGTGCAACGACCAACATATCGTCTGCTTCTTTTTTGTGAAATGATCCAAGGACGAGGGCAATGTTTTTTGGCATAGATGAAAATTATTTTTTCAAAATAGTTTCAATGGTCTCCACAATCACTTGCGACTGCGGATCAATTTCAAGATTCACGCAATCTCCAATCCCCTTCTCTCCAAACTTTGTGAGCTTGAGCGTTTCTGGAATAAACCACACCTGAAATGTTCCATTTGATTTATCTGCGTCAACGACGGTGAGGGAAGCGCCATCGAGAGAAATAAATCCTTTGGAGAAAATATATTTCATCCACGGCGGATCTACTTTAAATGTCACGGCTTTATTATTTTCCGATTCATTGACCGCAACAATTTCCGCCATGGCCGAAACGTGTCCGGACATCACATGTCCACCAATCTCATCTCCCATGCGCGCCGAACGTTCGATGTTCACATTGTCGCCTTCTTTTAATGTACCAATGGTTGTTTTGCGAAGTGTTTCTTCCATGGCGTCGAAGGAAACATGATCGGCTTCAATCTTCGTCGCAGTAAAACAGACACCATCAATCGCGACAGATGCCCCCGTCGACAAGCCTTCGACATACTCTGGCGAAAACTGGACGACAAACGACCGCAACCCTTCACGGTCTGTGATTGAAACAACGGGAAATTTTCCTTTGATGATTCCAGTGAACATAGTACGTGTAGTAAAGCACTAAATCGAAAAAGAAAAAAGACCCGCACTAATGGCGAGTCTGAGTGAGATAAAAATTGATAATGTTTTCTACTTCTTTTGGTGTCAGTCGACTACCTGCAATGCGTGGACTTCCGCCAATGGTATCTGCACCACCCCAACAATCTTCCCCACACCCCTCTGCTTCATTCAACACAGCAAGGATGCCAGGAATATCGAATGGAACGAATGTGGACATGCGCCCGATCGAGTAATCGTAATTTCCGTTTGCACGCTCACGCACAGAAACGAATGCACGAATGCCTTTTCCGAACATGGCCGTACGTGCTTGCGCCCCTTTCTCTTCGACCATTGTCCAACCAGAGCCGCCGCCAATGACGTCGTAATCGGTTTGCAATTCCTCACGTTCACCGCGTCCATTAATCGTTTTCTCAATTCGCTTTTCAACAAGTTCGATGACCGATTCAAACTCGTTTGCATTGCGTCGACTCAATCCGCCACTCAAACGAATGTCTGTGTAGGGCTTGAATGTCCATGCGAGTTCTTGGAGAATCTCCATGTCCATTGGGAACGGATATGCGCCCGCCGTTGTATCAAGCATATCCTCCATGAAGACAAGCCGATTCAAAATGGGATTCACAACGGTGCCTGAGATCGCTCCGTGTCGAAGCAAGAAGACAGCCATGCACACATCTTGATCGCAATCATTCACGTAAACATGAATTGTGTCTTTATAACCGTTTCGAAACGTATCAAAGAATCCTTGGCGAATCGCCATCAAAATTTGCGCACACGTTGCGCGCGTTGCAAGACGATCAACTTCTTCGTGATGATTGAAGTTCGCATACGGTCCGATCACCATCGGCGGAAGCGGCGCCTCACCCTCACGAACCGGTCCGGAAACAGGAAGCACGACGCGCTTCTGAAACTTTGGACCACCATACACGTACCCATCAAGTGCGATCGAAAATACAGGCTTCGTCGCACGGAATTTCTCCCAACTCATCGCTGAGGTATTCGGCTCGACATGAAGCTGAATCATGACACACTCTTTATCTGCAAAAGAACGCAGAAGAAAAGCATACGCCGACTGCGCGCCATGTCAATGGATCTGCATAACTTTTCTCATCTCTGATACAATAGATTTACTATGCCTCCATTCCTTCTTCCCTCTCTCGTTTTATTTATCATCTGGCTCATCCTGTTTTTTGTTTCAAAAGAAACACGAAAAGAACAAGTCATCATGAGCATTGTTGGGCTTGTCATAACTCCCGCTTTACTTCTTATTGCTGGATCAAGTTATCATGCCGTTGTCCCAGATCTTCCCTTCACGTTTGGAATAGAAGATCTCCTCTTTGGATTTTCCGTTTTCGGAATTGCTGCCATTATATATCACGTTCTCCTTGGTAAGCATGTTCATAAAATAAAAGGCGACCGGTTACGTTTAAAAAATCCGGCCGCACATTGGATTGCACATTTGATTCTCGTGCTCGGATCCTGGATCTGTCTTTCTCTTGGAGCCATTGCCATTTTTTCTATCGCTCCCATCCAAGCCATGCTCTTCGGTGGCGTTATGGTCGGCATGTATATTATTGCAAGTAGAAACGACCTCCTTGTTGACGCACTCCTCTCCGGACTCATGACAGCCGCACTCGTATTCCTTGTAGAACAACTGTTTTTCATTCGACTCTTTCCAGATATCGCCACAAACTATTGGGAGTGGACAACGCTCTCCAAATTTATTCTGGGTGGCATTCCTCTCGAGGAAATCCTGTGGGCAGGCGTCGTCGGATTCACCATTGGCCCCATGTACGAATGGCTGAAACGATATTCGATCAAATAAAAAACAACCCGAGAGTGAACCGCTCGGGTTTTAGTTTCTTGGTTTTGGTTTTTGACCAGGCGGCCAACCAACCGGTTGTCCTCGCGCGTGCGCTTGGACAAACCAGGGAAGAACTTCTTTTGCGTGAGAGCGCTCACCACACACAGGACAGACAACAAAGAATCGACCTGTCGACTCAAGAATCACGTCCTGAATTTCTGCGAGCAACTTTGCTCCGCACTTTTTACACGTCAGTTCTTCAGACCAAGAGAAATCAGGATACTCGAGCACTTTCATGAGCGATCTCCTTTTTGAGTTTCTCGAGGGCGAACCAGTGATCGAATCCGATGTCTGACTCGACAAGCGAATCGAGTGACCGAATCACAATCTCTTTCGCATCACTTTCGGCGCGACACATCTCAACCATGGAACGATCAAGCAAGTCGATCCAGAACACATGGGAAACGCGATGACCCGGACGTGGATCACGATCGATTGCATCGAGAACGAGGAGCGGCACGAGGCTTTCGGAAGAAACGGTCAGTCGTGTTTCCTCCTCTAGCTCCCGCGCCGCCGCCACACAAAGTTCTTCTTCCTCTTCCACGTGCCCGCCCGGCATTACCAGCCTGTCTTCGAATGGGGGCTTGGCACGTTTGATGAGAAGAACTTCTTTCTTTGCGATCGTAACGAGAATATCGACGGTGAGAATCATGACACCCTCCGGTGATCGGGAATCGAGCTGCTGTTGGGGCCGGAGTAATCAATATCCGTAAGAACACCACACTCAGCACACAAAAAGGTGATGTAGACATCGTGTCCGCCACCATAATCGTAGTGATGCGTCTTGAAGAGATCATTGAACTCGACAAGCAACTTTGCTCCGCACCCACCACCACCATTTCCGGAACCAGTGCATTTGTACGTATGACTCCAACCCTTTTGCGGCCGCCCCTTTTCAAGAACCTTCATGAGACACCTCCTTGCAGTTGAGAAAACGTCCGACTCGTGACATAGGTCCGCGCACCACACTCGGGACACACAAACCAATAGGATGTATCACCATCGTCGTAGTGACTCTTCACATCCCGAGGCGACACGAGCAAAAGTGCACCGCATCCGCCCGTTGTGCCGAGACCGTACCCCGTGCACCGCATCTCCTTGCCCCAATTCGTATCAGGACCTTTCTTCAAAACTTTCATGATGTCCTCCCATTAGTAAGAACTTGGTTCTGGAAACAACGTCTTCAATTTTTCTGTGATCGCGATTTTATTTTTCTTCTGACACTGTCCGCAATAGAAATACAGATGCAATGTCGAATCGCAATCAAGCGGACCATAGGCTGGCGAAGTCCAGAACGGCTCAAGATCTTTCAGATCGACACGCATCGTGGAGCGACATGCACTACAGCGATAAACATCAGACCAAAGAGATCCACGAAACACCGTAAGAACCTTCATGATTCACCTCTGTTGTAAGGAACGTTTGGCATAAGTGACCTCTCTCGATCACTTACAACAACAGAATAATCAAAACAGACATTTCATGCGATAAAAATTCACATGTTTACTTGGTGTTCAATAAATTTTAGCTTATTTGATTGACGAAGTTCGAAAAATTTGTTACGATATTTTTCGTAAATATACTTTTTGTGATCGATGGGCGGGTCACGACCCGCCCCTACGCATTCGATATGCCCAATCAATTCACCCCCAAACAAAAGCAGGAAATCACCGAGGTTCTCTCGGGATTTGGGTTTAATCCAAAAGATGAGCGCGTTTACCTTGCGCTCCTCGAAATGGGTTCCACAACTCTCACCCCCCTCGCCCGCCGATTATCGCTTCCTGTCACAACCATCCAATCCACCATGCAACGCCTTGTGAAAAAAGGTGTGGTTGATGTCACGAAAAATAAATCCCGCAGCGTTTTTCAAGCACACCATCCAGATGTCTTTAAAACACTTCTTACCGAACAAGCTAAATCCGTTGCGGGCATTCTGCCACTTCTTGCTTCACTCAAAACAGAAACCCTCGAGCAGGCGCGCATCAAAATTTTCGAACGCGAGCGTGTGACCGATATTCTCAATGAATCCTTGAACGCAAAATCCAAAACGGTTTACGAGATTGTCTCGGCAAAGGAATTTCAGGAAGTTATCGGCGAAAAGTTTCACTATTCAAAACGTCGCGTGCAAAAAAACATCAACTTAAAAAGTCTCCGTGTTCGATCACATGAAATTAAGCAATATAGTGCCGCGACCCATGCAAAAGAATTACGCGAAGCACGTTTTCTCCCCGCAGACCTCTCGTTTCATGCCTCCATCTTGTTTTGGGATGACACAATCGTCATCTTCTCAACCAAATCAGAAGGCGCGCACGTCATGATCACAAGCAAATCAATCCGAGAAATGATTCAACAACTATTTGAACTCCTTTGGTCTGTTTCCGGGAAAATGGAAACGCTGGCGCAACAAACACAAAACGGGTAAAATATCGGTAACTATGAGTCCGCAACGCGAATACATTCAAAACGATTTCACGGATAGTTCTTGGTTTTCACAAAACGAAGGTCAGCTTTCGGTTGACGTTATGGAAACGGCAAAGGAAATCGTGGTAAGAAGTGCAATCGCGGGGGTAAATGCAGAAGATTTGGACATCACATTGCATGAAGACACTCTAACCATTCGTGGAAGTCGCGCGAATGAAATCTCAGAATTCAAACGCGGAAAAACGCATGTCCAGGAATGTCACTGGGGTGCGTTTTCCAGATCCATCATTCTTCCAAGTCACGTAGACCCAAACTCCGTAGACGCCATTCTCAAAAAAGGTGTGCTCACCATTCGTCTGAAGAAAACAGAAATGGATAAACCAATCAGTATTTTGGATTTAGACGATTTATAATATGCATATAGACGAACAGACACACCTTCCAACCCTCTCGAATAAATCCTCGAGAGGATTTTCGAAATATGTTGTAGGTGGCAGCATTGCAACCGTTCTCATTCTCACCGGCCTTGGTTGGGGTGCGTGGAGTTATGCGGAAAAATATAATGGTTACATCGCCCCCAATGTTTTTGTTGGTGGTGTTGATATTGGACGAAAGACTCCAGAAGAAGCACGTGCCATTTTACAAAAACAAGCGGACGAATTGCTGAATCACGGAATTGATGTTCGCTATAACGGAGAAACAAAAAACCTCCCTCTCTCAACACTCATCGGGTCTGATCTTGTTGAATATGTAAATTTCGATTTAGATCAAACACTGAAAACAACAGAGATGGCTCGTCATGACGCAAACCCAATCGTAAACACAAACAAAATTCTATACGCACTCATTCGACCCTTTCGCACAGCGATGCGTTTTTCTGTTCATACATCCGAACTCAACCAATCGCTTCACGCCTTGTTTGCAACGGACGAACATTTTGCCGCGGAGACAGCGTTCGTCATAAAACCTTCCGCAGATACTTGGAATATTGAAGTAAAACCCGGCGTGTCTGGCGATCAAATTGATGACGCCGCCTTTGAAGCTGCACTCTCAAATACGCTCGAAACGCTCAGCACAGAACCCATTGATCTTGTGAAAGCAGAACGCAAACCTCTTGTAACAGAAGAGGTTGCCGCAAAAGAAATTCCAATCATCCAAGCCATCTTAGGTGCCGCACCTTATCACTTGGTTTATAAACATGAAGATGAAACAGAAGATTCTTGGAAGCTTGATTCACACACACTCGAAACACTCCTCGTTCCAACACAGGATGGAACGGTCAGTTTAAATCGCGATTCGTTCAATACATTTCTTGAACCAATCATAAAAGCGGTAAACGTTCCAGCACAAAATGCTCGCTTCGTCATCAAAAGCAGTCATGCGGTAAAATTTGCAGAAAGCAAAAATGGTATTACGGTTGATACGGAAAAATTATTTCAAGATACACTCGCCCAAATAACCCAAGGATCCACAAGCCCTATTCTGATTGCAACCACTCTTGAGAAACCCTCTGTCAAAACAGCAGAAGTAAATGATATTGGAATTGATGAAATACTCGGATATGGAATCTCAAATTATGGAAAGAGTCCAAAGAATAGAAAACTTAACATTCAAAATGGAGTGAACTTATTAAATGGACTCCTCATTGCTCCAGGCGAAACATTTTCTTTACTTGAAGCGCTCAAACCTTTTACAACAGAAAATGGATATCTACGTGAACTTGTCATCAAAGGAGACAAGATTGAACCGGACATCGGCGGAGGTCTTTGCCAAATTGGAACAACGGCCTTTCGTGCAGTTATGCATGCAGGACTCCCCATTAACGCACGTCAAAACCATTCCCTCGTTGTTTCGTATTACAATGATCCTTCAAATGGAAATCCAGGAACAGACGCAACGATTTTTGATCCAGCGCCGGATTTCAAATTCACAAACAACACGGAACACTACATCTTATTTGAAGCAGAAAATATTCCCTCAAAAACAGAATTGAAGTTTACACTCTGGGGCACAAGTGATGGTCGCAAAGGATCCTACACCCCACCCATCGTTTCAAAATGGATTCCGTACGGCGACGAAATTGACCAAGCATCAACGGACTTAAAACCGGGTGAAGAAAAATGTCAGGAAGCACACAAAGGAGCAAATACATCTTTTACTTACACCATTCAAAATCCGGACGGAACAAAAACAGAAAAAGTTTATACGTCACACTACCGTCCTCTTCCAAAAATTTGTTTAGTGGGAGTGAATCCCACACAAACAATTCCCTCTCCTGAAACTCCCACTCCCGTGACTCCGTAATCTATCCACAGTTTCTCTTGCGTGAAATTTCAAACGTCGTAAGATCGATGAAGATAACAAAAAAGATCGTGCACATATGTGAACGATCTTTTCAGAAAACTTCTCGTGACTAAGCTGCAGGCAAGAAATTTCACAAATGGAGAGATCGAGTCCGGAGACCTGATGCATCCATTTTTTGAAATCCCATGCTTGTCGTGCCTGCAGGTCAGTCGCGATAAGGTAGACGTAGGTAACATCCTAAGCGGAACAGAGAAATCAATGCTTCCATAGCGGAAGAGAGGAGTCTATCAGCGCAGCATCCTCTTGTCAAGCGTATTTATTGGCATTTTGTAAGCAAAATGCAAACACGACAGTCAGATTCGATCTAAAACGAAAGAAAAGCCGCCAAAAAACTGTCCTACATGTGCGAACAGATAAAAAAACGAGCCAAATTCCGGCTCGTTTTTTGACACGCTTATTTTATCACCTTATCGATTAATCCGTAAGTCAACGCTTCTCCTGGATCCAGAAAGTAGTCACGTTCTGTGTCTTGTTCTACCTGAGCTTTCTTCTTTCCTGTGTGTTTTGCAAGAATTGTATTCAACTGATCTTTGATCTTTAAAATACGTTCTGCATGAATTTTAATGTCTGTTGCTTGTCCGGAAACACCTCCCAATACTTGGTGGATCATGACTTCTGAGTTTGGAAGACAGAAGCGCTTTCCTTTCGCACCAGATGCAAGAAGTACCGCTGCCATAGACGCCGCCATTCCAACACAAATGGTTGAAACATCGGGTTTTACGTATTGCATGGCGTCATAAATAGCGAGGCCAGAGGTAACGGATCCACCTGGAGAGTTGATGTAAAGTTTTATTTCTTTTGTTTTATCTTGGCTTTCAAGAAACAAAAGCTGGGCAATGACGAGGTTTGCAACCGTGTCATCGATCTCCGTTCCAAGAAAGATGATGCGATCCTTAAGCAAACGAGAATAAATGTCATACGCACGCTCACCCATGTTGGTTTTTTCTATAACAGTTGGAACGAGGTAGTTGTCCTCAACGGTTTGGAGTTTGGAAGTAATTTTGTAATTCATAGTGAAAAAATGTTAGCACGGTTTATTTTTCTTGTCATTGCGAGCAAAGCGAAGCAATCTTTTCGAAAGATTGCCGCGTCGTCGAACTCCTCGCAATGACACAAAAGAAATTACACAGAAAAAAACTCTTCAAAGCGTAGTGCGTGTGCAATCGGATGTACTCGCTCTTCTCTCGACACACACCAAACCGACTCGTTCTCGACCAGACTCGCGTCCGGGAGCGTAAACCCGGCTGCTTTGGCATGTCCTCCCCCGCCGTGTGCGCTCGCAATTTTTGAAACGTCTTTTGTTCGGGAGCGCATAGAAACCTTCACTCCACCTTCTTTGGTTTCACGAAGAACAAATAATGTATCCGTATCGGCCACGAGATTTAAAAAGTTTGACAGTCCATCAATCTCGTCATCGGTGACTTGATGCGTCTCAATATCTGATCGCGTAAGCACGGTCGTCATTACACGAATTTCGGGATGGTCCGTCAAACGCTCGAGAGCAGCTCCCCAAACATGAAGTGCACTTACGGAACGATTCTGAAACATGGTGCGGATAACATCCTGAACACGAGCGCCATGCAGAATAAGTTGAGATGCTGTGTCGAGCGCACGTTCGTTTGTCGCAGAGTTCGAGAACATGTTTGTGTCAAAACACAAACCTGCAAGAAGACACGTGGAAACATGCTTTGTGATCACAACATTATTGGCCTCAAGAAATCGAAAGACCACTTCCGCTGTTGCGGGCGCGTCGACAAGCACTTGGTTTACATGCCCGTACTTTGGATTCGTTTTATGATGATCGATGTTGATAATCATCGGATTCCCGTCTACACGTTCAACAAGACTCGTGACGAACTCTGCCTCGGAACAATCAAACACCACCACAAGATCAATCGTCGAATCATCAAAAATCTTTGCATCTGTGGAGCAGACATGAACATCTGGCAAGAATTGATATTGTTCGGGTACGGCCTCGGCGACATAGACACGAGATGGTTTCCCGTGTTGATGCAAAAAGTGATACATCGCAAGCACAGAGCCAAGAGAGTCTCCGTCCAGACGCACATCCGAAACAAGCACAGGATTCTGTGCGGAAAGCAAAAGGTCGTAAATGCGTTTGTGGGTCAATAACTCCATAGGAATTCCCTACACTATCTAATCCTAAGCCGGCGGTCAACCGTGCTATAATTATTCCGAACTAATATCTTCCCATTCGCGCGGGGTCTCGGAACCCCACCTATATCGTATGTACCTGTCGAAACTCTCCGTTCAAGGATTCAAAACCTTTGCCAAAAAAACTTCCCTTTCGTTTCTTCCGCCCGCGGTAGATCGCTATCCACTCACTTCCATTGTGGGACCAAACGGATCAGGAAAGTCCAATCTTGCGGATGCCATCCGTTGGGTTTTGGGTGAGCAGAGCATGAAGCTTCTTCGCGGAAAGAAATCCGAGGACGTGATTTTTTCTGGCTCGGAAGGTCGCGGCCGTTCTGGATTCGCGGAAGTTTCTATTACGCTCAACAACGAAGACAAAATGATGCCCATCGATTATTCCGAAGTCACCATCACACGCCGACTCTACCGCGATGGTAACTCAGAATATCTTTTGAACGATGGCACGGCGCGCCTTGCGGACATCCAACTTCTCCTCGCACAAGCAAACGTTGGTCAACGATCCTACTCGGTCATCGGACAAGGCATGATCGATCACATTCTGGTTTCAACTCCTGAAGAGCGCAAAAGTTTTTTTGATGACGCGACCGGAGTAAAGCCTCTTCAACTCAAACGCCATGAAGCGATTTTGAAATTAAAACGCACACTCGAAAATCTCACAGACGTAGAAATGCTCGTGCAAGAAATCGAACCGCGCTTACGATCCCTCAAGCGTCAGGTTTCAAGACTCTCGGAACGCGAAGAAGTGGAACGTGAATTGCGTGGAATGGAAACATCTTACTATGGAACACTCTGGTGGAATATTGTAGACGAACTCGCGGGCGTGAAAGCGCAGCTTGGTGAGATCGATGGTCGCATTCTCGAGAAGCGATCTGAACTTGAAGTCATCGAATCACGAACAAAAGCGGTCGAGACTTCTGAAACAGGAGAAGATGCAGGACTCACCGCATTACAAAAAGTATACCGCGAAAAACAACGTGAGCGTGACACGTGTCGCCAAGCACAATTTCAAATCGAAAAAGAAATCGAGCTCACAAAAGTGCGTGCGCAATCAAACTGGGCCCCACTCCCCCTTTTGAAAATTGTGGAAGAGATTGATGGACTCGATGTTCTCCTCAAAAATTTAAAATCCCTCAAAGACATTGATGCCCTTCATCTTGCGATCGATTCTGTTCTCGACAAAGTTGTTGGATTGAACAAGCGTTTGCGCAAACCAAATCCAGAAGACATCAAACCGGATCCTGTGCTTCTCGAAAAGAAAGCCGCGCTCGCACTCGACGAGCAACGCATCAAAGCAGAACTTGTTGAACAAGAACGTGAGATTGACTCGTACGCACAAAAAGAAAAACAAGTTCGCACAGAGTTGATCGACATGCAACGGGAGTTGCGTGAGAAGCAAACACAAATTCATTTACTCGAGAACCAACGCAACTCCATCAACATCGAATCCGCACGATTCGAAGAGCGTCAGAAAAGTTTGAATCGTGAAATGGATGAAGCGATGAAAGAATCGGCAGTTGCTGTTCGCACAAAACGGGAAGAATACGCCGTGGATGCAAACGCCATCTACCCAGAAATCCAACGCTTGCGTTACAAACTTGAACTGATTGGTGGAATCGATCCAGAAATCGTTGTTGAGTATGAAGATACAAAAAAGCGATTCGAGTTTCTGGATGTGCAAATTCAAGATTTGAAAAAAGCGATCAACGCAACCGAAAAAATCGTGATCGAACTTGATGAAGACATTGCAACCCAGTCGAAGAAGGTCTTCGCACTCATCAACAAAGAGTTTGAAAAGTATTTCAAAATTTTGTTTAACGGTGGATCGTGTTCCCTCATCAAGCTCTCAAAAGAAGATTTGAAAGCAGATGAAGAAACAGAAGTCACACCAGAACGCGTGTTCGAAGATACAGGTGAAGCGGAACGCGATAAGACAGATGCCATCCGTGAACGCATTGCCGCGTACGATGACGGCGTGGTCGGAATCGATATTCAAGCAACACCTCCGGGAAAGAAATTGAAATCCTTGAATCTTCTCTCTGGAGGAGAACGTGCGCTTACATCTATTGCCCTCCTCTCCGCTATCATGGCCGTAAACCCAGCCCCATTCGTGGTGCTCGATGAGGTTGATGCCGCGCTCGATGAATCAAACACGATGCGCTTTGCCTCCATTCTTGATGACCTATCAAAAAATTCTCAGTTCATTGTTGTGACACACAACCGCGCAACCATGGAAAAAGCAGATGTCTTGTATGGAGTGACCATGGGAGACGACGGAGTCAGCAATTTGCTCTCCGTGAAGTTAGAAGAAGTTGCGAGTGGCGCGACGGCGAGACGATAATGACTTGGAGGACAAGCTCGAAACCTCCCCCAACCCCTCCTTTGCAGGAGGGGCTTTGGACTTTATGCATGAACTTTTTAATCGGTTCTATCAAAAGGATGTGAGGCGCGTGCTTCGTAACGAAGCGACGCGTGCGGAGAATTATTTATGGGAGCATCTTAAAAACAAGAAGTTAGGCTTTAAGTTTCGTCGACAACATGGTATTGATTCTTTCGTTGTAGATTTCTATTGCTCCGAAAAACGATTGGCAATCGAACTTGATGGTTCGCAGCATTTTACCAGTGAAGGAAAAACACATGACGAGGAACGGTCACGAATAATTGAAGGATACGAAATCAAAGTGATTCGATTTACAAACGACGAAGTAATAAACAACACAAACTCTGTCATTAGCAGAATCAAACAAATTCTCGCAATACAACCAGCACGACCAACCCAATACATTTAAACACTCCCACGCGGAGTGTTTTTATCTACGCCCAAAGCCCCTCCTGCAAAGGAGGGGTTGGGGGAGGTTTCGAGCCCATCATCAAAAAAAAGACCAAACTCATTCGAGTCTGGTCAAGAAAAAACCTTACGCCGCCGCCTGATAGTCCATCATGACTTCCATCAATCGCTTGGCCTCGATGATTGCTTCCGCATGCGATGCGCATGGAACACACCGCAGAATCGGATTCCAATCCGAGTCACGCTTCGTGATCACGCCGTTGCCGATGTTTACGCGAACGATTTCATTCTTGCGATCATCGTCAGGGTCGAACGGTCGCGCTCGCGGCTTGTTCACGAATTCGAGAATGATTTCCCCTTCCCGACTCCAGCGAAGGATCACCGGAGAGAATTGCGCGTACACATTTTGCGTTTTCGAAACGGGACAAACTTCTTGATACCCGTTTGCGTTTACGATAGCGACCCATGCCGCCACGTTTTGATTTCGTGCGTACATGATTATTCCTTTTTGTTCGGAAACGTATATTTCACGTCGGGACGATCGAGACGAGGCTTCTGCCCCTTCATGACCGAGCGCATCATCCGGTATCCAAGGAGACCGCATGCGACGACAAACATGATCGAACCCGCGAAACATCCTGCAATGAAAGCCAACAGTGCCATCTTTCCCTCCTGTACAAAACAACGAAACACTTCTGACAGAAACCACAAATGCCATTCACTCTTGATCTCTGAAAAAGGGGCGAGAAGATTCTCGCCAAGAAAGGAACGATAAACAACCTACGACTGCGACTGTGTCCCCAGCCATTCGATGGCCAGAGCTTCCGTCGCACAGAACTTGAGACTACATTCCGCCATCGAGTCAACGGCGGATTCGCCAAGGCGAACTTTGATCGGCGCTTTTCCGCGCATCCACCTGGTCACAACGTGAACAGTGTTTTCTTTCGCACACCATTCTGCGGCAAGCACACGGAACACTTGTGGTTCCGCGCAATCTTCGATCGCGACAACGACGCTGTCCTCGGGATCTTCCCAATCGGAACGCGCGAGATACCCAATGATCGGTAACGCCATACTTCCTCCAAGCAAACGACGGATGGTCGCATGCAACTGATGCTGTCTGTAACCTTCTGAGAGACCACAACCTGTTTGTTGTCTCTGGAAAAGAGGCGAGAAGATTCTCGCCAAACGCTTCAAAGAACACGCAACAGATAACACGGCTCCACACGTCCTGGATACCCAGGGTGTGATTCGCCGTACACATCTTTTGTTGCTACACGCCAGAGATACACCTCGGACGATCGATAACCATCCCGAACAGTCATCCCGGGTTGCAACGCGAAAACGTGTTTCAGGGCTGGAAGCCACTTCATCACAAAGATCTCTTCGGTCACACCTTCGGCAACTACGGCAGCAAGAACACTCACAGCCTTATCAAGATCAAACAGAAACGGTGGATTTTCCCACCTGGCAACAATCATCCACGCAAGGGCAAGCCTGAGCGAAGGCGGATCTTTGTAACGGAATCCTGACGAATCAAGATACCCGAACAATTCCCCATTCATCTGCACTTCAGGCTTGTAAGTCGTTTCCTCCGGCCATCGCGGGGCGAAAAATGATCGCCATGCACAACACACTTCGTGATGTAGTGCTTCTGAGAGAGAAAGATCGAACGTAATCATTCGGTCCGGTTGTTTATGCCGTTGATCCGTTACACGAAACGCAATCATCACTTCCGGATCCTCAACGCCGAGCAGCGCAAGATTCGCACGCACGAACGCCAAGTGTTCAAGATACATCGCTTCCAAATCCCGCATCGGAACCTCCTTATCTTTCGCAGATCACCACATCATCCATCGATGTGAGTCTCTGGAAAAGAGGCGAGAAGATTCTCGCCAAGAGAAAGAACGTTGTCGAATTACGCTTTGCGCTGCGCGCTGCGACTGAACGCGCCACGCAGTAGATCACGTGGAATGACGACGGCGGAAACCAAGAGACCACCGACGATCACCACATTCATTGCGTTACCGAGAAAATACATCACTTGCATGACAGACTCCCTATGTCTAGGTGTTGATTTTGCGCCGAGCAACAAGCTCGGGCGCAATACTGTGCGAACGATATCCCTTTTGCGGCGACACGAGAAACGAGAACACTCGTGTATCGTAGGTGAGATGAAAATCGTAGTAGGTGATGGCCCACGAACTTGCTGCAAAGCTCTGCAGGAAATGGAATTCCTTCACGAGAAGCGCACGAAACGCATAGGACGCGTAGCCGAGGTTATCGGCAAGCACGTAGATCCAAAGTGTCATGGTGTATTCCGGAATGAAATCCGCGGCTGCCGCGATGATTGTGCCGATACAGCACAGGCTGTAGACCACGATGCCGAACAGGTAGAACGGCACGCGCAGAAGAACCGCACAGAACGTCGCAACATCGAGCAAGAAACCTGATTTCCGAACCGGATGCTCCGCCACGCGAGACAGATTCACTTGCGCGACGATGTGGTTCAAGAAGAACGTGACGACGAGATAAACGAGCAATGGAATCATGAACACTGCCTCCATCCCGATTGGGATTGTTGAGAAACGCTGGTTGTACATCACTCCCGATCAACAAGATCAGGTGATGGTCGTATTCTCGGCATTCGGCTCGCGTGCTTTCGCAAGCTCCGCTTCGATTCTGTCTTTCTTTGCCTGCGCTTCCGCACGCTTCGATGCGTATTCGGAAACATTTACCAAATGTGAACCGCGCTCTTCCTCGACCCGACGCAGTTCATCTTGTGCATCTCGCACTTCCGATTCTGCATCTTCGAGTTCGCTTTTTGCATCCTCCCATTCCGAATCCGCATCTTCGAGTTCGCTGTCCGCGTCCTCCAATTCGGATTCGAGTTCGTCGATACGATCTTGACGCGGATCTGGCTCCACGAATGCAGATGCCCGAATCGATACGCTCAATTCCTCCGGAAGATGCAAACGAAATTTCGTCGGCGTGTCCGGACGGATATCGATCACACCCAGATCACTCTTCGCTTTGAAGCTGATGCGCGAGAAGAGGATGACTCCCGGAATCACGACCGCCAAGAACGCAAGCGCAGGAGATTGTCCCGTCGCCTCGTACACAAAGATGGCGAAGATCGCGATGAGAACGAGTTTCCATCTCCAACCCGTCAACTGACCGTCGAACGTATACTTGAAATCCATTCGGATGTTCTCCTGTTGTAAAACTTCCTCAGAGCACCCCACCGAACCGTTCGGTGAGGATCTCTGGAAAAGGCCCGAAGAAACTCGGGCGAGAAAAAGAACTAAAAGCTCAGGCGATCGCTCAGGTAATTGAACGCGTTGAGCTCCTTGCGCAAGTCGTACACAGCATCCGCATGTTCAGACCCGCACGCTTCCGTCGCTTCCGCAATCTGACGTTCGAGTTCCACACGCGTTGCTTCGAACAACTCTGCACGACTCGGCTTTGGAACCTGTGGAATATTCAGGTGATACACAAGGGCAAGCCACATGATCGCCACGACGCCGCCGCCGACCATCGAACAGAGCAAGAGCACACCAAATCCTGTATCCGGATTGAAATGATGCCAAAGACCCGCCGCGGATGCGCCGCCGATTGCACCAATGAACGCTCCAAAATTCTTCACGCAAACCTCCGTGCCGACCCAACCTCGGGCGGGCGTTTAATTTCCGGTGATCTTCTTGATCGCGTCAAAGTCCGCACACGGGACCGAGAACGTCGTGGCACTTTGCCAATTCGGGTTACGACTCGCAAAACAAGTACGAGCATAGTGTTCATCCTTCTCAACGGAATATTCGCACAGCTCCAGGCTGTAATCAGTATTCTGCATCGAGGACTCCCGGAAATTCGCCGGCGTGAAACACGACGACGTCGCCTTGTACGCAAGCGGAGCCGACGCAGCATTTCCACTGTTGCCACCGCAGCAACCCATGAGAATGAGCGTCGCGAGCACGCCGAGCACGCACGCGAAATAACGAACACCATTAGATTGTTCCACTTGTCGCACAATGTTCTCCTTGTTGTACTCCCGCAGAGCACCCCACCGAACCGTTCGGTGAGAGTCTCTGGAAAAGGTTCGAGCATGTGCTCGAACAGGAAAGAACGTTACGCAGCCTTCTGACTCAACGCCTTTTTGTCCACCCACAGGCAGAAGAGCAAAAAAAGCATGCGTGTCAGCAGACCGGGCGTGTGGAATTTCACTTCCACGATCCCGATGAAAAAACTGGGGAATGCCGCACTGAACATGGGGCAACGCCGGAAGAACGAAAGTGGATCCTGAACCGAATGATCGATCCAAACCTTTTCCAGAGCGAAACACGCGACGCAAATCATGATCTGCAAAGCAAAGCCGACAACCGGTACGATGTAAGTGAACAGGAATGCTGCGTACATTGCGATCCACGTAGCCCAACACAGATTCTTCTTGATCCAATTCATCTTTTCTCCTTCTTGCCGACGAGATTTCTCGCGGGCGTTTTTTGATTAACCTTCTTCTTCCGCGTCCTCGTTGAACGCGCAAGTCATCTGCACTTCACTCGATGCACAGCAGGTGGTTTCCACATCGCAGACGTTTTCATTTTCGCCCACAACGTCTTCCCCTTCTTCTTCACCATCTTCTTCGACCACCTGTGCCGCTTGCGCCGCTTCGAGTTCCGCCACGCGCGCTTCGAGCTTGGCCGTCGAGTGCTGGACGCCCATGCTGAGCGTGTGCGAACCGATGGTCATCGTGAACTGCTGTCCGTGCGACGAGAGCACAAGGAACGCGGCGAGCACCACCAGAAACAACGTACAGAAAATGTCGCGCATCTTTCTCCTGGTCCGGAAACTCCGAACGTCTGTTCGTACCTATGTCAGAGTTCACAAGCCCAGCGCTCATGTTCTCTGGAAAAGGGGCGAGAAGATTCTCGCCGAGAAAAAGAACAAACTACAGAATCGCTTCACGCGAATTTTGCAGAGCCCACATCCGTTGCAGACGCAGCAATTTCCACTCCGCAAGATCAATGACCTCCGCTTCCTCCCAGCCAAAGCCAGGGAGCGAATCGTACATTGGCCGGCGATGCATCGGAAATTCGATGATGGTAGCGCTCGGGCGATGATCCACTTCGATCACCGGCTCTGCATTCTGTTCCGCAATTTCTTCCGACCGTTCGCGCTTGCGCAGAAAGACGAGCCCCCCAACCGCAAGCACGATGCCGGCAATCAAACACCGATCGAACAGATCGAACATGTTCACCTCTATGTATGAACCCATCTCCCCCATCCTTCACAAGGAGTGGGTTAGGGGGTGGTCGCTTTCTCAGATCGCTCGATCACTTCGATCGGGATCTCTGGAAAAGGCCCTGGGAAATATTTTTAGATATTCTCAAGGCAGATCGATCATTTGAGATTCGCGTTTATCAAGCTGGAAATTCCCTTTGTTGCTTTCGCGTGCTGTTCTTGCACCACAACCAAATACTCCAACTGTTTGAAGCGCAGTTGTATTTCCAGAAATGCAAGCATCTCTCCGCATTCCTTGATCTGCTGTTCGATTCCGTGCGTACGTGCAAACGCGAGTTGTCTTTCGATCAAACTCTTTGTGCACTTGCACTTTTCCACTTCTTCCATAATACGAGCGAGCATTCGCTCCCCCTTTCGCCTCTGCCACCATCTTGGTGAAAAGATCAGCATCATGTCTCCTTATCTGTTGGCGATAATTTACATCCTTGGTATTTCCGAGATGCGTCTCACTACTCCGCCATCTGCTCCTCTTCCCATTCTTCCGCTTCGCGATACAAATCGAACGCTGCGCAAACGCAATCGCCCGATCCGTTTCCCGAAATCAACTGCCCGTGCTCGCCGACATTGATGCGTTTCACGGTGCCATTGTCGAACGTGAGTTGAACACTTCGTCCAACGCGTGTTGCGCCGACGATGACTTCGAAGTTCATCTTCTTGTCAGCCCCTTCCGAAAATTCCTCGATCTGCGTGATCCGGGAATTCGGATCGAAGACGGCGAGATAAATCACTTGTTGATACGTCTCGAGTTCGTCCGTCGCGCCTCGACCGTAACCGGCATTGCTCAACGCATCCGAGAGAAACAGACCCGTCACAGTTTCCGCATCGCCCTTCTTCCACTTCAATCGAAACGTTCGCATATCTTCCTCCTTATCTTTCGCAGATCACCCCATCACCTGTTGATGGGAGTCTCTGGAAAAGCGGCGATGAGAATCATCGCCGAGAAAGCGGATGCCTAAAGAGCACAAGTAATCCTAACGCTCACCTTATCAGTGGTTACCGTCGAATCGAGAACGACGTAATCGCTTCCGACAACTCCTCCACTCGTAGAAAATACTCCACAAGATCCGGTAAGGAAGTTTTCGTGAACCGATGTTTGTTTGCCGTGCACCATGACAGCAATAGCATTTGTGCCATGAGTCAAAATCTGAAACGTGAATCGAGTTCCAGATGGCGCAATTGGCGTAAACAAGACTTCTGCCGCACCGTATCGAGCCGGAAGCAATCTTGTGCCCATCGAAGTCTGACACGCATACATATCGCTCACATTTGTGCTTTTCGATTTGGCAAAATCGATCGTGTAAGTTTCATCACACAAGTACGTTTGTTCAGCCGAAACTTTTGGAGGCATTTCTTTCACAGAACTTTTCTGCTTGACCATGGGTACCGGCAATTCAGCCTGACGACATGACACAACAAGAAAACACACGGATAGAAAAACCAATTTACGAAACATACACACCTCCATTGAAATTTTCTCAGATCCTACAAGCACTCGCTTGCGATCTCTGGAAAAGCGACGAGAAATATTTCTCGTCGAGAAAAAAGTTCGTTTACGAATCAATGGGTCATTCCTCACGCGATCCGATCTACCCCCACCGTAAAGATGAGTTCGAGCGGATGCGGTTCCGGCAACCCTGGTATCTCTTCTCCTCGCTCAGGCAATCTGCGTATTTTCCTTTCAAGAAGTGGGATCTCGGAAAGATGGTGAAAAAGGAGAATGCAACTTGTCATACTCATAATCGAAAGAAATTGCTCGAAGTACATCCCGTAGAGGACAATCATGACTAGAATGAGTTTGTGTTTGAACGAACCGTAACTGAACAAGAACATGAGCGTCGTGAACGTTCCAATCACGAACGCACCAATCATGATCTTCATGAGTGTATCGATGATAAACTCCATGTTCACCTCTTTGATTCAAGTATCTCAACCTGAGAGCTCGATACCTTATCGATAGCTCAGGAAAAGGTTCGATGCGATTCGGAGTTCCGAGTCGTATCAAACAAGTTTGAAAAGGAACGTTGTCGAATTGACTACGACTTGGCCGGATGTGCTTTTCGCGCTTTGTCGAAGTCGATGCATGGGACGTCGTACGCGGCATGCACTTCGAAGTTATCTTCAAGACGAACCGAGCAGGAAGTCACGGTCCCCTCTTGTTTGTCGGTTGTCATTTTGCACATGCGACGAAGCGGGATGCCTTTGTTCGTAAGTTCAAGGATGACACAGTCTTCCCGGAACTCCTGCTCCAACGTCGGAACAATATGTCCCGTCGACGCATTGAACTTCACACCACCAGCTCTCGCGTAGGCCTTTGCCCGAAAGTACATGTCGCACCCGAAGTCCGACGAAACTGGTTCGAATTCCGGTGTGAAGTTGTCGCAGTCCATATGCTTGTCGATCTCTTGCATACACGAGAGCTCGGCGGTTGTCCCATCGCGGTTAAACCGAGACGGCACACAGTTCACGAGCTTCGTGTCGATGATTACCCACAGCGGCGTCCACAGAATATGCTCGAGCTCTACCCGCTTCATCGCGTCCTTTACTTCACGACGATGATCCTCACGCGCTTGTTCGAGCGATGTACGAATCTTCGGATCGAGTTTGAATGAGTGACGACGATCGCCACCGCCCCAGAAAAGCGGCGCGCGATCTTCTTCGTACGTCCGCTTGCCGATGCACGTGACGCCATCACCAAACCATTCCACCTCCGCATGATCGTAGTCGTAGCAACCACAGTAATCTTCTGCCTTACGCACCTTGTCGCCGTGCGTGCAAAAAAGGACGATTGAGGCGCAAAAAAGGAACGCGCCGAACATGAAGATGATGAAACCTCGATGATGGATCCAGATCTCTTTCAGCGTACTCATAACCAGACTCCTGTGCCAACGAACTGAATCGCGGCGGTTGAGCACTATTGAACGTTCACGGATCCCTTCATCGCCAATCGATGGAGGTCTCCGGAAAAGGTTCGATGCGATTCGGAGTTCCGAGTCGTATCGAACAAGTTTGAAAACCTAGTTTGCTACAAGCCAAGCGTCGGCATCTGCCTTGCGGTCAAAGACTTTGTACCAGCGTGACACTTGGTCGCCGTTCAAGAACATCTTTGCGATGCCACCGACATCGAGTTCGATGCCGACACCGTTTGTCGAATAGATGTTGATGCGCATGCGAACACGACACGCCTTGATCTTGTTCACGATCTCGATCGGCAGTGCAAGTTCTTCGTACTCGAGTTCCTTCACGAAGCTCGTATCCTTCTCGCGCACCGCGATGAAGACCACGCGATGATGCACACCCGACTCGTCCAAGACGAATTCGGTACTCGCGCCCAAGCTCATGATCGCTTCGATCAGATTGTGTCCGGTCACGAGATGTGACGAACCACGTCGCCAGTTGAGACGATAGGTATACAGATCCATTCTCCCTCCGATTGCCGATGAACTGAATCACGGGCGTTGAGAATTATTTGATCGACCCAAGGGCACAAAAGCCGACGAGGGTCACGACAAGAATTTCTGCCGCATGCCGAACCATGAACGAAAATCCATGACTCGCAGGCGGCCAAGCAGTGCCAATACACCAAACAAGTCCGTACACGACCGCGCACACAATGAGCGCAAGCGAGATGTTGATCATCCACTCAGGCTTCCAGACAAGGAACCCGAGTCCAATGAGAATGAAAAGAATCATCAATGCGATTTCCATGAGTGTTCCTATGCCGGCAACAAATTGTTACAAGCAGTTCGAGTTTCCCCCCCTCCTCTCACAAGGAGGGGGTCAGGGGGTGGTCGCTTTCGCAGATCGCTCGATCGACTTCGATCGGGATCTCTGAAAAAGGTTCGATCAACTTCTGGGAGATCCAGATGATGATCGAACGAGTTGAGAAAGAACTTACTCCGCCGGAAGATCCTGCTCGCCCTTGGTCGCAATCCAGAGAGTGAGACATGCGAGCGCACGCTCCGGAGTGGAGAATGCGGCAAGGAACATCATCTTCGTGGAGTTGATCTTGAGAACCGCTTCATCCGTCACCTGCTTGTGAGCGGGCTCATCGATCATGAGCGAATAACCTTTCACACCTGCCGTAAAAATACTTTTATGACGAGGATGACGATGGTTGGAGAAAAAAACTCCATTCATGGTATTCCCCCGATGCCCGTTCGGCACGGGAACCAGCGCCATCATGCCCGTGTCCGGACAATACATCGTCACGTAAACAATCGGGTTGAGTTTCCTCACACCTTACCTCTTGCCGACGAACTGAATCGCGGGCGAATGTGGTTGAACTCGGAAAACTACTCGGCGATCGCCTTCTTGATCTGTTCGTACTCCTTGCACGAAAAGAGCGCCGTGCCAGCAAAACAGTACTCGAACGTCTCGCCGTTCGGTGTCGTCAGCGAATCCTTGAAAAAGACGATGACCGTGCCGGGCGTGAGCAATGTTTCGCGAGACGTTTTGATCCCATCTTTGCAGGACAGACTCGTTTCGTCACATGCCGAGACACTCAACATTACAAACAGCAAAGCCAAAATGTTACGCACGTTTTACTCCGTACTGCTCCGCATTTCGCCGAGCATAGAAACACACTGAAACTTTCACAGATCTCTCCATCGCCTTTCGATCGGGATCTCTGGAAAAGGTTCGACGCTGTTTTGGTAAACAGGTCGAGGCGGGTTCGATCAGTTTCTGGGAGATCCAGAGGTTGATCGAGCAAGACTATTTCGGTTGTGCAAAAGCGATGGCGCGACGAAACGCTTCGTTCAGTGCTGCTGTCTTTGCCACATCCACCGTCTTCGTATCGAGACGAACGACCTTTGATTCGGTGGGCGATTTTGGATCGATGAAGATCCCGTACATCGCGGGAGGATTGGACAACCTCACCCGCTGCTCCACTGTATTGCCGTCCTTCAGGTTCAGAGCCAATTCTGCGATCTCTATCGATGTGGCTTCATACGTCCCAAAACTCTGACGGCACGATTGAAGATAGATCACCAATTCCACAATTTCACGATTTGTCACAACTTCACCTTGTTGATGTTTTCAATTCTTGTCCCGCACTATGCGAGGAAAGATCAGATCGATTGGTACATCACCACCAAAACAATGAGTCCAATGATTTGCGTGGGGATCAAGATGAACTTGGAGAACTTCGTGACTTGCTCCGGGGATATCCTTCGCTTTACGATCAGGATATCCTTGGCGAACAACAGACCGGGAATACCGATCTGGAGCCAGAACAACACACAACGCAGCCCTACACTTGGTGTTCTGGAAAAACCATGCGTTGCGCAAGTGATGATCACTCCGATCAACAAGATCAGACCTGAATTGTAATAATACTTGAAACACTTCATCCTCTCACACTCCATACCGACGCAAATTCACGCGGGTGGTTACATACACTTTCACAGATCTCTCCATCGCCTTTCGATCGGGATCTCTGGAAAAGGTTCGACGCACTCACGGAGTTTCCGAGAGCAGGTCGAACAGGTTAAGGGAAGGAACGGGTGCATCACCAACGATTGTCGTATTCGCCGACGTTGCGATCGCATTGCTGAGCCGCGGCTTCCAGCAGATCGAGATCATCATCGCCTGTTGCCGGGATGACTTGATCGCTTTCGCCTTCGTGGATCACGTTCAAGTATTCCTGCGGGCTCAAGTCATCTGGATCGACCTGACCCATCTTGGTCGCCGCTTCGCGTTCGATGTTCTTGCGCGATTCCTGCTGCAACTCTCCGAGTGAGATCGGCCGTACGTTTTTGGACATCACCTTCTCCTTGCCGACGAACTCAATCGTGGGCTGCTTTGTTGTTGAACGATTGATCTACGCCGCAACGCCGAGCAACTTGCCGACGACGCGATCATAAATCTCGATGGCCTTTTGCAACTCGCTTCGTCGCACCATGCTGTTCGACTCGTGAATCCAGCGGAAAAAGTGATACGACTGTTCGTAATAGAGCATTTCGAACATGATCTCGCCATTCACCCTGATGCGGAAACCATCGTTGTCGAGTTCGATGGACGCTTCATACCTTTGCATATCCTCGCGGACCATGCTCCAGAACGCGCCCGAACCGCGACAGATTTCTTCGAACTCGGCGCAGATCGCCGCGATTTCTTCTTGAGTGAACATGTCACTACCTCCGTTTGAACTTTTGCAGATCTCTCCATCGCCTATCGATGCGGATCTCTGGAAAAGGCCCCGACGCTGTTTTGGTAAACAGGTCGAGGCAGGTTCGATCAACTTCTGGGAGATCTAGGTGTTGATCGAACGAGTTTAGAAAGAACGTTAGCTACTGAGCCCTCAGGAGAATTTGATGCAGTTGCTCATCCGAAATCTCCATCTTCATGTCCTTGTTGGCGTCATAAACTTTCAGCGCCAACACCAGAAATGACAGGAACAGAATCACCTTTCGAATCATCGTTTCCTCCGGATGTTGTCTTATCGAGGAATTACGCCGCGCGCCGACGAAGCACGGTTCGCATTTGGACGGTGCGGGGCTTGTCTGCGTTGAAGAGGACGTCGGTCCACGGACTTTCCGGAACCTTCTTGGTCGCGCCCGCCATGATCATCAGGATCTCGACGGAGATTTTCACACCGCCGTCCGGAAGCGTGTCGAGCGTCGCCGGCACTTCGCATTCGATGCGCCGCGAGTTGCCACGATTCTTGAACACGATCGTGAAGAGCGTCTTGCGTGCGTTGAGCTGCGCATCGCAATTCCACCGCAGCAATTCCTGCCGCGTCACGAGTTCTCGTGCGACGAGGGTCTCGAACGCTGCAAGCATCGCCTTGTCACTCAACGAATTCTTGTGCTGAATCATCTGACTCTCCTTGCGACCCCGCCACGGCGGAGCAAGCTCATTATTCCCCCGCCTTCACAAGGAGGGGGTTAGGGGGTGGTCTCACCACTTTCTCAGATCCTACAAGCACACGCTTGCGATCTCTGAAAAAGGCTCAATCAACTTCGGAACTTCCGAGAGATGATTAAGCGAGTGGAAGAAAAAGGACAAACCTACGCCGCGGTAGCCGCCGCCGCAAGACGCATCGTGAGCTGGTTGTTCAACCATTTCGTCATGTACACATCGCACACGTCACGGACGTTCACGATTGCAAACGATTCGCGGCCGACCTTGAGGTTGAGCTCGGTGAAGCGATCGAATGCCCTGTAGTGGAAGAACTCCTTGCCCGTGGCGAGATCGAACGTGAGACTGACGTACTCTTCGAGCGAGAGCGCGCGACAGCCCATGGCCTCGAGAAAGCAGACGATCGACGCAACGACTACCTGGATTTCCTTCTTGTTCATTTGATGCCTCCGATCGGAACGTGCCGATCATGTTACGGAACTGACCAATGAGCTTTCTCAGATCTCTCCATCGCCTTTCGATGCGGATCTCTGGAAAAGACTCAATCAACTTCGGAACTTCCGAGAGTTGATTGAGCGAGTGAAAGAGCGGACTAGAACGTGATGTACGCCGAGCAGTAATTCGGCACGGGGTAGCCAGAGGGGCTTCCCGACTTCGGGGTCTTGCCGCCGCTCACGACATCGAGAGCGACTTGCATGCCGACCTTGGACGTGACGTTTTCCCACACGCCATTTTTGACGACGTAGATCATCGGCAAGTTGAGGGCGTTGAAATCCACGAAGGTGTCCGTCACCTTGGCGGCATTGCAGATTTCCCAGGTGCCCGGGTACTGCATTTCGTTGAACCGAATGTACTTCACAGCAGGATCGAGATCGATCGCGACGAACGTACCCTTGTAGAAATCGACACCCGACCAGGAGTCCCACGTTTGCGTCGTGGTGTAACCAATACCAGAGAGGCCGGGCTCGGTTTCCTGCTTGTACTTGAATGTGTTCATGTAGGGCCAATTCGCATCGGCCTTGTCGCCCCACACGAGCACGAGCTTGTAGCTGTCCTTCGTGACGTCGATGTCCGGCAGAAGCTTGCACTCCGCCGTGCACTTATTGCACCAATTCGCATAGAGCAGATTCGACGCCGACTTGCCGGTATTCACATACGAGCAGTCGCAGTCTTCATCCGTCTTGCCGTTCTTGTTGTTGTCGATGCTGTCACCGCACAACTCTTCGTACGTCACGCACGGCAACTCGTCGACCTGCTGATTGCAGTTGTTGTCGATGTTGTCGCTGCACACCTCGTCCGCGCCGGGGTGAACCGAAGCGTCCGCGTCGTTGCAATCCAACTGTCCGCTCGCGAATCCGGCCGGCGTTTTGCATGCAAGAGTAATCTTACTGAACGCGTCACCGAACCCATCACTGTCCTTGTCCTCGCGGTAGACCGTCATCAGATCCAGATCCGTGTTGCCATCGCAGTTCTGGTCGACGTTGTCGCAGATCTCTTCCGCGCCGGGGTGAACCGTCGGGTCAAAATTGCTACAGTCGCCGCACAGCTGATTCGACGGAACCAGACACGAGCCGTCACAATTGACGTACCCGTCGTTGTCATAGTCCATGCAGAACGGAACCGCGGGCGATTCTGCCGGCGTCGCTTGTGGCGGCGCATCGACAGGCGTTTCGCTCGAGGGCAACGACGTCACACATGTGTCGCCGTATCCATTCTTGTTCGTGTCGAGGCACTGGCCGCCGCCGTTCAGGCACGCGACGCAGATCGAGACGCAGTTGTTGTCACCCTGCGGCACGAACGACGGATCGATCAACGCGCAGTCGATCTTCGTCTTCACTTCAACCACCTTGGTCTCGACCACGGGAGCACTCGACGTCTGCTGCACCTCAACCACCTTGGTCGGGTACACATTCGTCGTCTCGCACGCGGCGAGGAGGATGGCGAACACCAGGAACGGAATCGTGTACTTCATGATGGAATAAACCTCCGATCGGAACGTGCCGATCTTGTTGTGTAGAAACTCCAGAGAAACCAGACTCAGTCTAACGACGACGTTCACGAGAGACGTGACGTAATCATCAGAGTCGAGTCCCGCAGCTGTGAAGCAGTTGCGGGTAGACCTTTGTTTTCAAAGAGCGATTCTCTCATTCGCGCGAGGCTAAGTGAGAAAGACTACTGCTCGCAGACATTCTTCTCGTCGATGCTCTGTTCCTCATTCGGAACATCCGCTTCGGAATCATCGTCTGCACGATTGAGCATGTCTTTGGCAAGCGTGTAGATGTCCCTTTCCTGGCGGATGCTTTGCAGGTAGAGCGCGGTCATATTCTTCTCAAGGCACGCAACGCGTTCGGCCGACGTCTGCGGAAAGCGATCCATCGGACACGTGGCCGGCGATTCCACACTGGCAAACATGGTCTGTTCACGAAGCTCGCGCTGCCCCACAATGTTGACCATGAACACGGTACACATCGTGACGATGCAAACCAGAGCCAACAAGATGAAGCTACGAACCTGCACCAGAGCGTAATTGATCTTCAAAGGAACTCCTGCAGCCGACGCATTGCGCGGGCATTTTTTGTTAGGAACTCATATCACCCTCATCGTTCACCACACTGCAACCTTGCAAGTGATGTTCGAAGTCAGGCACTCGACGGGTCGGGAATACATTCCGGACCCGTCGAGCAGATGAGAAAGAGCGAACCGTTGAGCGCGAAGCTCTAAGGCAGAAACGGGATCGGCGTATAGCTCACGCCGTAGGCAACGTGCAGGTAATGCAAGAAGCCGACAACGAGTGCAAGTCCGATCAAACCGCGAAACAGATTACGCATTATGATGTGTCCTCCAGGCTGTTAGCAGCCGGTGTAAATGGGGTTGTTCGGGGAGATCACGAGCTTGAGGTACGTGACGAACACGACCGCGTGCATCGACCACAGGAACACGTGACACGTGGCGAAGCTGCTCACGTTGAAGCGGCCGAACTGCCACGTGGTGTTCACGTTGCGCAGGCTCCACATGGCAAGCAGCGTTGCCGCGCCGACGTAGAGGACGACGTAGTCGTGGACGAACCAGGAGTCCGTCTTCGTGTAGAACAACCCGCTCACCACGTAGGCCGCGATGATGAGGAGACAGGAACCGATGAAACCGAGGATTTGCGACTTGGACATGAACAGTCTCCAGATGCTCCGCGTAAACGCCGAGCGATTTTTGCTCTCATCGCGCACCACTCTTTGACTGCCGCAGAGTGATGTTCGAAGTCGAGTCCCTGTTTGTGAAGCAAACAGGGCAAGACGGTTTTCAAAGAGCAAACTCTCATTCGCGCGAAGCTAATAGAGATATGAAGATGTTTAGTCAGCCCACTTGTTGTCGCAGGCACGACGAATGGATTCGTTCAGCTCGTTCGTGAGCGTCTGATCCAAATTGTCGTAGCCGAAGACCAGGGCGACCACGCGTTTCTCCTCGCGGATCTGGGGCTTGATGAACAGGATCCGCCGGAACCCTTTGACACACGGCGTCCATTCAAAGTCGTCTTGTTCCCGCAAGGCGATCGTAATCGCCGTTGTGCACGACTGGAGATCCCGCTCCGGACATTCGTACTTCTTGCAGAAGTGCCGCACCATTTGCATGGTGTATTCCACATACCACACAGGAACCAGGTTTTTGTTCGACATTGTCTTTTACCTTGTTGCTCCGCGTCATACGCCGAGCGCACGTGTTTTCTAACCATCTAACAAAAAGAACCAATGATTGCTTATTTCAAACGAGAGAAATACTCAAACATTGGTTCTCAAAGAGTATTGCGCCAAAAATGGGCAATACCTTGAATTTGCTATCGGATCCTGGGACTGGATAGCACAGCTCTCTCCCCAAAGTTTTAATGATCTTAACCTCCACAATATACCACTTTTTGGCCTTTTTGTCAAGCCCTAAGCGAACTAAATTGGCTAAAATAAGCGAAAAAGAAAAAAGACACCAGGGGTGTCTTTGAGTCGATTACGGAGAAACAGGGGTTGAAGCCGGCGGAAGCGGGGTTTGGGTCACATTTTGCGTCGAACTGACCGGCTTTGACACAGCGTCCGGAGAAATGTGCAATCCCCCTTGTGAATCTACACAATAATACATGAAATCGATGTGTCCATCTTTCGGAAAGTAGTGTTTCAGAACGATTACGTCCGGAAAATCCGCTTTTTGGCAGATCTCGAACCCTTTCACATAGGCCGACCGACCATCTTCCGCAGTACTGATCAAGGGATCTGGATGTGTATCACATTCATGCACAGCAAGTGCGACAAACAGACACATCCACCAGATTCGGAAGCCTTCTTTGGTAACCCATGTCAAAACGACGGAAAAAAAGAGAAAGAACAAAGACAACATCTATCTACCTCCACATTCTCGAAGGAAAATCGAGAAATGAGCCTACCAACTTAAAAGCCGCCCGTCAATCGTCTATTGACGAATCTGCCCAAATTTATTACTCTTCACGAATCGTCATCGCTCTCACAATGACTTAAGACCTCACAGAGATGGAATATCTACCCATTCTCTTTGACCAACTTTAACCTTCGAACTCAAATATCCTATGTTGACCATTCGCCTTTCCCGCGTTGGAAAGAAAAAAGCTCCAATTTACCGCGTTATTGTTCAACCAAAAACACGTGATCCATGGGCAAAATCCACAGCTATTCTTGGCCACTACAACCCACGTTCAAAAGAATTGGTTGTCGTCGCAGAAGAAGTAAAGCATTGGCTTGAAAAAGGAGCACAATGTTCCCCAACCGTTTGGAACATCTTCCTTGACCACAAATTCGTAGAAGGAAAGAAAATTGCAAAGTCTCACATCAGTGATCGCAAGAAAGCGACCATGGAAAAAGACCTCGCAGACAAAAAAGCAAAAGACGAAGCTGCACAAAAGAAGGCAGAAGCAGCTAAATTAGCTGAAGAAGAAGCAAAAGCTGCAGCCGCAGAAGCCGCAAAGGCAGAAGCAGCCGCTGCAAAAGAAGCCGCAGAAGCTGAGAAAGCAACAGCAAAAGCTGCAGCAGAAACTCCAGCTCCCGTTACGGAAGAAGCTGCACCTGTTGCAGAAGAACCAGCTCCAGAAGCACCTGCAGCAGAGTAATAAGACCACCCCCCAACCCCCTCCTTGTGAAGGAGGGGGGGGGAAATACTCGCCTTTGGGCGAGTTTTTTGTTTGCCAAATCTACAGACATACGCTAAGTTTCGCCGACAAACAAACAGGAGACACCTTGCTCTACGAACTTCTCGGTGACTTTTTCATCATCATCTTGGTTGTTGCGATCGCTTGCGCTCGTGCACTTCCCCCCTCAAAAACCTCGAAGCCATCCTAGGCTTCTTTTTTTGTCAGTTAGTTATAACAAACCATTTTATTTCTCATAGCAAAAACCCTTTTTCACCCTTTTTTTGATTGAGAAAAGTTTCATTCAGAATTCTGCGAATTATCCTTGACAAAAATTGAATTTTGAGGTAAGTTCTTGACTTCGGAATTTTTCCGAACGTTCCTTTTAGAGGACAAGAGTGCATCGGCCTGTCACGATGTATTCTCCAATTAACGACAGGAGAAGGAGTCCCAATGCGAAACGCTCGCATGATTCTGTTTGCTGTGATGCTCGCGCTCGCGAGTGTCATCGGCGGCTGCAAGAAGGTCCCGAATCAAAACGGCAACACGACGACGCAAAGCGCGCCGGCACAAGCCACTCCTCAGGCACAGGCTCCCGCGCAAGCGGCGCCCGCAGCCCCAGGCATCCAGGCAAAGTTGCCGGGTGGTGAAGAAAAGAAAGGCGAATGTCTGAAGGCTGGCATGATCATCTGGGGCGCCGAAATGGCTGCCTTCTATGGCAACGGCGGTCTGAAGACACGTATTGGTAGCATCTACGACCAGTACGGCCTCTGCATTGAATTCGTCGAAAGCCCGAACGACAACGTTCGCGCACAAATCGACGACTACAAGGCGGGCAAGGTCACGTTCCTGCGCGGCACGTATCCGATGATCGGCAAGTTCGACGGCGAACTGTGTCCGACGCCGGACGCGGATCTGTGTGCGGAACCTGCTGTGCAATTGACGTACTCCATGGGCGACCACGTGGTCTGCCGCGAGAAAATCAAGAGCATCAGCGACCTCGACACAGCGACCGTCGCTCTCCAGAAGGACGGCCCGCACGAGAGCTTCCTCATCGATATCCTGAAGGACGTCAAGCGGACCTCGAAGAACGTGAAGATCAAATTCACGAAGGACGTGACGGCAAAAGACGGCCCCGCGGAATATTTCAAAGCGCATCCGGAAGTTGATTGCGCATTCGTGATCAGTCCGGACCGCGACGCGCTCACAGGCGCGGATGCGGCGCATGTTGGCACAGGCGCAGAAGGAACGGTGAAGGGCGCGCACGTGCTCGTCTCCACCATCGATCGGCGCACGTCCATTCCCGACATGTACTTTGTGAGCCACAAGTTCAACGTGGAGCATCATGATACGGTCGTGAAGTTCGCTGCGGCGTTCCTGAAGTCAGTGGAAGCCGTGAAGGCTCTCCAGCACGACTACGACAACAAGGCGAAAGGTTCGGAAGAGTTCCGTGGCCTGCTCGCATTCACCATGCAGACGTGGAAGGACACGTGTCCGGATGAAGCCGCAACGTACGGCCTCTGGTCGGACGCAGCATTTGTCGGCCTTGCCGGCAACGTGGAGTTCTTCAATCCGACGTCTGTCATCGGTCACAAGTCCTTCTCCAACCTCTCGAACGATCTCGCAGCAGAACTCGACAACGCCACCAAGCGTGTCGACATCCAAAGTGCGAACGTCGAGTGGACACATCCGATCTTCAAGGACCTGCTCTCGGGCAACGTGAAGCGCACCGCGCACTTCAACACAGAAGCAACCCAAGCGGAAGTGGAACAGATGAACCAAACGGGCTCGCTCGGTGGCAACACCATGCTCTCGTTTGTTGCCTACTTTGCGGAGAACCAGGTCGAGTTCGACGAGACCAACTACAAGAAGGAATTCGACGAAGTCCTGGTGCTCGCACCAAAGTATTCCCGCGCGACCATCGTGATCCGCGGACACACAGACACGACGCTGCTTGTCTCCACGATCCTGAAGAAGGGCATGGAGAAAGGGCTCGTGAAGCAAGCCGGAACGTCTGGCAACTTCACCTATTCGATCGAAGGGAAACCGCTCGACCTGAAGAACGCGAAGCAAGTCCTCGCTCTTGCGACCAATCCGAACATCGACGAAGCGCGCAACAGTACGGACGCCGCAAAGCAGGGGGACAGTCCCTCGCGCATTGCGGAAGCCGCGACAGCACTTTCGTATGATCGTGCAAAGCAAGTGAGCCGTGCGCTCATTGCGTATGCAGCAAAGAAGGGTGTGAAACTCGACGAGAGCCAGATCACTCCGATCGGCGCTGGCGCGAGCGACCCGTTCATCGTGAAGCCTCGGATTCCGGAAGAAGCTGCGAAGAATCGTCGTGTGGAGTTCAGTATCGTCCGAGTTTCGGCCGAGGCTGCCACCGCTTCCGACTACGAGCTGTAAGAGGAGGTGCACAAATGAAGACGCTTCACACCGCACTGATTCTCACGACCCTGTTCATCTCGACGAATGCGTTCGCGCTTCCGTACGACGGTGCAGGAAATCCTCCAACCTCCGCTGAATCCGCCACACACGATTGCATCGCGATCGTGATTGACGGTTCCGGTTCCATGAAGGATGCAATCAGTCCTGGCAGCAATGATCGGAAAATCACGGTTGCAAAGAACGCGCTGAAAAGCGTGATCGATCAGATTCCACAAACCACCCATGTCGGCGTTCTGCTGTTCGTTGGAGATGACTGGGGTCGCAAGATCACGATCGATTGGCTCGCGCCGATCGCTCCCATGAACAAAGATCAGATCAAGGCAGCGATCGATCAAATCAATCCCGGTGGTGGAACTCCTCTTGGAACCTCCATCAAGAAAGCGGCGGACGCATTGATCGAAGCTCGCAGTGCACAGCACAATCGTGGCACGTACCAACTCTTGGTCGTGACCGACGGTGTTGCAACGCCCGCAGAAGAAGATCAGCTGATGAAGGCGTACGCGCCCGAGGTGATGTCGAGTGGCATTCAACTCGATGTCATCGGCGTCGGCATGGAGGAAAGGCATCCGCTCGCAACCATCGCGCGCCGTTACTGGAAAGCGAATGATGCGATCGCGCTCGACCGCGCCCTGAAGACCGCCGTCCAAGTGGAAACCACCAATGCCGCCGCTGCCCAAGTGGATTACGATCTGCTGAAGGGAGTGCCGGACGACGTGGCAAATGCTTGGCTCAAGGAAGTCACCAATATGGATCTGCGCTATTGGCCCATTGGCGTTTCCAAAGAAGAATACGACGCCGCCAAGAAAGCTGCAGAGCAAAAGAATGCTCCCGCAGGACAGAATGCCGCTCCGAACGGAAACGCTCCGACGGATCAAGCAGCTCCTGCAGATCAGAACCAAGGCAAGGAAAAAGGTTGCAGTGCTTCGCCTACGGGGATCAATCCCGTTCCGACGGGCCTCATCGCTCTTTGCCTCGTGAGTTTTCTCACCGTGCGTCGCCGCCAGATGGTGCGCGTGCAAAACTGACCACCCCCCAGCCCCCTCCTTGTGAAGGCGAGGGAGACTAGACTCTGTCGTTTCTCTGAAACGACCTTTTCTCTTAGCTCATGTCCAAGAATGTCTCGGATGTGGACTAAGTTCGAAAGTAAACCTTAATCGAACAAGGAGGAAGCAGGCAATGGAAAACAAACAGAAGATCATTCTCACGTTCGTCGTGATCGGCCTTGTCTTCGGACTCGGATTCGCAGCCAAGAAATTGCTGCTTCCGAAAATCCAAGAAGCACGCGTCGCACAGACAAGCTCGCAAACGAATTACAAAACCAATGTTCGCATTGGTGCGGATTCGTTCCCGGGCTACGCCGTCCTCCGCTCACCGAATTTCCGTGACCAACTGGGTCGCTCAGAAATTGGGGTGCAAGTGATTGCTCCCGCCGCCGACGACACGGACATGTATGGCAATCGGATGAAGGCGCTCAAAAAAGGCGATCTCAATATGGCTGTCTTCACGATCGACAGTGATATCGTCGCTGGTATTTCAGAGAGTGCTCTTGCCGACGTCACGATCTTTCTTCTCATCGATGACTCAAACGGCGCAGACGGAATGGTTGCTTACAAGCAAGCCGTTCAAAATGCAGCCGCACTGAATCGCGCTCAGACGAAGATTGTTGCGACCGGAGACTCGCCAAGCGAAACGCTTGCGCGACAACTGGTTGCAAACATGCTTCCCGCTCTCGGTTCACAAGACTGGCTTGTGAGCGCAAAGAGTCCGGACGATGTTTTGGATCAACTGAAGAAGGCAGACAAGAATGCAAAGACTGCGTATGTCCTTTGGGAACCGGCGCTGTCGAAAGCTCTTGCCCTTCCGGGCGTCATTCAGATTTACGACACGTCGAAGGTCAACGGGGCCATCGTCGACGTCCTCGCGGTCAATCGCAAATTCTTGATCGAACAACCCACTGTGGTGCGTGCGGTCGAGGAAGCTTACTTCCGTGCGTTGCACACCTACCAGGTTGCACCAAACGGCATGACAAAGCTTGTGATGGACGACGCGAAATTGAATGGCGATACCCTCACGGAAGAACAAGCGAAAAAAATCGCGAATGGGATTCAGTGGAAGAACACGATGGAAAACTACGCGCAGTTCGGGCTCCTGTCCGCTGCCGACCTCCACGGACTTCCGACCATGCGCGAAATGATCGCAAGTATCTCGCAGTTTCTTCTGAAGACGGGCAAGCTCAAGTCCAATCCAACGGATGGACACGAGCAAGACCTGTACTACGACGGAACACTGCGCGCCATGCAGCAAGCGAACTTTCATCCGGGCCAAGCCCAAGATGAAATCGTACGCGGTGTGGCAAATCTCCCTGCCCTTACGGACGACGAGTGGAAATCCCTCATCACCGTTGGCGACATGGATGCTCGAGCGATCAGTTTCGCTCGCGGCAAAGCAGACATTGAAATCCAAGGAACGCGCGACGTGAAAGACGTTGCGGATCGTCTGAAGGCCTGGCCAACCTATTACCTCACGGTGATCGGTCATGCTCGCAACGACGGCGACCCTGCCGCAAACCTTGAACTCGCGAAAGCGCGCTCAAAGAGTGTGGTGGATGAATTGATTTCAAACGGCATTGCGGTCGCGCGTGTGAAAACGAGCGCGGAACCTTCTCAAACGCAGAGTGGTACGGCACAAAGCGTGACGTTTCAACTCTCCCAACGACCCTACTAAGGGGGCTCGGATGCTCGACGAGAATGTGTTGAAGCAAAAAGTCCGAGTGGAACTCTTCGGACATTGGAGCATACTTTTTCCTCTTGGCGCATCCGCCATTCCGTTCAGCTATGCAGCATTTCTTGCGGATAATCCGGGAGCCTGGCTCTTTGGAGGAATCGCTTGCTTGCTTACAAGCCTCGGAACACTTTCGTATCGCTGGATCGTAAAGCGAGATGGAATTATCACAACAGAAGTAGAGAAAGTTCGAAGTGGAATCGTGAACGCTCAGCAGAGCAAACTCGATTCGCTACGCAACAAACTCGCTTCGGACAATGACACACGTGACGAACACCTCTATGACGATCTTGTGAATGTCCGCGCGACATTTCTGCATGACGCGTCCTGGAAAGAAGGATTGGATGACGTCATCGTGGCGGAAATCACAAACAAGATCGAAGGATTGTTTGCAAACGCAATCAAGTGGTTGGAAAAATCCTTTGACATGCGTCAATCTGCTTCTCGCATGCCAAGATCGGCACAACTCGAAGTCAAAAAGTCGGCGGACCGCCTTCTCGATGACGTCGATCGTGCCTTACAAGAACTCGGGAGTCAGTATGCCCGAGCACAAGAACTTGCTGCCAAGCGATTGACGGCAAGTAGCATGGGTGGAAAAGCCCTGGAACAGAATCTAGACGAAATACGCACCTTGTTCGGTGTTGCAGAGCGTGCGGAGGATCGTCTCCGAAGCGGTATCGCAGAGAGCGATGCCGAGTATCTGAGGGAAACCCCCTCGGACAAGCCCGTCTGACTTGAACAACTCAGACAAACCACCGTCGAATAACCTTCGACACACAGGAGTCCTCTATGTTCCGAGCGATTGGCAGGTTTTTCAAGGCAATGGGTTATGCGATGACTGGTCGGATCGACGAGGCTCGCAAGACCATGAACTCCGATCCGAACGTGATTCGTGCGGTCGTTGACGAAGAAGTCGAGCAAATGCGTCACAACGCGCGCGAGTATTCGAACTCGATCGCGGGACGTGATCTCGAAAAGACAAAGAAGCGTACGAAGATCATTCAGCTCTCGCAAGAAATTGCCGATGCGGAAAAGGTGCGTGCCTCTGCCAGGCAGCGAATCACGGCACGTGCCACAGAACTCGCGAAGGCCGGCAAGAATTCCGCCGAAGAGATGGCAGCCGACCAGGAAATGCAGAAGCATCGTGACAAGAACGATGAAAAGACCAAGGAGATCACTTCCAAGCAGGCCCTGGTTGATCAACTCAAGGCCGGCATCGTGGAAGATGACAAGCAGATCGACAACATGATGCTGAATCTGCGTCGACAAAATGCACAGATCGAGAAAACCGGCGCGAAGGCAGACGAACTCATCTCTCGTGTCATTCAGGCACAGGAAGAGAAGCGTCAGCATGATCGTGAGTCCGGTCTGGCTGCTGTCGGAAGCAATTCCAAGGTACTCCAGGAAATCGAAGAAGGCGTTGCTCGCACGGAATCTCAGGCGCGCGTGGCTGGCATGCTCGCCGGCGCGGACACCAAGAATTCCGATGCACAATATCTGGATGCCTATCGCGATCCCGCGTCCGACGACGAGTTTGCGGCTCTGATCGCACACGCCGTCAAGACCGAAGACGCAGCCAAGGCTCCGGCCGAGAAAGCTGCGGGCACGACCGAAACCGGCGTGCTCAACTAGTTCCTTTGTTTCCCTCTGGTGATTGATTCGTCAATCACCCTTTTACACGAGTCGAGATCATATGAACTCGCCTCGTGGGAATGTCCCACACAGCACTAGACGCAGGAGATGTCCTTCTGCAGACAGTGGCCAACCTACCAGGATCGGGTCGTGATCCTAAACCTACAGACGTTTCGGTCTACGACTGAGACACGGGAGTTCTGCACATGTTGAAGCGCTACACGAGTTACATCATGGCCATCGTTTTTGCCCTCGCGGTTTCCGCCTGCGGCAAGACCGAGACCGAAAAGAATGACGCCCCCAAGGACGAGCCCGTCGCCCAGGCCCCCGCGGCCGAAGCTCCGGCGGCAACTGCGGCTGCGAATCCCGTGCCCGCAAACGTCGCGCCGAATCCGACCCTTCCGGCCCATCCGACCGGTGCGGTCATCGCGAATCTGCCGAAGTTCACGGTCGCGTGGAGTGAGTACACGACCTGGTCGCTGCTCGCTGCTTCGCATCAGGCCGGGCTCATCAACGGCGAAGAAGGTAAGCAAGGCGAGTACGAACGCAAGAATGGCGTCGACATCGTCTTTGCGCAGTCCGACTACGGCAAGACCATGGAACAGTACCAAGGCGGTACCGTGGACGCGGTCCTGATTACCAACACGGACGCCCTGTCCGTTGCGAAGTCGCGTTTCGACACGGTGAAGGACGCATCCGTCGCCGTGTTCCCAACCAGCGATTCGGAAGGCGCGGATCAGATCCAGACCAACCCCGACATCAAGACCTGGGCCCAGCTGAAAGGCGTGCCCGTGTTCGGTGACGAAATGTCGGTCTCGCGGTACCTGCACTGGCGGGGCTGCACCATCAACAAGTGCGACATCAAGGACTACCCGTTCATGAACCTGAACCCGGTCGACGGCAGCACCCAATTCGCGGCGAAGGACAAGTCCATGCGCGCGTTCGTTGGTTGGAGCCCGGAGACCCTGAAGGTCAAGGCGGCGCGTCCGGAAGTCGTGAGCCTGTTCAACTCGAGCATGATCGGCAAGTACGAGATCACGGACATGTTCGTGGTCGGCCAGTCGGCGCTCGATCGCCCCGGTGGCAAGGAAGCTGTGAAGGCGATTGCCGAGGCGTACACCACCATGGTGAATCGCGTGCAGAATCCGACGACCGAAAGCGCCACGCTCGCGGCGGTGTCGAAGAACTTCTCGAACACCGCGCCTGACGTGATCAAACTCGCGCTCACGCTCACGCTTGCGATCAAGCCGGACCAGGCGCAAGCCGTGTTCAGCTCTCCCGAGTTCAAGGCATCGATTCCGCTCACGGATGAATTCTCGCGGACGGTCACGAAGTCCATTCCGGGCCCTGTCCCGACCGCGTTTGGCACGAAGGCGGAAGCGCCCTCGGCCGTGCTGCGTTTCGACGCGAGCTACCTCAACTAGTCTGCACCTCGCCTCGCGAAGCAAGGTTCAGAATCTTCTGCCAAGAGAATCGCTCTTGGCTCTTTTTTTCAGCGCGTCAGAAAGACTGATGAACTGAAATTCAGCAATGGAGGTGTCCGTGTTTTCAAAAACACTCAAGCTGATCTTTACGCAACGAAAGCCATTAACCCCAAAACTCGGAATGTTTTTTTCTGTGCTTGGACTTGTGCTCGTGTTCCTTGTGTACACAGCACTTGCCTATTCGGAAACAAACACGATTCCGCCCATGCCGAGATTTCCTCTTGTGCCAAGGTTTGATCGATTGTTTGAGGGGCTCAAGCTTCTCGTGTTTCTTGATCCGCAGTCCGGAGATCATATTCTGTGGAAAGATTTTCTTGTTTCTGCCCCACGGCTACTTATCGCGATTAGTGGCACAAGTCTTTTGTGCGTCACGGTAGGAATCTACATGGGCCTTTACGATTATCTTCGCCGCATGGCTCTCCCGATCATGGAAGTCGTGGAACATATTCCGGCAAATGGCATGACCGTTTTCTTTCTCGCCCTCTTCCACGTGACGAATCCCCTCTTCTGGGGCGTCATGGCGTTTGGTATCTGTGTGGCGATTACGAAAAACGTCTACCTCGCGTCGAAAAGTGTTTCCGATGAACATGTCTTCAGTGCGAAAACTCTTGGTGCATCCCCACAAGAAGTAACGTGGTATGTGGTCTACCCACAAATCAAGCCACAAATCATCGAGGCTGTTCGTCAGTCGATTCCTCCCGCCATTGTGTTCCTTATGGGCACAGAATGGATTGTGGGATCCGATGGTATTGGCCACCGATTCATGCAGCTCAACCGTTCGGGTCGGACATTCATGACCTTCCCGTACGTGATGATGCTCGGCGTCGTTGGACTCCTTATCTCGTACATCTTTCGCAAGATCGTACGACTCACGTGCCGCTGGTACGAGAGTGATACACCACCAGACTTCGTTGATCGATTTCTGCTCGCGATGCTAAATAAGATCCAAAACCTCTTCCATCGCCAAAACAAAAAGGAGGCGAACTCATGAGCGAATACAATATCGTCCTCACATGCGAAGCGATGACGCGACGATTCGGAACCACACAGGTTCTCGCTCCACTCGACCTCAAAATCGCGCGTGGACAAATCGTTGGGGTCGTTGGTTCAAGCGGATGTGGAAAGTCCACGTTCCTAAACATTGCGGTCGGTTCCCTCTCCCCGTCCTCCGGACGGATGCTCGTCTCCACCCTTGGTGCAGAGCATGAAGTAGACGGACACGGTCGCGATCGCGGCATGGTGTACCAAAAGTATTCTCTGTTCCCCCACCTCACCGCCCTTGAAAATGTTGCGCTCGGCCCCATGCTGAACGAAACATCTATTCCGGGTCGTGCGTTTGGATGGATCACCGGTTCTTGGTGTCACAAACGACACGAGCATCTTGCAAAAGCGGAAGCGCTTCTTGTAAAGCTTGGCCTCTGTGAAGCCCTGAATCGATTTCCGTCCGAACTCTCAGGTGGCATGCAGCAGCGCGTCGCGATTGCGCGAGCGCTGATCATGGAACCAGAAGTGTTACTTCTCGACGAACCGTTCGGTGCGCTCGATGAAGAAACGCGCGATGATGCGCGGCAACTGTTGCGTGATCTTTACGCGGAAAATATGAAGGCAGTGCGCGCGGGACTTCTTGCGCCCTACACCATCATCATGGTCACGCACTCGCTTGAAGAATCTGTGAGTGTTGGAGATCGCGTCATCGGTTTTTCCAAACACTGGAACTGGCGTGATCAAGGACACGAATCATTTCCCGGTGCGACGATTGTCTATGACAAAGCCGCCACACGCGAAATGGCGCAGGCAGAAGAATTGCGCAAAGTCGTGTTCGCAGGTCGCGATCTCGATCCGAAAATGCATTGCCTTTTCTGGAACCAAGTCGCTTCGGGCGACGTACAAGGAGTGTTGAAATGATCGATCCGAAATTTGACCATGCGTTTCGCGCACAGGTCAATCGCGTATTGAACTCAGGACAATCGAACTCTTTGGTTCTGTCCGGAAATGTCCACGATCTGTTTTATCTCCCCGGAAAAAACGAGGGAGACAATGGGGAATACGTCAGTTTGACGGAATACCTTGCGAGCAAATGGAGTGGACGCGAAGATATTATGCCAATCATCTACGAACCGAATCGACAGATTCGTTTCCAAAATGATGCAGATAAAAAGAAAATGCGTGATGCGTGGGTTGCGGCAAAATCTGGGATGGATTCCAACACCCTCGCCATCCAACAATTACTTGCGACAACAGACATGGACCGCAAGAAGTTGGAAGAACCAGGAGCGGTGTTTGATCGCACCATGACAATGAGCGTCGAGCGCCCCGCGCTTGCTCTTCAATTGTTGCGTGCCTTCTGCCAGACCCCGGTCAATTTCATCGACTCGAAAGACAAGAAAGAAAAACCATGCAGACTCATCGTGATCATCGAATGGGCAGATATGATTCTTCCGGAAGCGGAAATCTCTCGTCTGTCTGAAACCGATCGGCTGCGATTGTCCATCTGTCAGGATTGGTTCTCGGATCCAAGTTTTGCACATGGCCGCAACGCGGTCCTCATGCTCACGGAATCCGTAAGCCTCATGAACAGTCGCGTGACAACGTTGCCGCAAGTCTTGACCATAGAAATCCCTTCGCCGGATGAAACCGCGCGCAGGCATTTCATTGAGTGGTTTGAAGCAACGAAGGTAACGGGGGTATTGCCCGTCTATAGTACAAAGGATGCCCTCGCAGAAGCAACAATGGCTCTGAATTCACAAAAGCTGAGCCAGCTTTTGAAAGGTGCACTCCACGACAAAGTCCCTGTCGCTCCAAAAGATGTCGTGGTGCAAATCGATGACTACATCCAGTCACAACTTAGAAAAGGAACGGTTGAATTCAAACAGCCGATCCATTCCATCGCGGACGTTGTCGGATGCCGAAAGCAAAAGGACCTCTGGGAGAATGAGTTGTACGCACGACTCATCTCAACCGGCAAAGATGCGATCACCGGCATTGGTGTTGCGGGTCCAATCGGTGGCGGAAAATCCTTCTTCTTCGAAGCCGTTGCGGCAGCTCTTGGCATGCCCGTACTGGTCCTAAAGAACATCCGTTCCCAATGGTTTGGACAAACGGATGTGATTTTGGAAAAGCTTTATCGCATCCTCATCTCGCTTCCAAAAGTCATGATTCTCGTAGACGAAGCAGATACAGTTTTCGGTGGTGTTGGACCCAACGTACATGACACCGAACGTCGCCTCACAGGCACGATTCAAGGATGGATGTCGGATCCTAGATTGCGTGGAAAAGTCGTGTGGCTCCTCATGAGCGCACGCTTTCACTTGCTGTCGCCCGACATGCGCCGACCTGGTCGACTTGGCATCATCATTCCGATGGATGATCCGATCGGGGCAGACTTCGACGATTTTGTTGAACTGACATTGCACCCAGTAAAACATCTCATTCCAAACCGCGAAGGTGAGGAATGGGGGAAAATCCAGGCCGCATTGAAAGGGTATTCCGCCGGAGCATTTCAATTGCTCAAGGGCGAACTCGATGCGCTTATCATTCGCAAAAAAGATGCGACGCTCGAGGAAGTACTTGGACTCATTCACGATCAACTTCCCGCAGACATCGAAACGACACGTCGTTACCAACTGCTTCAAGCATACATGAACACCACACGACGCTCGCTGCTTCCGAATCCGGAACACGCAGATCGTGATCGTGAAGCATGGACAAAAGAACTCCGCGTGCTCGAAGCACAAGGTGTTACTGGCTACTAAGCACTTCATCGAGAACTTCACGTTCTCGATTTTTTTATTCAAAAATTTTTCAAAACAAAAACCGCGATCTCACGGATCACGGTTTTTGTGGTCGGGGCGACAGGATTCGAACCTGCGGCCTTCTGGTCCCAAACCAGACGCGCTACCATCTGCGCTACGCCCCGAAAAAGGTCTGTGGTGCCGAGGGCCAGGATTGAACTGGCGACGCAAGGATTTTCAGTCCTTCGCTCTACCACTGAGCTACCCCGGCAGGGGTTGTATGTGGTTTCTGTACGCTTGAATATTTCCAGTCTCATGGTCATAAACCATGAACAGTTGTTATCAAGACACTCTGGGCCCTTCGACAGGCTCAGGACATTCGCCTCACTTATTACTCATTACATGGTCGTAGACCATGAGCGAGCGAAGTGAGTCGAATGGTGGGCGTGGGAGGACTCGAACCTCCGACCTCGACATTATCAGTGTCGCGCTCTAACCACCTGAGCTACACGCCCTCAAACGTTCTTGAAAGCAACGGTATATTACTAAAATGGCGGTAAATGGTCAAGGTAACTTTTCAACAAAAAACGACCCTGTTTGGGGGTCGTAAGAGTGGGCCAATTCTACGTCGCAAAGAAGATGATCTTCACACCGTCTACCTCAGGCTCAACAAGCAAGTTAATCCCGAGCTCCTTCCACGCCGCATCGAGCTTGATCATGTAAATCAGCAGTGCGGAAACATCGCCCACATCACAAGCGGCAAAGCGCTGCTGCTTCACATGGATCGCATGTCCTTGCGTCGGTGGACTCGTGACGATCGATACCAAGAAGTCTTCGAGTGGGCCAGGGGCTTTATCGTCAAAGACATGCCAGGCCTGTTCCGTCGCAAACGGCATGACATCCTTAGGAATGAGATCGAATGCTGTGTTCGCAGCTTTCTGCCAACGCTCACGAACAACTGTCTTCAATGTTGCACGCGCATTCGGTGTTGTTGTCGGATCTCGATCCAAGTTTTCTTTCATGCCAAGATGCAACGTATGAAGTTTTCGCAAGCTCATGGGGTCTCCTTTTTTGGCCAGTGGAAATCGCGCAAGAGTCTGTCTCCCGGCTCTTTGAATGAACTTTTGTCATGATGAATTCTGTCCTCACCAATAAGCGTAAGGATTCGTAGAATCGTCCGTTCATCTTCACTGTGTGTTCCACGAGGAAGAACATGCTGGTTCTGCATCAACTCCGGTTGCCAATACTCTATCCAGTTCTTGTGGTCATGTGTACCAAAGCCAACAAAGCAAACTGGTCGACCATGTCCGAAACGAGCATCGCCAGGAACAGTCATGTTCAGTTCAACATGATCGAGGTAACCCGCTTGATAGCGAGCATCCTGATCCGTCTCCCAGGGCTTGAACAAACCCCAACGAAGTGTCCAAGGTGAGCCACTGAACGCGTCGAGCCACAGACCAATGGACACATTTCCCTGTACCAGTGTCGCACGGATTTCTCCATGCACTCCGGAAATCTCCCAACCATCTTTCGTGAGAGCTTCGCAGAGAACATGCTCATCGGCTTTGGTGCGAACACCGCCCGGGAGATACAGATCAACAGTTCTCAGAAACTCCGAGATCGGTTTTTGCATCGATGTATAAACAATCTGTAGAGCATTTCCAAGCGGATGATCACGCATTTCACACTCCTTCACGCCCCAAACATTCATGTTCGAGACGTTGGAATTTAGCATGAAAACGTATTCATGTCAACGAAAAACACCCCAAAGAGTTGGGGTGTAAGTGCCTAGGCGGGGCGTCGACGAATCGTATTTTCGGACCAGTAAACCGTAACCGAAAGGTTTGCTGTCGGGCCACTCAAGCCGTAAAAACGTGTTTCCACAATTTGAACGTCTGCGGGCGTAAGGTTGTTCTCCGACAAGAATGCACAAACAGCAACTCGTACTTCCTCAGCAGATCCAAACGTACGTTCTTCGAACACTACATGTTTCCACATGGTCTTCTCCTTATTCCGATATGTCCTACTGGTTGTTTAGGCCACGAGCAACCGCTCGAGCCCCCTATTGAAATCATATTCCAATAACATTTTCGTTTGTTCAGTCATGTTCTCGAAATCGAACGCGGCTTCGAACGTAAGTTTCGGAAATGCGACTGCGGATCGGAACGCGTACGTTCCGTCACGCTTGCGCAGAAACTCGAAGTATTGATCATCGAGCGCATCCACAGAGACGTGAATACGAAAACCTTCATGTCCGTCTGGCAGCAATTGATCAGATGACAAAAGTTCTGCGCTTCGAAAACAAGACGTTCGGTCTCGAAGAAATACAGACAACTTCTGCTGCACGTAAATATCTTTCGGATTTTGCAACTCGTGTGCGTATCCAACCAACTGTCGCACCAGAAAGAACCAATTGGCTCCCGTCATCACAACCTCACTCTAAGAAAATTTTTGTTCCATCAATCAATCGACACGAACCGCCTAATCTATCAGAAAAGTGGGATTTTGTCAATGGATTCACATATTAAGCAAACAAAAACATCGCCGTCACAGGCGATGTTTTTAAACTAAGCGAATTCTATTCATAAAGAAGCTTATCACTCTATGTGATTGCAACGTCAGTTGTGTATCTTACGATACGTGTCCAATCAATGTAATTGATCTCGACCTAGGATCGATTGAAACCCGAGGGTTTCTGATATCCCTAGAAAGGAGGTGATCCACCCACAGCTTCCGCTACGGGTGCCTTGTTACGACTTCGTCCCTATTATCGATCCCACCTTCCGACGCCCTACGGCGGCGTTCGGGTGTTACCGACTCTCTTGACGTGACGGGCGGTGAGTACAAGACCCGAGAACGTATTCACGGCCACCTGATGATTGGCCGTTACTAGCGATTCCGTCTTCATGAGGTCGAGTTGCAGACCTCAATCTGTATTGAGGTAGGTTTTGCGGGATTAGCTCCGTCTTACGACTTGGCAACCCATTGTTCCTACCATTGTAGCGCGCGTGTAGCCCTGGACGTAAGGGCCATGCTGATTTGACGTCATCCTCACCTTCCTCCCGGTTGCCCGGGCAGTCTCATGTGACAAATATAACACATGATAAGGGTTGCGCTCGTTACCCCACTTAAGGGAACAGTTCACACCACGAGCTGACGACAACCATGCAGCACCTAAACAGCACCTTCGAAAGCGGCCTCCCTTTCGGGTGGCTTGCAGCTGTTTTTCAAGCCCAGGTAAGGTTTCTCGCTTACCATCGAATTAAACCGCACGCTCCACCGCTTGTGCGGGTCCCCGTCTATTCCTTTGAGTTTTAGTCTTGCGACCGTACTCCCCAGGCGGAATGCTTAATGTGTTAACTTGTTTCGTCGGCACTGAGAGGGTCGATACTCCCAATACCTAGCATTCATCGTTTACGGCGTGGACTACTGGGGTATCTAATCCCATTCGCTACCCACGCTTTCGTCTCTGAGCGTCAGAAATGTTCCAGTATATTGCCTTCGCCTTTGGTGTTCTTACTGATATTAACGCATTTTACCGCTACACCAGTAATTCCATATACCTCTCCCACTCTCTAGTCTTGCAGTTTCGCACGCAGCCTCCGGGTTGAGCCCGAAGATTTGACGCACGACACACAAAACAGCCTACAGACGCTTTACGCCCAATAAATCCGGATAACGCTCGGGGTCTCTGTATTACCGCTGCTGCTGGCACAGAGTTAGCAACCCCTTATTCATTTGGTACCGTCATTTGTTCGTCCCAAATAAAAGCAGTTTACGACCCGAGGGCCTTCATCCTGCACGCGGCATTGCTCCTTCAGACTTGCGTCCATTGAGGAAGATTCTTGACTGCAGCCACCCGTAGGTGTCTGGGCAGTGTCTCAGTCCCAGTGAGCCGGGCCACGCTCTCGCGCCCGGTAACCGTCATAGCCTTGGTGAGCCGTTACCTCTCCAACTAGCTGATAGTGCATAGGCCTCTCCCGTGCCGCCGGAGCTTTCATCCCAACATAACTGTTGGGATAATATCGTGTATTAGCTTACGTTTCCATAAGTTGTTCACGAGCTCGGGGTGAATTACCAATGTGTTACGCTCCCGTTTGCCACTAACTGAACTTCCGAAGAAAAACAATTCGTTCGACTTGCATGCCTTAGACATGCCGCCAGCGTTAATCCTGAGCCAGGATCAAACTCTCAGTAAAACCTTACCACCCGAGGGTGATAAGTTCAGCTGAAAAATAAGACGTTGCAATCACACAAAGGATAAGTGTGATGCTACTAGCTCTTTATTATAGATTCGCTTAATTGTAATGGACTGTACAAGGCACATTTTATGCTCAGAGAGTGTGACCTCAAATGAGTTTCGCTGATTCAGAGATTTGTGACTCGTGGCGGCATTTTATAGGAGGAGGAAAAACCTGTCAAGGGCAGACGGGGCCAGAAATACCCAGGTTTTCCACAGCTTTCATCTCGTTGACGAAAGGGGGAAATATTCGTATTATTTAGGTATTCGTTTTTTCGCTTCTGGCATGCATCCATGCTTGCATAGGTCGACAGCTAAAGCGGAAACGAACTTCAAGAACTGTAACAAATGTAAGAACCAGCTATGGCAGAAAAAGAATTCGACCAAACATTCGTCGAGTACGTCATTCGTGCAATCGTCAACCATCCGGATGACGTGTCCACAGAACGTATCGTAGACGAACGTGGTGTTCTCATCACTCTTCACATCAATCAAGAGGACATGGGTTACGTCATTGGTCGCCAAGGTCAAACCGCTCGCGCTGTACGTACACTTCTAAAGATTGTAGGAGCAAAGGCAAACGCCCGCGTGAACCTCAAAATTTATGAACCAGAAGGTTCAAGACAACAACACATGTCGTCTCGTCAAGAATCTATGGGCGGAAGCGTCGGTACAGACACACACATGGACACCACGTCTGTGGACGACCTCGGAATCTAGAATAAAAAACAAAAATCAGCTACGATAATCGCAGCTGATTTTATTTTATGAAAAAACTGCAATTCGACATCCTGACGATTTTTCCAGCCATGATCGATTCTTATACAAAAGAATCTATACTTGGACGCGCGCAAAAAGCAAAATTGATTGAGGTTAAAGCGCATGACATTCGAACTTATTCAACAGACAAACACCATAAGGTTGATGACACACCCTACGGCGGTGGCCCCGGAATGGTTATGAAGGTAGAACCATTCGATTTGGCGCTCAAAAAAATTAAAAAAGTGGCAAGGGGCAAGGGATTAGGGACGAGGGTGATTTTGACGGCGGCAAATGGAAAGAGTTTTACGCAAGACGATGCGCGAAGACTCGCTTCTTACAAACAAATCATCTTTCTGTGCGGTCGTTATGAAGGCATTGATCAACGTGTAGAAGATAATCTTGTTGATGAAACATTCTCTATCGGGAACTATGTGCTGACGGGCGGTGAACTTCCTGCACTTGTCATGACAGATGCGATTGCAAGAAATATTCCGGGAGTCCTTGGTGCAGAAGCATCGCTCGACAAAGAGTCACACACAGAAGAAGGCTATCTTGAATATCCACAATATACAAAACCAGAGACGTATAAAAAATGGAGTGTCCCGGAAATTCTCTTGTCAGGAGACCATAAAAAAATTGAAACGTGGCGCGAAGATCAGAGCAAAAAAAAGAAGCGAGAGTAATCTCGCTTTTCGTTTAAGAATTTTCCGGATGATCTGGATCCCACGCACTGCGTGGTTGTCGCAGTTCATGTGCGCGTGCGTCACGCAACACAGCCGCGGTGACCTTGAAGCTTGGTGACACATCTGACGTTGCTGGTTCTGATGTATTCGTTGGCGCAGCGTGAGCTGCGAGCTCTGCCTGCTTTGCCTCTCTTATTGTCTTCGCCTTCGCCTGACTACGCTTGGTCATTTCCGCCATAATGGCTTTATACATACGCACTCGATCTGCGTCCTTGTATCCGTGATTGTCGAGGGCTCGATAAACAGCAAGAGGAAGCCGTTCATATTTTGGAGCGAGCACCAAAGATTCGTCCACCAATTTCTTGAGGGATTGCATTTCTGCCTCACGCATTGCTTCAGGAGGTCTACGTTCGTATGCCATACAAGAAAAGAATAACACAATTCATAGGATATAAAAACTATCTTGCCTAGAACAAAAAAACCGATTATCGTACGCACATATGAAACTCATCCTTGGATCCTCTTCCCCATTTCGACAAGCTGTCCTGAAAAAATTGGGACAGTCGTTTGATGTGATCGAACCGAACATTGATGAAAAATCGATTCGGTTCAATGATCCAAAAACACTTGTCACCGCAATTGCAAATGCAAAAATGGACGCCGTGCTCTTGAAAGTCACGGAGCCCGCGTTTGTGATCACCTCAGACCAGGTCGTTGTTTCGAATGGTCTCATCATGGAAAAACCTGTGTCAAAGGAGGAAGCGAAAGAACATCTCATTCAACACCGTTCCATTCCACCCGGAACAGCTACAGCTGTTTGTGTTGCAAACACTTCTACCGGACAAAGAGTTTGTGATGTTGATTTCGCAAAAGTATATTTCTCCTCCATTCCAGACGATCTCATCGATCGCCTTATTGCAGACGGTCGTATCCTCATCTCAAGTGGTTCGTTTATTGTGAATGATCCAATCATTGATGCATACGTTGATCACATTGAAGGTTCACTCGATAGTATCGAAGGTCTCCCACTTGAACTTGTGCAATCACTTTTAAAACAAGTTGGATGCGATGCATTATGACGTTTGCTTCACGCGCGGGAGAAAAGCTCGAACATGCTCTCACAACATTCAAGATGAATGTGACAGGAAAAACCTGTGCGGATTTTGGTGCATCTACGGGCGGATTTGTGGATTGTCTCTTGCAAAGTGGCGCAGCAAAAGTATATGCGGTAGAAACAGGTTACGGTCTTCTTGATTGGAAATTACGAAACGATCCGCGTGTTGTTGTCATGGAACGTACAAATGCTATGCACGTCGAGCTGCCAGAGAAGGTCGACCTCATCTCTATGGACACAAGTTGGACACGTATTGAAAATACTATTGGCAATGCCATCGCAAATCTAAAACCCACTGGCGAGATTATTGCGCTCATCAAACCACATTACGAAGCATCACCGCGACAACTGCGCAAAGGAAAACTCCCAGAAGAACATGTGGCAGAAGTCCTTGCGGATGTAAGAGAGACTTTATCAAAATTTGAGGTCAAGGTTCTTGGCGAAGTTGAATCCCCTATTGTTGGAAGCAAAGGTGGAAACACAGAATGGCTCATGCACATAAAAAAGAAATAAAAAACACCGGCACAAATACCGGTGTTTTTTTATTTACTTTTTCATTTCACAACACTTGCAAGCTCCGCCCATCATCTTTTGTAAACCAACCAACACAAGAAGGATTGGCCAAGCAATATCTACCGTTCCGGCGGACATGTACCCAAGAGCCTTAAGTAAAAAGGCGAGACCAATAAGGGTGATGAACAAAGGAACAGCTTTGTGATGCGGACATGGGCAAGACATATTTTGCATAAAAAAGATTTAAGGAATAATTATTTATAGTATAGCACTTTAAATAAAACCTTTCACGTCTCCTTTCTTGTTACAATCAGTCTCACATGCTAACGTCCACATGTCGAAATTCGACAAATACGTGATTCAAAAGAGGAGAAACGATCATGACAACAATTCCATTCATGGTTGCAGAAGACAGATTGTCATCCGAAGTTCTTAGAAAGCGCCTCAAGCGTATTCACCAAGGCAAAGTCCGCGATACATACGAACTTCCAGGACACCCGGACAAGCTCCTTGTCGTCGCAACAGATCGCCTCAGCATTTTCGACTTTGTGCTTGGATACCTCATTCCGCGTAAGGGCGAAATCCTGACGGCCATGACCGTGTTCTGGCTCCGCCAATTGTTCGCAGATCTGCCGCATCATTTGATTGCGTGCGGCCCCGAAATGGACACGTATTTGCCGAGCTCACTCCGTTCTTTGCCACAGCTTCAAAAGCGCGCGCTCATTGTAAAGAAGCTGCAGATGCTTCCGATCGAATGCATCGCGCGCGGGTACCTTACGGGAACCGGACTCAAGGCTTATCGAGTCGAAGGAAAGATTTGTGGCCACGAACTCCCCAATGGGCTGCACGACGGCTCCAAACTCGTCCCCGCTCTTTTTACACCAACAACCAAACCCACCTATGGCCACGACGAACACATCACCGCAGAATCTGTGCTCCTCAAGTACGGCGAAATGCCAAGTCGTGTGACTCTCGAAGTTTACGAGCGTGCTGCAGAATTCGCTCTTGAACGCGGGATCATCATCGCGGACATGAAGATCGAACTTGGAATCGACGGAACCCTCGCGGACGAAGTCATCACCCCCGACTCCTGTCGTTTCTGGGACCGCAATGCGTACGGAATCGCCGTTCACAAACGCACCTCACCTTCTGGTTTCGACAAGGAACCCGTCCGCCAAGCGGGCAAGAAGGCAATAATCGACGGCAAGCTCATTGATCTAAGCTCACTCGACACAACCCTCCTGAACGCCGAACTCGCGAGCCGTTGGGAAATCCCACGCGACGTGATCGGCCAGACGGTCGAGCGCTACCACCAGATCTTCATCCGCCTGACCGGCATGAGTTTACCGACATTCCAAGAACGCATAATGGAGATTGATTAAACTGAACGATGTAGAACGCATCGTTTTTTTGTTTTGGAAACAGGCCAGATTCCTTGACAAACGAGCGATTTCATGTTAATTTTTCACGTTCATTCTCTTTATTTCACTGGGATTTTAGCGAGATGAACATCAGGAGGATCCATTGGAAAACCAAGTCACAACACCGTCTACAACTCGTCGTTCAGGCATGGCCGCCATCTGGCTGCACTATGTCCGCTGCGTCGTTGGGCTCGTCATGTTGTTCGTACCGCTGTTCATCTTCATTGGTCTGCCGCAGCTCGGGCTGCTTACACGCAACGCCAAACGTGGCAACGAATCCGCAGACGAAATGCATGTTCGCATGTGCCGCTGGTTCTTTCGCTGGTGCCAAGTCTACAACCGCTGCCTTTGGCTCACCGCCGGGCTACGCTGGGAATTTGTCATCTCGGACGAGGACCGCGAGCTTGCGAGGCAGATCCCAATGCTCGTGACCGGTAACCATTACGGCCTCATCGACGCAACACTCCTCGGTGAAGGCGGAATGCGTGTCGGGGTCGAACGAGTGCGCGGCGTGGCCATGCAGGAGACAAGCAGCTGGCCCGTCATCGGCACCGTCCTGAAGCTCGGCAAAACGGCCTTCATGCGTCGCAAGCACGTAAGCTCCGGCCCAAATCAGGACGTCGAAGATCTCCTTGCCTTCGGAAAAAGTTTGCATGAAGATCAGTCATGGGCCGTCATCTTCGTTGAAGGCAGAACCTTTGAGGGCGTGCCGGACGAGGGTTACCGCAACGTGCGCAAACCGAAGACTCGCGGTCTTGAGGCAATGCTCTCGGGCGCGCCCAAGCATCCGCTCATGGTTGTGAGCTACGTTTGGCACGATTACGATCCGCGCAAAATGCTCTGGACCGGCGCCGTTCCGCCAGGCTCGAAGGTAACGATGCATATCAAAGTCATCCGTGAACCAGACGTCGCAACCGTGCGCGAGTGGCTCCCCCTCGAATGGCACCGCATCGACGATCAGATCCAATCTGAACGATGAGAAATCATCGTTTTTTTATTTGGAGAACGGGTTTGACTCCCGTTTCTCCGCTCAACCAAAACAAAAAACCCTGACGTAAGTCAGAGTCTTTTGTGGAGCGGGTAGCGGGAGACCATGCGATTTTATTTCGTTATTGTTTCTGCGAGTACATGTGTTGGAGAAATTACACCTTGCTCTGGTACGGACAAATCAAGAGATGGCGTGATTCTGTATTTTAAACCTTCATAGGAATTTGATGTGGCAATCACCGTCACACCTCTTTCTTTCGCGAGTTTATGCACAGCGTCTGAAACACCTAATTGTCGACCAGGGCTTATACCTCCATCTATTTCATCCACAAATAAAAATCCACCTTCTTGTATATGTTGAATTGTTTGAAGAAGCATAGTTTCTGAAGTCTGACGCGTAGAACCACGGACACTCGTTGGTCTCATTTCTTTAATTTCGTTAGCCAGCCCCTCAACGTCTCGTACGCTCGAAGAATCAATAATATTAAAGTGGTCTTTTTTTATTTGACCAGACACATCAAGAAGATTCATCCACATAACACCGTTCACCCCTTCCATATCTCGAACTTGATGTAAGGGTATATTAGGATTATTTCCCAGAGTTATTGCACCGGAAGCAATAATTTCTCGTGCAAGACCAAGAGATTCTATAAAAACCTTATCACGTGGTTGCGATGGGTTGGTAACCAGACTTTTCATTTCTTCTTTTCTTAATTTTTCTTTATCCCCAGCTTCTCTTCCCATTTCATTACTCCAATCAATACTACTTTGAACCCCTCTTTCCATTTGCGCTAACAAATACATAACCCCCAACAGAGTTGTTTTTCCACTAGCATTGTCCGCAAAAATATCTGTTTTACCTGGACTAAATCCAAAATTCGCGGGAAGTTTTTCAAACACCTCCAGCATTGGACGAAATTTACTATTATCCCCTATTAAGGCTTTAAGTTTGTCCTGATCTACAGTGAATTGAATCGTTGCACCTGAAAGTTTCTCACGAGATTCAAGCGTTGCAACACCCGCTCTCGCCTCGCTATCTCTTGCTTCAGAAACATGGAGACCGCGCTCAGGATTTTCAAGATCAATACGCGCTGTTGCTGCATCAAACGCATAACCAGAATTTTCTGGAGCGATAATGATGAGATCTTTTTCTTGCGCAAGTTGTTCTAACATTTTTATATATTCCTCTTGACGTTTTGGGCTCAAACCAAACGCCGCTTCATCCATAATAATAATACTTCCGGAATTCATAAACTCAAATTCCTCTTTCAATTTTGCTTCAACCATTTGTCGAGCCGAAGCACCGGATTCCGCATAATGCGATTGAGTCTTTGAAAATCCTTGTCCGCCACGGCTAAACTTTAATCTCTGATCACGCATAAAACTATTCTCTCTCATTCTCTCTTCCCCTAACACATCTTGAACGGCAATACGATGAACAGTCGGCGTATCACTTATCAAATCAGACTTCTCACCCCCATACCCACCACGCACTTGAAATTGTGTCAGGACCAAAGCTCCATCCTCAACCAAACGAGGCGCTGCCGCCATGCCAATCAAATCCACAACAGCGGATCTATCCATTCTTGATGGATGCAAAACGTGATCCATGGCTTCTTTTTGTGCATCTTCCAAACGTACTCCGTCTTCTTCATTATCACCTAAACCCGTTTCAGGTAATCTTGTCATGATTCTTTGAGTTCTTTGAGCAACCTCAGCCGCCAGAAAAACAGCGTTCGCAAGCGTAGATTTACCACAACCATTTGGGCCAAAAATAAAGTTAACCTTGCCGCGCTCAAACGTAACAGGAGGTAAACGACTAAATTTTTCAAACATTTCACGCTGATCCGGGTATCTTTCAACCAATGAACCTAAAACTTTTTTATCAAAGGCAATACCGAGTTCAGGTTTTATAAATTCTTTTTGTTCTATTGTTTCTTTCGAATCTTTTGAATCTTTTTTCTCCATCGAAGGTCTAAAAGAATTTAGTGTGTCAAATGCCATACATGAGCGAAAAATTGAGTTTAACCTATAAATAATCATGTTTATTTTATCATAAATAAAGTAAACATAAAGTGAGCATGCGATGAAACCCGGAAGTTCCGACAAATCACTATCAATCACTGCATCACACATTTTAGGCAACCAGCGGGCAACTTACAATGAATTTCCCAACACGCAACGGAAAATGATGTGATTTTAACCTCCACTTTCTCCGCTCAACCAAAACAAAAAACCCTGACGTGAGTCAGAGTCTTTTGTGGAGCGGGTAGCGGGAGTCGAACCCGCATCATCAGTTTGGAAAACTGAGATAATAACCGCTATACGATACCCGCGGTTGTGACGATATATTAAAGGATCCGCTCTTTTTTGGCAAGAGTATCGCTATCGCACTCCTACGGCCGTAAGAGCGACCGCAAGAGCGTCTGCCGCGTCGTCAGGACGCGGGATATTCTTCAGCTGCAACAAATGTTGCACCATTTTCTGCATTCCCTGTTTGGTTGCTGCACCGTTTCCGGTTGTTGTCTTTTTGATTTGGGATGGTGTGAACTCAACCATGGGGATTTTTTGTTCGGCACAAAGTAAACGCACAACACCTCGCACTTCTGAAACACGCATGGCGGTGGTTGAACTTTTTCCGAAAAACAATTTTTCCATTCCGATCAAATCTGGTTTATGTTCTTTGAGAAGCGCTCGAACATCTTCTGCAATTTGTACGAGGCGTTCGTCAAAGGTCTCTGTGGATTTTGTGGTGATCACTCCGTAATCAATAAGTCGAACAACAATTCCATCAACACGAATGGCGCCAAATCCCATTCTGCCAAAACCAGGATCAATGCCAAGAATTGTTTGGGACATAAGAGAGCAAGGGATTAGGGGCGAGGGACGAGGGGCTAGTAGCTCATTGGCTTCTAGTCCCTAACCCCTTACCGCTCGCCCCTTTATTTCACATTCGTATAAACCGTATCCACGTCTTCAAGTTCATCTAAAACTTCCATTAACTTTTCGAACTGTTGTTTTCCTTCTGCATTCTCAAGAGCAACGAATTCTTTTGCGCGATATTCAATTTCCGCACCATCAACTTTTACCCCAAGTGCTTCTATTCCATCGAGAACTTTTTTTAATTGATCTGGCGGACTCAAAACTTGAAGGAGTCCATCATCTTCAATGATGTCGTCGGCACCCGCATCAATCACCGCAAGTTCAAATACATCTCGATCTTTTACGCGAGATGGATCTACGATCGTGACAACTCCTTTCTTCTCGAACATCCACGCAACACTTCCTTGGCCAGCCATGGTTCCATTATTTTTTGTGATGGCCGTACGAATTTCCGAGATCGATCGATTACGATTATCCGTCAGTGACTTAATGAGCATGGCTGAACCACCAGGACCGAATCCTTCATAAATAATTTCTACGATGGCTCCCGCGCCGTCTTCACCCGTTCCACGTTTAATGGCGCGTTCAATATTGTCTTTGGGCATGTTTCCTTCTTTTGCCTGATCGATGGCCACGCGTAATTGAAAATTGAACGCCGGGTCTCCCCCGCCATCACGCGCTGCAACAGTGATCAGTTTCCCCAGCTTCCCAAACTGAACCGCGCGCATACTGTCTGTAGCGCCTTTTTTCTTTGCAATTGTGTGAAATTTGGAATGCCCTGACATATTGATCGCATCGTACCAAACAAAAAACCACTCGGGAAGAGTGGTGAGGATTACTGCGGCATGTTCTGCTGCAGAGATGCAATACGTGCATCATTCGTCGCTTTCGCATTTTCGAGTTCTTGCTCACGTGTACGCAGACCCTGAATCTCTTCATCCAATCGAGTCTGTTCCGCAAGAACGTCATTGATCGCTTTTTGGACACGTGCTTTTTTCACGGAAACCAATGCTTCATGCCGATTCTTCAAACTTGCAGACAGCACAAGGATCGCGAGCATCGCCTCTTCAAGCTGATCATCCGAAAGACTTTCGGGCGTCTGCATGATGAGTTCGTACTGCACAGGCAAGAGATCTGTTCTGATCTGCGGCAGCGTGTCGAGTTGCCGATCAAGCACCTCTGGCACACACACGGTCACTTCTGGATCACAGACGATCACTGCCGGCTCAGCAACTTCCGCAACCTGAACGGGTGCGAGTTCAATCAGCTCAGCTGTTTTTCCTTCCATGATCGCTTCCAGATCTTTCTGCCACTGACCAGACGCAACCACGGGACCATCCGCAACATCCTGAACAATCGAGATGCCGCGATGATTTTCGCGAGGATACATTTCGAACCGACACTGATGCAAGATTGTGTGATCACACTCCCAAACCGCGAGACGACGATCGCCGCGCTTGATGAGAAGACCAATATTCTTGAGCGGATCCGTTGCCCACGCCGTCAATGCCGTACTGACCCCCTTCTTCATGATGCCTGCGGCAATCGACAAGAAGATCTTGGCCTGCTCCGGAGTAAATCGAATTGTCCACCGCACACGAGACTGATGAACTTCTGTAGACGCAACTGCATCTGTGTTCAAATCAGGAACTTGGTCGGGTTCTGCATTCACGTGTTTGTTTCTCCTGGTTGAGTGGTTGAATTTCAGAAACTTCAGACGCTGCTGTGGATGGACTCCCGTCGGGATATCTTCACGCTTATCGCAACAGACGAGAACGACATCTGCACGCTCTGCATCAAAATAGTATTTCTGAGACCCATCATCAATGAGCACCGCGGCGCTCACCAAGAAGTTTCTCAGTTCTGCCACCTGACATTTTGCTTTATACCCCAAACGATCTGCTGCAAGGGCAATTGATCGCATAGCGTCCAGTTTCACGTAACCGTGTTTCCTTACGAGACCATGGTTCTTGAGGCCATCCACGACCTTATCGAACCCTGGCGGCGGAAGAAATCGGACACTATAGCGCACAGGACTTGCCATGAAAGCACCTCCTCAGGTGATGAGCCGATTCGTGATGAATCGACAAAGGAATTTAACAATATCTGGGATATTTGTCAATCGTTTCACACAAACAAAAACACAGCCCGTGTTGGGCTGTGTTTTTTAAACCTTATTCTGCCGCTGCAAGCTCTGCTTTTGCTGCAGCAACTTCAATGGCACGATTTTCTTCAAATGCCTTTTTGATTTCTTCATCAAGGACATCTGCTTTGTCTTCGGCAACATCATCTTCGTAAACCGGCATTTGGCCAATGAGCTCTGTGCCCATGTCCTTAAATCCGGTTCCGGCTGGGATGAGGCGTCCGATAATAACGTTTTCTTTCAATCCTTGGAGGGTATCTACTTTTCCGGTCACAGCCGCGTTGATGAGAACACGAGCGGTTTCTTGGAAGGAAGCGGATGACAACCAGGAATCTGTTGAAAGCGAAATTTTTGTGATTCCAAGGAAGAGTGGTTCACATGTTCCAACTTGTCCTCCTTTTTTCACAGCATCGTTTGCATCAAGGTACGTTGCCTTTTCAATAATTTCTCCTGGCAACAAATCTGTATCACCTGTGTCGATCACGCGAACGCGTGAGAACATTTGGCGAATGATGATTTCGATGTGCTTGTTGTTCACCTTCTGTCCTTGAGAGGCATAGATGAACTGAATTTCTTTCGACAAATATTTTTGCACAGCGTCTTGTCCTTTTGTCTTGAACAAAACTTGCAAGTCTAAGTTTCCATCCGTGAGTGCATCACCCGCTTGAATCTCGTCGCCGTCTTTTACGTAGAGAGAGAATCCAGGTGGAATAATATATTCACGAATTTTTTCTGTTTCATAGATCACGGTCACAATTCCAGGCTTCTCTGCTTTCACCACACCGGTGTGTGGACATGCAAGTTCTGTGCCGTCGGATTTTGTGGCGAGGAGTTGCCCCATCTTTACCTTTGCTCCATCTTTTACGTTGAGCTTTCCAGCCTTACCGTAAATGACCGGTTCTTCTTCAAGTCCTTGGTATGCAATCTTCACAGTCTTTTGACCTGGACGCATATCAACGATTTGTTTTCCGGTTCCTGCTTGCACGATTTCTCGCGCAGACGTGTCGATGGAAGCTTTTCCAGCCACTTCAGACATGATTGCCTTTTGCTTTGGGTTACGTGCTTCGAACAATTCTTCCACACGTGGCAATCCTTGCGTAATGTCTTTTCCTGCAACTCCTCCGGTGTGGAAGGTACGCATGGTGAGCTGAGTTCCTGGTTCTCCAATGGATTGAGCGGCCATGATTCCAACAGAAGTTCCAAGTTTTACTTCTTTATTGTAGGCAAGGTCGTACCCGTAACACTTCTTACAAATTCCACGACGAAGTTTACAGGTCATGACAGAACGAATATTCACTTGTTCGATTTCAACTTTTGTTTCTTCAATTTCACGAACATGTTGTTCTGTAATCAATTCACCTGCTTTTACAATAACTTTTCGTCCACCTGGTTTCAGAACATCTGCAAGGGTGTAACGACCAAGAATACGAATAATAAGTGGCTCACCAATTTCATCGGATTCCTTTTTGGTAAGAACCACACCATCAACGTCGCCACAATCATCTTCACGAACAGAAACATCTTGTGCAACGTCGACGAGTCGACGTGTGAGGTAACCTGCGTTTGCCGTACGAAGCGCGGTATCTGTAAGACCCTTACGCACACCGTGAGAGGAGATAAAGAACTCAAGCACGTCGTAACCATCACGGTAAGAAGACGTAACAGGAAGTTCGATAACTTCTCCGGATGGGTTAGACACGAGTCCTTTCATACCGACGGTCTGCGTCATCTGACCCCATGTTCCACGAGCTCCAGATTCAATCATGGTGTAAGCAGGGTTGTCTTTTGGAAGTGCCTTTTTAGACTCATCCGCGATTTTGTCTTTAATTTCATTCCAGATTTTGATGATAGATGTGTGACGTTCTGATTGAGTCAGAAGTCCTTGCGCAAAGAAGCCTTCTACCTCACGAACACGTTGTTCTCCATCTTGGATGAATTCTTTTTTGTTTTTAATAACTGGGAGGTTGGACATTCCGTAGGAGTATCCAGCCTTTGTGGCATAACGGAACCCAATTTCTTTCAAACGATCCAGAAAGGCTGCGGTTAATTCTGATCCATGAAGCTCCAAGTAGTACTTCACAACCGTGGACAATTCTTTCTTTCCCATGGTTGAGTTCTGGAATGGAACCTCCTTTGGAAATTGCATGTTCACGATGATGCGTCCTGGAGTTGTGACAAGAATTTCACCTGTTTTCAAGCGAGCCAAGATCCATGTACGCAACGAAATCTTTTCTGTCTTCACGGCGTATTGCACATCAGACTCGTTTGCAAAAATTTGCAAACCCTTTCTGTCTGTTGGCATGTCGTCGAGCGTCATGGTCAAGTAATAGATTCCCCATGCGATATCTTTTCCTGGTGTTGCAACTGGTCCACCGTGCGCTGGCTTCAACAAGTTCTTTGTTGCAAGCATGAGCTCACGCGCTTCTGCACGTGCTTCTTCTGTAAGAGGAACGTGAACGGCCATTTGGTCTCCGTCAAAGTCGGCGTTATACGCGTCACACACAAGAGGGTGAATTTGAATCGCTTTTCCTTCAATCAAGGTTGGACGGAAGGCTTGAATTCCCAAACGGTGAAGGGTTGGAGCACGGTTCAAGAGCACGAATGCGTCTTTGGTAACTTCTTCAAGGATGTCCCAAGTTTCTGGACGATCGGATTCAATGAAACGGTTCGCACTTCGGATGTTGTGAACGTATTCACGTTCAATCAACTTTGAAATGATAAACGGTTTAAAGAGTTCGAGCGCCATCTTTTTTGGAATACCACATTGGTCAAGCTTCAAGTGAGGTCCGACCACAATCACGGAACGTCCAGAGTAGTCGATACGCTTACCAAGCAAGTTCTGACGGAAACGTCCTTGCTTTCCTTTCAACTGATCGGCAAGAGATTTGAGTTGGCGTTTCTTTCCCGTTGCGGCAATAACGGTTTTTGAATGACGTGCAGAGTTGTCGATCAAAGAATCGACTGCCTCTTGCAACATGCGTTTTTCATTTCTTGAGATAACATCCGGCGCGTTCAGTTCAAACAGACGGCGCAAACGGTTGTTACGGTTGATCACGCGACGATACAAATCGTTCAAGTCAGATGTTGCAAAACGGCCTCCATCGAGCGGAACCATTGGACGCAAATCTGGTGGAATGATTGGAACCGCAGCAAGCACCATCCATTCTGGTTTGATGCCGTTTACGTGAAGGGATTTCAGAAGTTTCAAACGGCGAAGGACGCGGTCACGCTTTGTGCGTGTTGCGCTTACCAATTCTTCTTCCAATTTTTTCATGGTTCCTTCTACGTCAATACGCTTCAACATGTCTTTGACGGCTCCTGCTCCAATGCCCGCTTCAAAGATGTGACCGTATTTGAGAGACCACTCGTGATAGGTTTGTTCTGAGATGATACGCATGACTTCCATTTCTTTGAGGTCCGAAATGACCTGTTCGAAATCTTCATCAAGCTCTGCGGTTTTTTGATCGCGAATTTCTTCTAAGCGTTTAATTTCTGCTGCAACCTTTTTTGCATCACCTTGGAACTTTTCTTCCAAGCGACCTACGTCACGCTTAAATTCCCCTTCGATCATTTTTTGTTTGCTCTTCAATTCTTGCTTCACTTGTTCTTCTGTTTGGTCTTTTGCTTCTTGATTGATGTCGGTAATCAAGAAACTTGCGAAGTAGATAACCTTTTCGAGATTCTGAACAGAAAGATCGAGAACAGTTCCGATCTTTGACGGAACTCCGCGCAAGAACCAAATGTGTGTGATTGGACATGCAAGTTCAATGTGCCCCATGCGTTCACGACGAACAATGGAGTGTGTTACTTCAACACCACACTTGTCACAGACAATTCCTTTATAACGAATCTTTTTATATTTTCCACAATAACATTCCCAATCTTTGGATGGTCCAAAAATTTCTTCCGCGAAGAGTCCAGATTTTTCTGGTTTTTGTGTTCGGTAGTTGATGGTTTCTGGCTTTGAAACTTCTCCATAAGACCAAGAACGAATTGCTTCTGGAGAAGCAAGGCGAAGGCGAATGGAGTCGAAGTCGGTAGACTTCAGAGCATCTTGTTTTTTGAACATATTATTTCTTCATTACTCCTTTCTCTTCGCTAAGTGCGACGATGTTTCCGTCCTTCAACAATTCGACGTCCAGACATAATCCCTTCAACTCACGAATGAGCACGTTGAAGGATTCTGGAATGTTGACTTTGCGAATAGGTTCGCCCTTGATAATGGATTCGTAAGCCTTTGAACGTCCTGGAACGTCATCGGACTTAATGGTGAGAATTTCTTGCAAGGTGTGAGCAGCTCCATACGCTTCCAGTGCCCAAACTTCCATTTCTCCAAAGCGCTGTCCTCCGAATTGCGCTTTTCCTCCGAGAGGCTGTTGCGTAATAAGGGAGTACGGACCAATCGAACGTTGGTGCATCTTGTCTTCCACCATGTGGGAGAGCTTCAGCATATACATGTAACCAACAGTGATTGGGTTTTCAAATTTTTCTCCTGTCTTTCCGTCAGACAAAATCATTTGTCCTGTTTCTGGAAGACCTGCGAGTTTCAATTGTTCTTTGATGGTGTCTTCTGAGATTCCATTCAAGACAGGTGTTGTAACATTGAATCCAAGGGCGTTCGCTGCAAGTCCCATGTGAACCTCGAGAATCTGACCCAAGTTCATACGTGAAACAACTCCGAGTGGGGTGAGAATAACGTCCACCGGTGTACCGTCTGGAAGGAATGGCATGTCGGAAACCGGAACCACCTTTGAGATAACACCTTTGTTTCCGTGACGTCCTGCAACCTTGTCTCCCACCTGAATCTTACGAAGATCGGCGATGGTGACTTGGATGGATTTAATCACTCCTGGTGACAATTTGTCTCCCTCTTCACGAGAGAAGACGGTGATGCCAACAACTTTTCCATGTTCACCGTGTTCCAAGTACATAGAAGAGTCACGAACATCACGTGCTTTTTCTCCGAAGATGGCGCGAAGCAATTTTTCTTCTGCGGACAATTCTGTTTCACCTTTTGGCGTAATTTTTCCAACCAAGATGTCTCCAGATTTTACTTCTGCTCCAACACGGATGACTCCTTCTGCATCTAAGTTTTTAAGTTTTTCTTCTGAAACGTTTGGAATGTCCGATGTGACAACTTCTGGTCCAAGTTTTGTGTCACGAACGTCAAGCGTGTAGTGCTCAATGTGTACAGAGGTGAAACGATCTTGGTGAACGAGACGTTCTGAGAAGATAACAGCATCTTCAAAGTTGTACCCATCCCATGACATAAACGCGACGAGCGCATTTTGTCCGAGAGCAAGTTCTCCTTGGTCCACACTTGAAGAGTCTGCGATGACATCTCCCTTCTTTACTTTGAGACCTGGCATCACAACTGGACGTTGGTTGATGGAGGTTGAGTTGTTTGAGCGTTGGAATTTTTTTAATTCGTAGTGGAAGACATTTTTGTCTTTGTCCGTCACTTCAATGCGACGACCATCAATGGCAGAAATTTCTCCGTCTTGTTCCGCCACAATCACGTGTCCAGAATCTTTCGCAGCACGTTTTTCAATTCCTGTTCCGATGATTGGTGCGTCTGGTTTAATGGTTGGAACGGCCTGACGTTGCATGTTTGTTCCCATGAGAGCACGTGTTGCGTCATCATGCTCCAAAAATGGAATCAAGGCTGTTCCGATAGAAACGATCTGACGTGAAGAGACGTCCATGTAATCAATTTCCGATTGGTTCACAACTTTTGGTTCCCCAAATTTACGTCCTCCAACGAACTCTTCCAAAACATATCCGTCTTTATCAAGCGGCACTGTTGCTGGAACCGTAACCGCACGCTCTTCTACGAACGCGTTTACGTACACAACTTCATCAGTCACACGCGCGCGTGTTTTTCCGCCCTTTGTTTCTTTTACAACTTTTCGATACGGCGTTTCAATAAATCCGTAGTCATTAATGATAGCGTAACTTGAAAGCTGACCAATGAGTCCGATGTTTGGTCCTTCTGGTGTTCCGATTGGACAGATACGTCCGTAGTGAGTTGGGTGAACGTCACGAACTTCAAATCCAGCGCGTTCACGTGAAAGTCCACCTGGACCCATGGCAGAGAGACGGCGCTTGTGTTCGAGTTCCGAAAGAGGGTTTGTCTGGTCCATGAACTGAGACAACTGTGAGGACATGAAAAACTCACGAATCGCACCAATCACTGGACGAGCGTTGATGAGACGACCTGGAGTAAGTGCGTCAATATCTTGGGTCGACATGCGATCCTTAATAATGCGCTCCATACGAGCGAGTCCAACGCGGAATCGTCCTTGGATCAATTCTCCAACAGCTCGGACGCGACGGTTTCCCAAGTGATCAACGTCATCTGGTTCGTCTTGGGTGATATTCAAACGAATAATCTCACAGATAATTTTCTTGAGATCTTCTTTTCCGATAATACGATTTTCTTCTGGGTTTACGACGCTTGGATCTGTGGAATCCCCGAAACGGAGGTTGAATTTATAACGTCCAACTTTTCCAAGATCATAACGATCGAAGTTGAAGAACATGGCGTGGATCAAGCTCTTTGCGTTGTCCGCGGTTGCACGATCTCCTGGACGAATACGCTTGTACACTTCAATCAACCCTTCTTCTTCTGTTTTTGAAACGTCTTTATTCAAGGTCGCTTCAATGTAATGGTTGGTTGGGTGGGTATCAACATCCTTAAACATGGCCAAAATATCTTCATCAGAAGTAACTCCGAATGCACGAAGAAGAGCGGTAACCGCAACTTTACGCTTTCGATCAATCTTTACCCAGATCACATTTTTTGGATCTGTTTCAAATTCAAGCCATGCTCCACGGTTTGGAATAATTTTTGCTCCGTAGTAACGGCGACCACGGTAAACATCTCCCGTAAAAAAGGCTCCCGCAGAACGGACGAGCTGAGACACAATAACGCGCTCAACACCGTTAATCACGAATGTTCCGCGTGGGGTCATGATTGGGAGGTCACCCAAATAAATTTCTTGTTCCTTTACCGTTTTTGAACGTAAGTTCACCAAACGTGTTTTCACACGCAAAGGTGCTTCATACGTGACGTTTTTCAAACGAGAAGCTTTTTCGTCAAATTTTGGCTCATCAAGATAGTAGCCATCAAAGTACAATTCCAAATCGCGACCGATAAAGTCTTTGATTGGGGTTACTTCTGAAAACAATTCTGAGATTCCTTCATCAAAGAACCATTGGTAGGAGCGGCGTTGAACTTCAATGAGGTCAGGAAGCTCCATAGCGTCCACGACATCTGTGAAGATCTTGCGCTCACGTGTTTTGACGGGTGTGCGTTGAAAAATCATAAGTTAAACGGGTCAGGGATTAGGGCCAAAGGGTTAGGGATGAAGAGTTAGAAACTAGGAAAAATGAACGTAAATTCACTTTTTCTAATCCCTAACCCCTTATTCCGAGCCCCAGACATGATTTACGAAGGCATCGTGCTCTCAAAATTGGATGAGATGCGAAGTCCTGGAGGGAAAAAATTGTTGAGACGTATTCATATACGTTGAAATAATTTTTTCCCGAAGGACGAGCAGATCGCCAATTTTGAGGGCACGATAAAACAAAAAACCTCGCCTTTGTTAAGAAAGCGACGCTTTTAACTATTCTGTTGGACGGCGATGTTGATGATCAGAAGTGTGGGTCATTAACCGGGGGTCAAACCGGTGTTGCACTGCTGTCTTCATTTTTCTTAATCCCGGGACCGTCCAGCCATAGGGGAAGTAAGAAGGTCAAGTTTTGCTCAATTGAGCGAAATATGACTCTAAATGTAAAGCGATCGTACCATGACAAAACCCCTTCGTCAAGAGGAGGTGCCGAAAGACAATTTCGTGTCAATGATTTCAAGAATTACGCGTAATTTTACAAAAAAACGTAGGATTTGGCCCTAAGGCAAACCTACGTTATCCACATCTGATCCGTTCTATGCTGCGGAAGATAGCCACGCTGTAAGATAGAAACAAAATGTTTGAGCAGAGGAGAGAGATTCTTTGCTGCACTCACGAAGAGCGCGGCGGCTCGCGATTTTGGCTCAAAGACATCGTACTGTCTTTCGCAGCATGGAATGGACCAGGCTGGAAGATGAAACTTGACCCTATTATAAAAGGATCAACAAATAAGTTCAAGAGTTCCTTCTGTTCTGTTTACGATTTCAGCATCGTAAGCAAGAGAAAAGGTGGGTTCATGTGTGTGAACCCAAGAAAGAAACCTAACGCACGGCTTTGCCAATCGCCTTTCGAATCACGCTCGCGGTCAAAAACTCTCGACGAGCCACGATGAGCGAACCTTCGAGGGTGTAGAACGTCTTCGAACTACATCCAACCAGAATCCATTCATCCGGCGCATAGGTATAGTCCGCGAGACACGGATGATACACCCACTCGACCAGCTCGGGATGGCGACTCATTTTCGCAAACATGTCAGAAAACATGATCGGAACCATCTTCCCTTCGACTTCGATTTCCCCGCCGCAATTATCGTTCACGAAACAGATGTGAACATCCACATCATATTTCTTGTGTGGAAGGTAATGAAGTTTCGGGAACGGTCCCGCGTATTCCTCGACCGTGAATGCGTCGGATGATGTGGGTTGCGTTGCGCGCTTGTAACACACCTGAACTTTTCGAGGGCGTGTATAATGCCCCTCCTCTTCTGAAGCGAGGAAGCATTGATCCGAGTGTGTTTCGCTCATGAGCTTGTAAGCTCGGAACGGCGCATCACTCAGCTCTTGCGACAATTCATCCAGTTGATTTCGAATCCAAGGAAGATGCTCAAAACGAACTGGGGTAGATTCATCACCGTGATACCGATAAGGCTCCTGCCCGACCAACTTGGTACGAACGGCAGGCTTCGGAGCTCTCTCAACCAATGTTTGTCTTGGTCGAGCGACAGGAGGTTGCGAATCGTCTACGAGGATGCGTTTTTGAGGCATCATGTTGTCTCCTGAAAATGCGGAAGAATCCGCGGGTGAAAGAACGTCGGCGCCTGTTACACAACAGGCGAAAGAAAACCGAAGATGAAGGAGAAGAGCTTTTGTTCATTGGCCGAAGCGTAAACAAAAAAGATGGGTTCGTGCGGTGCGAAGAAAGCCGGAGCCTTGTTTGCATCGGGAAATACATCAACCATCTTCGCTTGCGCGCGGGTTCATCTGCTCACAAGTTACAGACGAAAAGATAGCATACTCTTTATCCTTCATATTCGATTTTCTTTCTGATCACAAGCCCTCGAGCATTTCGAGAACTAGTGAAAAGGCCCAAGTGATTGGGCAGATGTTTTTGTAGGATCAATGTGCGAATTCATTCTCTTCGTACCCGCCATTCTCGTCGAACTTCAGATACGCTTTGAAATTTCTTTCGCGATCAATGAAGCCGAGATACCGGCTGTAGCGATGGCCACCGTAGTAGCGCTCCGTGGCTTTCCGATCGGGATCCCGCATCCGAGGATCGTACAAGAAATCGTGAGACCCCTCGAACAGAGGGTTGCAAAATGCACCGACCGTGAGTTCTGAGAGGTTACCCGTTGCTGGGAAGATGGAATCCTTCCGTTGCAGGCGAAGCATTTCCGAACGTGACGCACGGAGCGCTGATTCAGCGAAATGCCTCGAGAAATGACGCGTGAGATCTATGAGCAATTCTTTCATCCAATCCTGATTCTTCGGAACGAACGCTTCGTCTTCATCGGTACCATAAATGCCCGTTTGATGATTGACGACGTTCTCGGGAATGAGCGCGGAAAGAAAATCCGAATGCGCCAGCCCCTTCGGATACACACCCGAACCAAACAGCGAATGCTTCTCCGTCCGATCCGAAAGTTTCATTGATCCGATTGGAGTCGGATTGTAACCCGATGGCAGCGACGGCTTGAATGCCGGCGGCGCGAACGAGCGGATGATATCGACCACGATCAACGGGTCGCGATTCTCAGGCTTCTTTTTGCTGTCTGACATGGAACCTCCAGCTTCTGATCACCAGCCCTCGACCACTTCGAGAACTTGTGAAAAGGCCTGAGTGAATCTCAGGCGAGAAATGAACTAGGCTGCCTTCCGCATTTCCTGTTCGGACTGAAAGCGCAGTTCGCTCATGGTGTCATCGTCGCGATCTTCATCTTGGTATGCATCCGGACGGAAGCATTCCATCAAGTGGAGCTTGTCCGCGAGCGGAACGAACTTCACGCGGCGCAGTTCGCCCCGATGATTAAAACTCTCGTCCGTGACGATGCCGAAACCTGCCGGGAGCGACGGGTTCCAGAAACCTTCGTGACCGAGATCTTCCAGATTCTGCGGCTCGTTTTCTTCCTGCAGGTATCGCAAATCGTCGAGCTGATTCTGATCACGCGAGTGAGTCGAGACTTCCACGCAACGCACGCGCGTCACGTTCATGGTCACACTCGACTCCACCGGCGAAGGCTCGTTGTGCAAGCGCCATTCCGCGTAATCCGTACGCGCCATCAAGTAGGCGAGGTGCGAGTACTTGCGGCCGCGCTTGTAGATGTCTCGGTATTCCGAATATGCAAGAACGAAACGACAGACATTCTCCATCTCTTCCTTGTGCGCACGCTTGGCCACATAGACCGCGCGATGCTCGTTCATCTTCACTTCCCGTCGCGTCTTGCTTTGCGTGAGACGACGCTCATGGCGCGCCCACTGCTTGGACGCATTGGAAGCATCCTTCCACGAAGCCGTCTTCGCGCGATGTGGCACCTTGAACACGGGCTTCAGGTAAACACCATCCTTGGCGTTCTCGTCGAGATAATGCCCGATGATCGGAAGCTTCGCATGATGCATCTCGTCCGCGTCACCGTTATGGCGAACGACCAGCTTGTTGTGCACACGAGTCGCTTCCTTTGGCGACAGATGTCCCAACTTCGGATGCCGATACACTTCGACTTCATCATGATCGACGTCGAATGCTGACGCATCCAAACAAAAGAAAGACTTCAACTTCTGAACAGGCTTTCGCATCTTTGTGCTGCTCCTTCATGTTTCGCGATCACACGCGAATGGGTTTAGACACTTTAAACAAAATCCCACGTTCGGAGAGAATTCGTGGGGATTATCTTGGAACGCGGGATTTTGTTGGGTTTTCTGCATGCTCTCTCCAAAGACCACACAGAAAAAAGACACAAATTTGAAGGAATTTTGACGGGCAAATATACCATCAAAATGCCAAATTGTCAAGGGAAGACAAACAAAAACACTGCCTTTTAAGCAGCGTGAGTGGTTCGGAAGTACATGATGACCCAGTAGGCGAGCGCGGCAACGAGGCCGGCGCCAGGAAGGGTGATGACCCAGGTGTAACCAATTTCCAGGATCTTTTTCCAGTAGATCTCGGAAATCGGGTGATTTTCCATGGCTGCACCAACGATGGAACCGTTGATCGCATGGGTCGTCGACACCGGAATGCCGAGTGCTTGGGAAGCGAAGAGCACAACCGCTGCAGAGACCCCAATGGTCGCCGCAGAACGTGGATTGATGTCGTTCGTAATATCGTCGGTCATCGTGTTCATGATTCGACGCCCACCCATGAGCGTACCGAGTGCCATGCACGCATAACAGGCGAAGATGATCCACGACGGAAACTTGGCGGTTCCAGCCATGAACGCTGCCTGATCCGACTTCAGAATGCTGCAGTAGAGCAGGGCAGCGATGATGCCCATGGTCTTTTGCGAGTCGTTCGCGCCGTGACCACAACTGTACGCCGCGGAAGAAACGATCTGCATGACTTTCGCAAGCGAACCCGAGGTATTTTGTTCCGTCGGCGGAGCTTTCATACGGATAATCCGCAGGAGCCAGAGGCTGATCCACGAACCTGCAACCGGGGACAAGAAGATGAACGCGATGATCATGTACACTTTTTCCATGTGCATGACGCCGTGCGCAGTTCCAGCCATTGCAATAGCCGCTCCACCAAATCCGCCCAGAAGTGCATGCGATGAGCTTGAGGGAATTCCCTTCGCCCATGTCGCCAAATTCCAGACAATGGCACCAATGAGACCAGCGCCGATCACTTCTGGCGTCACGAACTCCGGAAAGATCCACTTTGCAACAGTGTTTGCAATCGCGGTTCCAACGAACCACGTGGCAGCAAAGTTCCAGAATGCCGCCCAGACAATCGCCTTGCGGTAAGACATGACTTTCGTCTTAACCATGAGCGCAATTGAATTGGGCGCGTCATGAAATCCGTTCGTACCTTCAAAGACGAACGCAAGGATGATCACGAACAAAACGAACGGCACTTGCTTCAACAGCTCGTAATGAGCCAAGAATTGTTCGAACACGGAATCACCTCCATAAGGCGCATTGTTAAGGACACAAGGAACTGGCGAAACCGTACGGGATTTTTGCCGTTTTGTCAATGGTCAATCAATCTTCTCCCCGCTTCCCAATCATGCTAAAATACACGCACATGTCCAAGAAAAAACGCGCTTCGCGCCAACACCACTCCTCAGAACCCAATCATTTCGTTCTGAACCCAGAAGCAAAACGAAGCATTGCCATCGTTTTCCTTTTTACCATCGGCGTTATTTTTATTCTCGCTTTGTTTCACCTCGCGGGGAACTTTGGCTTATGGCTGAATGATCAACTCTCTCTTTTTCTTGGAATCGATCGCTACGTCGCCCCTTTTTTGTTTCTCGCCATCGGATTCACCCTTGCCTTTCCAGATCGCGGACGCCTTTCAAAATGGAATTATGTTGGACTCATCATTTTTTTCCTTTCATTCAACGCCCTGCTCAACTTATTGTTTATTGATATCGCAACTCCGCTTACAGACCTCACACTTGCTGGCGGGTACCTTGGACAATTTCTTGCCATCCTTCTTCCCTCTTCCGTTGGATACTGGGGTGCGTTCGTTATTGTGGTCGCGCTTTTATGCGTATCCATCATGTTGATTTTTAACACCTCTCTTTCACAAGCGCTTGGTGTTCACAAACAAGTCAGTGGCTGGATGCAAACACGCCTTACAAAAGACGCTGTGGAAACTCCTGTTGATCTTGATGAAGAAGATGAAGACGAGGACGAAAATCTTCTCATCGACGACACAGATGAAATGGAAGACGATGACGAACTCATCCCCGAACCAAAGAAATCTCTTTTCCGCGCATCCCCTTTGAAAGAACAACCTGTCGCAGAAACAGTTCTCACAAGTAAAAAGCGTAGAAGCATTACCATTCCTCTCGATCTTCTCGAGCATTCCACCTCAAAAGCACAACCAGGCGACATTGAACGCAACAAAGAAATCATTGAGCGAACATTTCATGAATTCGGCATTGAAGTGGAGATGAGCGAAACATCGGTTGGGCCAACCGTGACACAATTTACGCTTCGACCTTCACAAGGAATCAAGATCTCACGCATCGTCGCGTTGCAAAATGATCTTGCGCTCGCACTCGCTGCTCATCCACTCCGTCTTGAAGCACCAATCCCAGGAAAATCTTTAGTTGGTATTGAAGTTCCAAACACAAAGGTTGCAACGGTTACACTCCGTGACGTCATGGAAACAAAAGAATTTACAAAAAATGCAACCGGACTTTCTATTCCACTTGGAAAAGATGTTTCCGGATCTTCCTACACCATCGATCTTGCAAAGATGCCACACATGTTGATTGCTGGATCAACCGGTTCTGGAAAATCTGTGTGTTTGAATGGACTCATCGTTTCTCTTCTCTATCAAAATGGTCCGGATGATTTAAAGTTGATTCTCGTAGATCCAAAACGTGTCGAGCTCACCATGTTCGCTGGTATTCCACATTTGCTTGTGCCACCAATCATCAACGCAGATGACACGGTCAACGCTCTCAAGTGGACAGTTCGTGAAATGGAACGACGTTTAGATGTGCTTTCGAAGTTCGGCGCGCGTAATATCGACGGATACAACGAAAAATCCGAAGAGCGCATGCCAAAAATCGTGGTCGTCATCGACGAGCTCGCGGATCTCATGAGCCAAAGTGGTCGTGAAGTTGAATCCACGATTGTCCGTATCGCACAGATGGCGCGCGCGGTTGGAATTCACTTAGTGCTTGCAACACAACGTCCAAGTGTGGACGTCATCACCGGTCTCATCAAAGCAAACATTCCGGGACGCATCGCCTTTGCGGTTGCATCACAAACAGACTCACGCACAATTCTGGACATGAGTGGTGCGGAAAAATTACTTGGTCGAGGAGACATGCTCTTCACAAGTGCGGAGCTCGCAAAACCAAAACGTATTCAAGGTGCCTATGCATCCAGTGAAGAAATTGAACGTGTGGTCGCGTTCTTGCGACAAAAAGGAGAACCAGACTACAATCTGGCTATCACAGAAATTACAAAGGCTGGCACAGTCTTTAGTGACACAGGAAACGACGAACCATTGTTTGACCAAGGCGTTGACCTTGTGATCAAAGCAGGCAAAGCTTCTACATCATTCTTACAGCGCCACTTAAAGATCGGCTATTCTCGAGCAGCCCGCATGATCGACCTGATGGAAGAGTCTGGTGTCGTCGGTCCTGGCGAAGGCGCAAAACCACGCGAAATTCTGGTTGACGCATGGCCACCGGGAGGAGATCTGAAAGATGGCATGCCAACAGCGGATGATGATTACCTAGAAGCAGAAAAACCAAACAAATATACAAAAGATGATGAAGAGGATACAGAAGAAGAATTCTTAAATCCCCATGTCGCGCCAATAAAAACCATCATGAAAGAAGAGGAGGAGGAAAAAGAAATCGAACCAAGTAAGAAACCAAATTGGGATGACGATATTGACGACGCTTGGTTCCAAGACGAAACAAAAGACAAAGAAGGAAAAGAAGACACGGAATTTTAATCCGCCCCCACTTGTGCATTATGGCGTTTGTCATCCGACAATTTCACAACGAACAAACCCTTGGAGAAAAACTCCACACGCTTCGCAAAGAAGCTCGTTTAACGTTGTCGGAATTATCAGAAATGACAAAGATTCAAAAGACCTACCTGAAAGCATTCGAGGCAAACGCATTTCACAAACTACCAGATCCAATCTACGCGCGTAATTATCTAAAAACTCTCGCAAGAACACTTGGTGGAGAGGAAGCGTACTACATTGATCAGTTCGAACAGGAACGTGGCACATGTGATGTTGTAAACAAACACCAGACACCACGCCAACGCACACGTGCGACCTCTCTATTTGTCGCAAGTCGCTTCGCGCAAATTTGTCTCTTTGTTCTGCTCATTGGTGCATTCGTGTCGTACATTGGATTTGAAGTGAAGACTATTATTACTCCCCCACACTTGAGTATCGCATCGCCATCAGATGGTTTTCTTACAACAGACGCAACCATTCTTGTAAAAGGAAAAACAGATAAAGGTGCTTCCATTACGATTAACGGACAAACAGTCCTCCTTGCGCAAGATGGATCCTTTGAAAAAGAAATCGCGCTTGAACGCGGAGTAAACGTCTTGCAAATTGAAGGAGCAAAACGTTATTCGCACCTCATCACACAGTACAGACGAGTCATTTTTGACAACGGAAAGACGATCGGACTCACCCCGCAAAATATTCCTCCAACATTTTAAACACGTGTCAGAATTCATCAGACACATTTCATCGCCAACCTTGGCGATGTTTTGTTTCTGTTGACAACTTTGCTCAACATCCCTTGATTTTTCGTACTTTTTTGATATCATCCACAGGTAGCTTGTGTGTTTTTCACGAGCCCGATACCCTGATCGTAACGTTGAATAAATAATAAAGGGACGAGAGGTAAGGGATTAGGGACTAGCGTGAAATGCGCTCTCACTAACCTTTACCCCCTTGCCCCTAACCCCTTTCCCAATATGGCAAAACAAGTTACCTCGGTTGTTGATGCGCGCAATAAAGCTGCCATTGAAGCCATTGATCAAATCAAACAAAAATTCGGCGAAGGTTCCATCATGCGTCTTGGAGAAGCAAAGACCATGCAAGTAGACGCTGTCTCAACCGGTTGCCTCTCTCTCGATCTCGCGCTCGGGGTTGGCGGAGTGCCTCGTGGTCGCATTATTGAAATTTATGGACCAGAGTCTTCTGGAAAATCCACACTTGCACAACACATTGTGGCAGAGGTACAAAAACTTGGTGGACTTGCCGCATACGTAGATGCAGAACACGCGCTTGATCCTGAATACGCACAAAAAATTGGTGTAAACATTAACGAGCTCTTCATTTCACAACCAGACAACGGTGAACAAGCGTTAGAGATCGTTGAAACACTCGTCCGTTCAAACGCGGTTGACGTCATTGTCATTGACTCCGTCGCCGCCCTCACACCAAAGGCAGAAATTGACGGTGACATGGGAGATTCTCATATGGGACTTCAGGCTCGTCTTATGAGTCAAGCGCTTCGTAAGCTTGCGGGTATTGTAAACAAGTCCAAAACAACCGTCATCTTCATCAACCAAATCCGCATGAAAATTGGCGTGGTCTTTGGAAACCCAGAAACCACAACCGGTGGAAACGCGCTCAAATTCTATGCATCCATACGCATTGAAATTCGTCGCAATGCACAAATCAAACAAGGAGAAAAAATTGTTGGAAACAGAACCAAAGTTAAAATCGTTAAAAATAAAGTCGCGCCTCCGTTCCGCACCTGCGAATTCGACATCATGTACAATGAAGGAATTAGTATTGCGGGAGATATTTTAGACGTAGGAGTTCCAATCGGAACCATTACAAAGAGTGGAAACAACTACACCTTCCGAGAAACAAAACTCGGACTCGGACGTGAAGCCGCAAAAACATTTTTAAATGAACACAAAGAAATGATGATGGATATTAGAAAAGAAATCATCACAGCCGTAGAAGGTGGAAAAGAAGTTACACAACTTGGGTCAGATGACTAAGAAAATTTAATTCAAAATTTTATGGAGGATGTAACAACAAAAAAGATCATGCTTGCATTCGAAAAGCAAGAAGAAACAACAGGTCAAATAAAAACGGTTCTGGAGAAACATGAACAGACAACAAATTACATCATGGACATTCTAGTTTCCATGCAAATTCAGATAACTGGCATAACAAAAACCATGGCAACAAGAGATGATATCGAATATTTAGATCAAAGAATTAATGACGTCAACCAAAAAATCAGTGAACTTGATAGAAAAAATTATGCGAGTGATAAAAAGTTTGAGTCTAAATTTGATTTGCTTTTCGATGCAATCGGTGAACTGAAAGAAAATTTCACGATCATGGATTACAACTTTATCAATCTCAGACGCAAAGTTCTCGCATCGTAAATAAAAAATCCCTCGAATCATTCGAGGGATTTTTGTTTACTTACTTACACGCTCTACGTATGTTCCCGTATCTGTATTTACAAGAATTTCGTCTCCAGTGTTAATAAACATTGGAACACGCATTTTCATTCCGCTGTCTAACTCGGCTTCCTTGGTAACGTTTCCAGAAGCGGTGTCTCCTTTCACTGCTGGTTCTGCGTAAGTGATTCTGTATTGAATTTTTTGTGGGAGAGCAATGGTAAGGGCGTTTCCGTCATGCATGACAACCGTGACATCTAATCCTTCTTTGAGGTATGGGATGAATTCTGCAATCTCTGCTTTTCCAATAGAGACTTGTTCGAATGATCCGTTGTCCATGAAGGTGTAAAGATTTCCGTCATTAAAAAGATATTGCATCTTTTTATATTGAACATCTTCAAACTCCAGAGTTTCCGCGGATTTGAAGTTGTTTTCAATAACCTTTCCGGATTTCAAATTGCGCAAACGTGTTCGCACAAAGGAACTTCCCTTTCCTGGAGAGACGCGTTGAAAATCAACCGCAACCCAGAGCTCGCCATTCATACGAATAACGGTAGATTTCTTGATGTCGTTTGGTGATGCCATACAATCTTTAGTGAAACAATTTTTTAGCAGAGAATGGCAACACATCTTCTAGGGATGTTTTTCCTGTTGCAACCATGAGAAGACGGTCGACACCAAGAGCGTTTCCAAAACTCGGATTCTGGACGGATGCTAACAGATTTAAGAGATCTTCGTCAATGGGGAATGTTGTTTTCCCTGATTCTAGACGAGTCTTTGATTCCTCCTCAAACCGCTTTCGCTGTTCTATTGGATCTGTTAATTCCGTAAATGCATTACAAAGCTCAACGCCATTAAAATACAGCTCGAATCGTTCACCAAACTTCCCGTCCGGGGTCAATCGAGATAATGCGGCTTGATACTTCGGATATGTATGGACAAATATGTTTCGATCCGCAAATGTTGGTTCAATTTTCGAAAGGAATAAGCGATAGAACAGATCGGATTCTGTATCAGACGAGTCGATATGCACCTCGAGTCTGTTGCACGCATCAATCAAGTCTTGTTGCGACGCATGCGTGAGATCTACACCAATCAACTCTCGAAATAGATCCGGAACAGACTTACGATCAATCACTCCAGCATCATGACGAAACGCCGCGAACACTTCGTGCACCAGAGCTTCGGTTTCATCCATACATGCAAACATATCCGCACCCTGTGTGTACCATTCAAGCATGGTGAATTCTGGATTATGAATTCCACCAAAGGATTCGTTGTTGCGAAACACTTTTGTAAGGGTAAAAATTTTCTGTAATCCCATTCCAAGCAACTTCTTCATGGAATATTCTGGACTCGTGATAAGTCCAGCGGTATACGATGAACCATCGGGCGTTTTCACAATCGTCTCGAACGGAGTCAATGTAGGTTCAATATCTGGTGACGCGACCATGAGCGGAGTTTCGACTTCAACATAATTGCGAGAACGCAAAAACGCACGAATGACATCATTTATCGTTTGGCGATCACGGATTGTGTCGAGAATGTTTTGCATAAAAAAATAAAGACGAGGCTTTAAACCTCGTCCCATTTTTATTGTTGTACGAACGGAACGAGCGCCATGATACGAGCGCGCTTAATGGCATTCGCTAATCTGCGTTGATGGCTTTGGCAAACACCAGAGCGCTTGCGTGGAACGATCTTTGCAAATGAAGAAAGAAAACGCTTCATGACATTCATTTCTTTATAATCAATGTCATCGATGTTGTTGTAGCAAAAATAGCATTGCTTTTTTGCTCCGGCCACAACCGGCTTTGAATTTTGATTGTTATTCATCATATATTTTAGAAAGGAATTTCTTCCATACGAATCTCTTGGTCTTGATTGACCGACGGATCATCTTGCATCTTAGGTTGTGGTGGAGTAAATCCCCCCGCACTTGGTGACGGACTGAAGGTAGATCCTCCCGTTGGTGCACCACCTTTGTTATCAAGCATGATCATGTTTTCTGCAACAATTTCTGTACGATAACGCTTTACACCGTCTTGGCCTTCCCAATCACGTGTTTGCAATCGTCCTTCTACGTAAATCTTTTTTCCTTTACTCAAATATTGTCCGCAAATATCCGCAAGCTTTCCCCATGCGACAATATTATGAAATTCTGTTGCATCTTGCTTTACACCGTCATTGCCGGTCCAAGCACGATTGGTTGCAACAGAGAAGGAACAGACGGATTGTCCGCCTGGCGTCTGACGCATTTCTGGTTCACGTGTAAGGTTTCCAATTAAAGTTGCTCGATTCAATGAGTACATAGAGATGTTGAGACCCCTGCAAAAGCGCATCTTTTCGTTTCACGGGCGCCCGTTGCCCCCACTCAACGTAGAACACCTACGTATCGCGGGGATCAACAGCCCGTTCAACGAAAATCTGCTACTTTTTCAGTGGTCTCATTTGATTTATGTTAAGCGTGCGTCTCACTAAACTTTTTCTGACAAGTCATCTTCCAAGATTTCGTCGAGTTTTTTGTCCAACTCTTCAATGCTCATGTTTGCGTCCGCAGCGTCGATTGGTGCAGCGGCAGATTCAACATGTGCTGGTTTTTCACGAACCAATGCTGGCTTTTGTTCTACGCGCTTTCCTTCATCTGTGAGCGGCGCAACGTAAGCGGTCAATTCAAACTTTTTGTTCTCAGCACCTGGCTCACGTGTGAGCAGTGTGTGGCGCAAGATCTCTTCATTCAATTCCATGGAACGATTGAAGTCTTTGATTGTGGCTGGGTCTGCATCAAAGTGGACAAGCACGTAAGATCCGTGACGGGTCTTTTTAATGATATACGCAAGACGAATCTTGCCAATCATTTCATTGCGAAGAATTTTCGCACCGAGCTTTTCCAACTGTGCGGCAATCTTTTTTTGGATTTCTCCAACCTCTGTCTCTGTATATTGTGATCCCACAATATACAAAAGTTCGTACTTGTTCATAGGTTTCGTCTGGCTCCGACGCGTGGGTTGGAGCGACCTTCTTCAGGTCGTGGACAGATAAGAATTAATGCCGGAATCCTACACAATCCCGTGGATTTGGTCAAGGAATTCGGGGGCAAATCGACAAAACGCCTCCAATCGCGTACATTGATTCCGATATGCAAACGTTTTTCATTCTTGGCTCACATCCAGACCTCGCAAAAGCCGAAATTCTCTCGGTTGTGGGTTTGAATTCAAAAATTCTTCTCGAGTCCTCGACCGTCCTCGTTCTTGAGCATGTCGAGATACCACTCGAAGACCTTCAAAACCGCCTGGGCGGAACCATCAAGATTGGTATCATTCTCGATGAATACCTCGGAAGCGACGCGCGTGCATGTGCAAATGCGATCGTCGGAAAAGCCTCGGAAGCCACAGGAAAAAATAAAATCACCTTTGGATTTAGTGCCTACGATCTTGGAAATCCTAAGGCTGTTCAGCGAATCGCAAGAAGCTTCAAGACGCTTGGAGGCGAAATTAAGAACGCTTTACGAGACACAGACCGCCCTGTTCGCTTTGTGATGGCAAAGGAAGATGCACTCACATCCGTCGTCGTCGAAACAAATGGATTGAATGAATCTGGTGGAGAGTTCTGTCTGTTCGCGACAAGTACTTCGATTATCCTCGGACGCACTTCCACTGTTCAAGACTTCAAAGCCTGGTCCGACCGCGACTTTGG
>JAPLZK010000003.1:274443-367614 GCA_026395055.1 Candidatus Uhrbacteria bacterium | reverse complement strand
CACAGATTCATTTACCGTCGCTGGTGCGTCTGCTGTCTCTGCTTCTGCAGTTACAGGCGGAAACACAATCACTCTTACAACCACAGGACTCACAAGCACATCTTCTACTCCAGCTGTGAACTACGTTGCAGCAACAGGTGATGTCTTAGACGCATCTGTCGCAACAAACGAAGTTGCAAACGGAGGAGCTGTTGCAGCCGCTGACGGTGTTGCTCCAACCTTCACAGCAAACCGAACAGCACTAAACACCATCGTTCTTACATTCTCTGAAAACGTGGATGTAACAACAACGGATGGTTCTGGTTATACGGTTGCAGGTGCAACGGTTACGGCAAATTCAGATCCAGCAGGAATTGCCTCAACAATCACTCTTACAACAACAGGACTCACAAGCACCTCTTCCACACCTCTTGTTACTTACGCAACACTTGCGGGTACAACGGTTGATGCATCTCCTGCAACAAACGAAGTTGGAGACGGAACATCTGCAAGCGCTACCGACGGTGTTGCTCCAACCTTCACAGCAAACCGCACGGCTCTCAACACCATCGTCCTTACCTTCTCTGAAACAGTTACCTCAGGTGGGGTAGACACAGATTCATTTACCGTCGCTGGTGCGTCTGCTGTCTCTGCTTCTACTCACAAGCACATCTTCTACTCCAGCTGTGAACTACGTTGCAGCAACAGGTGACGTCGTAGACGCATCTGTCGCAACAAACGAAGTTGCAAACGGAGGAGCTGTTGCAGCCGCTGACGGTGTTAAACCTACCTTCACAGCAAACCGAACAGCGCTAAACACCATCGTCCTTACCTTCTCTGAAACAGTTACCTCAGGTGGTGTGGATACAGATTCCTTCACCGTCGCTGGTGCATCTGCTGTTTCTGCTTCAGTCGTTTCGGGGGGTGTCACAATCACTCTTACAACCACAGGACTCACAAGCACATCTTCTACTCCAGCTGTGAACTACGTTGCAGCAACAGGTGACGTCGTAGACGCATCTGTCGCAACAAACGAAGTTGCAAACGGAGGAGCTGTCGCAGCCGCTGATGGTGTTGCTCCAACCATTTCTTCAACAGACATCACGTCTGCAGATGGAACATACATTCTCGCAAACGATATCGATCTCACTCTTACGTTCTCTGAAGCGGTAACCATCACAGGTTCTCCACGGATTGAATTGAACGTTACCAATGCTACGCGTTACGCAACCTATTTGAGTGGTACAGGAACAACGGCAATCGTTTTCCGTTACACCGTTCAATCAGGTGATGCAGCCACAGATTTAGGGGCTGTATCAACAGCGGGACTTGCATTAAATAGTGGTACTATTTTGGATGCTTCTTCAAATGCAGCCACACTTACACTTCCAAATGATTTAACAGCTGCAAACGCTGTCGCTGTAAATACATTGGTCGGAAGCAGTAACCTTCCAAGTGGCGGAGGAGGAGGTGGTGGTGGATCAGCAGCTCCTGCAACACCAGCCGTGCCTGCGGTGCCAGCAGTGACCCCAGCGATTCCTGCAACTCCAGCCGTTCCAGAAATTCCTGCAACTCCAGACGCGTCTGTGGAATTACCAGAGGCAGCAGCTCCTGTTGCAGTGCTCATTCACGACCCATCAAAATTTGATGAATTGTTAGCAGCTCTCGGAACAGCAAGTAATCCTTCTGAATTTGCAAAATATAAAGCGCTTGTAAAATCAGATGCTCTTGCGTTCAAAGTCGGACTCACAGATGCACAACAAACAACGATTGCAAACTTTGTGACGTATGGTGCTTCTACGGCAACCGTAAAACTTGGTTCTGGTGAACGTCGTGCAGTCGTTCGTGACTATCTTGAAACGGTTGGACGCTCAGATGTTATCTGGGACGACGTTCAACGCATGTCAACAGGTCAAAAATTAGTCAATCGAAATTTGGCAAAAGAACAAGCACAAGTAAATAACGTGCTTGCCAACTTCAAAAAAATGGTTGGACATACGCCAAACTTTAAAGTGCCAGCAGAAGACATTGCTTGGAACACCATGATGTATCGCATTCGTTTTCCACGCGATTTGAATCTGGAAAAACAAGGAATTACGAAATTCAAAACACTTTACAACCGTATCCCAAGCACACCAATGGACTGGTCCATTGTCAGAGCTCTTGGATACGCATTGAAGTAAGTAGAAAAACAACCCTGCCACGGCGGGGTTGTTTTTATTTTATTTTCATACACACCCATAAGTCTTCCCTAGAAAAATGTTGAAAAAAATGTTATCATTCCGACAGAACATATTGTTGTTTCTGAGTCGATTACATTAAAAATCGGCATTCTCATGAGTCTATGAATCACACGCACTTCCATCTTCGCAGATTTTTTACAGGATTGCTTGTCATTGCCATGATCACTACAAACTTGTTTGTAAATGTTCCGGTTTCAAGCGCGACACCAGGGAATACAATTACCGTGACACTTGGATCTGCAAACCCAATCGCAAAGAGTGTGTATCATTCGTTCTCCATGGTCCCCATGCTGCAGTTTGATGTTACAAGCGCGGCAGAAGTGAGCTTAAGTGCGATTAAATTCACCCCAACGTATACGGGAACAGGTGGAGCAAATGATTATGGAATTTTTGTGTCCTTGATAGTGATAACGATGGAACCCTTTCCAACGGAGACTCCCCTTTAACAGGAATGACTCCTGTGCCGGTCACGGCCGCAAATGGAGTTCAACAATCTATTGCGATTTCTGGAATTCTCTTGAGTGGAGCAACATATCATTTTCTTATTTTGGGAAATACAGAAACAACGAATCCTGTTGCCGGAGATACGTTTAAAATTGGAGTCCTGTCCACGCCAACAAGTGGTGTTGTTGCAGATGGTGCAAGTTCTCAATCTGGGGATGCAGATGGAAATCTTCTTACCATGTCTTCTACGGCACCCTCTATTGTTGTGACGGCGCCACCAAGAACAGCACGTTATGTTGATAAATCCGATTCAAAAATTGAAGTACAAAAATTGGTTTTTACAAACTCAGCCGCTATCCCGGAGACAATTTCAACGATCAGTTTGACGCCAAGCGGAACCATTGATGAGAGTACTGATGTTAATAATATTCAATTTTATTTAGATTCAAATGCAAATGGAACGTATGACTCGCTCTCGGATACAGTATTCGCCATGTCAACGACGACGGCATTTAGTGCAAACAACACCCTTCAAGTATTTAATTTTTTTGGAACACCTATTCCTGCAAGTGGTTCTTTAACCCTTTTCGTTGTTTACGACTTTACAGGACTCGCGTCTGATTTTGAGACGGTTGTTCAAAGTATTGCTGGCGGAACATCGGATATTTCCTTTGGCTCAGGTTTGAGTGCTGTCTCTGTTGTTTCCACAAACACCGCAACAATCACCGTAGACAGCACGGCACCAAATAACGAAGATAGTGTTTATGCTGGAACACCTTCTTCTGTAGAATTGGGAACATCATTTGCCATTAATCCTTCAAGCACTTCTGGATCTGGAGGTCTTGCATCAGATACGGTTTGGATTGCGCCGTCCGGCACGAGTTCGTTTATAGCAAATGGCACAACCATTACATCTACAACAGGAAGTTCTTCGTCTATTACGGCACCAACAACGCCCGGTACGTATAAAATATTTGTGAAAGATGCTGCGGGACATGCTTCTTCTGCATCCATCTCAAGTCTTACGGTAACAACCCCCGCCATTTCTTTTACCGCAGCAAGAACAGCCATGAATACGATCGTTATCACGTTTAACCAAAGTGTAGACATTAGTTCTCCAAGTAATTTTTCGTGGGCTATTTCTGGGGCAGGATTTCCTACAGTTTCTAGTCTGACAAGTGGTCCTGGTGTGACCACACAAACAATTACAACATCTGGGATCACAGATCCGAACGCGGCTTATACTGCCACATTTCACATGGGCTTTGGGAATATTTATAAAAGTGGTGATGGAATAAATTTTTTGGCAGACTCGACGTCTGCAAGTGCTGTTGATGCGATCGCACCAAATTATCAAAATAGCGTTTTCACAGGCGATGTATCAGATGTGGCCGGTAACTCTGTCACGTTTACCGCACCATCAACCATTATAGGTGGAGATCCATCAGATACAGTTTTTATTGCTCCGGCTGCAACGGTTATTTTTGTAGCAAATGGAACAACGATTACATCTGCGATTGGTACGGCATTCAACATGACATCACCAACAACACCAGGGACGTATAAATTTTTCTTAAAAGATCCTACAGGAAACGTTTCTGTTGCCTCAACACATACACTCACACTCAGTACGCCATTCATTGTTTCTCATACAGCATCAATTGACGTAAAAAATTCAGCGTCAAATCACACATTTACCTATACAGCTCCAGCAGATGTCCCTGTCGGTGGAAATCTGTACGTTTGTTTTCCAACAGGCTTTACGGACACGGGAATGACAAATGGAAACGTCTTTCAAGATGCAGACTTATTAGTAAATTCGTCTCAACGCACGCTTGCAGCAACGGCGGGAGCGGGGGCTGACGGTGTTTCATTAGCAACTCCTCCTGGTTCACAATGTGTTGTGTTTACATTAGATACGGGTGTTTCTACGAGCGATGCCATAGAAATTCGTGTGGGTCTAAACGCATCACAAGGCGGTGCGGGGATTCATCAGTTTGTGAACCCAGTAGGTGCTGGTTCTGTGAACTTAGATGCGGGAGCGACCTCTTCAGATTTTGGAACAAATTTTTATGATTATAATACGATTGCCTTTGTTGTTGTTGACAGTGCGTCTGCACCAACCGTTATTCTTACAGATGACAACACAACAAACTTTGTAAAAGATGTGGACACCGTTCATGTCACCGCAACGTTTAGTGAAGGCATGGCTTCATCACCAACAATTTCAATTGATAACGCAGGAGCTTGTGCAGATATTTCTTCTGCGGTCATGGTGGTTGGTGGGGACGCAACTGTTTGGACGTATGATTGGAATGTTCCAACAGGTTCGGGGTGCGATGGCGCGTCTGTTGTGACGGTAGCGGGAACAAGTTTATTTTCTGTTGCTTATGCAGGAACAGATCATGATGATTTTACCGTTGATAACACAGCTCCAACAACGCCAACGATTTTATTTCCTACAGCGGCGGGAGTTTATCTCATTGGTGGATCATCACAAAATTTTACCTGGTCAGCGTCTATGGATACAAATTTTGATGCAACACCAATTGCGATTGGTTATTCCGCGCTTGGAGATTTTTCTGACACAGTGGTTGTGAGTGCAGGAACAGCAAATGATGGTTCATATACAGTGACATTGCCTTCTTCAAATGTAAGTACGGCAAAGATTCGTATTACCGCTACGGACAAATCTGGGAACACGGCAACAAGCACATCTGCAAATGCGTTTACGATCGATAGTATTGCGCCCGCAGATCCTGTGATCGGAGTCGTTGCCGGAGATGATGTGATTAATTATGCAGAAAGTGTTACAGGAGGTGGTGTGACTGTTTCTGGAACGAAAGAGGCTGGGTCAACGGTTTCGGAGGGTGACCTTACTGTGACGAATGGTTCTACAACATGGAGTTTTTTATTCAGTACATCCATGATTAACTCAACGGGAGATGGCGCTCATACAATCGACGGTGTCTTTGCAGCAGATGCAGCGGGAAACCAAAGTGGCGAAGCAACAAGACCATTTTCGATTGATTTGACTTCTCCATCAACACCAACGGCAAGCCCAGATGCAGGAACATTTACAAGCACGCAATCAGTGACGCTGTCTTCAACGGGCTCGTTGAGCATTCATTACACAACAAATGGAGATGTTCCTACATGTTCAAGTACAACAGCAAGTGGAGCAATTTCTGTTTCGACGACGGAAACGCTGAAGGCTGTTGGATGTGACCTTGCAGGAAATATTTCTTCGACTGGATCATTTCTTTACACAATAAACACAAGCAGTGGAGGTGGTGGGGGTGGTGGAACCGGAAGTGCTGGTGGATATGTTTTACCTGTTGTCGCAACGGTTCCGATCGTGAGTCCGCCTACAACAACAGAAACAACTCAGCCAGTAATCCCTTCTGTCGTTCCAGAAAGCACGGGTCCTGTCCTAGATCCTGCACAATTTGAAGCGTTGTTAGCATCGCTTGGTGCAACAAGTAATCCATTAGCGTATGCAAAAACAAAACTTCTTGTCGTTGCAGACGCAAAATCATTTGGCGTGACGCTTTCTGCGGAACAAACACAAGCCACTTCAAACTTTATTGTTTACGGAATTTCAAAAGAAACCGTCAAACTTGGAGAAGGTGAACGTCGTGCGTTGATGCGTGATTATTATCAAACCGTTGGAAAGGCAGATGCAAATTGGCAAGATCTTCAACGTCTAACAATCGGTCAAAAGCCTTTGGGGCGTAATCTCACAAATGAGCAAAAATTCGCAGGGATCGCTTTGAGAGATTTCAAAAAAATGACCGGACACGCACCAGACTTTAAAGATGTGAATGAAGATTTGGCTTGGAATACGCTCATGTATCGCATTCGTTTTCCACGTGATCTTACGTTGGAACAACAGGGAATCGTGGACTTCAAAAAGATTTTCAAACGAACACCCTCTACGCCATTTGATTGGTCAGAGGTGAGAGCGCTTGGATATGCGTTAAAGTAATGTGTTATACACACCCAAGAAAAACTGGGTGTGTATTTTTTTTAAAAATGTTATGATAGTGGTGTAAATTCACAAAATATTTTGTTATAGCATGCAAAATTTTGTTATCTTTTTTTAATTATGCGTGCTCGATTTTTATCACTCGCCCAATTTTATTTCTTCGTAATCGTATCGGTTGTCGCCGTGTTTGCTTGTGTGTTGGGGGTGAATATTGATTCTGCGCATGCACAATCTGTTTCGAGCGGTTCTGTTTCGGTTGCGGGAGGAATGAGCCCTCCTCCGTATCAAGATGCTGCAGGATTGACGAATCCAGATTACGATGTTTCTCTTGGAATGGATACAACAGGAACTTCTGGAACGTCCATTACCGTTAAATTTCCAAACGCCTACACCGTTACGAACGGATCTCTGGGGGCAAGTGTTGTCTCTGGTTGTATTGCATCATGTACTTCGAGTGTCATTCTTATTGGTGGGATGAATCGTGATGTAACAAGTGTTGTCGGAAATAACACAACAAAAACAATCACGGTGACAACAACGTCTTCATGGGATTTTGGAGCAGGTGTTTCGTTTCGAATCACTTCTGGCTTCCAGAATCCTTCCGCTGTGTCCGTGACATACGGAAATGCCGGAACAGGAAATGAATTTACTCTTCTTACAGATACAAGTGGAGATGCGGAATTCCCAACAGCTTCAACCATCACCACATCAGCAGCACTTGCAATTACGAGCGGAACAGTGGTTTACGCATCAACAAATGGTGCGACCAATCAAAATGCAGCAAGTTATGTGAACGCAGATTACGATGTTGCATTGAGTTTGCTTCATGCGGGGAACTCTGGAAATACGATTACTGTAAAATTTCCAACGGCTTATACCATTACAAATGGTGATCTTGGTGTAGATGCTGTCATGATTTGTACTGCAGGATGCGGTTTTAGTGGAAATATCAGTGCGGGTTCAGATGGTTCTGTGTCCGTATCAAGTGTAACGGGAAATAATACAACAAAAACAATCACCATTGTAACAGCTGCACCTCATGATTTTGGATCTGGATCAGGAACATCATTTCGTATTGTCTTAGGTATTACGAATCCTTCCTCGCTTCTTACGTACGGAAACGGAACAAATGGAACTTTTACGCTTTTAACAAACTCTGGGGGAGATACAGAATTTCCCACATTGTCCACGACAGCTATCACAGATCCTATTAAAATTGCAACGGGAAGTGTTACGCACGCAACAACAAATGGCGCTTCGAATCAGAATTCCTTAAGTCTGGTAGATGCAGATTATGATATTGCGTTTGATATGTCAGATTCTGGAAACTCTGGAAATACCATCGTTGTAAAGTTTCCAAGTGCCTATACCATCACAAACGGATCGCTTAGTACGAATGATATTCAAATTTGTATTGCTGGGTGCGGACAAAGCGGAAATATTTATGTAGGGACAGAAGGTCCTGTTGTTATCACAAGTCTGACAGGGGATAATACGGCAAAGACACTCACGATCGTGACTTCCACGTATCACGATTTTGGAAGTGGCAGCGGAACATCCTTTCGTATTATCGGTGGCATTCAAAATCCTGGTGTTATTGCAACATACGGAAATGGAACAAACGGAACGTACACACTCTTAACCAACTCTGGGGGAGATGTGGAGTTTTCTACAGCGTCTCAGACAAGTGTCACGGATCTTACATCACCAACAATTACGAGTGTGACAACAGGAAACGCAAGCGGTGTCGGGCTCGATAAGTTGACTGTTACGTTTTCAGAAAATGTAAAAGTGACAGACGGCATGGATGTTTCTGATATCAGTAATACAACGGCATGGGGAATTTATGGAGATGACGCAGGTGGAAGATCTGTTACAGCAAACACAGATCCTGCGGGCGCATCAAATAAAGTTGTCTTAACACTTTCTTCTCCTTTTTTGATACAAGACCCTGTTGCATTTATTTCTTACAGCAGTGCATTCGGTCACGTAAAAGATGTTTATAATAACGGAGCAGAAAATTATAATTACCCACCTGGAATTGCGATCGATAACGGAATTGATGCAACACCTCCAACGATTGATGCGGGATCTTTTGCGGTCCCCATCAATACAGCAACGGCACCAATAGGTGTAAGTGCTTCGGATACAGGAGGAATTGCATCATATGCCTGGACGCAAGTCAGTGCACCAGAAGGCGGAACGCTCGTTTTTTCCAATGATGCCATTCTTGGGACAACGTTGGCTGGAAGTGTTGTGGACGGTGTATACACAGCGCAATTAACCGTAACAGACGTTGCGGGAAATTTTAGTACAGATACGGTTGCGTTTACGTGGGATACAACAAATCCTACGATCAATACTCTTACATCAAACGCAACAGCATCCGGAGTTCTCAAGATTGGTGACACGATTGTATTTACCGCAACACCCCTCGTGACAGAAGCGGGTGCATCTATTACAGGTTCAACCTATAACGGAGAAGCATTAACATGGGGAACGATTGACGGAGGAGTAACGTATACGGCTACGTATACTGTTATTGAGGGAGATACAGATCAAACATCTCCGCTCCAACTTACAGGAGTCGTTCTTACAGACGAAGCGGGAAATACGAGCGATCCAAAAAATGGAACAGATATCGTGAAAACAATTGATGCGAATAAACCAACCATATCAGCGGTTACTATTTTAAATGTAGCCATGAAAGTTGGAAGTGTTGTGACGGCAACCATTACAACAGGAAGTGATGCGTCGACGTATGTCCTCACATCCGGAACGATTAATGGATTCACACTTGGATCATTGGTGAAAACAAATGCAACTCACTACACGGCACAATTTACAGTCACAGAGGGTGGAACAGACAGAACTGCCGGTGCTTCAATCCCTGTTGCCAATTTGGTTTTGACGGATGTTGCAGGAAACGCGAGTGCAACATTCTCCTCAAGTATCACACAAGACAATGATTCCATTGATGCACATGTGCCAGTGCTTACAGGGGTTAGTATTTCTTCAGACAACAGTACGACTACTCTTGCAAAGTCAGGCAACACCATCACCCTCAGTATTACTGCAAGCGAAACACTCAATTCTCTCCCAATTGTTACAATTGATGGACAAACCGCGAGTGTAAGTGGATCTGGTCCCTATTCTGCAACGTATCTTATGACGGGAACGGATGTAGAAGGAGCTGTCCCGTTCACCATCAACTTTTCAGATGTTGCGGGAAATTCCGGTGTACAGGTGACAGCTGTGACAGATGTGTCTGCTGTTTTATTTGATCGCACAGTCCCAACCGTTAATGCGGGCGCAGACTCTGGAGACAAAACAGCTGTTTTTACACATTCTGATGCAACAGCTTCTGATGCGGGATCCGGAATCGCAACGTACGCTTGGTCAAAACTTTCTGGTCTTGGAACAGTCACATTTGGAAGTTCAACTTCATTGATTACAACTGTTTTGGCGAATGCTTATGATAGCTATGTTCTTCGTTTGACCGTAACAGATGCAGCAGGAAACAGTGCGACAGACGATTTTGCATACTCGTTTGTGGCCGTTGCAGGACCAGCGGTTGTTTCTACAAGCCCTGTTGGTGGTGTAACAAACGTTGCGATCACAGACGGAACAGCAACGATCACCTTCGACAAAAATATTACTTTGCTTGATGTAACTAAAGTGACCTTAAAAGACAATGATTCTTTTGTATCTAAAAAAGGAGCTGTAACCGTTTCTGGAGGAGATGGAACATCGGCCATCTTGCTGATTCCTTATTCTGGTTTAGAATATAATAAGACGTACATCATGAGGGTTGTCGCAAATGCTCTCAGAGATGCAGATGGAAATGTAAACGGTGCAAGTTTTTATTACTTCACAACCGCAGCTTTATTAGGTGGGAGCAACGGAGGTGGGGGTGGAGGAGGTGGGGGCGCAATCATTCTGCCTTCAACACCTGCCGTCCCAACAGGAACCCCAGTCGTTCCTGCAGCGCCCGCTGTTCCTGTGGCAGAATTGCCAACAACGGCAGCTCCTGTTGTTGTACTGATCCACGACCCATCAAAGTTTGATGAATTATTACTCGCACTTGGAGTAGCAATTAAGCCAGCTGAATTTGCGCAATATAAAGCTTTTGTAAAATCTGATGCACTTCAATTCAAAATTGGATTAACAGAAGCTCAACAGGCAGCCATTGCAAACTTTGTTACATATGGCGCTTCAACAGCAACCGTTAAACTCGGTTCAGGCGAACGTCGCGCACTTATGCGTGATTACTTTGAAACCGTTGGAAAAGCAGCTGTTGTCTGGGATGACATCCAACGCCTTGCAACAGGCCAAAAGCCTGTACAGCGCAATCTTGTGAAGGAACAAGCACAAGCAGGAATCGCTCTTAATGCATTTAAGAAGATGACCGGACACGCTCCAAACTTCAAAGATGCTTCGGAGGATATTGCCTGGAACACCATGCTTTATCGTATTCGATTCACGCGTGATCTCGTGCTGGAACAACAAGGAATCCTTGAATATAAAAAGATCTTCAAGGGAACCCCAAGTTCTCCTTCGCAATGGGCAATCGTTCGTGCGCTTGGGTACGCATTGAAATAGGAAATAAAAAACACACATCGCTCAGGATGTGTGTTTTGTTTTTGTGGGAATAATTTTATAAAGTCTTTCTCCACGCTTGACGGGTTCTGGGACTTTGAATGTGATGATATCTTTTTGCGCCGCTTGCGTGATGGATGTTTCATCTTTGCGCATGTGTTCGGCGGTGAATCGAATCACTCCTTCGTCTTTGCTGAGAATGATACATGCATCGCCATCGTTTAATTCCATGGCTTGGATTTCGCATTCTGCGACGGATACATCTTGGAAAAAGTTTTTGACCACGCCGACGAACTCTCGTGTCTGCGTTGCTTTTGAACTTTCTTCACCGCTCCAGTATTTGAACGCGAGCCCTCGGTAAAACCCTTCGCTCATTCCACGATTGAAGACGGTGCCAAGTCTGCGATTCCATTCCACGATCTTTTCATTCGAGTACGTCCCGTCTTCAATGGTGGTGATTGCCTCGCGATAACATCTCACAACTTCGTCGACATACTCTGGTGCACGGCCTCGACCTTCAATCTTGAGAGAGACGACACCAGAATCGATAATCTCATCGAGCATGCCGATGGTGCAGAGATCTTCTGTGCTCATGACATATTCGTTGTCGACATCAAGTTGTTTCTTTGTGGCTTTATCTGTAACGGTAAACTTGCGTCGGCATGGCTGTGAACATGTTCCACAGTTTGCGGAGGTGTTATACATATACAAACTCATTCCACATCGACCGCTCACAGCAACGCACATGGCGCCGTGAATAAATACTTCGATCTCGATCTGCTTTCCTTTTGGTCCACAAATGTTTTGTTCCTTGATCTGTTCGGTGATGTATTTAATTTGTTCAAGAGTGAGTTCGCGCGCGAGAACAAGTCGATCTGCCCATTTGGAAAAGAACTTTACGGCTTCGATGTTCGAAATCGAATGTTGTGTCGATATATGAACCTCCACTCCTTGTTCTTGCGCATATTGAATAACAGACGGATCGAAAACAATGACGGCATCTACGCGAGATTCCTTTACGGCATCGATAACCAATTTCATCTCTTCGACTACGCCGTCGTACACAAGTGTGTTGAGGGCGAGATAACATTTGATGTTTGCTTCATGACAGATACGAGCGATTTCACGGAGATCTTCGATGGAAAATGCAGCGGCTGTATTTGCACGCATGTTGAATCCCGAAACGCCAAAATAGATCGCGTTACAGCCAGCTTTGATGGCGGCACGTAAGGCTTCGTAAGATCCAGCGGGGGCGAGCAGTTCGATGTGTTTCATATTCGCGGTCACTATAGCGATTTGTTTCGATTCGAGCAATCCTACATAAAAAAAGAACCCCTGTCGCAATTGCGATGGGGGTTTTAGGTGTACGCGTGTTCAAACGCGCGAAAGGCATTGATGGCTGTGCTGAGCAGGTTTCTGTCGAGACAGAGCTCATCGCACAGAAGGAATCGCCTGTAGCCGATTTCCGCAAGCCATGCGAGCTCAGAGAAGTCTGCGCAGGATGGTGTTGGATCATGAAAGATCCGGACGATGAGTTCGCGCAAGGCTTCTGTGTCTGCCCCTGGTTTCAGGGGGAGCTGTTCAAGAGCCTTGAGGGCGCGAAGTTTTTCTGGAGGAGGCATGGGCCGTGTTGCAATCGAGAGCAAGATCCGTGAGCCAACGCAGGCTTCCGAATCTTTTTCAATGATCAGCTTCACGGCTTTCAGAATATCGTGCGGGCGAGGCATCTCGATGAAGAGATCTCCGCGTGCGGCAACGAGTGTGGTGTTGTCGGTTTTTTGAAATTCATCTCGAACGAATTGCAATCCTTTCTCGTTTTCGATCTTGAGCCAGATCTCTGTGTCGTTGCCAACGAGATCTCTCAGTTGATCGATGTCCGATTGGGATTCTGTGTAGGAGAAGAAGAATCGGGTGAACCCCGCACGTTTTGCCGCCTCAATCTTGCGAAGCTCGTGATCTGTAAACAGATTTCCAAGGACTTCGAGACTGGGGTGACGAATGTGCAAAGACTCGCCGTGATTCACTTTGTATTGCGGGCCGAACGAGCGACCATCTCGGAAGATGAGTCGCCTGCCACCGTCCTCGAGTCGATCAAGCGTTCCAAAGTCCGCACCTGCCTTGAAGGCAACGATGCGAGCTCGCGGATCGGACAGGTCGACACGAATCGGGTGGTTGAGTGTGACTTCGAGGTGATCAGGGAACGGATGAACTTCTTCAATCCGTAACTGTCGACCTTTCACGTCATAGAAGAGGGGGACGCGCGCATTCCGAACGTTGAGGTTCAAAATGGCCGTCTCCAACTCTTCGATCGGGATCGTGGCCGGATTCACGCGGATCCCGTCGATACGCGAATCAATCGCATATTCGGGGAAGTGAGCGAATCCAGGCCACAGCGTTGCAATCAACTCATAGCGATCCGACATCCGACCCCTCGTCATTCATGCCGTGCATGATGGACCGACCGTCCGAGACGGAGTTGGCGAAAATGTTTTGGAGCGCCGCGTACACAACGCGCACCTGGTCTGGCGTCTGACGACTTTCAATTTCTGCCTTGAACGCCGCGACCTTGTCCGAGTAATGGCCGAGGATGCCGAAGATCACATCGACCGATCGATGCTCGTCCGGCAACATCGCAATGCGATCTTTACCGACGAGGTCTTCCCAGGTCTTTGTGATTTCTGGTTGATAGAAGGCTTCACCGTACGGTTTCAGGATCACGTAGACCGAGCATTTCCGCATGAGCTCTTCAAACACAGCCTTTGTTTTGATGGGCTTGTCGAGGGTCACACGCGCGGAATCGCGAGCCATCGCAACCGAGATCTGTTCAAACGGCATTTCATCCGTGATGATGACCACGATCGGCTTGCGACGCTGGTTTGGCACATGCACGTTGCGTGCAAAGTACAGCGCAGCAAGCTCGGACGACTCGTGAACGTTTCCGCCACCGAGCTCCGTGTGGACCAGTTCGCCAAGCTTCAGTTCGTGCTCACGCTTTCCGCGAACGAATGGTCGCACTTGCAGGGGATATCGCTCACCTTTGTGAGCGTCTCCGAATGCGCAGAATGCCATATCCGTATCTTCGGAAAGATACATGGTGCGCACTTCGTGATCGAGGAAGATGGCTTTTGAACGAATGGTGACCGGCCATGTGGACATGGAATTAGTCACATCATACGCAAGCAGGAATGCGAATTCCGCGGGCGTGGTGATGGATTCCGGCAAAAGATCCCAGTCTTGGGTTCCTTTGCGTTCTGCTTCCGCGTAGCTACGTTTTGCGTCTGCTGTGTAGGTCGCACGTGCCTGTTGATAGTTGTAGTCTGGTTGCCAGTTTGAATCTGAATAGTCGTTTGACTCGCTCATGAAACACCTCGGATGGGCTTTTCGCCCTTGTTGAACAACTCTCTGCCATACACGGCGCGACGCAAGTGTCGCATCCGATCAAATAAACGATCTGCCCGACTCGGACGCTGTTCAATGGATTTTGCTACCATACTCTGAACAAAGTCCGAACACAGGGCGGGAACATGTGCAGGAAAGAAATCACGATCAACCTGATCCAGATTTCCACCGTTCAGCAAGTACAAAGCAACTTTGCCGAGTGCGTAGATGTCTGACTCAGGAATGGGTGGGTTTCCGTATACTTGCTCGGACGGAGCAAAGTGATCTGTGTAACCAATGGCGCGCGAGGCGTCTGTTGGTTTCACGGTTGCAAGACCAAAGTCTACGAGAGTAACCGCGTAGGTTTCTTCATTGACGATGATGTTTTGCGGTTTGAAATCGCCGTGAATGACTCCGTGTGCATGCAGGTACTGCAAAATGTTGAGGAGTCGTTCCAAAATCCACATTGCGCTTTCCGGATGGATTGCGCCATCGTGTTTCACAATTGCTTCGAGTGTTTCTCCCGGGATGTAACCCATCACAATCGCGATGGTTTTGTCCTCGAGTCGAATGACGCGACGCATCGCGGGAATGCCATGATGGCGTAGATCCCACATTTTGCGCGCTTCATCAAGAAGATTGTCTTGGCGTGCCGCATTCAGTTTGAAGCAGTGCTTCACGCAAACAGATTTTCCCACAACGAGATCTGTTGCAAGATAGGTGCGACCAATCGCGCCTTCTGCAATGAATCGTTCGATTTGATAATCTCCACCGAGAATACGTTTTGTCGCATCCCTTGGGGAAGACGGAATCGCTTCGATGGTTTTTGTGGGAACGTGTTCACAGTACAAACAAGGATTGTTGGGGGCATCTTTTCGGATGACTCCGCCTCGCTCGTAGATAGGGAACTCACCGCAACGTTTGTTTTCGCACGGTTCGGTCTCGTCTGTGATTTGCGCGATCATGTTGACGACACGTAAAACTTGCACGCTTGGAACATCAATGCCCGTTGCGTGCACAGCGCGTGAGAACGCGTCTGTGTTTGCAAGATCAAAGATATCGCCAAAGGTGAACAACTTGAGAGCCCGTTCGCCGAACGCATGTATAAGGATCTTGTTTGCGTCGTGCGTTGTGACTTCAAGAATGCGGGAAATCAGTTTTTCAAGCGCGTTTCGCTTGTGATTTGGCACTTCTGTCGTGCGCACAATCTCATTTGGACTCAAGTCCGAGGTCATGTTTCTCCTTTTGCCTTTCAATTGGAAGGAACTGTGAATATCCTACGTTTTTTGGGCTTTGTGTCAAATGATCCTTGTTGTCTGAATCACAGACACTCGTCCGTTGACAATGGATGTTTTTTTGGGTATGTTCAGCAAAGCCAATTGTTGGCTCACAGAGGTGCTCCATGGTTTTTGGAAGAAACCCAGGTGAAGGAGGCGGACCATTTGATCCGCGTCATGCCGTCTTGATCCCGTTTCCGCTTGAGTTCGATGTTCCGCAATTCACGTTCGCAAACGACACGGAAGTTCCGGTCGTAATCGTGGTTGCGCTCGACGCCTCTACATCCATGCGCAAACGGTCGCAGGCTGTTGTGGATTTCTACAACGCGTTCCTTGATGCACAAAAGCAGATTCCAGGATGTGCCTGTCTCGCCCTTGTGAAGTTTGATCGCGACATCTACAAAGTGTTCGATCCGAAACCCCTTGCAACGGCAGATCATCTCACGCTCGAAGATTACAACGTCGCAGGTGGAACAGCCCTGAACGATGTGATCATTTTCACCATTGCCGCCATCGATCGTCTTTGCGCGGCTATTCGTACACAGACCGGTCGCGAACCACGCGTCGTGTTTCCCGTCATCACGGACGGTGATGAGCGCAGCAGCAGAACGTTTCCGGGGATTGGCGGTGTGCAACGTGCACTCGAACTTCTCGGAGAGCGTCGCACACAAGGTTGGAGCATTCTGCTCAACACGATTGGTCTTCCTGAGGGAGAAGCTCGCACACTCGCTCGTAATTATGGCATTCGTGATGCGGACACAAGCGTGATCGATGGAAATGCTGCAAGCATGGTCGCTGCGTCCGTGCGTCTTCATCGCTCAACCGCCTCCATTCGTCTGAACGACGAGTTCGAATAAGATCTCTTCACATCGCTTTGCGGTGTGTTTTTTTATCCGACAAACAAAAAACTCCCGTTAAGGGAGTTTTTCTTCTAGGTTTGCGCTTTCGTTTTTGATGAGTTGTCCGCAGGCGGCATCAATCTCTGAGCCTTTGGAATAGCGAATGGTGTACGTTACGCCATTTTTTTCAAGAACATCTCCAAATTTTTGGATGGTCTCTGCGTCGCTTGAGGTGAATCCGCTTTCGGTGAAGTTGAAGGGAATCAAGTTCACGCGAATTTTTCCGAGTCGGTTTACGAATACGGCGAGTTGTTTTGCCGCAGGTGCAGAATCATTCACGCCTTTCAACATGACGTATTCAAACGTGAGGTGATGACGACGGTTGCCGAATTTTTTCAAATATTTACGTGTCCATTCATCAAGCTTTGGCAAAAATTCGTCGTAAGATGTTTTTACAATCTCTTTGCGCGTCTTTGTGTCTGCGCTGTGAAGTGACACGGCCATGCGTACATGTGGCCATTCTGCGTCCGTCAGGATTTGCTCGAGGCGGGGGAGAATGCCAACGGTCGAGACGGTGATGTGCGTAAGTCCGATATCCGTTTGTGCGAGAATTGTGTTCAAGCTCGCTTTGGTATTTTCATAGTTTGAGAGAGGTTCTCCCATTCCCATGTACACGATATTGCTGATGCGAGCGTGATCGATCACACGAGGGGTGTTGGTTTGTTCTGTGTCGGAATCGTCTTCTTCATCAACATCGAACGCATCCTCGTGTTCTGTGATTTTTTTTGATGCAGCCTCGGATGTGGTCGTGATTTCTGGATGATCTTTTAAAAAGTATTTCCACAAACGAATTTGGTCTACGATTTCATCTGCGTCCAAATTACGAGTGAGTCCCATTTTTCCGGTTGCGCAGAATGAACATGCCATGGCACACCCAATTTGGGTGGAAACACAGATGGTCCATTGTTCGCGACGGTTCTTCATGAGAACAGTTTCAATGTATTTGTCACCTTCAACTTTTACGATCGCTTTGAATGTTTCCTTCTTTGAATCATTTTGAACGAGTTGCGTACTCAAAGAAATAAACGGAACTTCTTTTTCAAGCGTTTCGCGCATGTCCTTTGGTAACGTTGAAACGTCCGCCCACGAACGGACGTTTGGATCAAACAAAGCAGTTTCAACCTGTTTAAGGCGAAACGCTTTCATGTCTGGGAAGAGTGATTGGATGCGTGACGCGCGAGAGAGATACGACATAATGCGGGAAGAATGCCTGAAAAACTTGGATTTGTCAAAGAATCGATTGACATATATCCATTTCAGAGTATATTCCAACGTTAGGATCGTTCATTTGATCAACATGAGGCCATTTGGCCGGAGGAGTTTCTGTGAAGCGTCTTTCAACGCTTGTGCTCGTTGTGTCCATTCTTGGTCTGCTCGGAGATCTGGTTTACCTGTATAACGAAGGCTTTGATCCGAACAAACACATTCCGTTCCTTTATCCGCTTGTGCTCCTGTTTTTCTGGGGCTGCCTGCGAATGATGGAACGTTTTGCGGAAAAGCATCAGATGCCGAATGAGCCCACGCCCATTCAGCGTTATATCAATGATGCGGATGGTGTCGACAAAGACAAGATTCCTTCGCATGCAAAGATGCGCGCGAATACCCCAGACGGTCTGGGCTAGTTCCTTTTTTCAACATACGGAGTTTCCATGTCCACACGCGTTCTCAAGGTTCTCGTCATCGTTGGTCTTGCAATCGTTCTCGCGATTGCTGTCACCAAACTCATCCCATTTCTCGTCTTAGGCGCGGGTGGGTACGCGCTCTACAAAGTGTTTGGTAGCAAGAAGCCACCAACGAATCCGTAGTCTCTTAGCTTTCGATATTTGTCGAGAGCTTTTTTGTTTGCAATTCCTATGGATGTTGTTATTATGTCGCGACACACGAAGGAGATACGAATGTCAGGACGTCATGCACACATTCAGTTGGTGATTTGTCGGCACACGCAGACGGACGATAACGTTGCGCGCCGGTACTCCGGGCAGAATGATGTTCTATTGAACGCAACCGGGATGGAGCAGGCGCTTCGACTCGCCGAACGGATTGCTGCGCGGTTTCCGGTTCGACAGATTGTTTGCTCCGATTTGCAACGCTCGTGGGCAGTCGCGCGTGAAATTGCGCATGCGTGTGGATCTCATCCACCCATTCACCGAACGGAAGATTTGCGTGAAGTGAATGTGGGTCGGATGGCGAATCTCACAAAAGAAGAATCTCTCATCCAGTTTCCTGAGGATCGTCATCGTACACGAAACGCACATTATGATTACCGTAATATCGGCGGAGAATGTGCAGACGATGTTGCTTCTCGCATTGCGCGTGTGATTGATCAAGAAGCGTTCTTGGTTACTCAGCGGGAGCTTGCTGAATTGCCTACCCTTGTCATTGTCGGCCACGGCACAGCTCTTCGCACCTTATTCGTTGATCGCTTACACGCATTTCGTAAAATCCATGTGCAAGGCGACTTTCAAGTCTGCGATTGGCTCATTGGCCAGCTTTAGACACTCAACAGCCCAAGGGCTGTTTTTTCGTTTTTAATAGGGTATAATTCTTTAGAAAAAACTTACTGAATACTATATGAGCCTCGAGGCGCATCGTTTTATCATGCAACCAGATACCTTAAAGAAAAAAAATCATCCAAAGAATGAAATGAAGGAATCTGAGCCTGTTTTTACAGAAAGACGCGAATTAAAAGATAAAAATGGTCGATTGATGTGTGAAATCGAAACAGATTTTGTTGGTTCCAAATTTCATACGCCAAAAGGACTTCAAGAATTAAAAATTCGCGAATTAACAGGTTTGCGTTTAAAAAGAGATGGAAAGACAATAGATATATTTAATCTCATAGATCTTCATGAAAAAATAGGGGTTTATATGTCTGAGACATTTGTACCTGCAGCTGTGGGTCCCGCATCGCGGAAAATGATTTTGCCTCCAATGGATACACCGTTGAGAATCGCTGTTGCTCTTCATGAATTTGGGCATGCAAAACAGCATGAACAACCCTTTTTTAAAAAACTTTACATGAGAGGTGTCGAAGATAAAAAACAAATGTCTCAAGTATCCAGTTTTTATCGTCGCGTGAAAACACTGATGCCTGAATGGTCAGGCGCCGTTCCTTCAGATGAAGTTCTTGATGAGATGGATAAATTAGAACATCAAGATGAATCTAAACAAGATGAGGAGATGATATTAAGGAGACGTCGCTATTTTTTGTTAGAACAATTGGAAGAAGTGCTTGACATTAATGAATACAAAAAAATTCAAAATGATATTGACGAACTGAAAGAGTTGGAAAAGCAATTGTCAGTTGTAATTGATGCTGGACGTAATCGATTAAAAGCAATCATGAAATTATTTCCATTGCACCAATCTTACATGCAAAAATATGGAGAACGTGATGCTACAAAACGTGCGTTTAAATGGATGCGTGAAATAAATGATCAAATCCAAGTAGATTTTTCAATGATGGAAGAAGATGAGCCTCTTCTTCCAGAGTCTTTAAAACAGCATTGTATTGAGTCTGTTCAAAAAAGCATGAAGAACGTCCGTCAATTAGGGGGAATGACAGTAAAAGGATTTTTGCTTAAAATGCTTACAACGTACGACGCTCTAGATAAAATACCTGTTCCAAGTCTTCGGTTGTTAGAACAGCTGGAACGTGAAGAAGAAAAAGCAATAAAAAAATCCTCCGGCTCTTAGCCAGAGGATTTTTGTTTTTACGCAACTCCGTGTTTCTTGCGTTCAAACTCTTTCAAATATTTTTTACGGATACGAACGGTCTTTGGGGTGACTTCTACGAGTTCGTCGTTGTCGATGTACTCAAGAGCACGTTCAAGGTTCATATCAAGCGCTGGTGTCAATTTTACGGCCATGTCTGCTCCAGCGGAGCGCATGTTGGTGAGTTTCTTTTCACGGATGGCGTTTACCACCATGTTGTCTTTCATACTCATTCCAATAACCATTCCTTCATACACTTCTGCTCCTGCTCCAACGAAGAGAACTCCACGAGCTTCCAAGCCTTCAAGAGCGTAAGGAGTGGTGATTCCATCAAATCCGTTGATGATGGATCCGGTTGAACGACGTTCAATGTCTCCTTTGTATTCACCGTAGTGAGCAAATTGGTGTGAAAGTGTTCCTTCACCCTTTGTGCTTGTGACGAATTCAGATTGGTAGCCAAGGAGTCCACGTGTTGGAATATGATATTCAAGACGCGTGTTTCCGTTTTCGGCTTGCATGTTCAACATTTCACCGCGGCGTTTTCCGAGTTGTTCAATAACAATTCCTGCGAGTTGGTCTGGAACATCCACGATCACAATCTCGATTGGTTCTTGTTTTTGTCCGTTGACCTCTTGGAAAATAACGCGTGGTTGAGAAACTTGCAATTCAAATCCTTCACGACGCATTTGTTCAATGAGAATGGACAAGTGCATTTCTCCACGACCACTGACGGTAAAGACGTCCGCCGTGTCCGAGAATTCAATTTTCATTCCAACGTTGACTTCCAATTCTTTGAGCAAACGTTCACGAATCTGACGAGACGTAACGAGCTTTCCTTCGCGTCCCGCAAAGGGGGAGTTGTTCACCATGAAGTCCATTTTCAAGGTTGGAGCGTCAATAGCGATTGTAGGAAGAGGTTCTGCTGTTGGGCTTTCTGCAATGGTGTCTCCAACGTAAATGTCTGGGATTCCAGCGATTTGAACGATGTCACCTGCTTCTGCTTCTTGCACTTCAATCTTATTCAATCCTTTGTTTGTAAGAAGCTTTGTGATTTTATTTGTTTTGCGTGTTCCGTCTGGGGTGATGACCGTAACGGTCATTCCCGCGCGAACGGTTCCTTCATAAATACGACCAACGGCCAAGCGTCCGATGTAAGAATCGTAGGCTAAGTTTGCAGGTTGCATGCGCATGGGAACGTTTGTGTTGTTTTGTGCAGGTGGAACGGTTTTCAAAATAAGATCAAAAAGAGGTTGAAGATCTTTTGATTCGTCTGTGAGTTCCATTTTTGCGACACCTTCACGTGCGATTGCGTAAATGTGTTTGAAATCTAATTGCTCATCTGTTGCACCAAGTTCTACGAACAAGTCAAAAATCATGTTGAGAACAACGTCTGGGCGTGCGGATGGCTTATCGATCTTATTGATAACCACAATTGGCTTGAGTCCAAGCGCAAGAGACTTGCGAAGCACAAACTTTGTTTGTGGCATTGGGCCTTCATAGGCATCCACGAGAAGCAAAACAGAATCCACCATACGGAGAACACGTTCAACCTCAGAACCAAAGTCCGCGTGACCTGGAGTGTCTACGATGTTGATTTTTGTGTCACCAATTTGAATGGCGGTGTTTTTTGCGTAAATGGTAATTCCACGTTCTTTTTCAAGTTCGTTTGAATCCATGACACATACCTCAATAACGTCACGTTCGTTGAACGTTCCGGATTGTTTGAGCATGGCGTCCACTAAAGTGGTCTTACCGTGGTCAACGTGAGCGATAATCGCAATGTTTCGAAAGTCTTTCATAGTGGCGAAAGGATACCCAAAAAAAGAGGCGCTGTCAATGGGACAACGCCTTTTTGTGCGGTTATTTCTTTTTCTCTTTCTTTTTTGTCTTTTCTTCTGCCAATGTTCTGACTTCCTGTCTTGGAACTCCTGCCTGGAGATAAACGCGGGCAAGGGCAATAGACTCCTGATACATCTGCATTTCTTCTTGAATATGTGCCGGATCACCTGTAATTGTGTGAGGGGGAAAGATGTCTTCAAGTTCTGGTTCCGAGAGGAATTCCACAGATTCGGTTGCTGGGTGCACGACAGCGTCATAGAACTGTTGCCAGCTTTTTTCCTTCTCCTCGTTTGCAACGACCTGATCAATGCGAATTCGGAAGACTTGTTCTTGAGGGGTGGAAACATCTGTGACTGTAATACCGACAGTTCCTGTGGGAAGTAGATCTGGCATGAGATGGGTGATTTTATCGACACATTTCTTGGTGACGTTTTCCAGTGTGTGTGTAACAAACGCCTTTGCATTTTCGAGACCAAGGAAGGGATTGAGTTTAAAATCAAAATTTTTAACGGGAGTTTGTTCAATAATGTGTTTTAAAGGAGGAAGTGGATTCTGTATTTCCTCGAACGTCTTTTGAACTTGTTCAATTTCTGTGGGGGGAACAGGTTGTTTTTCAATAGGTGTCTCGTTTCGAGATGCCTCTTTAGAATTCGAATCTTGTCGCGGTGTTAATTCCGTTGTTGGATGTTCTGTTGATTCGATTGCCACGATGTTTTTTGCGGGAGGCTCCGTTAGAATTTCCTTCGAAAGTCCAAGTGCGCCACCAAGACCCAGAACCCATCGTCCAAGCGTTTGTTTTCCCATATAAGAATAGTGTAGCACAGGCAATTAAAATGGCGATATACGTGTTTTTATGCAAAAGAAAAACCGCGCAGATTAGTTTCTGGCGGTAGGTGTGTCTGGAAAATAAGAGGGGTACGTCACGCTCGTGACAATCAGTTGTTCAACAATTGGGCCGCGAACGTACGCGGGGTGTTGGTTGAATCGATCATGTTCCGGCAGGGCGTGAATGACGCCTTGGATCGTATTGTGTCCATGTTCTTCCATCCAATCTTCCCACTTCAACAATTCTTCGGCTTGGTCTTGCGTGCGCATGTGCGCAAGGGTTGGGTGACCTTCCGGAGTGATATAGAGTAAAAGAACTGTGTCAGGTTCGCATGGTTCGGGTGGTAATGCCTGAACGTAAATGCGACCATGTGGAAGAGGAACGAGCTGTTTGGATTGAGGGACCACGCGCAGGTTTTCTAGTTTGGCAAATTGATCATTGATGAGTCGCGCGCCGATTCCGTGAATCAGTTCGGGCTCTTTATCTGATCGCATGCATATTTTTTCTTTCATCACTGTTCTTGTCAGTCGTTCTGCGTCCTTGTCTGCAAATCGCCATTCGCTTGCCATGTAGGCGATTTGTTCTGCACTCCAGCAAAACACGCCATGAGGAATTTGCTTGCGGTCAATTCCAAATAAGAACGTTCCGATTGGGTAAATGTACGCGCTCTTAAGTTGCATGTGATCTCCTCTGGGTCAGCAACCAGAGATTATCAGATTTTGGTTTTGTGTCAAAAATCCATCCTTCGCTCGATGCAAGCTACGGAGGATAATTTTGTCGAACAAAATCAAAAAACCGCGTCTCGAGCGAGAAGCGGCAGGGAATGACCTAGACCACAATGACAGGTGGAATGAAATCGTCATTGTTCGTGTCGGCGTCTTTGTCTTGAAGCTTGTATTTGCGTTTGTACGCCACCTTGGTCCTTTGGCGTTCTTCACGTGTTTTCCACGTTGGCTCTTCGTACGTTTCTCTGCGAGGTCGAAGTTTGCCGCCAAATGAGATTTCACACCACGCGTCGTAATCCGGTTGTTCCGCATGGAATCGCCAGAAGGTGTCGACGTCCTTGTCGAACGGAGCCGCACGACTTACGTGAGGGTCTTTCAATGATCGCCACTGATTCCAGTCGTACGCGAGACTCATCACGCGATAGTACACGGTGTAGGCGCGATCAAGGCGATCTGCATCAAGTTCCGTGTGTTTTTCATTGAAGGCCTTTTTGAGCTTTGCCCAATCGTAGTCCATGAATCCTCTGGAGGATTTCTCAAAGTCTCTGTGATCACCGAACGGATTGAGTTTGTTTGCGAGTTTCCAGCCAAGAATGGTCGCGCCAAAGATAATCAAGATGATGATCAGAGCTAGAAGGGGTGCGGGCATGTGTTCCTCCCTGAAATGAACATGTCTACGAAGAGGCTACACAAGGATGATGTGTTTGGTCAAGAAAGAANNNNCGCGTCTCGAGCGAGAAGCGGTTAGGAGTCGATGACGATGCTTTGTCCGAATGCTTCCACGGCGTTCATTTCGTCGAGGCCTTTCTTTTCGTTTCGTTCACGAAAGAGTTTGCGATTGGTATTTTTCAAATCCGTTTTCACTTCGCGCAATGCTTTTTCACAATCTACGATGAGGCACAATTCGTAATGCGCGCGAATCCCCGAGAGGATGTCTGGCTGCTTTAGAAACGTGCGATATTCCTCTAATCGTTTTTTTGTGGACGCGATGAGTCGAATGCATCCTCGCGCGCGCTCTTCGAGAGCAAGGACTCTTTTCCTTGCATCTTCGCGTTGTGTGCGTACGGTTGCGATCACGACATCTTTTTGTGTTGGAAGAGCGAAGTTGAGTTCGATCTTTCGGATCACGCCTGTGATGTCATGTTCGCTTCGAATAGCTCGGAGGAGTGTCTTGTACGAAACCTTTGCTTGAAAGTGTCCGAACGCCGTTTGGGTCATGGTGGCAAGTGCAAGAATCAATTTGTCGCTCTTGCCGTTTTTCCACAAACGCGAATCGAATTTGGAAGCGTCCATATGGGTCACAAGAAATTCATGACCTTCGCCCATTTCATTTGGCATCTGAACGACGAGAACAAAGTTTTGTCCAGTCATACAACCTCCCTGTGAGTCGTAAATAGTTCAAGCGCGAAAGAACAGGACACAAAAGAGTAGTCCAAAAAATCCAATCTGTCAATCGTTCAGAGAAAGAAAAAACCGCGTCTCAAGGGAGAAGCGGTTAAGGGGAGTGCGTCTTGAGGGATTCGAACCCTCGACCAACGGATTAAAAGTCCGCTGCTCTGACCTGACTGAGCTAAAGACGCTTTGTGTCGAGGGGTCTCGACGGGAGCTGGCGAAGGGAGTTGAACCCGCAACCTGCTGATTACAAATCAGCTGCTCTGCCAATTGAGCTACACCAGCGATGTCATCCAACGTGAACGACCGATAAAGATAATCGATTTTGTAGATTTTGTCAAGATGACGATAAAAGAAAAACCGCTTCTCACTTGAGAATCGGTTAAGGGAAGAGGATGCGATTGATCGCATGATGGTGCGAGGCGACGAAGTGTCGTCCCGGTTCTTCGATTTCTTGGGGAAGAAGGATGCTTTCGAATTCGTCTCTTGTGATAACGACTCCCACGGATTCAGAGACTAATTCATGAAAAGCGGTGCACGCAACAAGTTGCTGAAATGTTTTAAACGGAACAGGAAGGGAGAACACGGAACATGTGTACGTTCCCGGCCATTGTACAGAATCGAGCGTAAGATCCTCGAGGTGCTTCAAATTACGAAGATCGAGATCCTGATAGCTCACAATTTCTTCCAACAGTTCGCGATACGCGGCATGCAAAATGTTTTCGCCAACGTGTGGTGAACCACCGAAGAGGGAATACCGACCTCGACAGCTAGGTGTTGGGTGTTTCAGATCTTTGCGTTGCAGAAGAAAACCGGACTCGTCTTCATTGTGGATGATGATCGAAACGGCGCGCGTGTGATCATCCGGATTGGTTCCGAATTCCATCCACGATTCTAATGCGAGACGTGTTTCAACTTCTGCATTAAGACGAGCGCAGTTTTCGAGCTCTGTACCTTGAACACCGTAATACAGAGTTCCATTTTCGGATCTGAGTTCGAGACCAGAGTGATCATCCGGATCGAGATCAAGTACACGGAACACCCATTTGTTGGGTGGTTCTTTTTCGTGTGGCTTCTGTTCACCAAGTTCTAAGATGCGACGCATGTGTTCCTCCTGTGTCGTTTACCGACTCGCGATTGAATCATTGAAACGGGTTTATGTCAATGATGGAGGGTACTTGTAGATACGGATTACAAATGAAAAACACCCACGCATTTTGCGAGGGTGTGAGAGGGAGCTACTTTGCGACGGTTGTGTGGAAGAGCGAGTTCGGGCAGTGATACGTCTCTTGATGCATGCGCCGATAGCTCAACACGAGAATCGAGATACGGTGGGCCTCGGACGCTTCATCATGGACGGTGACTTCTGCGCCGAGTTCGCATTTGCCCGAGAGGTTGATGTGAAACACAGTTTGGTTGTCCTGCCGGCGACAACCTTTCGTGATTTCGGCGTGCAACGTATCGTCGCGATCGAAATCACTTCCGATGTGTTCGCGAGCAACCGTCTGCAATGCGCCGAGGGCGAGAGTTTGGATGCGTGTGTGAGTGGTCAAATGTTCCTCCTGAACGTGATGGGAAATTGAATCGTTGGAACCTTACCAACGTTTCGTGACCAAGATACTGGGAATGCGTCCCATCGTATTACCGATGGTATGCGAGCGCTCTTCGAAGCTCTCAAAGGCGAGGGCGAGAAAGGCTCCCGTGAAAGCGAGCATGAGGATCGAGAGGGTGATTCCAAAGAGGATCCAGACAATGGCGTGAAGATCGTGCACAAAATCTCCTTGTGTGCCGGTTGGGATGTAAATGAAATGAAGAATTAACGGGAGATAATAGCAGAAAAAGAGGATTTTGTCAATGGATTGTGTGCGAGGGTGTTTATGAAAAAAAGAAACAAAAAACACAGCTTTTGTAAGCTGTGTTTGTTTTTGCAATATTTACGCTTGTTTTTCCATTGGGCGTGCAACGCTGATCGCGATTGGACGACCTTGGAAGTCTTTTCCGTCGAGACCTGCGATAACGGCCAATGCTTCTTCGTCAGAAGACATTTCCACAAAGCCGAATCCACGACTCTTTCCTGTGAACTTATCTGTGATGATACGTGCAGAAACGACAGTTCCGAATTCACCGAAAGCGGCGCGGAGGTCGTCTTCTGTTGTTTTCCAAGGAATGCTGCCTACGAAAAGCTTGTTGTTCATAATAGAAACACACAATAATTAATGACACCGTCCTATTACGACGAACAGGGCTGGCTAGGAGATAGAATGCCATAGTTGCAAAAGGGGTGCAAGGGGGCAAAGCACCAAAATGAAAATTCTAAATTCCAAAGGGGTGCTGAACTTTTGGAATTTGGTGTTTTCAAATTTGGTGCTTTGTTTGTCCACAGGACAAACGGACTTGATACGTTATAATGTTCGCGATCAACTTGATCGGAGGAAAAGATGCGTAGACCGCAAATACCCGAACTCAGTGTTTACACCGGTCCCATGTTTTCTGGAAAAACGGAAAACCTGGAAATCGAATTGAAGAAAGCGCGGATCGCAGGACTTCGCTCCATCGTTTTTCGATCCATGAACGACACGCGAGCAGATCGTCAGGTGGATGTCTCCATCTGTGAAACCGTTCGCATCTCAAAAGCGCTAGACGTGTTTGATCATCTCCATGAAGATCACAAGCTGGTCGCGTTTGATGAAATCCACTTTTTCGAAGACGATCCCGATGTTGTTGATGTAATCATGAGGATCGTGCGATCTGGTCGGCGCGTGCTTGTTGCGGGCCTTGACCTGGATTACCAAGAACGGCCGTTCATGGTGACGGCAAAATTGATGGCACTCGCTCAACGCATCTACAAGTTGGTTGCGATCTGTGAGGTCTGCAAGACCATCGATTCCGCCTCGCGCTCACAGCGTACGTCAAAGAGCACGGACCGCTTTGATGTCGGGAGTGCCGATAAGTATGAGCCTCGCTGCTTGGAATGCTACGTTCCGCCAAATGGCGTTGCACATTCTCACAATCCCGTTTCGACGGATATTCTTTCTTCCTGACCTCTTCACGAGGTCTTTTTCTTTTGTTGTTATCTTGACAAAATCGAAAAAAATTGGTATATAGGCTGCGCACAAGACGTGCAAGAGAGGTTTGGAATGACAGACAGGACTGACAGAATTTCCGTCGTCGCGATTGAAGGCGATGGCATTGGCCATGAAGTCTTCCGTGCCATGCGGCGCGTTGTGGACCGAGTCATGAGCAATCGGATCGATTGGATCCCGGCGCTTGCTGGCCTTGAATGCGCCGAAGCAAATGGCGGCAATTCGTTGCCGGATGAAACGCTCGATTTGATTCGCCTCCACAAAGTGGCGATCAAAGGGCCGACAACCACGCCGAGTGGTGGTGGGTTCAAAAGTGTGAACGTTCGGCTTCGCCAAGAGCTGGAGCTTCATTCGTGCGTACGCCCAGCGATTCACATTCCCGGACTTCCGAAATCGCATCCGTGCGACATCGTGGTTGTTCGTGAGGGTGTCGAAGGATACTACGATTGTGTCGAGGTTCGTGAGGGTGATGTCGTTCACGCAACGGCGCATTTTTCGAAAGCAGGATTCAAACGCACAGTTCGGCAAGCGGTTCGCATCGTATTCTCGCGACGCAAGAAGCTGACACTCGTGCTCAAGACCAACATCTTGAAGATGTGGGGTGCGCTTTACACAGAGGCGTTCAACGAAGTCATTGCGGAAGAAGGTACTGGTCTCGAAATCAACTATCTTCACATCGACGCGTTGTCGATGATGCTCGAAATGCATCCGGAACGGTTTGACGTGCTTGTCACGGAAAACTTGTTTGGAGACATTCTGTCGGACATGACTGCAGGACTCGTCGGTGGACTCGGTGTCGCACCCGGTGCGTGCATCGGGGACGCGTACGCGATGTTCGAAGCGGTTCACGGTTCGGCTCCCGACATTGCGGGTCGCGGAATCGCGAATCCGACCGCACTCATCCTTTCGGCAGCGATGATGCTCGAGTACGATGGCTTCTTGCATGAGGCGAAGCATCTACGCGAGGCATTGCTTCAGACGATTGCCGAAGGCGATCGCACGGGTGACATGGGCGGCACGCTCAACACGGAACAATTCACGGACGCAATCCTGCGTCGACTGTAACATTTTCCTCATGGAGGTACGATGAAAAACTGGGATCGTGTTCCGTCCTATGTGAAGCTTTCTTTGCAAGGAGAATGCACTTATGGGTGCGCAGTTTTTTGGAGACTCCGCATGGGAGAATCACTCGACACGAGACTTGTTCTCTTGAAGTTTCTTGAGAACTCCTTGCATGCATACGAGGTGCTTGATTTCGTACGGGATCATCATGTTCCCAAAATACTCGCTCGATTGATTCTCGACATCGCAGAAGTTCCCAATACGTATTGTCCATTCCGAGCCGCAAATGCATTGGGTATCGGTCTCAAAAATAAATGGACCAAGGAGCAGGGAAATAAAAGGCCAAAACCTCTCCGTGCTTCGCATACAGAAGATCTGGACATTCTGGATTATCCAGATCTCTATTCGGAAAAAGAAAATTGTTGGCGCAATGGTGGTCCATGGATTGCCGGTCTGATGAAGGATGGGACATGGGAACGTAAAAGCGCGACATGCTGACCGACTTACATCTTGTAAGCGGTTTTTTTATTGCTTGAACTTATCGAAAGCTGTGCGCGAATCGTATCTCAATAAGCTCGATGAATAAAATTTGTTTGTTTGCAATAGAACGATTTATTTCACATCAATTCCAATTATGTCCGTGATGAATTCAAATCCATCTCGTTTCAGAAGTTCAACAAGACCACGATTGATTTCACCAATAAGCTGTGGCCCTTCGAAGATCATTCCAGTGATAAGCTGAATAAGTGACGCGCCGAGTCGAATACGTTTGTATGCATCTTCCGCGGAGAACACTCCGCCACAGGCAATGAGAATAAATTTGTTTCCAAATGTTTTTCGTAGATACGTGAGGTGCGCGATTGATTGTGCTTCAACGGCTTTGCCACTTAATCCTCCATCTCCATGCGCGTGTTGTTTTGTAAGATTGCTTGTGATGAGTCCATCGACATGATGTGCAAGCGCAACTTCGGCGAGTGCGTGCAATTCTGTTTCGGAAAGATCTGGAGAGAGTTTGAGAAAGATCGGACGAACATCGCGCACCGCATCAATCGCGGACAAGAGTTGATCGAGTCGCGCAGCGTCTGTAAACGGTTGTCCTCCAAATGCATTCGGGCAACTGATGTTGATGGTGACGTAATCGCCGATCTCCTCGAATGCAAGGTAAGCTTTTACATAATCTACAATTGCCGCAGGAGTCTCGGCGGTAGCAGCGCAATTTGTTTTAGCGATGCTGATGCCGATGGGAACAGACCACCCCCCAGCCCCCTCCTCGTGAAGGCGGGAGAGACGAAGTCGCTTTGCGATATTTTCTGCTCCGTCGTTTTTTAATCCGTAATACACACGCAGACTTTTTTCTTCCGGAAGTCTCCAAAGTCTTGGTCGTGCATTTCCAGAACAGGGTTCACCGGTGACGGATCCTATTTCTTCAAATCCAAATCCAACATCTGGAAGAATATTCGTGAGCTGCGCGTTTTTATCAAATCCAGCCGCAAGACCGATTGGATTTCTAAAGTGAATTCCCGCAACGGTTTGTTCGAGCACAGGATGTTCGAAAAAGAAAAGTGTGTGCGTGATGAATTGTGTGATTCGGTGGTGACCAAGTGTGGATCCAATACGCATCATGGTATCGTGGACATTTTCCGGATCACGTTTAAACAAGATCGGTTTCAGGATCGATCGATAAAGTGTTGAGATCACACGTATTTTGAAGGGAAGTGACATAGGCGATTGTTCGCCGATATTGTATGATAGGGGCATATGAACTACAAGCACTCCGTTCTGATTTCAGTTTTGGTCGTATGTTGTGTTGGATTGATCGGTTTACTCGTTTATCGCGTGAATCTCTCAAGAACAGTGCAAACGCTTAGGCCAGCAACAGAAGAAACTTCCAAGCCAGAAGCACTCCAACACCCGTTTCACAACCCGAGATCTCGATTGAATCACCAAGAGCCAATGAGCTTATTGGATCTCCCCTCAAGATTGTCGGCAAAGCGCGTGGCTCTTGGTTTTTTGAAGGATCGTTTCCCATCGTCCTTCTAAACGGCAAAAAGGAAATCATCGCAAGTGGAACGGCACAAGCAAAAGGAAATTGGATGACCGCAGATTTTGTCCCGTTTGAAGCAACGCTGAAATTTGATGAGACACATTTAACGAATGCAGGAACGCTCGTGTTTAAAAATGATAATCCATCTGGTTTGCCTGAGAATGAAAAAACATTCTCCGTGCCAGTCGCGTTGGTTCAATAAGTATGTCGTCAAAACATCTTTTTAAAAATTATTCCGCACTCGCAACAACACATCTGCGACGAGATGCGTTAGCAATTGTAGAAGCAGGACTTCGCGCGATTGAAACACAACATGCGGTGAATCTCGTTGTCTCTCTGAAGAAGGATGTTCTGAAGATTGGAGAGAAGACATACAAACTAAAATCCTATAAACGCATTTTTGTTGTGGGAATTGGGAAAGCGTCTCTTGAAACAGCGTTCGCTCTCGAAAAGATTCTTGGAGAGCGTATTACAGATGGAATCATCCTTGATGTGAAGAAAGGAAAATTGAAACGCATGAAGAGTATTGCAGGCACGCATCCGTTTCCGAGTTATGAAAATATTCGTGCGACCGGTGAGATTGTTGGATTGTTGAAAGCCGTTGGAACACAAGATCTTGTGATTGCGATTATTTCCGGTGGCGGATCTGCCTTGCTCTGTTGGCCGTACCAACTTGAATGTAATGACGTTACAGCAATGACGCGCGCACTCATGCAAAAAGGAGCAACAATTCGTGAGATGAATACGGTGCGAAAACATATTTCAGAAATTCAAGGCGGGCAATTTGTTCGACTCGCGTACCCCGCCACTATTGCTGGTCTTATTTTTTCGGATGTGCCAGGAGATGATTTGAGTATGGTTGCGTCCGGTCCAACGTTTCTTGATACAACAACCGCAAAGGATGCCAAGCGTATTTTGGAAAAGTACCAAGTTCTTACGATCTGTAAATTGTCGCAGTGTCATTTGATTGAGACCCCGAAAGATCTAACGTTGTTTGAGCACGTTTCAAACACGTGTGTCATCTCAAACGCCATTGCAACTGCAGCGATGATGCGGGAGGCAAAAAAGCTTGGGTATAAACCTGTGTTGTATTCTAATGATCTCCAAGGGGAAGCGCGAGAGAAGGGGAAGATGTTTGCAGAACTCGTAAAGCCAGGAGAAGTGTTGATTGCCGCAGGAGAGACAACGGTGCAGGTTCACGGAACAGGAATGGGAGGGCGTAATCAAGAGTTTGCGTTAGGGGCGTTGTCTTCTGTTCTGGAGGGAACACTCGTTCTTTCGTGTGCGTCTGATGGAATTGATCATTCTTCTGTTGCCGGTGCGTTCGTAGATGATCTCGTAAAACAAAAAACAAAAACGCTCCGATTAAAACCAGAGACATATCTTGCAAAAAATAATTCGTTTGAATTTTTTCAGAAGACAAAGTCGTTTCTTGAAACGGGTGTGACGGGAATGAATGTGTCGGATATTATGTTGGCGATAAAACGATAATCGTTCTTATGAAATACAAACACGAAGCGAGCGTTGTCTACAGGAATTACATGCGCATCGCGAAGAAGATTCACAAAAGTCTTGTAGCTGCTGGGCAGACGTTTGATGCGCGCATTTTAGATTGGGGAGGGTTAGACGGTGTGCTCGCAAATATTCTGTTTGAGCTAGGTTATAAAAACATCACCGTTTATGAATTCAATAAAACGTGTTTGTTTGATTTTGAGCGTTTCCCTAATTTGCGTCATGTGACGTACATTACAAACGATGAAGCTGTGCGTTTGCCGTTCGAGACAGAGTCCTTTGATGTTGTCGTGTCGTGTGGTGTCTTAGAACACGTGGCGTTTATTCAGCAATCCGTGGTTGAATTAAATCGCGTCTTGCGTTACGGAGCACATTTTTTTGTTTTTCACTTTCCACAGAAAACTTCGTGGACAGAGTTTGTTGTATCTCATCTCAGTGGATCAGGACATACACGTAAATACAGCGCTCGTGAGTTGGTACTCGTTTTGCAGAATAATGGATTTGGAATCAAACAATTCTGGAAATTTAATTTGTTCCCAAAAACATTTCATGGATTGCCTGATGGAATCTTTCGGCTTTACTCTTTATTTTCTAAACCCATTTACGCAATGGATGGAATCCTTTCAAAGATTCCTGTTTTGAACTTGCTCTGTAATTCACTCGAGTGTTGGTGTAAGAAAGTGCGTCATCACAACTAGGGAAAGTGTTTTGCATGTTACGTTCTCGAAAAACCATTCGTTCACTTCTTTCTTCTGCGTATGAACGGGTATCTATTTTGTTGTATCACCGCATTGCACCATCAGCGACTCCTGGCGGATTACGTGTTATATCTCCTGATTTATTCGAAGAACAATTACGCATCCTCAAAAAGGATTATCATGTCATCTCTCTTGAGACGTATGTGCGAGCCCATGTGCATGGCTTTGATGCACTCGAACAGAAAACGGGAAAACATTATGTGGTCATTACGTTCGATGATGGGTATCAGGATAATTATCAGTTTGCGTTTCCACTTTTAAAAAAATATAACCTACCCGCAACCTTTTATGTGAGTACGGGTTTTGTAGAGAATCCAAACATGCGATGTCCGGATGATGCAAATATGCATCATGAAACGTTTCTCTCTTGGAAAGAGATTCAAGAGATGGCTGAACATCCACTGGTGCAAATTGGTGCGCATACCGTGTCGCATCCAAGACTGACAAATGTTCCAATCGATCAGGCGGCGGAAGAGATACATCGTTCGAAAGTGATCCTCGAACAGCAGCTTGGAAAACCAATCACGACGTTTGCGTATCCGTTTGGAACCGCGCTTGATGTGAATCGAGAACTTTCTGAGCGTGTGCGTCAATTGGGCTTTACATCGGCCATGACGACGATGCATGGAATGAATAATGCATTGAGCAACGTTTTTCGCTTAAGACGCATCGAAGCGGCATTTGATCGGAAGAATTTTGTCATGCGACTCGGATATTTCCATACGATCTGGTATGGTTCTTTGTATGTCATCTGGTTGCGTGTATTAAAAAATCCAATGCGTGTTATTCAAAAACGGTTTCCAAATATCTATCGAGGCATGAAAGGTTTTTTCAAGATGTGACGTCTTGTTGGTATGAAAAAAATTCTCACCGTTGATTCGTGGTCCGGTTTTGGAGGAGGGCAACGCGTTGCCTTTGATCTTTCATCTGGCTTGATATCAAAACACACATTTTTGCACATGGCTCCCGCCGGACCATTTTTAGATTTGTACCAGCAGAAGGGAATGTCTGTACAAGTGATTCGAGCAACACAGTTTATTGGAATTGTTTGGGAAATCCGAAAAGCGATTCGGGAACAGGTGCCAGATGCGATTCATGCGCATGGCACGCGCGCAGCTGCTTGGGTACGAATAGCTCTCATGACCCTCAAACAGAAACCCAAAATGATTTACACGGTACATGGATTTCATTTGCCACACCGATCACCCGTAACGCGTTTCATCTTATTGCGTCTCGAATCTTTTTTGCATCGATGGACGGATGTTTTGGTCTGTCTGAGCCCGAAGGATCGAGAAGTCATTTTAAAACTTCGTTTAATCGATGCAAACAAAATAGAAATTATCTCAAATGGAGTTGATATGGCGTATTGGGAATCTGGTGTTGCGCACGAAACAACCTCTCGGTTTCCGTTGGAGAGTGATTATGTGATTGGGGTTGTAAGCCGGTTGCATCCACCAAAAGATCTTGAAACGGTGTTGCGAGCATTTGCGCAATTATGCGCAAGTCACACACAGTCCTGTGCATTGCTTATCGTGGGTGATGGTCAGCTGAGAAATAATCTGGAGAATCTCGCAAAAGAGCTCGGTATTGATCAACAAACCTATTTTGTGGGAGATCAACAAGATGTTCGTCCGTTTTTGTATCGTTGTAATACGGTTGTTATCTCGACGAAATGGGAAGGGCAATGTCTTGTGGTGCTTGAAGCGGCAGCTTGCAAGAAACCTGTCGTAATTTCAAATTTTGATGGGGTAGAAGAGGTTGTGCGAACAAATCAAACAGGCCTTGTGTTTCCGATCGGTTCTATAGACCAGTTGAGAGAGTGTTTACAGCAACTGATAGATGCACCAGATCTCGCCACATCACTTGGAAATGCGGCTCACACATTTATCAAAGAACAATTCTCTTTAGAGACCACATGTCGAGCCTATGATGCTCTATATCAATGCAATGATTGAATAAATGCTGTTGCTGCTTTGGTTGTTGATGGATCTTTCTGCATTAAAAGATTGGCGGTTTCAATCGCTTTTTCTTTTTGATTATTTTTTGCATATGCTGTCGCTAATTCTGGGAGGAGTAGAAGATTCTTTGGTTCAATTTTGCATCCGAGTTCAAAAAGATAAACGGTTAATTTCTTTGATTCAACATCTGGTCTTGATTGATAATAGAAAATAAGCCAATCAAGATCGCTTGCGGTGTATATGGTGAACATGTTTGCCTGAAGAGCCTTGATTCCAAGGGGTGCCGCTGTTTGAAAGTCGTTTGCTCGAGCGTAAAAAAGTGCAAGTTTCCAAAGTATTTTTGCTTGTGTTGGGTTGGTCTGTAATGCTTGCATTGCGTAGCTATTTGCTGTTTCCTGATCCTTGTTTACTTGGAAGATGTTTGCGAGGGTGAGGAGTGGTTCAATGCGTCCGGGCGAACGTTCGTGTGCCTGCTTCGCTATGTCGATATCATTTTGTGAAACAGGGGTCTTTGTCGCAACCGCATAAAAGAATGATGCATTTGCGGATTCCGTGAGCAAAAAAGTGCGTAGAGGGTGTTGAATCACTGCATGGGTAAATGCAGAAGCCGTATACCCGTGAATCTCCTCGATTGTTTTTATCGGTGCATGATTTATTGTAATGGCGACACTGAGGAGATTTTCAAATTCTGTTGCAAGTAAGAATGGGTCATAAATCGTGCGCATGTCCGCAACATGTTTTAATGCTGCGAATGCAGACGGGAAATTTGATCTTGCCTGCGTGTGTGCGATTCCCACGAAATACATTTGCTGTATCATGGGGATGAGAAACAAGAAACAACTAAGAAGGGGGACGCATGCGGTCATCCAGAGAAGCGGATGAGGAGGTGTTTGAAATTGTTTTTTTATTGGATCTAACGGATGAATGGTCATGAAGGCAAATAAAACCGTAAGTGCATAGAGTGTTGACACAACTTCAAACGTGAACATGTTTTGTGCGGCGTAAGCAACAAGCGCTGCGATGAGTGCAGGTGAGGAAAGTAGTTGTTTGGGGTCATGTAATTTCCATGCAAGGTTGGTTGATAGCGCGAATAGGAGTATGTAAAAAAGAAATGTAAAGATTCCTCCGGTAACGAGTATTTCTAAAAATACGTTATGTGGTTTGTCTGGCCATTCCGTTTGGGTTGCGAACGCATTTGATGTGTAGTACGTGTCTGCGACCGTAAAGAAGTTCTGATGACCTACGCCAAGCCAGGGTGCTTTTAAGAAACCACGAAGAGCATAATCCCAATACACAAGACGTGTGCTCGCACTTTCGTCTTGAAAATGTGTCACACGATACAAAGAAGATTTCCTAGGAACATGATCTCGTCCAACAAAAACGAATACGGCGCTCGTGATAAAAACGAGTGTAAGGAGAATGCCGAATAATCGTTTTTTCTTGTGTGTTGATTGAAAAAAAAGACAAAGACCAAATGTGATACCTCCTAGAATGATTCCAACGAATGCTCCGCGTGTTTGTGAAACGATGATGCCCACAAAGCAAAGGAGGGTAATTACGCCATAGAGATATTTCCAAGATATTTTTTTCGCAGATCGTAATCGATCAAGGGCAAGAAAAAATGGAATGATGATTGTTCCGGCAAAAAAAATAGGATTGCCGAGTGTGGAAGCAACACGGTTATTGAATTGATTGGAATAAAGTGGAATGAAATGAATCGCCTGCAAACATCCGATGAGTGCCGTTACTCCCATGGTACCTAAAAATAAATTCAAAATAGTTTCTTTTGCATGTGTTCGTAAACGAAATGCGACATCAAGATAAGCATACAAGAAAGGGAGATGCCACCATAAAATCAATCCATCGACACGATCGGCATTTCCAAAAAAACTATTGAGGGGATCTTTACCGAAGACGGCAGCAATCGTATCAAGCAGGAGGAAACAGACAAAGGAGATAAGAAAGATGTTTTTGCGTGAGGGACGCAGTTCAGGATTCTGAACAAGGAGTATGGCGTAGAACGGAAAAATACATTCTACCAAGAATAAAAAAAAGAATGCCTTTGGAGTTTGAAACGGATTCCAAACGCTTGTGAAATAAACAAAAGGAAGAAAAAAAGATGTATAGATTAATGTAAAAAAACAGGTCTCCACGATGGATGTTTTGGAGGTGCGTACGTTCATAAGAAAAAAAGGTTCTATTTTCCTTGAAGAAAGAAAACGTGTGCAATGGTCTTAAGGAGAATTTCAACATCAAACAAAAAAGATCGATGTTTCAAATAATAGAGGTCATATTGCAATTTTTGTTTTGATTCCGCAGCGGTTCCTGCATACACATGAAGCTGAGCCCATCCAATGAGTCCGGGGCGGATGGCATGACGTGATTCAAAGTAGGGAATTTCTTCACGGAGTTGTTCAACAATGCCGGCTTGTTCTGGACGTGGCCCAATAAGACTCATGTCCCCACGAAGAATATTGATCCATTGAGGAAGTTCATCTAAACGTGTGGTGCGCAGAAAACGTCCGACGGACGTTACCCGAGGGTCATGGTCTGCGGTCCAGGTGTTATTTGGTGTGCCTGCGCGCATGGTGCGGTATTTGTAGATGGTGAAGGGGGCGCCGTTTACGGAAAGGCGTGTTTGTGTGAAGAAAATTTTTCCTTGATCAGAAAGCTTAATGAGAAGAGCGATAAAGGGGAATGTGAGAAAAAAAAGAATCGCGATGAGTAACGCAAATAAAATATCAAGAACGCGTTTTACGATGGGATACAGTCCAATGGTGTCTCTTTGAATATGCTCAAGCATCCACCAATCATTTAAATTTGTTGTGAGCACACGACGAAAGAGTGTTTCGTAAAAATGATCAAATTGAACAAATGTTGCGCCATGTGCGTGAAGGTGCGCAAAGAGTTCCAGTGTTTGTGCCGAAAAAACAGGATTGATTGGAACAACAAAAAGAAGTTCCTGATGAGATCTGTGTGTTTTCTCCGTGAGGGACAACAAATCTTTTTCCGTAATAAAATGGATGTTGTAGCCGGGTAATTGTTTTGAGAGTTCTTGTTTTTGTTCGCTGTATGTTTGTTCGATGTTTACTAAATAGACATGTTGGCGAGCACTATTTTTTGTGAGTGATCGAATGATGATTTGCCAGACAATAGAGAGAAGAAGAGCAAACAGAGAATCAACGAAGAGAAAACGTCTAGGAGTCAGGAGGAAGTTTGGTTGAAGATAAAAAAAGACGATGGCGACGATGAGTCCAATAAAGTGAACGCCAATGAGCGCGCGAATGAATTGGTTTGGTCTACGATTTGTGTACAAATCTAGGACATCAAACCCATAATAAAGAGCGATCCATGTGAGGCCAATGATACTAAAGAGCTGAATGTGGAGGAGGAGATCTTTCTCATTTACTCCATGTGGGTACCAGAGCAGCATGGTCAGCTTAAGACTGATCCCAAAAAGTACGAGCGAGGGGATCGTGAGAAGGAAAAGATTTAAAAATTGGTTTTTTTTGGCAAATAACATAGAATTGTTTGTATCATACATGGAAAAAAATGGGTATGATAGTGTTTGCTTGTTTATGATGAAAAAAATAAAAGGAATTCTCTCTTTTCTCTTCGATCTTCTTTCCTTTCCTGTTTTTACAGACTGGATCAGTCGAGTGTTTTTTGAACGTGGCGCAGAATCTGTTCTCATTTTGACGTATCACAGTGTTGGGGTACATCCTGTTGCCAGACCTGATTTAACCATTCATCCAGCTGTTTTTGAAAAACAGTTGGCGTATCTTCAAAAACACTATCACTCCATTTCTCTCGATGTACTTGCGCAAGCAATAACAGAAGGATTTCATGTGTTGCCTAAAAAAAATGGTCGTCGATTCGTGGCGATTTCTTTTGATGATGGCTATGAAGATAATTATACCGTTGCATTTCCTCTTCTTGTTCGTTATCAAATTCCTGCAACGTTCAATATCACAACAGGTTTTATCGAACATACGCGTGCAATGTCAGCCGAATGTCAGGATGCCATGTTTCCGGAACAATCAACCATGTCATGGAAACAGATAGAAGAAATGGCGCAAAACCCTTTGTGTCATTTTGGGGCACATACGGTTACACATCCACGCATGAGTCAGGTTGATTTGGAACAAGCTCGCCAGGAAATGATGGAATCAAAATCAGCATTGGAAAAGCGACTTCATCGTCCAATTCATACATTTGCCTTTCCGTTCGGTTCAAAAAAAGATTTTAATGAAGGGTTAGTTGAACTTGCAAAGCAATCTGGATTTACCTGTGTTCTCTCAACCGTACCTGGGATGAACACGGTTCAATCGAGTCGATCTTATCTGAAACGTATTGATCCGACGACGACCATATATAGATTCAAAGCGAGATTATCCATGGGCTACACACTCGTCCGAAATCTTCGTTCTAGATTTGAATAATCACTCTAAGAAAAAATTTGTCTGATCTTTGTGCGGGCGTTTTCTTGAGAAAAGATCTTTAAGACTCGTTCGTGAGCTCGTTCGGAAAATTTCGCGCGCATTTCTTGATTTGAAAGAATGGTGTTTATCGCTTGTGCAAGTGCGGCAGAATCATTTGGAGGAACGGTTAATCCTGTGATTTGATCTAAGCTCACTTCGGGAACGCCTGTTTTAAGTGCGGTATTCACAACGGGGCAACCACAATACATTGCTTCCAACTGAACAATCCCAAACGCTTCTGCGTGCGTGATGGATGGGAGAACGAACAGAGTAGCTGCGTAATAATACGGAGCAAGATTTTGAACAGGATCAAGGATTGTAATGCGTGATGCAAGATTGTTTTTACGAATGTGTTCTAAAAGTTCTTGTTTGAGGGGCCCAGTTCCAATAATAAGCGCATGCACAGAAATATCTTTCATGGCATCCATGAAGATGTCGTAGCCCTTATAGGAAACAAGTCGGCCAACGCTTAAAACAAGCGGTTGTCCGTATGTTGTTCTGATTTCATCTGCCATCTGTTTGTTTTGTGACGTCAGGTCAAAGTCCGTTTCGTGAATCCAAAGAGGAATCGTTTTGCATTTTGATTGATATGCTCGAAGGTGTGGAGAAAATTCTTTGACGCGATTGCTTGTGACGATGATGTCGGACGCGCGGGCGAAGATAAGGTGAAATAATGGAGCGAGGAGTGTTGCGACCCATTTTTGTCTCACAATATCTGCATGATAAAAAACAACGATTCGTTTTTTCTTTGCGAAGAGGGCCGCGGCAAGAAAACCAAGAGGGAATGGATGATGGAGTAAAACGACATCTGTCGTTTGCATTTCTTTTTTGAATCGAGAGAAGAACTCAAAGGAAAGAGGCATGCTAAAAAGTGATCCCCACGTTTTTACGCGAATGACGTTTACCCCTTGAATGGTTTCTGTGCTTGTTGTTGCGTGTGAACCTTGGCAAACAAGAACGTGATTTACGTGTGTATCATCCTGTAAGAATTCTGTTATTTCCGATACAATTGTTTCAATCCCTCCGATCCATGGGGGAAAATATTTATTGACGTGGAGAATTTGCATAAGATTATCTACAGAATATGTCGAAAACAGATTTTACACAACCGAATGCATTCTCATCAGTGCGGAGCTTATGGGGAATTGAATTCGCCGATTCACGTTCTTTTTTTACATTGACGGGAAAGAGTCAGTATCTTTCACAAGAAACGTTGGCTCATGAGCAAGGTGAATCAACGTTGCTGTTGAAACAGAGAATTCATTTAACAGATGGGGAAGGTGTTTTAACGATAAATGAACAAGACTCGATGGAAGGAGTCGTGCGCACACATGAATTCGAAGCACAGAAAGAAACACATCTTCTAGACTTTGTCTCTCGGTATGTGTTTCCGAAAGAGTGGTTTGATTTTGCGATCATTCATGGACGACGGATTGAGCATCAAGATCAAAATATTTATTATCAATTTCCGCTCGAAGGCACGCATGATACAATTCAATTCGTTGGGCCGGATGGGAATATAACGATTCGTGTAAGCGCATTCGAGTCACCTGCTTCCTTTACTCCATACCTTTACGTACGAGATGAACCCGGGAGTTGGATCGCACATATTCGTTTTCTTCCAAGTTCAGACGAACGGATTATCACAAAACTAAATTATTCTTTTTACAACAAAGCGATTCCGTCTTTTTTTAACGCACTTCTTCTTGCGGTTGGATTAAAACGTTTTCTTCTCTATCGGGGAGAAAAGAAAACGTCGTGGTCATGGATGCGTAAGCAATGGTACCGATTTCTTCCACTCACGTCGTATAGACTCGGAAGATTACAGGCAGGTGAAAAAGTTACATTTACGACGACGTGTCAGAATTTACTTAAATGATTTGTTCTATGGGAATGAAGCAGCGTTGGCTCAGTGCGCAAAAAGAAGAAAGTGATTGTTGGATTCAGCATGAAAAAAAATTGAATACGCCTGAGTATCTTCGATTGAAGAAGATGTTTTGGCATAAATTATTTGCAAAAATTTTTCCTGATAAGCATTTACGAGCAGAACAACGTGTTTTGGATTTTGGATGTGGTCCTTCCGGAGTTGTTTTGGAAATTGCAGATCAATGTCAGTTGACCTGCTTAGATTCGCTCATGAATGAGTACATCGAGCATTTTCCTTTTTTGAAAAATTATTACGCCGATTATCAGCAAGGACAAATGGAAACATTTGTGGCCGCACAACCATTTGATCTGGTTTTAGGATTTAACTCATTAGATCATGTGGAAAATATCCCCGTTGCCCTTCATCGCACGTTAGATTTATTGAAGGGTGATGGTGTGGCTGTGTTTACGTTGAATTGCCATACGGTTTCTTGGGTTCGATTTGTTTTTTCCAAACTCAATATTATTTTGGATCCACCGCACCCACATCAATATACGGAAAAACAATATCAACAGATCATAGAAGGAAATGGGTTTCATGTTGAGCGTGCAATTTCTCTTGATGAGGAAACACGTTGGATTAATGAAGAAACAAAAGGAAAGCCTGAGAAGGTTTCGTTCTTGCGAAAGATTCGTCAGAACATGGGTCCACAAAAAGTGTTTTTCAATTTTATGGGCTTATTTGGATATTCTGTTTACGGTTTGCCAAATGAGAAATGTCTTTTTGTTCATCGAGCATTTTATTGTCGTAAACAAAAATCCGTTTAAGGTATCCTATGGATCGATCTGATCGCGCAAAACAATGCCTGCTCGAACAATTGCATGACGAGAAGTCTCTGCCCATTCTTGATGTTGGATGTGGATACGGTGAGCTGCTGACATTGCTTTCTCAAGATGGTTTTTCAAATCTCACGGGAATAGATGGTGATGCGAAAGCAATTGAACGTGTGTACGCATCGATACCTACAATGAAAGACGCTGTCATTTTTGGTGACATGCGTCAGATGCCATATTCAGATCAATCGTTTTCCGCAGCGTTGTGTTTAGATGTCATCGAATATTTAAAAGGGAAAGAAGGGGGAGATAAAAAAACAGCGCACGAAATTGCGCGGGTTTTGAAACCGGATGGATTATTTGTTGGATCGGTTCCGTATACGGGAATGTTTTGTTTTTTGAGTACAGAGAACATCATGTCTCGATTGAGATTTCAAAAACCAAAAAATCATCACTATTCTGTACGTGAAATTCGCGAATTATTAAATGATGATTTTGTTTCTATTCAATTCGAACGTCGCGGAATGGGATTGTCTCAGTTGGTGTTTCTTGTTACGTATCCATTACGACCGTTTTTTCGTCCATCTCTTACGCGATTCCAAAAGGTTGTTTCTCAATGGGAATTTTCAAGACAGTTTGGAATTTTTTCGTACCACCTCTTTTTTTACGCAAGAAAACGTTCTCCGTTTTTTGATAATACGACAGAAGAACGCCAAAGCATGACGGCAAGAAAGGGAAGATAATCAAAAAGATTATTGTAACTCTCCCAGAGCGATGGATCATCCCCCTTTGTTAAGACAAGCGGAAAGGATCCGTCTTCGTTTTGAAAGGAAAAAAGATACGCACATGTTTTTTGGAGTGCTGTTTCATTTGAATTCGGCCCATCCTGTGTGAGGGACCAACTGAGTGCGTACACAAGTGATCCGTATCCAAAAATTTGTCCACGACCACGACCGAATCGAATGACTTCCGCGGTTTCTTTTTGGTGTGCAAGAAGTGCGTTTAGTCCCTTACGAAAGGTTGTTAGATAAAATGGGTTGTGTGTAAGTTCATATAAATCTGTGAGGACAACGAGCATGAATGCTTGATATTGATCTGATAGATGAGATTCTTTTTCTTCTCCACGCATCAATGCACCAATACCCCGGTCAAGAATAAATCCATCTCGATCGTTTACACGAATAACAATCGGGAGGATTTTTTTCCAGAACCATTTATCGAATGCAGATCCAAATCGAATTTTTGCAAGACCTCTCAAAAGAATCCAGTTTGTTGGTTTGGCACGGATCGTATGGGAAAAATGGATGTTCGGGATTGGAAGAGATGTACGAATTGCCTTATTCAGGAGCGCATAAGCGTAGATATGAAACTCTTGATGATTCCTTGCATCCTCCGATTCGAGCAGTTTTTTTTGATGTCCAGAAAGCGCGTCTTGTATAATCTGGCGATCTGAATCACAATATTGGCTAGCAACGGCAGTGAAGATTTCCCCATAAAAGGTACGGGATGAGAATCCATTTTTCGTCAGATGTGTTTCAAGAAAAGACGTCAGGCTCTTTGCGGATTGTTTAAGTTCATCGTGCAGCATAGGATTTGTTTATGACTTCTGAATCTCATCCACGTTTTAGTTTTATTGTCACCGTATTTAACGGCGATGCATTTCTAGAAGAAACACTTTTGTCGTTCTTGCATCAAACGGAATCGGATTGGGAAGCCGTTATTGTGGACGATGGTTCTACAGATCGTACAGCGTCTATTCTCGATCGATATCAAGCGTTGGACGCACGATTCCAAGTTTTTCACGATACACGACTTGGAAGAATTCCTGCGTTGAATAAAGCAATAGGTCTCGCGAACGGTGCATACATTGTCATTAATGATGCGGATGATATTTCTGTTCCAAATCGTTTGCGCATTCAGTACGGATATTTAGAGGAACATCCAGATGTTGGGATGGTTGGAGCGTTTGCAAACATGATTGATCCAGAAGGAAATGATTTACACGAAATCATTTCTGCTCCGACAGAGGACAAAGACATTCGTTGTGTGCTTATTCGTTTCAATCCATTTGTACACAGCACGATTATGTATCGCGCAGACGTCTTGCGGGCTGCGGGGAATTATCGAGAGACGTTTTTGCCTGGGTTTGAGTGGGAAATGTGTGTGAACATCATGAAGATTTCTCACGTCGCAAATATTTCTCAGACGCTCGTTGCCTACCGTGTTCACGCAAACAGTTTAACGCGCACACGCAATGTTTTGAAACGTCTTGTGAATGTCACGCGGGCGCGCTGGTTTGTGTTTCGAGAAATGCGCTATCCCTTTAAAGATTTTCCGCTCGTGTTCATGGGGTTCACAGATGTTCTCCCAAAATCTTTTGTCCAATGGCTACGAACTCTGCGGTAAGAACGGTTTGCTTATCGTATGTTGTTCGAACAGTGGTAGCGTTCGTAGAGGATTTTTGCGCATGCTCCTCGTAGTTTTCGATGAGGCTCTGAAGTGTTGTTATAAAATCCTTTTCAGAATTGAACGGTAAAACGAATGACGAGAGTTCGTCGGGCAACGCGGATGTTTTTACGAGAGAGGGTATACCACACGCAAGAGCTTGCAAGAGAACGAGAGGGCTTGCTTCAAAAAGAGAGGAGAGCACAAACGCATGTGTTTGGTCCTGTAAGAACTGCCATATTGTTCGTTCTTCAACCCAGCCGTGGTAGGTGATGTTCTGTGTGTCCTGTTTTTTTACGCCAAATACGTGTAGATGCACGTTCATAGACGACGGGAGATTGGAACAAGCTCGCTCTAACCAGGCGAGATTTTTTATTTTATCGTCTCGTCCAATAAACGTGAGGACAAATGGTTCTGTGTTTGTGTGTGAACGTTTTGTTGCGACGGGAATGATTTTTGTATCGATGAAGTTTGAACTACGAATGAGGAAGGGGACATGCACCTTCTTGAAAAACCATTCTGCCTTGTAAGATGCAGCAATAGGAATATCGGCGGTGTGTAAGCCGTAGAGGGATGCGAGGAGGGGAATGGCGTAGCCTATTTTTGATTTGAACGGGAGGGCGGAAAATAATCGAAAGAGATCGCCTGGTTCGCGATAGATATAATGATTGGATTTTGTTTTCCAAAATCCCCCTTCATGTGTGATAATCAGATCAAATGGCTCGAGCTGCTTGCGTGATAAAATGGGAGCGGCGATATTATTATAGGCAACAAGGTGTTTCGGAAAAATCGTTTTCACTTCTATTTGTGGAAACGGTTGTGTGGAATCTAGATTGCCTTCAAAAAGACCGAGAGTTGGGGTGATGTTGTGGGTTTCCTTCAAAAATTTTGCTATTTCAAACATGACGGTTTCTGCACCGCCTTTCCATCCACCTTGCCAAATAAAAATGTTAGACAGCTTGAGCCAGTCCATCTCGTGTTGCTCGGACATAGGTTGGAAGAAGATTGGTGCGTTTTTGTGCGCAACGTAGACAGCATTCTATAAAACTCCAAAGAAGGACGCAGGGAGTAGTGAATGGGAAGTGCTTGCGAAAAAAATACACTTTATGGGCTTGGTAATAATAATACCAACGTTTAACATCGTGCTCTCTGTTGCCACCTGATGACGCCTGAAGATGCAGAATAGTGAATGTGGAAAGAAAATAGGGAACAATCTTATTTTTGGTTTGAACCGTATGACTAAAATCTGTGTCATCAAGATAGCCCGTTCCTTCCCCAATCCATTCATCGAATCGTACGGTTTTTACGAGCGCATGTTTTACAATCATGATTCCTGGTAAATGATCCGTTCGTGTTGGTTTTGATTTCAAGAGATCAAACCCCGCAATAAAAAAACCAAACAAGGGCATCGTTCTTCCGAGCCAGAGTGTTTGTGTTGCGAGTTTTACGATTCCAGCTTTTGTTGTTTTTTCCGGAGGTTTAATAATTCTTGGAGTGAAGAAAGAAAAAATGTTTGATTGCTCTTTTGCCCACGTGAGAAATGTTTTATCAAAACGCACGTCATCATCTAAAAAGACAATCCATTCACCTTCTGCGTGATCCAGACAAATATTCCGACTGCGACAAGAGTTTGTTTTCTCGTCCGAGAAGAAGTATTGCACGCGAAACGGCCAAGCTTTTTGAGCGAGTCGTTCGGTTGCAAGATCATGTTCGTCATTGAAAATAAGAACCTCAAATAAATTTGGGTCCATGTGTTGCGCGGCAAAATCCTTGAGAACATCTTCTAATTCTTTTGGACGACGCTTGGTTGGAATGATGATCGAAAAGAAAGGTTGGTTCATAAGGCGTGATTTCTGTTTATGCGTTCTGTAGTCGTTTCTTCGTCTCTACCTTATACGCCTCCACATTCGGTTGATCAAACGCGTTCACGTTCATAAGTTCTCCAAGATACATGATTTGCAACATACGCATTTGTAGGAAGTTTCCGAGAGAGAGTTCGTCGAGTTTATCAAATACACATTCCACAAAGGGGAGTTTGGATTTTTGATAGGCCGCAACAACACCACCGACAACGGCTTCCATAAGGGTTGCGAGTGTTTTTCCCGCAAGATTCTCAACAAGCGTTGGAAAGAGTTGTTGCTTTGGAACAAAGTGACGATGCATGTCTTTTATCGAGACGATCGTCGTGAATTTATCGCGTGGTCCACCAAAGTAGAGTTGGGCCATCGAGTGCAGATCTGTTGAACCGATTGAGACAATTGGAGTGATCCCCACGTTTACACGTTTTCCATTGCGATCAAATTCTTTTCCTAAACTTTCGCCAATGAGTTGGCGTTCCCATTTCCCAAGGCATTCAAGTTCTGGAGCAAAGAAAAAAGAGTTATGAATGTTGAATCCATTTTTTTGTTGAAGATGTGTGGTGATTGCAAGAGACATGGCGATGTTTTTTGTGGTGATCGAGGAAGTTCCATCTTCTATTGCGGACTTTGCGCCGCGGCATAATGCGCGTATGTCATAACCCGCAACTGCAAGAGGAAAGAGTCCCACAGCCGAAAAAACACTGAATCTTCCGCCAACCATTTTTGGGAGGGTAAGTGAATCGATTTTTTGTTTAATGGTTTCGTCATGAAACTTGGAACCTTCATCTGTAATCACGACCAGGCGATCGCGAACATCCCCATACGATTTCTTGAGGGAAGATAAAAGAACTTCTGTGTTTGCGATGGTTTCTGCCGTTCCGCCTGACTTGCTGATGCTTACGATCAAAAACTGTTTTTTGTTTTTGTGGGTTTTTGTGAGTCTCTCGAGAATATTTGAAAAATGCGAACTTGAAACCGTATCAAGAAATAAAAGTTCCACGTTCTTTTTTGGAAGCGCCTCATAAATTGCTTGTGTTCCAAGGTTGGATCCGCCGATTCCAATGACAACAACCGTATTCAGTGTTTTTGTTTGATACCCTTTTGCTTTTGCCAGGATCTGATCGATGTGTTTTGAAAATGGAAGATTGATGGAGCTTTCAAGTTGGTCGAATCCACCGTTCTTATGAATGTCCGCAAGATGTTTGCGATACGGTTCTAGTTGTTTCACAAAGGGCTTTTGCTGATTTGCACTGATTCCTGAATTTTTTGAGGAGATGTTCATAGAAAAATATATTTTTCACATCTTACCGTTTATCTCCTATTTTCGCGAGGTGTCTTTCGTTATTTTGATTTTATCCACACTCTTCTTGACCTATGGTTATCCACAGCACGCGACGACTTTGGCATTTCTTGATAAAATATCTTTAGTTTTGAGATTTATTCCTAATTTTTTTCTTATGTTCTCGAAAGGCGAAAAGTGCGGCGTGCATTGCGGAGCTTGGTGGCTTCTTCTTGTCGGTGGTCTTAACTGGGGTCTTGTTGGTCTTTTCAACTGGAACCTTGTTGAAGTGCTTTTTGGCGCATGGCCAATGCTCGTAAAGATCATTTACATCTTGGTCGGTCTCTCGGCAGTCGCCATGCTTATGAAGAAGTCTTGTAAAGCTTGCAAGTAAAACTTCTAAAATTGGCGCCTCGCTCGTGCTTCGGCAAAAAATTGTTTCAACGTATGTGAATACGTTTCAACATTTTTTTGCCTCCAGCACTTCGCGATACATCCAATTTAAGAAGTTTTATGGGCTGGATATATAAAATAAAAAGCAACCCGGTAATGGGTTGCTTTTTATTGTGCTAAACTTATTTGATATGAAACTAAAACTTGGTGACAAAGCTCCAGACTTCGCATTGCCCGACCAGCTCGGAGCGATGCATTCACTGAAAGATCAAAAAGGGAAATGGGTTCTTTTGTACTTTTATCCAAAGGACGACACACCAGGGTGCACAAAGGAAGCTTGTTCGATGCGTGATAACTTTCCAAAGTTCAAAAAGCTTGGCCTGGTTGTATTTGGTGCAAGTGTGGATTCAGCAAAAAGCCACTCGAAGTTTGCTTTGAAATACGAACTCCCATTCACGCTTCTTGCAGATGAAGACAAGGAACTCGTCAACGCCTACGGAGTGTGGGGAAAGAAGAAGTTTATGGGCCGAGAATACATGGGAACGAACCGCTGGTCGTTTCTCATTGATCCAAAAGGGAAAATCGTAAAGATTTACGAGGATGTAAAGCCAGACAAGCATGTGGATGAAATCCTCGCAGATCTAAAAGAACTCATGTGATATACTGCGGAGCGTATGAAAGTGATTCTCCTTGAGAATGTTGCAAGCCTTGGTAAGCAAGATCAGGTCGTGGAAGTCTCTGACGGACACGCCCAGAACTTTTTGTTCCCACAGAATTTGGCTGTGCCCGCAACAGAAGAAGCGTTGCGAAACATGAAGGAACGCGAGACCATTGCGAAGAAACAGTCGCAAAAGGCGATTGTGGCTATGGGAAAAGTTGCAGAGAAACTTGATGGCTATGAGATCACCCTTGAAGAAAAGGTGAATGATGACGGTGTGCTTTATGCTGCGGTTACAAAAAAGATGATTGCGAAAGCTTTGAAAAAAGAAGGTTTTGATATTGATGAAGAGATGGTTCAGCTTTCCGAGCCTCTTAAGAGCCCGGGAACAAAGACTCTCACAATTGAACTTCCATTCAACTTTGATGCAGAAGTCAGACTTACGATCGAAGGTGTTTAAACCCCAACAGAGTTTTTCAACTCTGTTTTCGTTTGTGTTGTGCTCTGTGTCCGCTCGGGGTTGTTCAAATACATTGGCTGCGAGAGCAGCCCGCCCTTCAGAAGACCACCGCAGACGGGCTCACCGAAAGCGTTCTCGCCAATGTATTTGAACAACCCCTCGCTCCCTGGTTCTGTTTTCCCTTTCACCTACCTACTCTCTACTTTTTTTCTATGCCTCACAAATTCATTTTCGTTGTTGGTGGTGTCATGTCCGGTGTTGGAAAAGGTGCGGCAACCGCTTCTCTTGGACGCGTGCTCCAAGAAAAAGGTTATAAAGTTACGGCGATTAAAATCGATCCGTATATTAACGTGGATGCCGGAACCATGAATCCTGTTGAACATGGAGAAGTTTTTGTGACCGTTGACGGAGACGAAACAGATCAAGACGTTGGAAACTACGAGCGATTTCTTGAGACGTCCATTCTTTCGATCAATTACATGACAACGGGTCGTGTGTATCAAAGTGTGATTCAACGCGAGCGTAATCTCGGTTACGGAGGCCGAACGGTTCAGGTTGTTCCTGATGTTCCAAACGAGGTCATCGAGAGAATTGAGAACGCAACGGAACGCGCAAATGCAGATTTTACCTTGATTGAAATTGGCGGAACGGTTGGAGAGTATGAGAACATTTTGTTTCTTGAGGCGGCTCGACTCATGCGCATGAAGTATCCGAACCATGTTCGAAACATTCTTGTAAGTTACATGCCGGTTCCAGGTTCACTTGGAGAAATGAAGACAAAGCCAACGCAACAAGCGGTGAGAACGATGATGGCTGCGGGAATGTACCCAGATTTTGTGATTGCACGCTCAACGTTGCAGATTGACGAGCCTCGTAAGGCAAAACTCGCGATGTTCTCGAATGTTCATGCAGATCAGGTGATTGGTTCTCCCGACGTAAAATCTATTTACGAAATTCCTATTGTTTTTGAAAAACAAGGTTTTGGCGATAAGATTTTGAAATCGTTTGGCATGAAAGAATTGCCAGAAAAGAAAGTCGTGAAGTGGAAAAAACTTCTCACCTCGATTGCGAATACAAAAGGGGAAGTAAAAATTGGTGTGATCGGAAAATACTTCTCGACGGGTGACTTTACACTTTCGGACGCGTACATCTCGGTGATCGAGGCAATTAAGCATGCTTCGTGGGCGAATGGTCGTACACCAAAGTTGGTTTGGTTAAATTCCGAAGCGTACGAGAAATCACCTGCGAAGTTGAAAGAACTAAGCGAACTTGATGGAGTTGTGATTCCTGGCGGATTCGGTTCAAGAGGGATCGAGGGAAAGATCAAGGCGATTCGGTATTGTCGCGAAAACAAAATTCCTTACCTCGGACTTTGTTATGGGATGCAATGTGCCGTGATCGAGTACGCGCGAAATGTTTTGAAGTTGAAAGATGCAAACACGACGGAGATTAATCCAAAAACAAAACATCCGGTTATTCATTTGCTCGCAGGACAAGAAGAAAAAATGAAAGACATGAAATACGGCGGAACGCTTCGTCTTGGATCGTATCCCTGCAAACTCTCAGCAAACACAACAGCTCGATCCGCTTATGGTGCCGCACTTGTTGACGAACGTCATCGTCATCGTTATGAGTTTAATAATGAATATCGCGCCGCTCTCGAAAAAGCAGGACTTGTGATCTCAGGTGTGAATCCAGAACAAGATCTCGTTGAGATTGTGGAGTTGAAGAACCATCCATTTTTTGTGGGAGTTCAATTCCATCCGGAGTTTCAGTCCCGTCCGCTCAGTCCACATCCGTTGTTTAAAGCGTTTGTGAAAGCGGCGATGCAGAAAGGTGGAAAGAAATCGTAACGTCTATGAAAAAGCCGTATGTAAAAAAGTTGGATACGATTGGAGATGTTGTCGTCTGGGAAGTGGATGGGGAATATGTGCGTGGTCACATGAACGAGGAGTTTACAAACTTCGGACAGCACGAGCGTTTTCCATTCATTCCTTCGCGAGAGGTTTGGATTGATCATGAGTGTGTATCGGGTGAGCAAGCTTTTTTTACACATCATCTTTTGACAGAACGTCGACTCATGCGAAGCGGAATGTCTTATGCACGAGCGCTTGCGTATGCAGATCGCGCAGAACGAAGTGAGCGGAAGAAATCTGTTGTCATGAAACGATTGCGTTCAAAAAAGATTACGCCAGAGTCCCTCGCTAAAATATATAAAAAGAAATTAGCCACATACGCAAATGGATTAACGGTTTGGCTTGTGCGGGGAGAATTGGTTCGTGACATCTGTTTTATTGACTACACAGAAGGAGGTCACGATTACGTATACCCATTCGTTCCAGCCAATGAAGTCTGGATCGATGACGACTTGAAACAATCAGAACGTCCGTTTGTCTTATTGCACGAAGTTCACGAACGCCGACTGATGTCAGATGGTATGGATTATCATCGCGCACACCATTCCGCTTCGCTTTTGGAACAGGGGTGTCGTAAAAGACCATCGAGTCTGGTGGCACGTTTGAAAAAAGAAGTGGCACTCAATACCCTTAAGACCAAGTAAACAAAGGTTAATCCCTTTGTTTTTTTTTGTTGAAGTCTCTTGACGATCTGTTTATTTTTTGCTACATTCGCCCCTCGTTCTTTTGTGACGAGGGAGGTGTTTCATGTATTTGGAAAAGCGTCGCGAAGGGATCATAGCTTTGGCTGCGGTTGTACATCGGATGGGTCTTGCGGGAATTGATTCACGCGAAAAATTTCGTGAATGGGCAAAAACGGAACATCTATTTCTCGTTCATGCATTCAATTATCCGATCGCACCAGGCATGCCATCGATCTATTCGCTCTTTGCCGCAGACTTTCATCCGGAACTTCCGCTTGTCATGTTCAACTACACGCCCACCGCGCACAACACGTTGCATGCACATCCAGAAGGGTGGACGAACGCGCTACGCATGTGTCGCGGGATCGTGTTCGAAATGGGAACAGGAAAACTCATCGCACATCCGTTTCCAAAGTTCTTTAACTTGAACGAGCATCCGGAGACGGTGATTGACACACTGATCGAGAAACTGAAGACGTATCGAGACGACAGTTACAGTGGCTGGTATGCGACGCGGAAGATGGATGGTCACCTTGGCATCATCTTTGAGTATCACGGCAAATTGCATTTCACGACACGTGGAACGTTCGGAAGTCCAAGTGCGAAGCTTGGAACCAAGTTGTTGCGTCAGTGCGAACGTGAGTTCGATTGGAAAAAGAATTTCGATCCGAATTTCACCACACTCGTAGAGCTCGTTGATCCTTCGACAAAGGTTCATGTGAACTATGGGGCAAAGAGTGGATTCGTTTTGCTTGGTGCGTACAACCGAGAAACGCTCGTTGATGCGTCGATGATCGCAGATTATGTGGGAGGAAGTCAGCTTGATAATCGTGCGTGGCTTCCGATTCATGCGAGTCGTTTGCAGATGAAAATGGGTGCGGATGTGTATCTGTGTCCGGCACATGCAAATGGAAGTGACAATTTGAACGTACTTGTCGCGTCCATGAAGAATCGGGATGTGGTGAACGAAGAGGGTTGGGTCATCCGACTATTCGACGGAACACGCGTGAAGGTGAAATACGAAACGTACATTGGCCTCATGGTCCAAAAGAAGTTGTCGCCGACGTACATCATGAATCGCGTCATGGCTGGTAATCTCGAGAAGATGCTGAACACGCTCGATGAAGAGGTTGTTCCCGCGGCAAATGAAATGTACGGACGCATCATGCGTGTCGTGTTTATGACGGGTGAGAACAAAGTTCTTTGGAACTATCTGTACGGCCTCGTGCCCCCTGAAGCATCGACGCCACATTATCGGGGTATTTGTCGCAAGTTCCTTGCCTACATTGATGACATCATGGAGAAATAAACTCAATCGCCCCAAAAAGGCGATTTTTTTGTAACCAAGAACCCCCTCCTTAAAAAAGGAGGGGGTAGGGGGTGGTCGTGAGCGAAGCGAACTCATTGACAAAATGCCCATTTTATGGTATATTGCTCTGTCTCAAACAGGATTTTTCTGAATCCGGGAGGTGTGTGATGGAGACAAATGCGAAGGATGTTCCTTCCAGAGAAGTGGTTTCTGTTTCTGCTTTCCTGAAAGGTACGGTCTTCATGACCCTCCTTACCTTTGTGTCTGTTGTCGCCGTATGGAAATCCCATGCCGGCGCCGACTTTCGACACATCGTTGGGTACGGCATCTCGATTGTGACGCTCGCTCGGATCATGACCTGGCTTACAACCAACGGTCCAGATCCGGTATGCACGGCGATTACGGGAAATATCATGTGGGTCTGTGTCGTTGTATCCAATCTGGATGTGGTCTCGAACAGAACACCACCACCCTTTCAGGATGTGATCGTTGCAGTCCTCATGGTGCATTTGGCTCTCATGAGTCTTCGTGGAATTTCCCTTGCGATGAATCGGACGGTTCCGATCCTCATTGCTCAGCAACTGGTTTTGGGTGCGGGTCTGTACGGCCTTCATCAACTCCTCTAACCCGTCGCAGAGCGACAGGAGGTTTCTGTGGTTTCACTTCTCGAGATTGCCTTCACGACCGTGTTCGTGTTTCGGATCTGTCGATGGACTTATCGCCAGGGATGGGGATTTGGCTATAAGGCAGCCGTGTATTTCTTTGCCGCATTCTTCCTGTTTGCGCTCTGGAATCGGCCGCTCCGTGGCCAGTGGGGCTTGCCCGATTTCGATCCGCTCGTTGCAGTCATTGCTTCGATTGGTGTCGTGATTGCTGGGAATTGGGCGCATGATAGGTGGGGTGCGGATTGGCGTGTTTCAGCGGGAATCGTTGGAACGTCGATTGGTTTCATCCTCCTATTCTGCTGGCCGTTCTTCACCGCAGGACCTGCGTCCTTCACCCCATCGCTGCCGACTTCGTTGCCTGCAGCCTCAACTCCGGCTGCCGCGGCATCTGCTCCGGTAGTGACTCCAACCCCGGCTTCGGCACCTGTAGCTCCGGCAATGACTCCGTCGTCTTCGCCGTCTCGCCACAGGTCTGAGCGGTCTCCCCAACAGATGTACGACGAATGCATTCGCAGAGGATTGTCATCTGAGCTCTGCGGGCGTCTCTAGTCTCGGCCAGGTTTCCTTCACAGGAACCTGGCTTTTTCGTTGGAAAAAGCTTGAAATGAGCAAAATCCTTGAAATGGGGATAAGACACGGAAACTACTTGACGGAAATCGCCTTTTTCTTTATACTTTCGGACGAATCAACTATTTAATATTCTCTATGGCACATAAGAAAGCCGGAGGTTCTACCACGCTGGGCCGCGATTCCGCTGCCAAACGACTTGGGGTAAAGATCTCTGATGGACAAATTATCAAAGCGGGACAAATTCTTGTTCGCCAACGCGGAACAAAAATTCACCCAGGATTGAATGTCAAAAAAGGAAAAGATGACACCTTGTACGCAGCTATTGATGGTTTCGTGAAATTTACTCATAAGAAAATGAAGAATTTCCACGGAGTCCTTGCTACACGTCGTTTCGCAAGCATCCAAGACAAACGATAACGTGCAATGCACGTTATTTTGTTATATACTGATATCATTATGAATCCTGAAATGCGTACCAAAATTGAAGAAGTTTTAACCATGATTCGTCCCGCACTCCGTATGGACGGCGGGGGAATTGAACTTGAATCATTTGACCCAGAGACCGGAATCGTACGCGTAAAAATGCAGGGGGCATGCGTTGGTTGCCCCATGTCTCAAATCACCTTAAAAATGGGTGTAGAAGTTGCACTGAAAGATGCTATTCCTTCAATCACAGAAGTTATCTCTGTCTAGTACATGAAATTTTCAAAACGCGTTCAGTTTTTTTTCTCAGACATGCTTGCGTGGCTTCGTACAAAAATTGGAGCATGGTGTTTTGTGTTATCGCTCCTTTTTTTGTCGCTCGATGTAGCGTTGCCTGTTTGGCGCATCATGCCTCTTGCCTCGTCTCGTCCGTATATTCCGCTTCACTATAATATTTATCTTGGTGTAGATCAGCTGGGTTCTTGGTACCAAATTTTTGCGGTCCCCACACTCGGGCTCGGATTGTTTTTGTTCCACCTAATTTTACAGACGATTGCGTTTCGAAAAGAAAAACTTCTGGCAACCATGGTTGCGGTTGCATCTGTTTTGATTGAATTTATTTTATTGTCTGCGATGGCACTCATCGTTCTTCTCAATTTATCCTATGCCGCTTAAATCGTTTGAACTTGTTCGCATTTTATTTTTGAGCTCGATGGCGTTTTTGTTTGCTTTTGCTTGGGCACCTTTGCTTGTGCATAAACTAAAGCAATGGAAAATGGGGAAATCCATTCGCGCAGCAGCAGACGCTCCTATTTTCGCAAAGTTACACGCAAAGAAACAGGGAACACCAACCATGGGGGGATTGCTTGTTTGGGGAACGGTTTTGTTTCTTGCCGTCCTTTTTTCTCTTATTGCTCCGCATGTAAGCCCAGATTCTTTGCTTGGTCATTTAAACTTTCTCTCTCGATCAGAAACGTTGCTCCCCCTTGGTGCCCTTGTTGCGTCCGCCCTTGTTGGACTTATTGATGATTATTTCAACGTGAAGGGAATTGGTCCAAAAGGCGGAGGACTTCGCATGCGACACAGAATTTTGATTTATACAGTGATTGCTACTGTTGGAGCGTGGTGGTTTCGCATGAAGCTTGATTGGGATTTTTTGCACGTCCCATTCATCGGCGATTTTCACATCGGCATGTGGTACGTTCCATTTTTTATTCTCGTGATTGTGGCGACAGCGTTTTCGGTCAATGAAACAGATGGCCTTGATGGTCTTGCGGGAGGAACGCTCATGACATCGTTTGCGGCTTACACAATCATTTCGTTCTCTCAGGGAAGATACGACCTTGCGGTTTTTTGCGGAGTTATCCTTGGGGCTCTTCTTGCGTTTCTTTGGTTTAACATTCACCCAGCGGCATTTTTTATGGGTGACACAGGAGCGATGTCTCTTGGGGTCACGCTTGGAATTGTTGCCATGCTCACAAACACGGCATTCATTTTGCCTGTCGTTGGTCTTATCTTTGTTCTTGAGTCTCTTTCTGTCATCATTCAATTGTTTTGGAAAAAAGTATTCAAACGCAAATTATTTCGGTCCTCGCCTTTTCATCATCATCTAGAAGCGATCGATTGGCCGGAACCACAAATCGTGATGCGACTTTGGGTTGTTTCTATGGTTGCTGCTGCACTGGGCGTTGCACTCATTTTACTTGATGCTCTTTTGTAATGTTATGGAAGGACGTGAACGCGGAACAATGGATTATGGATTGATCGGAATTGTTTCCGTCATGATTTTGTTTGGGCTTATTGTTTTGCTTTCCGCTTCGTCTCCAAATGCTTATAAGCAATTTGGCGATAGTTATTATTTTTTGAAGCACCAAATTATTTTCGGATTGATTCCGGGGATCGCGGGGCTCATTGCGTTTTCACGTATTCCTTATACGTTTTGGAAACAGCATGCGTGGAATTTGTTACTTGTGTCGATTGGGCTTTTGCTCCTTGTATTTATTCCGGGATTCTCGGCAGGATTTGGAACATCGCATAGTTGGGTAACGATTGGTGGATTTTTTTCTATTCAACCTTCCGAAATCGCAAAGCTCACCTTTTTGTTTTACCTCGCAGGATGGTTGAGTACACGAGACGAGCGTGGAGTTCGTGATGTAAACACAGGACTCATTCCATTTCTTTCCGTTCTTGGAATCATTGCGATTCTCATGATTCTTCAGCCGGACACGGGAAGCATGACGATTCTTGCTGCAATGTCCCTCATGGTTTATTTTGTGGCAGGTGCGCCTGTTGCTTATATTGGAGGACTTATGGCTGCGGGGCTTGCGGGAATATCGCTTTTGATTGCCATTACTCCGTATCGTGCAGCTCGATTCACAACATTCTTGCATCCGGAACTTGATCCAAAAGGAATTGGATACCACATCAATCAAGCATTGCTTGCGCTTGGTTCTGGTGGAATCTTTGGGTTTGGGTATGGGCATTCGCGACAGAAGTTTCAATATCTCCCCGAAGTTGCGGGTGATTCGATCTTTGCAGTCATCGGGGAAGAGATGGGATTTGTGGTTGCTGTCCTTGTGGTGGGGATGTTCTTACTTCTCCTTTGGCGACTCATTGAAATTGCAAAACGCGCTCCCGATAAATTTTCAAAATATATTGTGGTTGGAGTCGCGGCCTGGATTGTGGTACAAGCGTTTGAAAATATCGGTTCTATGGTAGCGCTCATGCCGATCACAGGAGTTCCCTTACCATTTATTAGTTACGGAGGAACATCGCTCGCGATGTTAATGTGTGCAGTGGGTGTGGTGCTGAATATTTCGAAGCACACAAAATAATATGAAAATACTATTCACGGGTGGCGGTACTCTTGGTCCCGTCACGCCACTGCTCGCGGTCGCAGAAGCTTGGAAGAAACAGGATGCATCTGTCGAGTTTTTTTGGGTTGGGACGCGTCGAGGTCCAGAGCGCGTGTTTGTTGAGAAAGAGGGAATCCGTTTTCAATCTATTATTGCCGCGCGTTTTGTTCGACATATTTCCATGGAATGGTTGGGCACACCATTTCGATTTTTGTTTGCGTGTGCACAGTCGTATCTCATCCTCTCGAAAGAGAAGCCTGATTTGATTGCCGCAGCGTGTGGATACACAAGTGTACCGATTGTGATTATGGGGCGCATGATGGGAATTCCTTCTTGGATTCACCAGTCGGATGTTCGATCCATCATGACGAATCGCTTGCTTGCGCCGTTCGCATCGGTTATTACGGTTGCGTGGGAGAAAACACAACGTGCGTTTCCAAAATCAAAAACGGTTGTTGTGGGAAATCCCGTTCGTGCGTCTGTTCGACAAGGTGTCAAAGCGCGCGCGGAGATTATGTTTGGATGTGATGCAAAGAAACCAACCATATTCATCTTTGGTGGTGGAACGGGATCACAATGGATCAACGAGATGGTGCTTGAGATACTCGAGGAGTTGCTGCAGATCGCAAATGTGATTCATGTAACTGGAAAAGGAAAACTGAACGGCGCGATCTCGAAGAAAGGATATTTCGTTATCGAGTCTATGGTGGACGAAATGCCAGATGCGTACGCTGTTGCGGATCTCGTGGTTTCTCGAGCAGGTGCGGGTGCGATCTCGGAATTGGCTGCGCTCAAGAAAGCGGCAATCATTATTCCGTTACCAAACTCGCCACAAGAAGATAACGCACATGTTATTCATGAGGCGAGTGTTGTGCTGGATCAATCCTCAAGTTCTTCTCAGGAGGTCCTGAATCAGATCAAGCGACTCTTGAATGACCCCATGAAACGCCTTGCGCTTGGACAGAGGTTATCGATAACACTTGAGACAAATTGTGCGGAAAAGATCGTAAAGATGCTGGGGGTAAAATAAACCCTTGCCATTTTGTAATGAATTTGATATATTTTCGCTCGTTAGAGAAGTTTATGCGCTGGTAGCTCAGTGGTAGAGCAGGGGCCTTTTAAGCCCAAGGTCGCGGGTCCGATCCCCGCCCGGCGCACCAACAAAAACATCGAACTTCGGTTCGATGTTTTTGTTTTTTGGCTTGTCGAAGGTGTGGGTTTTGTGTAGTCTATCCGTTGGAGGAGAAACAAAATGACAAGACAAGATCAGGATTTGTTGGAAAGCGAACGATCAAAACGCAATGCAGCGATGATCGACCTTCTTGGTCTTGATCAATCATGGACTCACGAAAGAGTTCTTGAAAGACTCGTCGAAGCCGCAGAGCATCTGCTCCATGATCATGATTGTGATTTTCATGGGCATGAAGAAATTGCGGTTTGTATTGTTGAGGGAAAACGGTATGCGGCATTGGTTGCCGCAGCTCATAGAAAACACTACGAAGACACGAAGGCCAACATGACCACGTCTATTCCATCCGAACCCAAACCTCACAGTATCATTGATCATCCAGACGTCATCGATCTCAAAATCGAGGCGACACTTTGTCAGTTGCTTGAAGACACTCCGGCGTTTGCGTTGACGTTGTCTGGCAGACAGTTGTTCAGAACAGGTGTACCAAAGTCGTTGTATGATCATCTCACCATGAAGCACATCGTTTCTGAGATGTTCAAAGAAGACACAACGATTTCGATCATTCTTTGGATGGAGCGGTTTCTCGCGATGCTGCTTGATGATCCAGTGGTTTATCCCATGTTGCGTACGGTGGATGACGTCTGGATCGCGAAAGCGGATGAGTACGGGATTCGCACACGTACATTTGAAATGTTGCTCGGTACACACATCCTCGAGACTGCTGAGTTCCGCGCGTTGGTGCGTGTGGATCGAAACACAATGACTGTGGAGCCGAGCCGAATACAATCCGCGTAACATCTTTCCACTGAAACACATTCGGTGGATTTTTTCTTACTCGATTCTTGTCAAAAGTCTTCTATTTATGTTAGTCTCCCTATTTAGGAGGTGAATAACATGTCGGTTTATTGTCCTATTGATGATTTCGATGAACTGTTGGATCCAAATGCGCCTTATACGGGCGCGATTCTGTTTCTTCCCGTTCTCCCAAAGAGGAAAGAGGAAACGGTGCAACAGCAATTCGTTCGCCATGCAGGCGCCTTTCAAGTTGATTGGTATGCGGGTGAAGTGAAGAATCCAAAAGAACACGCAAGCTATCTTGCGATCATCGCAATGGGAAGGGTTGTTCTTCCGTTCCTTCTTCAAGATTTTCTTGGAACCAGCCTTCCGTGGCTTCCTGCACTTCGTGTTCTCACAAGACAAGATCCTGGAAACGGTTCTACGGATCGCGAAGTACAACGTGCCGCCTGGCGTGCATGGGCTGTGCAAAATCAGATTGTTCTTAAGCCTTGAGAGGGAACATGCAATATCTGATTCGATTTCTGACACTTCCACTCCAAGTCATGGTCGTTATTCTCATTGGTTCATGGATTCATACAATGTTTCCCTATGCATCTGTGCTTTGGATTGTTGGTGTCCTTCAAGTGGTGTCGATTCTTGTTTTGACACTTGGCAGTGTGAATATTACCCTTCCTGAATTCATCAAGATGCTGCGTGGGCAATCCAATGCCCAAAAGTGAATGTCTTCATCTTGATGCACTTGTTATTTGAAATAATTGTTGCGAGTTCTTTTGACTATGGAGGAGAAGATGGAATACTTTGTTGTGATCGTATATGTTGCGATGATCGCGTGGATTATTGCTTGGGAAAACCTTCAAGCAAAAAAGAATATTGTTCCTCGCAATGCATATGTTCCAAAGGACACAAACGAACTCTAGTACGTATCCGCCGAATCTCGGTGGATTTTTTTATTTTGATTTCTTGACAGAGGATGCATTTTAAAACAAACTGTCTCAGCAACAATGAGGTTATGCATGGAACTCCATTTAGTGCACACAAACGCTGATTACGTTCTTTTTCGCAGAGCGTCGTGTGGGGACATTCGATTGTTCTACGATCCAATTGGTGGACTGCCGGTTGGGGAGATGCTTGATGAAGATGAGTTTTGGAAACGCGCCATGTTTCCTGTTCCTCGCGAGAAGGTCGTGATTCTGCGCGAGATGATTCTTCGCAGAGAAACCTCAGAGCGAATCCTTCAGGAACTCGGATATGGCGATACGGCCTCGAGGATACACAAAGATGTTACGGGCATCGCTGAGCAACAAGATGAGTCTACAAGCTTTGTCACGTTGTCAGATGCCATCGCAAATGATCTCATTTTTCCGGATTAACCTCCGGCACTCTTTCCGCATTGAGCGGATTTTTTTTAGGCAAATCTCTGGGGGGCGGAAGTGGTGGGAGAGTCTTGACAATCTCGTTGCATTCACTTCGTATTTATATTACGATTGTCGCATTAACACTTAACATAAATTTCTATGGGAGGCACAGGAACTTGCTCTGTTTGTGGAGCAGAAGAAATCGACATCAACGAAGACGAAATGTGCTCTGATTGCGCAAAGAACGACGGCGTTGATTTCAAGGGTGATGACGAAAATAAATTGGATATGGGATTAGACGAAGACGAAATGTAACCCAAAGAAACACTTCGAGCGATCGAGGTGTTTTGTTTTCTGGCCCGCGTCGGCGTATGATTGGTTCGAACTATTCATAATAGGTTTCTCTATGTTAAAGATCAAAATTATTCTTGCGAGTGTTCGCGAAGGTCGATTTGGTGATAAGCCAGCTGCATGGATTTTGGAACATGCAAAGAAGACACCAGGTGTTGAGGTTGAGCTTTTGGATTTGAAAGAATTTCCGATGCCATTTTTTAATGACCCGGTTTCGCCAAGCATGAAGAAAGTGCCATATACACATCCGGAAGTTGTGCGATGGACGGCAAAGATTGCGGAGGCGGATGCATTTATTGTTGTGACGCCAGAATATAATCACGGATACCCGGCATCGCTCAAGAATGCGATGGACTGGGTGTATCAGGAATGGAATAACAAGCCGGTCGCCTTCGTGGCGTATGGTTCTGTTGGTGGCGCGCGATCTGTGGAACAACTTCGACAAGTAGTGGTCGAGTTGCAAATGGTGCCGATTCGAAATACAGTTGGGATTACGTTTGATTACATGATGAAAGCATTCCAAGATGCAAATGTGAATCCTGTCGAACTTCTGAAACCACTTGATGACAAGGCAAAAGGAACTATTGAGCAATTGCTGTGGTGGGGAAACGCCCTGCAGACGGCTCGGGGAGCATAAGAAAAAAAGAGACCCATGATGGGTCTCTTTTTTATTCGTAGATGATATCTGTTTTTGGGTTGAAGTCTGTTTTGTCTGTGTTGTATTTCGTTCTCAGACTCGCATCGAGTTTGAGAACATGCATGTTCCATGTTGGTCCAAATGTATTGTCCAGATCTGTTTGCGACGCAATATGTCGCAAGAGTTCTGGTCTTTTTATGAAATCAAATGTGAGTTTTTTGTTTTTTGGATCTTGAATAACCCATTTGTCTGGCTTCTCTGTGATGATGACCACGGCTTTTCCAAACGCAAGATGTGGTTCGTTTGCAGGTTGGTATACGTAAATATCTGGCGAGTCTGTAAATTGGATTAATGTGTTTGGACGAAACCCTGCTTTTGCTTGGATGGGATACGTTGCCAGTTTGCGTGCGTCAATCAAGGAAACAGATTTGAATGAATCAAACCAGGTGTAAAAAACCTGTTCGGATGGGACACTGTATTTCATTTCATTTCTGAGAAGGAAAACAGTTGGACTGGTTTTTTCTTTGAGAGCGGTTACATCGTCAGCAAATAAAGATGGGTGTAAGGAGGCGATGTAGAGATTTCCATCATAGCCAACCCAACTCACACGTGTCTTTTCCAGAATGGGATGTTTTCCAAAACCAATTGGGATCGGTTTGTCTTTTAAGGCGGGAAGTAAGTGAAGCGTGAAGTCTCCGCCGGGAGATGAGGAAAGACAAAGTGTTTTTGTTTCTGTGATGGCAACTTCGCTCACGGCGTCTTTAAATTTTATACACGGACTCTTCTTTTCGATATGGAGAAATGATTCTGCTGTTTGCATGCTTGGGTATCCGAGTGCTTTTGCAGGATCTGTTCCTGTGACAGGTGTGAATCCTGTTTTAAAAAACCATGCATGTTCTGTTGTGGAAAAACTTGCTAAAAGGTTTCCGTGAACGAGTCCAAGAGCTTGAATGACCAGATCACTTTTATATCTTGCGACATGAAACGTTCCGTGATCTGTGATTTCAGGTGTTGAGCTGATGTGTGTGGGCACAGAATCGTCCGCGCGAGAAATCTGTGAGGAGATTCCAATAAGGATGACAATCAAGAACAAGACCAAGAACGATTTTTTCATATACGGGTAGTTTATCAGGTCGAACCGTGATCGGCTAGACGCAAGCTGACCAAATCCGTACAATGCACCCATGCTTTCTGATCCCGAATCCCCATGGATGTTCCGTCGTGATGAAGTCGATTTACTTGAAGAAGATATCGATGATATTTATGATTTGCACGAATCTATAAGTGGGCGCGTTCAAACCATGGAACAGGTTATTATTGCGGAACAACTGGACACAGAAGAACAGGCAGACTCTGAGCTCGCTATGCAAATGGATTTAAAGTGGCTCATGAATCCTCGCGCAGAAAAACCGCTTTGGGAATCGCACAATGATCGGGTGAATCAAGAGGACGATCTTGTGTGTGACACACAGAGGCCGCCATTTTATGAGCAACTCTTTCGGTATGCGGATCAGGTGTTTATTTACGCTTCGGATGCGTACGCGCGTAAAGGTCATTCCAAAGAGCATGCGTTTCGTGTTCGCGTGAACATAAAGATGGTTCCTATTAAATGTGCCATTGCTCTTTCAGAAGAAACGCACGACGATCCATTGTCTATCGCGCTTGCGAAAAAAGAATTCTCCCTTGCGATTGTGTATCTTGAACGTATTTTGATCTCTCTTGCGTTCATGGCCGCGGAAGGAGATGACCAGGCACACGCATTTCTTGCGCCCGGGACACAAATCAAACGTCATCTTCAGCAATATCTCACACGTTTATTAAACAATCGACGCGGGTTTACGCAAGGGTATGAATAAAGAAACCGTTGTTGTTATCATTCCTGCGTACAATGAAGCTCAAACCATTGGAGACGTTGTTTGTGTTGCTGCTTCATGTCCACTCGTGGATGAAGTTGTTGTGGTTTCTGACGGTTCTCTTGATGAGACGGCGGATCTTGCAAAGAACGCGGGTGCACGGGTTATTAATCTCAAACAAAATGTTGGAAAAGGTGGAGCGATGATTAAGGGACTCGAACAAACAGACGCTTCGATCATTGTGTTTTTGGATGCGGATCTGATTGGGCTCACGACAGCGCACCTTGAACAGCTGATTCGTCCAGTGCTCGATCGAACACGCTCGATGCAAGTTGGTATTCGTGATCGTGGGGCTCTTTTTACACCACTGACACATTGGTTTCCCTTGATAAGTGGTGAGCGGGCGCTTCGTCGAGAGATTGCGGAAGGTATTCCGAGGCAATTTTATCGAGGATTCATGATTGAGGTGGCATTCAATTATTTTTGTCAGACGCGTAGCTTGCCATATGGATCTGTAGATCTTCCACAGTTATCGATTCGTCGGAAGTATCAGAAAATTGGATGGCCAAAAGCTGTGGTACAATATGTTGCGATGACTGGACAGATTGTTTGGTCGCTTATTCGTGTGCGCTTTGCAAAATTCATTGGAAAATTTTAATGTTATGTCTCTTGATCTCTCAAAAATCGAAAACTTTCAGGACGCAATGGTAACTGTTATGGGTCTTGGACGATTTAAACAGGGAAGCGGTGTTGGCGCGGCAAAATGGCTCATGCGTCATGGAGCACAGATTGTGATCACAGATTTGAAATCAGAAGTTGAACTGAAGGAATCTGTTGACGAGATCATGACCTGGTACGACACATATAAAAAAGCGCACCCAACGGGTCATGTGTATCCGCCTGTGTTCGTTTTGGGAGAGCATCATGAAGACGATTTCACAAACGTGGATCTCGTGATGCAAAACCCCGGTGTTGCGCGAGAATCAGAATTTGTTGAACTCGCAAAGAAAGAGGGAATCCATGTGGAGTCGGATATCTCGTTGTTTTTTCGATACTGTCCGTTCCCGATTTACTCCATCACTGGAACACGTGGAAAGTCCACAACAACCGCATTGCTCGGAGAAATTTTACGACGAAAAAATCCAAAGACGGTGATTGCCGGAAATATTACACGTTCCCCACTTGAAGATCTTGATTGGCTTCTTGAAGAAAAAGAATCTGTACCCGTTGTGCTCGAACTCTCATCGTGGCTTCTCGAGAGTATTCAAGATCTTGGAAAAGGACCGGACATCGCTATTTTGACGAATGCCTATAAGGATCACCTGGATCGTTATGCATCCTTTGAGGCGTACGTGAAGGCGAAGGAAATTATTTTTGAGGTTCAACGTCCTGATCAAACGGCTATTTTTAATGCAGACCAAGAGATTACAAATGAAATTGCAGACCGTGCACATTCCGAAAAGAAGTTTTGGGTTTCGCTCTCGCCGCTCACAGAAGGAAAAGTTGGAGCGTTTAAAGATGGGGATGATCTTAAATTCAGTTCTTCAAGTGCGCCAGTAACATTCGCAAACATAAAAGATATTGCTCTGGTTGGCGAACATAATGTTTACAACGTTTTGTGCGCATCACTTGCGGCGCATCTTGTGGGGGTAAGCGATGAAGATATTCTCGAGACACTTAAATCCTTTGCAGGGCTTCCTGGTCGTCAGCAAGTGATTGGCGAAGTAGAAGGTGTCATGTATGTAAATGACACCACGGCAACGAGCCCAGAAGGAACCATGGCCGCACTCGCACGTTTTGGAAACGGAGGAAACATTATTCTTCTCGCGGGTGGATCGACCAAGGGGTTTACATTTGAACAAATGGGAGCGTCGGTGCAGAAAGAATGTAAGTATGTTGTCCTCTTTGAAGGAACGGCAACGAATGATGTTGAGAAAGCGATTGGTACTGTTCCGCATACTCGTGTGGATTCTATGGAAAAAGCGTTTGAGGCCGCGGCATCTGTCGCAACACTTGGAGACATCGTGTTGCTTTCGCCGGGGACGGCAAGCTTCGGAGTATTTAAAAATGAATTTGATCGCGGGGATCAATTTGAAAAAATGGTTGGGGAGCGCATGAAGAAGACAGGATCCGGTGAACTTGCTCCAAACGTAACGTAAAATAAAAAAGCACCAAAAAGAAAATCCCAAATTCCAAATATTGGAGTTTGGGATTTTATTGTTTTGGTGCGTTACATCTCGTCATCTGGTTTCATGGGATCCCAGAGGCGGTCGTCGTCATCGTGTTTTCGTTTTATGCTGTGGTCGACAATCACATTGTCTCCCATTTCGTCTTCTTGTGTTGGATGATCTTGGTCTTCAGGGTGCGTGGGGGGAGTTCCATCACCATCATCTGATGGATCAATGGATGGGGGTGGTTCTTGAAGGGGGGTTGGGTGCCAGTCATGATCTTTTTCTGGTGGGATAAACGGAACTTTAGGCATGTCCAAAGGGATTGGTCCCAAATTTTCTCTTCCCATACAACGCAGAATACTTTGTTACTGATTTAACAAACTCAATGTTTTTGATCCAACAGTTCCAACAGGACTTAACTTATGTTTTTTTTGAAAGGCCTGTACGGCTTTTGTTGTCTGTGGGCCATAATAACCCGTCGCGCTTTCTTTTGCCAAGAATCCAAGACGAACCAGTTTTTCTTGGAGGAGGGTGACATCTGGTCCGTGACTTCCTTGTTTTAAAGATGTTGAAATGGTTTTTGATTTTTGCGGTTGAGTGTTTGTTGGTGTCTTTGGTGTTTCTGTGAGTTTGGGTGATGTGTCTGCAGTTTCTTTTGTTGTGATTGGAACCGGCTTTGCAGAGGCGGAGACGGTTTTTCCGAGTTCAACCGTTGTGGCTTTGATGGTGTATGTGGATGTGTCTAATGTTCCTGTAACCGTTACGGCAACACCTTTCACAATGCTTTTTGAACTTGTTGCAACGCCATTTTTTGTAATAATAGTATCTCCAGAAAAAAGGACGTTGTATCCCGCGTCATCTTTTGGAAGACGAATAATAAAGGTGGAACCATTCTTTCCCCAAATGACTCCACTTACTTGTGTGTCTGACTGAAGGGGGTCTGTTGTGTTGTAGACGCCCTTTGAAGTATTTGAAGGAAGTTTTTTTGCAAGCGCGTTGTAAGGAGTTCTTGCGAATGCAGCAGGAGCAATCAAAAGAGACAGGACAGATGCGTATGCAACAAACGATGAAATGGAAAGAAGTTTATGTTTCATAGGTAGAGATAGGGTATCAAAAAAGGAGCGGTTCGTCGAGATCAGAAAAATTTGTTAGCATATATGCGTATGAATAAGAATCGCTTTTTACCCAGAATCGTTGCAGGACTCCTTGCGGTAGGCGGAATCGCAGCGCTTGTTGAGCGTGAGCCTGTAAAGCCTGTTGCCGAGAAGCCAATCTCTAAACCAGAAAAACCAATTGAGAAAAAAGAACTTGGACCAGAATCGGATCCAAAATTTTGTGCGGAACACCCCATTGAAGCGGAATTACGTTCGCACAAAGTTCCGCTCGATAAAATGCAGGCAGCCCTTGAGAGTGCTGCGGAACTTATTCGTTCGCATCGGTATGGTGATGCAAAGAACGAAGAAAAATATTTTGGCGCGTGTCGTGATACGGAACGTTGGGCATCTATTCAGAAGAGCATTCACTACGCTTCTGAGAAAACAGGTGTGCCAGAACGCGTCCTTATTGCCATGGGGCTTATTGAAAGTCAGTTTAAGGAAGAAGCGGAGAGATCGGATACGAGTGTATATGGCCCCTATCAGATGACGCTTGAAACGGCGCAAGAAGCCGCGAAAGATGCAAAGGCGTGTTTTGAGTTTCCCATTGAAGTGAACACATCAGACGATTTGAAGGAAACAAAAATTGCTGTGCGTCTTGCAGCACTTCGTTTGCATGCACTCGAAAAACAATACGGTCAGCTCGGACTCGCGATCATTGATTATGCAGGTGGCCGTGTAGGGCTTGAACAAAAAATCAAAGAAGCGTTTCCTAAAATTGATTTGGGAGAAAAAGATTGGACAGATATGCAACGTCATCATGCGGCAGAGCTTCAAGCGCAGAAACAACGTGATGCCATTTTGAAGCGCATGAAAGGTGGGCGTGTAACGGATGTGGATCGTCAGGCGCTCCGTCGAGCAATCGGTGCCTTCGAGGCTGCAGGAATGGCATATACAAAAGCAAAAGTTTCTTGGAAACAAAAGCGAGCAGATCTTCCAAAGGTTTTATCCGATGCAGGTGTTACGGCTCTTGCGCTGTATGAACACGAAAAAGCAAAAGGGGGAGAGGTTCCACATTCCATCACGTATCCATTCGCGCTTGATGCGATTGCAGAACGTGCAGAGCATCATGCAAAACAGATAGAAGCTGCAGCAGAATAAGTTTTGTGGTATCATATATTTAATTAAGGTCACGTTTCGGAGGAGTTCCCTTAAGTCAGACTCATAAATCGCTTCGTGCCACTGATAGGTTGATTGTGTGAACGATGTTATTGCCACAGGCGAAAAACATCCACATCACACAGGCATTCCTCGGTCCTCCCGGTGGCTCGGATCACCCAGACACAGTTTCCGGTTGAGGTGCATGGGCACCTTTTTTTGTTTGTGCAAGGATTGACAGAATCTCTTTTTTGACATACGCTTTTTTCTTCGTTCTTTGTTGGGAGGGTGAAATGAACTTATCAGGAATTCCCTTGAGTGAATTGCCAAAATCTGTTCGAGAGACGTTCTTGCTCATGACAAAACGACCCCAGATTTTATTTCGAGCGTACCGCATGCTGAGTGCGGTGTTCGTCCTTGGGCTTGCGAGTTCGTTTTTGTACATGTGGGTATTTTCCGTCATGTCACGCGCGCAGCCCATTTGGGCATTTCTCCTTGGATTGATTTGCGCTGGGCTCAGTGCGCTTGTCATGCACATGATCCTGACACATGACGATTCTGCGTTCTCACAAGGTTCACAAGAAAAACATCCGTGGGATGCCTTCGCCATTCTTGTCGCGATTGTCACGTTGCCCGTTTACGCGCTTGCGCATGTTGTGCGATTTCGTTATCTGATTCGCACAAAATTTCCAGATCCAAAACAAGATGTTCGCTACGAGCTCCTTCAGACGTTTTTCCTTGACGTGCTTGCCTGGAATCGTTGCGTGCCCGCGATGAGTCAATTTATGCGCGTGCGGCAATTTTCTTCCGGGAAAGAAGTTGTTTCAGAGCATGTATCCGATCAGCTTACAGAGTTGAAGCGTCATGAGGGCACACTTCGTGATATTGCTCGTCGATTACATGGCGAGTTATCTATGCACCCGATGGGTACGCTGAAGGTTGTGTCCACACAAGCAGTTCTCCTTGAAGAGGACTTGCGAGCTTGGAAAAAGGCGACAGAAGTGCTTGTACCGGGATTGTTCCTTCATCATCTTCAGAAACGTTCCTAACCATGATTCCGTGAAATCATGGTTTTTTCTTTGTTCTCTCTCTCATGGTAGAATAGATCCGTTATGTTGAAACGTCTGATTCGAACATTGGTTCCGGAATCCTTGATAAATCGCTATCACTACTCACTTGCGCGTGCGGCGGCTGTTTTGTATCGCCATCCCTCAAATGAGTTGGTTGTGATTGGGGTTACAGGAACAAATGGAAAGTCTTCCACAACAGAGTTTATTGGACGCATGCTTGAACATGCGGGTGCACGCGTTGGGTGGACGGGGACCGCAAGTTTTAAAATTGCGGAACAAGAATGGGTAAATGATCAAAAGATGACCATGCTTGGACGATTTGCCACGCAAAAGATGTTGCGACAAATGGTAGATGCTGGATGCACGTACGCAATCGTCGAGACTTCCTCGCAAGGAATCAGCCAGTCACGTCATGTTGGAATTAATTATGATGTGGTTGTGTTTACAAACCTCACTCCGGAACACATTGAAGCACATGGAGGGTTTGAAAATTATAAACATGCCAAGAAACAACTCTTTGTTCACACCAAACATTCGCGTCGCAAAAAGATTCAAGGACAAGTCTTTGAAAAAACAGCCGTCGTAAACTTAATGAGTCCGTACGCAACGGAGTTTTTGTCTGTTGGATTGGATCGATCATTTGGATTTGGAATCGATACGATGACTCCTCCCCCTGCGAGGGGGGAGGTTGGGAGGGGGGCAGTTCTTGAAGATCGTCCGCTCTCAATTGTTCCGATCATTGCGGAAGATGTCGTCTATGCCCCAAATTCAACAGGTTTTCTTTTGAATGGATTGCATTTCCACGTTCCACTTGTGGGACGATTTTATCTTGAGAATGCGCTTGCGGCTATTTCCGTGTGTCGCGCTCTCGGGTTAGACTTTGAAGCACTCCGAGACGCTGTTTCACATCTTGAAACCATTCCTGGAAGATTTGAACGGATCGAAGAAGGGCAATCCTTCTCTGTTGTGGTTGATTATGCGTATGAACCCGCAGCGTTGAATGCGATTTATGACACAATCAAACTGTTCGCTCACAAGAAAATTATTCACGTCGTTGGATCGGCAGGTGGTGGAAGAGATGTCGCACGTAGACCTATTCTCGGACGTATGTGTGCGGATATGGATAGTATTGTGATTGTGACAAATGAAGATCCATATGACGATGATCCTCAAGAAATCATCGATCAGGTTGCAGACGCAGCCATTGAGGCGGGAAAAAAAGAGGGAATTGACCTTTTTCGCGTGCTTGATCGCGGAGAATCTATTGAAAAGGCGATTCTGCTTGCTCAGCCTGGAGATCTCGTTTTGATTACGGGAAAAGGATGTGAACCCGTTATGGCCGTTGCAAATGGAAAGAAGATTCCGTGGGATGATCGATCTGCGGCGCGAGCGGCATTACACAAGCGATTGCAAACCGTATGAAGTTAAAAGACCTGATTCATCCAAAACCAAACGAAGAGATCTTGATGATCGTTCGTGAATCATTGGTGCCAAAGAGTGGTATCTTGTTTTTGTATGCGATCTGGTTTTTGGTTCCATTCTTTTTTCTGTACCCATTATTTCGCATGGGAGCCCTTGGAACGATTGGGTTTTTTCTTCTCGTCTTGTCTGGGATCTTTCTGTTTTGGCGAACATTTCGTGCGTGGTCGCATACGCTCTTTGTGATTACAGATCATCGCGTCATCGATATTGATCAACGAGGGTTCTTTGACCGTGTAGTTACGGAGTCTGGTTTTGATCACATCGACGAAGTGAGTTATCGTATGCATGGGATTTTCTCGACCGTGTTCGGATATGGAACTGTGATGGTGAAGTTACACGGAACGGCAGCGGACTTATCATTTCGACATATTCGTAACCCTTCACGTGTACAAGATCTGTTGAATGATCTTCGTAAAACCCTGCATGACTAAGCCTTCTTCACACGGATTTGTTCGATTATTTCACACACGATGGTTTTACATCGTGAATGTTTTGTTGATTCTTGTGGTTGGATTTTCATTTGTGAGAGAAATGATTCACAGTCATGACATTGCAGAGCAGATCCAAGCTCTTCAAAAGCAATCTCAATCGCTTCAGACGCAGCATTTAGCTATTGGAGATCTCAAGACCGCTGTACAGACGGAATCTTATGCGGAACGTGAAGCACGATTAAAGCTTGGGCTCAAAAAACCCGGAGAATCACTTGTTATCTTAAGAAATGAACAGACGGGGACAGGAGCAAACACAGAATCTTCCAAAAATCAGCAAGCAGATGACGGAGTGCAAGCGAACGTTGCGCAAAAACCGCTTGCAAACTCCTCAAAGTGGTGGTATTACTTCTTCAATAAACAAGCTTATCGTGATGCACAATCTCTATGATGAATGAACAAGAAGAAACGATGATCGAATCCGGTTCAGACGTAACAACTGCTGACAATGATCATATTTGTACAGATGCAGACATGTGCACAACAGATCAATCAGACGAACATTTGATTGTTCCAGAAACAACGCTTCCTGTGGAACCTGTTGTCACAAAGAAAAAAAATCGTACACATCATATTGCGCTCGGAATTATTGGTGCTGCTGTTCTTGTAACAGGAGCGTTGAGCGCATTTGTTTATACACATGCCTCCACAGACAAAACCGTTCAAGCATTGACGATGCGCTTGCCGTTTCCAGCCATTATGGTTGGAAGAAGTGTTATTACGTATAAAGAATTTTACAGCGAACAAGATTCATTGAAGAAATATTTTGCCTCTTCCGCATCTGCGGGAAGCCCTGCTCCAACAGACGAACAACTTCACACCATGATCGTTCAAACGCTTTCAAACAAAGCGGTTGTAAAAACCCTTGCTTCAAACTACGGACTAAGTCTAGATCAAAACAAAGTTGAAGCGTTTTATCAGAATTTTCTTCAGTCAAATGCAGGTCAAGCTCCAGGGGACATTGAACAGAAGATCAAAGAAACGTTTGGCTGGACCATTCCAGAATTTAAACAGCATGTGGTAGAACCTATCGTTCTTTCCACAGAAGTGAGTGATTATATTGCCGCAAGTGACTATTTTCAAAAACCTCTCCGCGACGAAATCAATGCGGCGCATACACGTGTCACAACAGGTGGGGAGGATTTTGAGAAAGTCGGAACAGAAGTTCATGGTCGTGTAAAAATTGATTTAAAGAGTGATTTAGGGTTTGTGAAAAAATCAGACTTACCAGAAGCCTGGGGAAGTAAAGTGGCTGATTTGGAAAGTGGAAAGGTGACAGATGTCATTGATCTTCCACAAGGATACGCCATCTTTAAGGTAACAGATCGTATCAAGTCACAAGAAGCAAAAGGAAAGAAGGCGGATCCAAAAGCGGCACCGACAGACGAGCAATTACATTTGTACACCATCACCGTTCCAAAAAAGACGTTGGATCAAGTGGTCGCAGATTATTTGGCGAACGTTTCTGTAAAGACGCTGATCAAGATCTAAACAAATACCCCGCACGATGTGTGGGGTATTTGTTTTCTGAAATGAAGAGTATACTTATTCGTAATATACAATTTAATTTTATAATTGTAATAATAATTCGTTCATCACAATCTATGAATTTATTTCGTAAAGCCTCTTGAGGCTTGCTGGCTTTTGCGTCAGCTGTGAGTTTCATGGGCCCAATGACCGCATTGGCGGCTTCAGATCCAGGATTAGGTGGCGCGGCAACGTTTTCCGTTCTTGGTTCAGCAAGTGTAACGAACGCAGGTATCTCATCTCTCTCTGGAGATGTTGGTGTTTCACCAGGGACCTCTATTGCAGATGCAGGAACACTTACCGTAGGAGGAACAACGCACAACAATGATTCTACCGCTATAACAGCTCATGCAAACGCTGGTACAGCAGACGGAAATATTTTGAGTCAGGGTTCAACAGCCAGCATCGGACCTGCTCTTGATGGATTAACACTTACAACAGGTGTTTATGACATCGGAGCTGGACGATTAAACGGTGGAATCCTTCACTTGAATGGTCCGGGGGTGTATATCTTCAGAGCTTCTAGTGACTTTATTTCTTCAGGATCCATCGATTTGCAAAACGGAGCAAGGGCGTGTGATGTCTTTTGGGATGTTCAAACATTGGCAACAATTAACGGAAGTTCATTCGTCGGAACAATTCTTGCAGGTTCTGGTGTTCACTTTGATACCAGTGGGACAACCTTGAACGGTCGTGCGTTGGTATTTGGTGGAACAGGAGATGTTACAATGATTCACAATACAATCACCGGACCTACGTGCACAACACCTGTTCAAGCGGGTCCAGGAACAGGGAATATTAACGTTGTAAAAATCGTGATCAATGACAATGGAGGTACGAAAAAGGTTTCTGATTTTCCGTTGTTTGTGGATGGTGGACCTGTTGCATCTGGTGCAACTACTAACTTTCCAACAACTGGTCGTATTTTCAATATTTCCGAAACATCGAACGCAAACTATACAGCTACATTTTCGGGTGACTGTACATCAGATGGTCATTTGAACCTGAATCCGGGTGACAACAAATTCTGTGTCATCACAAACAATGATATTGGCGCACCTGTGGTTGTTCCACCTGTTCCACCACTCATTGACGTTGTAAAAGTTCCAAGTCCATTAGCATTACCAAATGGTCCCGGATCTGTTTTATATACATATACGCTTAAAAATATCGGAACGGTTCCTGTAACAAACGTCACAATGGTTGGCGATTCTTGCAGCCCAATTGTTCTTTCATCAGGAGATGTAAATGGAGATACAAAACTCGATCTGAATGAAACATGGGTTTACACATGTACAACAAATCTTACAGAAACACACACGAATAACGTCGTTGCAACAGGTTGGGCAAACGGTCTTTCTGCAACAGATATTGCAAGTGCAACCGTGATTGTTGGTGTTCCTATTATTCCACCACTCATTCATGTGACAAAAGTTCCAAGTCCTCTTGCGCTTAAAGCGGGTGGAGGGTTGGTAACCTATACGGAAAAGGTTACGAATCCAGGAACGGTTCCATTGAGCAACGTTACATTAACAGATGACAAGTGTGCGCCAATGAAAATGATTTCTGGTGACACAAATAAGAATAATCAGCTTGATCCCACAGAGACATGGACCTATACATGTCAATCAAAGCTCGCGCAAACCACAACAAACACAGCCGTTGCAACAGGTTGGGCAAATGGTCTCTCTGTTAGAGACTTTGCCATCGCAACAGTTGTTGTTGCTGCAGCCGTTCCAAAATTGCCAAACACAGGAATTTTCTCAGAAGCAAACACTCCATTGACACTCGCCGTTCTCTTTAGTGTAGCCATGGTTGGAATCTTACTTTACGCAATTCGCCAAAAGAACGCTTAGCCTGGTTTCGTTCAATAAAATCTGTTTATGCATCGCATCCTGATTCTTCTCGCGGGACTTTCCCTGATTGGTGTGGGGTGCGTTACGCCGTTTACGCCAAAGACAGAGTCATCCGCTCTGTCTTTGGCAGCAAAGATCCCTATGAGTTATCACACAAATATTCTGAAGGAAACGGCAGAGAATGAAAATTTTCGACGTGTCTTGTATACGGGGAAAAAGAGCCAGCTTGTCGTTATGAGCATTCCGCCAGGTGGCGAGATTGGTCAAGAAATACATACGTACACAGAACAAACACTCTTTTTTCTTTCTGGAACAGGAGAGGCAGAACTGAACGGAAAGAAATTTCCTATCGGTCCAGGAGACGTTGTCGTGGTTGTTCCTGGGACAGAACATAATTTTTGGAACACAGGGAAGACGGATCTGAAAGTTTATACCACGTACGCCCCACCAAATCATATTGATGGACGTATTCACAAAACCAAAGCGGATGCAGATGCAGATGTGGCAGATGAAGCCGTAGGAGAAACAGCTCCATTGAATTAATTTTAAAACCAGACATTTCTGTCTGGTTTTGTCCTATGAATGTGAGACGCCCTTTCACCATTCCATCCAAATGGACACTGCTTATTTTTGGTGCACTAAGCGTTGCGTGTTTTTCGTTGTCGGTTATTGTCTTTAATCTTCCTCGTCAGATTTCTTACGCAAAGCAAATTCCAACAGCGATGAATCAGGCGATCATCATTTCAGGCGAAACGCAAAAGACACAAGCTGTTCCAGATCTTCCGGTGCGTCTCAAGATTCCAAGCATTCATGTTGATGCCACGCTTGAACATGTTGGTCTGAATATTCTGGGAGAAGTTGGTGTCCCAAAAGGGCCCACAAACGCTGCTTGGTTTAATCTTTCTGCACGTCCGGGAGAAATAGGAAGCGCGATCTTGGTTGGACATTTTGGTCGTTGGAAGAATGGAATTCCAACCGTCTTTAATCATTTAGATGCATTGAAAAAGGGTGATCAGATTTTTGTGGAAGATCAAAAAGGGAGCGTGATCACATTTATTGTGCGAGATACTCGCACGTATAGCGCAAGTGAGAACGTTCCGGAAGTGTTTGGGGTAAATGACGATCACTCACACTTGAATTTGATTACCTGTGAAGGGATTTGGAATAGAATTTTGAAAAGATACCCAAAGCGACTTGTGGTGTTCGCAGATAAACAATAGCTCCAGATAAAAAGAACCGTCTCTGTGACGGTTCTTTTTATCTGGAGCCGAGGGCGGGATTCGAACCCGCGACCTCTACTTTACGAAAGTATTGCTCTACCAACTGAGCTACATCGGCTAAATGTTTCTTTGCGCTTTACCAAAGCCGACGATTCAACATGGTTTCTGTTGTTGAATGTTGGCTCCCCGACACGCGAAGTGTCGTCGGGGCTGAGCTGCATCGGCGCGGGGGAATGATAAGAAAACGCGTCTGAAGATTCAAGGGATAAAAAAACCCATCACAAGGATGGGAAGAGGCTACGGGGCGGGGAAATGGACGTCTCGGCGAGGATCAGGTGGGTTTTCGCGCACATCCACCTTGACGTCGTTTCCAGCGATCTCGATGAAGTAAAAGCGGAGGATACGTTCATCCCATTCCGCGATCACGAAACGGATCTTGTTTTCTGGACGACTGAAGGATGAGTAACCTTCGAATGGCGCACCCTTCACCGTCATATTGTCATCGAACTTGAATTCGAGTGTGTCTGGAAGGGGGGCTCTTGACCAGTCCCATCCCGTACGAAGCATGTGAATGCCTTGTTGAATGTCGTTGGATTGCTGGTCGAGTTTTCCGTGCCAGGTTGCCTTGAGGTGTTGACCCGGGTGATCGATTGGTGGACCGAAATATTCTTTGGTCTTCATTTTATCTCCACAACCGTGTGTCTCACGGAAGAAAAGAAGATTATCATAATTGTATGATTCGTCAAGATCCGTTGCATGCAATCATTTGTCGAATTCTGTTTGGCCAGGTATGATATGCATGGTTGAACTCTATGATAAAAAAGGAATTTCTCGTGTCCATTACTACACTTGTGCTTCTGTTTTCGTTCTTTGCGCATCCAAAAGAACTTCTCGCAAAGGTTCTTCCTGCACAAGAACAGGGTTTCGCAACATGGTATGCCTACAAAGGATGTAACTGCGCCGCCTCCACGTTGTATCCAAAAGGATCGTATCTTGTTGTCTCGCGCACAGATGATCCAACAAAGTCTGTCACTGTACGCGTGAATGACTACGGACCAAACAGCAAGAAACATCCTGAGCGCATCATTGATCTTGATAAGATGGCGTTCAAAAAGATCGCCTCTTTATCAACGGGAACCGTTCCGGTTCGTGTTCAGCTTCTCCAATAACGTTCAGTTTTCGTGGTCTGTCGATGACGTCATCGACATTTTATCGAGCCCTGTAACTTTTTACATGATTCATTTCAAAAACGTTTCCAAATTTTATCCGCCCGATGTGATTGGATTGGATACCGTGAATCTTCGTGTTGAACCCGGAGAGTTTATTTCCATTGTCGGACAAAGCGGAACAGGGAAGAGTACACTTGCCAAATTACTCTTTGCGGAAGAACGTCCTTCAAAGGGGACGGTTGAAATTGGTGGGTGGGATATTACAAAAATTAGTCCGAATGATGTTCCGTTATTACGCCGTCAGATTGGTGTGGTCTTTCAAGATTTTAAGTTACTGCAAAAGAAAACCGTTTACGAAAACGTCGCGTTTGCTCTTCAGGTTGCAGGAATTCCATCTGTACGTGTAAGAGAAGTTGTTCCACGTGTGCTCTCTATTGTGGGTCTTGACGACAAGTCACATAGGTTCCCTCAACAACTCTCGGGTGGTGAGCAACAACGTGTTGCGATTGCACGTGCGCTTGTACATCAACCAAAGATTCTTGTTGCAGATGAACCAACGGGGAATCTAGACACCCTAAACAGTAGAGATATTCTCGAGCTTCTCAAAAAGATCAATGAATTTGGAACCACGGTTGTGCTTGTGACACATGATCACGAAATTGTGAATCGATTGAAACGTCGCGTGATTACGCTCGACGGAGGAAAGATTGTCTCTGACGTTGAAGAAGGACGTTATAAATTATAGAAGCTATGCTGACTTCTACCTACCGCATCATTAAATTTGCCTTCCAGAATTTTTGGCGCAATATTTGGCTTTCGGTTATCACCATCAGTATGTTGGTGTTAACCTTGCTTACCATCAATATTTTGCTCGTGTTGAATCGTGTGACAGATCAGGCTATTTCTTTTGTAGAAAATCGCATTGAGGTCTCGGTTTATTTCAATGAGAATGCAGATCCGGCAAAAGTCACGGATGCCTTGACGTATCTTCGAACGCTTCCACAAGTAAAAGATGTTCAAGAGATTTATGCAGATGACGCGCTTGTTGCCTTTAAACAACGTCACGCGGGAGATCAGGCAATCTTAAGTTCCCTAGACGAGCTTGGAAAAAATCCGTTTGGTCCCACACTTATTATCAAAGCACATAGTGCAAAAGATTTTGACGCCATCATTGCTGCTCTTGATAATCCACGCTTCCGTGACGCCATTCGTCAAAAAGATTTTTCCGATTATCAATCGATTGTAAGTAAGATCCGACAAACAACAGACGAAATTCGTACGGGAGGAATCGTGTTATCTGCAATTTTCTTTCTCATTGCTTTGTTGATCATTTTCAATACCGTCCGTGTTGCCATTTTCATTCATCGTGAAGAAATTGGGATCATGCGATTGGTTGGAGCTTCAAGCAACTTCATTCGCATGCCATTTTTGGTGGAAACGATTATCCTGAGTTTGCTCTCCATTCTCATCGTGATCGCCATTGTGTATCCAACACTTGCGTTCATTGAACCAAAATTCAATCAATACTTTGGATCAGGAACAACCGGACTCGTCTCGTATTTTGAACAACATGGGCTTTTGATCTTTGGGGCGCAATTCCTTGCTCTTCTCGTGGTGACTATGGGTTCAACGGCTTTGGCCATGAGAAAACATTTAAAGGTTTAACGAGTGGAAACACCTGTTGTAAAGATGGGTGTTTTTTTATTTGTGATATGTGGATTCGCTCTTCGCTTGTATGCGATGGGCCGAGATCAGGAATATTGGGCTCACTCTTGAAAGTCCATGGCGGATAAAGGACTTTCTCCGCTCGCCCAAAATCCCTGCTCGACAAATTATTCTTCATGGACGATTGAGAATAATTTGTGCCCCGCTGCCGCGCGGGGCGGAACCAACAAAAAAACCCATTGCGAGAATGGGTTTTTTTGTTGGTTCCCGAGCAGGGATTCGAACCCCGATAAACAGATCCAGAATCTGTTGTCCTGCCGTTAGACGACTCGGGAAGGATTGTTAACGCGAGAAATATATCAACGATTCTTGATTGAGTCAATCGTTGGTTGTCTCTTGACGAATCGCTCTTTTTCCCATACAACTTCCTCTCGTTCATTTCAGAGCGAGGAGGTGTTCCATGGATTATACAAGGATCCCATATCCAAATTGTGTGGTGTTTGTTCGCCATGCAGAATCTGTTGGAAATATTCGAACCAGGGAAGAGCAACGTCGTTTTCCTGTTGGAACGAATATGTATGAGCTTTCTCCTCGAGGTCGCGAGCAAGCGCGTCTCACAGGCGAGCGTGTGCGTGAGCTGTTTCCGAACCCAGATCGGATTTTGCGATCGTATTACGCGCGCACGAATGAAACCGCTAAATTCCTCTATCCGGATCGCGAGATTCGTGAGGACGCTCGGCTCGCTGAACGTGATCGAGGAATGTGGACGGATGCGTTTGAGGAAGAGGTGCAGCAGCTTGCACCGTGGGAGATTCGGCGGCGGGATGCGCAGGGGCCGTACCATTATCGCCCTCAGGGTGGAGAAAATATTCCGGACGTTGAAATGCGCGTGCGCGATATTCGTCGGAGTTTGAAGTTCAATTACTCCGGAAAAACTGTTGTGATTGTTGGACACTCCCAGTGGATTCTCCTTTGGCAGGCGATTGTTCACGGCTGGTCCATGGAAGAAACGATTACGCGCTACGATGACAAAAACGCGTTGGTCGCAAACGCCTCCATCCTTGTCTACCGCAATGCATGGGACGTGAAACGAGACAAGTTCATTATGACCCACGACCCTGAAACGGACTACGAAGTTCCGTGGGAAGGGAAACTTTGAGCCATCCGTTGGCTCATTTTTGTTGGGTTGATGAATTGGGTAGACTTCGCTATACTTTTAGTATCTTAGATGTGAATTATTTTTTATGGCAAAACCAACAGGACTCTTTATTGGCCGTTTTCAACCGTTTCATAACGGACACATGCTTGTCGTTGAAGGAATGACTAAACTTTGTGGAAAAATTTGGATTGGGATTGGAAGTTCAGAAGATCACCATACAAATGAGAATCCTTTTTCTGCCCAAGAGAGAATTGAAATGATGCAACGCGCGTTACAGGGAAAAGATCTTATTCCCATGTATGACATCAACTTCGTAGAACTTCCTGATGAAACAGATGACACTGCATGGCGGAATAAAGTTTTAGAAAAAACCGGGCCGGTAGATGTTGTTTGGACAGGGAATGCGTGGACCGCAAAATGTTTTGAAGGAGTTGTTCCCGTAAAACCCATTAAAGAAGTCCCCGGAATTTCCGCAACCGGTATCAGAGAAAAAATGAAATCAGGCGGAGATTGGCAGTCATTGGTTCCAAAAGAAATCGTTTCCTTTACACAAGAGATTGATGCGTCGTCACGTCTGTGATGACCATCGGTCTTTTTTTATTTTCTCCATCGTTATTTTATGTTCTCGTTTTTCCAGAGTCAGATGGATTTCATTCTTTTTTATTACGGCCTCGCGTTTCTTTTTGTTGGTCTTATCTGTTTTCTCATCCAGAATATTGAGCGAAGAAAAATTCCGTGGGTCCTCTTGGGGATCTTTGCTGTTTTGCGCGGCGTTTATCAATGGCTTCTCTTGATGCAATTCATTTTCGGAATCATTCCTTTGTTGTCCGTGCTGATCGGTATTTTTTATGTTGTGAGTTTTGGGTTCTTATTTGAGTTCGGAAGAAGGGGGATGAAAAACAAAAAATTCTTTGGTGCGTGGGTGTATCTTCCGATTGGCGCCCTCCTTGGCGCAAGTCTTTGGTTTGGCAATCTTGATTTGTTTCGTGAATCCACAAGATACCTCTTCGGTTTTTTTGGTGGGTTTTTGTGTGGGTTGACTTTATTGCGTTACAAAAGAGAAGGGCACAAAACAAACAGAGCCATTCACCTTATTCTTGCAACTGTTTTTGCGTATATCATTTCCGAATTTTCTTTAGGAGTGAATTGGTTTCAAAAAACCACAGGGTTCACGATTGAATTTTTGCGATCCATTTTATTAACGGGTCTCTTTTTTGGTATCTGGTCTCAGTATCAATATTTGGTCAAACAGGACTTATCTCAAGAAAAAACGATGGTAAAAAGACCAAAGAAAATAACCCCGTTGGTTTTGTTTTCTCTCTTTTTTATTCTGAGTTATCTCACCAGTTTTTTCTTTATCAGCTCATTGGGAAATTTTGCAAAATCAGAGGCTGTATCAGAAGCAAGAAATTCTTTGAATATTTTTTCGTTTAGTTTGCAACATGCGATTCATGATGCAAATAATGCAGCTCTTTCTCTTGCACAGACAACAGGTGTACGTGATGTGTTAGAGCGAAAAGAACCAAGCATGGACGCTGTGAATGCTGTATTAGATACGTATCAAAATTTAGTTGGGGATAGTGTTTGTTATCTGATGAATACGAATGGAGTCGTTCTTGCAACATCGAACAGGAATGCGTCAGATAGTTTTCTTGGAAAAAATTATGCCTTTCGACCCTATTTCAGAGATGCCATGATGGGAAAACTTGGATGGTTATTCGCAAATGGAATTACGAGTCATCGACCAGGATATTATGCGTTCGCACCTGTTAAAAATGAACTCGGTCAGATCATTGGTGTTGTCGTTGTCAAGAATAATTTGGATGCAACAGAATATGCGTTTACTCAAAACAAACACACACTTCTTGTGAGTCCAGAAGGCGTCGTGCTTGCAAGTGGCGATCCGCAAGATGTGGAAAAAAGTTTTGTTGCGCTCTCTTCTGAAAAAAAAGAGGAGCTTAAGACGGAGCGTCTGTATACAAAAACGGATTTCGACCCCTTATTTGAACAATGGCCTTCAGACGATTCTGTTGTCAAAAAAAATGGTCAATCTGTTTTGATCAGCTCTCTGCAAGTAACAGACGATGGTTGGAAAATATACGCGTTTACTCCCGCAGAAAGAATTCGCTATTATCGTCTTTTTGGAATATCGCTTATTACTGGTTTTTATACGCTGTTGATTGGATTTACGCTCATGTTGCAGATGGTTAAACGCAGATCTGTGTTTTCCTATTTAGCGTCCGTGATTCGTACGTCACAAGATGCCATCATCGGAAAAGATCTGAGTGGAAAAATATTGACGTGGAATTATGGCGCCGAGCATCTGTATGGATACACGTCCGAGGAAATGATTGGAAAAACGATTTCCGTTTTGATTCCAAAAGATCAGTTTGAGAAAAATGAAAAAATACTAGAGGCAATTCGACAGGGGGATGTTATAGAGAATTTTGAAATGAAACAGGTGCAAAAAAATGGAGAACTGCTTGACGCACTTATTACGATTTCACCTGTGATTGATTCTTCCGGGGCACTCGTTGGAAGTTCTTATATGGCGCGTGATATTTCGCGCATGAAAAAAATTGAAAAGATGCGTATCGAATTTGTCTCCATTGCTTCTCATCAGTTGCGCACACCTCTTACGGGCATCAAATGGTTTTCTGAGCTGTTGTTGAATGAACATGTGGGAAAATTGAACGCGGAACAAAAAGAGTATCTCAGACAAATCGCACATAGCAACCAACGCATGATTAATCTTGTGAATGATTTGCTTGAAGTTTCACACATCGATGAGGCGGGGAAATACAAAATCGATTTTCAGAAACAGGATTTTTCAGAAGTGATCAAACAAGTTGTGGATCAACAAAGAGTTCTTGCAGAGATGAAACAGATTCAAATCCAATTGGATCCAAATTGTCTCAAGAAAAATTTGATTTTGATGGATCGGTCAAAAATAGAGCAGGTTCTTCAAAATATTTTAAACAATGCGGTGAAGTTCTCTCAGCCAAAAGGGAAGATTCATCTATCGTGTAAAAAAGAGACTGGACAATTAAGCTGCTCTGTTCAGGATTTTGGAATGGGCATTCCAAAACATCAGCAGTCTCAAATTTTTGAAAAGTTTTTCCGGGCAGACAACGCGATCAATGCGGGAGATGGAACAGGGCTTGGATTGTATATTGCAAAATCCATTATTGAAGCACACAAAGGAAAAATTTGGTTTGAGTCAAAAGAAGGAAAGGGCACGACGGTTTATTTCTCTTTGCCAATTGTGTAGACGACCGTGTAACGATACGCCATTTAGGGGTGTATCGTTATTTTTTTTGAGCGTGCTCACCGCCCTTTCCGTCTTTTCCACCCTGTGATACCTTGCGATGTGGCGCGCCTGTTTTCTGTGCGTGCAAGGAGGAATCTCATGGGAGCAATCGTAATCCTCGGAGCCCAATTTGGCGATGAGGGAAAAGGCAAAATTTCGGATGTCCTCGCAAAAGACGCGCATGTGGTTGCGCGCTTTCAAGGCGGGGGCAATGCCGGACATACGCTTGTCATTGGGGATCGGACCATCGCGCTTCATCTTTTGCCGAGTGGTATCTGCCACGAAGACAAGATGAACATTGTCGGGCCAGGTGTGGTGTGTGATCTGGAGGTTCTTGTGCAAGAACTCGCGCTCGCGCGTGAGTTCGGTTCGCGCGTCTTGCTCGACGAGCAAACGCCCATTGTACTTCCGATCCATCGTATGATGGATGCGGTGCGTGAAGTCGCTCTTGGTGCGCGTGCGATTGGCTCCACGAAACGTGGAATCGGTCCTGCGTACAGTGACTTTTGGTTGCGTCGTAGTGTGACGCTCGGAGATTTGCGCTCTGCAGATTCCGTCCGCGCCGTGCTTACGCGCGGCAGGTACATGGAAGAAATGTTCGGCGCGTGGTCGCTTGTACGTGGAGAACAAATTCGCATCGAACAGGTTGATGTGCGTGTTCATCCGATGCATCTCGATGACACGATCGATTTGCTCATGTCCTTTGCGGATCGGGTCGTTCCACATATTGGCGACACGCGTGCCTGTGTGCATCGCGCGCTCGATGATGGCAAGAACGTTCTGTTCGAAGGTGCGCAAGGTGTTATGCTCGACGCGTATCATGGCTCGCGACCGTTTGTGACATCATCGCTCTGCACGTCTGCGGGTGTATCGGCAACGTTTGGTGTGCACACGTTTGATCGTGTGATCGGCGTGGCAAAGGCATATCCCACACGCGTTGGTGCAGGACCGTTTCCAACGGAATTGCAAGACGAGCGTGGGGAAGAACTGCGTCGTCGTGGTCATGAGTTTGGCACAACAACGGGACGTCCACGTCGGTGCGGATATCTTGATCTGCCAGCGCTTCGACAAGCACGTCGCGTTAGCGGAATCGAAGAATTTGTCATCACGAAGCTTGATATCCTCACGGATCTAGAAGATTTGTTTGTGTGTGATCATTACATCGATGTGGATGATTACACAACGCTCACCTGTTCTGTTCTTGAAAACGCAAAGCCACATTTGCTTCGCATGCCAGGATGGAACGAAGACTTGTCGAACTGTCGACATTACAAGGAGCTGCCTGCCGCGGCTCGTGCGTACATTGAGCTCATTGAAAAGCAAACGGGAACCGTTGTCTCCGGTATCGGCGTCGGCGCGGAACGGAATCAGATTCTTTGGCGATAAGCTTAGTCGATCAGAAATGATCGATTTTTTTTATTGTCTGATTCGTGTGCTATCATAATCACCTATGGAAAAGAAATTTGTCTCCAATAAAGCATTTTTGGTAAATCCACAGGGGAAAATCCTGTTTGTTCGTCATACGGGCAAAGATGCAAATGCCTCGTATGAACCACCTGGAGGTCGCATGGATGCGGGGGAGACCCTCCTCGAAGGGCTTCAACGCGAACTGCGAGAAGAACTCGGTCTTGATGTTGATGTTTCAAAAGCACGACCGTTCTACGCGGATCATTATCGATTTGAGGATGGCGACCGCGACGCGGTTGTTGGAATTTTTTATCTCATTCCGATCGGAGACGTTTCCATTCGTCTTTCCGAAGAACACACCGAACATGTTTGGATTGATCCGCGACAAGAGACGACGATTCCCATGTTCGAAGCGGTTCGTTGTGCTCTCGAGGCGTATCGCACAAGCGAAGGAATTCAAATCGCAAACGATCGCGATTTGATCGGCCATCAAGGGTTTGGACTTATCCAGGTGATTACCGGAAATGGAAAAGGAAAGACAACATCTGCGACCGGGCTTATGGTTCGTGCCGTTGGTGCTGCAAAAAAAGTTGGAGTCGTGTACTTCGATAAGGGTGGTGAGTCACATTACTTCGAACGCGATATTCTTCGAAATCTCGGCGTCGATCTCGTTGCCACAGGCCGAGATCGTATTGATCCTGTTACAGGTCGATTTGATTTTTCGATTCAGGATGTCGATCGGGCAGAAGCCGTACGCGGACTTCTCGAGGTACAACGGATGTTTGACGCAGGATATGATTTGATTGTTCTGGATGAGATCAACTCGACGACAGATCTCGGAATGATCGCCGTCGAGGATGTACTCGTGCTTCTTAAGAAGAAACCGGCGAACACAGAACTTGTGCTGACTGGCAGAAACGTTCCACAAGCATTTCGTGACCGCGCACATTTGATCAGCGAGGTTGGACTCAAGAAACATTATTTTTATTCTGGCGTGAAAGCACGAGAAGGGATCGATTTTTAAGAGAGTGCTCGAGAAAACAACGGAGTTCATGCATTGACTCCGTTGTTTTTATTTGGTAAACATTGCTGGCTCATTCCAGAGAGGAGACGTCATGTCAGACAAACCGTTGATCGTAACAGCGCCGCGCAGTCGAGTATTTCGCGGGGAACACACAACGCCTGTTGTGGGAATTGCGATGCATCTTGCGTCGAATCGTCTTGTGTCTGTTGGGCACGAAGGCGAAGTGGTCTTTTGGGATCTGAAAACCGGCGGACGATTTTCAAAGACGTGTTGTCCACATGCGCTTGGTCGTGCAGTCGCGATTTCGCCAGATGGTGGATACGTTGCGGTCGCAGCGCAATCGCCTCATGTCCTTCTGTGGGGACCGGATGAACATCAGATGGATGTTGAACCACTCGGACTTGTTGGACATGAAACATCTGTTCGTTACGTCGCGTTTCATCCGACACATGGATTTCTTGTTTCATGTGGAGGTGACGACAAAACGATGATGACGTGGCATGTGAAGACAGGCAGGCGCATTGCCGCCGTTACATTTCCGCATTGTCTGCGCGCCATTGCATTTCATCCGATCCAAAATCTTGCCGTTGTTTCGATGTCGGAAGGGCAAGATACTGGCAGTGGGTTTGTCTCGATCATCACGTTTACCAAAGAGGGAGACGTGCTCGAGGTTTCAAAACTGGTGGAGGTTCATCATTGGTGGATTGAATCCATTGTGTTTTCTTATGACGGTCAGTTCATTGTGGTGGGTGGATCAAGCGGCGCGCTCAAGCGTCTTTCATTTCCTGAGCTTCAGGTGTTGAATGCAATCAATCTCCCCGCACACTTCTCTGATGCAATCGCTCTTTCTGCGGATAGTCGTGTCCTTGTTGTGGGGGGAGATAAAGATCTGATTTATTTTTTCAACACAAAGACAGGCGAGATGATTTCTGTGCTTGGAACGTTCCATGGCTACATTCAATCGTTCTCTGTCTCTCAGGATGCGCGCTACCTTGCGGTGAACGGAAGTCGGTTCGGTTCGCCGATATTGATGGATGCCCTGAAGGATTTACGCGGCGTGCCGTTTTCGCCCGAGCAAGCTCAGCGAATCTCCGAACAGAATCGCGATGGTGATTTGTCTCCGTCTATCCTCGACTTCGGTTCACCGAATTTTGGAAACGGTCCCGAACCAACGTTCATTCAAGAGTTGCCGGTTTAATCTCTCATATCCTGTCTTCGGCAGGATTTTTTTATTGACCAAATGGGGTTTATTTGATAATGAGAAAGGAGCTCGTGTGAGCGAAATGGAGATAAGATGTCCAGTCAAAGCATTGCCGTACAAGCCTTTTGTTTTGAAGGCATGAAAGATGTTCAGACCGTCGCAGATGCGCTTGCACAATCAGACCCAGAGGCCGCGCGTGAATTGCGCAAGATCGATTGGGTTTCTGTTCGCAAGCATGTGATGCGTGAATCCATGCAGCAGTTTGCCGAAGAACAAGGCAGAACATTTGTTCAGGGCGAAGAAGCTCGGAAGATTGTCGAGACGCAAAATTTGTTTCCCATGGATGCCAAAAGCGAATTGATCGGGCTTGTTACCAAACCGGCCGGATACAGCGCTAGGTTGCGTGGTGAGATGCAGGCAGAAGTTATCGATCTTGGGATCGTCGTTTCAGAACGTGGAACCTGTGAATGCTTTGGGAATTTTTTGGAAGCGAGGGATTACAGTCCACGCGTTTCCACGGAACCCAACGTTCGTCATTCAAAGCCAGCTTCTCAACCGCGTCTCGAGGAAATCTATCGCGAACGGATGACGAAAGCCGTCTTCCAAGTGCTTCTCGGTACAGACGCCGATGAAGTGAAGACCACAAACGAGGGAACCGTTGTCATGCGCTTTCCTTTGAAGGAGGAGGTGTAACATGGCGGATCGCAATGAAGTGATTGTGATGCTCACAAAAGATGGCCAAACGGTTGTTGATGTGGAGCATCGGGATCCTACGAAGTGCAAGGTGATGGATGCGCGCATGCGTGCCGCATTTGCCTTCCTTGGCATGGAGATGAAACCAAACGGAAGTCACGACCCTGTGCGCGCGGTTCCGATTCCGGAACTGTTGCGTCAGAAAGGCGGGGGATAATGCTCCTCAACCTCGGTGGACAACAAGAAGTTTCCTCGGCGATGGGTCCGGGCAAACGCTCGGTTCTCTGGGTTCGCGGTTGTTCGATTTTATGCTCTGGTTGTATTACGCCCGAGTATCTTGATCACGCCGTTCGAACCGAGACAACGGTTGAAGAAGTGTGCGAGTGGATTACGCGCATGAAATTTGAACATCAGATTGAGGGCGTGAGCTTCTCGGGTGGGGAACCATTTGAACAAGCAAAGGCGCTCGCGTTTATTGCTCGGGCGTGTCGAGAGCTTGGTCTTTCGATTCAGTCTTGGTCAGGATACACAAAACGATATCTCGAAAAAGGACATGCGCCAGATGGATCTCGAGAACTTCTCGAAACCTTGGATGTCCTCATCGATGGTCCGTTCATTCGACAACGTCCAACATCGCTTCCTCTTCGCGGCTCCTCAAATCAACATCTGCATCTCCTCACGGATCGATACAAGGTGGAGGATTTTGAACAGCGCTACATGGAACTGGTGATCGATCCAAAACAGACACGCGCCGTTGGTGTCATGAATCATGCGCACCTTCGTGCGGCGCTCGCTCTTTCCGGAATACTCGGTGATGTCTAACACATCACCCTTTTCATCTGCGATCCTTGAATGAGGATTTCAGATGTCAGGTCGTCTCTTTACAAAAGGAGTCTGCATGGATTGGCTCAAGCAACTTAAGCTTCAGATTGCGCGCGGTCGTAACGCAGTTCTGTGTACCGGTTCAGTCACAGACGGTTTCCCGGGCATGATGATTTCGGAAACGTATCACCCCGATCAATTGCTTTCTTGGCAACAATTTGTGGAAGAAGGTGTTCCGCATTTGCGCGGATGGACCTTTGATCCCGCATTTGGATTTCGTTTCCACTCACAAGAGTCGGACACGATGTTCAATGCGTTGCTTCAAGATGAAAATGAAGCCAAAACAAAAGATCCAATTGCGCTTGCGCGTCAGACGGTCAGAGCAAATACACTTCCAACAGATCCAGATGCCGCGCTTCGCATGATGCGCTATGTCTGTGATCGGATGCCACATCAATCGTCGCGCGCGCAGATTGATGCTGTGCGATGTCTGATTCTGTTTCCAAACATGGACGCCTGGCTCGGACGTGTACAGACCGGTGTTGCGAATAACAACACAACGGCCGTGATGATCGAGCATTTGTTTACGAACGAGACGTATCGCGCAAAAGGGATTGTGTTCATTGGGAGCACGGTTGTTATGGAGGCGCTGCATGAGCGTTTGCGTCACAAGCACTTGCCGCTTGCACGCGTTCACATTGCGATTCCGTCTGAGGCGATGCGTCGCGCGTTCATCTTGCGTTTGTGCAATCACGAACAGCGTGAATTGCGTGATCAGCTTTCCGTCCTTGCGCTTGAGCAGAGTGGAGCGATTGCGCGCATTGAGCATGATGCAGCCATACAGCATAAGCGTTTCAAGGAAGCATTGATTGCGCTCAGTCGTGACATTCACATGAAGGCGCAGGGAATCCGTGCGGTCAAACGCGCGGAGGAAGATTACGAAACGTGTGTGCGCTCCGAGTGAGAGCTTGTTGCTTCATGGGATCGTGATAAGCGAGCCACAGAGATTCGTCGTGAAATTCAGCAATTGAATGCGCGACTTTCTTCGCACATGCTGCAAGTGACGCCAAAGAATGTTCGCGTCGTGATGCAAACCATGAAAGTGGGTGATGGATTTTTTCTCAGCGCAGGTCGAGAAGGGCTTCATATTGTGCACGAAGTGAATAACGACAAGGTGTTTACGTTGAAGACGGGTTTGCATAGTTCGCCGAAAATCGGCGCGGATTACAAGCCTGTTTCGCATCAGTTCACCGTCGTCGGACATGACACACAACAAGTGGTGACGCTCGAAGTTGGAAGTCGAACAGGACATTGGTCCAACTTTCATTCGTTGAGCGGAATTGATACAGACCGTTTTCCGATCTACGTTCCGCGAGAAGATGTGCAACACGCGCTTCGTCTCGACGAACTGGAGCGTGAGCTCGCGAATGTCGATGCATTGCACACAGCACGCGTTGAAGAAGCGCGACGCAAAGTGCAAACAGCGGAACGCGTCAGGATGGAAGTTCTTCGAAAGAATCTTTCGATTGAGCATGAGCTCATGATGTCGTATCGAAAAGAATTGGATCAGAGTGCGCAATTTGCTCGAGAGCCTGGAGAACATCCGGACGCGAAAGCGGTTGCGCTCAAGATTCAAGAGACTGAAGAGAAATTGAAAACGCTACTTGAACGTGGGTTTTGTCCCATTCCGGAACAGGGCCTCATTGAAGCGGCATACGATTTGCACGGACTTGGATTCCGACAGATCGCAACGCTTTTGCTCGACACGCGTTTGGACAACGTTCCGCTTACACGCAAAGAGATTCTTGCTACGCGCATTGAGCTTTTGCGTCAGGCGTACGGACACTTGTTCGACGTCGTTGAGCCCATGTACGGATTCGAAGGAATCGGTGGACTCGACGACATCAAAGCGTACTTCACAGAAGTACGCGATGCGATTTTGCGAAAAGAATATCGCGCGGTGCCAATGGGGACGCTGCTCATGGGTCCTCCGGGAACCGGAAAGACCGCGGTTGCAGAAGCACTCGCACGCGAATGTGGATTTCTGTACGTGAAAGTGAAGAGCACGAAGTCCATGTGGGTTGGTGAGTCGGAGCGGATCATTGCAGAAATGTTTCTTGCGCTTCGTGAACTCGCGCCCGTCATTGTCCTTCGTGACGAAGTGGACAGAACAGACATTGGTCGCGATCAAGTCCAAGGAGATTCCGGCGTGAGTGCGCATCAGCAGGGTGCGTGGATGCAGTTTCTCTCGGATCCCGCCATTCGTGGTCAGATCTTTGTGATCAGCTGCACGAATCGTCCAGACCTTCTCGATGCAGCGTTGAAACGAGCTGGTCGAACAGATGAACGGATTCCGGTTCTCATGCCGGATGAAGCAACACGTGCAGCAGTCTTTGCTGTCATGGCAAAGCGATACGCGTTTCCGTATGAGATCGAATCGTTCGATCCGTTTGCAAAATTGACCGCTGGTCGATCAGGGGCAGACATTGAAGTCATTGTGCGTCGTGCGTATCAACGCGCGGTCACAAACGGTGGCGACAAGATCACTTCTGAATCACTCGCGTGGTCCATTGAAGACTATATCGACAATGCGTCGAACCTTGAAGTGGCTCGCATGACGATGATTGCTCTGCGCTCTGCAAGTTCCAAACGGTTCTTGCCAAAAAACATGGAAGAGATCGTGACACAGTGCATGCAAACGCTTGCAACGGAATTGGGAGGAGTGCTCGTAACGGACGCACCTGTCGCAACTCCCGAGGCGTCAAAAGACGACAAGGCAAACTAAAACCACCCAATCTCTCGGGTGGTTCTTTTTTTATGTATGATATCGATCTACAAATCGTTTTAAAATTTCCATTGGCACGGTGATGTTCTCGCGGCGCACTTCTTCTTTTACTTGTTCGGCTTGTTCGAGCGGAAAGTATCCAAGATGTTTGTAGACTTCAATGCGAACAAGCATTCCCTCGACGTCGAGTTCTGGATGAAATTGCATCGCATACACATTGTGCCCCATGCGAAACATGTGTGGCGGACAATCCTTCGAAGAGAGAAGTAGTGTTCCACCATCGGGGACTCGAGCCGCGGCTTCTTTGTGTCCAACCATGGCGCGGAATTCTCGAGGGAGCCCCGCGAGGAGTGGGTCGAGCACACCTTCTTCTGTCATGGCCAAATCGACTGCGCCAGGTTTCTCATGAAAATCATGTGTGATCTCGACGTCGAGAGCTTTTGTGAGAATCTCGAGTCCATAGCAAATGGCAAAGCAGGGAATATCTTTGTCTACGATCGCGCGCATGAGCGGAATAAGTTTTTCCTCAGATTGTTTTTGCACGTCCGTTTTTTTCTCATCCGGGTCGCCAGGATTCCAAGGGCCACCACCAACAATAATTGCGGAGTAGTCATGAAAGTTTACTTCCGGCACACCAACTTGTTCCACACGAACACGATGAACATCATTCACCGAGAGTCCGCCGAATTTTAAGATTGCTTCATATTCGCCGTTGGACGCCGGATCTTCTGGTCGGATTTGGAGAAGGAGGATTGGTTTCATAGAAAATAATTTCGCAGTCAGTTTAACATGAGGTGTTTGTAATGCAAGGCAGTCTGTTTTTGCACTTCGGCAAATGACGGCATCACGAAGAAGGTTGTTTGCATGGTAGAGAAGTCGTAAGGCTTTTTTACAACTTCTTCAATGCGAAACGGTTTCACGATTTCTGGATGAGACATTGCATGCGTGAGTTCACCTATCGACGAGAGAAGTCCGGCACCAAATGCTTTTGTCTTTCCGTTCTCGAGAATGAGTCCAAACTCAATGGTGTACCAGTACAATCGCTCGAGTTCGATCAACTCTTCATTCGATGCGCGTGCGGCAAGTGCGCCGATCATGGCGGAGAAGTCTGCCATATCGTGGTCGAGAAAAGCCGGAACGTGGCCGATGACCTCATGAATGATGTCTGGCTCGGGTGTGTACTCGGGTTTGGATGCATGTCGAATGTATTGTGTGCAGTACATGACGCGACGTCCGAGTGCCGTAAGAAATAATCGTGGGTCGATCAG
>JAPLZK010000003.1:21841-274353 GCA_026395055.1 Candidatus Uhrbacteria bacterium | reverse complement strand
TCGATCGACGAGCTCAAAGATCGAAGTTGTGGAATCTCGTCCGTCGAGATCTGCAAACGTTTCTGTGCGTCGAGGTGAAGCGCGCTTGCGTGCGCTTTGTGTAGTGGTCGCAACGTTGTTGTGACCACACTCCATGTCGTATGCTCCTCGTCCGTATACTCGATCATCGGAATGACCGATGGATCAGCTGCGTACGCCCGCGCTGCTTCTGCAATTCGATTGCGCCGCGCGCGGTAATTTAAATCCTGCGCCCCTGGGTGATCCAGTGCGAGAGTTGTGATATCGCCAAAACGTATTTCATTCATATAAGAAAACATCCTCTCTTGAGGATGTTTATTCATTCGATTCCTGAATCAATTTAAAACATCCTCGGCATTTGGCCGACGTAATACCAAGCGGATGTGATGTTTCGAACAGATGTCATATCAGAATCATGATTGCATGTCTTTCGATCATATGTCAAATGCGTCTGGTTGCATTTGTCTGATTGATTCGGTAGGGTGCGTTCTACGGAGGAAACATGACTCATCAATTTGATTTCGTGTTGCTAGATCTTGGTGGCGTTCTTGTGCGGCTTGGTGGCTGGGATCAGTTGTTTGCTTGGACAAACATCCCAACCCTGGACGAACTTAAACATCAGTGGCTTTTGTCGCCGGCTGTGCATGCGTTCGAATCGGGAAAGTGCTCCGAGCAGGAGTTTGCTGACCGATTGGTTCAAGAGCTTTCGCTCTGCACAAGCCCAGCGGAGTTTCTTGCTTCCTTCGAGGCTGCGCCCACAGAATTGTTTCCGGGCGTTCCAGAACTTCTTCTTGAGCTCTCTTCGAACATTCCCGTTGTGAGTGTCTCAAATACAAGTTCATTGCATTGGAGGCGATTTGAGCGTTGGAATTTTCTCCAATATTTTCACAGACACCTCCCATCATTCGAACTCGGTGTGTGCAAACCAAACGCTGCGTACTTTCATCGTGTGCTTGAAGAGCTACACGTGAAACCGAATCGCGTGTTGTTCTTTGACGACAGTGTTCTGAACGTTGATGCCGCGGCATCCGTTGGAATCATTGCGCGACGCACGGTCGGAATTGATGCGCTGCGACAAGAACTGACACAGGATGGATTGATTACTTAGACATTGCATTTAGCGGTGTCTTTTTTTTGAGAGCAAGTAGTAATAAAAAAACCCGACGCAGTGTGCGAGGGGTTGAGAATTACCGTTCCAGACTTCCCGGATCCTTCCAGCTTTCGTAATCCACGTATGCGGCGATGATCGGAAGCTGCACGTTGCGACGGGTGATCGCAAACAGGAACGGCTTGTCGATGATGAGTTTGTCTTCGCGAGGAGTCATTCCACGCGTCACACGCATTTCGTCCGCCGCACGAGCGCGCGCGCCGGTTTCGTTCATCTTGAGCGTTGCCTGCTGCACGGCTTGTGCGATGACATAGTACAAATCACGTTCATCCGTGGTGTGCAACCCGGGCAACCAGTCGAGCGACTGCTTGCTTGCGAGATCTACCTTCGGAATGACGACGGTACACGAACGTGCCGCACGTTGTTTGCCATTGATCATCGTGTCCACGAGTTCGAGCAGATCGAGCACGCTCACGGGTGGACGTTCCGTTTCCATGATGTGCACGATGTCGCCGGACTTGGTACCAAGCATGATGTGATGGCCGACCATCTGAAGATGCTGATTGATGACGATCGGATTCACGTGAGGCTCGTGCTTCAGTTCGAATCCGGAAAAGTGTTCACCACCCGGAATGCGAATGTCGGAATCCTGACCTTCGGCCAACCACTCGACAAGAACGTCGAGGACGGCGGCCGTGGCGATCGCGCCATCGGTCAGAGGATCCGTGAGTTGTGCCTGCCAACCATGCTTGCGCAGGAACTCGATATGATTCGAGATGCTGCCCGTCGCATGCGAGATGATCTCGGGCACGCGTGCAAGGTCGGGGACACCCGGACGGTATGTGCGTTCGAGCCATCCTCGTTGCGTGTCGTTTGTGTGCAGCCATCGACGATCCTTGCCAAGCATCGTGTCTGCGGCATGAAGGGCCGCGACCGTGGTCAGAGGGGAAGTAGCCAAACTGGGCATTGCTTTTCCTTTGAAAAGAGGAGCTATTTGCGTCAAACCCACCGTGGGTAGGACGCGCGATCATACAGGTTTTTGACGATTTTGTCAATATTCCTTTGATGCTTCTGATGAAAAACGGTACTATTTGTTCAGTATATGAAAAAACATTCACATCACGCTCCGAATCTTTTTGCCATGTTTCATCACATTCGGTCGTTTGAAACAAAACATAGACTTGTCCTGTCACTTGGGCTCATGATTTTTTTCTTTTTGCTCTGTGATGGAATCGTTGGATACTTTGTTCCGATTGCCATGCTGGACACGGGGATGAGTACGTTCAAAATGGGATTGATTGTTGGAACATCGTCTATAGCCGGACTTTTCTTTGACCAAATACTGCTGCGCGTTTTTAAACAAACACATTTTCGTCGGTTATTTTTGTTCATGTTTCTGTTTGCACTGACCCTTCCATTCATTATTTGGCAATCTGTTTCGGCCATCCTCTTTCTCTTAGGAATGGCGGTGTGGGGCGTGTATTACGATTTGTATAGTTGTGGAACCATGGATTTTATTGGGAGATTCACAAAGAAAAAAGATCACGTGGAGAGTTTTGGAGTCATCGCCGTTTTTATTGCGCTCGCGTATCTGACTGCCCCACTCATCGCGTCTTCGCTTGTTGATCTGCAACAAAATGGAATTCCATTTGTAATTGCTTACGTATTTTTAGGAATCGCGTTTCTCGTCTTTCTTCTTCTGAGACGAGGATCGGAAACAGATACGGATGCTCTTTTGCCGGAAGAGGCACCTGTCACACACATAAAGAAGCGAGCACATTCATCATGCGTCATTTTCTCTCTTCTTCCCATTTTGCTTGTAACCGCCATGTTGAGTTTGATTGAATCCATTTATTGGACGATCGCTCCGCTTATTGATCACGTAGGAAATGCTACGTGGAGTTTTGGGGGAATCTTTATGTTCGTCCACCAGCTTCCGATGCTTGTAACGGGCTGGATGGTTGGGGGAGTCACAAAAACACATGCAAAAAAACGTGTTGCGTTTTTTGCCCTGTTGCTTGGTTCGTTGTGCTTTACAAGTTTTTTCGTTTTGAAAAATCCGTATCTTCTTGTCTTCGGAGGATTTTTATCTTCTCTCGCAATTTCTTTTGTCTTACCGTCTATCAACGGAATGTATGCAGATGAAATAGTCCGTAAACCAGAATTTGAAACACATATCGAAACCGCACAAGATTCATTTGGGAATATCGGATACATTATTGGTCCCATGATTGGGGGATTGATCGCGCAGGTGTTTGGAACTCTTCAAACATTCGCTTGGGTTGGAGTGATTGGGGTGATCCTTGCGCTTGGGTTATTGTTTTTTTCTCGAGGATCGCAACGTGCGAGATGATGTGGAATAAAAATGTTTGACAAGGAATAAGGGAAGCGTATATTGAATGTAGTATGAAATGCATCGTGAACCAACTTTCTTCCCGTCGCGGAGTCATCATTTGATGGCTCATCTTTGCGTTTCACCTTTGAAAATCAAAAACGAGTCATCAAGTTGATGGCTCGTTTTGTTTTCCAAGAGGAAAACGTGGAGAGAGTGCTATGTCGAAAAACCTGCGTCCGATGATCGAAGATATTCCAGATCAATGCTGGAATGAGTTGTCTCAAAACCTTTTGCCTGAAAAAGCGATCTTGCATACGCGCACGACGCCGGATCAGCTGAAGCGTGTCTATCAAGACGGTTATGCCGTTCTTGAGCTGCGTGACGGGCACATTGTCGGGTATTTCGCCGCATGGTCAGTTGCGGATGGTTTTCACGAAGTCGGAACGGTGTGGGTTCGTAAGGATTTGCGTGGTCATGGAATCGGACACGGATTGTATCTTGCCATGAAGGAACTGCTTCAGACGCAAGATCGCATCATCTTTGGTGTGACCACGAATCCCGTTTCGGTTCATCTTGGTCGCTTGATGAATCTTGCGTCCCACACGGACTGGTGTGATCCTGTCCCGTGGGAACTCACGTGCGGCCGTTGCGACAAGTACGCTGACAAGGACAAACCCTCGTGTCCAATTCGTGATACAGAGTGTTGTCTGCGCGTGATGAAGAAATAAGGCTCTTGATGAACCAACCTTGGTTCATCTTTTTTTCTTTGAATGCTATAGTGTCCGCACTATGTGGATCCTTTCTCTTATCGGTCTCATTATTCTTATTTCTTTCGCGTACGCCGCAAACGCAGGCGCGCCTTGGGTTCCTACGTGGAAGAAAGATTTTGAACGAATCATCAAGCTCGCGGATTTAAAACCCGGCGAGACCTTTATTGAACTTGGTTGTGGAAATGGTCGCGTGTGTCGGGCCGTCGCAGCACACGCGAAGAACGCGCATGTGATCGGGCTTGAATTATCCCTGCTTCAAGTTTGGATTTCGTGGCTGCAGGTTAAGTTGAGTGGTCTTACGAATATTCAGATTAAACTTGGGAATGCATTTCATGCAGATCTTTCGAGCGTAGATGTGGTTTATATGTTTCTCATGCCAGAGACCTATGAAAAAATCCGCCCCAAGTTGGAAGCGGAATTAAAACCGGGTGCGCGCGTGATTACATATGTGTGGGCAATCCCGGGTTGGACACCGGATGTTATAAATGAAGCAGAAGGATCACAAAAGATTTTTTTGTTCCAAAGATAAATTTTTGCAAAAGAAAAACCCCGAGCTGTGAAGAAGGGAACGTCGAGCGGGTGCTCGAGGTTTTTCTTCTTGCTCGGGGCAAGAGGGTCTACCGGCTGGCCAGGACGGGGCGACGCGGGCGGCGATCAGCGAAGGCTTGGGCCATGCTGGTGTCGCCGGTCTTCAGCGAGGTGAACGCGATGTGCGTGTCCCGCTTCTTGTCGCCGCTGACGTGGCAGAAGTGCCCGTCGAAGATCTGATCCTCGAAACGACGACCTTCGCTGTTGTAGTTCGGCGAGGCGGTGTCGCGGATGTCGAGCTTCTTGGTGGCATCTTCCATCGTCGGGCGCAGATCCAGGAAGTAGTAGTAGTTCCGCCAGCCCTGGTTCGTTTCCGAGCCGTCGGGCTTGCAGCGCTCCACCGTCTTCACGAAGGTCTCGCACGAGAGGGTGAACAGTTGGCCCGCGGTCGGTTGGAAGCCGCCGTGGAAGTGGATGTCGACGCCGTTCACCTTGGCATGGAGGATGTCGCCAACGCCGGGAACGGTCATGATGTCGCAGACGAGGTCGGCCGGGAGCGTGAACTCCACGACGCACTCGCCCATCTTGTAGGTGCGGATCTTGGTCGCGTCCATTCCTTCCTTCGCCGGCGGCTTGATTTGCTCGCGGACGAATTCGCAGGTGGACAGATCGCGTTCCATGATGGTGTTCTTGTTCACGGGGACTCCTTGAAAAGAGCGTGTTTAAGGCTCGAGGTGTGCATTGCTGCACGGATTGGTTTCCTCCACGTTGGATTCGACCACATCACTCTTGACGTGATACGTCAGGAACGATGTGCTCATATCTCATGGTCGAGAACACAATATACCATAAAAATGGGGTTTTGTCAAGAGTTGCACGCAGGAAGTGCCCGTAAAATGGGCGTTTTCGTTGGGTAGACAGAATTTCGTGATCGAGTATAATCGCCAAAGAAGTAAAAAAATAAGGAGGACTTGCTCCAACGTAAACACATATGAAAATCAGCGATCTTTTGGCCATGGAATTAGGTGAGAGTGTGAGTGTTGCAAACGAACCATTCACAAAAATCGGACAAGCGGAAATTACGCTTGATGATGGGACAACCATGTTCTGGTTGTATGACGATGAAGACAATATGTTGTCTGTCGCACCAAAAGAAGACGAAATCGTTCTCTTCCACCAAATCACAGAAGAAATTGAACCATCTGAAGTCATCTTGTTTCAAAACAAGGAATACGAATTCAGCTATGAAGACGCGGGTGTCGTAAAGCAAGTGGATGGCGATGCTCTCCTTGAAGAAGAAGATCGCAACGGATTCTCAGACTATCAATCCAAAGACGGAGAAACACTCCGTGTCATCACAAACGAAAACTCCGGAGAAGCTGTGTCCTACGTTGGCCGCACGGTTTCAGAAGACGACCTTTCAGAGATTTAAGAATCCAGGTAAAATACAGATACGAATACGTATCTGTATTTTTTTTCATGCGAAAGTCTCTTCTCTTTATTTGTCTCGGCGTTTTAGTTGTCCTCTCCATGACAGCCGCGTCGTATTTTGTGCTCACAAAATTTAGTCCTGTTGATGAAATACGTCGCATGACGGTTGCTATGTCTCGTTTGCAAACGGTGACAGAGTCCGGAGGATTCCACTGGACCGTTTCAGATGGGGGCGAGGATATTTTCACAACGCTTTATACAAGTGGACCTGTTCGTTTGGCAGATCCAACCAAGTTAGAACACGACACAACATTTCGCGCGGTGTTTTTAAGTAAGTCGAATCAGTATAAAGATTTGTCCGGAGAACTTCGTGTGAAGGATGACAAGACATTTCTCACATACACACCACCTGGACCAACGGTGCAAGGAATCAATTTCGATAAAGCAGAGACATGGGTTTCCTTTGCTCCGGGAGAATTTCCATCTTGGGGTTCGCTTGTTCCAAATTTAAAGATTCCGATTCCATTTTTTTCTTCGCAAACACCTTGGACACCGGACTCCATGAAACGTTTGCGTGTCATGCTCGCACTCACAGACGTTTTTCAAGTGAAGTTTGACGGAACAGAAGAAACGCTGAGTGGTGAACGAACACGCGTCGTTGATGCGCGATTTGACACGGATGCGTTGAAATCTTTTTTGTATGATGTCATTCGCGCGCGTGAAGATCGTGAGCCAACAGACGCAGAGCGTTTAAACATCGATACGATTGCGACAGATCTTGCAAACATGTCTATCCGATTATGGATCGGCAAGAATGATCATTTGTTGTACCGCTTGCAAGCTATTGGAGGTATTCCCAAAGAACACTCTCATGAATTGATGCCTATTGATATTCGCATCGGTTTTTCGGACTTCAATAAGTCGTTTGATATGCAAGAACCTGCATCACCTATTTCTTTTGCTTCCATTTATCAATCTATTCTTCATGCATTGCCCACAAGTGCAACCGTTCTTGGAAGATTGTCGGTTGTTCTTACACAAGGATCTTCTATTCCAGACCAAACCGTTCAGTCTGCCACGGATCCAGATGGGGATGGATTGGATACTATTTTAGAAGGATTTTTTGGAACGAATCCAAATAAGGCAGACACAGATGGAGACGGTGTGAATGATGGAGAAGAGGTAAAACGTGGAACAAATCCACGCGGAAAAGGTTCACTCTTTGGATTTGGACTGGGGAAATAATTATGAAACCTTCTCGCAAACCTTGGCAACAACAAACAGGAACAAAACGCGAGTGGCGCATTGAAGCATTGCGCTCCGTGTTTTTATTTTTTGCCGGGGTGATTGTGCTGAAGTTATTTATCATTCAAGTGGTTGAGCATGAAAACTACGCCGCACTTGCAAGTGGTCAGCATGAAATTTTTCAAAAACTGTATCCAGAGCGTGGGCAAGTGTTTGTGCACGATGGAAATGAGTTGATTCCTGTAGTCACGAATCAACAACTCGCGTTTGTGTATGCGGATCCAAGATACATCAAAGACGCAAAAGGAACGGCAGACACGATTGCGTCCATTCTTTTGATTGATGACGAGCACAAGGCGGCGCTTGAAACAAAATTTGCAAACAGTAAAGATCCGTACGAACCCATTCAACACAAAGTGCCAAAAGAAACGCTTGATCGTATTACGGTACTCAAGTTGCCAGGGATTTTGTTTACCATGGAACCAACGCGGTTGTATCCAGAATCAAACATGGGAGGACAAATCTTAGGGTTCCTTGGATCAGATAAAGATGGGAAACAAAAGGGACGCTACGGAATTGAAGGATTTTTTGACCAAGAACTTTCTGGAACACAAGGATTCTTGAAATCTGATCATGACATTGCAGGAAATATTATCGCAGTTGCGGATCACTCTTTGACTCCTGCAAAAAATGGATCTGATGTTGTGTTAACACTTGACCGCACCATTCAGTATAAAGCGTGCTCCACGCTTGCGGCTGTGGTGTTGAGGCATGGGGCAGATAGCGGAAGCATTGTTATTGTGGATCCTAAGACCGGACGTATTCTTGCGATGTGTGGTGCGCCAGATTTTGATCCAAATCACTTTGGGGATGTAAAAGATGCAAACACATTCAATGATCCCGCAATTTTTGACGCCTATGAACCAGGTTCGATTTTTAAAACGATTGCGATGGCTGCGGGAATTGATTCCGGTGCTGTGACACCAGAAACCACATTTACAGATACAGGAACGGCTATGGTGGATGGTTGGCCAAAGCCAATCAAGAACGCGATTCCAAAACCATACGGATTGATCAACATGACAAACGTGCTTGAACAATCGGTAAACACAGGAATGATTTTTACCATGCGCAAAACAACACCACCCGTTTTAGATTCATATATTAAAAAATTTGGATTCGGAAAACAAACGGGAATTGAACTTGAACGAGAGTCCGCGGGGAACATCAAGTCCATTGATCAGAAATCAGAAATTTTTCAAGCGACGGCGTCGTTCGGGCAAGGCCTCAGAAATGGGGGAGTATTGAAAAAACCTTACATCGTTGATGAGATTCGTCATCCCGATGGAACGGTTGATAAGCGATCGCCACAAGATGTGGCGCAAGTGATTAGTGCAAAATCATCTCGAACATTGGGTGCTATGCTTGTGTCTGTTGTGGAACATGGGGAAGGGCACGCGGCGGGTGTGAAGGGATATTACATCGGCGGAAAAACGGGAACTGCTCAGGTTCCAAGTCCGAACGGTGGATACGAATTGAATAACACGATTGGTTCGTTCGCAGGTTTCGGTCCGGTAGAAGATCCAAAGTTCGCCATGATTGTCCGTATTAACCATCCACGCGATGTTCAATGGGCTGAATCCACTGCCGCACCATTCTTTGGTGATATGGCAAAGTTTCTGTTACAGTATTTCGAAGTACCACCGACGAGAAAGTAAATTTGCGTTATTTGTATGAAAAAAATTCTCGAACACCTCCTTGCCAATAAAGCTCGTGCGTTTCTTGCCAAGCATCACCCAATCATTATTGGTGTGACAGGTTCGGTTGGAAAAACGTCTACGCGTCATGCAATCGCCACTATTTTATCGGCGAAGTATTCGGTTGTGACGTCGCGGGAGAATTATAATAATGAACTTGGACTTCCACTTTCCATTCTTGAGGTAAAGTCGCCTGGAAAGAATGTGTTTGGATGGTTGAAGATTTTGTTGTCATCAAAAAAAGAAGCGGCCGAGGTTTATGTGCTTGAATATGGAATCGATCATCCGGGGGATATGGATGCGCTTGTTTCCATCGCAAGACCATCTGTTGCGGTTATGACGGCACTTTCACCTGTTCATGTTGCGTATTTTTCTTCCATGGGACAACTCGCAGAAGAGAAGGCAAAGTTGATTGCGGCAGTTCCACAAGACGGACTTGTCGTTTTGAATGCGGATGATTCAACGGTCGTTGGTCTTGGGGCACACGCAATTGCTTCCATCATGACATATGGATTTCGCGAAACAGCGGATGTTCGTGCAACAGAGTATGTGGTCAAAACGCGTTCGGATTTTTCTTTTCAACCCGGAGAACTTTTTTCCGAAGTGCTTGTGAATGTACACATGCAAGAAGAATCCTTTGAAATAAAATTAGAAAATCAACTCGGAAAGAGTGCGGTAAGTTCTGTGCTTGCCGCCGTTGCGGTCGCGCAGCATTTGGGATTATCCATAGATGAAATGCTTTCTAAGCTTGGTGCATTAAAAAATGAACCAGGTCGCATGAATCCCATTGCGGGAATCAAAGGCTCGCTCATTCTCGACTCAACGTATAACGCAGCGCCTGCATCCATGATGTCTGCGCTTTCCATCTTGTCCGAGTTTCAGCCTGTCGAATCTGCGCGGCGCATTGCGGTGCTTGGACACATGGCAGAGCTCGGGAGCCAAACAGAACAGGAACATCGCATGATTGGGATGCGTGCAGCGGAAGTCTGTGATCGATTGGTCACGGTTGGTGAGATCGCACATCACATGCGTCATGCAGCGATTGAAGCGGGAATGCCAGAGGAACACACAGAAGAATTTGCAAACCCCGTTGAAGCAGGAAGATGGTTAGATCATGAAATCAAAAAAGGAGATGTGGTTTTAGTGAAAGGATCCCAAAGCGCCCGGATGGAAAAAGTGGTGAAGGATGTTATGGCAGAGCCACTCAAAGCAAAGGAGTTGTTAGTGAGACAAACAAAGAAGTGGACGAAGTAAGAAGAAAAACCACTGTTTTGAACGTCCCCTTGGACGTTCATTTTTTTTGCACAAAAAATCACCCATGTGTTTGGGTGATGAGTTAGATGGGGAATTCAGCAAGATCATCGTCTGCAATCATACGCAAATAGCTGTATCGATTGGAAAGCTGTGTGCGTGTTTTTCGATCCGTGACGGCGTACATTTCATCCAGGAGATTTTTCAACTCGTGATGAAGACGTCTCACACTAAAGTAATAGAGGTTGTGTTCGAGTCCGAAGTCGTCACTGTGAAATTTTCCGTTCTGTGCGGCCAGGCGAATTTCGTGCAGATACCACGTTCGTGATTCTGTGGTCCCGAGCACGCCTTGTGATACACGCAAGCAATCGGTGAAGAAAAGGCCTTGTGTGTACCAATACGCACGTTCACGAAGGTTGATCTGATCTTCCGTCACTTGGAAAAAATCCAGGCTCAGTTGGTAGCGCTTCATGGCTTTGTTGACGAATCGAATCAGAACGGGGACGTGGTCAATGAGGAGATCTCCTTCAAGAATTTCCTGCAATGCATAACGAACAGCGAGCGCAGCTCCAAGACGTTCTAACTCTCGCAGTTCATCCCAACTTGTGTTGAATGAACTTGCAGAGATATCTCGCAGGAGCATCTTCTCGCTAAACGAGAGTCCTGCATGATACACAAGATATGGAAATGGTTTTGCCGTCCGAGCGATGAGCAATTCGTTACGAAGAAATGTTTGAAGCATTTCTGTTGGAATTCTCGAGATCATTTCATCGAGCATTGTTGAACCTCCTCCTCGAAAGAACGAGAGGGGTTTTTAACATGCTTTTCGCTTGACGTCAATTGAACATGTGTCGTTGACGCAGGGAAATGAATTCGGTATGATCGCGCCAGTTCTTTCGCCACATCATGCTTGCATGACCTATGGAGGTTTCCCGTGTCTCTTACTGTTTCCAAGCACCCAATCGTGCGCATTGCACTTTCGCATTTGCGCAATAAAGATACGACGCCGGAAGTGTTCCGGCGTGAGTTGCATCGTTTGAGTCAGGTTCTTGCTGTGGAAGCCACGTCTTATCTCACAACGTCTGTCGACACGGTTCAAACGCCGCTCGCAGAAACGGATGGATACGAACTGAGTGGTCAACAAGCGTTGATTCCGATCATGCGTGCTGGCAGCGGCATGCTTTCCGCATTCCTTGGCTTTTTGCCAAATGCGTACGTTTGGCACATGTCCATGTCGCGCAATGAGAAAACGCTTGAACCAGAATTTCACGGAAGCAAAGTTCCTGCGAAGATCGCGTGGAATATCGACACGTGTTTCATTCTGGATCCCATGCTCGCAACCGGCGGCAGCGCGTGTCTTGCAATCGAGCATCTCAAGCGCGCAGGCGCAACGGATGGTCTTGCAAGGCGCATTATCTTTGTCGGCATCCTTGGTGCTCCAGAAGGCGCAGAGCGTCTCATGAAAGCGCATCCGGACGTTCCGATCTTCATCGGTGCCATGGATGATCGTCTGAACGAACACGGCTACATCATGCCAGGCCTCGGCGACGCAGGCGATCGCTTGTTCCCGACGGTGTAATTCTATCGAGTCTGAACGACTCGATTTTTTATTTCGTCTCTTGAATATCCACAACGGATCCGTTGACAAACACGAAAAATTTTGTTGAAATATCTTTATAAGAACTCCCTAAATGCATAAATGCCTGGGAGTTCTTTTTGTTTTGTCAGAATGATTTAACTCATTTATAATAAACGCAATATGAAGAAATTTGGTATTACATTAGAAAGTCTTGATCAGAAGATTGATAACAAAATCGATGTTCTTGATCTTAAAATTGATAAATTGGAGAAAAAGATCGATAGTAAAATCGATATTCTAGATAAAAAGATTGACCGCAAGATTGATATTCTCGATAGGAAGATTGACAGTAAGATTGATATTCTTGATAAAAAGATCGATGCTAAGTTCGATGCGTTTCTGGGTAAATTGGATCAGCGGTTTAATGCTCTCGAAGAAAAAATTGAAGACAATACATCCTCTATTCAGTTTTTGATTGAGCATGCTGTCATGCGAGAAGAGCTCCGACCAATCATTCGAGAAGAAATTGACGCAAGATTGATTCCAATGGAGTCGCGTCTTTTGCTTGCTATTGATGCCATGATGGGAAAACATAGAACGTTTGAAGAAGAAGTTTTGGCGGGGCGTTATAGACAAGATCAGTTTGATTTTCGTCTTGGGGCTGTTGAGCAACGGATTGGTTTAACAAATGCTGTATAAAGAAAAACACACTCCAGGGGAGCGTGAAGAGATTTTGTCTATCGAACCGCGGCCTTGAGATAGGCGGTGGTTTTGTTCATGTTGAGTCGCGCGTCTTTGTCGTCGCGGATTCTTCCTTCGGCATCAAAGTTCACGTTCGGGAATTCCCGACGGATGGGTTTGATGAGTTGAAGGGTCTCAGCGCACAGTCCGCCCGCAATCCCGAGCCCAAGGCTTGGATGGCGTCTGTGTACGGCGCGCAAGACCGGAAGTCCCGCATCTGCATCAAGTTCACGACCAAGTCCGCCCGAGAGATCGAACAGAATGTCCGTGACAATTTCTTTGTAGGCGTCGAGACGTTCGGCGAGTTTTTGCGGGTCGTTGTTGACCTGCTTGTACGCGTTCGTTCCCACTTGGAGGACGACGCGAAGACGATGTCCGAAAAACGCTGTTCGCAGCAACTGCGGGTCTGGCCAAACCATGTTCAGCTGAAAGCCGTCCAAGTTTGCGCCGCCAAGCTCAATCATGTCTGCAAGTTGCACATCGATCGTGTTGCGATCGTCGGTGGCAAAGTGAATCAGGTTGAGTGTACGCGGATCCTCAGAGAAGATACCTGCGATTTCTTGCACGTTCGGAAACCGATTGGGCCAACTGTTCGTCTCCCCACGAAGCGTTTTTGCGCTCGCGAGGACACCGACCATGAGCTCGTGCTTGGTGCCCGACAGTGCAGCGAGAGCTGCCCGAACTTCCTCTTGATTCATGAAACCCGTAACACCGATGTACGGAATCGTTTGCGGCATGGCGAACTCCTTCTTCTGATGAACACGACAATCTTGGTCGTTCAAGGTCACTCTGACACGGGCTTTTTATAGAAATAATGGAGATTCGTCAATAGTTCACTCATTAAAGGTTGACAAAACCGCTTTTTTCAGATACATTCCGTCGTCCTGTCGTGAGGATTATTTCAATCTTTTCACGATGAGATGAATGTATTTCACCGCGCAATGCGCGGAAAGGAGTCGGGCATGAATCTGTCCAGGATTTTTTCTCGAGCAAAGCCAGCTGTTTCAGAACCTGTTCCTCTTGGGGCACGTCAGGCTTATCAAAAGGTTCTGAATGATCGCCACGTGGGGAAGATGTGTGTTGGAGTGATGATCGCAAGTGGCGGCATCACGTTCCATCTTCGCTTTTCTGACGGAACGTACCTCGACTTTGGCCAATACGGAAACACTCCGATTCGCGTGGATGGTGTATCCACAACGTGTTTTGGGAGACCTGTCGAGTTGCCAATCCATGCACCAAGTTTTCCGACACTTCTGTTTTCACGTGCGTTCGAGGAGCGTACTGATCGGATTCTGGCTTTCATGGCCCGAACAGAAGAACAGTACGCAGGAAAAACACTCTCGCTCATTGAGATCGGTGAAACGGGGAACGTGTTCCTCGAGTTCGAAAGCGGGGAGGTCATGATGATCACCTCGAATGATCTCGACCATCCGCTCTGTATGCGTGTGAATGGGATCAATGTGAAAGAAGGTGAGATCTAACGGACGTGTCGATTGCATACGGAAATTCCGTAGGTGATTGAACACAGAATGTGATGGGAGGGATCGTGAACAAGATTTTTCTTTTCTTTGCTGGGATTGGTCACGCATCCGTGCTTGCACCAACGCAAGAAGAAGCAATCGCATTGTTGCGTACGTTGGAAGAAAATAAGCACACGGCCGCAATCATCTATGATCTTGATCATTATCCGAACGAGGTGACGATCAAGGTTATCGAATGGGATGCGTCTCCACAGGTGTTGACGCATCACAACGACTAATTTCACAACAGGAGGAAAAGATGAATCCAGAATGGAAGAAACGGATTACGTTCGCCGTCGTCGAAGCAATCATTGCCGGCGCAATTGGACTCGGTTTTGGCTGGTACGCGCGCGGGATGGATCCCATGACTGAACAAATGCGCATGTGCTCTGCGGTTACGGACTGCATGAGTGCGCATCCAACAAAGGTTGACATGACGCTTTCCTGCGGGAACGCGCTCTACAAACTGAAAGCGGCGCATGACAAGGCGAAGCAGAAGGAGGCTCCGTGAACATTCCAGAAGAAGTTGCTCGTAAACGAGCTGCGGAAGCCGCTCTGAAAAAGCAGTGGGAAGATGTGGCGATGCAGCTTGCGTTGCTCATTCCCAAATCTTGTCGCCCATGTGCAGAGCACCTGAATTGGATTCGATCCGATGATCCAGAGTTCCACCAGTATTGGCGCTTGCCGATTTCGCTCGCGGAGTGGGTTGGCCGCATGGAGAAATTCGGATTCGGACTTACGATGAAGTTTCGCAATGGAGATCTGGAAGATACAGGCTTTGTTGATGCAGAAGATGCCCTGAAAAAGCTCCGAAGCCTTCAACGAGCCTAGAAGGATCACATTCGCGTCACTTTTCAGTGTGATAAGAACAGAGGCAAAATCGATGTGGTCAACATGACACTTTACGTGATCGGGATTGAACGCAAAGAATCTTGACCGAGATTGCAGACGCAACTCGGTTTTTTGTTTGGTCAAAACAAAAACACTCAGCATGCGCTGAGTGTTTTTGGTGACCCCACGGAGAATCGAACTCCGATTTACAGGATGAGAACCTGCTGTCCTAACCGTTAGACGATGAGGCCGCACAAACTTCCAAAATTGGTGCCAAATCGACTTGCCTCTGCGCTCCGCACTCGAAGGGCTATCTGCCCATCTCGCTTGCGGTGCTCGGGCTGCGCCGATTTTGCACGCAATTTTGAAAGTTTGTGCACGCGATGTATTTGCGTGTGCGATGTGTTTCGGCAAAAGATTATCAATAAATGGAAAAACAATCAATAGTTCGATTCTCCGTGGGGTCACCAAAAACATCCAGGCACATGCCTGAATGTTTTTGTTTTTGCAACGATGTATTTTTACGTGTACGGCGAACATGTTAAGATTAAGACAATCTTTATCTCTAATATTGAGGCTTTATGCAATTCATCAAAAAATGGTTTCAGGAGCACGGAATTGGTTTTGCGAATAAAGTCCCGGAAGTGACATTGTATTTTTGGATCATCAAGATTCTTTGTACGACTGTTGGAGAAACCGCGGCGGATTATTTAAACGGCGCGCTCGGGTACGGCCTCACAAATACAACATACATCATGGGAGCGATCCTGATTGCGGTGCTCGTTGCTCAGTTCCGATCCAAGAAATATGTTCCCGGCATTTATTGGCTTGCAGTTGTTCTTCTCAGCATTGTCGGAACACTCATTACAGATAACTTGACCGACAACTTCGGTGTGTCTCTCGAAACAACGACGATTGTGTTCGCGATTGCGCTTGCGATTACATTCTTTGCGTGGTTCAACAGCGAGAAAACATTATCGATTCACAGCATCGTTACAACCAAACGTGAGATGTTTTATTGGCTCGCCATTCTTTTTACCTTCGCACTCGGAACCGCGGCAGGGGATTTGGTTGCGGAGAAGCTGGATGTTGGCTATGCGCTCTCGGCCGTGATGTTCCTTGCGATCATTGGTATCGTAACGATCGCCCATAAACAATTTAAACTCAACGCAGTGCTTTCGTTCTGGATCGCTTACATTCTCACGCGTCCACTCGGTGCATCTATTGGCGATTTACTTTCGCAAGACAAGAGCGATGGCGGACTAGGGCTTGGAACAACGATGACGAGCGCCCTGTTCCTGATCGCAATCCTTGCAGTGGTGATTTATTTGTCGAAGACAAAGAAGGATGTTGTGAAAAAGATTGTCTAATGCAAAAACCGTTCGCGATCGCGAACGGTTTTATGTTATACTTCTCTCATGCTCGAACAACTCTTCTTTGAAATTGGAATTGTCTTCATCATCGTCGCTGCTGCATCGATGTTGATTCACCGTCTCAAACTTCCGCTCATCCTCGGTTACATCATTACAGGTGTTGTCATTGGTCCAAGTCTCCTCGCTCTCACAAAAAGTTCAGACGTTTTTCAAGTCATGTCGCAAATCGGCGTGGCGTTTTTGTTGTTTACGGTTGGGCTTGGGTTGAACTGGCGAAATGTGAAGGATGTTGGGGGCGTTTCATTTGCAACAGGTGTCGGACAAGTCATCTTTACAACCATTCTCGGATTCGGCGTAAGTTTGCTTCTCGGATTTTCACCTATCACGAGTTTATATCTCTCCGCTGCATTTACCTTCGCGTCCACGATCATTGTCGTAAAGTTTTTGACAGACAAAGAAGATACGGACTCATTGTATGGTCGAATTAGTATCGGGTTCCTTCTTGTCCAAGATTTCATCGCCATGATCATCTTGCTTGGATTAAACGCCATGAAAACGGGCGCGCCGCTTGAACAAGTCTTCGTGGGCTCGCTTTTGAAAGCCATTCTTCTTGTCCCATGTTTGTGGCTCGTCTCGACGAAGGTGTTGCCGCCGATCCTCAACTACGTTGCGAAGTCGCAAGAATTATTATTTGTGTTTGCGATCGGTTGGTGTTTTGCGATTGCACTTTTTCTTTCGAGATTAGGCTTTGGGATTGAACTCGGCGCACTTATTGCTGGAATCACACTCTCGGGATCGTTCTATCAACGAGAGATCACCACGCGTATTCGTCCGCTCCGAGACTTTTTTCTCATTTTGTTCTTCATTGTTCTTGGTACACAATTTCATCTTGCGGGTCTTTCAAGCATGGCGTTGCCGATTGTTTGTTTCACGTTGTTTATCTTGATTGGAAATCCGCTCATCGTCATGATTGTTATGCGATTGCTTGGGTATCATCCTCGTACGGGTTTTCTTGCAGGAACAACCGTTGCACAGATCTCAGAGTTTTCTTTTATCATTATTGGGGCAGGAATTGCGAGCGGACATTTGCCTCCAGAAATTCTTGGGCTAGTTACGGTTGTTGGATTGCTGACAATCGCGGGCAGTTCATTCTTGATCGAGCATAATGAAAGAATTTTTGATGCGATCCATCCCGTCTTTCGTTGGCTCGAACCAAAGCATGTTCTAGATGTTGAGATGAAAAAGGTTCATAAACCCGTTCATACACTTCTGTTTGGATTTCATAGAACAGGTTCTGCACTTCTCGACACGATTCAAAAGATGAAGAAAACATTTTCAGTGATTGATTTTGATCCGCAAGTCATTTACGAACTCGCGGAGTGCGGCATCTCGAGTGTGTATGGTGATGCGGGAGATGAGAATTTTCTTGATGATGTGCAAACCGACAAAGCAAAACTGATCATCTCGACCATTCCTGACGTCGCAATCAGCTCGACCATGCTCACGTTTCTTCGATCGAAAAAGTATTCCGGTACCATTATCGTTTCTGCGCGTACACATGAAGAAGCGGATCGATGTTATGATCTTGGTGCGTCGTATGTGATTGTTCCAAGTATCTTGAGTGGAAAAAAGATGTCAGAGCTCTTGGAGAAAACAAAATTGAACAAAGTGGTCTGGAAGAAATTGCATGAACACCCTATTTTAAATTGAGCTATGTCATTCCTTACGCGAGACGTACAACTTTCTAACCTACTCACTCGCGCGCGCGTGAGTCCGTATTTTGATGTTGAGCGATCTATTTGCCTCCTTATGGAATCGTGGATGCAACAGGTTGCAGAAACAAAGCGAAGCATGGAGCGTGTCTCAGGTGGAATCTCGCATCAACCGTTGTCGATTGCAAAAATCTTTACCTGGCCCAGCGAAGAGATGTGTGCTTGTTTGCATAAATCAGAAGAGGATTATTTATATCTTTTCGATGGGGCAGCGGGGGAAGTGCATAAGATCGAATCGTCTGAGCCCATGCTTTTACCTGTCGAACATGGTGATCGCATTGTCATTTTGAATGAATGGATTGCAAAGCATGTGACACAAGCAGAACTTGAACAAATTTTGCACGTACATGCAGAAGCGCCAGATTATTTGCTTCAAGAGGAACTTTGTTTGTGTGCAACGGTGAATGCAAGAACAAATGAGCATGTTTCACCAGATCTGTTTGCTGTTTCTTCTCTGCGCGTGTGTCACATGGGTCGTAGCTGATTCCACTTGATTTTTTAAGGAATTTCTGCTATTATAGAGAGTAAATTTCGTAATCACCTTTATGCCAACACCTTATAATCCAGAAAACGCAGGGAAATTTGATGCCATTCCGTCTCCAGCAAAATCCGCGGAAAAACCAAGACCGCAACCAAATTATGAAAAATTGGCAGAATTGAAAGCGGCAGCAACAAAAGCTCGTGAGCAAAAGGAAGCGGGAATAAAAACTGCAGAACTTCCTCAAATGGATGCGGCACGTCATATGGCGCAAGAAATCGCTGTATCTGGTTCGCCAGGAAAGTCTTTCATGGAAATGTCAGCGGCAGATAAGGCACAGCTCGCCAAAGAAATGTTGCAGGCGAACGCAGAAATGGTTGAAGGGCGTGCGGCCGTTGATCGCGGGGACACAGCGCCAAAGCCTGCAGAAGTTGCACCAATGAGTCAGAACGCAAGAGAGATGCCCGTCTTAACGCGAGAACAGATTCGAGCGGCACAAGACGCGCAGATGAAAGTGGTAAGTCCGATGTCTGGATCGAATGACACAATGCGTGTTGAACGACCACCAGCTCAAGCTCCGGCACAGGCTCCAAAGAAAAAGTTTTTCGGACTCTTTGGATAAATTCTCTTGACGCAAAATAGTTAGCACTCTATAATCTAGAGTGCTAATTTGTTTTTGTATGGAACCACGCCAACAACAACTCCTTCGTCTCATTATCGACGATTATATTAAAACCGCCGAGCCGGTTGGTTCAAAGTATCTCGTCGAACAGTATCGTCTAGATATTTCCTCTGCGACGGTTCGCAACGAAATGAGTTTGTTAGAAGAAGAAGGGTTCTTGCGACATGCGCATACATCCTCTGGGCGTATTCCTACAGAAAAAGCGTATCAGTTTTATTTAAAGGAACTTTTGGGGAAAGGCGCCATGCCTGCTGGCAAGCAGGGAGATGGTGGAAAAAGCGAAAAAGAATTCGGACAAATGGCACCTGAGGAAAATAAGGAGTCGGCGGTGAAGTCGATTGCGAAACGTCTCATGGAAATTTCTGGAGAAACGGCAATCGTCGCCTTTGATCCAAACTGGAGTTTTTACACGGGGGTTTCAAACCTCATGCAAAAGCCAGAGTTTCACGATTCCGTCTCACTTCTCGCAGGACTTGTCGACCAGTTCGATGCGGTCGTTTCAGACATGTTTGATCGTGTTTCTCATGAGCCACAAGTGTTTATCGGATCCCATAACCCGTTTGGGGATCAAATGACCACCATCATCGTCCGTTACGATTTTCCAAACACAGCCGGAGGAATTCTCGGACTCGTAGGGCCTATGCGTATGGACTACGCAAGAAACCTTGCACTTCTCGAGGCTGCAACAAAAATTATCAATGAATTAAGCGAGGAATAATATGAGCGATGAAGAAGAAATCAAAACAGATGAAGGTGAAAATTCAACGAGTCAAGAAACAGAAAACTGTGGCAAGTGTGACGAATACAAACTCGGATGGCAACGTGCTCTTGCGGATTATGACAATTTGAAAAAGGATTTGATGAAAGAGAAAGACGGAATGCGCCGCATCGTAAAGGAAGACGTTTCCGAGTCGATCATTCCGATCCTTGATCACTTCGATCAAGCACTCAAGTTTAAGCCACAAGGTCTCGATGCAACGGCAGAGAATTGGGTAACAGGCATGATGCATGTTCGCAACCAACTCGAAAGTGTGTTACTCGGTCTTGGTGTTGAATCGTTCGGCGCCGTCGGAGATATATTCGATCCGCACTCGCATGAATCGGTTGGCGAGCGCGAAGATGCGGACGCGGCAGATCACACAATCGTCGAAGTTTCCCAGCGCGGATGGAAACTCGGCGAGCGAGTCATTCGACCTGCCCTCGTTGTTGTGCGATCTTAATTTCTGTGTTTCGGATTCAGGTTGGTCACCTGCATCTGAAACACAGAGAACAGGATTTTTCTTCTTGCGTGAGGTGTGTCATGTTCAAAGATTTCATCCGTCCTTTGCCACTCATGATGTCTGCTGTCGTCGCCATCTCTCTTGTGGGAATGTTCCTCATTATCATGCAAGCACTCAATCGACCATCATCTTCTGTGGAGTTTCTGCCGGCGAACGAGCATGTTCCGATGGAACGTCTGCGTATCAACGGCCGTGATGCGTGGTATTTGAATCGTGCGGTTTGGAAAATGGGGGATGATGCAGAGGAACTTTGCTGGATGTCTGTTGATCAGAACGAACATGGTACCGTCGCGGTCGCTATGATCGATTGCGAGAAAGTGAAACGCATCATCAAGATTCAAAAAGCCACGACAGTTAACGCAAACTAATGTTCTTTCGTCTCGGACGAATCACTCGTCCATTTTTCAGAGGACTTGATCAGTGATCGAGGATTCCGATGAGTAAAAAATAAAAAAATAAAATACTTGTGTCATTGCGAGCGGAGCGCACTGCGAAGCAGTCTCTTAGCAATCTTTTCCTTCAAGGAAATATGCTTTAGCCGATGCGAAGATTGCTTTGTCGTCGAACTTCTCGCAATGACAGAATAAATGCCCATATGTCAAAAATTATTGGAATCGACCTTGGAACAACAAACTCTTGTGTAGCCATCATGGAAGGTGGACAACCAAAGGTTCTCGAAAATAAGGAGGGAGCACGCACAACGCCATCGATTGTTGCAACCGCGAAGAGCGGAGAACGCGTTGTTGGACTTCCTGCAAAGCGCCAAGCTGTGACAAACCCAGCAAACACATTGTTTTCGATTAAGCGTTTGATCGGTCGCCGTTTTGACGACGCAGAAGTTTCTCGTGACAAACAAATGATGCCGTACATGATCGTCAAACACGGCGATGGTGTTGCGATCAAGATGGGAGAGAAGGAATATACTCCAGAAGAAATCTCCGCGATGATTTTGCAAAAGATTAAAGCTGACGTAGAAGAAAAGCTCGGCGAGAAAGTAACAGAAGCCGTGATCACGGTTCCTGCATACTTCGACGATGCACAACGTAACGCGACGAAGGTTGCAGGTGAAATCGCTGGACTCAAAGTTTTGCGCATCATCAACGAGCCAACAGCCGCAGCGCTTGCATACGGGTTCGATAAGAAAGCCGGACAACAAATCGCGGTTTACGATCTCGGTGGAGGAACGTTCGACGTTTCTGTTCTCGACATCTCGGCTGATACAGTCGAGGTTAAGTCGACCAATGGTGACACTCACCTTGGTGGAGATGATTTCGATCGCGTGATCATTGATTGGATTCTCGCAGAATTCAAAAAGCAAGAAGGTGTCGACCTCGCAAAAGATCCACTCGCGTTGCAACGTATTAAGGACGCCGCAGAGCGCGCGAAGATCGAACTTTCAACTTCACAACAAACAGAAATCAACCAACCGTTCATCACATCGGATGCAAATGGACCAAAGCACTTGGTGATTACACTTACACGATCGAAGCTCGAAGAACTTTGTTACGATCTCGTTCAAAAAACAATCGGACCTGTGCAAGCTGCGCTCAAAGACGCTGGCCTCTCGAAAGATGACATTCAAGAAATCGTCATGGTCGGAGGAATGACACGCATGCCGCTCGTGCAAAAAGTCGTCGAGGAATTCTTCGGCAAGAAACCAAACATCACCGTGAACCCAGATGAAGTTGTGGCTCTCGGAGCTGCGGTTCAAGCAGGAGTTCTTCAGGGTGAAGTAAAAGATGTGTTGTTGCTCGACGTGACTCCACTTTCTGTTGGAATCGAAACCATGGGAAGCGTGATGACAAAGTTGATCGAACGCAACACAACGGTTCCAACATCGAAGTCGCAAATCTTTTCGACTGCGGCCGATAACCAGACGACTGTTGAGATTCACGTGCTTCAAGGTGAACGCGCGATGGTGGACGGAAACAAAACGCTCGGTCGCTTCGTTCTCTCCGGTTTGCCAATGGCACCACGCGGCGTTCCACAAATCGAAGTGAAGTTCGATATCGACGCAAACGGAATCTTGCACGTGACGGGAACCGATAAAGCTTCAGGCAAGAGCCAACAAATTACAATCCAAGGATCGACTGGTTTGTCGAAAGACGAAATCGAACGCATGAAGAAAGATGCAGATGAACATGCGGAAGAAGACGCAAAGCGCAAAGAACGCGTGGAGCACCAGAACATCGCGGAAACAATGATTTATACAACCGAGAAAATGTTGAAGGACGGCGGAGACAAGATCTCGGATATTGAACGCAAAGAGGTCGAAGAAAAGATCGAAGCCTTGAAGAAGGTAAAAGATGGCGACGATCACGAAGCGATTAAGAAGGCTGCGGATGAACTCTCAACAGCCGCACAAGCGGTTGGAGCGAAGATGTACGAAGCCAAAGGCGCAGAGGGCGCGCAAGGCGAGGGCACATCGAATGAAGAAAAGAAGGATGAACCGATTGATGCGGAGTTTACGGAGAAGAAGGAATAATTATTCGTGGGGCGGGTCTTGTGCCCGCCCTTTCGACGTTCATTTATTTTTGTATGACAGATGTTTATCAAAAAATTATCGCTCGACTCGACGCTGCCGGTGTCGTCTATCACACCGAGCATCACGAGCCTACGCTCACGAGTGCGGATGCTTCTCGCGTCCGCGGTGTCGAGATGCACGCAGGCGCAAAAGCGATTGTCACCAAAGGTCACAAGACCGGAACGCATTATCTTTTTGTCATGCCGGCCGACTTGAAACTCGACAACGCAAAAGCAAAAGCTGCGACGGGCGAAGGAGTTGGGTTTGCACCGGATCCTTTCGCAGTCACGGGTTGTGTCCCAGGTTCCGTTCCGCCATTTGGATCCCTTTTCAACATCAAAACATTTTGTGATCCTCGACTGTCCGAGAATGAACGCATTCACTTTAATGCAGGTTCGCTCACAGACTCGGTTGATATGAAGTTTGAAGATTACATTGCCATCGAGAAACCAATTCTGATGGAGATCGGAAAAGTTCCGACACCACAGCCTCTCGATAAACTGGAGGAATAAAAGATTGCTGGGAGGCTGCTTCGCAGTGCGTCGATGACTCCTCGCAATGACATACTAAAAACATTATGGCCAAAGATTACTACAAACTTCTCGGGATTGAAAAATCCGCTTCGCAGGACGAAATTAAAAAAGCGTTTCGTGTTTTGGCGCACAAACATCACCCAGACAAACAAGGTGGGGATGAAGCCAAGTTTAAAGAGATTAATGAGGCGTACCAAATTCTTGGCGACGAGAAGAAACGTGCGCAGTATGATCAATTTGGATCCGGAGCTTTCGACGGTTCTGCCGGCGGAGGATACGGTGGTGGCGGATTTAATGGCGGGGGATTTGATTTCTCTGGCGCGGATTTTGGCGATCTTGGAGATTTATTTGGCGGAGTCTTTGGTGGATCTCGTCAATCTTCTCAACAACGTCGCGGGGGAGATATTCAAGTAGATGTGCATCTTTTGTTTCACGAATCTATTTTTGGAGTCGATAAGGAAATCTCTCTTACAAAAAATTGTCCTTGTGAACGTTGTGGCGGAAATGGTGCGGAACCAGGGAAGGGTGTGAAGAAATGTGGTGTGTGTGACGGTCATGGAGTTGTAATTGGTGTTCAGCGCACGATTCTTGGAAACATGCAGACCAAACGTACGTGTGAAACCTGTCATGGAGTTGGAGAAATTCCAAATACTCCTTGTACAACCTGTCACGGCACAGGTCTTGAGAAAAAACGCAAAACATTGAACGTCCATATTCCATCTGGTGTCGAAAATGCGAATGTTCTTCGTGTCCGATCCGAAGGTGAAGCGATCAAGGGTGGTGAGTCTGGGGATTTGTTTGTACGCATTGGCGTAAAACCAGATCATCGCTTCGAACGCGATGGCGATACAATTTATTCTGAAAAGCAAATTGGATTCACACAAGCTGCACTCGGTGCCGTTGTTGCGATCGAGACAGTTGATGGCAAAGCGGATCTGACCATTCCAGCCGGAACGCAATCACAAACGCAATTGCGTCTTCGTGGAAAGGGTGTGCCAACGCGAGGTGGCCGTGGAGATCACATTGTGATTGTGAAGGTCATCACGCCGCACAAGTTATCAAAGGAACAAAAGAAAATGCTTGAGACACTTGGGTTGAATGAGTAAATATCCACAGCTGACGGATTGACAAATGTAAAAATTTCTGTTGAAATAGCAATATAAATAAAACTCCCTAGATGAAATATCTCGGGAGTTTTATTTTTTTCCTAACTCATTTATAATGAAGCCGATATGAAGAAAGTAGTCATTACATTAGAAAGTTTGCAATCTAGCATGGGAGCTATGACTGTTTCCATACAAAAGAGTTTCGATAAAATTTCGGAATCACTTGATCGAATGCAAGAAAATGCAAAAGATGTTCAAAAGAACGTTGAATTTTTAGTCGTAAACGCTGTGATGCGAGACGAAGTACGTCAGATCGTTCGGGAAGAGATTGCTCCGGTGGAATCTAGATTACTTGCCGCAATGGATGTGATCATTGGAAAACATCAAATCATGGAAGGTGAAGTTCTCGGACATGATTATCGAATTGGAAAACTCGAATCGACCGTTGGATTCGGAACTGTTGCGTAAGAGAAAAGCCGAGCACATGCTCGGTTTTTATTTATTTGGTGTTTTATCAACATTCTGATAGTCTGATCGCACTATGTTTGAACTCCTCAATCAAAAAGGCAAAGCGCGTCGTGGGCGAATGACAACGGCACACGGGGTGATTGAAACGCCAATCTTCATGCCCGTTGCCACAAAGGGGGCGGTGAAGACGTTGTCGTCCGGCGACATGGAAAAATTGGGTGCGCAGATTATTTTGAATAATACGTACCATCTTTTATTGCGTCCTGGATTTGAGGGGTTAAAGAAACTGGGAGGGATGCATAAGCTCATGAATTGGCAGAAGCCGATTCTGACAGACAGCGGCGGATATCAAGTGTTTAGTCTTTCGAAAATGAATAAGACCACCGAGGAGGGCGTGAAGTTTCAGTCGCACATCGATGGCTCGTATTTGTTTCTGACCCCCGAGAGCTCCATGGAAATGCAAAAAACCATCGGATCAGATATTGCAATGCAGTTTGATGACGTGGCCGCAGGAACATCCACACGTGAACGTTATGAAAATGCCATGGAGAGAAGTTTGCGCTGGGCGCTTCGATCCAAAACGCATCATGACGCGATTGCGCCGGAGCAAATGCTTTTCGGAATTGTTCAAGGAGGAACGCACGAGGATTTGCGTACACGATCCATTGAAGGCCTGATCGAAATCGGATTTGACGGCTATGCAATCGGCGGACTTTCGGTCGGTGAACCGCGAGAAGACATGTTTCGTATGGTGAAGCATGTGTGTGACGCGTTGCCAAAAGATCAACCACGCTATTTTATGGGTGGGGGAATGCCGGAAGAAATCGTAGAGAACGTTCGAGCAGGTGTAGATATGTTTGATTGTGTGTTGCCATCGAGAAACGCACGACACGGAACACTCTTTGTTTGGAACCAAGATCCGGGAACGATCGATTACATGAATGTCGATGCATTGAAACCAACCTGGTACAAAAAACTTCGCATCACAAATGAGGACAACTTGTATGACGAGTCACCAATCGATCCCCATTGCGATTGTGAAACGTGCAAGACAACGTCTAGAGCGTATCTTCGACACCTCTTCTCTGTACAAGAACTTCTAGCACTCAGACTAGCATCCATCCACAATCTACGTTTTTATCTTCGTTTAATGGAAGAATTACGAAAATCGATCGAGTAATCTTGATCGTTTTTTTGTTTTCGTGTAAGAAATCCGAAGCACATTCTTCCACGGAGGCTATCCATGACCCTTGTCATTACCTGGGCGACGTTCAAGTGGGCGATCATTCCGATTGTGATCTTTCTCTTGATTGGCTTGAGTGGTGTCATGCCGGACAACGACTTCGGACCTATTCGAGCAGGAATTGCCGTGATAAGCGGTATTGCTTTTCTCGCTTGGATCGCCATCTTCGTCGTTCGTGGATTTCTTCTCTGACCTTGAACCCAAATGCGGGTTCTTTTTTTATTTTATCCCTTACTTCGAACTACTAACTACGAACGAGTTCTGCTACAATGTGCCCATATGAAGTCTACGCAAAGCGCACTTGTTTTGAAGCATCTTCTTGCGGATTTGATTCGTGAAATTTTGTTTCTTCCTGTTTGGTGGTACACAATCGGTCTTGCGCGCATGGTTGTTTGGTGCGGACAATCTATTAAAGGAGCTGCGCAAACCACAGGACTCAGTATCTGGGCAAAGAATTTATTTGTTCCCATGTATGGAGAGACAACCATTTCTGGAAAGCTCATCAGTTTTTTTATGCGACTCATCATGGTGATTGCGCGCGGAATCGCTACGTTTGTTTGGATGATTGTGGCTCTGTTGTTGTTTGTTGCGTATCTCGCGGTTTTTCCACTTTCCATTCTTGGAATTCTTTATCATGGGTTAGGAATGGTCTTTGTTTAATTTTTTTTGTGTCATTGCGAGGAGGAGTCATCGACGACGTGGCAATCTGGTTGTATACGCCGTGCCGAAAAGATTGCTTCGTCGTCAAACTCCTCGCAATGACAAATCTATGCCAAACGGATTTTCCATCAACAAAAAAACCTACATCGCTCTGAATCTTGACCATCATGTCATGGAAGAGCGCGCGGCAAAGGCAAGTTCTCTTCGTACCATCAGCGGTATAAGTTTTTTGGCGAGCATGATCTTGTTTCTCGCGGGGGCTGGGTTATTTGTGTATCAAAACGGATTTACAACGTTTCCGGAGATTGCCACTTTTTTTCGTCCAACGTTTTCTTTGATGCTTTTTTCCGTTGGTGTGCTTGTTGGATGTTTTTCCTTCATGCACCAATCAGAAATTACGCGGCATCTTGTTTTTATTCCAAAGCGCGACCGAAATTCACTTTCTCCGGAACTTGTCACTGTGGATGCAGGTCAAAAAGACACCATTGATATTATCCAATTCTTTCATCCAAGCGCGCTAAAAGCGCTCGATTCCGCATTTGTTCTTGCAGAACGCTTTGGGCATGCGCGTGTAGAGCCCATTCATGTATTCGTTGGAGCGATTGAAGACGACGCTGCATCCATTTTGTTCGGAAGACTCGGCCTTTCGTTTGAGAAAATCAAAGATCCAATCAGTCGTCGTTTATCTACGCGACAACTTGGCGCTCTCTCAGGTCTTGATGACGCAGCGGAACAGGTTTTGTTGTTCGCATTTAGAAATGCTTATCTTGAAGATCGTGATCATGTCACCGCGCTCGAATTATTTTTCGAAGCATTTAAGGCAGAACCGTATCTTGCAGATTTATTTCAAGAACAGGGAGTGAGTGCGGAACAATTTGAAAACATGGTTGAATGGATTCGGATTCATGAAAAAATTCAGGATCAGTATAAACGTTTCCAAAAAGCCGCGGCTTCAAAACCAACAGGAGCGATGAACAGATCTATGACATCGGTTGCAACACCAATCCTCGATGCATTCTCAGAAGATCTCACGGCAGACGCCGTTTATGGGCGATTACCCATGATGATTGGTCGTGAGGAAGAGATTGAGCAAGTCTTTCGTGTGATTGAAGGAGGGCGTGAGAGCGCGTTGCTTGTTGGCCCTCATGGTGTGGGAAAAGGAAGTGTGCTCGCGGGAATTGCAGCTCTCATGGTGGAAGAACGTGTGCCAGATGTTCTGAAAGACAAACGACTCGTGAAGATCTCCATTCCACATTTGGTAAGTGGAGTTCCGATCGAGACTGCACAAGAGAGATTGCTTCTGATGCTCGATGAAGTTTCTCGATCACGTAACATTATTCTTGCGCTCATGGATCTGGAACAGCTTACAGCAGATCTTGCGCCACTTTTGAATGAGTATTTGTCACGAGGCGCATCCTTTGCGATTGCAACTACAACACCGCAAGACTACACAGAATCCATTGAACGTTCCGTTCTTGGGCGTATCTTTCAAAAAGTCTCTGTTGATGAACCCGATCAAAAATCCGCCATTCGTATTCTCGAATCAAAAATTGGTGGAATTGAATATCAAAAGAAAGTTATTTTTCGCTATGATGCGGTTGAAAAATGTGTGAAGCTCTCGGATCGTTACATGCACGAACAGTATTTACCAAAGAAAGCGATTGAGATTGCGCGTGAGGTTGCAGAACATGTGGCGAAATCTCGTGGGGAGAATGGTGTTGTCACCGGAGAAGACGTTGCAAAAATAATTGCGTCAAAGACCGGAATTCCCGTTACAAATGTGGCAGAAGATGAAAAAATGAAGTTATTGCACCTTGAAGACGAAATGCATGGCCGTATTATTGGTCAGGATGAAGCGGTGAAAGCTGTTGCGTCCGCATTGCGTCGAGCACGTGCAGATCTTCGCCCGGGTTCACGTCCAATTGCATCGTTCTTGTTTCTTGGATCAACGGGAGTTGGAAAGACAGAACTCGCAAAGACGCTTGCGGCAACATACTTCGGAAGTGAACAAATGATGATTCGTGTTGATATGTCAGAATATCAGGACACGCGAAGCATTGATAAACTTATTGGGGCCCCAGGTTCAAAACAAGGTGGACTCTTTTCGGAAGCCGTTCGCACACGGCCGTTTGCTGTTGTCTTGCTCGACGAACTTGAAAAAGCTGATCCTGCTATTTTGAATGTATTTTTGCAGATTCTTGATGATGGTCGCGTTACTGATGCGCTCGGTCGCGTGATTGATTTTACAAATACCATCATTATTGCCACATCGAACGCAGGAACACAGTACATTCAGGATGCTGTTGGTCGTGGAGAATCAACGAATGCCATCAAAACACATCTTCTTGAGGAAGAGCTGCGAACAATCTATCGTCCAGAGTTCTTGAATCGATTTGATGGGGTGATTGTGTTTAAGCCACTTGAGGAATCTCAGATCGTTGAGATTACGAAGCTGATGATCGCGCAAGTCACAAAGCGACTTGAAGGAAAGGGAATTGGATTCCAGGTGACTGATGCGGAAGTTCTTGAGCTTGCACATAAAGGATACGATCCAAAATTCGGCGCGCGTCCACTCAGACGTGTCGTTCAAGAAGAAGTAGACAACGCAATTGCAAACGCGCTCCTTGAAGGAAAAGTTCAAAGACGTGATACAATCGTGCTCGACGTTGGAGGAGTTATGTCTATTCAAAAAGGGCAAGCATTATGATGAGTTTGTTAATCAGTTTCGGTGTTACGTCTTTTATGGTCGCATTCTTTGCGACCGTTGTTGTTCGATTTATTGCTACCAAATGGCACATTGTTGATCATCCACATCATCCAAAAAATGTTCACACGCACCCAATCCCGCGTCTCGGTGGAATTGGTATTTTTCTTGCGGTTGCACTCGCGGTGATTGGATCACTCTTATCTTCAAAGTGGCTTGTGTCCGGCTCTATTGAATATACACAATACATAGGTTTTCTCCTCGGGGGACTTATTCTTATGATCGGTGGTTATATCGACGATAGATTCGACCTTCCACCAAGATTCGCCATCATCGCACCACTCATTGCGAGTGCAGCGGTTGTGCTCTGTGGAGTGAATATTGAAAAGCTCACGAATCCATTTGGTGGCGTGATTTATCTTGCGGCATGGCAATCGAATGTGATCGTGTTCGTGTGGCTCATGGTTGTGATGTACACAACAAAGTTTCTTGACGGCCTCGACGGTTTGGCAACATCTGTCACGTCAATCGGCTCGCTCATGGTTTTGCTTCTTGCATTAACCGTCGCGTATTTTCAGCCAGATGTCGCACTCCTCGCCGCAATCGTTCTTGGTGCGCAGCTTGGATTTTTGTTCTGGAACTTTCATCCTGCGTCGATCTTTCTTGGCGAAGGCGGAAGTACACTCGTTGGATATCTTGTCGGAATGCTCGCGGTGATCTCTGGTGGCAAACTCGCGACCGCGTTGCTTGTGCTCGGTATTCCGCTTTTGGATGTCATGTGGATTATGCTTCGACGTTTTAAACAAGGTGGTTTTAAGCAAATTTTTGTCGGTGATCGGAAGCACCTGCATCACCGATTACTTGATTTAGGCTGGAGTCAGACGCAGATCGTCTTATTATATGTATTCATTTCCGGGGCATTTGGTGTTTCAACCCTGTTTTTTCAAAGCAAAGAGAAGGTGATTATCCTCATGCTTCTTGCTGGCCTCATGCTTGTTGCCGCCGCATTTTTTGTACGGAAAGAGCGAAAATAGAACGTTTATAGGTTTATACACCGATTTCTTGACAAGCAGCGCTTCGAACGGTACTATTCCCCCATAAATTATTCATTTCGCTGGCATACCGTCTTGGTTCAATCCAAGTCTGAGGAGCCGCGTACGTATTGATATGGCAAACATCGCAGTAATCATTGCTGGAGGAAAACAATACATTGTCCGTGAAGGGCAAGAGCTTAAGATTGAAAAATTGGAGCTCGAACCAGGCGCAACCGTCTCTTATGACGCGCTTTTGGTTTCAGATGAAGAAGGAACAAACACTCAGGTTGGAACTCCAACCGTGAGCGGTGCTAAAATTTCAGCTACGGTCATTGATAACGGCAGAGCCAAAAAGGTTTCTGTTATCAAGTATAAACCAAAGTCTCGATACCGTCGTAACGTCGGTCATCGTCAACCGTTTACACAAATCCGTATTGAAAAAATCGCCGCTTAAAAAGCGCGATTTTTTTATCTCGCCCTCTGTCATTCTGACTGATGAGTCGTTTTGCTTTTATGAAAGGCGGAACAACTCCTCACTCGGGATGACACAGGGTAAAAAAGGAGGATTAATTCACATGGAGGAACAGCGTATGAAGAAAAACTACTCCGTCAAAAAGATCATGCAGACACTTTGGCAAAGCATGCGCCCATTCAGATGGCACATGGTTGCGCTTTTCGCGCTTGCCATCATTGCAAACGCGTGTGGTGTGATCGTTCCGCTCTTTTACAAAGCGTTCTTTGACGTCCTTTCAAAAATCACCCCGGCCGAGACACGTGTCCCGGAACTGATGCGACTTATCACAATCATTCTTGCCATCAACGGATTTTCTTGGATGTGTTGGCGTATAAACGTTCTCTTAAGCAACTACATTCAACCACATGTAAAAAAACACTTGGAAACAAGTTCGTTCTCCTACATGATGGATCATTCGTACACATTCTTCTCGAATGCGTTCGTGGGATCGCTTGTGCGCAAGGTTCATCGTCTTGCAAGCGCGTTTGAACGCCTTGCGGATGAAATTCAATGGAACATCCTTGGACTGATCGTCGTTGTGTTCGGAGATCTCATCATTCTTTACATGCGGGACGTTCGTCTTGGTCTCGTGCTCACGATTTGTGCGATCTTGATTGGTACGTTTAACGTTGCATTTGCAACGTGGAAACTCAAATTCGATTACGCAAAGTCTTTGCTCGATTCTGAGTCAACGGCCGTTATGTCTGATGCTCTGACAAATAGCATCACCATTAAGCTCTTCACTTCTCAGGAACATGAAAAAGGATTGTTCGAGAACGTTATGGAGCGATGGCGCAAAGCGCAAACACATCTTTGGAACATTGAAGGTATCGCAGAAGCGGTTCAAGCAGGACTCATGGTTCTGGCTGAATTCGCTATGTTCTCTGTTGCTATTCACTTATGGCAACGCGGGTTGCTCACCATTGGGGATTTCGCTCTGATTCAAAGTTTCATGGTTGGAATTTTCCAACGTATGTGGAGTGTCGGTAAATCCGTGCGCCACATTTATGAGGCGTTTGCAGATGCAGCTGAAATGGTTGAGATCCTTGAGACGCCTTATGAGGTCAAGGATTATGCAAAAGCAAAGTCTTTGATCGTTTCAGATGCCGTTATTGCATTCAATAACGTCACGTTCAAATTCAATAAAACACGCACCGTCTTGAATGGCTTGTCGATGCAGATTGCCCCGCACGAAAAGATCGCTCTTGTTGGTCCGTCTGGTGCCGGAAAGTCCACCATCACAAAATTGCTCATGCGATTTCACGATGTTGAGTCTGGTTCGATTACGATCGATGGACAAAACATTGCAAAGGTTACGCAGAATAGTTTGCGTGCAAGTGTGGCGATGGTTCCACAAGAACCTATCTTGTTCCACCGCTCACTCATGGACAACATTCGTTATGGTCGGCCAAGCGCGACAGATGAAGAAGTGTTTGAGGCTGCGCGTCGTGCCAAATGTCATGATTTCATCATGGAACTTCCGGAAACGTACCAAACATTCGTTGGTGAACGTGGAATCAAGCTCTCGGGTGGTGAACGTCAACGCATTGCGATTGCACGCGCCATCCTGAAGAATGCGCCAATCTTGGTCCTAGATGAAGCAACCTCAAGTTTGGACTCAGAATCAGAATCCCTGATTCAATCGGCGCTCGAGGAACTGATGAAAGGGAAGACCACGATTGTGATCGCTCACCGATTGTCAACCATTATGCGAATGGATCGCATTATTGTGATTGATGGCGGACAGGCCGTTGATTCCGGAACACATGATCAACTTCTTGGAAAAGAAGGAATCTACAAGAAACTCTGGGATATCCAGGCGGGTGGATTCATCGAATAAGACTAAACCGTGGGGTGTTCCCACGGTTTTTTGTTTTTAATCGTTATGGACATACCTTGACGAATTGCTATTTTTCGATACACTTCACTCTCCCAATACGGGAGCGTTCATTCGAGGAGAAGCCATGATCGTTGATGTTCATGTTCACACATCCAACCATCCGATGGTTGGACTGCACACAGCAGATGCGTCGATTGAGGCAATCGAGCGAGAAGCAGATCGATTCGGGATTGCAAAAGCGCTCGTGATTGCTACGTACTTTCCTTACAAAGGATCTGGTGTGCCGAATCAGGAAATGCTTCGGCGAATCGAGCATCGTGATCGTTTTGCTATGATTGGGAGTCTGGATGCGATGAATCAGTTTGGTGCGGGCGTGGCTGAGCTTGAAGCACTTGCACGTGAGGGTATGCTTGTTGGCATCAAATTGTTTGCCGGGTATCAGATGTTTCATGTTTCTCACCCAACAATGTTTCCGCTTTACGAACTCGCCGAGCGATTTCAATTGCCGGTGACGATTCATGGTGGGGAATTGCATCATTGCTGTTCGAGAGAACGACGTAATCGGCGTGATTTGAAATGCGGAAACAGTTTTTGCTGGATTGATCGAAGTGGAGCACTTGCGGAACCGGCGGTGTTTTATCACGCCATCCACTCGTTCCCACGTGTGAACTTTGTGATCGCGCATCTTGCGAATCCGTTTTTTGATCAGCTCAGACATCTCATGATCGATTGCCCGAACGTTTATACAGACACATCCGGGCAGTTTCTCTCGGGAACGGACGAGGCCTCATCTGAATACAAACAGATGATCGTTGAAGAGTTGCACAAATTTCTTGCCGTTCCAAACGGTATGGATCGCATGATGTTCGGCTCGGACTTTCCGATCCAGTCGTTCGCGGACACCATCGAACTTGTGAATATGCTCGGGCTCAGTGAAGATGCCAAGGAAAAGATCCTCTGGCAAAATGCGAATCGTGTTTACCGTCTCGGACTCGAGACGCGAGGTGTGAAATGAAGAAGCAGTTGAATATTTTGGTGACGAGTGGTCGTACAGCGGTTCCAGGTGGTGATAAGGTCCGAGAATTGACCAACAAGTTCAAAGGACGCACGGGAAATGAAGCCGCGTGTCAATTGCGCGATGCAGGTCATCATGTGACGCTTCTTACCTCCAGTCCGGAACGGGTTCCGGTGAATCTGCTCGCAGATTCGCTTACGGATGGATCACTCACGGTCATTCCGTTCAATCTGTACGATGAACTTATGGTGAAGATGGAATACGCGGTGAAAAACGGCGGATTCGATGTCATTATTCATTCTGCGGCAGTAAGTGATTACAAAGTGCAGGATGCGTTCATTCCGGTAGAAGGTCCGTACTTTGGTGATGGACGCGTTGTGGTGAAGCCCTTGCCCAAGGCGGGAAAGATGAAATCGAACCACAAACGTTTGTTCCTTGAGCTCGTTCCGACGGAAAAGATCGTCGACAAGATTCGTCGCGATTGGGAGTTCAAAGGTGTGCTCGTCAAGTTCAAGTTGGAAGTCGGCTTGCAAGACGATGAGCTTATCGACATTGCACGCGCAAGTCGCGCTCAGTCGGATGCAAACATGATTGTCGCGAATTGCCTTGAGTGGTCGAAAGATTATGCGTACGTGATCGGTCATGATAACGTGGCGCATATGGTAGTACGTGATCAGATCGCAAGCGAGATTTTGCGGAGGGTGGCATGAACGTTCTGCTCGGTATGACAGGATCGGTTGCAACAACCTTGATGCCTAAACTTGCGAAAGCGTTTCTTGACGCTGGTCATGATGTCCAAATCGTGATTACAGAGTCGGCGGGCTATTTGTACAAACCGGACAAAATGCCAAAGAAGCTCAAAAGGCAGCAGGAGCGTGATCCAAACAAGCTCGCGCCCGCAAAAGGTTGGTCAGAAGTTCGTGTGTGGACCGATGAAGACGAATGGTTCCGCTCGCATCACGTGCGAACCGTTCAGCACTTTGATCGGTATGGCGAACAAGCCTACCAGAAGGATGATCCCATTCTTCACATCGACCTACGCAAGTGGGCAGATGTGTTCGTGGTTGCTCCGCTTGGTGCGAACACACTCGCGAAATTCTCGATTGGTATGTGCGACAACCTGCTTACGAGTGTCTTTCGCGCGTGGGATTTCGACAAGCCTGTCGTTCTCGCACCCGCCATGAATTCGTTCATGTGGTCGAATCCTTGGACAGAGATGCAATTGAATATCTTGAGCCGCCTTCAAGGTTTATCTGGTGGATTCAATGTTCATTGTGTTGACCCGCAAAGCAAATTGCTTGCGTGTGGCGACGAAGGAATCGGCGCGATGGCCGATATTTCAAGAATCGTTGGTGTCACCAGTAATCTCGATAAAACAAAAACGGCCCAAGTGGCCGCGTCTGCCTCGAAGTAATCCTTCGAGGTTTTTTTATAATTTCCGTCTTCCTCTCAATGCATCTCCAAGTGTCACTTCATCTGCAAACTCGAGGGTTGCGCCCATTGGTAATCCTCTTGCGAGGCGAGTGACTTGTACGTGTGGTGATAAGAGTTTGGTGAGATAGAGAATGGTTGTCTCGCCTTGTGTGGTGGGTGAGAGGGCAAGAATAACTTCCGAGACGCCACCCGCTTGAATACGCCCGACTAATTCTCGAATACGCAGCGCGTCCGGTGTGATTCCCTCGATTGGGCTCAAAGTTCCACCAAGCACATGATAAAATCCGCGGTAGAATCCTGTTGCTTCGATTGTGGAGATATCGCGCGGCTCTTCGACGACACACAGAATTGCCTTATCGCGTCGAGAATCTACACATTGCTCGCATAACGGTTTTTCCGTATAGGTGAAACACGTTGGGCACGTTTGGATTTTCTCACCGATCTCAAGCAGAGCACGCGCCATCACATGCAAATCCGCCTTTGGCTGCTTTAGCATATAATAAACATAGCGCAGGGCCGTTTTGGGCCCTACGCCAGGTAATCGCGAAAACGCAGCGACGAGATTTGTAATGGGTTCCGGAAATTTTCTCACATTAGCCTCCCAAATTCTTCAACATATCTAATCCACCCATTTCTTGTACTTTCTTTGCGAGTTTAAATTGCATTTTTTTAATGGCGTCTTTGTGTGCTTCACATAGGGCTTCTTGAAGTTTTGGAAGATCTGCTGTCATGGTTGGATCAATGCTGCATCCGATCATGTCGCGGTTTCCGTTGACGGTTACTTTGACTTTACCCCAAGCCGCCTCACCTTCTGAAATAACGGTTGCGAGTTCAGATTCCATGGTCTTTGCTTGTTGCTTGAGATCTTTGAACTGTTTCAGTTTGGAGAACATAGGTTTGATTATTATCAGATAGGCTTAGCGAAAACATTTTACCGTGCTCCTGGGTTTGCATCAATTGGTGGGGGAGCCATGACATTGGCACCTCCTCCGGGTTGTCCGAGTGGAGCGTGAGCGGGTTTATTTTGTGCGGTTGCGTAAGGAGCAAATCCGTTGGTGTTTGAGGAACCTGATCCGCCTCCGCCTGTATAGCTTCCTCCTTGTCCATCTAAATTGCGAAACGACGCGCGCTCTTTTTCAAAAAAGAGTCGGATCATGCCCGTTGGTCCGTTACGATGTTTTGCAATGTGAATTTCCGCGATGTTCTTGTCTTCCGGTGCCAAGTCTTCTTCGCGGAAGTTTTTGTCTGCGGCTTTGCGGTAAATAAACATGACAACGTCTGCGTCTTGCTCAATAGATCCAGAGTCACGCAAGTGTGAAAGTTTTGGGATTGCGGGCTTTGTTAACTCAACGGCACGCGAGAGCTGAGCGAGGGCAAGAACAGGAACGTCTAATTCTTTGGCGATCTGTTTGAGTCCACGAGAAATTTCCGCAACTTCTTGCACACGGTTTTCTTGAGACTTTTTGGATCTCCCTTCCATGAGCTGTAAGTAGTCGACAACGATCATGCCAAGCCCATGTTCTGTTTTTAATCGACGAGCCTTTGTTCTGAGCTGCATGATGTTTAAGTTTGCACTGTCGTCAATGAAAATGGGAGCTTCGGATAATTTACCAAGCGCATCCGCGATTTTTGGAAAGTCGTCTGCTTTATCAGAGAGGCGTCCTGTACGAAGCTTCCACAAATCAACGTTTGCTTGCGCACAAATCATACGGTCGACGAGCTGTTCTTTACTCATTTCTAGGGAGAAGAAGGCGGTTGGGACTTTCATGTTCACACCAATATGACGCGCCATGTCCAGCGCTAACGCTGTTTTTCCGCAAGAAGGACGCGCAGCCAAAATAATCAGGTCGGATTTTTGGAATCCGGCAAGGATTTGATCTAGGGCCGTGTAACCTGTTGCAACTCCGCGCAACTTGCCGCGATCGCGGTGAAGTTCATCAATACGTTCAAAGGCACCATCAAGAACACTGCGAATAGAAACGAATGTATTCTTGTTATATTTTTCTGAAACGTGAAACAAAGCACGTTCTGCTTCATCAAGCGTTGCGTCAATTTCTTCTTCCTCTTCAAATCCCATTTGAGAAATGTTGGTGGCAGCGGTGATCAAGCGACGCAGCGTTGCTTTCTTTTGTACAATCTCTGCGTAGTGCGTAACGTTTGCTGCCGTGGGAACCATGTTTGAAAGTTCAACAAGATACGCGCGTCCACCCACCTGCGTGAGCTGACCTTTTTCTTCTAAACGATTTCCTAAGGAAAGAATGTCGATTGGGTCATGCCGTTCAAACAATTCTGTGATGGTTTCATAAACCCATTGGTGTGCGGGACGATAAAAGTCATCGCCTTGTAAGCGATCAGCAACTTTCACAATGGCATCTTTGTCAATCAAAAGAGATCCGAGCAAGGATTGCTCTGCTTCAAGGTTTTGAGGGGGAATGCGCTCGTGTGTTGCCATAGATGCCGGTATCTTAGCACGCTCGTGATACGAGACAAGAGGATAAGGTGTGCTATAATTGTGGAGAAAATTACTCTATGATTCACCCTGATTTTAAATTTTTACGCGCCGTTTTCATGATGATTGGTGGAATTGTTGGTGTTGGGGTATTTGGACTTCCATTTGCGTTTGCACAAAGCGGATTTTCCATCGGACTTCTTGAATTATTGGTTATCGGAATCGTTCTTCTCATGGTTCAGTTCATGTATGCGGAACTTGCCTTACAAACAGAAGGAACGCATCGTTTGGTTGGATATGTGGAAATTTATCTTGGAAAAAAATGGTCATGGCTGAGTACGGCAGCTATTTGTGCAAGCGTTTGGGGTGCCATGCTTGCTTACATGATTATCGGAGGAAAATTTTTATTTCTTCTTTTGTCACCCGTCTTTGGCGGAACGGCTGCTCCTTATTCTTACATCGTCGGCATTATCGCCGCAGCTCTTATTTACCGCGGCTTACAATTTGCGTCTAAACTTGAGGTCTTTGTCATTCTCGCGTTGTTATTTTTGTTTATTTTCATGATCGCGCTTTCCGTTCCGCATATCGAAATTGGGAACTTGGCAGTGATTGACCCATCAAAATGGTTTTTGCCGTATGGAATTATTCTCTTCGCTCTTTCTTCTACGGGAATTGTTCCAGAGATGCGTGATGTCTTGGGAATGCGAGCAAAGAAGCAGTTAGGAAAAGCAATGTTGATTGGAATGACGATCGTTGTTCTCCTCTATGCGTTTTTCTCTTTTGCGGTTGTTGGGGTTACAGGAGTGGCAACAACAGGTGTGGCGTTTGATGGACTCATTTCTGTTTTTGGAACATCGTTCCGTGTGATTGCGTCTGTTCTTGGACTCATCACAATTCTTTCCATTTACATGCTTCTTGGAATCACCCTTCAAAACACGTTTAAATTCGATCTGCGTTGTTCTAAGCTGGTTGCGTTTGCCCTCACGGTTGGCGTTCCATTTTTATTCTTTGCGTTTGGGGTGCGCGAATTCGTAGATCTGGTTGGATTTATTGGATCTGTCTTTGGAGGAATGCTCGGAATATTTATCGTTCTATGTTATTTGAAGTTGAAACAAGAGCCTGTTTGTAGAGAGCATCATTGTTTAAATCTGCCAGACGTATTTTCTTGGCTCGCGATTTTATTTTTTCTTGGAGGATTAATTTTTACCTTGTACCGATTTTTGGTATAATCATTTCATATGGAAATCTTAAAACATTATTTTACAAAACGCTACGTGCTCTTTTTTCTTTTGCTTTTTCTTGTTTGGTATCCAGGGTCTTTTCTTTTATATGTTGCGTATACGGTAACCACGAGTGGTGTGTTATATGTTGCGCTTAATGCGTATTACCCAATCTTGATTTTCCTTTTCTCGTATTTATACTTTCGTAAAAGTCCAAATGATTGGAATGATCGATTCTTGGTTGCATTTGGATGGATTCTTCTTACATTTTTAATCGCGGCAATATTGGTAAAGTTTGTGTATGGATTCGATTGGACTTCTATCATCAATCTTCCGCAAATAGAAGCAAACTGGAGTTCGTTCTTAGCCGTTCTTCTCTCAGGAGTGGTTGTAAAGATTGTTCAAACGAAAATAAAAAAATAGAGATATTAAAAAGAAACCCGCGAGGGTTTCTTTGTTTTAGGGCTTTTGTTTTCCGTATGCGTTCAGAACATTTAAGAGGAGCATGGCGACGGTCATGGGTCCGACACCGCCCGGGACAGGGGAGAGCGCGCCTGCGACCGGTTCAACGGTTGCTCGCTCAATATCACCAACAAGTCTGCCATGTACTTTTGTTGTTCCAACATCAATGAGAATGGCTCCTGTCTTGATCATGGAACCGTGGATCAAATTCGGTCTTCCGAGGGCGATGATGAGAATATCCGCTTCCGCTATTTTTTGTTGGAAGGAAGGATTTGTTGGTCTAACAACGTCTGACGAAATTTGTTGTTCACGAAGAAGAATTTGTAATGGGTCTGCAAAAAAGTCACTTGAGACGATGGTCGTATGTAATCCTGCTCGGTTTTTTCCATCGAGCGCCTTATCGATAAGCTTCAGGATGCCGAGAGCGACAGCGGGCGCAAGTGATGGTTTTCCTTCACGTAATGCCTCAAGGTTTCTTGGATGGAATCCGTCGACATCTTTCACAGGATCGATCGCTTCGATGACATGATCTGCATTTTGGTTTGGAAGCGGAATTTGTACCAGAATTCCGTGAATATCTGGATTGCTGTTTAATTCTTGTATTTTTGAAATAAGTTCTTCTTCTGAGACATCCTGTGCGTATAAATGTTTTTCAAAATGGATTCCGACTTCTTCACACGCTTTTTGTTTGAGGTTTACGTAGATGTGTGAAGCGGGATCTTCCCCAACCAAAAGAATGGCGAGACCGGGTTTAGACGCGAGTGCAGTAATACGATCTTTAATTTTTGTGCGAATGGTTTGCGCAAGCGCTTTGCCATCAAGAATGGTCATCATAATGCGGATAGGATAGCGGAAAAAGAAAAAACCGTCGAGAATGACGGTTTAGAGTTCTATCTTGAGACCTGCCGATGTGCACCACTCGGTGAGTTCCGGAATGCGACTCTTGTGAATCACGAGGGTGTCGACGCCGACCGAGTAGGTGTGCTTTTGTGGGACCGGATGCGTCTGGTGGAGAGATGGACCGTATGTACCCTCTCCTTTGAGAGGATTCAGGTCAAAGAACACGAATCCGAGACGCTTGGTGAGACCGAGCACGGGGCAGGAATCCCACGGGGTCTGCTTACCCGGACGCAGGATCACGCCTCCGACTTCGCCTTTCCAAAGACGTGCCATCGAAATACCGATCGAACCGCCGGTGATCTCGTGCGAGTAGAAGAGCGGATGCGGATGCAACTGAACGAGGCACTGAGCCATGTCTGAGTGTTTTTCAACCGGGTCGCGCAACAGAATGTATTGATCGATCAGTGTACGTTTTGGGTTGATCCATAGGCGTTGATCAAATGAGTTCTGATGAACGTCGAGTCGGTGCGTCTTTCGCGAACCGGGCCTGTAGTAATAGATCTCTCCGGTTAGGATGTCACCGATGGCGACCGCAATCACTTTTTTACCGTGCATGAGAGCGATCATGGTTCCAATGCCGTGCGACTGGTACCGATTGTAGGCACTCGTGCCATCAAGCGGATCCACCGAGAACCAAAAGTCTTCGGTGGGATGCGTACAGGCAATACGTAAGCCTTCTTCTTCGCCAACGATGCCGAATTGTGGGAAGCGCTCACGCAAGACCTTTGTGTAGATCTCTTGAGCATCTTCATCGGCATCTGTGACCCAATCCGGGCGTCCGTCCGCCTTCGTCCCTTTTTGCCTGGGTTTGAAGGTGAATCGCTTGTCGCGAATTAGTCGGGTCGCGCGAACGACACAGTCACGTATGGTCGCTCCAATGAGCGGGCCATTCAGTTCGCCATAGGAAATGGGCATTTCTCTTTTCTCCTCGTCGCTGTTGTTTCTGTGCGACAGGGAAGACTAGCAAATTTTGGGGAATACGTCAATCGATGAAAAGAAAAAATCGCCCTGGTTAGGGGGCGAAAGGGAGAGGGATGTAGCACGTACGTGCTCCACCAAGGACGAGAACATTTGTCTCTCTGTTTTTGTGGACACCGAGAGGGATCCAGCCTTTGCTTGCCTGCACAACCAGTTGTTCGAGGGCGTGACTTCGATCTGCTCGCAAAGGATCATTTACGAGCTCACTTGCAATCCACGTGTGGATGATCCACCACAGATCATCGCTCGGACGTCGGAAACGCCCGATATCCGTTTGCTTGTTCGTGGTTTCGCACAGTGCTTTCAGAAAACTATGCAAGAGAGCGAACGTGAGATCTTCGCGTACTTGCTGCGAAAGTTGTTCAGCGGGATTGTCTTTTGGGTTCATGTTCAAGAGATCAGCTCTTAAGCCATCTCCGATGTAAACGGGCAAGAGACCACTATCGATCTTTGTGCAAGCAATATCCGAACAGGTGATTCCTGTTAATGCTTCGATACAGATCGAGAGTCGAAAATCGATTGCATTGACCTCTGCGGAATAGGCGAATGCATCTTGCTCGGTCATTTGCATGAAGGGCGCGAGGATCTGCATGATCTTGTTCACGTGATCATCGGATAGATGTTCGCGCAAAAATCCGCGAAGACGACCTGGGATAATGTTTGCCATGAGGAAACTCCTTAGCGCGTTCTGTAGCGCATGTTGGTTGTGGAAGTCTTTTCGTTCACGATGTGTGCAATAGTTGGCTTGATCGGATTGAAATCGAAAGGGATGTACCCACTTGCGCACAAACAAACCATCTGTTGCAGTGCTGCGGCTTCTTTTTTAAACGGCTTCAAAGCAATTTCGCACAGAAGCCAATAACGAACCGTTTCCCAAAGTTGATTCCATAAGTTCTGTGGCAGGACATGCATGAGCCTGTTGCCGAAGCTGAATCGAAAGTCGAAATCGAAATTGTGAACCTGAATGATTCCAAGCGTTGCAAATAACTTCGTTTGCATGTGGCTGCGAGATCGAACGCTGATATTCGTATTTTGAACGGAGATGAGAAGTCGTTGAGGAATCACGGACTCCGCAAGAAACTCGATTCCGTCACAAGGCCTTTGTGTGAGGAACTGAATGTGCTTATGAATCTCCGACGGGAAACACTCGACGTGTCCGTAGAAGAAACGTTCGCGTGTGCACATCGCATAAAGCGGTTCAAGAATGGTCATGATTTCGATAACGCGCTCTGGAGTCAAATGACGCAAGAGCATGTCGCGCAACGTCGATTGTCTAACTTCCATCATGGAAAGAACTCCTCTTGGTTGAGGTGAGTTGTTTGTACGGGAAAAAGGGGATGTTGTCAATCGATCTCGTTCACGCTAAACTCCATAGGTCATTCAAAAAAGGATTCATTATGCGCCTCATCTTTGCAACACATAATTCTGGAAAGCTTGCGGAAATGCGTTCTATTCTTGCGGGTCTTCTGTATGAAATTGAATCCGCACGCGAAGCAGGTGTGATGGATGAAGTGGTGGAGGACGGCCTCACGTTTGCAGACAATGCGCTCAAAAAAGCGGTTGAGGTCTGTAAGGCAACAAATGCTCTTTCCCTTGCAGATGATTCTGGAGTTTGTATTAACGCACTCGACGGAGCTCCTGGTGTTTATACCGCACGCTGGGCTGGCGAAGGTGCGTCTGACACTCAACTTGTCGAGCATACACTGGAACAAATGTCTGGAAAGACGAATCGAAAGGCCTCGTTTGTTTGTGTGGCCGCGCTCGTAACTCCAGATGGTCGAACATGGACATTTGAGGGTCGCGTTGACGGAACCCTTACGACCGAGCCTCGCGGAACCGCACGACCAAAGCTGCCGTATGACGCCATTTTCATTCCAGAAGGCGAAACGCGAACATTTGCGGAAATGCCCGAAGAGGAAAAACACGCGATGTCACATCGTGGCCGCGCTATGCGAAAAGTTCGCGAGTTCCTTGAATCTACCCAAATCTAAAACCGAGCACGTGCTCGGTTTTTTCTTATTCGTATGCGAGTTCTGGGTAAAGTGGAAATCGTTTCGTTAGTTCTTTTACGTCTGTTCGAAGTTTCTCGAGATGTGCTTCGTCCAAGCGATGCATAATTGCTTCATCAATCCATGTAGCGATGAGCTTCATTTCTGCTTCTTTCATTCCTCGAGATGTAAGTGCTGGAGTTCCGAGTCGAATTCCAGAAGGATCGAACGGAGAACGTGGATCGTCAGGAATCATATTTTTATTCACCGTGATACCAACGGCGTCGAGGGCTTTTTCAGCTTCACCTCCTGTCACGTTTTTTGTGGAGACATCAATGAGAAGTAAATGGTTATCTGTTCCACCGAACATTAAGCGATAACCCTTTGAACTCAATTCTTGTTCGAGGACTTTTGCATTCAAACGAATTTGTCTTGCGTACGATTTAAATTCTGGTTGGAGTGCTTCTAGAAACGCGACAGCCTTTGCAGCAATGACGTTCTCATGCGGACCTCCTTGCAAACCAGGAAAGACCGCTTTGTCGATCGCCTTTGCGAGAATTGCCTTACACATAATCATTCCACCACGAGGTCCGCGGAGTGTTTTGTGTGTCGTCGTTGTTACAATATCGAACAAGGGGACCGGGTTATTCATTTCTCCTCCGGCGATAAGACCGGCAATGTGGGCGATGTCTGCCATGGTGAGTGCACCAACCTCATCTGCGATTGCTTTAATACGTGCATAATCAATTTCTCGGGAATACGCCGAGTAACCGACAAGGATGAGCTTTGGTTTATGTTCGCGCGCCATGCGCTCGATCTCCTCGTAATCGATCAGTCCTGCTGCAGTTGTTTTATATCGAATGAAGTTGTAAATCTTTGCCGAGAAGGTTACAGGGTGTCCGTGCGTAAGGTGACCTCCGTGTGAAAGATCCATACCGAGGACGGTATCGCCAGGTGAGAGAACAGCAGAATAAGCCGCGAGGTTCGCGGGTGCGCCAGATAACGACTGAACGTTTACATGCTCCGCGCCAAAAAGTTGTTTTGCGCGATTGATCGCGAGTTGTTCGATTACGTCGATCTCCTGACAACCGCCGTAGTAGCGTTTGCCTGGCAATCCTTCTGCGTATTTGTTTGTTGCGACTGACCCAAGAGCTTCAAGAACCGCTCGAGAAACAAAGTTTTCAGAGGGGATCATTTCTAATCCTTCTTCTTCACGGATGAGTTCTTTTTGTAGGGCGTGCGCGACCTCGGGGTCTTGTTTTGCTATAAACATAGGAAAGATAATTGTACGCGCATTGTACGTGACAAGGAACTGGTTGACAATCTCATGAATTATCGCTAGGTTTAGTGAACCTCTTGTATGAGAGGGATCGAGGAAACATGCAACCACACCGACCGTTACAACCACCATACGAAATGAGGCGAATAGGACTCCTTGGAGTCATTCACCAAATTTTTGCCCTTCCAGGACAATTTGACGCAAACAAGCTCTCCGAGCTTGTAGCAACGGATCGCCTGGTTGTGAGTAAAGATGGTCATCGCGTTGCTCTTATTGCGCGTGTGACAGATTCTACGGAGCGGGTTGCGCACAATTTTGAGCGCATGGCTTCGTCGCGATTTTGTTCCCATGAGAATGGTGAGCGTGTGGAAACACGCATCCTTCACGTTGGGACAGATCGCTTGTTGGTGTGGGGTTTGCCGTTTGGGCAGTTGGTTCGAGGAGTGTACGAGTTGAAGGTTGGACGTCCTCGCCTGAAACTTGTGCGACCCTTTGCGGCGCTTCATCGCGTCTGCCGTTTGCCACATGGCATGTTCTTGCTTGGAATCGGAACAGAAGATTCCAATGCAAAACACGTGTGGACCGAGCACGGTGTGCTCCCCGTCGAGGATCTTGCGACTGCAACAGCCGTTTCAGACGGAAGCTTCCTGTTTTTGGAACAGATCGACGGAAATTCTTATCGCTACCGATTTGGAGCGAGAGGCTTCGTTGATTGGTTCCCCGTGCTTCATCCGAAAGGTGAAGTTCCAGTGGCACTTGCATACGTGCAAAATCAGTACGTTCTTGCCACGCGCACAGAGTCCGGTTCACGATTGCGTGTGGTTGGTTCTACGAACACACTTACGTTTCCGCTTGCGGAAACTTGGATGGGGGATATTGAGCAGCTCTGGGTTTCGCCAAGCGAGCGTTCGCTTGCATGGCTCGTGAGGCCTGATCGTTCAGACCCATCCCGACGCGCACTTTACTTGAATGGCCAATTGATTCATGAGGGAGAATTCTCCATGAACCAAGCGGATCTTGTGTGGGCACTTTCAGGTCCATGCTTTGGCGCTCGGATCACGACGCAAGATGCAAGTGGCCAAGAGAAACAATCGATCATCACGCAAGACACACAACGGGAATTTCCCACAGGAACGTTCCTGCGAGAATTCCTTGTGGATGCAGATGGAGAAATTGCAGCAACGATCACAGACGACGGTGAACTCTGTTACCCCGTCATGTATGATCGCTCCTTGCAGTCCGTACCGATCGCCTGGGGACTTCACTGGGCTTCAGGCGGCGGCATTGGTTATTCCTCTGTCCTTCCAGAATCCATCGTCTGTCTTACGGTAGATGAAACAGACCTTCTCAGACACTAACGTCTAGCACTAGAATATCTAGTGCTTTTTTGTTATCCTGTCAGCACTATGTTACTTGAAAAGAATCACTTTCATTTTGTAGGAATTGGCGGAATTGGTATGTCCGCTCTCGCAAAGTTTTTGTTGTCTAAGGAAAAACGTGTTACCGGATCAGACGTTCATGATTCTGAGATGGTTCAAGACTTGAATAAGAAAGGTATTCAAGTAAATATCGGTCATGATACCTCGCACGTTCTTGCTGATGTAGAAGTTGTGATCTATTCCTCCGCCATTCCCTCCACAAATCCAGAACGTATCGCGGCTCGTGAAAAAGGGATTCCAGAAGTTTCCTATGCGCAATTTCTCGGCGAGGTGTCCAAAACTTTTTCGACGATTGTGGTAACGGGAACACATGGCAAAAGTACAACAACGGCACTGCTCGGATTAATGCTTGAGGCAGCTGGTTACGATCCAACGGTTCTTGTCGGTTCATTCGTTCCAGCATTTCCAGATAAAAATTTACGTCTTGGGAAAGGAAGATTCTTTGTTGTAGAAGGGTGTGAGTATCAAGCGAACATGTTAAACCTTCATCCAGAAATGATCGTGCTTACAAATATTGAAGAAGATCACCTCGACTACTACCGCGACATCAACCACATCCGTGACACGTTCCAGATTTTTGCTGACAAGCTAATCGGCAAAGGAATGATGGTTATGAACGCAGATGATGCCGAATCTATGAAGTTAAAGGTCGAAAGACCAATCACGTATGGTTACGAACAACGAGCCGACTATGCAGCGACCAATCGTATAACAGAAAAAGGATCGCAATCGTTCGCCGTACATCGCGATGAAATTCTTGGACGACTTAAGCTGATTATCCCAGGCACACATAACGTATTGAACGCACTTGCAGCAACGTCAGCTGCAATGGAACTCGGTGTGCCCTTCGAGACTTGCGCGCGCGTTCTTGAAACATTTCCAGGAATCTGGCGCCGCTTTGAACGCGTTGGTATGTGGAGAGAAGCGGATGTTATCTCTGACTATGGTCATCATCCAACGGCGGTTGAGAAGACCATCAGTGCCGCGCGCGAGTTTTTCCCTAGCCGAAGAATTGTTCTCTGTTTCCAGCCGCATCAACACTCCAGAACAAAAGCGCTCTTTGATGGTTTTGTGCACGCACTTCAACTGGCCGACGAAACAGTGGTCGCAGAAATCTATGACGTCGCCGGAAGAAACGAAGAACACGAAATGTCGTCAAGGTTGATTGTTGAGAAGATTAAGAAAGAAAACCCAGGAGCTCATGTTATGTTCTCCTCAAACTTTGATGCAGTGAAGTCCGCGCTTGAGCAGGTTGTTCGATCGGGTGACGTTTTGATTATCATGGGAGCGGGGGATATTGATTGTGTTGCGAGAGAGATTTGCTAGTCTTTATGCTTGACGTTCTCAAAAAAATCCGTCATTATATCCAGTCTGCTTTACAACGCGGCCGCAGACCCGCAAGGCAGGAGGATTCCGTGGCAATTGAGACTGATTCATCTGGAAATGTTCGCGTTGTGCGAGCATATCAACCCGTCTATGAACGGGATTTGTTTGGCGGAAAAGCCAAGATCATTGTTTTCGGCGCCTTGGATGGCGACTGGAATTACGCCGGCGTATCCGTGGACGAGATCAATGCAAAGAATCCCGTGGTCGTGAATCGACTGTTGTCGATCATGGATCGTTACAACATCAAGCGCGCGCTCGTGCCCAAGCCTTCGTTCAATGCGAAGGTGGTGACGGATGTAGATCTTCCAAACGAACTACTCCCGAATTTCTTTCGAGGTGCAGATGCGGATGGGGTCATTCTCGAACAGCCTGGTGACGCGTACTTTCTTGCTTCAGCGGATTGTCTCGCGACAGCACTGTTTGATCCGCATACAAATATGGTTGCTGCACTGCACTGTGGTCGTGATGCGGTCATTGATCGCAATCGACTTGATTCGCGCGGAGCGGAACATCGAGAGAATGAATCGGTGATTGATGCGGCCATCAAGATGTTGGATCGTCTTTCCTGTGAAATGCCTGATCGTCCGTGTGACGGACAGCCGATTGAGATGCAAGTGTTTCTTGCGGCCGGTATCAGGCCGGAGAAGTTTGAGCATAATACGTGGAGACATCCATTGTATGCGAATCTTGGCATCGCTCCACCGGAAAGTGTGCGCAATATGGGGCTCATTGATCACTTGGAGAATCTCCAAGTCAAGCGTGGTCATTTGCCATCCATTGTGACGGAAAATGCATTCGGACGAATCAATCTCTTCGCCCTCGTTCGTCATCAGCTCGATGCGCATGGCGTGACACAGATCGAAGAAGACGAATTTGACACGGCAACTTCGACAGACTCGAACGGAAATTTCTTGTTTCACTCGAATCGTCGCGACAGGACACTTCGCAACTTGGTTGTGATCAAGCGTAACTAATCGACCCTAAACTGGTCGATTTTTTCTTTGCACAACAGGCTTTAAACTTGACGTAATCCAAATATCTTGTTAAAAAGACAAGCACGATTTTTTCGATCGTGTGTTCGAAACCCAGAGGTAGGAGGAACCCGTGAATCGTTTGACGAAAGCCCTTTTGATCGTTGGTTGTGTTTATGTATCGGCGTGCTCGGATTCGACCATTGTTTCTGCACCTCCTGAAGTTGCTGGTGATGTTTCGATGGACTCGGGTTCGCCCGATCTTCCGCCGGATGTCCCACAAGACACTGGGCCGGAAATTGCGGCAGATGTATTTGTCTGTGTGACGCACGAACAGTGCGACACGAAGACTCCTTGTCAGCAAGATTGGTGCGACCCGGGAACGGGTGAGTGTCATCACCAGCCTTCGCCACAAGGTACCGCGTGTTCTGATGGCGATGTCTGTACGACGGGCGATGTTTGTTCTGCAATCGGAACATGTGTTGGTCCAAAGGGAGTCGACTGTTCAGATGGCAAACCTTGCACGCTTGATCCTTGCGACAAGATCGCAGGATGCTCGCACGTGAACATCGACATCCCATGCGACGACGGAAGCGTCTGCACGAACAACGACCATTGTCTGAACGGCAACTGTCTCGGCAAGGCCGTGGACTGTGATGATGCAGATCAATGCACAAAGGACTACTGTAACGAAATCAACCAGTGCGTTCATGAAAAGCTCACGAACGATCCGTGTGATGACGGCAATGCCTGTACGGCACCGGATCAGTGCGCAAAGGGTGCTTGTGCCGGAACGCCAATTACGTGCAATGACGGGAACGCGTGTACGGCGGATCTGTGTGACAAGGTTGCTGGATGTTATTCGACACCCCAAGCAGACGGGGCGAATTGCAACGACGGGGACTTTTGTACGCAGAATGACACGTGTCAAAAGAGTCAGTGTGTCTCAGGAAACCAGAAGAATTGCAACGACAATAATGTCTGCACGGCAGACTCGTGTGATTCCGGGACGGGTGTGTGCGTTCATACGCCTATTCCAAACGTGTTTTCTTGTAGTGACAATAGTCTGTGCACCACGGACGATCAGTGCTCGCTTGGTGTTTGCATTGGCAAGCAGAAGCAGTGCGCGGACGGAAATGATTGCACGGAAGATTCGTGTATTGCGGCAACAGGCTGTCAGTTCACGGTTCACGACAAGGATCCGTGCAATGACAACAATGCCTGTACAATCGGCGACATCTGTTACGGCAACAATTGCAAAGGACTGTCGCAGACTTGTAATGACAATAATGTCTGTACGAACGATAGTTGTGACCCAGCCATTGGCGTGTGTAACCACACGGCCAACCAGGGTTACTCCTGCGACGACGGCGACGCATGTACGCTTGCGAGTGAGTGCTCCGCAACAACATGTGTAGGTAAGGTTTACAAGTGTGATGACGGTAACTCGTGTACGGATGACATCTGTAATCCAAAAACGGGATGCATCTTCACAAACGTCAACAACGATCCGTGCGACGATGGCGATGCGTGCACAACCGGTGACAAGTGCAACAACAGTGTCTGCATTAGCAAGCCTCCGCTTGTGTGCGACGACCAAAACAAGTGCACCTCCGATTCGTGCAATCCAACCACAGGCAAATGTGTTTTCGTCCCGATTGGTAATTGCGTCCCCTGACACCTCTTCCTTCTTTCACCTGAAAGGAGGATTTTTTTATCTAAACTATTGACAATTTCATTTTTTTCTGAAAAGATCTCTGGGCATGTTGCTTGCCCATGCCAGGAGGTTTCCTTGATGACGCTCTCTCAAAAAATCTGTCTTTTTTGCCTCATCTGCACATCGATTGGATGTGGTACTGATCAGATCTTAGCGCCGTCCAATGGGGACACATCGAACGCAGACGTTGCGGGAGATGCAAAACTCGATGCGGTACTCACGGCAGATGTGTTCACGGACGTACTTGTCTCAACGCAAAGTGATGTCATGATCACGCCGGGTCAGTTTGGCTACGCGTGTGAACATTCAGATGATTGTGATTCCGGTCTTTGTTTACAAACAGAGAACGGGAAAAAGTGCTCGATGATCTGTGTACAGTCGTGTCAAAGTGGATACGCATGCGGACAGGTTGTAGGTGGTGGAACAGATGTTCAGTTCGTCTGTGTTTCTCGCTTGTTGAACCTGTGTAATCCGTGCACGACAAACGATCAATGCAACTTTGCCAAAGACTCGAACAATGCGTGCATCAGTCATGGTGACGCGGGGAGTTTTTGTGGAGTGACCTGTGACCCAGTGAGCGATGATTGCCCCAAAGGATATACGTGCAAATTCGTCACGGATCCAAAGAGCGGGGCTGGAAGCTCACAGTGTCTCCCTTCTGGAAACGCAACATGTGCGTGTTCGCCCTTTGCCATCCAGAAAGGTTTTTCTACGGCCTGTGCCAACACAAATCCTTTTGGGTCTTGTGCGGGTACTCGTACGTGTACGGTGAATGGATTGTCTGGATGTGTCGGTCAAGTCCCTGAACAGGAAATCTGTAACGGGAAAGACGACAACTGCGATGCAAAGACGGACAACATCGACGAGAATACATTTGGTGTTCAATGTGACAAGAAGAACGAATTCGGCACATGCCTTGGAAAGTTCATTGCCTGCAGCGACGGCAAAGCCATCTGCAATGCGCCGGATGCGTCACCCGAAACCTGTAATGGAAAGGATGACGATTGTGACGGCAAGACCGATGAAGATCTCTGCGACGACGGCAATAGCTGTACGACAGATGTCTGCAACACTGATGGTGGATGCAAACATACACCTCTCACCAGTTCTGCCTGTGATGACGCAAATATTTGCACCGCACTTTCACAGTGCGCTGCGGGGACATGCATCGGCGGAAGTACGTTGAATTGCAACGACAACGATCCGTGCACAACGGATTCGTGTGATCCATTCACGGGTTGCAAACACGCTGCGTCATCTGACGGCAAATGCACGGATGATGGTAATGCCTGTACGCAAGACAAATGCGCGGACGGCAAATGCATGCACCCGCAAGAACCGGATGGCACAAAATGTTTGGACGACGGAAACGTTTGCACAACAGATGTCTGTGCAAGCATGCTCTGTACGCACGTTCCAAACGCCCTGAAATGCGACGATGGACTCCTGTGTACCATCAACGACAAGTGCAAAGATTCGATGTGTTCCGTTCATGACGCATACGTGTGTAGTGATGGAAACGGGTGCACGTCGGACGCGTGTGATGAAGCAAAGAAAGGATGTGTTTTCCTCCCATATGCAAACCCGCAAGAGGGTGTATGCAACGACGATGGTCAGGGGTGCACGGTTGATGCCTGTATTGGGAACACCTGCACACATAAATGGACACCGGGTTGTAAGTAACGTCTCTCCAGTCTCTCGAGGCTGGTTTTTTTATTGGTCAATGGTAAACTGTTTTCACTATGCAAGATGTTTTAGAACAATTGAAAACGGTCGTTTCGAATCGTGTAAAAGAAAACGAGCCCATGAGTAAGTACACCAATTTTCGTATTGGAGGGCCAGCAAAATATTTTGTGGAAGTGAGATCTATTGATGAATTGAAACAAGTTTTATCAATTGCACAGACAAACGAAATCGCGAGCGTAATTATTGGAGGTGGATCAAACATGCTTGTGGCAGATCAAGGGTTTGATGGAATCATGATCAGACTTCTCATGCGTGAAATTTTTATTGATAAAAATAGTGTTCAAGTAGGTGCGGGGGTTCCTATGATCCTTCTTTCCAGAAAAGTGGGTGAAGCATGTCTCGCCGGACTTGAATGGGCAATCACATTGCCCGGAACGGTTGGTGGTGCGGTTCGGGGAAATGCCGGATGTTTTGGAGGAGAGACGAAAGATCATCTTGTTGAGGTGTTTGTTCTTTCAAATGGGGAAGTTGTCGCACGATCAAGCGCAGAACTTGCGTTTGGATACAGAGAATCCGCCATAAAACATTCATCTGACATTGTCTTATCGGCAACATTTAACTTATTGCCGGGTGATTGCAATACCATCAAGCAAGTAATGGAATCAAACTTGGCCAAACGCAAAGCATCTCAGCCACTCGATGCCGGATCTGCTGGTTGTATGTTTAAGAATTATGAAATTGCGTCAGATGAAGACTTGCAACGAATTCAATCCAAGATCGATTTACCTTCAGAGGTGGTCCTAGCTCGTCGAATCTCGGCGGGCTGGATCATCGACCAGTTAGATTTAAAGGGATTTCAAATTGGCGGAGCAAAAGTCAGTGATGTGCACGGAAATTTCTTGGTAAATACGGGAAGCGCAACAGCAGATGAGATCGTTCAATTGATTGCGTTTATTAAAACACGAGCTCGGGATACGTATGGTATAATTTTACAAGAGGAAGTTCAGTACGTCGGGTTTTAATTTTTTTTACGTCGCTTTATGAAAATTTCATCGATTCTCGGAACGAACATGGATCTCACAGACGCTATTAAACAATACGTTGAGGAGCGTGCAGAAGTTCTTGAGAAACTAACCTCTCATTTTGAATCTACAGCAGAGCTTCGCGTAGAACTCGGAAAAACTTCACAACATCACACCAGTGGTCCATATTATTTCGCAGAGTTTCACATGGATGTTCCAGGCACGATTTTGACTGCAAAGGCTGAAGGAGAAGATTTATATGCGGTCATTGACGAAGTTCGAGATGAAATTAAACGTCAGCTCGTTGATAAGAAAGAAAAATCTATTGATCAAAACAGAGGCCCAAGACCAGGAAAAGAATAGAAATAAGAAGCAGGGGAGGCTTTCGAGCCTCTCCTCTTGATTTATCACATGAAAAACGGAATAATACGCCGCGTATGAGCAAATTCTATAATCTGATTTTTGGAGACCCGAATAAAAAGGTGATTGCGGAATTACAGGGTGAAGTAGAAAAAATCAATAAACTGGAAGGTGAGATCAGCATGCTTTCGGATGAAGCGCTGAAACACAAGACAGTTGAGTTTCGTGAAATGATCGCACAAGGAAGAAGTGTTGATAGTCTTTTGTATGAAGCGTTTGCGGTTGTAAGAGAAGCTTCAAAGCGCACACTCGGTCAAAGACACTTTGATGTCCAGCTCATGGGTGGAATTGTTTTGTACAGAGGAATGATTGCAGAAATGCGCACGGGTGAAGGAAAGACCCTTACCTCCACGCTCGCACTGTACGCGAACGCTCTTGAAGGAAAAGGATGTCACCTTGTCACCGTGAATGATTATCTTGCGCGTCGTGACGCGGTTTGGATGGGGCAAATTTTTCATTTCCTTGGAATGAGTATTGGAGTTATTCAGCATGAAACTGGATTATTGTACGATCCTTTATTCAAACATCCAGAACAAGAAGTGGGATCAGAAGAACAGATCCAAATCGAATCGTTTAAAGTTCGTGAAGATTTTTTGCGTCCAGTTGATCGCAGAGATGCGTATAAGGCAGATATCACGTACGGTACAAATAACCAATACGGGTTTGATTATTTGCGTGACAACATGGCGCCAACCGTTCAAGACATGGTTATGCGCGGCCTCCATTTCGCCATCGTTGATGAAATCGACTCTATTTTGATTGATGAAGCGCGTACACCACTTATTATTTCCGCTCCGGCAGAAAAATCGAATGAGCTGTATGTGCGTTTAGCGCACATCACAAAAACGCTCATCGAAAATGAAGATTATAACGTTGATGAAAAACTTCGCACGGCCGCGTTTACAGATGCGGGTGTTGAAAAAATTGAAAAAGCCCTTGGAATTGAAAACTTGTATGCAGCAGGTTCTGGAATCATGTTTCAGCGATTTGCGGATTCTGCGCTTCGCGCGCGTGCAAACTATCAAAAAGATGTTCACTACGTTGTGCAAAACAATGAAGTCCTTATTGTTGATGAATTTACAGGTCGCCTCATGCAGGGCCGACGTTTCTCAGAAGGAATTCACCAAGCGATTGAAGCAAAAGAAGGCGTCCCTATTCAAAATGAAAGTCAGACACTCGCCACAATCACGTTCCAAAATTATTTCCGCATGTATACTAAGCTGTCTGGAATGACAGGAACTGCCGCAACAGAAGCAGAAGAATTCTCAAAGATCTATAAGCTCGAAGTGACAGAGATTCCAACGAACGTTGCGGTTGCGCGTAAAGATCTTCCGGATCGTGTGTTTAAATCTGAACTTGGAAAGTTTGAGGCAGTGATTCGTGAAATTAAAGAACGCCAATTCGCTGGACAACCCGTTCTTGTTGGTACGGCGTCTGTTGAAAAAAACGAATTGCTTTCTGAATTGCTAACGAGTGCTGGAGTAAAGCATGAAATTTTGAATGCAAAAAACCACGCGCGTGAAGGAGAAATCATTGCGCAGGCCGGTCGTGTTGGGGCTGTAACGGTTGCGACAAACATGGCTGGTCGTGGAGTAGACATTAAGCTCGGAGGAAATCCAGGAACAAAAGAGGACGAAGCTCGTGTTCGAGAATTGGGAGGATTACACGTTCTTGGAACAGAACGTCATGAATCGAGACGCATCGACAACCAGCTCCGTGGTCGATCTGGTCGACAAGGGGATCCTGGTTCTACACAATTTTATATCTCCATGGAAGATGACCTGATGCGTATCTTCGGTTCAGATCGCGCAAAAAACATGATGGACAGACTCGGAATTCCAGACGATATGCCTATTGAGAACGGCATGATCACAAGTTCCATTGAAAAAGCGCAGGTGCGTGTTGAGGGTCATAACTTTGATATGCGTAAGCACTTGCTTGAATACGATGATGTTTTAAACAAGCATCGTGAAGTTATTTATGGTCGTCGTATTGAAGTGCTTGAGGCATTTGAAAAAGAACCAGAAACGTTAAAGGAACGCGTTCTTGATATTATCGAAGGGGAAGTAGAGCAAGTTGTCTTATTTCACACGGGTGAAAAAGTTCTTTCCCCTGTACATAAAGCAGAAGGGGCGGAAGACGTCGGGTCAGGGGACTGGAATACAAAAGAAATCATTGAAACCGTGAACACAATCGTCACCCTTGATCCGGAATCCAAATCAAAACTAGAAGCAATAACCATTCACAACGCAAAGGACAAGCATGACGTTGTAGAAACTCGCACAAAGATGATTGATACAATCATGTCTGTTGTGAAAGACGAGTATCGCAAAATCCATGACTTGTTTGAAGTAAAGATGGATGTTTATCACATTGAACGTGCAACACTCATCAGAAGCATCGACATGCTTTGGATTGAGCACTTGTCTGCAATGACATCTCTTAGAACAGGTATTGGCCTTAGAGGGTACGGTCAGCGTGATCCTTTGATTGAGTATAAGCGTGAAGGATACGACATGTTCCAACAGCTTCTCACGGTCATTAACCAAGATGTCACATTCTCGTTCTTCAAATTCGCTCGCCATGCTGTGGACATGAAGGTTCAGGCGCAACTCAACGACTCTCTCCTGAGTCGTGCGGGCGTACGCCTCGCAGGCGCACCCACAACATCAAATGAACATTCGTCCGTTGCAAGCACATCGAATGATGACAAGGTGGGAAGAAATGATCCATGTACGTGTGGAAGCGGAAAGAAATATAAGAAGTGTCACGGAGCATAAACAAAACAACAACCCAAATGGGTTGTTGTTTTCTGATGATGTGTATTTGTGTATGATGCTTGTACTGAATATCTATTTTAATGTCCTATGGGAGAACAACCTAACTCTATGAGTGAGGTATTGCGATCGCAATCAGGTGCAAAGACGTTCCCAATCGAATCAACACCTGATAACAAACATGTAGCCGGATTTGAAGATCAAACCATTGATGTTTATAAATTGATTGAACTCTCAAAAGGCTTGGAAACACAATTTGTAGATCTTTCACGATTAGAATCTTCTGTGGAAGAGGGGAATAATTATTGGCATGATTCAAATGGGGAATGGCTTGGCCCAGCACAAATCATCCAAGAAGCGGCAATGTTTCAGGGAGAAACGAAATGGAGTGATCTGATTACCCGTCATCCAGATTGGAAGGATGAACTCCTTAAAATTCAGAGGGCTGATTATAAACAATTTCCAATTATAGTTATAGACAACGTTGTTGTGGATGGAATTCATCGTCTAACAAAAGCGTTTATTGATGGTGCGGAAAAAATTGAGATAAAACACTTTGCTGAGTTGCCAAAAGAGATTGTTGTTCCGAATGATGTTTAGTCATTAAATTATTTTTTATGGTCTGTCCGAAATCCGGTTGCGGTTACGAAATGTCTGTTCAAAGTCGCGATTCCGCATCTGACGCAAATACGGGAAAACCGATTGAGCGTGTGAAGTGGGTCTGTTCGTATGATAAAACGAAAGTAGTTGCGGAAATTCCAAAAGACGAAGAGACAACCTCTTAAGATTCTATGACAGAATCTGAATGGATCGAGGAATTGCTGCATGACGGGTATGACAACCTGTTGTTTCGAGATGCGTTCGCGCATGAAGCAGAAGATGAACACGCGCATGATCGGGATCACAAGATCGTTATCTTCTCAGGTGATATTGAAGTGACGATTGGCTATCAGACCGTTCATCTTGGTGCACATGATTATTTTGAGATTCCACGCGGAACAAGCCATGTGGCAGTCGTTGGTATGGAAGGTTGTCGATATTTAATTGCGGAACGGCTATAAAAAAACCGGCCCAAGGACTGGGACGGGTTTAGACGAGGTTTGCGAGTTCAGCAAGCGACTGAATTTCGTGATGAACGTGTGTGGGGAATGTGGTTGGGCGCGGTTTGTCGGATTCTGGGAACCAGACCGTTGTCCAGCCGTTTATGTGTGGAAGACGAAGGTTTTCCTCCCAGTCTTCAACCATGATCGTTCTTTGTCCCGTAACGACACGCGCGTAGCTGAGCGGATTTGGCTTTGCGTGTTGCAGATCGCCACGGATGCCAAGAACTTCGTCGAAGTATTGGTGAATTCCAAGCTTCTTCAAAAGAGCGTGAGCAAATGCTTCCGGAGAATTCGTCAGAACAATTTTCCTTCCAGGAAGATCTGCGATCGAATGTAGGCCTGTTCGGCCCTCCATCATTAGCATGTCCAAGATGGGCAAGTGTGTCGCTTCAACAATTTTATCGAAATCGAGATTGAATTCGTTGAAGTAGGCGACCGTCGTCTGCCGTGTATTCCATTTGTCTCGTAGACGATCTTGTTCCGCAAGACTTAGGTCTACGGGGAGATGAAGTTCGTCTCGGAAATATTTGAGCATTTCTTTTAACGTTTCGTGCCACATCAACTCGACGTTCGAGTAGAGTGTGCCATCCATATCAAATACCCATACAAGTTCTTCATTTCGTCGCATGATACGGATCCCTCCAATGGAACTTGCAAAATACAGGAAAATGGCAGGAACGTCAAGAACTTGTCCACTTGCGTTTGATTCAAAAATCCCTTATTATCCTTGCGATTATTAAGCGCGAGACTCTTAGCCCTCTTTAATCTATCCTGGGTCAGGACGCCGCACATAACCTATGCAAACTTGGAAAACCAAACGAACGTCTCAGAACGCACAGAAAGTTCATAAACCATGGAAAGCAAAAGTTGCAACCGTTGTTTTTTTGATCGTAACACTTGTTGCGGGATTTTATGATTTTCCACACGCGTGGAATGTAACGGCCGGATTTGTAAAAGCGAAAGCGCACGTTTCTTTGCCAGTGCTTAACGAACATGCATATCGTCTTGGACTTGATTTGCAGGGTGGAACACACCTTGTTTATTCTGCGGACATGAAAGAGATCCCAGAAAAAGATCGCGCAAACGCTCTTTCTGGTGTTCGTGATGTGATTGAACGTCGTGTAAACGCGTTTGGTGTTTCTGAACCGCTCGTACAAACCACATCAACAGGCGGAGTGTCTCGTGTGATTGTGGAACTTGCGGGTGTGTTGAATGTTTCTGATGCCATTAAACAAATTGGAGAAACACCTGTTTTGGAATTTAAAGAACAAGGATCAAAAACAGATACAAAACCAACAGCGGCAGATCAAACAAAACTTGCAGAGTTGCAAAAGGCAGACCGTGCTGCCGCACAAGCCGTTTTGCTTCGTGCACAAAAAGGAGAAGATTTTGATAAGCTTGTTGCGGAGGTAAGTACAGAAGCTGCAAAGGCAGACACAAAAGGTATAATGCCAAAAATTACTTCTGATTCTGCCCAATATCCTGAAATCGCAAAAGCACTTACACAAAACAAACCAAAAGCAGGATCTGTATTTTGGAAAACCGTTGAATCTGGTGGTTCTATTGAAATTTTCAAAGTGCTTGAAAATACAACCGCAAATAACATGCATCTTTCGCACATCTTGATTTGTTCAAAGGGCAAGCAGGGATGTTCAAAGGATACGTCCGCAATAGACGCGAATATTCAAATTTCAAATTTAAAGAAGGAAGCAACCCCACAAAACTTTGCAGACCTCGCAAAGAAAAACTCTACAGATCCTAGCGCTGCAACAAATGGTGGAGATCTTGGATACGCAACTGCAGATAAATACGTCCCAGCATTTGGAGCGGCTGCAGAAACGCTTCCTGTTGGAAAAATCTCAGATATTGTCGAAACAGACTTCGGATACCATTTGATTTATAAGCAAGATCAAAAAGTGATCCCAGCGTTTAAGATTCAACGTATCGCGATGAAGCTTTCCACCATGGCAGATGTTTTGCCTCCAGCGTCACCTTGGAAAAACACACAACTTTCTGGAAAGCAATTGCAAAGCGCGGTTGTAGAATTTGATCAAAAGACAGGAAATCCTTATGTTGGAATCACGTTTGATAAAGACGGAGGGGATCTGTTTGGAACACTCACTGCCGCAAACGTTGGAAAACCAATCGCGATTTTTCTTGATGGTTCTCCTATTTCAACTCCTGTTGTTCAGGCAGCTATTTATGGTGGTCGTGCGGTTATTACCGGAAACTTCACCCTTGATGAAGCAAAGATTTTGGCACAACGCTTAAATGCGGGTGCGCTTCCTGTTCCTGTCACCTTGCTTTCACAACAAACTGTTGGTCCAACACTTGGATCTGTCTCGTTGCAAAAAAGTATCATGGCGGCGCTTATCGGATTCTTGCTCGTCACCATTTACATGATCGGCATGTATCGTTTGCCAGGTGTGATTGCAATTGTTGCGTTGCTCCTGTTCTCTTCATTGAATATGCTTGCGTACAGACTCTTTGGAGTAACCATTACGCTTGCAGGTATTGCTGGACTTGTTTTGTCTCTTGGTATTGCGGTTGATGCCAACGTTCTCATTATTGAACGTTTGAAAGAGGAATACGCATCAGGTAGAGGATTAATCTCCTCCGCAGATGAAGCAGAACGACGTGCATGGGCTGCAATTCGTGACGGTCACTTCACCACACTCATCTCTTCTGTTGTGTTGTACTGGTTCAGTTCAAGCTTTATTCGTGGATTTGCCCTCACCCTTGGAATTGGAGTCGTTCTCAGTTTGTTTACGGCAATTTATGTGGCGCGCCAATATCTCCATACCGTCTTTGGTTGGAAGTGGACACACAAACCAATTCTCTTTGGTGTAAAGAAAAATGAAGATAACAAGTCATAATCCTATGCAAATCCATATTGTTAAATACAGAAAACTTTGGTACGCCATTTCAGGAGCGATTGTGCTTGTGTGTGTGGTTTCCATCGGAATGTTCGGCTTAAAACTCGGAATCGATTTTACGGGAGGAAGTTTGCTTGAAGTTTCTTTTGAAAAACCGGTTGTCACAACAGAATTGCGCGACCACGTTGCAAAACTTGGTCATAATGATGTCATTGTTCAATCAACAAGCACGAACGGAGCGCTCATTCGTCTTGAGAGTTTAAATGAAGAACAGCACCAAGCATTGTTGTCTGATCTTAAGAAAACATACGGAGACAAAACAGCGGAAGAAAAATTTGATTCCATCGGTCCAGTCATTGGAAAGGAATTACAAAAGTCTGCGGCGTTTGGAATCATTTTGATTCTTGTGCTCATCGGTTCTTACGTCGCCTTTACCTTTCGTAAAGTGACACATCCTGTTGCTTCATGGAAATACGGTGTTCTCACCATTATCACCGCATTCCATGACGTTGTCGTGCCGCTCGGCGTCTTCGCGATTCTTGGAAAGTTTCTCAATTGGGAAGTTGATACCGCATTCGTAGCGGCCATTCTGACTGTTCTTGGTTATTCCATTACAGACACGATTGTGGTGTTTGATCGTACGCGTGAAAACTTGCTCAAACACATCAGTCCATCTTTTGAAACAACGGTTGATGTCAGTATTCGCCAGACCATTCGTCGTTCCATTAGCACATCCATGACAACCTTGCTGTGTTTAACCGCCATCTTCTTCTTTGGAGGAGACACAACACGTCCGTTCTCCCTTGCCCTTATCGTAGGAATCATTGCGGGAACGTATTCATCTATCTTCCTTGCAAGCCCTGCGCTTGTGACATGGGAGGGGATAAAAGGAAAGAAAAAATAAATGTATCAGATAAAATCTCGAATCTCCTCTATGAAATTCGAGATTTTTTATTTGCGCTTTTACCTGCTATACTGTTCTCGATATGTTTCCCATGCTTGCGATTCAGATCATCCAACAATCCGCGCAATCATCTGTCCCAATGATTTCACTTTCTTTCCTCAATCAACCGATTGATGTCATTTTTTTTGATCTCTTGGTCTGGTTTGGTTGGATCCCTGTCCTCACAACACTTCTGTGGGGTTTTTCAGAATTGTGGCTTGCAGAACGACAAGGAGTGTTCGCGGCAAAACAAAAATATATTTGTCTTGCGGTTGACGTTCCGTCCATGACAGAACAAACCCCAAAGGCGCTTGAAAACTTATTTGCGGCACTGTACGCGGCAAAATCTAGTCCTACATTTAAGGAAAAATGGTTTGATGGAAAAATCATGCCAACGTTTTCTTTTGAAATTGTTTCAGAAGAAGGGTACATGCAGTTTATTATTCGTACACAAGCAAAATTCCGAGACGTCATTGAGGCAGGTATTTACGCGCAGTATCCTGATGCGGAAATGAATGAGGTTGATGATTACGTCACAAAAGTTCCAAAACTCTTTCCCGATGAGAAATATGACATGTGGGGTGCGGAATTTACGTTAGACAAGGAATCTCATTTTCCCATTCGAACGTATGTGGATTTTGAAGACCAAATGACAGGAGAAATTAAAGATCCTCTTGGTTACACGCTCGAACAAATGTCTAAAATGAAACCGGGGGAGCATTTTTGGTTTCAGATGGTTATTCAGCCAACCGGTCATGAATGGAAAAAGGCGGGAATCGCACATGTAAACAAAACGTTCGGTGTTGAAGATAAGGCGGCAAAGAAGAATGACCTTGTTGCTGCAGCACAAACTGTTTTTAAATTACCATTTGAATTAATTGCTCACGCTACGGAAATCGATCTCGCGCCATTTTTTGGAATGGCGTCAGAAGCAACAAAAGAAGCAGATCCCTGGAAAGCATTTAAACTTGGTCCCGCACAACAAGATGAAGCAAAGGCCATCATGAAGAAAACCATAAAGGTTGGACATGCCGTGAAGATTCGTATTGTGTATTGCGCGCAAAAGGCAGTTTATAAAAAAGGAGATCGTGTAACCATCATTAAGGGAATTTTGAACCAGTATTCTCACTTGAACTTGAATTCATTTAAGATGCATGGTCCCTCTGTTCCAAAGGATGATTACTTCTGGCAGAAGTGGGATTATGAAAAAAAACAAACAATCCTCATGAAGGCGTTTCAAGGGCGCAGTTGGGGAATTGGGGCGAATCCTGTTTATTTGAATGCAGAAGAGTTGGCAACGCTTTGGCATTTTCCAACGATCAGTATCAAAGCTCCACTCATCAAGAAATCAGAAGCACGTCGTGCAGAACCTCCTGTTGGATTGCCAACAACATTCTTGGAGAACACGTTGCCTGGAGCGGGGGATAATGAATTTCCTCTTCCAGGCGGAATGCCAATGGAACATCACGAATCTGCGGAATCTCGTCTTGCAGGAACATATGTCACTTCAAAAGAACCATTACCGGAAACACTTCCACACTTGAAAGCACCTACAGACATAGAACATGAAGACGCAGAGGCCTTTTTACCAAAAGGTCGTTTCGGGGATACGTCTCCCGCAGACGCATCTGACGAAGAATTATTTACCCCACCTGATCTTCCTGTTTGATCCTCACCTTACGTTATGGGCTACAATCACGAACATGAAAACGAGGTCAACTATTTTGCGAAGACAAACTTCCGAAATGCGATGACGAAATTTGGAATCAAAACCGACGATCGCCGTCGACATGTGTATGTGATTGGAAAAACAGGTATGGGAAAGACGGTTCTCCTTGAGAACCTCACCCTTTCTGATATTTACGCAGGACACGGTTGTTGTTACGTGGATCCTCACGGAGACACGGCAGAAAAGCTCATCAATTACATTCCAAGCTGGCGCATTAACGATGTTGTGTACTTCAATCCATCTGACGCGGAATATCCGGTTGGATTTAATATCCTGGAGGCCGTCTCTGAACGACATAAACACTTGGTCGCAAGTGGAATGATGGGAGTTTTCAAAAAGATTTGGGAAGACCAATGGTCGTCCCGTATGGAGTACATTTTGAACAACACGATTCTCGCATTGCTTGATAACCAAGGATCAACGCTGCTTGGAATCAACCGCATGTTGTCAGATGCAGATTATCGCAAGCGTATTGTTTCGAATGTGACGGATCCTGTGGTGAAACAATTCTGGTTGAGAGAGTTTGCTTCGTATAATGAAAAATACGCGCAGGAGGCTGTGGCTCCAATCCAAAACAAGATTGGACAGTTTTTGTCTGCTTCTGTGATCAGAAACATTGTTGCGCAGGTGAAATCCAGTATCAACATTCGTGAAATCATGGACTCTGGAAAGATTTTCATCGTTAACCTTTCCAAGGGACGTATTGGAGAAGATAGTTCTCGTTTACTTGGAGGACTGTTGATTACGAAATTGCAATTGTCCGCCATGGAACGTGTAGACATGCAAGAAAAAGACCGTATGGACTTTTACTTGTACGTTGATGAGTTCCAAAACTTTGCTGTGGATTCTTTTGCTGGGATTTTGTCTGAGGCACGTAAGTATCGTTTGTGTTTAACCATTGCTCACCAGTACATTGCGCAGCTTACAGATGAAGTGCGTGAAGCGGTTTTTGGTAACGTCGGAACAATTATTTCGTTTCGTGTGGGTTCTCCGGACGCAAAGTACATGGAAACAGAATTTGCCCCACGTTTTTTACCAGAAGACATTATCAATCTTCCAAAATATAACGTGTACTTAAAGTTGCTCATCAACGGAGTAACAAGTCAGCCGTTTTCTGCCATCACGCTTCCGCCAATTTCTCAAAAGACAGATTCAGAAGAGCGTGTCATTAAAGTTTCTCGAGAACGTTACGCAAAAGAACGTGGATTTATTGAAGAACAAATTTTGACGTGGAGCGGAATGGGAAACATGGATGTTGATACCATGCTTGCAGAAGCGGAAGAAAAAAAGAAAACAGACAAGGTGGCAGCAAAGGACGCAAAGAAGCCAAAATTTGAATATGATTGTTCGCGTTGCGGCAAAAAAATGGTTTTGCCTGTAGAACTTGATCGCTCACGTCCAATTTACTGTGAAGATTGTATTGAGATTGTGCGTGAGGAAAAGAATAATCGTGGAGGAAAAACGGGGGGTAAGCCAGCAGATACACGCAATCTTCCACCAAAGGTTCCTGTCAAAGAAGCATCTCCTCGTGAGATGCGTTCATCGGAAGTTCAGGAAGTTGAAGATCATAAGTTACCAGACGAACCAACCATTTCTCTTTCAACACTCATGCCAAAGCCTGTAGAGGTGGTTGTTGTAGAGGAACCTCAGATGAACGAAAAGATTCCGGAACAAAAACCCGTCGCAACCGCGCAACCAATGGAACAAAGAAGATCCGAACCCGTGGTTGTTGCGCCAAAACCGCAACCTGTCGTCGAATCTGTTCCAAAACCAGAATTATCACAACCAACTCCTGTTCAACCAGAACCAAAACTTGTTGTCGAGGCACCAATTATTCCAGTGCCTGTTGTTCGTGTTGAACAAAAACCTGTTGTTGTAAACACGCCTAGCGAACCTGTAATTCGAGTTCCTCAAGAATCAAAGCCGCAATCGCAACCGCTCGTTCCAGCGCGGGGTCAAGTGTCTCCGCCCATAACAACACCCGTTCGACCGATGGGGAATTTGTCGCGCGTTCCTTCACAAACAACGAATGAGCCTCAAGCGCCACATTCGGCTGCCCCCGTCCTCGAAGGAGAAAAACGCAAACGCAAGCGTAAACGCAAAAAGAAAACAGGAACTGGCTTAGAATCTCCGCAGTCCAGTGCTCATTCACCTGGAACACCTCGAGCATCTGAACGTATTTCTGATACACGAGCACAAGAAGTTCGCCGTGAAATCACCACACAACTATCACAAACCGGACAAACTATTTCCTTAAAATCTCTTCAAGAACAAAAACGACCAGAGCGACAAGAGCCAAGGGTTGAAGTTCCACACGCTCCGATTGTCACAGAACCTATTGTTGTGCCACCGCCTGATACGAAACCGGTCGAGGTACCAGTAGAAAAACCCGCAGAGAAATCACCTGAACAACCAACATCTGGAAAGTTGCACGTAGGACAAAGCGTAAAATTCGATTGATATGGATCAGGAACATATCACAATAAGAACTGCCGATGGTATTGATATTGCCGGAATCTACCGCACCCCCGAGAATCCTCGTGGTGCGGTGATTTTGTTACACATGATGCCAGCTGTAAAAGAAAGTTGGAATAATTTCTCGAATGAACTAGAAAAAGCAGGGTATACATCGGTCGCGATTGATGAGCGCGGGCATGGAGAAAGTATCATGAGAGGGAAACTTGATTATAAAAAATTTACAGAGGCAGAGCAGCAAGCAAAGATTCTAGATGTCGAGGCGGCATTTCACTTTTTGCAGCAACATGGATTCGAGGAATCTCAAATTATTGTCATTGGTGCGTCCATTGGGGCGAATCTTGCGATTCAATTTGCGTTTGAGCATGCACAGATTCCGTTTGTGATCGCTTTATCACCGGGGCTGAATTATCGTGGTGTGAAGACAGATGGATTCATTACGCAGCTTCATGAGGGTCAACGTGTAGTTCTTGTTTCCTCAGATGATGACGATCGAGAGTCCGCTGTAAGCTGTATGGAACTTCACAGACTAAATCCCTCACAAACAATCTGGATCGAGAAGAATAGTTTAGGGCACGGAACATCCATGTTTGATAAAGATCCAGCTTTGATGCAAGATCTGATTCTACAGCTTCCTTTGAACTAATCTTTTTGTATGGCCGAATTTGAACTGCGCGATCCGATTCACAAACGTATTACATTTAATGCGTTTGAAAAATCTGTCATTGACCATCCGTTTTTTCAACGATTACGCTTCATAAGCCAATTGGGATTTTTGCAGTCGTACGTGTACCCAGGAGGGGTCCACAATCGTTTTGAGCATTGTCTTGGCGCCATGCATGTTGCGGGTCGTCTGTTTGGTCGTTTCATTACAAGCTCACGCATTCCGCGTGAACGTTTGCAGAACGATGAAATAAACGCGCTTGGACAAATGGTGCGCATGGCCGGCATGTTGCATGATATCGGTCACGGTCCATTCTCACACGCGTCCGAAGTGGTCTTTCCAAACTTTAACGATCTTCCCCTTGATTGGACGTGGTGGAAGCATGGACCGGAAAAGCGTCGCGCCGCACACGAAGATTACAGTGTGCTTATGATCCAAACACTCGCGGATGAAGACGTTCTGGATCGCGCGTTTGCACAAGACGTCGCGTCCCTTGTGCATGGAGGTGTGAAGCCATCGCACTTCTTTGAAAATCTCATGATTCGTATTCCGAGTTTGCACAGAGTTCTCAAAGGTCTTATCTCCGGTGAAGTCGATTGTGATCGCATGGATTACCTTTTGCGCGATAGTTATTATTGTGGTGTTGCGTATGGGAATTACGACCTCGATTGGCTTATTTCCTCGATGGGGATTGTGGAGCAAGAGGGAGAGCTCATCTTTACGTTAACCGAGAATGGTGTGCGTGCGTTTGAAGATTTTCTTCTCGCGCGTTATCACATGATCGACCAAGTTTATTATCACAAAACAAAAGCCGGATTCACACATTATCTTGAACAAGCGATTCTCTCGAAAGAAATTACGTTAGAGATTCCAACGGATCCGTATGAGTATGCAGATCTGAGAGATGGTGCAGTCATTGAGATGATGTTTGAAGCCGCAAAGAAAGAAAAGAATTACTGGAGCGGACATCTGATGCGTCGTGAACCCGCACGTCGTGTGTTGCGTTTGCAAGATCAGGTTGAAGTAGATCGAAACACCCTTGAAGAACTCACAGAGCTTTGTGAAAAGAATCATATCCGCTACTTCACGCACTCTGTTGGAAACCGACTCACACAGCTTGGCGAAAAAAAAGAAGGCATGCAGCCAATTTTTGTGGCCAAGAAGGTTTTGCATGGTGTCGAGTACGTGCCAATGATGGAATACTCAGACCTGTTGAAAAAATACAACGAAAAAATCCGCTTTACGGATTTCTTTGTGCTGCGTGAAGATGTAGAAACACTGAACGAACTTCTTTAGCGTCGTGAGCTGGATTGAATCAAATCCCAGAAGTCGTAAATAACAATACTCAAATAGAGTAGAGCGGAGATAACAAAGAAGATGCCAAAGAGAGATGGATAAACCGTACGGATGATGATGACAATGATTTCGAGCATGATCGCAATTAGGAACATAAAAATGGCTGTGGATCCAGTTGCGAGCCATTTACCGAGCTTGTTGTCCATCTGGCTTTTTTCGTAGGTGAATTCAAAGTTGGCAAAACATACCGTAACAAGAAACATACTGATGACCATAAGTAAATTTCCTGCTTGTGCAGAATTTACTTCATCGAGCGCGTTTTTTAGGAACGGATAAAAGGCGAATGTCGCAAGAATGACAACAAGATTCTTAAGTACATTCTCTTTTAGATGTTTTTTGAGTTTCATAGTAATCATATTTTAACACAGATCGACTCTTGATCGAAGAGCTCTTATCTGATAGCATCTGCTTTCTATGAACGACAAGCCTAAAGTTGAAAATCCTGAGCGAAGTCGAAGAGTACTTCTTGGAATGTCTGGCGGCGTGGACTCAAGTGTGTCCGCGGTTTTGTTGTTGGAAGCCGGATATGAAGTGATTGGGGCGTTTATGAAGAATTGGTCGGGTGATGTAAATGGACCAGAGGTGAAAGGAACGGATCGCATTGGAACGTCTTTTGAGGAATGTGGATGGAAGACAGAACGCAGAGATGCGATGCGCGTTGCTGCACAGCTTGGGATTCCATTTTTGACATTTGACTTCGAAGCAGAATATCGACGTGACGTTGTTGAATATATGTTTCGCGAGTTCGAAGCTGGTCGCACACCAAATCCGGATGTCATGTGTAACCGCTACATGAAGTTCGATCTTTTTTTGAAAGAAGCAGATAAACTCGGTTGTGAGTTCATCGCCACAGGTCACTACGCTCGCACGGAGAACCCCCTCCTTACCAAGGAGGGGGCAGGGGGTGGTCGCATTTTAAAAGGGGTCGACCCAAACAAAGATCAAACCTATTTTCTCTGGGCGATCAACAAAGCAGTGATTCCTCGCGTCTTGTTTCCAATCGGGCACCTCGAGAAGCCGGCTGTTCGGGAGATCGCGGCAAAGCACAACCTTGAGGTCGCAACAAAGAAGGATTCAACGGGAATTTGTTTTGTTGGCGAAGTCGATATGCGTGAGTTTTTGAAAGCTCGCATGAAAGAAGAGTCAGGAAATGTTGTGACGACCGACGGAAAAGTTATCGGCAAACATATTGGCATCAACTTTTACACGATCGGCCAACGTCACGGACTGGACATCGGCGGCGGCGATCCGTACTACGTTGTCGAGAAACGTCGCGAGACAAACGAGATTGTGGTCGGCAGCAACTTTCATCCCGCGTTGTTCAAGAAGGAATTAACTGCATCACAGTTGAATTGGTTTAAAGATCCTGTGTATCCAATTGTGTGTGAAGCGCGTCTACGTCATCGCCAGCCCGTGCAGAAGTGTCTTGTGACCTCTGGTGGCGAAGAACAGGTTCATGTGGTGTTTAACGAACCACAGCGCGCGGTTACTCCAGGACAATCAATCGTCTTCTACATTGGTGACGAAATGATTGGCGGAGGAATTATTGATTAAAAACCATCAACGAATCGTTGATGGTTTTTGTATTCATTGACATTTTAATTTTTTTCTGCAAGGATAGCTCACGAGGAAACGTTCCTCTATGATTGGAGGAAGAGAATTGTGGGTTCAAAAAAGATCAGGAAGAAGGAGAAAACCATGACTGCAAGAAAGACCAATCTGGCTTTGCTTGATCAGGCGGTCGAGAGTTCGGTTGCCTGGGAATTGGGCGAGGGTGAACAGAACGTCTCCGCTCTCACAGAGCTCGGCGTTGCGCCAAAACGTTTTCGAATCATTGGCGGTATGCGTGTGGCAAGCAATGCAGCGCGTGATGCAATCATCGATGAGGACGCCGCAAAACGCCAAGAGCGGCTTCTGCGCTATCGCGCGGATCGCGGGCTTGTCCTCGAACGTCTGAAACGCGTCGACATTGTGCCGGTCGCGACGATTCCACTCAAGGCGTGGGAACGCATTTGCGACAGTGCCAAGTTGTATCGTTTCGTAACGCGGGGCGACGTTGTGCGTATGAGCGGAGAATTCTACGTCAAAGATGCGGAGGCCTCTGCGCTCAAAGACGCTGAAGTGAAGCAGAGCGCATTCTTGAAAAAATGGTGGAGCATTTGGGGTGCGTTCACAGTACTGACGATTCTTTGGGGTATTTTTGCAAGTTCGTGGTTTTTCTGGGGTTTGCTTCCGGCTCTCGGTATTTTTATCTGGCTTTTGAGCGTTTTTTTTGACACTGACGTGAAAGCAAAACGCGATGAGGTTCTCAGATACGTACAGAGATCCGTCACAAATGATCGTGGCACTGATCGCTTGTTCCAGAACTTCTGGCCCAACTATCATGAACCCGCAAATGGAACGGATGTGCAGATTGTGCTCCCGATTCCGCCTGCGAACGTTCAGGAGCGCCTTGTCGCAACGGAACGCGCACGTATGCCGCTTCATGTGGCTGTGGTTCCGGAGGCGATTCATTTTCGCCAAAACATTGTGGACATCCTCATGGGGATTCATGATGCGAACGTGGAAAAGGAAACAAAACATCCGGATCTCTCGCGCGACCCAATCATTTTCGTGATCGAAGGCACAGCAGTTGCCATCATCGATCAATACGGCGACTTTCCGATCGAAGAAGACATCATCGTCGAAGTCGTAAATTCCATGCATCTCGTCTAGGACTCGCTCGACCAACTGGTCGGGTTTTTTATTTTCCTGCCGCCCACAAATAAAATTCTGCTCGCGCGTCTGTTTTCTCATCGAACGTGATCTCCTCGACGGTTGGAGGATTCACATCGTGAATCGTCATTGGTGATGTGAGCTCGAATGTTTGATTGAGAAGGGGAATAGTTGTGTGAATACTTCCGGTGTTCAAGAGAAACAGTGGGATCACGCTTGTTTCGTGTTTGAAGTCGTAGCCAATGAATGAGGCGCGACCAACGAGTTGATGCTGTGCGGTTGGAGTGTCGACTTCCAGATTGCCACCATCATTGTTCGTAAGGTTTACGAGAATGCGTCCGTGTCCAAATCCGACGCGAACAGCATTTCTCGCAAGCGACTTGAGCTCCAGGTTTGTATTCTCGTCGAGATCAATAACAACCATTCCACCAATAAATAGTTCGACAAACTCGCCCTTACTCGTATGGATGGTTTCCCCTCGACGAAAAACGTGTCCAATGGAATAGCTTGTTCCCGTATCACGAGAAACCTTTGCGGTAACTTGTTCCGTAAAATCAAAACGGTTCGCGACAATAAGGGCGAATACGCAGAGGATAAAGAGAATTGCGAGAATCTTTTGGCGCATGTTAGAATCAGTTTATATGAAATACTTCTTTTACGGAACGGAGTGCCCACATTGTCACACAATGCTACCAATTGTGGAGAAATTAAATAAAGCAGGGGCGAAGATCGAGATTCTTGAGACATGGCATCATGAAGAAAATGCAAAGAAGCTCGCGACGTTTGATACAGGATTGTGCGGTGGTGTTCCATTTTTTTATAACGTCACAACCAAAAAGTTTTTGTGTGGTGAAGCAACCGAGAAGGAGGTGGAGAACTGGTCGGATGGGAAGTAAATCCGAAAGATAAAATATCGAAATCCGAAAACCAAAAAACTGTCTCAATCATGAGACAGTTTTATTTTTGTGTTTTCGAATTTCGGATTTGCTTTCGTTTCGGATTTATCTTCTAGATTTCAAATCTGAGCATCCAGTGCGGATTGGTTTCGACTTGTAAATCGAGATAAATCTTTTTTCCCATGACAGACTCGAGTTCTTTGCGAGTGGATTGTCCAATCTCGCGAATTCCTCGTCCGCCTTGTCCGATGATCATGCGTTTGTAACGATCCTCGGTCGTAAAGACGGTTGCGGCAATGTAGAGCACGTTGTTCTCGCGTTCTTCCATGGCGGTCACTTCGACGTGAACGGTGTAGGGAACTTCTTGGCGAAGACGCAAGTAAAGTTTTTCACGAATCAACTCAGATACCCAGACGTTGTTCGCCATGTTGGTGATTTGATACGCGGGGTAGAACTGTTCACCTTCTGGAAGAATCTCGAACAGTTTATCGATAAGTGGTTTGATGTGTGCGCTATTTTTTGCGGACACTTCGAACGTATAATCAAACTTATCAGAAAGATCGCGATAAAAGTCTAGGTACGGTTTGTTGTTGTCATCCATTTTGTTGATGACCATGATTTTTGGTTTGTCGATTTGCTCAACCATGCGCAACATCGATTTTTCTTCATCGCCGATAACTCGGGTTGGATCTGCGACATACATGAGGATATCCACATCCGCGAGGGCGTTCTTCAAAGATTCCGTAAGCGCTTTCGAAAGCGCATCTTTTGCCCCTTTCAACATTCCTGGAGTATCAACGAACACGATTTGACCTTCGTCACGCGTAAGAATTCCGTGAATCGGCAGGCGTGTCGTTTGTGGTTTTGGGGAAGTAATGGCAACTTTTGAACCAACGAGCGCGTTCATCAAGGTTGATTTTCCAACGTTTGATCGACCAACAATGACCACGAATCCTGCTTTTGAGACTGGTTTTTCAACTTCTGCTTCTTCTGAGGTGGGAGAGATTGTCATAGAATAGATATTCTAAATTTATTTAAGTTCTAATTTTGTTACAAGCTCGACGTGCGGCGTGTGTGGGAACATGTCGATTGATTTCATGGCCGTGACATTGTAGATCTCTTGTAATTGTACCATCTCTCGTGCAAAGTTTTTTGGATTGCAGGAGATGTAGATAATTGTTTTTGGTTTGTGTTTGATGACGTCTGCAAGCGCGCGATCATGCATTCCAGAACGAGGAGGATCGAGAATCACGACGTCGGCGTTGTGTTTCGACCAATCATAATCTTCTGTCGATGCTGCGAAGAATTCTGGTGAGACGTTGTTGAGTGTTGCATTGGTCTTTGCGTCTTCAATTGCTTCCGCGTTCAGTTCGACTCCGATCATCTTGCGAGCAGAACTCGCGAGTGCGATCGAGAAGAATCCTGTTCCGCAGTATAAGTCTAGAACGCACTTGTGTGATACGTCTCCGCAAAATTCTTTCACTGTATCAAGGAGTAAGTGTGATGCGTACGAGTTTGTTTGAAAGAATGCGTTTGGACTAATGCGGTACGTGATGTCCGAAATAGTTTCTTCGATGTAACCCGGACCAGAGATGGTTGTAAGCTCTGTGCCAAACGAGGTGTCTGAGTCTGTGGCATTGATAGACCAAACAAGTGTTGATGGCTTTGCTGTTGATTCGAGAATCGCGAGCGCATCGAGAATAGTTTGTTTCTCCACTGCATCCGCAGGCTTGCTTGTAACGAGAACGATCATGGTTTGTCCTGTACGCGTTGCGCGGATGGTTGCATAGCGAAGGAGTCCTGTGTGCGCACGACGATCATAAAACGAGAGTCCGCAGGTCTTTGCCCATTCGCGAACGGGTACGAAGAGTGCGTCGATCTGCTCATCTGCAAGAAAGCATGTATGATTGTCGATGACTTTCCACCACTTGTCCTTTTGTCGCATGCCCACACGTCCTTCAAAGTCGATCACAAAGTCCATTCTATTGCGATAATGTTCCAGTTTTGGACTTGGGAGAATCTCTTCGCACTTTAAAGAAAGGCCTTTCAGCTTGAAAGAACCGTTCATATCCGATACTTTCTGTATCAGTTGTTTCTCATAAGGGATATGCGACCAGGCGCAGGATCCGCATATTTCTTTGTTGGGGCAAAGCGATGACATAGGCCTCGATCCTACATTAATCCTCCCATTTTTTCAAGTATTCTATGATTCTCATCGCCCACAACATCCGATCTCTCCATAATGTCGGCGCGTTCTTTCGAACCGCAGATGCATTTGGCGTTGAAAAGATCTATTTAACGGGCTATACGGGTTGTCCTCCACGTAAAGAGATCGCAAAGACCGCACTTGGATCGGAACATCGAATTCCATGGGAACATCGCGAGAATCTCGACGAGCTGCTTCTCGAACTTAAGTCGACAGGGAAGAAGATCGTCGCTCTCGAGATTTCGGATCGCGCGATTCCGGTTGGAGCCCTCGAGATTCCTGTCGAAAACATAGCGCTTATCGCAGGAAGTGAAGTGGAAGGAATCTCACCGCAACTTCTTGAACAATGTGATGAAGTCATTGAGATTCCCATGATTGGAACAAAAAAATCTCTGAACGTATCCGTTGCAACCGGTATCGCCCTGTTTGCGATCATGACAAAAATACGCTAAACTGATTCTGTATGTTATCGATTGTCATCCCAACAAAAAACGAAGAAGAACACCTTCCAAAACTTTTAGAATCCATCAAGCAGCAAACGGTGCAGCCTCATGAAATCATCGTGGCAGACGCGCATTCAACAGACCACACACGTGAAATTGCAAAATCTTTTGGGGCAAAAATTATTGACGGCGGTATGCCGTCTGTTGGGAGAAACATTGGAGCAAAGCATGCGGTTGGAGATATCCTCTTGTTTTTAGATGCAGACGTTGAATTGCGTGACCCAACATTTTTGGAAAAGTCTGTGAAAGAATTTAAAGCGCGTGGACTTGGACTTGCAACATGCGATGTTTTTCCGTTGTCGGATGCGTACATCGATCACTTTTTGCATAAAGCCTATAACAAGTACGTTCGTGCATGGGGATCCCTTTTCCCGCACGCACCGGGATTTTGCATGCTTGTAAAACGTGAGGGACACAACAAAATCAGTGGGTTCGATGAATCTGTTGTTTTTTGTGAAGATCATGATTACGCACGCCGTTTTAAACGCGTGGGAAGATTCGGCTTTTTAAAATCAACAAAAATTCCCGTAAGTATTCGTCGTTTAGATCGTGACGGACGTTTACAAATCGCTATTAAATACTTACTTGCGGAACTTCATCTTGCGTTTGTGGGACCAATCAGATCCAACAAATTCAATTACACGTTTGGGCACAGTAAAACAAAAAAGACAAAGGCTTCCGAAAAGAAACATTAAATGACGGTTCATGTTCATTCCACTCGTTATTCAACATCGTCACGTACATTTGTCGAAGAAAGACCTTCGCCAATTGTTTGGTGACGAAAAAACCTTGGAGATCGAGTCGGAGTTGGAACATAAGGGGCAGTATTTGTATCGCGAAACCGTCGATGTAGAAGGGAAGACGGGAATTATTGAATCTGTACGCGTGCTCGGTCCTTCTCGAAGCGCAACACAGGTTGAATTATCGATTACGGATGCATTTGCGATTGGACTAAACGCGCCAACGCGCCAGTCTGGAGATTTGACTCGAGCTGCGTCGTGCAAGCTGATCGGTCCCGCCGGTTCTGTTCGAGCCACCTCATCTGTTATTGTTCCTGCCAGACATTTGCATTGTTCTGACAGAATGGCAAAAAAACTTCACGTGAAAAACCATCACGTGGTAACATTGAGACATGCAGAAAATCCAGACGTTGTGTTGTCGCATGTCTTTGTTCGAGTGCATCCAACGTTCGCTCTTGAATTACATCTTACATCCGATGAAGCCGCGCATCATTGGCTTCATACCGGTGATTTATTTGAACTATGTTAAAACGTCTTGGGTTCTTCGCCCTTTTTGCCTGTATCGCCCTTTCCGCCCCTGCTTTTGCGCATGCTGCAACGGCGGACTTGCGTGTGAATGCGTCGGATATTCGTTTTTCGAAATCACCGTTTGTTTCCGGTGATACGGTTCGTATTTATACAAAAGTTCAAAATATTGGAACGGTTGATGTCACAGGATACGTCACCTTCTATCAAGGGAGTACGGCCATTGATCAACCGCAAGTTATTTCTGTTGTGGCAGGAAGTGACCCAGAAGAAGTCTTTGTAGATTTTGTTGTTCCCGATGCTCAATTTAATATCAGAACCGTTATTAGTGGAACAAAACCCGCGGATGTTAATCTGGACAATAACGTCGCTATTACAGGGATGTTCACTCCTGTACCAGATAATGATCATGATGGGGCGCAAAACGCATCAGATAATTGTCCGACTGTTGCAAACCCTGATCAAGCAGATCTTGATCATGATGGGATTGGGGATGCGTGTGACGACGATATTGATGGCGATGGTTTAACAAATGCTGTTGAGTCAGAGTTGGGAACAAACCCACGTTTAACAGATACGGATGGCGATGGAGTCGACGATGCACATGATGCGTATCCGCTCGATCCAAAGCGTTGGGTTATTGAAAAACCCGTACCAATCAAAATCATTCAAAAGGTTGAACCATCAAAAACAGAAAAACCAATTCAGGTTGATACGATCGTAAAATCGGAGAATGGCGTCGTGCAGATTGCATCTAACTCTCCAAGCGCGGCTGGTGGAACAGCCAAATTGGTTTCAGACCCCATCGTTGAAACTTCCGTCACAAATTCAACAAAAGTAAAGATTTCTCCAAACGCCGTATTTACATACGAAAAAAGTTCTTGGAATACATTTGCATTTCATTTGATTGCTCCCGTTCAAGATCGTTTCGTTTACGAATGGAACTTTGGGGATGGTGTTCATTCAAGCAAGACGAGCGCGACACATGTTTATACGCAGGCTGGTTCATATCATGTCACGCTCAAGACGACAGACGAAAATGGAAGTATCTCGGAAGAGTCTGCGGATGTGCTAGTAACTTTTTTTAGTTTTTCAAACCCGCTTATTATCATCTTGCTCTCACTTCTCGGGATCGCACTTCTTGGGGCGTTTATAGCTTGGATAAAAATGAAAACAAAAAAAACTCCTGCAAAAAAGACCAATGAACCTACTTTAAAACAAATTCATGTTAAAGAAGAGTAAGCTATTTAAGATTTTTGGGTCGGAATCGACCACGGTAATTGGTGCGGCCATCTTGGTCGGCATCTTTTCGTTTCTAAGCGATATCGTCGGTTTGGTTCGAGATCGAATTCTTGCAGGAACCTTTGGTGCAGGAAATACGCTTGATATTTATTATGCGGCATTTAAAGTGCCAGATTTTTTGTTTAACCTGATGGTTATTGGGGCGTTGTCTGCAAGTTTTATCCCAATGTTCACAAAGTATTATCATGCGCCATTACAACGACAACGAGCTTGGCAGTTTACAAACACCATTCTTCATTTGGTAGGGCTTGGAATGATTGTCATTGCGTTTATTGTATTTATTTTCGCAAATCAAGTTGCTGCCATCATTGCACCTGGTTTTGATCATCTCAAACAAGCACAAGTCGCTTCCTTTACGCGTGTCATGTTACTCTCAGAAATCCTCCTATCTGTTTCAATGGTGTTTGGAGGAGTTCTTCAGAGCATGAAGCGATTTTTTCTTTATTCGCTTGCGCCCATCTTTTATAATTTGGGAATCGTAATTGGGGCATTGTTCTTTGTGAATTGGTTTGGTCCAATTGGTCTTGCATACGGCGTGATTCTGGGTGCACTCATGCATGTTTCAACGCAGGCTGTTGGGCTTATTGGTACAGGCTATAAATACGAACCGTTATTCAATTTTCGTGATAGAGACGTTCAAAAAGTGTTGCGCATGATGATTCCGCGTGTTGTTGGTATCGGAATTAATCAATTACTCTTTTTATTTTTAACCATCATTGCAACAACACTTGCTGTTGGATCTGTAACTATTTTTCAGTTCGCATACAATGTGGAATTTTTCCCCGTAGGAGTTTTTGGTGTGTCTTATGCGATCGCGGCATTTCCAACGTTTTCAGAACATATTGCGGCAGGAAGAATGGATCAATTTCAGAGTGTTTTTGCTTCTACTATCCGTCAGTTATTGTTTTTCTTGATTCCTGCAACGATTTCATTTCTTTTGCTTCGTGCACAAATCGTTCGAGTTGTTGTCGGAGCGGGGGCATTTAATTGGAATGCAACCATTCTCGCTGCTGATACGCTTGCATTCTTTGCGCTCACACTCATTCCACAAGCGTGCGTTTACATTTTAGCGCGTGCGTTTTTTGCGCTTCACGACACTGTTACGCCACTTACAGCAGGAATCGTTTCTGCTATTCTAGGAATTACATCTGCATTTCTTTTCACAAAAACATTTGGAGTCATCGGTCTTGCCATGGCGTTTGGAACGGCGGAATGTGTGAACGCGGGACTTTTATGGATTCTACTTCATCAAAAAGTTGGGTCTCTTCATGAAATGAATATCTTGCACGGAATATTTAAAATGGTTCCTGCAGCACTCCTTTCCGGAATCGTGATGTATTTTGCTCGTGCATTTGTAAGTTCCCATATCGCACTCGACTCCTTCATTCATGTTCTTACACAGATTTTTGTAACTGGTGCAGCAGGTGCAGTCGTGTATCTTGGAATCCTTGCGCTTCTACGTTCAGAAGAACTCTTTAGCTTTATTGGCTCTCTTTCTAAGAAACAACTGAAGCAGGTTGTGCCCGTTGAGGTCATAAACTCAACAGATGGTTCCGGAACAATTTAAAAGGTTTTTTCCTTTTTGACTTTTCATCTCTTTCCTTTGTACAATCCACGCATTATGACGATTTCTGAAATTCGCGAACAGTACCTGAAGTTTTTTGCTGATCATGGTCATGCCATTCTTCCATCCGCATTGTTGATCCCTGAAAATGATCCAACGACCCTTTTTACCGGATCCGGAATGCAACCAATGGTTTCTTATTTACTCGGCGAGGCACATCCTCGTGGTGTTCGTATTGCAGATTCTCAAAAATGTTTTCGTTCACAAGACATTGATGAAGTGGGAGATAATCGTCACACAACGTTTTTTGAAATGCTCGGCAACTGGTCGCTTGGAGATTATTTCAAAAATGAGCAAATCACATGGATGTTTGAATTTTTGACGACGAATCTTGGACTTGATCCAAAGAATTTATATGTGACTGTATTTCGAGGAAATACGGATTTGAATATTCCCAGAGATGAAGAGTCTGCAGCATTGTGGCAAAAATTATTTGCGTCAAAGGGGATTGATGCGGCGATTGGTGAAAATGTGGAACAAGACGGAATGAAATCTGGTGAACGTATTTTTTATTAACCAGAAAAAAAAAACTGGTGGAGTAGAACTGGCGTGCCATCAAACATGCCTGTTGGAGAACCCGGTGGTCCAGACACAGAAATGTTTTGGGATTTTGGTGCGGAACGAAACTTGCATGAAATTTCAAATTGGAAAAACGAACCATGTCATGTGAACTGTGACTGTGGGCGTTTCGTTGAAATTGGAAACAATGTGTTCATGCAATACGTGAAGACAGAAACAGGTTTTGAGGAGCTTAAACAAAGAAACGTGGATTTTGGAGGTGGACTTGAACGTGTGTGCGCGGCGGTGAATGGGGATCCAGATATTTTTCGTGTAGATGTTTTTCAATCCGCTATTCAAAAGCTAGAAGAACTCAGTGGAAGAACCTACGAAACACACACGGATGAATTCCGTGTGATCTTGGATCACCTTCGAGCTGCTACATTTCTTATTGGTGATGGTGTTAATCCATCGAATAAAGATCAGGGATATTTTGTACGTAGATTAATTCGTCGTTCCGTTCGTTTCGCACATTGGCTGAATATCACAGAAGATGTTTGTGCTCAGATCGGTGCAACATTCATCGAAGCTTATTCGGAAGCATATCCGAATCTCGCATCTTCTCGAGATAGGGTTCTTGCCGAGCTCGCGAAGGAGGAAAAGAAATTTCAACAAACGTTGAAACAGGGAATGAAGAAATTCGTTGAGCTCCTGACTGTTGAAAGTAATAAACAGATATCAGGAATGGATGCATTTGATCTCGTTCAATCTTATGGGTTTCCTGTTGAGCTGACACAAGAGCTCGCGACAGAGAATGGGTTTACGGTCGATATGGAAACGTTTAAAGTCGAAAAAGAAAAGCATCAAGCACTTTCTCGAGCTGGTTCAGAGCAGAAGTTCAAGGGTGGTCTTGCAGATACGTCAGAAATGAGCGTTAAATACCACACAGCAACTCACTTACTTCATCAGTCGCTTAGACAGGTTCTTGGTGATATGGTCGTCCAAAAGGGAAGCAACATCACCCCAGAACGCCTCCGATTCGACTTTCCGTATCCAGAAAGACTCACGGATGATCAGATTAAACAGGTTGAAGGGCTGGTTAATGAGGCAATTTCAAAGAAGTTACCGGTTCACTTCGAAATGCTGACGCTTGAAGAAGCAAAAGCGCGAGGGGCAATCGGACTATTTACGGATAAGTATGCAGAAGTTGGAGATAAGGTAAAAGTCTATTTCGTTGGTGATGAAGCTATGGGAGACGCCTTCTCAAAAGAGGTTTGTGGAGGGCCTCATGTATCAAACACCGCCGAACTAGGAAAATTTGAGATTCAGAAGGAAGAATCGATCGGATCTGGACTCAGAAGAATCAAGGCTGTTCTCACGTAAACACACCTTAATTTAGCTGAAATATGTTGCTCAAGGTTATCCCCGGTTGATTTCTTGACACAATTTAGCAAATAACATAAAATACCGGCGCCTCAGAAATCTATTTTTGCTTGCGATTTACAGCAAAATCTGATAGCATTTTCTGAACCAAAGAACCTATGAGTCAGGATACAAAAGATTTTATTGAAATGCGAGGCACGGTAGAAGAACTTCTACCATCTGCAAATTTCAAAGTGAAACTGGAAAATGGACAAACCATCACAGGTTATCTTTCTGGAAAAATGCGCAAGTTTCGTATTCGCATTTTGCCTGGAGATGACGTGAAAGTGGAAATTAGTCCGTACGACCTTACAAAGGGTCGTGTCGTTTATCGTTTCTAATAAGATTCCAAACTTCATCGAGCAACATCGGTGAAGTTTATAGATTATGAAAGTTCGAGCATCCGCAAAAAAAATTTGTAAAGATTGCAGTGTCACACGCCGAAAAGGACGTGTGGTTGTCATTTGTAAAAATCCTAAACATAAACAACGTCAAGGGTAAGAGTTGATTGGTTTAACCCTCTCTCCTTATTTCTACTTACTACATTTCTTATGGCACGTATCGCTGGAGTGAATCTTCCACTCAACAAACATATCCGCATCGCCCTTACCTATATTTATGGGGTGGGTCCAACAACGGCTGCTAGTATCTTAAAGCAAGCAGATGTGAAAGGGGATATCAAAACAAAAGATTTAACAGAAGACCAAGTTAAATCCATCCGCGACCTCGTAGAAAAAGGACGTAGATTGGAAGGAGACTTGCGTCGAGATGTTCTCTCTAGCGTTAAGCGTTTGAAAGAAATCGGAGCATACCGCGGAACACGTCACGCAAAACACTTGCCAGCACGTGGCCAGAGAACTAAAACAAATTCACGAACCATTCGAGGCAACGTGAGAAAGACCACAGGAAGTGGTCGTCGCGCGTTGACCAAGACATAATATGGCTGCTGTAACCCAAACAAAATCAAAGAAAAAGAAAGTCGTGAAATCCGTTGCGCAAGGTAACGCGTATGTTCAGGCAACCTATAACAACACCATTGTTACTCTTACAGACCTGAACGGAAACACACTTGCGTGGTCCAGTGCAGGAAACTGTGGATTCAAAGGACCAAAGAAAGCTACACCGTACGCAGCGGGAATGATCGTCAAAGCTGCTGCTGACCGTGTGAAAGAAATTGGTCTCAAAGAAATCAATGTGTTCGTAAAGGGTGTTGGTGCAGGTCGCGATTCTGCTGTGCGCGCATTAAACGCAAATGGATTCCAGGTCCTTTCTATCAAAGATTTAACACCGCTTCCTCATAATGGTTGTCGTCCACGTAAACCACGTCGTGTCTAGTTTATGGCAAAAAATCAAACTCCCATCGTAAAACTCTCCCGACGCCTCGGGATTGTGCTCGGCAAAGAAAAGTACGTCCGCCGACGCCCATACCCACCAGGTGTGCATGGTCCTAAACAAGGGAACCATCGCCGCATTTCTGGATACGGAGAGCAATTACTTGAAAAACAGAAAGCAAAAGCCGTTTACGGACTTTTGGAAAAGCAATTCCGAAAATGTTTTGAGAAAGCCTCTCAACATAAAGGAAACACTTCTGAATTCATGATTCAATTGCTGGAACAACGTCTTGATAACGTGATCTATCGTCTCGGGTTTGCAAAAACTCGTAAACAAGCACGTCAAATCGTTGGACACGGATTTGTTCTCGTGAATGACAAGCTGGTTGATATTCCTTCTTATCAGATAAAAGTTGGTGACGTTATTTCCGTAAAGGAAAATAAAAAGGAAAAAGGCATCGTAAAAGCTATTGGGGAATTGAAAAAGGAAAATCAAGTTCCAAAATGGTTGAATGCTGACGCAGCCGCACTGAAGGGTAAGGTAACAGGAGAGCCAACCATGGATGATGTTGAAAAGCTCTTTGACCCACGGCTGATCGTCGAATTTTACTCTCGATAAATCACTAAGGAGGATCGTCGTATGGAGAACATTCTTCTTCCATCAAAAATTTCGTTCGAAAAGGGCGAACGACCAAACGAAGGCGTTTTGGTTGTAGAACCATGCTTTTACGGCTATGGAACAACACTCGGAAACGCATTGCGTCGCGTGTTGCTCTCATCTTTGCCGGGAGCTGCGGTTACAGCCGTTAAGATGAAAGGTGTCACGCACGAATTTCAAGCAATTGAAAACGTGAAAGAGGACGCTCTTGAGATCATTTTAAACCTCAAGACCCTTCGTCTCAAAGTTTTTTCTGATGAACCTGTCACACTCAAGTTGAGTGTGAGCGGGTTAAAAACCATCACAGCGGGAGACATTGCTCCAAATGCAGATGTTGAAATCATGAACCCAGACCTCGTGATCGCTCATCTTACAGAAGCAAAAGCAACCTTTGAGATGGAACTCACCGTTCGTAAAGGGCGTGGTTATTCCACAACAGAGGAACGCGCAGGAGAAACACATGATCTTGGCACCATTGCCATTGACGCCCTGTTTTCTCCCGTTAGAAACGTTGGTTACCATGTGGTCAATACACGTGTGGGCGATATCACAAACTATGATAAGCTCATCATGAACATTGAAACAGACGGAACCGTTACTCCAGAAGTTGCTGTAGAGCAATCTGCAAAAACTCTTATCGATTATTTCTCAATCCTTCTCAACACACAAACGGAAGTGACATCTGAATCAGATGCTTCATAATCCGGTTTACGTATATGCGCCATCGCAACGCCACAAAAACTCTCGGTCGAAGAACTTCTTCTAGAATCGCTATGCTTACAAGCTTGGCGGCGAGTATTATTTTGCACGAAAAAGTAAAAACAACCGAGACAAAGGCGAAAGTTGTCCGTTCTCTCGTAGAACGATCCATCACGGATGGAAAGAAAGCAACCCTTGCAACGCGCAGAAATTTGATGAAGCGTTTTGCTTCTGAAAGTCCTGTAAACAAAATTTTGGATGTCCTCGGTCCGCGTTATATGGATCGAAATGGCGGATACACACGTATCATCAAAATGGGAACACGCAAAGGTGACGGCGCTCCTGTCGTACAAATTGAACTTGTCTAATATGCAAAAAGAACTTGATCGCAATATTCACACCATCGATGCGGATGGAAAAAGCCCAGGACGTCTTGCAACACAAGTCGTAGGCTTTTTGATGGGAAAAGGAAAAGCTACGTTCGTCCCAAACGTAGATGGTGGTGATCATGTTCAAGTGATCAATGCTTCAAAGATGAACATCATCGGAAAGCGCTTAGAACAGAAAGAATACTTCCGTCACACAGCGTACGCAAGCGGATTGCGCACAACGTCCATGAAAAAAGTATGGGCAGATAATCCAGGTGACGTATTGGTTCGTGCGGTATCACGTATGTTGCCAAAGAACTCACATCGCAACGAACGCTTGAAGCGCCTCGTCGTCAAGAACTAATATGACTGAATTAGCAACAAAATATATTGGAGCCGTTGGACGACGCAAATGTGCGGTTGCACAAGTTCGCCTTCACCATAATGGATCTGGAAAGATCACCATTAATGACCGTGAGCTCGAAAAGTATTTGCCAACAACGTTTCAACACCAAACCGTCAAATCTCCTCTTGTTCTTACGGGAACAGAAAACATGTTTGATGTACAGGTTGTTGTAAAGGGTGGAGGACAAGCAGGACAAGCGGACAGTATCCGCCTTGGAATTGCTCGTGCCCTCGTTGATTTCAACCCAGAATACAAAACCGTTTTGAAAAAACAAGGAATGATGACACGTGATGCTCGCATCCGTGAACGTAAAAAATTCGGAAAAAAGTCCGCTCGACGCTCCCCACAATGGTCAAAGCGTTAGAAAAAATACCTGCCTTGTGCAGGTATTTTTTTGTTTTACATTCGGGTCATTTTTTGCTATCCTTGTCCTTACATGTCACAGCATCTCGCAAAAAATACGGCGTTCATGACCATGGCTTCCGTTGGACAAAAGCTTATTGCGTTTGTCTATTTTTTGTTTCTGGCGCGCATCATGATGCCAGAGCGAACAGGAATGTTTTTTTTGGCGACTTCCATTGTCACAGCCTTTTCTGTTTTTACAGATCTAGGACTTACGTCTATTTTAATCAGAGAGGTTGCAAAGCATCCCGAGAATCGAGAGGTTGCGACACGTCGAGCGGTTGGATTAAAGCTAACCCTGATCCTTTTGACGGTTATTCTTGTTTTCATTGCAACGCCATTTTTCGGATACGGAAAAGAAATTACAGAGTTTATCTTGATTACAACCGTTGTCATGACAACAGATGCTCTCGCACTTGTTTGCTATGGCGTGTTGCGAGGTTCACAGAAATTGCGATACGAGGCAGTAGGGATGTTTATAGGGCAATGCATAACGGTTCTTATTGGAAGCTTGTCACTTATCTTGCACCCTGATGTTCGTTTTCTCATTCTTGCATTGTTTTGCGGAAGTTTCTCGGGTCTTCTCATTTCCTCCTCACAAGTTATTCGTTTATATGGATGGCGTCTTTTGGTTCCATCCTGGGATAAGCACGCACAATGGAACATGATGAAAATCATGATCCCATTCGCCCTCACAGGAATTTTCACAAAAATTTATAGCTCATTAGACATTGTCTTGATTTCAAAACTCATGAGTACAACGGCTGTTGGAATTTATTCTGTTGCGTATAAGTTTACCTACGCATTTCAATTCCTTCCGCTTGCGTTTTCTGCTGCTCTTTATCCAAGTCTTAGTGCAACCATTGAAAACGACAAGCAAGCAACAGCCCATACGTTTGATCGCGCTATTTGGTATATTTTGCTTATCGCAACTCCTATTGTCTTTGGTGTGTGGCTTATTGCTCCAGAAATGATTCGGCTACCAGGACGTGAGTATTCCGAATCTGCTGTTGTTCTCCGTACACTCATTTTCGTTCTCTTTCCATCTTTTCTTGAAATTCCATTCGGTGCACTTCTCAATGCTTCTGATCGTCAGGCGACACGTATGAAAATCATGGGGCTTGCAATGGTGGTAAATGCGATCATTGATTTGTTTCTTATTTCACGTCTCGGACTACTCGGTGCTGTCATTGGATCTCTCATGAGTTATACCATCATGATTCTTGCAGAACTTTTCATTGTTTCAAAATTTCTTCCACAATTTTTAAATCGTGCGTTTGTGCTTAGAACATGTGGCACCATTGTAAGCGGACTTGCCATGTTAGGTGTTGGACTCATTCTTAAAATTTGGTTGCATTGGATGTTGGTTATTCCGTGCGCAGCTCTTGTTTACGTAGGGGCGTTATTATTGACACGTTCCGTTACAAAACAAGATGTTGTAGGTTTACGATCTCTTTTCAGAAAGTCCGCTCCGCTTGTATGATCGAAAAAGATCTTCTTCTTATCACTCCAGATTTTCTTCCTAGCCGCGGCGGTGTTGCGCGCTATTTAGGTTTGTTCGCGGAATATTTCTCACAGCGTGTTCGTGTTATTGCTTCGCCTCTCGAGAATGCTACCGAAGTTGCTGTAACGTACCCACTCGATCGCAAACCGCTTTTATCAAAGTATATCTGGCCGAAATGGATCACTTCCGTTTTACTTCTTGTTCGAGAAGCCAAATCGTATCGCTGTGTTATTACAAGCCACGTGATTCCGTTTGGAACGGCAGCAATGGTTGCAAAATGGTTTACAAAAAAACCCTACATTGTTATCACGCACGGAATGGACGTCCGTCTAGCTCTCAGATCAAAGAAGTCACTCACGTCTCGTGTTCTCTCGAATGCATATCTCGTCATTGCAAATTCAAACGCTCTTGCGCAAGAACTTCAACAGGAATTTGGATTGAAGAATATTCTGACCATCTACCCATGTGTGGATCCGAAGTTTGTGTCGAGCGCAACGAATGTTGCATCTTTGGTATTTAGATTATTGAGTGTTAGTCGACTCGTTGATCGAAAAGGACATGAGCGTGTCTTGCAGGCGCTCGCGCTTTTAAAGATGAATGGATCACTTTCCACGTTTCGCTACACGATTGTTGGGGGTGGTCCTATGCGACAAGCGCTGGAGACATTGGCGATTGAACTTGATCTTGGGTCTAGTGTTGTGTTTAAAGGGGATGTATCTGATGAAGAACTTCGAACGGTTTACAGTGATGCAGATGTGTTTGTGTTACCCGTAAAAAATGATCCTATCGATAAGGAAGGATTTGGCATGGTATATCTCGAAGCGGCTGCGTACGGAGTGCCTTCAATTGCAACCAGAATGAGTGGTGTCGATGAAGCCGTGCTTGATCAAGAAACTGGTCTACTGGTTGAAGATGGAAATATTGAAGCTCTCGCCGGGGCGATTCTTTCGCTTGCAAATGACGTATTACTTCGAGAACAGCTCGGGAACGCGGCACGAATGCGTGTGACAACAGAGTTCACGCCAGCCGCACAGTTTTCAAAACTGGAACCGTACCTTGTATGAGTGAACGTATCTCAATCGTCATCCCAACATACCAACACGCCTCGACACTGGTTCGATGCCTTGATTCGATTTTTGCGCAATCTCGACCGGCAGATGAAATTATTGTGGTTGATGACGGTTCGACGGATACCACGCAAGCGGTTTTGAAACCGTATCGCGACCGTGTGCAGGTTCTAGTGCAAACAAATCAGGGTGCACCTGCGGCTCGCAATCATGGATTTGAAAAATCTGTTGGTGATCTTGTGCTGTTTTGCGATGCAGATGTTGAAATGAGACCTGAGATGCTCGCGGAACTGGAACAGGCGCTTAAAACGCATCCTGATGCGTCCTATGCGTACTCTGGATTTGAGTGGGGATGGAAAACGTTTACATCATTTCCATTCGATGCTGCTCGACTCAAACAAATGAACTACATTCACACGTCGGCGCTTATCCGTCGCGAGAAGTTTCCAAAATTCGACACATCTCTTAAGCGTTTTCAAGATTGGGATCTTTGGCTCACCATGCTCGAACAAGGATCGAATGGAGCTTATATCGATAAGAGTTTATTTCTTGTGATTCAAGAAGATCGCCCAGAACGGATGTCTAACTGGTTACCATCGCTCATTATTCGATTTCCCTGGAAATACATCGGCTGGATGCCAAAGCGTGTACAGAAATATCGCGAGGCAAAAAAGATTATTTTGGAGAAACACCACCTTGTATGATCTCAACCATCACCGTGAACTATAAGACCGCTGATTATCTCGAGACACTTCTCGACTCGTTATTTGAGTTTCATCCGATCGGAAGTGTTGAGGTAATTGTTGTAGAGAACGGGTCCGGTGATGACCTTTCGAAGCTTCAAGCGAAGTTTCCACAGGTAAAATTTATCTTTAGTGAAAAGAATTTAGGATTCGCGGGTGGATGCAACCTTGGAGCGCAATCGGCGACAGGGGATTTTCTTTTGCTATTGAATCCAGATGTGATTTTCGTTGATGATGCCCTCGTGCAAATTGAGAAGGCAATGCGCGAGAATCCGGATGTCGGTGTCGGCGGAATCTCGCTCAAGAACCTCGACGGTACACAACAAGCCTGTGTTTGGAGATTTCCAACGCCGATCGATCAGCTGATGTTACTTGCAAAGATTCCTCACATTATTCCGTCGATCAAATCCGTGGCTCGATGGCGCATGGCCGACTTCGACTATACGAAGTCGCAAGATGTGAACCAAGTTATGGGCGCGTTCTTCTGCATTCGTCGTGATGTGTATGAGAAGCTGACCGGCCTCGATGATGGATTTTTTCTTTGGTATGAAGAAGTCGACTTTGCAAGACGCACGATTGATGCAGGATATCGCGTACGATACTTTGCCGAGATTCACGCAAAGCACAAGAAGGGAAGTAGCTTTGAGCGCGTGACGACCTATCGTAAACAAGAAATGGTTCGTCGTAGTCTGCGTCGCTATATGAAAAAGCATTATGGTTTTGGTGTCTGGCTCTTGTTTACGCTTCTGAATCCCGTCTTCGTGGTACTCGGTTACATCGCCGCAATCATCAAGCCAATATGATCCAAGAATTTTTAGGAAAACCGTTTCGATTCGCACTCCTCGGCTTCGCGGGATTGTTCTTGTTGTCGATGGTCGGATATTTCTTGCACTCAAGTCTATTCATTCTCGGCCTACTCGGACTCGTGACACTTGTCGCAACGTTTCGAAAACTTGAGTATGGACTCATGATCGCATTTCTCGAACTCCTTTCAAACGCACATGGATACATTTTGTACGACTCGATCGGAAGTGTCCGTATTTCCGCACGCATGACGATCTTCCTTGGCTTATTCCTCGGATGGGGACTCGCAATCTTGCTTCGACGTACCTCACTTCAGTTACGAGATACACGATATGTACCATTTCTTGTGCTCGCACTCGCGATCGGAGTTGGTGGAATGATCGGACTCACGCGTCGATCAACTATGGAAGTTTTTCAAGATGGTAACGCATATCTTTATTTGGCGTATCTTGTTCCAATCATAAACGTCCAATGGGATAGTTTGAAACAACGCGTTGTTCTCCAGATACTCGCGGCCGCAACTGTCTTTACAACCGCAATGTCGCTTTTCATTCTCTACGCCTTCACCCATCTTTCACAATCCTTCCTGCGTGTCATGTACGTTTATTTGCGCGATATCCGTTTTGCTGAGATGACAAACATTGGAATGGGGATGTATCGGATTTTCGAACAAACACAGGTTTTCGCCGTTGTCTTTGGATTCATTTTGCTTGAACGTGTGTATCAGGTGCAATCTCGAAAAGATCGTTGCATTTCGATTGCGCTTCTGTCGGTTGTATTCATTGCCATACTCGTCGGCATGTCACGTAGTTTTCTGTTTGGATTCATTGCGGCCATGTTGATTCTCGGGGTCTGGCTTGTATTCGGACTCAAAACATCATTGCGAAATTGGCTTCTCGGAATCGGATCCATCATTGCTTCGATTGTGATTGCGATCGCGCTCATCTACTCGACCGTTATTTTTCCATTTCCACACACACGAGCGGCCGGTGAATATCTCACGGGTGTCTTTGGTGAACGCGCGATTGGAACAGATGTTGCGGTTTCAAGTCGTTGGAATCTTTTGCATCCAATGCTTGATCTCATCAAGGCGGATCCAATCCTCGGCAATGGGTTTGGTCAAACCGTGACATTCATCACAGATGACCCACGCATTCGTGCCATCCATCCGGACGGTTCATGGACAACGACCTCTATGGAATGGGGTTGGCTTGAGCTTTGGCTCAAGATGGGAATCCTCGCACCGCTTGGGTTTCTCGCAGTCTTCGCTTATACCGCGTACGCCGCTTCGAGCCTGCTTCGATCGGATAAGGCGTGGGTTGGCATTTGGATCCTTGAGTTCATGACGTTTCTGTATTTCACACACTTCTTCTCACCATATCTGAACCACCCAATCGGCCTTGGCCTCATTCTTCTCGCAATTGTGTTTGTGCCAATCATCTCAGTGCCAGGACTTCGCATTCGAGTGCGCGCCAAACAAAAAATGCCACGAGCAGAACTCGCGACATCTATTGCTACCTCTAGGACGAAATAAGGTTTGTTTTTAAAAATGATTGATGTCCTCGAACATATTCGTTCGAGGACATTTTATTTTTGCCTTCCGGTTGGACTGTAATAAGTTCGAGAAGAGAATGGTCTCCACAAACGATCATGATGCGGCCCGTATCTTCGATGACACTTCCAGGAGTTCGATCGGATGAACTCTCGAGTGGCAATGTCTCGTGTACAACGACACGAACATCTTTTCCATCCTCGTTCCAGATAAAATATGTTCCTGGCCATGGTTTAAATGCTCGCACCTGACGATCAATCTCGAGCGCGGACTTAGACCAATCGATCTTTCCATCTTCCTTCGACAACATTTTTGAATAGGTTGCAAGCGCATCGTCTTGTGGAATTGCTACACGATCAGCCGTTGTCCATTTGCGGAGTGCGTCGAGAAGCAACGGCACGCCGATCGCAACAACTTTTGGTTGAATCGTTTCACCGGTCTCTCGTTCATCAATTGGAAATTCATGCATTGTAAGCACGGGCCCCGTATCCATTCCTTCGTCGAGAAGCATGATCGATACACCTGTTACGTTCTCGCCCATACGAATGGCTTCTTGAAATGGCGATGGACCGCGGTACTTTGGAAGGAGTGATGGGTGAACGTTGATGCAGCCAAACTTTGGAATGTCGAGAACGGCCTTTGGAATAATCTTTCCGTAGACGACCACGACAAAGATGTCCGCCTCCAACTTTGAGAGTTCTGTAACAACTTCATCCGATCGTAATGACTTGTAAGTAAGTGCGGGAATATTATGTGTGATTGCGAATTCGTGAACGGCGGATTTTGTCATGACCGCTTTTCGACCAACGGGTTTCTCTGGTTGTGTTACAACCGCTACAACATCAAAATCCGTGTCGTTTACGAGCGCGGATAAAAAAGGAACCGATAATTCCGGAGAACCGAAATAGACAACGCGTGTCTTCATAGTTTTGGGTGAGAAGTGTAACGAAGAACCTTGTCTATAAAAAGAATGCCGTCCAAGTGATCAATTTCATGTTGAAAGACAATTGCCATGAGACCTTCCGCACGGAAGACCTGTGTGATGCCTTCCATATTTTGTGCGGATACGGTGACAGATCTGTGACGTTTCACAATTCCAAATACGCCAGGCACAGAGAGACATCCTTCTTCGCTTTCTGTTTTTGTAAACGATTTTGACGTAATTTTTGGATTGAAAAACGCTTGAGGTTGGTTGTTGCCAACATCTACAATAATCATGCGCTTGTGTACTCCAATTTGGGGCGCGGCGATGCCGATCCCATTTTCCACACGCATGGTTTCAATCAAATCGCGTGTCAGAGTCTTTGTTTCATCAGATCCAAATTCCGCTTTTGGGAATTCTTTTGAGACAACGCGTAACTCTGCGTTTGGTGAGGTAAGTACTGTTCTTGATGTCATAGGTAGAGGATTTTAGCCCGTATTTGCTTGTGTGTCAATGATAACACGATCTGGAAGGCTTCGGAATAATAGGAGAAGTTTGGGTCGATCTTCACGCGGATAGCGGACTTCGAGGAGGTATTCTGCGCCAACGGATACTTTATTCTTTTTGATGCGCGCTATGCTCGACACAGCACGAATTTGTTGTACGAGTTGATTTAGGAAGATGTCTGCTTTGCGTGGCTCTGGTTCTTCGAATGTGAGCGTTGAGATCTCGCAGAACGGTGGTTGGATGTAGGAGCGGCGTGCATCGCGTTCCATTTCGAGAGACTTCGTTGGATTCTCGAAGTACTCGGTGAAGAAGGGAACCGATCGCGTTTGAACAAAGAATTGTGCACGATTGGCAAATGCTAGTGCGCGCCAACCCTCACATTCGTAGAGTGCAGCCTCGGATGCACGGTATGTTGGTCGAAACAGGGGCGCGTCTGCGTCGAGGAGAACAACGAGAGCGAATTGATCGGGTCTAAATGCATTTGCCATCTGTTCGAGATAGTATGACGTTGCAATAACAAGCGATGCCTTCGTATTCATGTTTGGGTGTTCTTTGTCGATGAGGCATGTCGAGACATTCGGAAATTCCTTCTGGAGCAGTGCATCAATCTTTTGATTTCCAAACCCAGATTCTTTCAATGTCGCCTCATGACACTTCGGACATGATCGGATGATCGGAACGGAAGACTTGCATCGCACACAGCGCATCAACAGATCGTCGAGAATCATTCCGTTGCCACATGTCTCACAGACAACATCCGATGCACATGATGTACAGCTTAAACGACGAGCGTGAAATTTTTTATTCAGGACAACAAGAACATGTGCGTTCATGTCGAGACATTCTTGCGTTGCCTGATAGGTCTCATGTGAGATCCAGTGCCCAATTGCGGACGCACGACTTTGGTGCTCCATGTCGATGATGTGTGGAACAAGATTCGTTGGATTTCCAATGATGTTTGTTTTTGAGAAGGTAATCGTGTCCTCAATACGCGGCATGGCGTCGAGAAAGAACAGATTCGTATGATGGTGGTTTGCGAGCATCTCGGCCACGAGACGCGCATCAAAACGTGGATTCTGTTCGTGATGTCCGTGATTCTCGTGGCTTGAGCGTACAACGAAGATCGTTGTAGTTTTCGAGTCGGTTGCAAACAAAACATTCTTTGTTCCAATCATCACACACGCTTCCGCATTTCGAAATGCATTCCAAACAGCGAATTGCGTTCCTGTATTCTCTTCGCCTGTGAGGAGGAGGCGTGTTTCGAGTGGAAGGTGCGAATAAAGTCGTTGTGCATCAAGAATCGTTGGACACAGCACAATGCACTTCTGGTCCGGTTTTAATCGAAGATACCCGGCAATCACACACGCCATGCGACGAATATCCGAAACATGTGCAAACGCACGACTGCGTTCGGTGAGTTGTTGGGCAATCGACTGAAGTCCATCAAGTTCATTTGGTGCGATCGTTAAGGGTTCACTAGGTGCGATTGGAACGGTCTTTGTCGAGATGCGCTTTGGAAATTCAGGCAGACAACTGTTCAACACAGATGCAACAGACTGTGCAAGTTCGATCGCCAAATTTTCGAAGAAAGAAAGTTCTGTATCAGAAAACGTGATGCGTGAATCTTGGCGTGTTACGGGTTTAATACGAAAGCCTCTGTCCGGAACATCTTTTACGCGTGAGATAATTCCAAAAATGGATGCGGTACGAAAGGGGATCACAACAACATCACCTCGCTTGAGGTGATGAAGTTCTTCGGGAAGCGTGTAGTCGAACACGGTTACGTGTCGCGGCATGCGCATGAGTGGATACACTTCTGCAACCATACCTCAGCTTAAATGGAATTGGGTAACGAGCTGTCCAACACCAAACGGATGTTCATAAGACAAAATTTCTGGACGAACGGGCATTTTTTCAAGGATCCCAAATAAAATGAGAAGGGGGCGATGCGCACATTCTTGTGAAGTTTCAAGCATTGTTTCGTCCATGGAGAGAAGTTGTGAGAGGGACATGTTCTCAATCGACTTCACAATCGCGGTATCAACTTCCTCACCAGACGGATGAAAGCCTGCGGGCGCGTCACTCGAGAGGGTGTGCGAGAGATCACCCGAGGCAATGATGGCGATACGCTTTGAACTTGCCATACAAACATCTTTCAAAATACGACCGAACTCAACGTGTGACTTTGAAGGAAGGAAACTGTAGGCGATTGGAACGATGGTGTGTGTGATGGGAAGAGTTTTTGCGAGTAATGTAAGTGGAATTCCAACACCATAATCAAGACTCGCGTCTGAGTCGAGTGTAAATGGGATTGTTTCATTGCGCATGCGACGTTGGATTTGTGTCATGAGTTCAATGTCTGGCGCAAATTCTCCCTGTGTTCCGTGATCTCCAAATTCCTGAAAGTCCACAAAATATTCATCATGCATGTTGATGGAAAATGCATCTTTATGTGCACCGCGATGTGTAGAGATCGTCAAAATCACCTCTGGGCGAGAAGCGTAAAGTTCTTCGGAAAGCTGATGCATGGCGTCTAGTGTAGCTTGCAAAGCTTTCGTATTCTCTTTACCGATTGTTTCAAGCAAGAGAGGGGAATGTGGGGTGAACGCGGCGAAGGTGATCATATTCAGGTCGGAAAGATAAGTGGGCCTTCTGTATAGCGTGTAAGTTCTTTTGCTTTGACAGAGATTGAGTCTGTGATATCGAATCCCGCTTCATGAAGAGCATTCATGGAGACAAACCCACGACGCACGTTGTCTACGATCAAGTACACAGAACCATTCGGGGCTCGAAGCAGTGAATAATTTGGAAAGTCGATTGGTGCGCCGTCAGGATATTGCTCAATGACAGAAACACTTGTTGGAACGATTGTGTTTATATTGAATCGGGATCGAAGCACAGCCTCCGAGATGATCGGTCGTTTCTTTCCATCTTGGACGAGCCAGACCGCCCCATTTGTCCGACTCTGTATCAATGTTCCATCTGGAAATGATTTTGTGAACCATCGATTCCAAATATTCATGAAGTTTACGTTCCCGTGCATGTGCGGCGTGTAGGTATAGAGCGCTGCGGTTGCATTATTCTGTGGGACAAGCGCGGAACCGTCGATGATAGATTCAATTCCTGGACCGTATCCAGCTGTCGTCACACCATTTGTGATGAGTTTTGAAAGATACGCTTCTCGGATATGTTGCGTTGCGTAATAAACCTGTTTGCCAAAGCCTTTATATTTTTGTAATCGAGGATCTGCTTTTGAACAATCGTCACAGATGGCAAAGCCCATGGCCCAGTCGAATTGTTTCTGTGTAGCCTTCGTGTTCTCAACGAGACTTTGTTCCTTTTGGAGAATGACGAGGATGACGCGAGGATTCAATGAAAACTCTTTCGAAGTATTCGCAATAATATCGGCCGCGCTTCGAGAAACACCTCGTATGTCCTGTGTTCGATATTTGCCAAGGACACCGTTTGCGAGAAACGTCTGAATATCGTCACGCGTCATTGCGTTTACATCCGTCATGTCCGTATCCGAAAGTAAATGCTCAGGACTTGGCGCAGAAAGTTCGTTGGCAAAAACTGCCGACGGGAGAAGTGTCGAGAGGAAAATGCCGAGAATTATGAGGGGAAACAGCTTGTGCATGAGCTTCAAGTATAGCGTAAATCGACTTGTTCGACAAACAAAATAAGAGCGATATTGCTCTTATTTTGTGCCTTATTTCTTGGTCAAGATCACGATTTGATCTTGTTTTACTCCGACCACAACTTGTTTTCCTTCTTTGATATCGCCGGAAACAATCTTGAGAGCGAGCGGATCAAGAATCTGCGTTTGGATGACGCGTTTCACCGGTCGAGCGCCATATGACGGGTCGTATCCGAGTTTCGCAATGAAAGCTCGAGCAGTATCTGATACAACAAGTTCAATGTGTCTTTGTGTTTTGAGTCGAAGCGCAACACGATCAAGTTGGATTTGAACGATCGCCTCCATGTCTTCTGGTCGAAGCGCGTGAAAGACAATCGTTTCGTCTACACGGTTTAAGAACTCAGGACGGAAATGATCCTTGAGCAATCCCATGATCGTCTCGCGAATTTCTTTGTCCGATCCAACTTCAATCTCCGATTCTTCATGAAAGCCCATTGAGCTCATCGAGGACCCAGCATTGAGAATCAGATCTGATCCAATGTTGGATGTCATGATGATAATCGTATTCTTGAAGTTTACTTTGCGACCTTTCGCATCCGTTAAATGACCTTCGTCTAAAATTTGGAGAAGCAAGTTGAATGTATCTGGATGTGCTTTCTCAATTTCGTCGAAAAGCAAAACGGAATACGGTTTACGTCGCACAAGTTCAGTGAGCTGTCCGCCTTCTTCGTAACCGACGTATCCTGGTGGGGAACCAATGATCTTGGAGGTCGAATGTTTCTCCATGTATTCGCTCATGTCGAGACGAATCATGGCAGACTCATCATTGAACATAAACTCGGCGAGTGCTCGAGCAAGTTCCGTTTTTCCAACTCCTGTTGGTCCAAGGAAAATAAACGAACCGATTGGACGATGTTCTTCGCCAATGCCTGCACGTGATCGACGTAGTGCGTTTGAGACGGCTGTGATTGCTTCTGCTTGTCCAACAACACGCTTTGCAAGGTCGTCCTCCATGCGCGTCAGTTTTTTCATTTCTGATTCGAGCATTTTCGAGACGGGAATGTTTGTCCATCTTGAAACGACTGTGGCGATATCTTCTTCGGTAATGACTTCTTTCAAAAGACCGCGCTCTTTTTGAATTTTTCGAAGCGCTTCTTCAGCCGCTTTCAACTTCTTTTCTTCGACAGGCAAGTTTGCATAACGAATCTCCGCCACTTTCTCGAGATTCCCTTTGCGTTCCTCTTGCTCTGCTTGCAGCTTGAGACGATCGATCGAAGACTTAATCTCACGAATAAGCGTAATCTTTTCCTTTTCATTTCTCCATCTCCCTTCGAATGCTTCTGTTTGTTCACGAAGATCGGCAATCTGCTTCTCAATTTCCTTGAGACGAGACTTTGATTCTTTGTCATCTTCTTTTTGCAACGCCTTTTCTTCAATTTCAAGACGCATAAGATCTCGCTTGAGAACATCCAGTTCTTCTGGCATCGAATCAATCTGCATACGAAGCGCAGAACCCGCTTCGTCCATAAGATCGACGGCCTTATCGGGCAAGTTTCGATCTGTGATATAGCGATCGGACAACTCGGCAGCGGAGATGAGGGAAGGATCTGAAATACGCACACCATGGTGCGCTTCGTACTTTTCTTTGATTCCTCGAAGGATCGCGATTGTGTCCTCGACAGAAGGTTCTTCAACAATGATCGGTTGGAATCGGCGTTCGAGCGCTGGGTCTTTTTCGATATAGCGCTGATACTCTTTTAATGTTGTTGCACCAATGGCACGCAGTTTCCCTCGAGCAAGTGCCGGCTTCAACATATTCGATGCATCCATTGTTCCACCTTCTGTTGTTCCTGTTCCAACGAGTGTGTGCAATTCATCAATAAACAGAATGATTTTTCCGCCTGAACTTTCGATTTCTTTGATAACAGCCTTGAGTCGTTCCTCAAACTCGCCACGAAACTTTGTTCCCGCAACGAGTGCGCCGACATCTAACATGAAAATAGATTTGTCCTTCAGTAATTCTGGGACATCGCCTGATGCGATGCGTTGTGCGAGACCCTCAACAATTGCGGTCTTTCCAACTCCAGCTTCTCCGATCAGGACCGGGTTGTTCTTGGTTCGTCGAGAGAGCACCTGCATAAGTCGTCGAATCTCCGTATCGCGACCAATCACCGGATCAAGCTCACCAAGACGGGCGGCTTCCGTGAGATCAGAGCCGTATTTTTCGAGAGTCTGATAACGTGCTTCTGGCTCTGCAGAATCTACGCGTTGTGCACCACGGATGTCCTTGAGCGCGCGCATGACGGATTCTTCTGTGATCTCATATCCGGCAAGGAGGTTTTCAACGGGCTTGTTTGTTAAGAGGGCAAGAAGTAAATGTTCTGTGGAAATAAAATCATCCTTAAACTCTTTTGCTTTCTTATGTGCCATTGATAATGTTTCTGCCATCTGTTGACTCAAATACATTTGTCCAACTCCACCCGCTTGTGGGGCAGGGGATTTCGGTAACGTTTCGAGGATGTGATCAAGTTCATGACGAAGATTAGATTCTTGCGTGGTAATTTTGTCTACAATCGTTGGAATGATTCCGTCTTGTTGGGTGAGCAGAGAAACAAGAAGGTGAATGGGTTCAAGCGCGGGTTGTCCATTTTCAAGAGCGATGTTATGTGCGCGCTGGATTGCTTCTTGAGATTTTAACGTGAAATTGTTTGGCATCATAAGAATATTTTCGTTTTTGTTTTGGAAACCTGAAACATTAGCACTCATAATGATAGAGTGCTAAAAAAGATTTGTCAAACAAAAAAACTTGAATAAATGTGCCATTTTGATAGACTATGTGCACATGAGACATCTTCTTTTCGATGTTCCGATCGATGATCTATCGAACGAGAATCTCGACGCTCAACTGACAGAATGGATGAATGGAACTGTTCAAAAATTCATCACAACTCCAAATCCGGAGTTTCTTTTGCTTGCACGTAAAGACGAGGAGTTTCAAAAAATATTGCAGTCAAGCGATCTTTCTTTGCCGGATGGTGTGGGACTCCGATTCGCAATAGCTGCACTCACAAATGAAACTCTGTCTTATCGGCATACAGGAGTTGATCTTGTTGAGCGAGTTGCATATCTCTCGAATGAAAATCATAAACATGTATTGCTCGTTGGTGGAGATCCAGGTTCTGCCGAAAAGACAAAAGAGGTCTTTGAAAAACAGTATCCAGGTATCAAGATTTCCATTTTCAATCCTGGGCAAGTGACGTTTCCAATTTCTGACCGCATCCTCGAAACCCTTCTCGAAATTTCACCAGACATCATGCTTGTCGCCCTCGGACAAAAGAAACAGGAAAAATTTATACACGAAGTCTTACCGAACGTTCCATCTATTCGCATCGCAGTCGGAATCGGTGGTGCCTTCGAGATGATTGCTGGAATGAAGCCGCGCGCACCTCGAATCATGTCACAAATGGGACTCGAATGGGTTTGGCGCGTCTTCATCGAACCAAAGCGCATTGGTCGTATTCTTAACGCGAGTTTCGTCTTTCCGATCATGGTCGTTTACGGTACACTTAGGCAGCACAGACTCTGGCGTGCGTGTAAACATGTTTTGCCGGAAATTTATCGTCAATTAACTGGTTTATGAATGTTGTAACTCGATTCGCCCCATCTCCAACAGGCTACCTTCACGTCGGCAGTTTACGCACGGCCCTTTATAGTTATCTCTACGCAAAACAACAAAAAGGAACCTTCATTTTGCGCATTGAAGACACAGACCAAGCTCGCCTTGTTCCCGGGGCCGTCGAAGCATTAATCTCCACACTTACCACAATGGGATTACCACCAGACAAAGGGCCTTACATCCAATCAGAACGCCTCGAATTATATCGTGAACATGCACATCGATTGCTTGAAAAAGGCGATGCCTACTATTGTTTTTGTACAAAAGAACGTTTACTCGCCCTTCGCGAAGAACAGCAAGCAACAAAAGCACCCATGAAATATGATCGTGCGTGTTTGCATGTATCGCAAGAAGAAAAGGAAGCAAAACTTGCTGCAAATGAACCACACGTCATTCGTTTATTAATTCCAGAAGGGAAGACAACATTCACAGACGAAATCCGTGGTGACATTACGATTGATAACAAAGAGGTGGATGACCAAGTCTTACTGAAGACCGATGGCTTTCCAACCTACCATCTTGCTGTTGTCGTTGATGACAATGACATGAATGTCACACATATCATTCGTGGAGACGAGTGGATTTCGTCTGTTCCAAAACATGTTATTTTATACAACATGTTTGGATTTGCAATTCCAAAATTCGCACACCTTCCTCTTATTTTGAATCCAGACAAGTCTAAGTTATCGAAGAGACAAGGTGACGTTGCTGTTGAAGATTACCTCGCAAAAGGATATTTACCAGAAACATTGATCAATTTTGTTGCATTACTTGGATTTAACCCAACAGCGGACCGTGAAATCTACGCATTCGACGAACTGATTCAACTGTTCGACCTTTCAAAGATCAATAAGAGTGGTGCGGTGTTTGATCACGCAAAACTCGACTGGATGAACGGGATGTATCTTCGAACGAAATCAGTAGCAGAAATAATCACTCTCGCAAAACCTTTTCTTGAGAAGGCACAGGTCTCTATCGATCCAGAATTTCTGACACGTATCTGTGAAATAGAAAAAGATCGACTCATTACACTACAAGATCTTTCTGACCGCGCACTCGAGTATCTTCAATTAAGTGCCTATGATCCCGCAATGCTTATCTGGAAGAAAGCGGACGCGGCAGATGCGCACATGCATTTCGTAGCCCTTCTTGAGCTTCTTGAGAACATAACAGACGAAACATTCGCAGATCGCACACTTCTCGAAGCCGTCGTAAAGAAGTATATTGAAGAGGGAAGTTTTCAAAATGGAAATGTGTTATGGCCATTACGTGCAGCACTTTCTGGGAAAGAAAAATCTCCAAATCCATTTGAACTTCTCTGGATTTTTGGAAAACAAGAATCTCTTAAACGCATTGATCACGCCGTCTCGCTCTTAAAATAACTATGTCCCACGTTCGGACTCCAATATTTGTTTCCACCATTGGAATAATGATTCTCTTCTTTTGCGTGCATATTTCTTTTTCGCATGCAGATGAACCTGTGCCCATAGTGAGTCCGGACGTTCAACAAGCCATTCAGGATAAAAAGAGTAATATCGATCAACTGAATGACCAAATTCAGGCGTATCAAAAGAAAATCAATGAAGCACAATCACAGTCATTGTCGCTAGAAACAGAACTAGATATTTTGCAGAATCGATTAAAGCAAGCAGAATTGCAGATTAATGAAACGACTGCGCAAATCGAATTGATTCAGGCAGAAATCAGCAAGACCGAACAAGATATCCTAGCAATGCAAAAAAAGTTGGATCATCAAAAAGAATTGATAACGGGCGTTGTTCAAAAAATTCAAGCACAAGATCAATCGCTTCCCATTCAGTTGTTTTATGGATCCGATCGATTTTCTGCTTTGCTCGATACGGTACAAAAGCTAGAACAAATCAATTCTGATTTATCTCAATCTGTTGCAGAAGCGAAAGCGGTGAAGGTTTCACTCGAACAAGCGAAAGAACAACAAGAAAAAATGCGAGACGAACACATTGCAGCGGAACAAGAGCTTGAAACACAAAAAATGCAGTTCAACGAACAATTAGAAGCAAAACAGATTATTTTAACGAATACACATCAGTCAGAAAAGAAATTCCAAAAACTGGTTCAAGATTTAAAAGAAGAACAAGTCACGGTTCAAAATCAGATTCAGGATTTACAATCCCGTTTAGAACAACGTATTCAACCTTCAGATAAAATCGGCGGGGGACTCCTCTCTTGGCCTATTGATCCGAAGGTGCGTGGAATTTCTGCAACGTTTCATGATCCTACCTATCCATTCCGTAATCTTTTTGAACACCCAGGAATAGATTTACCTGCGCCAACAGGAACACCTGTACACGCAGCCGCCTCTGGATTCGTTGCTTGGACGCGTAGGGGAGTGCAATACGGAAATTACGTCATGGTGATTCACTCGGATGGCATTGCAACGCTCTACGCCCATCTTTCACGCATTGATGTCATTGCAGATCAATATGTTCCACGCGGTGGTCAGATTGGACTTGTTGGAATGACCGGACTCGCAACGGGACCACACCTTCACTTTGAAGTACGCAAAGAGGGAATACCTACCGATCCGATGCCTTATTTACAATCTCCATAATATGACTTTTCAACTTGTAACGTTTCTCAAAATCGCCGGATGGATATTAACCTTGGCTCCACTTGGAGCGTTTCTCTTATTTTCTATTATCATGATTCGTGAGATCTCAAATAACGACGACGAAAGTCTTAAGGGTATTGTAAACATCGGATTTCTCATATTTGGAATCGGGGTCGTTTTGCTTATTGTGAGTTACTTAGGCGGGTTTCTTAGTGCATCAAGCAGTGCTATTTAATAGGGGAACAAAAAAAATAAAGACCCTACACCAGGGTTCTTTTGTTATATTAAAGTAGTGTCGCACAATATATCTTATACGACACTACAGAATAGGGCCCTAGAAACAGGGGGTATCAGTATACCTTATTAATTGTCTCAATTTAGCACAAAAAGACGTATTTCTTGTTATGGACTCTGGATCCACTCGTTCTCTATCAACTGTGGTTAGAAATGTTCTTAAAAGATATTTTGAGGATCCTCAGAACATCTAAGATTCATTTTTCCTAAAGATCATCCTAAATGAAATCTTTCACATGCGTATCTACGTAAACCAGCTCGTTAAGGATCTGCGATCAGAGGCAGATAAGAACGATGCTTTCAACAGTCTTACATTGCCTTCCCCTCTTAGCTGTCCCATGAGTTATTATTTTACGACACTAACAGAGTTACATTATTTATAGTAAACATGATCCCCGAATCTTAGATCGATATATTGTAGTTGAGCGGTATCTTTAATTGTGTCATGAAGAATTGCTTTGAGTCGATCAAACTGAGCTTGCAAATCTGCATCTGGATCAAACAGGATGACGTACCCCTGCAAAGTTACAATACCCATCCACTTCCCTGCTTGCAGGTCAATCTGTGCTTCGCGAAATCCAAATCCTTGCGCACTTAGAATAGATTCAAATGCAATGATATGTTTAATCTGATCTTCAGAGAGAACATGATCGCCAATGAGTACAGGTTTGTTGTCTCGGTCTGTTAGAATGGGCAACGTTCGCACGGGTGCCTGCGCGTCAATTTTTTGGGTTATAACACCCTGCAGATCCGCAAGGTATGTTTCACTGCCCGTTTTCCAAATAACATCAGAGGTTCGTTCTTTAATGATTAACTGAAGTGTTTGCTTTTTAAGCTTGAGATCAAGTTGATCAAACGCAAATGTTTTGGAAATATATTCACGAAATTTTTTCTCGGAAAAAAGAAAACGATTTGTGTTATGAAAGAAAAGAACGTGCGATTGACCTAAATACTCGTGAACATGCGTTTCCATCTCCGCATTTGATAATGGATCTAATCCACGAATTTCTACGTTTGTAATAGAAAAGGCAGGATATGCATAAAAATAAATCATGATCGCAAAAAATGCGATAACTCCACCAACAAATGCATACACGTATTTTACAATGGATGTTTTTGGAGCCTGAAAATAGGGGTTGCGATACGCGCCCCGTGAATAGCGTTTTTGTTGTAAACGATGAAAATGGTTTCGCTTTTGCATACGCTAAACGACAACACGTGGAATAGATGCGTTAATGCGAGACAAAACCTCGTAAGAAATGGTTCCCATTTTTTGAGCAAGCGAATCAGCCGTAATCATGTTTCTTGCGTCCTTACCGATTAAAATAACTTCCTGATTTTTTTGAACATTTGGAACACTTGAAACATCAACCATAATCATGTTCATGTTTACGCGCCCCATCACCTTACATTTGTATCCGGCAATAAGCACTTCCCCACGCGAGGATAATCGGCGATCATACCCATCCCAATATCCAACAGGTAAAACGGCTATACGACTTCGCTTTTGAACAATTTCCGTTAATCCATATCCAATGGGTGTTCCACCAGGAATTGATTTTACCTGCGCAATACGGGTTTTCCACGAGAGAACAGGCTGAAGTTCACAAGGCACGGATTGTTTGTGCATGGCTTCTTGTACCTGAGCTGATGACCAAATGCCGTACATGGCAATTCCAGCGCGTACAAGCGTTCCATATGTCTGTGGATACAAAAGAATCGCCGCGGAACATGCACAGTGAATATATTGCGGTTCAAGTTCGAATGTTTGAACGAGTTCTAACGCCTGCGTAAAACGTTGATACTGTAGCGTTGCATATTCCGTATTTGCTGTATCTTCGATATTTGCAAAGTGTGTTGAGACTCCAATGAGCTGTAAATATTTTGATTCTCGAAAAACATTGAGAAGGTCTGGTAAGTCATCCATGGAAACACCTTGACGTGAAGTACCGGTTTCTATTTTTAAGTGAACACGCGCTTGTAACGCAGACTTTGATGCAACAGCCTCTGCTTCTCGAAGACCTTCAAGGTCATACAACGTTATATCAATTTGTTCTCGAATGGCATCATGGAAATCTTCTGCCATTGTGTAACCAAGAACGAGGATGAGAGATGTTGGAAACAGATCTCGCAGAATCAAAGCGTCTTCAATACAATCAACGGCAAACGCATCTACACCGTTTCTACGTGCTATGCGTGCAACTTCCTTAAGTCCATGACCATAAGCATTTGCCTTCACGACCGCACAAAAAACAGCCCCGTTCTGAACAAGAGATCGGAGTGTTTGAATGTTATGAGCAAGAGCTTGCTCTTTAATTTCGACCCACGTTCTGTGCATAAGAAAGTATTTCGATGGGGATTTGACGATCATGTTCTTTCATCCAACGTTCAAGATCTGCCTGAAGAGCGAGTTGATCGAATCCAAGAGCAATAAGATCTGGGTGAATTTCCTCAAGTATATGATATGAACCGAGTTCTTCATCACTCATGATTGCTTGAGCGACACGCGGATCCTCGGCCACGCGCGCGAGGCGAGATTGTTCGTTATTTTGCGGCTCCTTATTTTTCAATGATCGAACGTGTGCATCTCGCGCAACGGCCGCAACAAGCTCAGTCCCCTTCTTTGATGCTTCTTCAATAACGAACTGATGCCCGGCATGAAATCCGTCGAAGGTTCCGAAAATTAAAACACGTTTGTTCATACTTCTGGTGTTTCCGGCGCTTTTGGTTTGAGAGTTGGAAATAAGATCACTTCTTTCAGGTTTGGTGCATTCGTCAAAAACGCGATCAAGCGATCAATTCCAATTCCAACACCACTTGTAGGCGGCATTCCGTGTTCAAGAGCACTTAAAAACGCGTCATCCATCCATTGAGCTTCTTCACTTCCCTTTTCTCGCAATGTTTGTTGTTCCAAAAAGCGATTACGTTGGTCAATTGGGTTGTTTAATTCATTGTAATAAGCGTTTACAACTTCTGCGCCTTGAATGACAAGCTGCATACAAGCGCTCTTTGTAGGATCTTCTTCCTTTGCTTTTGTGAGCGGTTTGAGTGCCGTTGGGTAATCAAAGACCCATGTTGGCTGAATAATGCTTGGACGCGCCGTATTTTTCCAGAGAGCGTCGTAATATTCTCCCATTCCAACACATCCTCCAAAATCAACAGAGAGTTGTTTTTCACGACATGCCATCATCATCGCCTCGCCTGTATGAATGAGATCAATGTCTATTCCACATGCGTCTAAAATGGCTTGGCGAAATGTTAAACGTGGAAATGGTGCGGAAAAATGAATGTCTGGATTTTTAAGCCCATCTTCAAGTGGAGCGATTGCTTCGTGAATAACGGTCATCAACAGATTTTCAAGAAGTGTGATGAAAGATTCTGTTTCCGCAAATGCCCAATAAAGTTCAAGCATGGTGAATTCCGGATTGTGAGCGTAGTCAATGCCTTCGTTGCGAAAACAACGACCTACTTCATAAATTTTTTCAAACCCACCAACAATAAGGCGTTTCAAATAAAGCTCTGGAGCAATACGAAGATACAAATCTGCATCCAACGCATTGTGATGTGTGATAAATGGTTTGGCACTTGCTCCCCCTGGAATTGGTTGAAGCATGGGTGTTTCTACTTCCATGAAGCCTTGGTCGTCAAGAAAGCGTCGCATGGAGGCAACAAGTTTTGAGCGTGCAATGAATCTGCTACGAACATCCGCATTCATGATCAAATCTAATTCACGCTCGCGATAACGCGCTTCAACATCCGTAAGTCCATGAAATTTTTCTGGCAACGGCATCAGTGCTTTTGACATGATGCGAAACGCCATTACATCAATCGTTGGTTCGCCTTTCTTCGTGTTGAACACAATTCCGGTTACCTCGAGAAAGTCCCCGACGTCAACGAATTCATGAAATTGTTCATACGTCGCTTCACCGATTTGGTCTTTGTGAAGCGCAAGTTGCATGGTTCGTGATGCGTCCTGAAGCTGAACAAACGTCAAACCACCATGTTTGCGAATAAGTCGAACACGGCCGTCGCAAATAACGGATGTTTGGTTCGCAAGGTATGGCTCGAAGTTATCCATGACTTCTTGAAGCATGTGTGTTCGAAGAGAACCGGATGGGTACGGATCTAGACCTTGTGTTTTCATTTTTTCCAGACGTTCGCGTCGCACAACTTCTTCTTGGGTCATATACGTTCATTTAAAACAAAAAATACAGCCGAATGTGGCCGTATTTTATCTTGGAACTTCAGATTCGTCAAAGCCAGTTTTGAACGATTTGTGGATTATTTTATGGAGATAATCTTATACGTCATGGTGCCGCCTGGTGTTTGAATTTCAATAATATCGCCCACTTCATGCCCCATGAATGCAAGACCGATTGGAGATTCGTTGCTGATTTTTCCGGCCATTGGATCTGATTCATTTGAACCAACAAGTGAGTACGTTTTTTGGCCTCCATTCACTTCAACGACAAACGTGGTTCCGAGACCAAGAGTTGTTCCGCCCGTAGATTCTTTTACAATGACAGCGTCGCGAATCATGTCTGCAAGTTGGATGACACGAGATTCATTTAATCCCTGTTGTTCTTTTGCTTCATGATATTCAAAGTTTTCAGAGAGATCTCCGAGTTCTTTTGCAGCACTAATTTTCTCCGCAATTTCTTTGCGGATTTGTGTCATGCGTTTTGTGTGTTCAGCCTTGAGATCTTCAAGACCTTTTTGTGAGATATATGTTGGCATAAAAATTAAACCCGCGGGCAAAACCCACGAGTAATAAACGTATACTACGCGTGTTTGTGGGGCGTGTCAAGCGATTTAGGGTTATATCCGTAGGTCGCAATGAACGTAGAGATAGGAACCGTTAAGATCAACGCTGCCGTCCCTGCAATCGTTCGAACGATTTCTTCTGTGACAATTTCTGAGTTCAAAAAAGCACTTACATTCCCTGAATGGTATAAAAACAAAATAAGAATGGGCATGGAAGCTCCAGCGTATACCAATACCAGTGTATTGATCGTTGAAGCAATATGATGCCTTCCAATACGCATCGAACTAAAAAATAATTGCTTTCTTGTGAGCGTTGCATCTGTCATAACAAGTTCATGCACAATCTCTGTTTGAGAAATAGCAATGTCGTCGAGGACTCCAACCGCACCAAGGATGACTCCTGCAAGAAATAGTCGAATGGAAAGAATATGAACAGGTGCATCTCCAACCAGAAGGACAGCGTCTTCGGAACCCGTTCCCGTAATATTCGCCCATGAGGTAAACAAATGGGCAAACAACCAAACACAGAAAAATCCAATAACGGTTGAGAGAAAGGCTAGAAACGACTCTTTTCGAAACCCGTGGGCGATATGCATGTTTACCGCAAGGATTCCGATTGAACCGATAATTGTAACGGTAATAACGTCTTGTCCATGTAAAATGCTAGGAAAAACGTATCCGAACAACACAAGAAGTGTAATACCAAGTCCAACCAGTGACCAAAATCCTCGTTTCAAACCAACAGCAAGAGATAATGCTACGAACAACAGGGCGATCCACCAAAGAGCACCCGTTCTCTCAACGTCATCAAAATAAATTTGTGGTGGGTTGCCATCAATTTTCTGTAAAAATATTTTTTCACCCACTTTGAGTTTAATAGCAATTCCATTTGGAGCAGAATCATTTGTGTTCACATTATAAATCTCGCCCGTATCTGCCTTTGCACGAAAATCAAACGCCGTCATTCCTGGTGTAACTGGAATGCTCGATTTGATTTCTGTAATTTCCGCTTTAATTTGGGTAGATGTTTTTGAAAGAGACAAAGATTCTGCATGAACAACCGGTGCAAATAAAAAGAATAAACAAAAAAGCGAGAGAATTTTTTTCATATATCCGTAGTATAGACGAAAACGAATGATTGCTCGAGACTATTTATTTCCATGCGCAAACCACCATGCAAAAATTTCGTCTGCAAGCGGAACGGCCGCGGAGGTACTTTCTCCTCCTTCTTCAACAAGAACTGTAAGTTCCAGCGTTGGTTTGTCATAAGGACCGTATCCTGTAAACCACGAGTGTGTTGGTTTTCCAATACCTGATTGTGCTGTACCCGTCTTTCCCGCAACGGGTAGTACCAGATTTTGCAGTCTACGATCACTTCCGTTTGTAACAGATTGTCGCATTCCTTCTTGAACAATGCGCAATGCATCTGCATCTAGATTTTTTATCTGTACTTTTTCCGGAGTTGTTCCTGAATCAATGACATGTGGACGAATGGCATACCCATTGTTTGCAATTGTGGCCGTTGCCACGGCCATTTGAATGGGTGTTGTCAAAAAATCTCCTTGACCAATGGCCAAGTGATATGTGTCACCAACGTACCATCGCTCACCTTTTGTCTTTTGTTTCCAGTCTTTTGTAGGAATAAAGCCGGAAGATTCGTTTGGTAAATCAATTCCGGTTGGAGAACCGAATCCAAACATTTGTGCATACTGGCCAATGCGATCCACGCCAAGACCAATCGTATCCTGGAAACCACCACCTACAATGTAAAAAAATGTGTTCACGGATTCTGCGATGGCTTTTCGAACGTCTGTAACTCCGTGTCCACCCGCTTTCCAATCCGGAAAGAACCAATCCCCCACATGAAGACCGCCCGTTGAAAGAAACGAGGTATGCTCAGAAACAACATGTTCCGTCAGTGCTGCATATGCAATGACAGGCTTAAACACGGATCCAGACGGAAAGTTTCCAGAAATCGCACGAAAGAACAAAGGCTGATCAGGATCCTGAGAAAGTTGTTGGTATGTCTCTTGGCTGATTTGATTCGAAAAAATATTATTATCAAATGCAGGCAAACTCACAAGAGCACGAACGGTTCCGGTATTCGGATCGATTGCAATGACGGACGCACGCGTCGCATGCACATTTTGAAGAATTGTTTGCAATTGAATCTCAATGTATTTTTGCAACTCAAGATCAATGCCAAGATGAACGTCGGTTCCTGGAATCGGATCTGTTTTTGAAATAACAGAAAGTTCATGACCAGATGCATCTACTTCTGTCACAAGCTTACCTGGAATTCCCCGCAATTGTGTTTCTGCCGTTCGTTCAATTCCTGTTTTTCCAATTTGATCAATTGGACGATACCCCGTGGACGCTAATTGAATCGATTCATCTGGTGTGATTTTTCCCATATATCCAAGCACATGGGAAAGCGAAACGGCTGTAGATGGATACGATCGCTGCACGGTCGCAATTAAATTAAACCCCGGGTATTGGGCAATTTCAATTGTGAGACGCATGGCAGATTCGTACGGGATGTTTCTCAGAACAGGAATATGTTCTTGGGGTTGTTTTGCGTATTGCGTAAGTAACAGATCAATATCTGCATGCTGAACACCAACGTGATCACAAACGCCTTGAATAACTTTATTCCGTTCGTCTTGGTTTTTTGGAAGATCTGCGATGGTCATGGTTAATAAAAAAGAAGGAACGTTTGTGGCAAGAACGACGCCATTACGATCTAAAATTTTTCCACGTGGTGAAACGACGCGCGTTATGCGATAACGGTTTGCATCCGCAAGTGCATGAAAGTGTGTTCCTTGAAATACTTGTAAATAAGCAGCTCGCGAAAAAAAACAAAAAAAGACAAAGAAAAAGATGCCGAAACCGATTACGAGACGTTTGTGTGAGAGTGTAGATTTGATGGAGCGTTCGTGTGAATGAAGATCATCTGAAACATAACTATCCGTTGCATCAAAGGCGTCCGAGGATTTATTACGTTTCAATCCAAACCCATCATGGTGTTGAACCACGAAAATATGTGAGGCGGGTTTTTGTTTCCAAGGGGTAAACATGTTAGTAGGTTTGACGTGATGGCGGAACCAGATAAAGTTTTACAAGGAGATAGCGAATTTGTTTTGCAAACGAATAGAGAACGATCAACGCAACAAAAAGGGTGATAAAACGAGATCCTGCATCAGAAAAATAGGTCCCCCAATAAAACGTATTTTTTTGTATAACCGTAGAAATAAGCTGTAAGAGACCTGACACAACCTCAAAGCTGAGATAACTTAAAAGCGTACAAGCGGCAACGCCATAAAAAGAACGGTTTGAAAATAATCTCTCTGCACTTAAAAGGGCGACCCATGCCGTCACAATATAGGCAATAGTAATAAATGGGACGATCGTTATCCCAGAAAGATCTAATAGGAGTCCATGAATCACCATCCAAGACACAGCTGGCTTCATTGCATGGTGCTGAACAAGGTATACGCTCACAACGAGCACAAATGGAGTAAATCGAAACATTCCATGCAGTGAACCAAAGAAACTTGTTTCTACGGTCGATAAAACCAACGCGGCAAGTAGATGAGGAAAAAAGCGCATCATAGCGTTGGAACAAGAATCACCACATGATTGTAACGTCGAACATCTGATAAAGGCTCTACAATTGCGCGTTGAAATGGAGCCTCGGGTTCCGGTTTAACTGTATTCACAACACCAACAATAAGTCCGGACGGAACATGGTCTTCAAGACCAGAAGTAATCACAAGATCATTTGGATGAATTTCTTCATCTGCCGGAATAAATTTTAACTCGATCAAATTCCCTGCTGTGCCCTGTGCAATACCAATGGTACGTGTTTTATTAAGAAGAGAGACACCTGTTGCGAGTTGAAAATCCGTTGATGCTGTTACCATGGACTGTGTTTGATCGACGCGTGTCACTTTTCCAACAAACATCCCATCTTCAACAATAACCGCAGAACCAACGACAATGTGATTCAAAGCACCTACGTTTACAAGAAATGTGGCTGTTTGATTTGAGACGGTTCGACTAATGATAGAAGCTGGTACGGCACTCAGCTGGCGTTGCTGCAAAAAACCAAGCTCTTTTGTGAGAGTGGCATTTTCTGTTCGAAGTCTTTCCATTTCAGAGCGTTCGATGGCGTATTGATTGCGCTCAGAGACGAGACGGTTATACTCATCTGGTTTAACGGCACAAGAACCAAAGACAGAATGATATTGATTTGAAACCCAAGTTCCAGAGGCAACAAGCGGTTTCTGAAAAAATTGAAGGGTGCGAAAAAGCCCTGCTTGTGCAAAGAAAATCACTAAGAAAAATGCAACCACGAAAATGGGTGCGATAATTCGACGACGAACAGTAAGCCATGTCCGAAAGGTTGGCATATTGGGAAAGGCTTGAGAGGCTGGAGATGCTCGAGAGGCCTCATTAAATAATATTTCCTTCGGTTGCGGATGGAAGAGAAATATCTTTCAGAAGTTCTTCGTTCTCAAGGAGTAAGCCCGCTCCGCGAACAACAGATGTAACAGGATCTTCTGCAACACGTACGGGAATTTCTGCGTGACGACTAATAAGCACGTCTAATCCCCGCAAAAGTGCACCGCCACCCGTGAGGACAATTCCCCGCTCATAAATATCCGCCACAAGTTCCGGTGGGGTTTTTTCAAGTGTTGCTTTGATTTGTTCAATAATGGTGCGAATGGAACGATCCATGGCTTCACGAATCTGCGTGTCTGTCACGATGATTTCTTTTGGAAGACCTGTAATAAGGTCACGACCGCGCATTTCCATGACAAGCGGTGTTTCTTGTGGAATTGCAGAACCAATACGCATCTTCACTTTTTCTGCCACGCGTTCTCCAAGTAAAAGATTAAACATGTCTCTCGCGTATTGAATAATATTTTTATTCAACTCGTCTCCGGCAATGTCTAAAGATTTCCAGGTTACAATTCCTGCAAGCGACATGACCGCAATTTCTGTTGTTCCCCCGCCTAGGTCTACAATCATCATTCCGATAGATTCAGAAAGTGGGAGACGCGCACCAAGAGCTGCAAGCATGGGATTTTCAACGAGATACACTTTACGCGCTCCGGCTGACAACGCTGCATCTTCAACAGCCTTGCGTTCAACCTCTGTTGTTTCAAGAGGAACACCGATAACAATACGTGGACGCGGAACGAACGTAAAAGAATCCGTGTAGGCTTTATCAATAAAATACTTCAACATCTTTTCTGTGACTTCAAAATCTGAGATGACTCCTTTTTGCAATGGTTTTGTGATGGAGATGTGTGGCGGAGTTTTTCCAAGCATGTCCTTTGCATCTTTTCCCACGGCTAAAATTTGATCTGTTCTTGTGTTTACCGCAACAATGGATGGTTCATTAATAATGATTCCACCTTCTTTTGAATAAACAAGTGTGTGCGATGTACCAAGATCAATTCCAAGATCTCTTGAGAATTGTCCGAAGAATTTATCAAACATAGTGAGAACAAAAAAGATGACATTTGTTCATCTATTTTACAAAATATTGGCGGATCCATCAAGACACATCAACGATAATTTTCGTGTTCAAGAAGGTTCTGTGGAACCAAGAAAGATAAGCTCTAAAACCGTCGCAATAAGGACAAGAAGCATGAGTACCCACCAGACCAAAAGACCCACCCCTGACAAGATGATTGCAACTAAAAAGAGCGATGTGAGAATGATCCCCTGTCTAAGGGAACGTATAACATGTCTATAAACAACCTGATCTTTTTTGAGCCAGACACGAACAAGCGTTCCAAGCAGTGTTACACTTGATAGGAAAGAGACGGCAAGCGTAACAAAAAATAAAAAGAATCCAAGAAATCCAGACTTGGTTGGATCAATCGCGTGGATCACAATGAACCAGGCGATCCAGGCACAGATGCTTACAAGAGCCATGATAATAAGGTACAGACGTAAACTCATAGAGATTCTTCTAGGAGAGCGCGATTGATTTGGAAAATAATTTTATCTAGCTTCGTATCTTGAAATTTTTCCATCATCCGATTTCTGAGTTCTTCCTCAAACTCCTTTAGGTATTGTGTTGTGGAACCGCTCTTTGTCACAATTTTTAGCATGCCGTCTTTGTAAGACACTACTCGAGCATCTGCATCTTTATCAAACGGCAAGACATCGCGCAAAAACTCATTCCCCCATCCAACAATCTGTGACGAAGTGATGGCAGTTCCAAATTGTTTTCTTGTGATTTGTCGTCGAACCAACTGTTTCATTGAAGACATTCCCATACGCAGAAAGGATAACATAAAATTCGAAATCAGAATATCGAAAATCGAAGACTGGTTTTCGGATTTCGTCTTTCGATACTCGTCTTTATTTCTACTGTCTGAATTCACAAATATCCGCGAAGTCACAAAAACGACAATGAAAACCCGGAGTCGCTTCGAATTGGCTTTTGCGAATCATTTGGACGCGATCAATAATGTTTTGTCGCAAAACAGCAAGCTGATCGTCTGTTCCAATAAACGAAACGTCTGAGTTGTCTTCAAGATAGTGATACGTGAGTTTCATTGGCTTGAGTCCGAGCACGTCGATTGCAGCCATTTGATACAAATACAACTGTTCGCGATCTTCCGGTTTCAGCGTCTTCTCCGTCTTTGGTGAACCTGTTTTATAATCAATAATCTCAACCCCATCTTCAAACGCATCCATACGGTCGATCCGTCCTTTCAACACAACATCGCCGAACTTCAGGGTGAATCCTTGTTCGAGAAAGAGCGGACTTGGTCGATGCTCGGCAAACGATCGGAAATACGCAAGCAGAGACTCTTTTCCTTTTGTGCGATACTCTTCACGTTGTCTATCATCTTCATACCAATCATCAATCCAAGCATGTGTATAAAGGTCGAGAAGGTCCTTTTCTGTGACAGGTATTGGATTTGTTGCATTCGAGGTTGTACCGAACAATGACGCTTGCTTCATCCCCGTACGTTCAAGCCAAAGCGTAAAAAAGTTTTGCAGCGTGTTGTGCATGGTTTTTCCAAATGAAAACGTCCAGCGACCAAAGACGGGCACTTTCAGAATATGGGCGAATTTGTATTGATACGGACACGTTTTAAATGCAGCAAGTTGTGTAAACGAGAATTGTTTTGGTACCGGAATGGAAATCTCGGTTTTCGAAATGTGCTCCTCTTGTTCCCCCCGATCCTCGTCAAACAAGTGCACGAGCGAGCGATCCTTTCCATCCGGTTTCTCGTACCCGAGTTCGTGAAGGAATCTTGATAGCTTACGCGCCCTCGATCCGCCATAATCATCCGCAGAAGTGAAATACAATCCTTCTTTGGCACGTGTCATCGCAACATAAAATAACCGGCGCTCCTCGTGTATGTGCGCATCGTCATGTTCGTTTGCGTTCTCGAAGAGCCCATCCGGAATCGGAATCGTTTCCCCACGTGCCTGCGCTGGGAATCTTCTGTCAACAAGATTTACGATGAATACGTGTTTAAACTCAAGACCTTTTGAAGCATGAACCGTCATGATGCGTACAAGTTCTGGCCCTGTTTCAAAATCAACCGAGAGCGAGCCTTCCTCACCCGCATCACGCTCGTGTGCAAACTCTTCAAGAAAAGCGTGCAACGTCTTTTGATCGTTACGCGTTTCAAACGATTTTACACGTTCTAGGAATTGATTGAGATAACGAAAAGACTCCATTTTCTCCGCCTCTGGTCGTGCGCTCAGATATTCAATATAACCAAGCTTTCGAACGAGTTGTTTAAAACATTCTGTTGCAGGCTTTCCTTTCAAGGAAGTTCTAAGTTCATTTAGTTGCGTGAGGATCGTTCGAAGTTTCTCGAGAATCTCAGGTGTAAGCGCAGAGATCGACGAAGCCATTTCACATGCCTCGAAAAGTGACTTCCCCTTCATTTGAGCAAGAAGATTTAGTTCGGCGATTGAACGCGCATCGATTCCGTACATGGGCGACGTGAGGACACGATAGAAGCTTGGGCTCTCAAATGGTCGATCAATCACCTGCATGAACGCGAGCAGGTCGAGAATGACCGGCTTTGTATAAAGTCCTGAGAGAGCCAGAAACTGAAATGGGATTCCGTGACGATCAAATGCGGTTGCAAAATCGTCGCCAGCACTGTTTGATCGGACGAGAATCGCAAAATCGTCCCAACCTAAATTGGGATCTTGTTCTTTTAGCTCATCGATCTTCTTCACAACAGAGAGAACTTCGTCTTCAAGTGTTGAGCAATGAATGTGTTCAATCGTTCCCGTCTTCTCAGAATGTGCGATTAAACGTTTGGTTAATCCGCTTCTTGTCTCAAGACGGTATGGATTGTTCATCTGGATGAAGGTGTGCGCGTGATCGAGAATAGATTGAGTGGATCGGTAGTTCTTGGTTAGTACAACTCGAACGGTATCTGGGAAGTCTGTTTCAAAACGTAAGATATTCTCGAGGGACGCACCTCGAAAATGATAGATCGATTGATCATCATCTCCAACAATGGTCAGGTTATTGCTTGGCGCCGCGATCAGTTTTACGAGTTCATACTGCGCGTGGTTTGTGTCCTGAAACTCATCGACAAGCACGAAACGAAACTTGTCACGAACGAGTTTTAAAATACGTGGTCGATCACGGAGGAGTTTCAATGCATACAAAATAAGATCACCAAAGTCGAGCGCATCGTGCTCTTGAAGAATAGATTGATGTGTCTGATACGCATTCGCAAGCTCACTTAAACGTTTCATTTCCGATTCGATATCTTCATCAGATTGTTTGTCATCCTTGTCGAGAACATGCTCTTCGACGAACTTAAGATAAAAATCCGGATCAATGGCTTGATCCTTTAATCTCGAAAAATGTGAAAGGAAACCCTTGAGATACTTGGTTGGGTTTCCGAGTGGACGATAGTAATCGAGAATGAACTTATCAAAATGCTGACGCATCAAAAGCCAGGTGTCGAGTTCTGTCGAAAGCTTAAAGTCGCGTGCGAGTCCAATTTCCGCTCCATATTCTCTAAGCAGACGTTCACAAAACGCGTGGAAGGTCGATATCTGAAGATCTACATACCCATACGGCAACAACAGATCAACACGCTCTTCCATTTCACCGGCCGCCTTGTCCGTAAATGTAAGCGAAAGAATCTGCTCAGGTTTTGCGAGCCCTTGTTCGATAAGCCATGCAATACGTTTGGTTACCACCGTTGTCTTCCCTGTTCCGGCCCCAGCCACAATCATAAGCGGCCCTGTCGTGTGGGTTACAGCGGAGATTTGTTCTGGATTCAGGTCTTCAAGGAGATTCATATTGGCGCCATTGTAACAGGGGTTTCGGAAACAAAAAAGACACTCAAATGAGTGTCAGGGTCTACGGAATCGTCATACCACTACGGCCGTCGATGCCATCGCTGTCGTCTTCTACAGCGCGGTCATCACGTCCAAGCACATCGCGTTCGTAGTCGTTGTACCACGCGTGAAATTCGGGAGTGTTGATCTGCAACGTGTACGTTCGATTGTCTGGAAATTTCACGCAGATGAAGTTGTACACCTGCAATTTCTTTCCGAACATCAGACAGACGTACTCTTCTGCCGAACGCAGATAGTCGATGGTGTCGACGAGCGAAAGCGGCGGATCAAGGGAAGGTGCAGCCGCAACGAGAGCAATCGTCTGAATGAATGAGCCGAACAACAACGTCTTCATTCTCTCAATGATGCGTTCACGCCGTTCTTCGTGATTCACGTTGGATGTCACGGTGTGCAAGGCACAGCCACCGTGCAAAACCCGCAGGATCTGAGCGGGCTCGACTTGCGTGTTTACGGAAATTTCCGGATTTGGATTTGCAAGATCTGTGACAACGAGTGTTTTCGAAAGATCGAATTCCAATTTCTTTTCGTACAAGACACGCGCTTCGTACAGCAACTCGATCAAACGTTGATCACCAAAAGAGAGAGGAGAAACGGGCATGAGCTATCCTTGTATCGTCGAAGTTGAGGTGACGATGTGGAGAGACTACTCGAGAATGACGCGAGCGTCAAGCGTAAAGCACCAAAAAGAAAATCCCAAGCTCCAATCATTTGGAATTTGGGATTTTTGATTTGGAGCTTTACAAATCGGTTCCGGAATAACTTAAGTTCAATGATTTGTTACACAAGGGAAAGTCCGGAATGATGTTTCCAGGGCCAATCGCTCCAAAGAGCGCCCAGTTGCAGAAGGATGGATCACGTGGAACGCAGCGTGCAATCACACCATTCCTGACGTAGACCACGTTCAATAGCTCACCACGCCATGATTCGACCGCACCGATCGCCATGCCGTCTTTTACGTGTACGTCGACACGCACAGAGCCGTCGTTCTTTGAGGCACAAATCTTTTCGATGAGCTTCATTGATTCGACCATCTCAAGTGCGCGCAGTTTCCAACGTGCATAGACATCGCCTTTCTCAAAGGTGAATACTTCCGGTTGCATCTCGGCATACGCTGCATAAGGATGATCACGACGAACGTCACGATCCACTCCAGATCCACGAGCTGGAAGTCCAAGCGCACCAAATGCTACGGCGACTTCTTTTGCGAGGACACCTGTTGTCTCGAGACGCTCGCGAAGTCCATCTGAGTGTCGACCAAGCTGAAAGAGATCTTCCATCTCTTGAACAACTTCCTTTGTTGTTTTTACAATATCGAGAAGTTCTTCTTGTGACAACGTCTTCGAGACTCCGCCCGGCACAACGAATCCGCGCCAAAAACGATTTCCGAACACACGTTCAGACAATCGCATGATTTTTTCTTTCACACGGAATCCATGAGCTGCTTCAACCGTAAATCCGGTTCCGTTTCCCGCCATGTTTCCAATGTCGAATGTATGCATTGTAATGCGTTCAAGTTCTGTAATCAGTACACGCAGTTCTTGCGCACGCTTTGGAACCGTCACGCTTGAGATCTGCTCGATCGCTTGAGCAAATGCAAGTGTGTGTGACGCAGACATGTCGCCTGAGATACGTTCAATGAATGGAAGTGCTTGTGCAACTGTCTTTCCTTCAAGGAGTTTCTCAACACCCTTGTGTGTGAAGAACAACTTTCCTTCGAGGGTAATAATACGTTCACCCGCAACGTTAAAGCGAAAATGTCCGGGCTCAATCACACCTGCGTGAATTGGACCGACCGGAATCTCAAAGATTCCTTCGCCTTCAATGTGATGCATTGGATAAGGTTCATTTGCATGCTCCATCTTTGTATTCCACGCAAAATCTTTACGAAGTGGATGTGTGTTTGCCGGAACGTTCTCATGATGAACCAAACGACGTGGATCTGGATGACCTTCTGCCTTAATGCCAAACATATCCATGGCATAACGCTCATACCAATGCGCTTCCATGATTGTTTTTGTCAGAGATTCATAACTTGGGTTCTCTTCGGACAATGTTGTCTCAACAAGCAGCCACTCGTGTGACGCATCAAGCGCAAACAACACATGAATACCGAACCCCTTTCCCTCTTTGCGATCATCTGTTGCATACAACAAAGAAAGCGGAAGTTTGAACTCAGCGGACAATCGATTGCACAACGGGGTGAACCATTCCGGTGAAACAGACTCAAGCGTCACAAGAGAGCCATGGGTGTGGCCGGACAATTTGATAGTGTGAAGAATTTCTTGTGCGTTCATATTAGATCGATTGTGAAATTGACTTGAAAAAGTCGAGGACTGGCGCGGTGGTGATGAAAAGTCCGAGCACAACGATCAGAATCAACTGAACGATGACGACCGCGTGTGTGAGCGTCCATTTTTCTTTATGTGTATGTTCGACGACTCCATCATCTGCTGTGTAAAGCATGGACGTCGTACTCTTCAACATACTAAACGCAATCATGGTGAGAGCGAGAAGCAGGACGAGTGTGAGCCCGCGAGCGGATTGGAGTCCAGCACCGACAATCATGAACTCACTCGTAAAGAGTCCGGATGGTGGGACGGCGATGATCGCAAGAATGCCGAGGAGGAACAACGTTGCCGTGATCGGAGTTTTCTTCATCAAATTTTTGATTCCGGCAATCTTTGTTGTTTTTTGAGAAAGCAAAATTTCACCCGATGTGAAGAACAATGCGGATTTTGTAAGGGTGTGAAAGACAGCATGGATCGTAAGTGCCAGCATTCCAACAGGACCGAGTCCAGACGCAAAGCCCATGAGTCCCATGTGTTCAACACTCGAATACGCAAGCATGCGCTTGTAGTTGCGTTGTTGGAGTAAGAAAAATGCGGCAACAACAACGGAGAGCACGCCAAAGCCGATCATAAGGTGATCAGACCATGCAGAACTTCCGATCGAAAGATCGGTGAGAACTTTGCAACGTAGCAAGACAAAGAACGCAACGTTCAAGAGTACCCCTGAAAGAAGTGCGCTAATTGGCGAGGGAGTTTTACTGTGAGCATCCGGAAGCCATGTGTGCATTGGGACAAAACCAACTTTGGTTCCAATTCCAACGAGAAGAAAGACGAAAGCGAGCTTCATCGATGCTGGGTCAAGAAGATGTGCACTCGTTCGAAGCGTTGAGTATGAGAACGCATCAAACACGTTGAGTCCAGCGACAACTCCGGCGTGCACAAACATGAGCATTCCAATCATTCCAAGTCCGATACCAATGGAGCAGAGCATGATGAACTTCCAAGCCGCCTCAATGGATGCATCCTTACGATACAGCGCAACGAGCAAGGTTGTCGTAAGAGTTGTGCCTTCAAGTCCAATCCAAAGCAAACCAAGGTGGTTTGCGAGAACAGAAACAAGCATGGCAAGGATAAAGAGTGGAATGGAGAAAAAGTAGACACGGAGTTTCTCGATCGTAAGCAATCCTTCGCGAGATTCCTCGCCTGTATAGCGAACGCTCGCAATCGTTGCAGTGATATACACAAATGAAACAAGCGCAATCATGAACCAGGTGTACATGTCCGCACGAAACCAACCTGAGACGGGTGTGTATGGACTTACAAGAAGTCTCATGACTGCGAGGTAAAGACTTGAACCACCACCAAGAATCGCAAACACGAGTGCGCTTACACGAATCTGTTTTTCCGTTCGAGCAATGTATGCGCTTGCGGCTGCAAAAAGAAATAGGATGAAAATAGTTGGCATATTATTCGGTGAGCTCGGTTAAGGATTCCGTGTCGCCCGTTGCGTAGAGCTCTTGCACATGACGACTTAAGATTGCCATCAAGATTGCTCCGGTGATCACAACGAACAAGATTCCTGTTTCAATCATGAAGGGAAAACCGCCAATCATGAGTACACCGTAAGCGGCAATTCCATTTTCCATGGTCATGAATCCAATGATTTGTGAGTACAAATCTTTTCGAACCATCATGAATACGAGCCCAAGAAGAACAAGGGCGATCGAAAGATATGGAACGCCCGGCATGCGCAACGAAACGAATACAGAGATGAGCAACACGAGGAGCGCAGCGAAGTAGGTTGCGGTTGGACGCAAATAAAACTTGAGCGCCATGGATGCGCGAACCTTGCGTGCAGCAAAAAACAAAATGCTTGGAGCAAGGATTACCTTGAACACAATATTGATGATCGCGATTGCGTACGGCTGTTCATCCCCTTTCATGAGAGATGACGTGACAATGAGTCCCGCGAGACAAAGTGAGGACAACGCGAAGAAGCGAAGCATCGCTGGGAGCCGTGGCATTCCCATCATGACGATCGCAAACAAAAGCGTTCCGCCCATGAAGATATTATTCCAAAGAGAAAGTGAGATCATAGGGTGATGTGGATGAGAGCAAAGACAAGGCCAGCAAGCGCAAAGAAGAACGCAATGGTCATGTATTCTTGCATTCTATAAAAACGCATTTTGGCAATCAATGATTCAAGCAGCGCGAGCAAGAATGAAACAACGATGACTTTCACGATCATGTACGCAATCGTAATCAAGATCGCAACAAGAGTTGCATCAACCGCAAGAGTCATGGGAAACAAGATGTTTGCAACAAGCAAAGAAAAAATGGTGAGTTTCACTGCGGATGCGTATTCAAGCATCGCAAGATAAGGTCCAGAGTATTCAAGAACCATCGCCTCGTGAACCATTGTAAGTTCAAGGTGTGTTGCTGGGTTGTCGACCGGATAACGCGCATTCTCCGCAAGCGCGACCATGATAAGCGCAGCGATTGCTGGAATCAATGCGGGTGAAGTGAGAATATGCGCGTTTGCAAACATCGCGTCGACGGTGAATGCGCCGGTGACGATGGAAAATGTTGCGAATGTTGCGATCATGGCTGGCTCGACGAGGGACGCTAACGTCATTTCACGAGATGCGCCCATTCCTCCGAATGCACTTGCACTTTCAAGTCCACCCATAACAAGAAATGCCGCACCGAGTGCGAGAACACCGGCAACAATCATGAAGTGACCGAGTGATACAAAGGCTCCGCCGAAAACAAGAAGTGGTAAAACGCAAACAAGAAACAACGTCGTCGCAAGAACAACAAATGGAACCAAACGAAAAACCCAAGAGGTGCTTTTCGAAATAACCATTTGTTTCTTGAGAAGTGTTGCATACGTGATGTACGGCAAAAATGGTGAAGCACCGTGTCGGCCTTGGAATCGCGCCTTGCACATGCGAACCAGCCCCGTCACGAATGGTGCGACGAGAATGACAGCGATGAATTGGACGAGAGTTAGGAGAAAGGAATTCATAGGGCGATCGCGAGCGTTACTACGAGGGCAATGAAGATAAGGGCGATATAGAATTGAATGACACCGTTTTGGAGTTTACGAACTTGGGTAGACGTCCAGAGACACGCGTTTTGGATTGGCACGTAAAGATCGTCGTACCAAATTTGTCGAAGCTCGAGAGAGAATGTTCGGCTTGCAATCCATGGATTACTTGCAATGATCGGAGTTGTAATCACATTCTTTTTTGTGCGTGTAATCACACGGAAGAAGAATCGAATCGATGCGGAGAAAGCTGTTGCGGTGAATTCCATTCCTGGAGTGATTGGCTGTCCGCAGTCCCACGTGTGATATTCACGTTCGTGCTTAACGTTCGAGAGCACACGACGTAAAAGAAGAACGAGGAAGAACGTTGCGACAAGAAGCGCGAGGAGTTTACCTGGATTCATGGATCCTCCTCCAAGAACTATGTTTGTGTGCAAGTCGTAATTAACCGTGAGATCCCCGTATCCGATCGTTCTTAAAATCGCTGGTGCAAGAAGTCCGACCAGAACGGAACAGGCTGCAAGAAGATAAATTGGAATTGCGATGAGTTTTCCAGGAGCTTTAGCGTGTGCAACATGTTCTGAACGAGGCTCAGCAAGGAATCCGATCCCGAACAACTTGATCATGGCGAATAACGCGAGACCCCCAACAAGTGCCATGGTCACAAGAACCAAGACAAGAACACCCTGAATAAATGGCGACATGGTCGACAAATTTGCAACGAGATTTTGCACAAACGTCCATTCCGCCATAAATGCGGAGAATGGAGGAAGTGCTGCGGCTGCAAGCGCAAGGATGAGCATTGCGCCAGAAAATGCTGGCATACGCTTTGATAATCCCCCCATCACTTCGAGCGATCTCGAATGTGCGGCATGAACCATGACTCCAGCCCCCATAAACAATCCGGACTTAAAAAAGGCGTGTGCAATGGCAAACAACAACGCTGCGCCGAGGGCAACGTGTGAGAATGCAGACATTCCTTGTGATTGTGTGAGCATGGCAACACCAAGCATGGTGAAAATAATTCCCATGTTTTCAATACTACTAAACGCAAGGACACGCTTCACATCACGTTCAATCACGGCGTAAATCACTCCGTAAACAGCCGAGAGAAGTCCAAGCGCAATCACAATAAGGGCTGCGGTCGAGCTTCCGATTGGAAGGACAGTGAAGGTCATTACCAAAAAACCGTAAAGCGCCATTTTTAACATCACTCCAGACATGAGTGCGGAAATGTGCGATGGAGCTTGTGGGTGAGCTTCTGGAAGCCAGACATGAAACGGAACAAGTCCCGCCTTTGAGCCAAAGCCAAAGAGAAATAAAAGAAATACACCAAACAGTGTTGAAGGTGGAAGATGTTGCGCGAGAATGGCGAGGCGCGTGAATGATTCAAGTAATGATCCGTTCGAGAGGATCATAAATCCAGCAAGGATCGCTCCTGCCCCAAGATGTGTCATGATGAGATAAAAGAGCGCTGCGCGAACGGATGCCGCTTCTTTGTCTGCCATGACAAGAAAGAAGGATGACAGCGACATGATTTCCCAGAACACAAGAAATCCAAACGGTGTGCCCGCAAGAAGGACGCCTTGCATGCCGAGCACGAAAATAGCCATGAGACCATCGAGAACGCGAACGTTATAGACTTCCGTATACTGTTCCACATACTTCATGGCGTAAACAGATGCGAGACAAGCGACTGTGTTTAAAAGAAAAAAGAATAGTGCTGAGAGAACAGATAAAACGAATGGTGTTCCAAAAAGCCACGCAGATTGAGTGATTGTGAGTTGAGATTGACCACTCAACAAAAAAGCCGCACTTGAAAAGGCTCCAAGTCCCGTAGACAACGCGAGGAGCGTCACGACTGCGCGGTGCCCCTGCCCTTTTGCGCTGATAAATGAAATAAGTGCAGAAAGGAATACTCCAGACAAAGACAGCACAACAAAAAACGAAAGATTCATATTAAGATTTTGAGGATGATTGTTTGAGCGCGTTTAAAACTCCACGCAAGATTTGCGTTGGCGTTGGCGGATCTCCAGGAATCTTGATGTGAACCGGAATAACATTTTCAAGAGCTCCAACTACCGCATAAGAATCTTTCCAGATTCCTCCCGTGCAAGCTCCGTCACCAATGGCGACAACAATGCATGGCTCTGGTGCGGCTTCATAGGTTGTTTTCACCGCACGCTCAAGGTTGCGCGTCACACAACCTGTTACCCAAACCATGTCTGCATGACGTGGAGACGCAACGAAACTCAACCCAAAACGATCAATATCGTAGTAGGCATTGCTAAGAGCGGTGAGCTCGTTCTCTTCTGCATTTGTTGAACCTCCATCAACCGCACGAATACGAAGGGATCGTCCTCCATATAAAGATTGCACGATGGATTTTAATTCCGCGCCGACAGCTTCAAATTCTTTATCTGTTTTTAAAAAAGATTCCTGTTTTTCAGTAACACGTGGTCCAAGAAAAAGTCGCTTCAGTAATTTTGGAAAGCTCATATGATATTAATTGATCTCGGATAATTTACTCCTGGCATGAAAGAGCGTCAAGGTTCTTTTTGCACAGATACATGCGTTCACAAGATGGACCATCCGTTGCTCGGTGCGAGCTATGGGTGGTTATTTTGCTGTGAAGCAAAATAAAAAACCGGAGGTAAGTCCGGTTAGAGGATCTACGAAGACGCAGGGGCAGCAGGTTCAAACTCAGTCTTGTGATCAGGACTGGATCCGTTCCCTTTGTTCATGTGCTTCACATATTGTTCGCCGTTGTTGTCGTGAAACCAACGTTCGAATGCTTCACGACTCAGAAAGTACGTGCGCTTCTTTTCGTTTGCGTAGTCCACGTGGATGTAGCAACTGATGCGATCCGTGGGCCACATGGCCTTGACGCGCTTCTTTGCTTCCACAACGTGATACAGAATCTCGACAACGTTCAGTCCTTCAAGTTGTGCAGCACCACACGGCGCGTGCACGTACAGAATGATCGTATTGATATCCTTCAAGTTGCGCGCGATACCGATGTGCTTCAACAGGTACCTGTCGATGTTGAATTCGCGATCGAGCGGACACGCTTCAGAAATGAGCATGCCTCCACCGTGCTGCTTCAGCATGTGCGGACGAATTCTCCCACCGGACTCATCGAGCAACTTGCGGATATGGTTATCGATGTCATCGACTTGATCGCAATCAGGACAGACGACGGGAATGACACCATTTGGCGCATGCAGTTTGTGTCCGTCAACATTGACGAGAACATTGGCTTCACGCAAGAGGCGAATAAGACGCACATCTTCTGCACGATTCGGCATGGGCAAACTCCTTGTAAGGGTTTACGATCAAAGAACGTCTCCAAATACTCACTTGGAGAACACGATGATACCTCCAGTCATCCTTTCCGTCAAGGCTAAATAAAAATCCACCGCGTTCAGCGGTGGATATCTTTTTCTAGTTTTTATGTGATTTCTTTCGTTTAAGCGCAACGTGATATCGGGCGAGCTCTCTTTCTAGGTGAACTGCCGCATCCGCAAACGCCACGTCGTCTTTATGCTTGGTTTCCGTAAGGAATTTACGAGCACGTTCCTTTGCTTCCTCAATCTTCTCGAGTTCAAGTTCTTCTGAACGTTCTGCTGTGTCTGCGAGGATCACGACCTGATTTCCGGGACGCACCTCGAGAAATCCAGTTGACGCAACAAGATGTGACTCTTCCCCATTCTTTTTCAATCGAACTTCACCCGCGCGAAGATTTGATACCAAGGGAACGTGATTTGGCAAAATCGTGACTTCACCCATTTCTGTCATGAGAGAAACAGAATCAACATCGTCTTCATAGACAATGCGTTCTGGGGTGACGATCTTTAAATTCAAATACATAAGATAAAATTCGAAATGAAGACAAAATCCGAATGTCGAAAACCTTACTCTGTTTTCGAATTTCGTTATTCGATATTCGGATTTATTATTTACTTCTTTGCGGCCTCTAGGACTTCTTCAATACTTCCCTTCATATAAAATGCTTGTTCTGGAATATCGTCATATTGTCCGTCGAGAATTCCTTTAAAGCTGCGAACGGTATCTTCAAGCTTCACGTATTTTCCTGGAGAACCCGTAAAAACTTCCGCAACGGAAAATGGTTGTGACAAAAACTTTTGAATTTTACGAGCGCGTGCAACCGTGCGCTTGTCATCTTCTGAGAGCTCGTCCATTCCAAGAATGGCGATAATATCTTGAAGATCTTTATAACGTTGCAACACAACTTGAACTCCACGTGCAACTTTATAGTGCTCATCACCAACAATGTTTGGATCGAGAATCGTCGAGCTTGAGTCGAGAGGATCGACGGCAGGATAGATTCCAAGTTCGGCCAAAGAACGAGCGAGCACAACGGTTGAGTCTAAGTGACCGAAGGTTGTTGCTGGCGCTGGGTCGGTAAGGTCGTCGGCTGGAACGTAAACGGCTTGGATCGAAGTGATCGAACCTTTCTTTGTGGAAGTAATACGCTCTTGCAGTCCACCCATTTCTGTTGCGAGGTTTGGTTGATAACCCACCGCAGATGGAATACGTCCGAGCAAAGAAGATACTTCAGATCCTGCTTGGGTAAAGCGGAAGATGTTATCGATAAACAACAACACATCACGACCTTCATCGTCACGGAAATATTCCGCGAGCGTCAAACCAGAAAGTGCAACACGTGCACGAGCTCCAGGAGGTTCGTTCATTTGTCCGAATACGAGGGCTGTTTTGTCGAGCACTCCTGAGTCTTTCATTTCCATGTACAAGTCGTTTCCTTCACGCGTACGTTCACCAACTCCTGCGAAAACAGAGTATCCACCATGTTCTTTTGCAATATTGTGAATCAACTCTTGAATGAGAACCGTCTTTCCTACTCCCGCACCTCCAAAGAGTCCGGTTTTTCCTCCACGCAAAAACGGACAGATAAGATCGATCACTTTAATTCCTGTTTCAAAAATTTCATCTTTGGTTGATTGTTCATCAAAAGAAGGCGCGGCGCGGTGAATTGGATCGCGGCGCTTTGCTTTTGGCTCTGGCATGTTGTCGACAGGCTCACCTGTCACATTAAACATACGCCCGAGTGTTTCTGGACCAACAGGAACCGTAATTGGTTTTCCTGTGTTCACAACTTCCATTCCACGTTCAAGACCATCCGTGGATGTCATTGCAATGGTACGTACAACGTTGTGTCCGGTGTGCTGCGCAACTTCCAGTGTCAAAATTCCGCCTTCGCGTTTTACCGTAAGAGCTGTATTGATTTCTGGCAATTGTCCTTCTTCAAAGCGCACGTCAACGACCGGTCCGATGACCTGTGAAATTTTTCCTGTATTTTTCATAAGGTTATGATGCAAGAGCAGCCGCGCCAGAACTGATTTCCGCAATTTCTTGCGTAATGCCTGCTTGGCGAGCTTGGTTATAGGTGAACGTCAAATCTCCGAGCATGTCTTTTGCCGCATCCGATGCGCTTCGCATGGCCATCATACGAGCCGAATGTTCAGAAGCTGCAGATTCGAGTATGGCTTGAAAGATCATGGTCTCAACAAGTCTTGGCAAGATTCGATCCAAAACGGTTTGTGGTGAAGGCTCAAACGTATAATCATTTGCGCTTACAATCTTCATCTCTTCTTTTGCCTTCACTTCATCCATGTTTCCAAGGACAGCTGTCTGTTCGGGTGTTCCGAGTGGAAGGAGTTCGAGAATGACCGGACGTTGTGTGAGCGCGCTTACAAAATCTGTATACGCGACGAGCACTTTGTCGTAATTCCCTTTTGTAAATTCATCAATGAGTAAACGGCCGATCGGCAACACATCTCCAAACTTCGGACTGTTTGCCATGTCCACGAAGCTTGCGAGAACGGGTTTATTTGCGCGTCTCATTGCATCAATAGATCTTTTTCCAACACACACCGTTTGTATTTCCACTTCGTTCCCTAGCAATTTTATTTGTTCAAAAGTTTTTCGAAGAATATTTGTATTGAATCCACCAGCAAGTCCACGATCAGACGAGATGACGAGTAGCAATACGCGTTTCAATTCCTTATGCTCTCGCAAAAGCGGGTGCATACTTGTGTCGATTTTGGAACCGATCGAAATGACTGTGTTCCATGCAAGCTTTGCGTACGGACGCGTTCCGAGCACAGATTGCATGGCTTTGCGCATTTTACTGGCAGCAACAAGCTCCATCGCTTTTGTGATTTTGCGCGTGTTCGTAACGGATTTGATCCGACGGCGAATGGCTTTTGTTTGTCCGGCCATATATTTTTATTGTCATTACGAGGAGTTCGACGACGAAGCAATCTTTTTCCTTGAGATAAACTCCCTAGAAAGATTGCCGCGCTTCGCTCGCAATGACACAAAACTTATTTCCACTGTTCATTAAATCCTGTAATGGCTTCTTTAAGCGATACAACAATTTCATCTGTAAGGGCTTTCTCGTCACGCAATGACTTCAAAACATCTGCGCCGACCGAGTTCATATAGGAACGAAAATCTGTTTCCCATTGCACAACTTTTTCGATGGCGACCGCATTCAAGAACCCGTTTGTTACCGAAAAGATCACCGCAACTTGTTCCTCGAATGGAAGTGGTTGGTACTGCAATTGCTTGAGCAATTCTGTTGTGCGGCGTCCAAGTTCAATTTGTGCACGCGTTCCTGCATCGAGGTCCGTCGCAAATTGTGCGAACGCTTCGAGCTCACGGAATTGCGCAAGGTCGAGACGCAACTTTCCCGCCACTTTTTTCATAGCCTTTGTTTGCGCAGCGGATCCCACACGAGAAACAGAGAGACCAACGTTGAGCGCTGGGCGAATTCCACGATAGAATAAATCGCTTTCAAGATAAATCTGTCCGTCTGTAATAGAAATAACGTTTGTTGGAATGTAAGCAGACACATCACCCGCTTGTGTTTCGATGATCGGCAAAGCTGTAAGTGATCCTCCACCATTCTCTTCATTCAAACGCGCTGCGCGTTCAAGCAAACGAGAGTGAAGATAAAAAACATCTCCTGGATACGCTTCACGTCCTGGTGGGCGGCGAAGAAGAAGAGAAATTTCACGATAAGCCCAAGCGTGTTTCGACAAATCGTCATACACAACGAGCGCATCTTCGCCCTTTGCCATGAAGTATTCTCCAATCGTACAACCAGTGTACGGAGCGATGTAAGAAAGCGCTGCTGGATCAGATGCACCAGCCACAACAACGGTTGTGTATTCCATAGCACCTGCTTCTTCGAGCTTTGCAACAATCTTTGCGATCTTAGATTCCTTTTGACCAATCGCAACATAAATACATTTCACCCCCTGTCCTTTTTGGTTGATGATTGTGTCGATGGCAATTGCCGTCTTTCCCACTTGGCGATCTCCGATGATGAGCTCACGCTGACCACGACCGATTGGAATAAGGGCATCAATCGCTTTAATTCCCGTTTGAAGTGGAACTCCAACGGATTTACGTGTCATAACACCTGGAGCAACTTTTTCAATCGGAAAAAATGTAGAAGCACGAAATGCTCCTTTGCCATCAATGGGATTTCCAAGTGGATCTACGACGCGTCCAATAATCTCATCTGATACAGGAACAGAAAGAATACGTCCAAGGGCACGAACCGTGTCCCCTTCTTTAATTTTTGTTGTGTCTCCAAGAATAACAGCTCCGACCGTATCTTCTTCGAGGTTCAACACCACGCCAAAGACTCCGCCAGGAAATTCAAGCATCTCGGATGATTTTGCATTCGAAAGTCCACTCATGCGAGCGGTTCCATCAGAAACAGAGAGAACAGTTCCTACTTGTTCTTCAGACGTGCTTGTTTGAAATGTTTCGAGCGACTTTTTAAGCGCGTCGACGATATCTGTTTTAGTATTCATAAAGTTTTGTCATTGCGAGGAGTCATCGACGAAGCAATCTTTTCTCGCGTTGTAAAATTATCGTGAAAGTTTTTGTGTAAGTTGTTCAAGGGCGCCTTTCAAGGATCCGTCAATAATGCGCTCGTCGATGCGAAGTCTTGCGCCACCAATCAATGTCGGATCAACAACCTCTCGAACCTCTGCGCCAGCCGCAAGACTCGTGAGTGCGTCTTTCATTGTTTTTGTAAGTGGATGCGCAGTTTCAATCGTAAGCGTTGCCATTCCATGTTTTTCTTTCCAAATTTGATCAATGGAGCGAATGACGTCCTTCAGCTTCTTCAACTCACCACGAGCGTGAAGCCACGTAATCAATTCTGTCGCGGCTTCTTCGAGATGCTTCTCTGAAGCGTCTTCGACAGATTCAACGAACAGGCGTGCTAATTGTTTAGGTGAAACGTTCATACGCCTAGGACATTTTTTGAATAACGTCTGTCGCAATCTTATGTGATGCTTTTTCATCAACCTCTGATTCAAGAATTTTCTTTGTAGCGCTAACCGCCATATTCACGAGTTCTGCTTTTGCTTCATGAAGCATTTGTGCTTTCTCTGCCTGAAGTTGTTCTTTGCCTTGAGCAACGACGCGCTCAACCTCTTTCTTTGCCGCTGCAAGCAATTCTTGCTTACGAACATCTGCATCTGCTTTTGCTGTTTCGAGAATTTGCATGGCTTCACCTTTTGCCGTTGCAATAATTTGTTTTTGCTCAACCTCAAGTTGTTTCACACGAAGCTCAACCGCATCAGATTGCTTCAGGCTGTCTTCAATTTTTTGTGATCGATCATCCAAAATTTTGACGAGTGGCTTGTACGCAAATTTCCAAAGCACAAGCAAGACAACAAGAAAGTTGACGAGCTGCGCGATAAAAATATTCACATTGATTCCGAGTGTGGCGATGCCACCTGTAGGTTCTGACATATAGAAAAGGGGTTAGGGGCAAGGGGCGAGGGACGAGACAAAGGGTGGTACAAGAACGAAAATTATTTCAATCTAGTCCCTTGCCTCTAGCCCCTTACCCCTCACGAAACAACAACTCACAAAGGTCGTCGAATCTCGACAACCTGTCGTGATGCGTCGTTTAAAGGGTAAACGAAACAACGAGGGCGTAAATAGCAACGGCTTCTGCGAAGGCCATTCCAAGAAGCATTGGCACGAACAATTTTCCTGCAGCTTCTGGATTGCGACCAATCGCTTCCATCGCTTTAAATCCAATTAAACCAATTCCGATCGCTGGACCAAATCCGCCGATCGCAATCGTAAGTCCTTTTGCAAGGGCAATGATGCTTGCTGCGTCCATAAAAGTTTCCTTAAGAATAAATAAATTGATTCCATCGTTTCGCGATGAACGTTGATCGTCGAGAATCTCGAGGAGCAACGCCCTGCGCGAACCTATGCGTGGGCACGGACGTGATCTGGTTCATGATGTTCTTCTTCATGCTCTTCATGCGAAGTTGTTGCAACCGTGAGATACGCAAGCGTAAGCATGGCAAAGACGGTTGCTTGAACAACACCAACAAGAATTTCAAGAAAGATGAATGGAATTGGAAGGAAATAGGAAAACAATCCGAGCATCACGGTCATGAGCACTTCTCCCGCAAAGACATTTCCGAATAAACGAAGAGAAAGTGAAACAACTTTTGCGAGCTCACTTACGATTTCAATGAGTCCAACACCAAATTCAATCACCGCAACAATGATGGCGATCGGTCCTTTCTTAAGCGAACGCCAAATTCCACGAATGTTAAAGAATTTGCTGAAGTGATTCACAAGCCCAACGGACCGCAAACCAATGAAGTGCGACGTAAAAACAGCAAAAGCGGCAATCGCGAGCGTTAAGTTCAAATCAGATGCGGCAGAACGTAACAAGGGAATAAATTCCTTTGTCCCCTCTTTTATTTCCCACACTCCGATGGAACCAACTCCAGGGAAAAGTCCGATCCAGTTTGAAAATAAAATAAACAAGAAGATTGTTCCCACGATCGGCAAAAACTGTCGTGAGCGCTTTGCATCTCCTGTAACTTTTTGAATTTCTGCGAGCATGAACTCAACTAACCCTTCTGCAATGTTGCGCAATCCTTTTGGAACACGTGTTTGCTTGCGGTTAAGCAACATGACGATGATGACAAAAAAAACAACAGCAATCCAGCTGTTGATAATGGTATTTGTAACAGAAAACCCCCCGAGATGGAAAATTGTTTCAGCGGCAGCAGGAGGAATGGAAAATTGCATAGTCTACGTTTTATTTAAAGCGTCATACGCTTTTTGGTACTTCTTTGCCTTCTTCACGATCATCCAAGCCGTCATCAACAACGCCAATAAAAGAAAAAGGATGAGAAATCTAGGGCCGGTCTGCTGCTTATCATCTAGCCATTTACCGAGTAATGCGGCCAAAACGGCCGGAACCGCGATGGATCCGCTAAAGTCGGCAAAGATTCGGAGCGCAAGGCGATAATACGCCGCATCTGTATTCATAAAAGACGCCGATAGTGTATAGGTTTTTTGAAAAGAGGTCAATCGTTTTTTTGAATTGACCCCCGAATTATCGTATGATAACCTCTGTCCTTCAATGCGCTGTGTATTGAAGACCCAAAGATCAGACAGGAGGAACGGATGGATGAGACGCAGCTGAGCGCTGTCACCCTGCTCGAACTCGGGCTTTCGATCCCGCACGTGCAGGAAATCAGTCCAGAATTGTCTGGCCGAAAAAGCGCTTACCTTCCCGCGATCCCAGACAGTGTTCCGGGAGCGAATCGATTGATCGCAGACGCGATCAATCGCGCCGCACTCGTGGATCCAAATCCGAATCGTGAAGCTGCACGATCAGACATGCGCGCACGCCTTGTGCGAGAATTGAATGGTCGAGCACATATTGCCAATCTCATCTTCGAAGGTCGTGAACAACCGAATGGGGACGTTCACGTATTCGCGAAAGCGACCCTTCCCGGCTATGACGCGGAACAAGAAATCGTTCCGCTCATCTATGTCGGACCCGAATATTTGATTGCGATCGAAAATGGGAAATACACAAGCGGTGGTTCCATCCAGTGTCTTGTCTTCAAATCGAACACAAAGACCGGGCCATTCAAAGCGTTCCCGCTCGGACTTGCGGATCCAAGCACAATTCACGTTTGGAACGACGTTGCAAAACGTCGCAATGCCGTTACGAAAAACAAAGACGAGCTTTGGCCACTCATTGAAGTGATCCGCAACAATTTGATGCGCCCCGGCGTTCGCGTTGTTGAATTCATTCCAACGTTTGATCCATTGTTCAAGCGTGAACGAGGATCTCGCAAACGCCTCTTGATTGGAACACGCTTTGGACAAAAGCTGTTTCTCTCTTCCAAATCACAAATTCCGGAACCGGATGACGTGGATGGAGAAAAACGATTCGTTTCAAAACACATCTTCCGCGTGAAACTGAATGAAGGTCCACTTGAAGTGTTTTGGCTTGGTCCAGAGGGCAAAGTCAAAATAGACCAGCGTCTTGCCGTTCTTGATGTACATGACGCAATCAACCCATACGCCGTTCTCAACACCTCGCCGCTCAAGGTTGATTGGAAAACGATCGATCAAACGGCGCGAGGCTATCTCAATCGAGCGTTCGATCATCGAAACCCGTTGTATCTTGCGGGTATCGAAATGAAACTGATCTTTCCGAGTGATCCGCAGCAGACCATGCATGCCATCCTTGAAGATCTGATGCTCGACGCGATCAAACAGATCAAACTGCAAATCTCCGCAGCCTCTGTTCAAATGATTCGCATGCTCACGATTGCGCCAAATAAGCCAACAGCAGAAGCCATGCTCGGCGGAAGAGACATTCGTGTTGCCGCACTGCGCATGAATCAACCAGAAGACGCTGCGTCTCTTTGGATCAGTCGTGTCCTCGACATGCCCTTTGATCCAAAAAGTCCGCTGCTCATGCACTTGCGTTCATGGCTCATCAATTCGTATGGACGAGTAACACCGCCACCCATTCCAGAAATCTCTCAAGTCAGCATCCTGATTCCAGAGCTCACCCCCGTTCCAAAACAGATTCCGATCTCCTCACTTCCCGTGAGTCATCGCGAATCAAGTTCTCCGGCGTTTCGCGCAAGCGATGCATTTGTCCCAATGCCAAAACCTACAGCGGTTCCGCATACAGCCGACGAAGAAATCATTTTGGGCGACGATGACCTCGAAGAGTTCATCGAAGCAGAAGCGACGACCGTCGATCTCATCGTCGATGAAGAACTGCCATTCGTTGATCCAACCGTTTGGGATCCGACAGGAATGAATGGCGTCATTCCACCCGCAGGAGAGGATGATCCGGGCCCACCCATGCGTGTGAACCACGGATCCATCCTGAATAGAGGTGAATACAAAGTTGCATACAGGACAGACAAACAATAACGCTCGAACCGATCAACTTGATCGGTTTTTTCTTTGTTTGTATCCTTCTTCACCGAGGCTTCAAAAGATGTTGTCGAACAAAACAAAAAACTGACCTGGTTAGGATCAGTAAGAGATGTGCTTACGCAGGCGGAGTCGCCGCGTTCTCGGTCGTAGGAGGCAGAACTGCCGCTTCGACCACAGGAGGTTTCGGAGCTTCGGGCTTCTTCGGCTCCGGATCCTTGTAATTCGCTTTCGTCGCGATCATCTCGATCACGTACCGACGTACTGCCATGTGGAACGGACTCTTCGGATCAAAGCTGCCTTCGATCTTGGAATCAATCCACGTAGCCGCAGCATCGTCCTTGTTCATGCGAAACAGGATCGCCTTGAGCAGGCGCCCATTCAACACTTCCTCAATACTCGGCTTGTCCGATGCGGTCGAGAGACGCGAGGTAACTTCGGCGTAGGTCGCCTTCATATCCTCAATTCCCTTTTCCACAGCCGTACGGCCGAGATCTTCGATGATCGGCCGCATGGTCTCCTGCGAGTCCTGAATGTTCACGAGACCCGCGTCACGTGCATACACGTACAGCGGATTCGTTTCATCGTACACACGCATGACCCACGCACGCGTGAGATCACCAACCGTATTGATGTCCATCTTGAGCGGCGTCGTGCCAAGGACCGCGAACGGATCCATTTCATTGCGCACTTCCACGATCGGAACGCGCGCGTCACCCTTGTAGTTCTCCGCGAGATCAATGAGCGACAACTCGAGCGAACCTTCGCCAAGCTTCACGCTCCAGACGTATTCCCGCCGATCGAGCTCGACCAGCTGATAGCCTTCCTTGTTCTCACGCTGCTTTCCATCTGCGTCGAGCGCGGGAGTGACCGGTTCATCCGACAACGCGTGCAACTTCAGCATCTGGCCAAAGAGGTAACCCACGATCCGGAACGAATCCGTCACAGGCTCATTCACCCACTGACCCTTGCGCTTCACACGCTTGTCATTCGTGAACGACAACGTCTTCAGACACCGTGGCGCAAACGTGAGCGTCCGCGTTCCCGCCTTGCGGAGAGTATTCGGAATGTGATCAATCGTTGGCCAATTCAGGCTCGGCATCTGGGTCGCAATGAAATTCCAGGTGTCGAGGACACTCGGACTGAGGAAGTTGATCGGAAACGCCTTGTACGGATTTTCCTTCGGCTTCTTCGGATCCACGAACCTCGGCCGGAAGACCAAGCACTGGAACGTTTGCAACGTCCGGAACTTGCCTTCCTTCGTCTGACCGATGTAATTCACGCCAAGCGTGATGAGCGGCTGCACTTCCACGTGCCCAACGCCCGGAATGTTCATGGTGGCATAGATCTTCAGATCCGGGCTACCATCTTCCTTCTCCACAACACCCGCAGTGAAGTCGATTGGGAAGATCACCATTTCGCCGACTTCGACGAGACGTTCGCGCATGCGGCTACGCGCCACCTCCGGAGGGAGGTCCGCGTATACTATTGAGGCCATGTCGACCCCTTCGTCAATGACGCGCTTTGCGGCAGCGTTCTTCTGTGGCATGGCAAGCGCCGTGCCCGTATTCGAACTCGTACCCGTCGTTTCATCAACGATCGGAATGTTCATGCCAAGATCCGCAAGCAATTTGCTCAAACGACTCATCGTCTAACCTCGCAAGCGAGAGATCTCGCTCGAAAAAACCCTCTTCTCTCCGCGACACCGTTGCCACTTTGAGGAGGTAAACTAACAAGAATTTCAAAGAATGTCAAGACATTTTAGCAAAAAAATTGATGTAAAGTCCTGACAAATAAAGAGCAGAATGATTATTTCCAAATACCTGTCACTTTTCGTTGACAAAATGAGTTTTGCATGCTATATTCACAAGCTTCTCAAACACACCTACAGGAGGTTCCATGGAACTCGCAGAAGCATATAATCAGCTCTTTGGAGACGACCCAAGTCTTGCAACCCAGGAGGCTCTCGAGCTTTTCCAAGCAAATCAAAACATTGATGCTCTGGATGATCAACAATTCATGAGTATTGCGGAAAGTGCCGTAAATCGATACCGCACCTTTGCGGAAGATCGTTCACTATACGTCGACAGCCTCGATCATACAGCCCAGAAAGCACTCCTTGCGGACTTGACCGAGAGTGAATCTATGGAAGAGCTGGAAGAACCACCGGAAGCCGAGGCCGAGCCTCCACCAATTCCGATGGAAATCGCCAAACCCGCCGGAGGAACAATCAATATTGATGCCCTCAGGGCAGCACAGAGAGGTATTCCTGAAATGGTCATACCCAAACCTCAAACAGATGCTGAGCGTGACGAAGGACGTGTTCCCTATATTCGTGCCGTGAATCCAGCCAATCTGGAAGGTATGCTCGCTGCCGCAAAAACGGGGGGCAAAAAAAAGACCACCATGGCGGATAAGGACACAGACGGCCCCTCACCAGATCTTGAGATACCTCCCCCTTTCGAGCCACTCGTGATCGATGTTCCTCCTGTAGTCAAAAATCTGAATGTTCCCATTTGGATTCAAAGACTCCACAAGGACGAATACTATCAAATGATACGACAGAAAATGGAAGAAGCCTTTGCCGCGTGCGATGATGAAGATCCCGATACACGCAAATGGGGCGAACAACACTTTGAGGGATGGAAACGTCGTGCGCGTGAACAGAAAGAAGGTTGTACAGGTCCTGAATTCAAACCGCACGGAAGCCTCCTTCAGAAATGCATCTACGACCTCCTAAACGGCGCAGATCCAAAATCCACCGACTACATCCGTTACTACGTCGGCCCCTAACTCGAGAAGATTCTCGAGTTTTTTTATTCTATCGCCAAGCGAAAAAGGCGTTTTGCATTGTCTGTTGTTGCATGTTCTATTTCTTCTATTGAGACACCACGAATCTCTGCAATCTTTTGCGCAACGTATTTTACATACGATGGTTCGTTGCGTTTTCCACGAAATGGAATAGGTGTGAGATACGGCGAATCTGTTTCAATGAACATTTGATCAATCGGCATTTCACGAATAATTTGTTGTGTCTCTGTAAGTCCATCAACAAGAACATCTGTTTTTCGAGCGGGAAATGTAATCACACCTGTAAATCCCAAATAAAACCCTTGCGCAATAAACGCTCGCGCATTCTCAAGCGTACCCGCGAAGCAATGAATCACTCCGCGACGTTTTAATTTTCCTGCGTCCAAATATTCTTGATTAATTGCAAGTTGATCGGCGTACGCATCTCGACAATGGACGACAACAGGGAGACCGAGTTCGTCTGCCAAGTCAAAGTGTGCGCGTACCGTTTGTTTTTGCTTTATGATCGCCGCATCCCGATCGATCCCTTCTGGCATGCGATAATAATCGAGTCCACATTCGCCGATCGCAACACACTTTTTGCTTTTTGCGAGTGTTCGATAAAAATCTGGATCAAATGTTTCGGCTGGATGATGTTCGGCAGATTCATTCTCGTCAAAAAACGTTTGATCAATGACGTGCTCTGGATGCAATCCAATGGTCGCAAACACACCATTGTATTTCTCTGCACATTCGATTGCCTCACAACTTGTTTCCTTGTCTGTTCCAACCGTAACCATAAAAACCCCACTCTCTAGGGTTTTTTTTATGAGTTCGTCTTGTTCATCTTTATACGCGCGAAAATGCACATGGCAATGAGAGTCTACAAACATACTAGGGCATTTTTGGAATTCCTTTTGAAATGGTGTCTGTTGTCACGTTCGCGTATTTGAAAATGAAATTTCGGATGATGTCTGGCAAGAATAATTCGAGTGTTGTTACGGTTTGCAAAACATATTTTGCAAACGCGGAATGATCGATGAGTAACTTGTGCATGAGCTCTGGCGAGAAGATGTGCGATGCGTAAAGCAAAACAAATCCCACAACAATGATTCCTTCAATGAATCCAAAGAGCCCACCAAGAAGATGATCAATGGTTTTAAGAAACGGCATCCAGAGAACAATTCCAAGTAACTTACTTATAATCCAGAACACCAAGCCGACCAAACGGGAGATAATCATGAACACGATCAAATAAATGACCACACGTGCGATTTCCCCTCCTCCAAATAAAAATCCGAACTTGTGTGTCATGAAGTCAATGACACTCCCGGTAAAAATTGCTGCAACGATGGTTCCAACTAAGGATCCAAGGGAACGAAACAATCCATACCAAACTCCGCCCGCAACAAAACTTCCAACGATAATAATGAGCGCTATATCTGCGTAGTTCATACGAGATTAATCTCTACGGGGAAATAAAGGATCCCCTGTTTCGATTATCGTACCATATCGGCGCAAAATTTCCTCGGACGCCTGTGGAAGAACACACGTGAGTGAACGCGCAACAAAGCGAATCATCTCGGAAGCTTCTGCAAGCACTGCTTTTGCCGCAGCTTCGTCTTCTTTAATCAACTTGAACGGAGCTTTCTTATCAATGAGTTCATTCGCTTCGTCAACAATCATGAACACGCGATCGATGTACGCTTTAAAATTGTAGGTCGACATGCAAACCTCGAGTTCTTTCTCGATCGAAGCGTGTTCAAAGTCGAACGATCCGACATCACCCGCGAAATATTTTTGCGTCATGGCCGCGACGCGACCAACCAAATTTCCTAAACGGTTTGCGAGTTCGGTATAGCGTTCCTCAAGACGAGTGCGCGAGAAGTCACCATCGTCTCCTGGAGGAATCTCGCGAAGAAGATAATACCGAATGGCGTCTGTTCCATATTCTTTTACTTCCTCGAATGGATCTACAACATTTCCCAGACTCTTACTCATCTTTTGACCATTTGCCGTAATAAATCCGTGAATAAAGATCTGTCGTGATGGTTCAATCTTTGCGGACATGAGCATGGCCTGCCACATCGCAGACTGCTGGCGAAGGTTATCTTTCCCCGCAACCTGAACACCTGGCCAAAACGAGAATTCACCGGAAGTATCAGGCCACCCTAAGGTTGAGATGTAATTCACGAGCGCATCAAACCAAACATACATGACTTGATTTTCGTCATCTGGAACGGGAACGCCCCACGGCATTTTTTCTTTCAATCTTGAAATACTAAAGTCATTCAATCCGCCCTCGACAAAGTTTTTGATTTCGTGCAAACGAAAATCTGGCATGACAAAATCTGGGCGCTTTGCATATAGATCAAGAAGAGGTTGTTGGTACTTCGAGAAACGAAAAAAGTAATTCTCTTCATCAATGAATTGCAGATCCATGTTTGGATGAATGGGACACTTCTCATTCACAAGTTCGGAATCTGTTTTCTCGAGTTCACACCCAACACAATACTTCACCTGATATTGTTTTTTATAAATGTCGTCATTCGCGAGACAACGCTTCCAAAATTCTTGGGCCGCTGCTTTGTGATTTGGATTTGTTGTACGAATGAAATGATCGTAACTCAAATTCAGCGATCGCTTCAGATCATCAAACTGCGCTGCGTATTCATCAGTGTATGCTTGCGGCTCTTTTCCTTCCGCAATCGCCTTTTCATAAATCTTTTGTCCGTGCTCATCTGTTCCCGTATTAAAAATCACTTCATCGCCAAGTGTGCGGCGATAACGTGCAATCATATCTGCCTGAACAATCTCGAGCGCAAAGCCAATGTGCGGTTTTGCGTTGACGTATGGCAGAGTTGTCGTGATGTAATATTTATTTGGCATATTATTTTCGTTTCGGTCCAATCACGACGACAAATTCGCCTTTCAAGCTTGTGGATTTAAGTTTTGCGAGAATCTCGAGAGCTGTCCCACGATAAATGGTTTCGTAGATCTTGGTCAACTCACGACAGACAACAACCGATCGATCTCCGATCACATCTGCGAGTTCCTGCATGGATTTCTCGATTCTGTGTGTACTCTCGTAATACGCGATCGTTGAGGTGATTGTATTGAGTCGTTTGAAATAGGTTTGTCTTCCCTTCTTGTGTGGAGGAAATCCGAGAAAGAGAAACTCATCTGCAGGAAATCCACTGATCGAGAGTGCGGCAATCACCGCACTTGCTCCCGGAATGGGAATAATCTCGAGCTCGTCACCAAACATCTTCAGCATCGCCTCGACCAACTTACCACCAGGATCTGAGATACCTGGCGTACCGGCGTCCGTTACAAGCGCAAGAGACTTTCCTTCCTCGAGCATCCTTGAAATATCTTTTACGCGAAGATCATCCGAATGTTGATGGTATGCAACAAGCGGTTTTATAACATTGATGGAACGCAAAAGATTTTGCGTAACACGCGTATCCTCGCACAAAATCGCGTCGACGAGTTCAAACGTCTGCTTTGCGCGATCCGTGATATCCGAAAGATTTCCAATCGGCGTTCCAACAATAAAAAGTTTTCCGAGCATACAATATTAGGAATGATAAAGGTCTGTGTTTGGAAACCCTGCCACCCACGCAAACCAAAATGATTCGGTCACGGGAATTTCGTTTTGGTGATTTCCACTTGCGTCGAGCTGATAAGCGTGGACAACATGCGACTTTGCATCATACTCAACGGATATATTCGCTCCGTCAATCGAATCACGGACTGTGTTTTGTTTCTCAAGAAGCATGATTGGATACGCTTTCTGTTTCTGATTCCATTCAATCCCGTACACAAGAACCTTTGACGCGAGACGATCGTCTTTATGTGTTACGGGAAAAAGAATTTTTTCGCTGTAAACATAATCTCCGTAAGGGTCGTGTGTATAATCACGCGAGAAGCCCGTGTCTCGAGAAAGGACCTGACCATCTGGATGAACTGTTTTGTACGTATTCCACAACATCACGGTCGATGGATATCGCGCGAGCACTGTTCCTTTTTTCTCACCATCGATCGCAGAATGCGTCATCGGATCCCAAAGCGAATGCGTGGCGCGATCATACAACAAAAGATTGCTGTTTGCGAGTTTATCAGAAAGTCCGAAATCAAGAACCGTTCCTTGGGTTGTTCGTTGATACACAGCCCCACTCATCGCAAACGGATTGTATGAAACAAGAAGAGGCTGTCCAGAGATAACATCGTTCACAACATGATGCCAGACAAGAATCTGATACGGATAAAATCGTGAGGCTCCATTTGATTCAACAGAGATTCCAAGCCCGTCGTTGTTCAAATATTGATCTGCAACCGATGTTGATTCAAATTTTGGATGATCAATGGCGGGAACAGAGTCTGGAAGCAGCATTCCGGAAACCAGATCTACTCCCCCCTCCTTCATCAAGGAGGGGGTTAGGGGGTGGTCGTACGGCAAACGATAGGCTCGATACTGAAAAACGACCACGGCAATGACGACCAGGCACAAAAGCACAGGAATTTTTGGAAATGGTCGTTTGTTTCGCATAGCTTGTTTGATCCTTTCTGATCGGATAATATTGTAACATCTTATCCATAAATTCGTAGCGAGAAACCTAATTCCTTACATTTTCCTATGTCCTCTGCAACTGAATACGAACCAAAGCCACTCCCTTTCAACAAATCGCTTACAGGCATCTCAGACAAAACCATTGCCATTCATCATGACAAGCTTTATGTCGGCTACGTAAATAAAATGAAAGAGATCGCGGTAAAACTAAAAGAAATGAATGAAAGTGGTGTTGGTCTCGACAAAGCAAACCAAAGCTACTCTGATCTTCGCGCACTTCGTATGGGAGAATCGTTTGCCACGAACGGAGTTTATTTGCATGAATATTATTTCAACGTTCTCGGCGGTGATGGTGCGGCAAGTGGATCACTTGTCGATGCGCTTATCGAGAAATACGGTTCTCTCGAAAAATTCATCGCATTCTTCTCGGCAACCGGAATGGCTGTTCGTGGATGGGTCGTCCTTGGATTCGACATACAACTTGGTCGTTTAAAAATCTACGGATGTGATTCTCATAACCAAGGTGGAATTTGGGGATGTGTTCCACTTATTGTTCTTGATGTCTACGAACATGCGTACTTTATAGATTACGGATCAGATCGCCCTGTGTACATTGCAGACTTCTGGAAGAACCTCAACTGGGATGCAGCGAATACCTTGTTCGACAAGGTAAAAACCTATACACTCTAAACTCGATTCCGTATTAACTGTCATTCTATGATTCGCATTTCACAACTTGCACCCTCTTTCGAGAATGTGCCGGCTTATAAAAAAAGTTCGCCCGATTTCGTAAAAATTAGTCTTGGTGATTACAAAGGCAAATGGCTCGTGTTCTTCTTTTACCCAAGAGACTTTACATTCATCTGTCCAACAGAGTTAAAAGGCTTTGCGCAACATAAAGCAGAGTTCGAAGCCTTGAACGCAGAAGTCCTTGCATGTTCCACGGATTCCGAATGGTCACACAAAAACTGGTTCGAAAAAGATCTACCAGATGTTGACTATCCAATCTTAGCTGACAACACACACAACATCGCAAAAGCTTACGATGTCTACAACGAAGTCGATGGCCTCGCAGAACGCGGCAGCTTCATCATTGATCCAGAAGGAGTGATTCGATATGCATTGATTAGTTCCGGATCGGTCGGTCGATCGGTTACAGAGACGATTCGCGTTCTGAAGGCACTGCAGACCGGAGAACTTTGTCCAATAGAATGGTCAGAAGGCGGAAAGACGCTTGGAAAAGCGTAAAACAAAAAAACATCGCGATATGATCGCGATGTTTTTGTTTACTTTAACATTTCGAGAATCTCTGGAATATCACTCTCCTTCACCTCACCGAGGTACAGATTTTTTGGCATGATCGCAACAGTTGCACCAGACTCACAATTGCCAAGACATCCTGTCTTTGACACACGAATGGTCGGATCCATTCCTGCGACTGCCACTTTCATTGCATGATAAAACTCAGGTGATGCTTTATGCGCACAGCAAGATCGTCCATCCGTGCGCTCGTTTGTGCAGACCAGCACGAGTTTGGAAAACTGAATGTTTGATAATCGCATATCTAGAAGGACAGGAGGTATTTCAACAATGTGCGCACCCCATGCCCCGTTGCCCCTTTTTTTTCATATGCATTGTAATCACGCTCCGCAAATGCTGGGCCTGCGATGTCTAGGTGTGCCCATGGTGTCTTGTCGACGAACTCTTCGAGAAATAATCCCGCTGTAAGTGCGCCGCCGTAACGTGGTCCAATATTTTTCAAATCAGAGAAGTCTCCAGAAATTTGCTTGCGATAGTTTTTCTCGAGTGGCAACTCCCACATTTTTTCACCCGCCGATGCGGCCGCACTCAATAATGCGTTTGAAAGTGCTGGTGTATTAGACATGACTCCGGTGATTTCTTCTCCGAGAGCTACAACACAAGCACCTGTGAGCGTTGCAAGATCGATAATCGCATCTGGCTTCTGTCGCGTCGCGTATACAAGTGCGTCCGCAAGGATGAGTCGGCCTTCCGCATCCGTATCCAACACTTCTGCTGTTTTTTTATTCATGAATTCAATGATGTCGCCTGGGCGCATGGCTTTTCCGGATGGCATATTCTCGACCGCAGCGAAGATTCCGTGAACCTCAACCTTTGGCGCAATCGCAGAAAGAACCGAGAAAACACCAAGCACGTCAGCCGCTCCTGCCATATCACACTTCATGGTTGCCATGTATGCAGATGGTTTGAGCGAAAGTCCACCAGAATCGAACGTGACTCCTTTCCCAACAAGGGCAATGCGTTTCTTTGACTTCGTTACAGGCGTATACGTCATGTGTACAAGAAACGATGGATGATCGGATCCTTGTGAGACGCCGAGAATTCCGCCAGCTCCCATCTTTGCAAGCTTCTCTTCATTATAAACTTTTATTTTAATCTGCTTATTATTCTTCGCGATGTTATTCGCTTCATCAACGAGGTGTTGTGGCGCCATGTGAAGTCCTGGTGTATTCACCAAGTCTCGAACAAAGAGCGTTCCTTTTGCAAATTGCTCTGCTTGTTCCACTCCCTTTTTTGCCGCAACCAAATCTCGTCCATCCTCAAGAAGAAGGTCGAATGATTTCAAATGCATTTTCTTTTGTTTCTTATAGCGTCCAAATCCGTAATCTGCCAATCGAACACCTTCAATCATGGCATGCGCACGCTCACGAACTTCCGAAGTTTCACCGAACAATAAACAGCTCACGGATTGTGTGGTTGTTTGTTTCATGCTGTTCAAAACGGTTGCTGCGGCTAAACGAATAGTCTCAAGATCACACTCTTCCTTTTTTCCGAGCCCAACAAGCAAGATGCGCTTTGAGGCGAGTTGATCTGGGATCCGTGCCCACATGGTTTGATTCGCCTTTCCAACGAAAGATTCTTCCTTTGCGATTTGCGTCAAAAGACCTCCAAGACGTGCGTCGAGTTTTTCCACAGCCGCAGAAGAAGCAAACGTTTGTTTTTCTTGATAAACACTTAAAACAAGGACATCACTTGTTTCTGAGACCAAATCGGATTTTCGGATGTGTATTTCCATAAAATAAAAAGATAAGCTTTGTCCGAGCTTACCTGTGTTCCTTAAATTATTCAAACATCACAGAAAACGAATACACAAACGGGAGTGTCATGACAAAAAAGATCACCGTAGAAAAAAGAAAGAAGTTCAAGAGAGATGTTCTGTGATGTGAACAATCTTTCCCTCGCCAATACAAGGCGGCAATAAGAAAAACGAGAACAAACGTCAAAACGGCTTTGAGATACATTCCAGAAATTGGTCCAACAGAAGGAACGATTGAATACAATTGCGCGATAAAAGGAATACGCACAACCAGCAAATTCACGATCCACATCACTTGAAGTGTGATGGAACCTGCAAGCAATGCCGCACACGCAACAGATTCATGAAAACGATTTTTCGAAAAAAGATGAAGCATATAATTAGATCAGCGATTCGTATCCAATGAGGAGAACAGTCAAAAAACTCACAACAACACAAAACTGCACGGCAAAGACATACGTCTTTGCGTGTGTCTCTCGCTCATGACCGCGACAAACAAGCGCAAGAAGAATTGCCATCAAGGTAAACAAAATTGGTACTTGGATCAAAAGCCAACGATGCGTGGAGAAAAGTTCTGAGATCACACTTGACGATGAATCTGTATAAACATGATTCACGCTTCCCACCAAATCAAACGCTAAAATTCCATCTAGAATCAAATGGACAGTGACTAAACTTCCAATAAGTGCACTCGTAATAGAGGAACTTTGTTTTACAAGAAACGCAAGAACAAGCGTGGCGCTCATGAGCATAAGCAAGCATCCAAACAGGATTGCGCCCGGCTCAAGAAAAAAAATACGTAAAAAGGGTTGTGCGGTAAGAAAATAGCCGTGCATATGCAAAAATTATACATCATCAATCCGCTTTACGCACACATCCCCAATTTCTTGACAAACTATTTGATAAATCGTATCCTTCTCCTGTTATCAATCCTTTCCAATCCTTGAACCCATCCTATGGCAAAACGAAAAATGATTCGCACCAAATGGAAGGCAGAACGCAAAGTTCAACTTGCAAGCAATCGCAAGCAGAAAGCCGTTCGTCTTGCAAAGGCTGCCGCAACAAAATAAAAAAAGCCCTGACTGTACGTCGGGCTTTTTTGTTTCCATGATTCATTTAACGAATCATTCCCTCCAGTAAATGCTCTCCAGGAGTTGTTGTACTTGGCGCCTGGAGCGTAACAACAAAGAAATCATACTCACTTAAATCCGTCTTAGATGAATAGGTGAATGTCATAAGTTTATCTGCTGGGGTCACTTGCCCAAGATTCAAGACTTTCATTCCATCCCCTCTTTTAACTAACCATACATTATACGAAGATCCATCTGTGGTCTTTGGTAAATCACCAAGTGTTGCAGCAATCTGGAAGGTTCCTGTAGATAGCTTGAGATACGCGAGACCATAACTTGTTCCACCTGTCACATCTGCAAGAGCAGCTGCGTGCCAGGTTTTAAAATCCGCTGCCGCATACGTTGAAAAAATAGGGGCAGTTTCTTTCTTATCATCTGCAATCAAAATGGAAGGATCTTTCATGTGTTCAATTTCACCTGAATCCATAATAAGCCCCTGACTTTTTGCATCAAGCAAAATTTGAGAACGATCAATCACTTGTTTTTGTTCTGTTGTTGGTTTTGCCGTGTTTACACATCCAAATCCCAGCACAGCAATAAGTCCGAACAATCCGATCCACTTTGAAATACGTTTCATAGCAATAGTTCATTTATTCTATTTCTTCCTTTTCAAACCGTCTCCTTCCCGAGTGTCCGACAGTATAGCACAACCTGTTTTTGATGCGAATAACAAAAAGACTCCAAAAATGGAGTCTTTTTTAAACCTAGTTTGAAAGAAGATACGTGACGGTGGAGTGAAGACGTAATTCTTGAGTTCCCGATTGGATCATAGGGGCTGGGGCAGCGATTCCACCCCCGACGTCTTTTGCACTCAGATATGGCATCGGACCTCCCGTACTTTCATTATATTCGTTGTAACTAACAACGTGATCAATCTTCAACCCAAGTGACTGCGCAATACTGTCTGCTTTTTGTCTTGCGTCCGCAAGAGCTTTTTGACGAGCCGTTGCTTCATAGGCTGTCTGGTCATCGATGGTAAACACAGGACCACTGATGGAGGTTGATCCATTTTGACCACCAATCTCGACGATTGTTGAAACTTTTTGTACATCTCGAATCTTTACATCAAGCGACTGAGAGACGATCCAACCTGCACTTTCTGATTTCTGTGTCTGAGCATTCCACTCAGTCTTCTCATAAGCGCTGTAATCTTTTGTCTGCAAATCTGCGTCAACAATCCCAACATCTTTAATTTTTGCAATCAGCGTATTCATAAGCGCTGTATTTTGCTTTTGCGCATCAGAAACAGACTTTGCGGTTGAAGAAATACCAAATGTCATAACGGCAATGTCTGGGGACATGTTTGCCTTTCCAAGCCCCTCGATGACGATCGTGTGTTCCACTGGAACCGGTTTATCAAGATGACGCGTTGCCTGAACAGAAGAATACGTTTTGACCCCAAGAAAAACAAACAGGGCGAGACACACAAGCGATAGCACGGTGGTAAACAATTTGTTTTCCTGCCAAATTGGAAAGAAGGACATAAGAAAAAGTTAAGAATACACAGAGTATACTCCGTTTTTTTGATTTCGAACATTGACAATTCATCACTTTTTTGCTACTCTACCAACCTTGGTAGGAGGCAAACATGACCCAAGATGAAAACGAAGATTTGCTAGACGCGCCTGAAGTCCACGAAGCTGCCGAATGGCTCTCAAAACCTGAATTCTCGCAGGTGAGTGGATTTTCCAATCGCGTAGCTTCCTGGTTTGATTGGACCAGGCCGAATCTCATTACCATGACTGGAATGGTTTTATGCCTTCCGATGGCATACTTCTTTCTCCAGACAGACTTGCTCTCGACCGCGATTGGTGCCGTCATCACCATCATCTGTTTCCTGTGCGATTGGCTTGATGGAGCACTTGCGCGCTATCAAGACAAAAAGTACGGGCTCAAAAAGCTTTCGCTTGAAGAAGAGCGCCTCATCCCAATTTGGCGTCGATTTTTCCTGAGAGGCTCATCAAACCTTGGTACGGCACTGGATCCCTTTGCCGACAAAGTGAAATACTACGTCGCTCTTTTCACACGCGGTTGGGGCTATGTCTCAACCACACTCATCATCATCAGTTTCGTAACAGCGATTGCGCTCACGCTCGTTCGTCCGATCAAACGCTATTTCAAGATTGGCGATGCTGCCGCGAATCGCGCAGGCAAATACAAAATCTTCATCGAAGTGGCTGTGGTTGCGGTGATCGTCCTTGTCCCTCACAACGAGACAACACAGATCATCTCAAACACGCTCTTGGTTGGGGCAATGATCTTCGGATTCCTCTCGCTTTCTGCACATCTCTTTCTCGCAAAATACGCGGACATGAAAGTGAAGCGTGTTGCCAAACGACTTGCACGCAAAGAAAAAAAGCGTAGCAAAGGAACTGTTCACAAAACAGAACCCTGACTCGCTTTTTCTCTTCTTACCTCCGGATCATCATGATCTGGAGGTTTTTATTTTGCTTCCTCTAGTGTAACCACGACATCCTTTTGTACTCCGCCGTGGACCACTTTTAGTTTAAGTTGATCTCCCACTTTCTTTTGTCTCATGAGCGTTGTGAGCGGATGATCAGCATCAATCTTTTTTCCATCTGCCTCTAAAATAATATCGTATTCAACAATTCCTGCCTTATTTGCTGGAGAACCAGGAACAACGGCGAGGTCCGTTTGTTGTTCACCGCGCACAACCAGGATTCCGTAATCTACACTCAAATGATTTTGTTTCTGCAAATCAGCCGTGATTGGAATATAGCGGATGCCAAGGAATGGATGAATGCTTCGTCCGTTTGTTTTCATGGATTCAATCGAGGACTTAATCATGTTGATTGGCAATGCAAATCCGACGTTCTCGGAACCTTGTGCAATTGCCACATCCACCCCAACAACTTGGCCATCGAGATTCAACAATGGTCCACCGGAGTTTCCTGGATTAATAGCTGCATCCGTTTGGATCAGATTGTCGAGATTCTCGGAACCTTGTCCGTCTTGTGCCGTGATGGATCGAGCAAGACCAGAGACAACGCCTGTTGAGACGGTGTTACGAAATTCCCCGAGCGCATTTCCGATTGCGATGACGGACTGCCCAAGCTTAAGTTGATCTGAATTTCCAAATTCTACGTACGGAAGATCTTTTGCATCAATTTTTAAAAGAGCGATATCAAGCGTGTCGTCTAACGCCGTTACCTGTGCGTCATATTTTTTTCCCCCATTTAAAAAGACGGTGTACTTAGCATTTGGATCATTCACGACGTGCGCATTACTTACAATGTATCCATCTGTGGAAATAATAAACCCGGAACCACCCCCCACCTCTTTGGATTGTGTACCGTGCTGTCGGTATTGTGGAATTTGAACATTTCCAAATGGGCTATTGCTTCCAAACGGGTTTACAAAATATTGCTCCATGACGGGAACGTCTTTTGAAATAACAATAGAGACAACGGCTGGATTCACCTTTGCCACAATATCGCTCACATCAGGTGAGTGCTGAAATCCTGCAGAGTCTTGTGATTGCTTTACGTTTTTTGAAACATTCTTTGACAACTCTTTTGTTCCTGCAAACATGGGAAGCGAAGAAATTGGTCTTGAGACAGAGTTAAAAAGCGGCTGAAATCTTGAGATCATTGTGTGCATGACAATAAATACAAGCACAAACGTCATAACGCTTCCGCAGACGCCACCCAAGAGTCCGACCAAAAATGATCGATTGTCTCCTTCTTTCAATAATTCTTTTTTAAATAAAGACATATAAATAATTATTCATTCAACAATTACATCGTATTCTACCTAGAATGGTTGCATTTAGCCAAGATGTGCTAGAGTACTTGTACTAAGCATTCTTATGTCTTCAAAAACACAATCCCAAATTCAAACACTCCTTCTCGGAACAGGAATTACCATGAATGGAAATAATCCCTGGGATATTCACGTATTGAATGAACGATTTTATAACCGTGTTCTGTCACAAGGTTCACTTGGCCTCGGCGAAAGCTACATGGACGGCTGGTGGGAATGTGCAGCCATTGACGAATTCATTACCAGAATTTTTTCTATCGATGTTCAATCTAGACTACGAAAAAACAGAAAAGAGATTGCGCTTTTGCTTGCATCATCTCTTCTCAATCGCCAATCGCAAAAACGCGCATTCGAAGTTGGTGAAGTGCATTACGATGTCGGAAATAAATTATATGAGGCCATGCTCGACAAACGAATGGTCTATACCTGTGGATACTGGCCAAATGCATCCGATCTTGACTCTGCTCAAGAAGCAAAACTAGATCTCGTCTGTCGAAAAATTGGATTAAAGGCTGGTGATCGTGTTCTTGATATCGGCTGTGGTTGGGGCAGCTTTGCAAAATTTGCCGCAGAAAAATATGGCGCGCATGTAGTCGGCATTACCATTTCCCAAGAACAACTCGCCCTTGCACAAAAATCTTGCGAGGGACTAGATGTTGAATTACGCTATCAAGATTACCGTGAAGTCGATGAAAAATTTGATCACATTGTTTCTCTTGGCATGTTCGAACACGTTGGATATAAAAATTATCGCGACTACATGCGAGTTGCAAACAGATGTTTAAAAGATGACGGACTCTTTTTACTTCACACAATTGGTGCAACACAATCCGTCACATCAACAGATCCATGGATAGAAAAATACATCTTTCCAAACTCCATGCTTCCCTCGCTCGCGCAAATCACAAAAACCGTTGAACCCTTGTTTATCATCGAAGACATTCACAACTTCAGTGCGGATTACGACACGACGCTCATGCATTGGTTTGCGAACTTTGAGAACGCGTGGCCACTTCTAAAAGATCAATACAGCGAACGTTTTTACCGCATGTGGAAATTTTATCTCCTCACATGCGCCGCTTCATTTCGCTCTCGACGAAATCAGTTGTGGCAAATTGTGCTTTCAAAAAAAGGCGTTGTTGGTGGGTATCAATCTATTCGATAAAGAAAAAAACGAGCTCTGATAGCTCGTTTTGAGTTTGGCGAAGTGAATCGCCGGAGAAACTACTGCTGCTGATAGACACCTTGGGCCAGCTTACAGCCGCCCGTACGAGAAATCGCGGCGCCGGAAGCGCACTGAAGGGCTTTTGCGACCGGAGGCGCACCTTCGACTTCCTGGACATTGATGGTACAGCTGATGTAACCGTCACCGTCGGAATCGGTGTCGGCACACGTGCCACCAACCATCTTCCAACCCATTTCCGTCGCGTAGGTGCGCATGGTGGCCATGGCCTCCTGCTTGCTACCGGAAACAGCCGAACAGCCACGGAACATGCCACCCACCACGACTGCAAGGATTGAGATGATCGCAAGAACGATCATGAGTTCGATCAGCGTAAAACCTTTCTTCACGGGAACCTCCTGAAAAAACCACGTCCTCCTCGCAAACTGCTCACGATTCAGACGTCGGAATATACCTGAAATATCCCAAATTGTCAAGAGATCAAACAAAAAATCGAGCATCTGCTCGATTGAGAAAGACTAAGGCGGCATATTGAGAACGCAGCCCGTTGATTCGTGGCGTTGACGATATTTGGATCCGACCATGCGTGTCTGATCACATTTGAGATGAACCTCAGATTCGCTTCCTTCGATTTCATCGCGAACCATCGCAACACAGTAAACATGATCATCGTTCGTTGGACCTTCTTCATTACAGTTGATCATGTTGATCTGCAGATGGGTCCCATGAACGTAACGGTGAATATTTGAATGGGCGGTTTCATTCGAAGACCGAGGTTTTCCGCAACTTACGAGAACGAGAAGAAAAATGACGAGACTTCTCATGACTTACTTCTGCGCGGATGGCGGCACAGGTGCCGGAGCAACCGCTGCGGGAGCAGGCATCATTGGGTAAGCGCCAAGCTTGGGCTTACACCCGCCCGTACGCGCACCCCATGCGCCAGAACCACATTCGAGATAGCGCTCCGTCACAGGTCCGCCATCGGTTTCCTGAAAACGTGCCGTGCAGGAAATGTAGTGATCTCCATCCGAATCCGTCTCCGCGCAGCTCTTGCCCACCACTTTGACGTTCATGTCCTTCGCGTACGTTGCCAAATTCTCCTCGGCATCCGCCTTGGAGCCCACAAATACTGCGAGTCCGACCGCTTTATTATAGCTCCACAGGCTCACGCCCGCAGTGATGAGAACAATCGCACCAGCAATCCAAGCCTTTTTCATATGTTCCTCACGTCTTCACCACCAATGATGAAGAGATGAACCTACGTCAAAAGGCGCATAATGTCAATGATTACTCTGGATTCACCTCGATTCATTGACAGAGCGGGCTTTTCCTGATAGTCTTTCAACATAATTTCGCTCGACATCATTCGAGCATGACTCGTGGCCTCTTGTCTGTATTACGACCTGATGGAAAAACGGGTCGTAATTTTTTTAACGCTTCCATGGCCTTTGGTCACCTTTTGGTTTCCATAAGCGTCTTTGGCTGCCTTATCTTATGACAGAGACAGAAAAAAAACCGTCTTTTGACGGACTCGGGATCTTTCCAGATCTTCTTACCCACTTGAGTAAACTTGGATTTCACAATCCAACCCCTATTCAAGAAAAAGCGATTCCAATCGGAGTAACAGGTGAAGACCTTATCGGAATCGCCCAAACAGGAACCGGAAAAACACTTGCGTTTTCTATTCCAATGATGCAGCAAATTTCCGTGAACAAAGGTCAGGGGCTTATTTTGCTTCCTACACGTGAACTTGCGCTTCAAGTTGAAGAAACCCTTCAAAAGCTTTCAAAACCATTTGGTCTCAGAACCGCTGTTCTTATTGGTGGAGCTGCCATGAGTTTGCAGATCAAAGCACTTCGCAATAAGCCACATGTTATTGTTGCAACTCCAGGTCGTTTACTTGATCACATGGAGCAAAAAATTCTTGGTTTGCAAAACGTAAAAGTTTTGGTCCTTGATGAAGCAGATCGAATGCTCGACATGGGATTTGAACCACAAATCAAAAAGATTCTTGCGGCAGTACCAAAAGAACGCCAAACCATGTTGTTCTCTGCAACCATGCCAGAAAAGATTTCTCAAATCGCAGAAAAATACATGAAAAAGCCACTTCGTATTGAAATGGCTCGCCAAGGAACAGCGAACGCAAACGTGGAACAAGAATTCTTCATGGTTGGAAAAGGCGACAAGTTGCGTCTCCTTGATAAAATACTTAGCGATTATAAAGGATCTGTTTTGGTCTTTAGCCGAACAAAACACGGCGCAAAAAAGATCACAACCGTGATTGAGAAAATGGGACATACCGTTTCCGAAATTCACTCAAACAAATCTTTGAACCAACGCAAGATGGCGCTCGCTGGATTTAAATCTGGAAGAACGCGCGTCCTCGTTGCAACAGACATTGCATCTCGCGGAATTGACGTCACAAATATTGAACTCGTTATCAACTTTGATTTGCCAGACCAAGCGGAAGATTACGTTCACCGTATTGGTCGAACAGGTCGCGCAGGACGAACCGGAAAAGCTATTTCGTTTGCAACACCAGATCAAAAGCGTGATTTGCAAATCATTGAACGCTTGATTCGTACAAAGATTAACGTTTCCCCTCTTCCAGAATTACCCGCTCACCGTGCAGCACCAGTTTACGAACCAGAACGCGATGATCGTCGCGGAGGTCGTGGATCTTATCAAAAAGGTGGACGCAGCGGCGGATACGGCAGCGGAGGTGGATCACGCAGCGCCTCGCCTGCCGGCAGGCAGGGAGGCTCTTACGGAACTTCACGTGGAGGAAACTCTTACGGAAAATCCAAAGACAGCTCCTACGGCGGAAAACCAAAAGAAAAAGTATTCCAATACAAAGATATCAAAAAGGATGGCGCTTCATCATCTAGTCCATCAACTACCTCTAGTCAATCACGTACCGCTTCAAAGCCTTTCGACCGAAAGCGCCAAGGCGGTGGCCAAGGGTATCAAGGTCACAATCCAAGACCAATGAATCATGGATAACAAAAAATCCTCAAGCACACGCTTGAGGATTTTGTTTTATTCCTTCTTTTTAAAATCGAGCGCGAGTGAATTGATACAATAACGCTTTCTTGTTGGCGTTGGCCCATCATCAAACACGTGCCCGAGATGAGCTCCGCAATTCGCACACGTTACTTCTGTTCGATGCATGCCAATTGAGGTGTCATCCGACAATTTCACATGCCCTTGATCCCCAATATCTGAAAAACTTGGCCAACCAGAACCGGAATCAAACTTTGTACTCGAGGAAAAAAGCGTCTGTCCACAATTCACGCAGGTAAACATTCCGTTCTCATGGAAGTCCACATACTTGCCCGAGAATGGCGGCTCTGTCCCTTTCAAGAAACAAATATTCTTTTGTTCAGGTGTAAGGTTTTGATTGAGAGGTTGGGACATATGAGTCATCGAGGAGTCAAGAAGTCGAGTAGTTGAGTTAAAGAAAAAATGCTACGATTATTTTACTCAGGATTAATAAACTTGACTACTCGACTTCTTGATATGACTTCTCTCGCCACCTTCGCCGCCGGATGTTTTTGGCATGTGCAATATATTTTTAATGCACTTCCCGGCGTCGTCTCAACGCGAGCGGGTTATACCGGCGGGACGCTCGAGAATCCAACGTACGAAAATGTCTGTCGTGGAAACACGGGTCATGCAGAAGCCGTTGAGGTTGTATTTGACCCTGAACACATTTCGTATTCAGAACTTGTGGACGCATTCTGGAAGCTTCATGACCCAACACAAGTGAATCGCCAAGGTCCTGATGTAGGTTCTCAATACAGATCCGTTATTTTTTTTCACAACGAGGATCAAAAACAAGTCGCGGAATCATCTCGGCACACACTCGAGCATACACACCTCTTTCAAAACCCCATCGCAACCGAGATTGTCCCAGCAAAAACATTTTATCCAGCAGAAGAGTACCATCAAAACTATGTTGAAAAACATGGCGGAATTGATATTTGCCCTGCACCTCGCCATTGACATATTCACAAAAAACACCTAACCTCTCACCAGTTCTTTCCTGAAGGAGACACACGTGAACGACATTGTCATCATGAACCAATACGCAAGAAGTTTACGCGTAGACAAAACCCTTCGAGCACGATTGATCTCAATTATCAGACGCAGAAAACGCACCATCGTTGAGGCAGACACTGTGGCGGATGTGATCGAAGCCCTTGAGCTGATTGCAAAATCACAGAAGTCGCTTACGAACACAAAAGTCTACGTGGTTGGCGGAGACGGTACATTCAATCAAATGTTGAACTGGGCGCTCACACAGCCCGTTGAAAAACGTCCTAAACTGATTCCTGTCGGCGGCGGACAATTCAACTTCATGTGTAAGTTCGTTGGGCTGAAAAGCACAGACCCTGCGGTCAATCTTGCCGCCATCGATTCAGGACGCGTCACGCTCAAGGCAAAGGCATGGCGCCCCGTCTGTGTCACCGATTCACTTTCAGGCGAGCGCCGTTACGGCGCAGTGATCGGAAATGGAATCCTTTGTGATTTTGTTGAATGGTATGAAGAAGCTGGCAAAGGAGATCTCTTTGATGTCCTGAAACTAATTGGAACGGTTATTGGCGACTTTGCCAAAAACATGATTCAGGGACGGCACGGACGCATCAAACCCATTGATGGGAAGGTTGCGATCGACGGCAATATGCTTGGCTTTGACCAATATGCGGCCTTCATGGCAGCAACAGTTCCGGAGTTTTTGCCAAAATGTCGTCCATTTCTCAAGAGTCCTGGAACTGATTCGTTTCCGCTTTACGTTTACTGGGGTAATTTCGCTGCACTCGCAGCAAGCGTTCCCATGATTTGGAACGGCTGGGCTTCCCCACTTACAGACCTTCACACGTTCAACGATAACGCCAAACGTGTTGAAATCAAGACAAAAGATCCTCGTCTTCTCTTAGATGGTGATCTCCACAAATGGCCAACGCCAATGGATGACGCACTACCACTTCGAACACTCACATTGACGTACGGACCAGAAATTCAACTTCTTTACGCAGTCTAACAAAGGCTGTGTTTTTGTTTCTCTGCAATCATTGACTTTTCGCTGAATTCCGTTATACTTCGAACGAATTTAAATACAAATCTTCTAAGCGGAAGGGTCACGACCCTTCCCTACAAACCTATGGCAGAACACGGTAACGTCATTGTTCGATTCCAAAATGTCACATTTGGATATCATGATAAAAACACGCTTCTCAAAGACGTGAATTTTTCTATTCGTGAAAACGCAAAAGTTACGCTCATGGGACAAAACGGTGCCGGAAAATCCACCATCTTTCATTTGATCATGGGCGACGCAAAGCCGGTTAAGGGAGAAATTCACTTAAAGCAGGGAGCAAAAATTGGAATTGCAAAACAAGTCATGGATCGTGCGTATCTCGAGTTAACCGTCGAGGATTACTTTGCAACCGCTTTTGCAGAACGACCACGCAACCTTCCATTACTTATTGATCAAGCTCTTGAGGCAGTAAACTATCCGCTTGATCACAAAATCACCCTCAATCGTCTTTCTGGCGGACAACAAGCTCGATTACTTCTTGCCTACGCCCTCATCCAAAAGCCAGACATTCTTTTGCTCGACGAGCCTACCAACAATTTGGACGAAGACGGAATTGGTCACCTCATTACGTTCCTCATGATGTATGAGAAAACCGTTATCGTCATTTCTCACGATGCAGATTTCTTAAACACGTTTACAGACTCCGTGTTATATCTCGATGCGCAAAAACAAGAAGTTGACGCATACCAAGGAGACTATTACGACGTGACAGAACAGATCAAAGCTCGTATTGATGCAGAAGAACGAAAGAACGCACAGCTTCTTAAAAATATTCAGGACAGAAAAGAAAAGGTAAACTTCTTTGCCAACAAAGGAGGAAAAATGCGTAAGCTTGCCGCAAAGCTGAAAGAAGAAATCGAAGAAGACGAATCAAACATGGTGGACGTGAAACAAGATGATAAAACCATCGTACGTTTCGACATTGAAGCAACAGAATACAAAGACGCAATTTGTGATGTTTCTTCCGTTGGTGTCTGGAATCAAGGTGAAGCCATTCATTGTCCGGTGAACCTCAAACTCCGTCGTGGCGATCGATTACTCTTGAAAGGACCGAACGGAATTGGAAAGACCACACTTCTGAAACGTCTTGCAACCAGAACAGAAGAAGGCGTTCTCATTCCAGCTGACGTTATCATTGGATATTACGAACAAGATTTTTCTGGATTAGATTTCTCACAAACAACGTTTGAATCCCTGAAGTCTGTCATGGCGGTCGGAGATGACGAAACGGTTTACGGAACGGCTGGTCGTTTTCTTCTCCGAGGAGAAACCATGCAAAACCGCGTTGGCTCCCTCTCGGAAGGACAAAAAGCCCTTCTCTGTTTCGCCCGATTCGTCATTCAAAAACCAAACCTGTTGATCTTGGACGAGCCAACAAACCATGTGAACTTCCGTCACTTGCCAGTCATTGCGCAAGCCTTACAGAATTATAAGGGAGCCATGATTGTGGTCAGTCACGACACGGAGTTTCTCAAATCTATTTCATTCAATAATGAACTGGACCTCGGAGCCCTTCGTAAAAAAGCATTGTCTGCGTAACAAAAAAATCCTCGAGTTCAACTCGAGGATTTTTTATTTCTATTTGATCATGACAGGTGCAGGCACGGGTTGAGAATTTGGTTTGTATAATTCTGGATCAATGGTTCGTTCAAAACACACTTCGCCTTTATTATGTGTCCAAACATCTGTCGCTCCGGCGCGAGATGGATATGATGGTGTCGTATAACCAGCGCCCACTTCATTCACAGATGCTTCTGTGAATGTGGCACACAGCTCGAACGCATGCACATCTTTGACGCGATACGTGTACGCATTTTTTGTGACAGGGTCCGTTGGAACAATGAATCCACTAATTGGATCTTGCAGATCTGTAAGGACTTTTGGAACGGAACTTTTTTGTGTCCAATAGTTAATCACTTGCGATTGGATATTTTGTAAATCAGAAACGCGCTGATTATCCATTCGGATGGTGCGTTGATGTGCAGGAGAACCAACAAGGAAAAATCCTCCAATGATTGATCCGATGATGAGAACGCTTGTTGCAATCGCAACAATGAGACAAATCGTTGTTTTTTTCCAAGCATCACGTCTGAGGTCCCAAAGGTAATATCCAAAAACGAAAGCGGCAACAATCAAGATAACCAAAGTTTTTAAAATAAATCGTGTTGTGACCTCTCCGCTCAAAAAACTATTTAAGAGCGTAATAAGATCAATAATAATGGTCATGGATGCAATAAAGAGTGTGAGGTACATGAGCCATTTTCTGACCCAAATATTTTGTTTCTCTTTCTCCTTACGTAAATCTTTCCCAATCATCCAGGAAACCAAAATGAGGACGGGCCACACAATGACCAGACACGAAATGAAGTTACGAATAATGTCATACGCTCCGTACGCTTGATTGAGTGTGTCTGGGAACCCAACATTGATGTACTGCCAGATCATGGCGGTAAAACTAATGACACCAATATAGAGCATGATGATCATGAGTAAATAGGAAAACACATCTTTGGCTGCAGTGTAATGTTTTGTTGGAGTAGGCATATGAGTAAAGTATAACAAAAACAAAAACACCTGACGAATCAGGTGTTTTTGTTTTCAAGCTATTACGCTTGTTGAACGTTTACAGCACGTGGTCCCTTGTCTGAAGCTTCAGTTTCGAAAGAAACTTTGTCTCCTACAGAGAGATCATTGTATTGAACGTCAACTAATGCAGAAGAGTGAAAGAAAAGATCCTTACCACCATCGTCTGGTGTGATGAATCCAAATCCCTTTTCTGTCATTGTTTTGATGGTTCCCATCATAATGTTTGACATCATGTTATTTATCCGCAAATATGGCCGCTTTGCGAAATTCGACGAATCTCCGCGTTTGTGTGGCTTACTTTTGCTTGGCTGCACTATACACCAAATACCGAAATTTGTCAATGGTTCCAGAAAATCTGTCAAGGGTTGTTTGGGGACGAATATTGACATTTTCGCTATTTTCGCTTAGAATCCTTTTCTTGGAACAACCATCCAAGAGGAGGAAACGATGAATTGGAGATTCTGGACCTGGGGAGATAATCGAAAAGCACCACTGCAACTCGAGGCGTATCAACCAACGTCCGCACTGCGGGCACCAAGCACGACTCAACACACCGAACCTGTCCATCATCCAATTCCACGCGTTCAATCCGTCGCCACGATTCGAGACGCTGTGGACGATGATGAGCCAGAAACGGATGAAGACGAAGAGAATGTCGACGATGACGAAGAGGAGGAGGAAGAAGAAACGGTGGAAGACAATTTGCCTTTTCCCAAATTTACTGTTCCAGTCAAAAATGTCACCGTTCCAGGAACGGAAGCAAACACCGCCCTCGCGATGTCGATTGGTTGCGCTACGCCTGAACAGGTATACCCGAAACTCGTCAATTACTTCAACCAAGAACAAATCGGGGTCGCGGAAAGCAAGGACGTCATTGATTGGCTGACGGAAAACATGTACTTCGATGATTCATCCGGTTGGTACTGGCGCCCACTGCGTAGTTTCGATCGAATGAACGAACAAGAATGGGGCAACGACGATTACGATTCAAATGACTGGAGCAGCCGACTATACGACGAACCTGTTCCTACACGTGTTCTCGAACGCGTAGCAAAAATCATTGCCGCATTTGGCAACAACGTCCGTTTTTACATCTCAGACTTCCCTCGCTGTGATTATGACTGCGCTGAGCACTGCAAAGGTTCAGACATCTTCATCATGGTCTTCCCGGCAAGTTTCACCCCAAATGGAGAAGATAAGGAAGAAGACTTCTTCTACGTCTTCGACACCTGGGCCAAACCCAGCTACGAGGATCCTCCGAAGCCTCTCATCGCCAACCTTCCCGTCTAGACCCATCTTGGGTCTTTTTTTATTCCTAATCCCTAGCCCCGAACCCCGTTCCCCTGCTATACTTCCCGCATATGCGTCTCCCAACCCGACAAAAAGAACTCGATAACAATCAGCTTAAGGGCGATGACGGGCCTGTTTACCTCACAAAAGCTGGACTTGAGAAACTCAACCATCAGTTGATTGATTTTGAAATTCAACACAAACAGGCGGTAAAAGACACACAGACAACGGGTGAACTCGGGGACTTTTCGGAAAATGCCGAATATCAAGAAGCAAAACACCGCATGCGCAACCTGGCGTCGCGCATGACCATCATTAAAGAGAAATTGAAAAACGTTGTCGTGATTGAAAAAGATGAAAACGATAAAGATCGTATTCAACTCGGATCAACGGTTGTGCTGAACATGAATGATCACACACTTACGTTTGAGATCGTGGGGCCACAAGAGGCAAACCCGGTGCGCGGAAGAATCTCACACCTCTCCCCACTCGGCTCGCACCTCATTGGCCACACAGCCGGCGAAACGATTTCGGTTGTGACGCATGGAGACGAATTGATTTATACGATTCTCGAGGTGAAGTGATGCGACCACCTCCTAACCCACTCCTTGTGAAGGAGTGGAACAAAAAAGCTGGACATTACGTCCAGCTTTTTGTTACCGGCTTCCCTTCTTCATACCCTGACGCGGTCTGCACTCCAATGATTGCTTTGTCGTGAAACTCATCGAGCGTACGCGCGCCCGAGTAGGTGCATGCACTGCGAACTCCCGCAGTAATCTCGTCGATAATATCTTCAACGCTTTCCTGACCGAGATTCAAATACATCCGAGTCTGACTCACTCCTTCTTCAAAAAATTCTTTTTGCGCCTGTTCAAATGGATCCGTATTCTCAGTGCGATTTGTTACAGCTCGTCGAGATGCCATTCCGAATTGTTCTTTATACATTCTTCCGCTCTCGTCGAACTGAACATCGGCTGGACTCTCGTACGTTCCCGCGAACCAAGTTCCGATCATGACCGAGTGTGCGCCGGCCGCAAGTGCGAGCGCAACATCACGAGGATGCTTTACGCCACCGTCTGCGCAAACATATGCACCATGTGCACGCGCATACTTTGCTACTTCGGACACCGCCGAGAACTGTGGACGTCCAACTCCGGTGGTCATACGTGTTTTACACGCACCCCCCGGGCCAACTCCCACTTTTAAATGTGTTGCACCCGCATCAATCAAATCCTTTGCCGCTGCTTCGCCAACGATATTGCCGGCCATAATAGGTTTTGAAGAACCGACCAGTGATCGAGCCTTCTTTACCGCATCAATCATCATCTTCTGATGTCCGTGTGCTGTGTCGAGAACGATCATATCTACGCCAATCTGATTGAGTCGATCAAGTGTTTCGTCGAGACCTGATCTAATTCGAACTGCCACAGCTGTAAGCAAGTGACCACTTGCGTTCAAAGCGGGTTTGTATTGCACGGCACGAACGCACCCTTTCTTTGTCATGACTCCCGCGAGACTTCCGTCGAGATTCACTACTGGAACGATTGAAAGCCTGCGATCATGTAAGGTTTTAAAAATTTCTTTTGGGGACATGGAACTTGGCACGGTAATCAGATCACGCGTCATCGCATCCACCAATCGATTATAGCGATCGCGGCGATACGCGTCCTTTTCCGTAAAAATTCCTACAGGCTTATTTTGTTTATCAACAATAATCACCGCGCGATGAGCGCGTTTGTTAATCAAGTTGAGTGCGGTTTGCACAGACTCCTGTTCGTCGAGAACAATCGGCGTTTCAAAAACAGGATGGCAAACTTTGGTTGCCTTTACAATCTCCTCAATACGCTCAAGCGACATATCCTGTGTAAGCACTACAAGTCCACCTCTGCGCGTCACCGCTTCAGACATACGCTTTCCTGCAACCGCCGTCATGTTCGAAACAATGATCGGTAATGTCATTCCCGTTCCGTCCTGTGGTGAAAGATCGACGTTCATGCGCGAAACAACATCCGAATATTGCGGCATGAGAAAGACATCTTGATACGTCAGCTCTTTTTCTGCGTCAGAAGGATGAAGGAAGCGCATAGAAAAATTTTATTCAAATGAAATTCTTTTCTCGGATTCTTCAAGAGGCTTATCCATGTTTACACTCTTTTTCAGTTGAGCAACTTCTGTGTTCGTGAGTTCTCGATACTGTCCGACGATGAGATTGCCAAGTTCGATGTTCATCACACGAATACGCATCAGCTTTCGAACATCATAACCAAGCTCTTCACACATACGGCGAATCTGACGATTACGTCCTTCTGTGAGCGTGATGTGAAACGTATCGTCCGAAGATCGCGTAACGATCGCAGGCTTTGTCATGGAGCCGAGGATCACAAGTCCGCGTCGCATGGTTTCAAGATCCTTATCCGCAATTAGCTTATCGACTGTGACGACATATTCCTTATCGTGATCATAGCGCGGATGTGTGATGCGCTCAGAGAGACGGCCGTCGTTTGTGAGCAACAAAAGTCCACAAGATGCAACGTCGAGTCGTCCAATCGGAAAGACGCGCTCTGGATAATTGATTTGTTGAATGACGTTATCATGCGCATTCGGATCAACAGATGTGATAATCCCAACCGGCTTGTTATACGCAAGATAAACTTCTTTTGGCTTGTCGACGATGAGTTTGCTGCCGTTTACCACAACATCATCTGAATCGTCTACTTTCAATCCAAGTTCAGCAACCGTTCCGTTTACAACAACCTTGCCAGATGAAATAAGATCATCGGCTTTGCGGCGTGAGCAGACCCCGCGGTCAGCGAGGTATTTATTGATGCGTGTTTTCATAACGTCTGTAGGGACAGGTCGCGACCTGTCCGTCCATGCGCCATCGTAACAGAAACAGAAAACAAAAAACAGACACGTGAAGTGTCTGTAAGATTACTTGGCTTTGCCTGTGAGCTTAGCCCAGTTTGCCTTCGGCTTGATGCGCTCTGAACCAGCTGCGCAGAGCGGACAATCCTTTTGGTCCCACGAGTTGATGTCGTAGTGGCGGACGTAATGAATCGGCGTTCCCTCGAATTCGTATTCGTGTGATCGATGCACGAGCGCAAAGACGAACGGAGCGAATTTCACGGGAGTCGGCGTTCCGGCACGAATACCTTTGCGCACTTCCGTAAGTGTCTTCAAGGTCGTCACGAGTTCCTCAATCTGCAAAACGACTTCGTTCGGCTGAATGAGAAACCGTTGCCACACTTGCGTTTTGCCATCACCCTTTTCCGTAAAGTCGTATTGGCATTCCCAATTTCGAACAATCTCGTATGCGAAGACGGCGCTCGCATGATCTGAGCCGATTGCCCAATCAAACGTGAAATCCGATTTGAGATCCAGGAAACTTGGCGGAGCAATCTTTGCCATTTCCTGAATCATGCGACGCTTGAGCTGCTCTGCCATGAGTTTGCAAAGAGCTGTGTACCGAAGCACGCGCAATGTATCCACGAATCCATTCGAACATTTTCCGGACGTCAGTTCCGCATGCGGATCTTTCGGATCGCCCGAATGCAGCCAGAGCGCGTCACATGTTCGGAAAATGTGATCAAATTCTTCATCTGTGATGGATCGATGACGATTCGGACTTGTTGGAAACTCTACAAACCGGATCTTACGCAAATAGTTGAGATCTGCCTCAAGAATTGGCATGTGTTGCATGATCGTCATGACCACACTCCTTTTTGAAGAAGAGCTTGTTCAATTTCCGCTTCGATAAGTTCGATCTCATGCAACGGATCCTTCGACTGCGTGATCTGACGACCAATCACGAGAAGTGACGAGCCATTCAGAATCGCTTGACCTGGCGTTGCAATACGCTGTTGATCGTGTGCGTCTTTTCCAAGCGAACGAATGCCGGGCGTGACAAATTTCATGTGCGGATCCAGATCCTCATGACCTTTGAGATACGCAAGTTCATTTGGGGAACAAACGATCCCCTTGATCCCGTTGAAAAATCCGGCCATTTGTGCGAGATCTGAAACCGTTTCCTGCACACTGCGTGCATAAACAGATTTCGTCTTTGTTTCATTCAACGAAGTCAGGACGGTGATGGCAAAGATTTCTTCCGGCCCAAATGCGACCGCCTCCATCATCATGTCAACATGACCCGACGCATGCACACTGAGAATATCCGCACCTGCTTTCTTGAATGCAGTCGCTCGACGTGCAACCGTAGCTGGAATGTCGTGCAACTTTGCATCCACCCAAACTTTCACGTCATAGTTCTTGAGCCAACCAACGATCTGCGGACCATGTTCATCGTACAAATCATGAATCTTCACAGCGTACAGTCGCGAAGCAACACGCTTCAACAACGGCAACAATTGTTCGACAGACAACTCATCCGCAGCAAGAACGATACGTTTCTGCATTTCAAACCCCAAAGCAAACACGCGTTTGCGAAAGTGACCCTAACAAAAAGAGCGGTTTATGACAACCCCTCAATCTGTTCCTGTAATTTGAACCACTCATCTTCTTTTTGTTTGTACTCTTCATCAAGTTCACCAAGGCGCGTTGCCTTTTCTGGCGCGTACTCGGTTGGATTGTCGAAATAGAACTGGAGAATCTCACTGCGCTCACGGTCCAGGACTTTCATGAGCTTTTCGAGACGCTCGACAGCACGCTGGAGTTCTTTGAGCTTTGCGCGAGCCTCCGCCTTCTCGATACGTTCCTGCGCACGACCACCCCCTGCCCCCTCCTTGACGAAGGAGGGGGTTCTTGAGTCACCCGCTTCCATCGCCATCAACTCAGCCAGATCCGCTACATACTCCTCATACGGTCCAGGATAGTTTCTGAGCGTACCGAATCGGATTTCGAGAACCTTATCGCAAAGCGCGTTTACGAACGTACGAGCGTGAGAAACAAAGATGACGGTTCCTTCATAGTGTTTCAGAGCGATCGCAAGAGCTTCGGCCGTTTCAACATCTAAATGGTTTGTAGGCTCATCGAGAAGCAGCACGGAATGTTCGTGGAGCAAAATACCCGCGAGACACAATCGTGCACGTTCGCCTCCCGATAATACGCTCGTAGGCTTTTCGAGATCGTCATCGCGAAACAAAAAGTTTCCCGCCATCATGAGAATGCGTTCGCCGCTCGAGATATGCGGCGCCATGCGCATCAAGTAATTCAAGACCGTCTCGTTTGCGATTAATGTCGCGTCTACTTTCTGATCGTAGTAACCAATGTCCGCGTGATGCCACCACTTTAACTTTCCCGAAAGCGGCTCGAGAATTCCTGCGAGCGTCTTCAACAATGTCGTCTTTCCCTGACCGTTCTCTCCGGCAATCACAACCTTGTCTCCACGATTGATGTGGAAATTGATTTTGTCGACGATCACTTTCTCGCCATATCCAACCGAAACCTCCTCTGCATACACAGCCGTTCCTGGCGGAACCATTGGGCAAGAAATTTTAATCTTTGTTGTTGCAAGATCTGCATGTACACCCGCAATTTTCTTTCGCAGTTTTGCAATGTGCTTTGATTTGCTTTGTGCGCGTGACGCCATTGTTGCTTTCGCACCAAATCGATCAACGAACTCTTGGTGATGTTCAATCTCGCGCGCAAGCTTCTTGTTTGTTCTGAGCGCATATTCCCGCTGCTCTTCCTTGAACACCAAATAATTCTCGACCGTCCCCGAGTATGTTGTAAGTTCGCCACGTTCTAGCTCGAACGTTGTTGTACAGGTGTTTTCAAGGAACTCGCGGTCGTGAGCGACGAGAATGAAACTTCCTTTATACGATTTCAAGAAGTGCTCGAGGAGAAGCAACGTATTCAAGTCGAGATAGTTCACTGGTTCGTCGAGAAGAAGCAGGTTTGGTTCTTCAAGAAGCATGGCCACAATCTTCACACGCATTTGATAACCACCCGAGAGTTGCGCTGCTGTTTTCTCGAGATGATCCGTGTGCAATCCGAACTCGGATGCAAGTTTCGCGATCGTCCAAACAGGCTTGCCGGTTCGTTGTTCAAGAAACATCGCGACCGAGACGTCGCTTGGCAACACTTCATGCTGACGGATAACGCCGACGCGTGTACGATCGAATACTTTGAAATCACCAGAATCTCGCTCTTCTGCGCCCGTAAGCATATTCATGAGCGTTGTCTTCCCAGAACCGTTTCGTCCAATCAGAGCGATCTTTTGGCCTTCTGTTACCACAAAAGAGACGTCTTTTACGACGATTTGTTTTCCGTAAGATTTGTTGAGGTGGTTCACCTCGAGGAGCGGAACAGCCATAGGTTTTGTTGCGACATCATACCGCAATCTTTTTTCATTGACGAATCAATCGAATGTTCTTACGATACAGACACACTCGCTTTGGGGGTTCTCATGTTCCTTGCAACGCGACCACTTGAACGCACCTTTTCGCTCCTTGAGACAGACGCAACCTATCGTGAACGCAACGGTTTTGACAGACGGCTTTGGGAAAACCTGGCTCGAGATCTTCTTCTCGCCATGCCACCACATCTCGTTCGATTCGCCCGTTCTCAGAACTGGCTTGAATTTGATGGACCAAACTATTGGTGGCAACTCCCTCCGTTTCTTTCACACGTCGTCGACAACACCTTGCAAGGTTTAGGGAACCGGGTTTTCGTAGAGCCGTACATGATTCGAAAACGATTCGGACAAGGACGATTCACGAGCTTGAAAGCATACATGCGAGAACTTGAAGACGCGTGGAACCAACAGTTAACAATTGTTGTCTCAACGCATCACAAAAACAGGAATCGTCCCAATGATTTCTGTATCACCTTCTACGCTACGAACTTTCTTCAACCAGAACTCATGAACTTCTCCTCTCTGGAGCAAGACATGCACTGATCTGTCCGCATCCTCATGCGGTTTTTTGTTTCTAAAGTTTTTTTGTTTTTAGTCGAAGGGAGTTTCCTACAACACTCACGCTCGAGAATGCCATTGCTGCACCTGCAAAAATTGGGTTCAGTAATAATCCGAAGAATGGGTAGAATAATCCGGCCGCAAGTGGGATGCCAACAATGTTATAAAAGAATGCCCAGAATAAATTCTGTTTGATTCCTCGCATCGTGATCTCGGAAAGACGAATGGCTTTCACAAGCTTCGAGAGGTCGCCGCCGAGCAATGTGATTCCCGATGATTCGATCGCAACATCGGTTCCCGTTCCCATCGCGATCCCGACATCTGCTTGTGCGAGTGCGGGAGCATCATTGATTCCATCGCCCGCCATGGCGACAACGTTCCCTAGTGATTGCAATTCTTTGATCTTCACAAGTTTATCAGCTGGCATAACTTCAGACACAACATCATCAATGCCCGCTTGTGTTGCAATAAACTGTGCGGTGTTGTGATGATCACCCGTGAGCATAACAACCTTGATTCCACGTTTGTGCAGTGCACGAACGGCTTCAATCGCTTCAGGCTTAATCGCATCCGCAACGTAAACGATTCCGAGAATCTCGGAACGTGTCGCGAGAATAACGGGCGTCTTTCCCTCGAGCGTTGCTGCTTCGATCAATTGTCGTTCGAGAAGCAACTTCAAATCTTCCATCAGCTTTGTATTCCCAGCAAAATATTCTTTTCCCACAATCTGTCCACGAAGTCCTTTCCCCTTTATGACTTCGAAGTCCGTCACAGCTTGAACACCAATGTTGTTCGCCTTCGCATGCGCAATGATTGCGGTCGCGATAGGATGCTCAGACTTTGATTCGAGAGATGCGAGAATTGAAAGATGATCGTGATCAGATGTTCCTCCAACAACCTCAGGTTTTCCTTTTGTAATCGTTCCGGTCTTATCGACCACAACCACATTCACTTGGTGCAGTTTCTCGAGTGTAGCAGCATCCTTAATCAGAATTCCTTCGCGTGCACCTTTGCCAACACCAACAATGATTGCTGTTGGTGTCGCAAGACCGAGCGCACACGGACAAGCAATGACAAGCACACCTACAAAACACGTAAGGCCGATCGACAGAGCTTGTGAGAATCCAATTGCACGCGTGCCGAGGATAAGCCAAAGACCGAGCGAGACAAATGCAATCACAAGAACAATCGGAACAAACACACCAGAGATCTTGTCGGCAAGCGCTTGAATAGGCGCCTTACTTCCCTGCGCGTCCTCTACCATTTGGATAATTCTCGCGAGCATGGTCTCTGCACCAATCTTTGTGGCGCGCATGGTAACTGATCCGGTTGTGTTCATCGTTCCCGCAATCACGCGATCGTTTACAGATTTCGAAACAGGAATCGGTTCTCCCGTGATCATTGCCTCATCCACGTACGATGCTCCCTCAAGAACGATGCCGTCGACAGGAATCTTTCCTGCGGGTTTTACAATAAGAATATCTCCGTGAACAACTTGGTCGAGCGGAAGCTCCATTTCCATTCCATCTCGAACAACAAGCGCGGTCTTTGCCTGTAATGTCAGCAACGCCTCAATCGCATCTCCCGTCTTCAACTTAGATCGAACCTCGAGATACTTCCCGAGAGCAATGAATGCGATTACAACAATCGTTACATCGTAATACGTCACATCCACATTCAAAAATGGACGCAACTGTTCTTCAAATGCCGTCACGACAAAACTATAAATAAATGCCGCGAGCGTTCCCATTCCAATAAGCGTGTCCATGTTTGCCTTGCCATATCGGATAAATCGATATAATCCGAGAAGATAGGGCTTTCCAACTACGAACAGTGTGTACGTAGCAAAAAGTGGCATCAGATGATGAAAGAATTCTTTTGTTGCATAAGACATCTCCGCAACAAGTTTCAATTGCGCAAAAAGATCCCAACCCATGAGAAAGAGGCTAACAATCGCAAGTGGAATGACAGAAAACAACATGACCTTCATTTGATGAAGCTCTGCAAGCTTTTCTTTTTTGGTTTGATTCAATCCAAGATGCGCTGCATGTTCACTCTCCGACATCCCCATGGATTCCGCAGACATGTTCATAGACGCGGCAGCTGGTTGTTCTTCAACGAGCGTGTAACCAAGTGGATCAATAACTTTGGACATCTTTGCAATATCCACCTTCAATTCATCAAAAACAATCTTGGCTTTTTCTGTGCCATAACTTACCTCTGCTGATTCAACCCCTTCCATTTTTTTGAGTGCGCGTTCAATCGTAAGAGAGCAGCTTGCACAATGCATGCCGCGAATCGCGACTGTTTTTTTGGTGGACATATTAGAGTACGTTTAACGTTCCACGATACATACCCATGGAACAACTAAAGGGATAAGACCCTGGTTTTGTTGGAGTAAAATCGACAACATTTTTTTCTTGATTCAATAACATTTGAACTCCAACGCCTGGAATTTGAAAGACACTACGGCAACCACCTGCAACACCATCAATTTCAAGATGAACCGGTTTCCCAGCGGTTGCGGTCAGTTGATTTGATGGAGCATAAAAAGGTGCTGTGTCTGTTATGGCGAGACGCAACTGTTGAACACCATTTTGTTCCAAGATGGGTGCTTGGGTATTTGTGGTTGGAGATCCTGCGTCAATTCCAGTGGACGTGACACGGTATCCGGCAGAAGGCGCAGCTGAGGCAAATGAGATTGGGTGCCCAAGGAGCGTGAGTCCATTCTGAATATTTCCCATCGCAAGATATAAAATAAAGACACCCGCAATTTTCAGAACAAACTTCCCTGTTTTTCCGTTCAATGCACCAGAAGCAAATCCAAGCGCAAGAAGTGCAGGCGCGGTTCCAATGGCAAACGCTCCAAGAATCAAAGCGCCTGTTGTAAAACTTGCCGTCGTCAGTGCGTAAATTTGTAAGGATTGTGTGAATCCACATGGCAAGAAAAATGTTGCGGCACCAAGCAAGAATGGCGCGAATGGATTTGGGTTTCCATCACTATCCAGAATTTTATTCGACAACCACTTTGGCGGACGTGGAATCGCGCATTTCAACCAGTTCGGCGCCATCTGCAGCATTTCGAGTCCAGCGATAATCATGTACGCCGCAGCAAGAAGGGTGATCACACCGGTTACCCAAGGGGAAAAGGTAAACGAGGAGCCAATGATGCCAATCACTCCACCAAGAATGGTGTACGCCGCAATACGTCCGATCACAAAAGACCACGTAAAACGCATGCGTGCACTTTTTGACATGGCGCCTAGTCTGTCATGTGACTTTCCAATCATGGATAACAACAATCCACCAGAGACAGCAAGACAGGACGAACTTCCTGCAACAAACCCAAGTAAAAGAGCGGAAATAAACGTAAAACTTTGCATAAAACAAAAACCAAACAATACATGACTTAAAACAAATCAGATGTTTGGTCTAATCTCGGATCATGACAGGAGAAAATGTGTTCCCACGAAGAGAAAGGCGTATTGGTTCGGTCAGACGGACATATTGTGCCGTATTGAAACGTCCACTTGTGTCATTCTGAGCGCAGCGAAGAATCTCGCGCGCAAGAAATACAAGAACGAACAAGAGAACCGGGAGCGCTGTTGAGGGAACACTTGGAAATACAGACGTATCAATACAGTGATTCACACACTCAATATTCCCCATCTGCATTCCGTCATCCATGCCAAAAAGCGACTTCCCTGCATAGGTAAGTCCAACAAAGAGGATTGCGGCGAGAATCATGAGTGTAAGATGTTTCATGTTAGGGAAATGCTAACACGTTTTTTCCTCAAAGAAAAGATAAGAAAAAACTCATCCTTTCGGGTGAGTTAGCGCGGTGAAGATATTGATTCAACAATCTGAACGCGGCGGCCATCTGGATCATGCAAGATCACATAACGACGACCGTGGTGGATTTCGAATGTTGGCGTCATAGCTTCTGTGATGACGCGAAGCGAGAGTTCATTGTATCGAATCGTCTCAAATCCGATACCGCCCTTGCTTTTCTTCCCAGGGTAGATCTCAAACAGAACACGATTCGCAAACGTGGCGGAGAAATGTTCTGGACCATTCCCATGTTTTTCCGCCACGAACTTAATCCCAAGCTTTTCGTAAAATGCCTTTACCTCCTCAAGCTTTGCCGTATAGATCACAACAAGATTAAGCGCGTGCGGCATGAGCTCCTCCGTCAATGAACCGGGGTGAGTATAGCGGTCTCGTCTTCATCTGACAAGCTATGCTGTGCAATCGAGAATTCCCAGGCTAAAACAGCCCCTCAAGGCTGTTTCTGTATTTTGCTTTTTCGAAACGTGAGATAGGAAACACTCGCACCAAGCCAATCATCTAATAGATCTTTCATCGTGTCATCATTTGAACTCTGTGAAAACGCCACATGTCGCCATGTGTGAATCGTGTGATCCAAAATCCATTCATGAATTTCCCAGAAGACTCCGATGAACAAACCAAAGCTGACAATGAACAGATATGCGAACCATTCTGGTAATTTTTGTTTCTTGATTCCCTTCTGATACAGCGCGTAACCAAGCATGCTCATGGTAAAACCGCCAAGGAAATGCATGGGGATATCGATGTTTGGAAAAAACCCATACACCCCAAAGGAGTTCAACACCTGGTTCACAAGGTAAACCGTCAAGATTGCTACAAACGCGGTTTGAAATTTCATACCGATGCTTTAGAAAAAATGGAAGCAAGAATAAAACACGCAATGGTTCCAAGAACGATTGTTCCTCCGCTTGCGAGATCGTAATAATACGAGGCAAGAAGTCCACTCACAACAGAAAGAATGGAAACACAAAGAGAAATAACCCATGTTGTATGAAATCCTTGTTTGAATTGCATGGCTGCAAGGACGGGGATCACCATAAGTGCACCAATCAAGAGAACACCCACGACATTCATGGAGATCGCGATGGTTGCCGCCCCCAAGATTGCCAAAATTCGATTCAACCACTTCACAGGAATTCCATTTGCTTCTGCCGTGTCTTCATCAATGGAAACCGCAAATAAGGATCGCCACAAGATGAGGGCGATGAAAAACGCCGCTCCCCCAATCATGCTGACCGAGAGAATATCCGCGTTCGTAACCGTTACGATATTTCCGAAAAGATAATTCATGACGTTCACATTTTTTCCTCGAGCAAGACCAAGAAGAACAACACCAACAGCCAAACCACCAAATAAAAACAAAGAAACGATTGTTTCTGCCGGAAGGGTTTTCCGTTCACGCATTTTTTCTATTCCAAGTACGGATACAACTGAAACAACAAGCGCTGTTGGGATTGCTGCAAGACCGGTAACAAGCGCAAGAGCAACACCCGCAAGGGACATGTGCGCAAGCGTATCTGCAATCGCACTGTAACGGCGTACGACAAAAAATAAGCCGATCGTTGGCGCAACAAGTGCCACCACGAGTCCGACGGCAAATGCTCGACGCATAAACTCTAAGGTAAGAATTTCGAGCATATTAGTGGTGATGATGTAACAACTCTTTGCGATCCTTGTGAAAAAGATCTCTTAATTCTTCTTGTCCGATGAGACACGCCTTTGATCCATGACAAACGAGTTGGTGTTTCAAACAAATCGCAGATCGTGCTTCTTGTGAAACGGTATGGACATCATGTGAAACCGAGATGATTGTAAGCCCATCTTTGTTGAGTTTTCTGAGCAGTGCGTAAAATTCATCACGTGAAGTGGGATCTAAACCATCCACAGGTTCATCGAGAAATAAAATCTTTGGTTCACCGGCAAGGGCACGTGCAAGTAAAACCTTTTGCCGTTCCCCACCAGAAAGTTTTCCAATGGATCTGTGTAAGAGTGGTTCAATTCCCATCATTTTAATGGCGTGTTGAATGGCAGCCTCGTCTTTTTTTCCGATGCGTCCAAACAATCCGTGCTGTGCCGTTCTCCCTGAACGAACAACTTCTTCAACGGTTGCGGGAAATTGCGGATCAATACTTCCGCCGCGCTGTGCAACATACCCAACTTGTCTGCGCACAGATCTGTCTGTTGGGCGTCCACCCAAAATAGTAATCTCTCCATGATGTGGGACCAAAAGTCCGAGCAACAAACGCAGAAGGGTTGTTTTTCCCCCTCCGTTTGGCCCAATGACCCCAACGTAATCTCCTGCATGAATCTCAAACGAAAAATCGTGGATGACATGTTCTTGTCCACGCTCAAACGTTAAATTATGCACGGCGATAATTGGCGATTTCTTTTTTACTGGCACACCATTCCTGTTTTAAGATTTGTTAAATTCTCCTGCATGATTGTCAGATAATTCTTTCCAAGTGCTTGATCTTCCGCAGACACACCCTCAAGCGGATTAAAGACAAGGGTCTTCGCCCCGATCTCTCGCGCAATTGTTTCGGAAAGTTTTGGACTCGCAAGTGTTTCAAAATAGATATATTTTATGTTCTTTTGTTTCGCAAGCTTTGCAATCTCCGCTAATCTCCCTGCAGACGGTTCTTCCTCAGGGGAAAATCCGCTAATGGGAATCACTTCAAAGTCATACTCTTTTGCAAGATAAGCAAATGCTGCGTGCGATGTGACAACCGTGTTATTTTTACAGGAAGAGAGTCCTGTCTTGTATGACTGATCGAGTTCGATCAATTTTGCCACGTAGTCGTCCGCATTTTTTTTATAGAGTTCTGCATGCAATGCATCTTTCTGTGCAAGTGTTTGTTCAATCAACAAAACTTCTTTCTGAGCAAGAACGGGATCAAGCCAGAAGTGTGGATCGAAGACTGCATTTGGATCTTCACTGCCTGCGGCCGGCTGAACAACAGGAATTGTTTTGCTTAACTCAACAACAGTACTCCTGTGTAATGCAACATCAGACGCAATGCGTGTTGCCCATGCGTCTACTCCCCCACCATTGTACAGAAAAATATCAGATGAATAAACAGAGGAGACCTGTTGCGCATTTGGTTCGTAGTCATGGGGCTCTGTCCCGGCCGGTGTAATGGTTGTTACATCAACAAGTTCCCCTCCAACGGCACGCGCAAATTCTGCGACAGGATAAAAGCTGGCGACGATGTGTATTTTTGCCTCTAAAGATGTTTGGTGTTGTGTTGGAGTTGGATGTGACGCAAGCAACCAGATAAAGAGGCTGGCAACACATAAAAGGATCATGATGACGATTGTATTTTTTTTCATAGGAGATTTTTAGTGAACGAGAAGGGGCGAAGGCCACAGCCTTATAAAAGAAAAGAATCGTTGTTACGTCGATGACGTTTGTTCTGAAACGGCGGGTATCTGCTTAGATCAAAAATAGAAAAAGAGGGAGACTAAATGCGATCGTTGTGTGTATCTTGTTCGAAAAGCACTTTTTCTAAATGCGAATCATTCGCATTTACAAATATGATAGCAGTTGATAGGATATCGTCAACTATGAAATCAGCTTCCCCACTTTTGGACATGGACAGTATTGAAGCACAAATCTTAAATCTTCATGGTTTTAAGATTACTCAACCACGCTTTGCTGTTCTTTCTCTGTTAAAAGGAATCGTTCATCCGATCAGCTCCCAAGAAATTTGTGACAGCATCGACAATCAGGTTGCGAATCAAGCAACTATTTATCGAATTATCCAATCTTTCCTCGAAGCCGGCATCATTCGTGAGGTGAATCTCCGCCACGGCCACATCGATTACGAACTCGCTCGTGATGAAGACGATCACCATCACCTCGTCTGCGTCTCTTGCGGCCTCGTCGAAAATTTTGAAGAATGTGAAACTGAGAAGATCATCAAACGTGTTTTGAAACAAACAAAAAAGTTCGCGTCTATTCACGAACATGCCATGGAACTCTTTGGAATCTGCAAAGCCTGCACAAAGAAAAACAAAAAGACCACTCATCGCTAACGCTTGAAGTGGTCTTTTTATGTGGGCTCAGGGTCTGCAGATTGTTCTGGATTCATAAAGTGTCCAACAGGTATTCACTTCTGGAGCGATTATTCTTTGAGCGGATTTCGGTCAAGGAAATACATGGCCAAGAGGGTTCCGGTTGCGCAACCGGCGGCATAAAGCACGATAATGGACCAGTCGCCCAAATCAGAAATGATTTGTCGCAGGACATAATACCAGATCAGGATGTTCACAAACGTAATAAACGAACTTGCGAACAATTGTCCCCGTGATACAAATCTTGTCCAAGTGGTCGCAATGACCATTTCAACAAGACCAATGAAAAAAAGCATCATAGGTGAGATCGGTTAGGTGAATTAGAAAGGGCGCCATTGTCTTGATTGTTGAAATACATCAATCCTCAAGGACGCCGGAAGTGTAACAAAAAAAGGGTTATTTGGCAACCCCCTTCATGTGCGATAATTCGCAGTCTTTTCCGCAATAAATGGTCGTTTTGTTTGGCGCACACGCCTCGCAAATAATGAGCTGTTTGTGACAGTCTGACCAGGCACAATTTCCGAATCGTTCACTGGTAGCGGCACAGACCACACATGTTCCAATCTTTTGATAGTGATCTGTGAATTGTTCCGTCATGCGGTCATCAAATACATAGAGAGATCCAAGAAAATCTTGGCCAGGGTATTTCTTCATATACGTACCAATGCCCCCGTGCAATTGATACACATTTTTGAAACCCTTCTGTTTCAGATACCCAGACGCTTTTTCACAGCGCACTCCATACGTACAAACCGTTAAGACTTTTTTCTCTTTGATATCTTCATGAAGCGAAGCAATATTTGGAAGATCTCGGAAGTTTTTCATTCCGCTGTCACGAGATCCGGAGAAATGCCCGACCGCATGTTCATAGTCATTACGCATGTCGATAATCTCAAATTCTTCTCCACGTTCAATCCATTGCTTTAATTCCTCTGCTTCAATATGTGTTCCCGTAATTTGGTTTGGATCAAGTTCTTCTTCATCCGATAATCCCGTTGCCACAATCTCTGTTCGTGCCTTCACCTTGAGCTTCTCAAACGCACCTCCATTCGAAGGACTTCCTTTAAACCAGACATCTGAGAAATCACCGAATGTTCCGGGTTTCCCATCAAATGTATGCATGCGACGTTCATACTCGCGAATATTCTCAACAAGCCCCTCAACCGTTCCATTGATTCCCTCTTTCGCAATTAAGATGCGCCCAAGGAGCCCAAGTTCTGCGCAGTGCTTTTTCTGCCAAACAACAAAACGCTCCACGTCAGAAACGGGAGTGTATTTGTAGAAAATGATGAGTTCAAAGTTCTGCGACATGTTGAGAGATGATACGGAAAAACAATCGATTCGTCAATGAAAAAACAGGCTTGAAAGCCTGTGAGAGTTACCTGAGCGGAGAGGGTGGATTCATCTTATTCTTTGTAGCCGTTGGATCATTCTCCCAAAACCAGCGAGTGCCATGCAGACACTTACAAGTGACGTCTGGGCCATTCACATTGAACGTATCCATGCAGGACGGTTTGTCTCCGATGCAGGGACGGAAAATCGTGCTGAATACAGTATTTCCGTTGGCGACCAGAAGACACACGAATAGTATGCAGAGGATCAAAAAGATGGCCGTCAGGATGACTTTGAGTTGCCTCCAAATTGAATAAGGCGTTTGGACTGTAATTTGCATGACTCACCTCCGAATTCAACCTATCAAAAAAGGCTCTTTTTGTAAATAAACACCCCCGAGATCCTCGAGGGTGTTTCATTCTAGATGGATTTTACTGCTTCGGCGATAACATCTCCCCCCAATCGACGTTCACGTCGTGAATATTCCGCGAGTGCCTTATCGAGTTCAACTTCATTAAAGTCCGGCCAGTACGTATCGGTAAAATATAATTCCGAATAGCTGAGTTGCCAGATGAGGAAGTTGCTCACGCGCATTTCTCCCCCCGTGCGAATCATGAGATCTGGATCAGACTGACCCTTTGTATACAAATGTTGTTCAATCAATTCTTCATTGATTTCATCTGCGGCGATTCCGCTCTTCACAATTTCTTTAAACGCATTCACGAGTTCTGGGCGACCACCGTAGTTCATGAGGATGTTGCATTTGATGCGCTCGTTGTCTTTCAGCACTTCGACGGCATGGTTAATCTTGTGTTGCAATCGTTCGGGCAATTTCGAGAGATCCCCAAGAAACGCAAGACACACACCTTTCTCTTTCATCTCGTTTGACTTACGTTGTAGCCAAACACCCACTAATCCAAAGAGTGCAGCAATTTCTTTGCGACTGCGTTTTTTAAAATTTTCTGTACTAAACGCGTAAATCGTTACGGTCTCAATGCCGCGATTTGCACATGCCTCAAGCAGCGTAGTGAGATTCTCAACACCAGCCATATGCCCCTCACTTGCCGTTAATCCACGTTCTTTTGCCCAACGTCTGTTACCATCCATGATAATACCGATGTGTTTTGGAATATGTGACATAGTAGATTCATCCTATCAGATTATCTTCATTTTCTCGAGGTGTTTCTTTACTGTCTCGAGCTTAATCCCTCGCATTCGGGCGATTTGCTCTGGTTTCATCCCAATTCGATGCAACGCAATCGACTGTTCCTTGGTCGAAGTCTTCTTCTCTTTTGGCTTTTCCGCCTTCTCCACCCTTTCTTCCCCCTCAACATTCCCATCACACTCTTTCACGAATCGATCCTGACGCGTTTTTAAATCTTCCTCCGTTAGCATCTCGAGCAATTCCTCCGCCTCATGTGATTGCGTTCGAAACTCTGCGTCTTTCATGAGCACATCCTGGTTCACTTCGAGCGCTTGTGCATTGAGACCACCGAGGTGCAAACCCTCGAGGTTGCGTACACGCGAGAGTGCCACATACCCTTGTCCACATACAAATGCATTCGAGAGATCTACAAACGCCGCATCGAGCGACATTCCCTGACTCTTATGAACGGTCATTGCCCAAGCAAGTCGCAGAGGAAACTGTACAATACTCGCAAGTTCTTTGTCTTCCGCACGAATCGACCACGAAGTTTTTATCACTTCGATCGTCTTTCCAGATCGCGTACGTACGATTGGCAACTTGGAATCTGGCGTAAATCCCTCGACAACACCGAGTGTTCCGTTCACGTACTTCTCATCAAAATTATTTTTGGTAAACATGACTTGCGCACCTTTTTTCAAATGCAAAACCTCGGGCGACAAACATCCGCGCTTGAGTTGTTCAATAAGCGGCGGCGCACCATGCATTTCCATTTCAAACGACTCCTTCTTTCCCGGAATGCGACGAAGTTCATACTCATTGAGCTGATCGACGTTCGCATTATGCGTGAACAACTTTGGAACATCGAGGTCCGCATGGTCGAAGTTTGTGTCAACAGATCGCGTAAGCAAAACATCTTTATCCTCATCCGAGAGAAATCCTGCGCGCATCGATCGAAGCACACCAAGGAAAACCTTGTCGTCCTGACGATGATGCTCGGTTAAATAACACACACGAGGATCCATCATTTGCCATGCACGCGATTGAAACGCGAACTCTGGGGTTGGTTCGCCCTGTCGAGAAACCGGTGGCAATTGAAAGAAATCACCGACGCAGACAATCTGCATTCCCCCGAATGGTTCATCTTTTTTGCGAACGGTTCGGCAGACGAGTTCGATCAGGTCGAATGTTCGACCATCGAGCATGGAGATCTCGTCAATGATAAGCACGCTCGTCTTCAACATGCGGTTTACCACGCGACTATTTCGCGCAATTTCTTTCAGTTCTTCCCTCGAGAGCTCCTTGCTAATTCCGATGCTCGCCCAAGAGTGAATCGTCATTCCTCCAACATGCGTTGCAGCAATTCCCGTCGAGGCGGTAATGGCCACATTCACATTCTTGGAACGCAAATAAGACACATACTTGTTAATGGTATAGGTCTTTCCCGCCCCCGGTTCACCGGTCAAAAAAACCGAGTTTCCTGTTTTTAAAATTTCGAGCGCTTGAGCTTGAGTCATAGCGAAACATGTTTAGCTCCCCACAAAATATTCTGAAACCGCTTGAGTTCCTCGCGCCCATGCACGCGAATGCGTGGAATTTCCATGAGAACATCCGGATCAACCACCGCACCCTCATGAACTGTGACACCCATGACAAAGCCTGCTTCTTCTGCCGCAGCAATGTAATCCGCATTGTAATGCCCATACGGATAAATCAACAGATCAGATGAGATACCGAGATGATTCTTTAAATCCATCACGGAACCTTTCAAATCTTTGAGAACATACTCCTTTGTTACGGTTGGATTTGTTCCATCAAAATGATTCTGTGTATGCGAAACGATTTCCATCCCTTGATTCATAGCCGTTTTGATTTGATCCCATGTGGCGTATGTATTCGACCCGCTCGTTGTTCCAGGCCATTGTGTGATGATCGCGAAGCTGCCGACATCCCCATACTTTTTTAAAATGGGAACCGCATTCAAGATGGCGTCATCGTACCCGTCATCAAATGTAAACACGATAGGGTTTGAGGGAAGTTTCAACTTCCCTTCTGCATGGAGATAAACATCTTCCAAAGTGACGGAATGATATTTGTTCTTTGCAAGCCATGCGACCTGCGCTTCAAACTGATCTGGTGGAACGGTCAGGTCATCACGAATCTTGTCGGATACATCTGTGTTCACGCCAATGTGATGATACATGAGAATCGGGACAACAAAATCATTGGGGTTTACTTTGTTCTTTGCAACCGGCAACCGCTTGGTAAATTGTGATTCGGCAAACTGCTCGGAAGGCCCAGCCGATTGTTTCTCTCCCTCCGTCAAAGATTTTTCTTCATAACGAGGATTTGTTTGAAAAACGATAAACAAAAAAATCCCGGCCAAAGCAAAAGACAATAGGGTAATAAAAAGAAAAAAACGTTTGTGTGTTTGTTGCATACGTATGAAGTCTGCCTCAGTATAGCATCTCTGAATTCGAAGCGGAAAATCATTGACAGAAGGCATAAAACCCTATAGTGTCTTTTCCTTACAGATGAATTCACTGTAAGACCGGAGGTTGCATGCAGCGGAAAATCGTTCAGATGGCACTATTGATCATGATGTTTTCGAGCGTCATCGTTATTCACGAATTTGGTCATTTTATCATGGCTCAGCTCTTTCATGTGCCTGTCACCAAATTCCAAATCGGGTTTGGGCCAAGCATTTTTACGATTGGAACATGGCTTGGAACCACGTTCAGTCTTGGACCAATTCCCCTTGGCGGATACAACGAACTGGGCGATGGCTTCAAGCAAGCCTCAACCCAAGTTCACGTACTCATCGATCTCGGTGGCATGTTGTTCTCCATACTCTTTCTCTTCTTCTTAGTCGGAATCGTGTTCGGCAGATTCGCCGAGAAAATTCTCCAAGAGAACCTGTCCTTTTTCAAAAAGTGGCCTGGCAAACTCATGAAAGGTGGTGGTCGATGGCGATTCGCCTTCCTCGCATCTTTTGGGGCATGGATCTTCCTTGTGTGCATCATTGTTCCATCACTCATTCGTAGCGGAAAGAAACCCGTGAAGAAAGAAGTGGAGCGCGTATCCATAAAAGTTGATGTCGCAACAGGCACCATGACGGAAAAAACATCGGAGGAACCAATGGTAGAAGCAGAAAAACGTTCCGCGCCTGCTGGAGAAATCGAATCCTGGTACCATCTGTCAAATACAATGGGTAACATTGTGGCGACCAAACCGGGTTTTGTATCGCTCTCGATCGTCTTCTACCTCCTCTGCATCGTCATGAACAGCTTCAATCTGATCCCGATCTCCCCACTCGATGGCGGACACGCTACGGAAAGCATGCTGCGTGTCGCAAGCCCATGGCTTGCGGATCAGTATCGCACATGGACGTTTACGCTTTTCCTCTTCATCTTCATGCGAGGCTTCTTGCGAGATGTCTGGAACGGCACCGGACATCTTGTGCGAAAAATCAAAAAGGCCTAAGGCTTCAGCTCAAAACAAAACCACCGATACAACATCGGTGGTCTTTTTTATTTACTTTTTGTACTTGAGCTTTGCCCAAGCTTTCTTTTCTGGCTTTTCTGTTGGAGTCGTGTCGACTTCAAGGGAGAATTCATCTGTTGGCTCTTTCAAGCGTTTTGGGGTTGAAACGTATGTTCCAAGCGCTTTCAAAATGGAGTCCAATTTTGTGTTCAACATTTGAAACTGTTCTTGAGACATTCCCGCTCCTGATCCTCCCGCAGATGGACGATCTCCAGGAACAAAACACTCACGACACTTCACTGGCTTTCCTTGCATTGGCTTAAATGGAACGGTGCAGCGTGCGCCACATTCTCCACACGTTGCTGGGTAGGAAGGCTTTGAATCATCAAATTTTGAGTACTTTGATTCGGATCGGTCGTTTGAACGATAAGAAGGACGTTCTGAACGCTCTGATCGTTCTCCGCCGTTATCGTCTTTACGGAAACAATCGCCACATAATACTGGCTTTTTTCCGTTTGGCTTAAATGGAACCTCACAGGAGTTTCCACACTGAGCACAAGACGTTTTGTGCATGGTGACGGGCCCCCCGTCTCTCTTTCCGAAGGATTTGCCAGCAAATCCGTTATTTCGTTTAAACATATTTTTTTCGCTCTGTTGATTAACAGAATCACGCAATTCTACAGAAGAAAGCCGTTTGTGTCAATCTTCTGACCAAAACAAAAACCATCCGGAGATGGATGGCAGAAAACATGTATCTCTTTGGTTGATTATTTCCGCATTTGCATTACCTCAAGATCGCATGGGTGATGCCTGAAACATCCGCTGGCGAAACAATGAAGTACGTTACCCACATGCAGATATTGAAGATCCCAGCATGCAACGCGACGGCGATCGATGTAAGTCGCATGAAATCCTTCGATGAGAAACTTGCGAATGTCAAAAGAGCAGAAATAACCGTGAACGTGACCAGGAGTCCGGTTGCAAGAAACTTCCCGAACAAAATTCCGAACACAATAGCCAGCAGCAAAAGCATAGGGCACCTCTTCTCCAAAATCGGAGCGATGAACATAACAAAATAAAATAGGACTGTCAATATGATGACAGTCCTATTTTAGGAAATAAAGATATCTCTAAGCCGTTTCCTGCCCAAGATCGATACATGCTCCATAGCACGCGTCAGTGCCACATAAATCAGGTCGCGTTTGATTCGCAAGCGTTCCTCTGCAAACTCAGGCGAGATCTCTTGTGTCTCGACAAGGTAGTCTGAAGGCACACCAACAAGGTAAACCTCATCAAACTCGACACCTTGGGATTCGTGAATAGTGAGGACATGAACGTTCGTACGATCTTGAAATGCCTCTCGAAAAATATCCAAATAGGCCGCCGACGGACTCAAAATTCCGATTTGTGTCTGTGCGTCTTTTGACCCGATGACTTCTCGAATACGCTCAAGCTCTTCCTTGACCGAAGAACAAACCTCGTCTGCAACCGAGATACCTTCACGCAAACCTTCTGGAACAGAAACATCGAATCCAAGGGATGCAATATACGAAAGAATCGCTTTTGTATTTCGATACACCTTTTCAAGCTGCACGTTCTGTCCGCTCGCAAAGTCTTCACCCGCATGGGACCAGTTGCGCATGGTTCCGAGTAAGACTTGCTGACCAAGATCACCGACGTAAAGCATGGCCTGCGTGTCTTTTGAGACACACGTTCGAAGAAGGGTGACTTGCTCTGGCAAATAGTTCTGGGCTTCATCCACTACAATCAAGGAATAGACGAGTGGGACCGATCGCGTCTTTCGTGTCACGACGAAGTTCTTCTTTTGAATCAAATACTCCTCTTGCTTCTCAAATGGCCCACTTGCCTCTCGAGCCAACCGCAACAAGAGTGTAAGGTCAAAGCGATCAAGCTCTCGATCGAGGACCTGTTGCTTGAATCGTGCCACGTCTTCTTCGAGAAACACAGAACCATAAATGTGTTCAAGCGTTTTGAAAATGTCTTTCAATTTCTTCTCGGGCACAATGTCTGATCGTAGTGCAACACACTTACGATGTTCATACGCATCAATCGCATCATCTACTCCGTTCGGTCTTCGAATGAAGTTCGCGTCTGCAATCGATAAACGTTCCATGGCCCATTCTCCAAACGTCGTGACGAACACGTCGTGGATTCCTAAGTCTGGAAGCAACTTAGAGAAATAAGCCTTTGTCCCTTCATCTTGAACAAAGACAATCACATTCTTCGACGAAAACTTCGCAGCTGTGTCTGGCGATTGTAATAAATACGCAATACGGTGAAATGCGAGCGTGGTCTTTCCAGACCCAGCGGGTCCCGCAATCAGAAACGATCCTTGTGCAGGCGCGCGAATGACGTCATCCTGTGCACGCTCCATGCGCTCCACAATTTCTGGCAGCATGAATCCTGCTTTTTTCTGGGAAAGTTTTTCTTGATAAATGAGCGTGCGTCCATACACATCCGACTCACTTGTCATGAACACAATTTTTCCGTGAACAATCATGAACTGATCCTTACGTTTCAGCTCCCCGTTTCGCACCGTTCCATCCTGAAGTTGGTACGAGGTTTCACCAATATCCGAGAAGCGCAAACGAGCTGCAGGCGACATCCAAGAGAAGATCGACTGTTCTATGAATGGGAACTTTGCGAAATACAGAGGCTTTGCTTCCCCGTTCTCTGACAGAACATCACAACGCACAAAGTATGGACTTGGCGAAAGCTGCTGCAATTGGTCTTCACGAATCGAAAAATGCGCGAGAATCTTGTCTCGCGTGACGTCATCATACCCACCAGACGATCGTTGAAGCTTCTGAATGGAAGTCTGAACCTGAACGACCTCAACCTTGATCGCCTGCTGAATTCCCGTGATATGGCTCTTTGCCATCTCAAGCGCCTCAGATTTATCAAATTCGTTTTGCATGTGAGGGATAGTTTAACAGAAACCCAGCAGATCATCGAATTTCATTCACATCTTTTCATTGCGAAAACACAGTATTCCCTTATAATGATACGGACATTCAATCTAAGCTCGCGCCTATGTCCGGAATACAAACCTATCGCATTAACGACCAAAAAGTCATCAACGAGACCTTGGATGGCGAAACGATCATCATCAACCTCGAAAACGGAAACTACTACAGCATGAACACATCGGGATCTGTTGCCTGGGAGCTCCTTGCCAAAAACCATTCGCTCGAACAAATCGTGAATGCCTTTTTAGCTCGTTACGAAGCGAACGTAGACGAAATCAAGCAAAGCCTATCTGATCTTACATTATTTTTATTAAATGAAGATCTGATTCTCGAAACGGATCTCACAAGCACTCTTCTCGAGAATCCCGTAACAATAAAAGAAACATTCCTCACACCCAAGATCGAAAAATATGAAGACATGCAGGAAATGCTTCTTGCGGATCCGATTCATGATGTAGACGCGGTGGGTTGGCCAACACTTAAGTAAATCGGCTATGAACAATCCGCTCATCTCGGTGATTATCCCTGTCTACAATGGCGAGCGTCATATCTCGCATGCACTTGAGTCTGTCTTCGCGCAACAATATCCAAATCTCGAGGTTATTGTCATGAATGATGGTTCGACAGACAACACAGCCCAGATTCTCAAGACGTATACCGATCGGATCCGAGTGATCACGCAAGCTAACCAGGGACAATCCGCGGCACGCAACACGGGAATCAAACACGCAAAAGGCACCATCCTCGGCTTCCTCGACGCAGACGATCTTTGGACACACCATCATATTCAATCGCTCTTACCGCATCTTCTTCAGAATGAACCATACGACACAGCACGTGGTTTCTCTCAATTCTTTCGATCGGTTGAAAATAAACGAACGGAAATCACAAAAAAATTCTTTGCCCTCGAACTCTTAGGCTCGGCGCTCTTTCGAACATCTGTCTTCGATCGTGTTGGCCTCTTTGATGAAACAATGCGACAAGGGGAAGATCTGGATTGGAGAATGCGATTCGAAGAGGCAAGATGTATAGAAAAACGCGTTGATGCCACAACCGTTCTCTGCCGCAGGCATGCATCGAACATGACGAATGCAAATGAAGTCAGCGTAAAAGGAAGAATTGAAGCCTTTCGAAAAAAACTACAACGAGAACGCAATCGATTACATGCCTGAACCAACGAAACATCTTGTCGTTCCAAACTTCACACGCATTACACGTGTGTATTTTGATGAAATTGTGAGACCAACATTCTCGAAAGTGGCTCGAAACACAATACCGATCAGAAAGAACTACTGTATCGGCGGAAATAAAATCTGTTTATCGTTCTATTCAGAACAACTTCTTCAAAAGCTTTCACACGCACTCATGCATCTCGAGGGAGAAGCTGTCGAAAAACCAGACCTCACGGTTCATCTCTGGGATTCTGTTTCAACAAAAACCTCTATTCCTTCTCCGTTCGAACATACATCACATCAGTTCATCCTCGAAACACAAACAAACACAGAGATCACTGATCAATTCTTGGGAATTTTCCTCAGCGGTGAACAAACCTTAAACTTATACGACACCAAGAATCGTACCGCTTACTTCTGGACACGCGACGCGAATCTTTTGCCGGATTGGCTCAGTGCTGCGCCTATTCGCCCAATTCTCCATTGGTTTCTTTCGCGTTCAAACATCCACCTCATTCATGGTGCCGTGATCGGAGTTGATGATCGAGCCGTTCTCCTCTCCGCAAAAGGAGGATCAGGCAAGTCGACAACGGCAATTGCATCTGTTCTCGCAGGCATGAACTATCTTGGCGACGATTACGTAGGCATCGAGTCGGGCAAGACTATTGTGGCACACAGCCTCTATAACTCTGCAAAGGTGGACGATCGAACAATCGCGCAATTCCCTCTTCTTAAGAAACACATTGTAAATCCAAATCACAAACCAGAAGACAAGGCGATTGTGTTCTTCTCCGAGATTCTCGAAGCACAAGTAAAACAACACGCATCACTCGCTGCGATTCTCATTCCGCGCATTATCGATGGTGCATCAACGCGCATCATTCCCGCAACAAAATTGGAGGCAATGCTCGCACTCACTCCCACCACTCTGTTTCAACTTCCACTCGCAGGCACGCATCAACTCAGCGCACTCAAACGAATTATCGAGAAAACCCCGTGTTACATTCTTGAACTCGGATTACCTATCGAGAATGTACCGAATGTCATAAAAACAGTTCTATGCCTCCCCTGATTTCCATCATCATGCCCGTTTACAATACGGAAAAATATGTTGCCGAATCTGTCGATAGTGTATTAGCGCAGACACATAACAATATCGAACTGATTTGCATTGATAACGGATCAACCGATGACTCACTCGCTGTTCTCGAATCATTTGGAGACCGCATCACGATTATTCGCTCGAAAGAAAATCTGGGAATCGCAGAAGGACGCAATCAAGGAATTCGTGTAGCACAGGGCGAATATCTTGCGTTCATGGATGCAGATGATTTATGGGAACCAAACAAACTTGAGCTGCAACGGAATCGTTTCGAGCAAGATCCAAACCTCGACATTTGCTTTTGCTACATGCGTAATTTTTTAAGTCCAGAATTGTCGGACGAGATCAAAGCCCTTCGGTACTGTCCACCCGTTGCGACCCCAGCACTTCTCTCACCCGCCGTCATGATCAAGACAACATCCTTTCACCGCGTAGGTGAATTAAATCCGCGATGGAGCATCGGAGAGTTTATGGATTGGTTTGAGCGCGCAAAAGAACTCGGATTAACTTATGTCTGTCTAGAAGATATTCTTCTCAAACGTCGCATTCATGAAACAAACACAGGCGTTCGCGATCGCGCATCTCGCAATGATTATCTCAAAGTCATTCGTGAATCTCTCCGCCGAAAAAGAACCGCTGCTGTCGATTAATCTTGTATGACATCCGTGAAAATCTATCCATCTAGTTTTCCAAATAGCGAAGAAGAGCTTTTCCTCAAGCTTGTTTTGAGTCATAACGATGCGTTTCGAGCGTTATGGGAAGAATGGAAGTCTCGCGTCGTCTTCGACAATATCGACCACGCCACCATGAGACTGCTTCCCCTTTTGTATTTGCGATTGCAGTCGTTAAAGATCGAAGACTCTCTCGTCGGTCGTATCAAAGGCGTGTATCGATACGCATGGTATAAAAACCAACGTCTTCTCGAAAGCACACGACAGGTTGTCGAACTTCTCGAAAAACAAAACATTCCTGTTCTTCTCATGAAAGGCGTTCCGCTTTTGCTCACGGCCTACAAAAATCCTGGCGCACGTTTCTCTGGCGATATTGATCTTCTTGTACACCCTGCCGATGCGCTTCGAGCTATGGAAGTTCTTCATGCGTACAGCTGCGTCCCAAAAGGACATCTCTACCCTTCTACACGCAATCTGTCTTACGAATCCATCTTGAAACACTTTCATGAAGTCAGCTTCGTAAATGATCATGAAATCGAAATTGATCTTCATTGGAGAATTTTTGAGAACGAACACAAAATGTCTTCAGAGTTGATCTGGAAAAATGCGGTTCCACTCGAGATACAATCCACACAATGCCTCATGCCGTGCACAGAAGATCTTCTCATCCATGTCATTGTCCACGGCGCTGAATATAACACGCATCGAACACTCCGATGGGTCGTTGATGCGATTACGCTTATAAAGAACCAACCCATCGACTGGCAGAAACTGCTTTTACACACAATCGAACACGATTGTGTGATCGAAATGCAAACCGCTTGCTCCTATCTCGTGAAAACATTCAACGTGAATTTTCCCGAATCATTTCTCAAGAACCTCTCAAACCGATCCGTTTCAAACGAAAAACAAATCGCCTATGTAAACTCAAGCAATGAACAGCGTTTCCATCCATTTGGAAATCTCTGGTTCCTCATGCGTTTATATCGAGAGAGCACACCAACCCGATCAAAGCCGTTCCTGGATTTTATCTGTGAACAAAGAGGACTCAAACGAAGACAAGATATTCTCACACATACCTGGAAAACGTACCAAAAACAATTCCAAAAGATCTTCCAATAAAAAAGATTCAACATGGGTTGAATCTTTTTTGTCTTTACGATCCGATCTTCATCTTCTCGAGATCTGCATTTGTGATTCCAAGCCCAAGGAAACGCATGACGGAATAGGCTGCCGCTCCATCCTTCAAATAAATACGTCTGCATTTTCCCGCATCCACATACCAGGCCTCTCCATGTTGTTGAACCTGAAGCATGATTTTTCCTGCCTGATTTTTTGCCGCGCTATTTGTTGGACAAATACTTGTTGAGGCCTTTAACTCGGCAACCGATGCAACGCTTGGAATAAGCAGTAAATTTTTATCTGTGATTCCAACACCAAACTTACGCATCATGCCATAAGCGGTCACCCCATCTTTCATGTAATAACGTGATCCTGAAATGGGATGAATGTACCACGCTTCTCCATGCGACTGTACTTGAAGGAGGATTTTTCCCTTCAAACCAGAAGATGTTGTTGAAGGGGGCGTAGTACAAGCGGTCTTTGCGTTCACACCCGTTGTCACATTCATCGCCTTCATGGTTCCAACAACCGCTTTTGAATCATCGACAACGAGCGTATCTGATTGTGCAGCTCCGTCGATAGAAACTTTAATGCGAACTTGATGTTTCCACGAAGCATCCGAACTCACAAACATAAACTTCGTATTCTTACAGTCCGTGTAATCCACATCAATCACAGAATCGTTATAGTCAAACAATGGATTGTGTGGATCAAGCGTGGCATCCTCAAACGAATATCTCTTAATTCCATTTCCGCGATCTGTCACGCGCACCCAGGCTGTTCCTGTGTGACGTTCGGACTTATCTGGATTGATGATGTAAAGATCGTATGTAAGACGAGAGCAAATATCACATGTTGCCGGTGTTACCGTTACAGGGGTGATAATCGTGGGTGGAGGAGGAACGACAGGCGCGGCAATGTCATCATTTGTGATCGTACACGTTTTTGAATCACCCGCCGCAAGGGTTACGTTTCCACTATCATTACAATCTCCGCCAATTTTTACGGTGTAGCCTGGAAAAAAGTTTTCACTCACTGTGTAGATTCCCGGATCAAGTGTGTAAGCCGTCCCTGGTGTACTTGCACCCGCATGTGGACTTCCAGAAACATCTCCGGCTCCACTCATAACATGAATGACCGCATCTGAAACAATAGCCTTTCCACCATTATCATTTGTGACAATCTTCATCACATGCAACGTGGCAGGTATTGAAGGAAGTTTTTGTCCGGATGGAGCAATGTCCGTATTCGTAATGGTACACGTCTTATGATCGCTTGATGCGAGTGTAACATGACCTGTTGCGTCACAATCTCCGCTGAATGTTGAAGTGTATCCCGAGAATGTATCTTCGCTTACAACGAATGCTCCTGGAAGGAGTGTGTAAGAAACCCCCGGAGACTCCGCACCCGCTGCCGGACTTCCTGACACATCACTTACACCCATTCCCCCAGAACCTTTTACATGGAGCGTAAATGAAGATGCTGCAGATGAACCACCATTGTTGTTTACGACATGTTTGATAACGTGAAGCGTTGCAGAACTTGGTGTTGGTGGTGGATTTTGATCGTTTGCGATGATACACGTTTTACTGTCACCGGATCCGATGGTCACATGACCCGTCGCATCACAATCTCCACCAATGGTTGGAGTGTATCCTAAGAATGTATCTTCACTCACAATATACGTATCTGCATTCACGGTATAAAGCGTTCCTGGCGCAAGAGAACCTGCATGTGGACTTCCCACAATATCTCCTGCTCCATTTTTTACATGAACATTCGCATCCGATGCTACTGCCGTGCCGCCATAATCATTATAAAATTGTTTGATCACATGAAGCGTTCCGGTTGCAGGTGGTGGTGGTGGTGGTGGTGGCGTACAACCCGTTGGTGCTGTTACAATTTCATCGGACGCCATGTTCACAGTTCCTCCACCAAGCGTTAAGGCTCTTCCGTACCAGGTCACGCCATCATTGACGTTATACCCGTCATGTGAAAAAACCGTACCGACAAACGTTGAATCATGACCAAAACTCGAAAGAATCGCCGGACCATCTGGAAGCCAGAAGACTCCACAAGACGATGCACCATTTTGCATGGTCACCACAGAAAATGGACTTGTGAAGAGAACCCCGCCATCAAATCGAAAAATATACGTCCCACTGCCATTGAGTTTTATTCCTGCTGCACCAATGTTTACGATTGTTGTGGCCATGCCCGCGCAATAAACACCAGGAGGATAAATTCCAACTCCGCTTCCCACATCTTTTGTTGCAAGATCGATGGAACTTCCGGTAAACGTGTATGTACAAGGATTGATGGATGAATCCTCGAGTGTAACCCATGCTGTATGTCCATCTGTCTCTGCCTGAGTATAGGTCCCATCCGCCACGTGTGTTGCACCACTTACAACCGGCATAGGTGATGTCCCGGTTAAAATGGTATATCCAAAATCTCCCGTGATCACAGGACCCGGAAGTCCGAAGCGACCATAAAGATACGTAAGCACGCCGTACGGATCCGCAGCTCCGAGCGATGGTGCTGTTGCAGCATGTGCAATAGGTGTCATGAATAAAGCAAACAAAAAAACAGGTATCCAAGAAACCCTGAGGAATAATTTCATAATGTGTGTTAACTCGAGAAGTATCGAGATGAATAGAGATAGTATAACAGCAATCAACAAACCATGGATATCCAACACCATTCGAGATGTGACGAAACAACGAACTATGCTACTATTTAGATCTCTTTATGGCATATCCTTTCCCTCGACCACAAAAATATCTGACACGCGTAAAGAAAAGCCCAACTGGGCACGGGCTTTTTGCTGTCAATGAAATTCCAAAGAACAAATTCATTATCGAATACTGGGGCAAGCTCGTCACAGATGAAGAAGCAGAAAAAATTCAGGGGCGATACTTATTCGAACTCGAAAACGGAAACACGATCGTCGGAACCACACGATTAAACATCGCACGCTACGCAAATCACAGCTGTCGAGGAAATACAGAGGTGCGTATTACGGGAAATCGCGTCTTTCTTTATTCCACAAAAAACATCAAACCAGGAGAAGAAATTCTTTACGATTACGGCAAAGAATACTTCAATGCATTTATCAAACCAAAAGGCTGCTTATGTCCGCCGTGCGGAAAGAAGGCTGCAAAAAAGAAAAACACTCGTTAATCGAGTGTTTTTCTTTTACGAGATCGCGATGAAATCCCTCACTTCCATCATAACCCGTTCCCACTCCACCTTCGAAACAAGAAAATCATGATCCGCATCAACAAACGAGAATGAGACGTTTGGCGAGAACGTATATCGATCAAGCACTTCTCGGCCACCATAAACATCCTGCGTTCCTTGAACAATCAAGTAAGGTTTCGATATTGTTGCAAGTGGACGCACACGCTCTTGCTCATCGGATGCGGTTAGATGCTTGAACGGGTAGCCAAGACAAATAATTTTCTTTACAACCGGTTCCTCTGCTACAAGTGCGGCTGCCCGACCACTTGCGGATCGAGAAAGAAGAAAAACATTTTTCGATGCATCAACTGTAGACAGATACTTCCGCAATTGCTTTACCTGAAATACAACAAGCTTTGGGCTATCCATCTTTGCAAGATAAAAATAATGCCAAACTTTTGGATATTTTACCAAGAGACACATCTTCAAAAAATTTCTCGAAGCAATGGGAATCCATTTGTGTCGCGACAGGAACTGATCACACGCAAGATTGATTCGCTTTGCCGTTGTGACACCCACATGCTCATAACACACAATCGTCATCTTCTCGGACGTGAGTGCGTCTACCAATGAGCGAATAAGCTCTTCATCTTTCAAAAAATTATTGCGACCTAAAATCAGCAGGATATTTTTCTTATCCAATGAACCTGTATATTGAATCGTGCCGCCACTTACTATTCTTTTCGTGATGACGTTCATAAACAAAAGACGCGATCCTGTTGTTACAGACTCAATGCGGCGATTTGCGCCCGCGTTTTCATAATGCTTGTATCAACCACTTCCGCCGTCACAACATCTTTTCCGTGTGCATAATGCGTAAACAATGTTGGCTCAAGGTCGATCACATAATCAGCCCAATGTGCGCCATACATTTGGATAGCAATTGCTTCGGAAGTAATTTTTCTCAAATACGGTGCACCCGTCACCAAATCACTTTCCACCTTGTACACATTTGGATCACTCGCGATTTTTACAAGAACGACTCCTTGCTTTGGCAAAATAGGCGCACCGAACGCGAGGGTTGGGAGTGTTGCGTCTGTAATCCACACAACATCATTCCAAGAGTCTGACCAAGAAAAATACGATTGCGTGTTCCAAAAAACATGACGCTTCCCGTCTGCTCCCACGTAATACACACTATTACTTCCCTTTGCACGGACAAGCCAACCTGTTTGCACGTTTGAAATCGGCTCAACGACCTGACTGAATGGCGAAGATCCAACCTCGGCCGTTGACGGCGCATCGCGATGTCCTTCCGAATCTTTTTTGATTCCCGCAAGTGTATCCGCATCTGTTGACGCAGAGACAATCGAGACAGGACTCGTTAATGTGGTTGATTTTGCAGGGACCGTTGTTACCACCGGAGTTGGTGGAGGAGCAATCGATCCACCACCCCCACCTCCGCCGCCTCCTCCACTGCCTCCGCCTCCACTCGATGCTGTAACACGAACAGTTACCACATACGTCTGTATGGAAGCATCGGCAGCCGTCACGGTATACGTGACAGGATTCGTAAAATCTTGAGCAACGTCATTGAGAGGACTGATGGATGCGCCCGTAATAACAATCGCAGGAACAAGTGCTGTGACAGTGGTCCCAGCTGGAACCGTTGCTGTTATCGTATGCGAGGTCTCGTTGATGGATCCTGTGACAGAAAAACTGGCAAAGTTAAATGCGGCAATGGCTTTTGCGGGATTTAATGCAGCTGTAATCGTATATGTGTCCTGTGTCACACCATCTTGCGCTGTGACAACAAGAACATTCCCCGTCACAACAGGATCTGTGACGAATGTACTATCCCAAACCTCATGTGACTCTCCTTTTGTAAGTGCAGCAAGGAAATTTGTTTTTGTTATTGCAAACGGAACGGCCGATATTGTTTCACTATGTGTTTCTCCTGTTGTAACGGTGTACGCACTCGAAGTGACGGTCGATATAGGACTCGCAGCTAATTTCAAAACGGTAAGTGTAAAGATCTTCGTATCCGATGCGGATCCTTTTGTGATCGTTGCGGTTAATGTAACGGTTACATCTCCATCGGCAAACGGTGGTCTTACAATGGTTTGTCCATCATTCGAGATGGTACTTGTGTGATTCGATGCCCAGGTAATAAACGAACCATTTACGAGACCTGTCGACGGAAGTGGATTTGTGAGCGCTGTCGTGATATGAGAAACATTCTCGTTTGTTCCAATGATCGCACTCTCAAGAAGCGCCGCTTTGTCTGCAGCAACCAAAACAATATTCGGATCCACCTCAATTGTGACGGTCACAACATAATTTTGGATTGAACCATTCCCTGCGGTCACAGCATACGTGACAGGAGATGTGAAATCTTGTGCAACCCCACTCAATGGACTCACAGAAGCACCCGTCGTCACAATTGTTGGAACAAGGGCTGTAACAGCCGTTCCAAATGGAACCGTCAGAGCGATTGTGTGATCTGTTTCATTGATCTCTCCCACAACAGACGGAGTTGCAAAAGAAAATGCGGTGATTGCTTTTGCCGGGTTCACCGATTGCAGCGCACGCGCCGCATTGATTCTTTTTCCCGAAACCGTTTTTCCACTCAGAGCAGGAAGCGCATCGCCAGAAGATAAAATCGCACTCTTAATTTGTGCGGAAGTTAAATCAGGATTAAATCCTCCCAACAAAGCGGCGAGAGCGGCAACATGCGGCGTCGCCATGGAAGTTCCATCCATGAATCCATACAGTTCATCTGAGCCATCAGAGAATGTTAAGATTTGTAAATTATTGATGGAACATCCGTCATCCGAAACACCAGATGCATCTGTATGCCAACGAAATCGTAGCGTAAATCCTGCGGTGAGAAACGCGCTTGGAATTTGCTGAGAAAAATGAATGAATGTTCTTGTGGCATCAAATGCAACCTCATCGTAATTTACGGTTGAATCGTCTTCATTCCATTTTCCAAGGTCTCCTTCCGGAACCCATGTTGTTCCATCCGTACTTACTTCAAGTTGCATGTAGTCAGAAGACAACCCAGGATCAAAGTCCGTATCACAACTCGACGTAAAATCAAGAACGGCTCCCTGAACAGCTGTTCCAAGGTCTACTGCAGGAAGTGCAATGGTTGAATCTGCATTATTCAGATACGGAACGTTTTTATCCCCGTACAAAACTGATCCGAATCCATACGTATCAGGCGATGTAATTCCAAAGACACCCCAGTTCGCCGAACCTTCTCCGGCTGTCGTCCACCCACTCGGAACATTTGGTGACACAACCCCCTCAAATGTTTGATCAAGCACCGTTGAGTTTGCAACCGTACTATAAATATTAACTCCAGGTGCTCCAACATCAATAGAAACCGCACCGTAGTTTGAAAACGAAGCTAAATGATCGAGTTGGTCTGTGGCCGCAACCGAAATAATGTTCGTGGAAGTGTAATCAGAAGGATAATTATGAATGAGATCATTGTTTTGTGCACTGTTCGCTGCTGCCGCAACAAACAATCCAGGAAACTGATCGATTGCGTCTTTCATGGCTGCATCAAAATCTGGACCACCCCAACTTGCGTTAATCACCTTTGCCCCATTGAACTTAGCGAAGTTGATCGCCTTAATAATTTCCGATGTTGTAAGATCCACCTTAAGCGCCATGATTTTTGCATTTGGCGCGAGTCCAATAATTCCTTTCCCATTATTTTTCATGGCCGCGATGGTTCCGGCCAAATGTGTTCCGTGTGTATTTGACGTTGGAAGAGGGGTTTTATCGGAATCTTCAAAATCGTAACCGTGATTACAATCTCCAAGCACCGTATTCGTATCACTCACACAATTCGTTCCGTCCCACATGCTTCCAATCAAATCCGGATGATTATATGCAACACCCGTGTCGATAATCGCAACGATCACACTCGCGTTTGTTCCTTCGTTGATCGCCCACGCTTCTGGCGCATCCACATCTGCATCTGCTATTCCTGTTACGGAATCAACAACCTGCCCCGTATTATCGAGACCCCACAATAAATTCTTGAATGTATCGTCTGTAGCAATAGATTTTGTTTCATACAAAAAGTTTGGTTGAACAGATTCGACACTTGGATCTTTTTGCAATCGATTCATCATTTGTTGAACCGTCTCTCTTTGTCCTTTTGTATTTTTTCTTGAAGAAAATAGAGAGATGTTATTATTTGGGACGTCTTCTTTTTTCTCCAAGTTTCTTGAGGAGGCAAATGCAAAGGATCGAGAACCGTTATGACCACCCCTTAAATTCAACACAGAGTCTTTGAATTTCACAAGCACTTCCCCGTCAACATATGTCTTTAATGACTCCGCATTTTGAACGACTGGCAATAAATCCGCACTCGCTTGTACCGGTGTTGTCTTTTGATTTTGTGAAACAGTTTCTGTTTTCTCTTGAGAAAGTGGATGTTCGAGGGCACGCAAAGAAAACCCTGTTAAAGACTTGGCATACAACGAACCAGGAAGAAGAAAAAACAAAAAAGCGACAGCGCCAAAAAACCACACGCCCTTTTCATTTTTTTTATCTCGATGAGACATAATCAACAACACAAGCCGTATTTAGAACACCGATTGCTTTTTTACCTGACAATGTGTAAGCACCCAAGCCACATCCACTTGATTCATCTCCACCCGCTTTCCATTCATGATCATGTATTCATTTGTCTGTGTTCTCGATCCTCCAATCACTTTTGGCATCTGATCTCCATACCAAGCCTCTGGGCAAGTTTGAATGAGAAGCGACGTTGAATCTCCAGGCGATTGAGGGGGAGGAACCGTTCTCTGCCCATTATTATTCATGGACGCACCATTCATGTCACGAACAGGGACGATTTTGTTTGCTGTTTGCGTGGAAATCAGTTTAAAGAGGATAAATACTGCCAAAACAACAACGAACACTGTTCCAACAATTTTAAAAAGAACTATGTATCGTTTAGGATCACGCATATGAGAACAGTATAGCAGTTCCAACACAGTTCGAAAAAACCGATACACCACCTCAAATTCACTCAATACAGTAAGGAATGAGGAATCTTGCATTTTCAGATCCTCATGTTATAATCTCCTCGCTCCACATTCCGAGGTAGCTCAGCGGCACCTGCCTGCCGGCAGGCAGGGAGCGGGTCGCTGTTAACGAGATGGTTATGTTTACAGTCTACGCTTTAAGAAGCGAACGCGATGGTCGAATATATGTCGGCTTCAGCGAACATCTTGAACGTCGATTAAAGGAACATAATGCTGGTCAAGTGACTTCGACAAAAGCCTATCTTCCATGGAGTATCTTATATACACTGGAAGTTGAGACAAGACTGGAAGCAAGACAACAAGAGAAAAAGTTTAAGTCTGGTTTTGGAAAAGAATTTCTAAAATCAAAAGTACACATTCCGAGGTAGCTCAGCGGCAGAGCGGCTCGCTGTTAACGAGATGGTCGTGGGTTCGATCCCCACCCTCGGAGCCATACAATCAACTGGATATCGATCCCGCAACTGCTCAACAGAGCAGTTTTTGCGTTGAAAGAATTCTGTTGGGGTATCAATTCAGATCATCTGATTGAACCTTTGGTGGTATGTCTCCGATGATGGTCATATTTGCCTCGACCTCGTCTGCATGAATTGAATAGTGACATTTTGTATTATGACAGCGGTAGTACCGATATTCCCTTCCGCTTTTCTTGATGTGGTGTTCGCCAATGAGGACCCTTCCACATGTTGGACAATTTAGTTGTCCCGCAAGAGGAAAATGTTGTGCTTGGCGAGGAGCAACTTTTCCGCGACCATGATTGAGCCGTTTCTGACAGATTTCAAAGACATTTTCGTCAATCAGCGGTTGGTGTTTACCTGGGAATTCACCGAATGACGTTTTCAATCGACCAATGTAAATTGGGTTGTGCAACATCGTATAAATGCGGTTGATGGCGATTGGTTTTCCGTGCTTACCAACGAATCCTATTTCAGCGAGTTCGCGAGCAAGTTGTGACACACTGATTGTTTCCGTCGCGTAACGCCGAAACGCCTCGCGTACAAAACGTGCTCGGGCAGGATCTGGAACCAACTTCTTTTGTTTGAGCAAATATCCAACGGGAGCTTGCGCCGTCCACTCACCACGTCGCAGCCGTTCTTCCAAACTTTTTCTCACCTCAAATCCAATCTTCGCACTGGTGAATTGAGCAAACGACGCGAAAATATTCTCCATGAGTTCGCCAGCCGGTGTATTGTCCGTGTGTTCAACGACGGAAACAAGACGAATACCGTGTTTTGCAAGCGTAGCCTTTATCACATGATAATCGGCGATGTCTCGTGATAAGCGATCTATCCGATGAACCAAAAACGTATCGACTTCCTTACGCAAACTCGCAAATTTTATTGCAGCAAGGAGACCAGATCGCCCCTTCATTGAACGACCAGATGCCACATCTTGGAATTCCTGAACGATTGGTTTATTGAGCGTGCCTGCTGCATAAGCCTGCATGGCTCGAATCTGTGCTGGAATCGATAAATCAGTTTCGGCTTGTTCCTCGGTTGAGACACGAGCATAGATGATGACTGACATGAAAATGACATGAGTGAATTAGTGACTCCATCGTACCGTGTTCAAGCAGAATCGTAACGGGCATCATTAGCGGTCGATAAACTCCTTTCAATTACGGTTGTCACTTGTTCCCGGACTCCGAGCCATGAATCAGACCATGTAATAGACAGAAAGTGCAGTGAATGTGCACATTCTGGAGAAACTAGACACGCATATTTGCCACGGAAGCGGTTCCGTTGCCCACCGGTTGCCCAAGAGATTCCTTTTCGGGCGATTTTTGGTTTTCAAGGACATTAACGGCATCGCGCAATGTGGATGGCGCAAGGTGCGCATATCGCATGGTCATCGTGATAGATGAATGACCAAGCAACTCCTTGATGGCGGTGAGTGGAACGCCACGAGTGGCCAGCTGCGATGCAAACGTGTGCCTGAGAATGTGCCACGACACCCTTCGGACGTCAGCACGTTTGCATACCTGTCGAATCGCATTCTGCGCCATGATATGTGATAGAGGTGAACCATCTGGACGCGCGAAGACGAGTCCCGCCGGTTGGCGCATTTCGAACAACGCCCTGCACACGTCCGTTGTTAGCGGTATGTGCCGCGTCTTTCCGTTCTTCGGCGTTCCGACAATTCCTTGAACGATTGACCGTTGCACCGTGAGTAGTCGACGGGGAAAATCGATGTCTTGCCATTCCAGGCCGAAGAGTTCACCTAGTCGCATCCCCGTCCGGAGTGCCAGGAAGACCATTTCCTGCCACATCGGGTAGCTGGCGTTTTCAATGAGCTGTTGGCTTTCGATCGGGCTCAGAAAATCAAGTCGCTGGGATACTGTCTTCAAATGTTTGATGGTCGGGCAGTCGTTGACGTGTCCCCAATCCTTCGCGGTATGAAGGCACTTGCTGAGAACAACGAGATGGTTGTTCACCGTCTTCGGTGACAGGTTCTCGCTGAGTTTCTTCGCTTTGTATTGTTCGACGAGTGAAGAACTGATCTTCTTCAAAGGAAGCCGTCCGAAGAACGGGAGAAGATGATTCTTCAGATTAAGCATCTTCGTGCGTTGCTCGCTGGGCTTGTTGTTGGTTTGCACATACGTCCGAAACCATTCAGCGGCGAATTCGGAGAATGATTGTTCCGCCTGTTCCGACATCAGAACAGGTTCTCCGCGAGCTAGTCGTTGACGCAGGACGAGCTCATAGCTCGCCGCCCCGGCTCGGACCACGAGGACGACGAATAGTCGCCGCGTCACGCACCACGACAACAACCTGAGCACCCAGCCCTTGCCGAAGTTCGACAGGGGCTGGGCTGCTCCATTTTGGAGAAACTCCATGAAAATCAGGACGGGCCCGCGGGTCTGGATCGACGCCGCGGCCCTGGAACGAATCTGGCACTGGACCGACATGGCCACCGGCGAGTTCTCGTGCTTGGGCCTCGTCAACGACGATGTGCTTGCCCGATTCACGGCACGGTTGGTCGTCCGGCGATCTCGGTGCCGGTTTCGAAGTCATCTCGCGCACGGGCAATCCCGCTCGACGACCGAGCGATCGAGCTTCTTGATGAGGCCAAGAGCCTCTGGGGCACGGACGGCTACATGTTCTCGCAAGGGACGTTCGGAAAAGGAAACCTGCGCCGCGACACTGTCGCCGCGTGCAAGAAGGCGAAAGTACGCCAGATTGATTTTCATGGTTTGCGACGGTCATGTGGGGCGCGGTGGCTTGAGTGCGGCGTGCCGCTCTTCTACGTGTCGCGGATGCTCGGGCATGCGGACGTGTCGACAACGGCGAAGCATTATGCCGGGTTGGCGGATACGACTTTGGCGGCGGAGATCGAGAAAGTGAATGCCACGAATTGCCGAGTGGTTGCCTGACGGCGCGTGACTATTGACTTTTCGATCGACGCCAGCAAAAAAACCGACCTCTCCACGAGTCGGTTGAGTCCGGTTGTGTGGCTTCGATTCAGTTATACCGTCTCTTGGCCAACAATTTCATTAGCGAGAATCGCCCAGTCAGTGTTGTAGCGTTGAACGGGGGTCGTACCTTCCTCTTCATCGAGCGCTCGCAGTTCTGCAATTGCATTCGCAAGAATGGGGGTACTCTTCGCGTCGGCGACGAACTCCTTGAGATTCGGCAGCGAGCGGCGCACAGGTGGATTAGTCGCGACGCCAGGCTTTTTTTCCATCTAGTGTTCTCCTAGGTTGTGGGTGTATTGATGAATTCGGCTGTGGCCGTTAACAATTGGTTTTGAGAGCGATTCTCCGTCCGTCGACCACACGAGATTTGAGCCGACTCTAGCGTAGATCAAGCATTCCTCACGCTCGTTCGCTGTCGAATCAAGGACAATCTCCGCGGTGCAGTAGCCTTGTTTGTACAGCGACATGGGGCCAACTTCCATCACCCAAACAAAGTGCGGAAGTTGGATGCGCGTCGTAATCAAGACTGCCTCGTCGAACGTGGGACCAATGCCCGCCTTCTCTCGGCGACGTCGCTGAAGTGCAGAGGCGTTTGTCAAGAACAGTCGCGTCACCAACGGCTCATCTTCGCCGTCTAGGAGAGCTGCTCCGAACTCAGTTCGGAGCTGCCTCAGTATGCTTTTCGCAGCCCTTCGTGCACCCTCTGCGGGAAGGAACACCAACTCTGGTAGCGGGCAAACCGCCGAATGAATGGTTTCGATCGAGTACTTCTTGCTGTAGTTCATCGGGTCGGCGGCTCGACCGAGCAGCCGATACGGGAATGCGTTATCGTCAACTACTACGAACTGCTTTAGAAACTCTGAACTGCTCACGAGACCCTCGCCATCAGGCTTCGGGGTCGCGGACTTATCGAGAGTATGGCCAATCGCTACCACAACGTGACGGGGATGACTTGCTAGAATCGGAAATCCTGACTCTACGTATGTGCAAAGATCCTGGTACTTTTCTTCGATCAAAGTAGTATCCAATGTGCTTGCCCGAGTCTTTACAACCACCGGGTGACAGCCAAATTGACTTAGGATTGTTGCGTAGTCCCGGTAGGTCATACCGCGATAAGGAACACGTCGACCTTGCGAGACGTCCTGCGTCATATCAATGAGATCATAGGGATAGATCTCAGGATACTCTGGGTACCTTTCCGATAGATACCGACAAACGCTCCAAAGAGCTGAGTGCGCACAAACCGTTGCTTCGGAATCCTGCGACATCATCGGAAATCCGCTGACATTGAAGCGCGTGCCGTTGATATGTGACCTGAAACCGGTTCTGAGCATGAAGTGACCGGAACTCGGGCCGCGGCCGATTAGCCAAGGGTCAAGAACCGTTCTGCCGATGCACCGTTCCGTCACAGGTCGAATGACCGAGTAGCCAACGTATCCGGCCGAGAATTCCTCCGTTGGAGCATAGACGTCAAACTCGTCACTTAACTTCTCGGTGAAGAAGTGGATGCGAGAGCACGGCTCTTGCCGCATCTGGAATTTCTTTGAGTAGAAATTGCTATGAAGATTCCGATGGTCTTTGCACACATAACGCCGCTCAACTACCGCAGTTCTCACATGGTCAGCAAGTCCTTGCTGAAGGAATTTCAGCCCCCATGAAGTCAACATCGGACATGCAGTCCTGAGTTGGCTCCATTGCCCTTGGGTTGTCAGGGGAACAACTTGAATTTCATTGAATTCCATTAAGTGCCCCGCTTGACATTCTACAGCAATCCTTCAAAGAAGTGGAGCAGATTTTCCACAGCGACCGCCGTTGGCAACTCGCAACTGCGATTTGGATCAACACCGATCGCTTGTCAAGTCCCGGTACACACCGAAGCGTTCAGTATTTCCCCGGGCAAATGTTCGCATATCGTGGAGCCAACGCCATAGCTTTCCCGCCGGCGATTGCGTATGCAGCCCCTCCCGGCGCCATTCATGCAGTGTTGCTACCTGCCGTCTTCCGCCTTTTTCCCTTTACATTTCAATCGGTACCCGCAGGCTTTGCATTCGGAGTCGTTGTAGTAGAAGCCGCCAAAGCAATCTGGCCGACCGTAAACATCCAGTGCCGTGATTCCAGCCCCAACTGCGGCAATCCCAAGGCCGAGGTTCTTCATCTTGTTCCAGAAATCACTGCTTTCGCGCCGCTTCTTGCGCGCCAGAGCTTCCTGCAGCAGGTTGTCGAGCGCAGCCCGCGCGACAGCGTGGTCAGTGCCACTCGCCAGAAGCAGTCCCCCGGATGGTCCGACCGATTTCTGGATCGGGATGTAGATGTTCCGGGCGGTTACGCCCTGAAGGTGGACGCCTTCGGCCTTGAAGATGATAAAGGGCAAATCGCGTTGATGCGCCATCGCCGTTTCCTGCAGCAAGTACGGCGTGGCGAGAGTCAAGGTCTGGTTCGGGTTCCGCTGGTCAACCGCGTCAAGCCGCGCGGTTGCGATGCCGATGAGACAGTCCGATTCCGGTTCAAGGGTCAACTGCTTCGCAAGTGGGGATGTGCCGTCTACGTGGCCCTCTTGGGGGCCGTAGTAGCACTCGTGTTTGGCACGTTTGCTGCTTTTCGAGTATCGATGGAACTTGACGACGAGAAGTTCCGAGGAACGCTGAATAGCGATACAATATGTCATTCGCCGACCGGGCCGGCCGGGGCTCCGACGGATAGAACACCACCTCCAAGGGCACGGCCACAAGGACCCCTATCGCCAAGTTCGACTGAGTGAATACGTGGGGATTCTTTGCGGAACAGTAGCTTCGGCAAATTTGTTGTGTAGCCTCTAGACCGAAAGCTCAGATGCAACAAAAACACCCAATCTTGCCAGATTGGGTGGAGCCTGAAGAATGCGCTCTTTCTAGAGTTTCAGCATTCGGGGAAGTACCGGAATACGGGTCCATTTCGTCATTCCGACGACGGCAACGCCGAAGAGTGCGAATACGACACTGGCGGTTGAAGCCTTCATGATTACTTCCAAATCATGCGCAGGGACAACGTAGTAGATAAGGATGTACGACGAAAAAAGAAACGAGACAAATGCGGTTGTCGCAAAGGTAGCGAACGGCACGTAAAGCTTCATGTCAGATATCCCCCATCAGAGGTCTTTTTGTGACCACTGAGCCAGAGATACCCACTCAGGATTCGCGCGTGGTGCAATCTCCCGCACTCTTCTTCGCCTTCCCGGGAAAGCGCAACGATGGGCAGGGCATCATTAGCGGTCGATAAACTCCTTTCAATTACGGTTGTCACTTGTTCCCGGACTCCGAGCCATACAAAAAACTCTAGTTTCGACTAGAGTTTTTTGTATGGCTCGCAAACCGAAGGTTTGTTCAAATTGTCGTCTATCGACCATCGCGACAATTTGCGAGGGTGGGGATTTGCCGAGCGGAGAAAGCCCTGATCGGCCATTGGCTTTCGAGAGCGTGGCAATCCCCCACCCTCTAAACACAATGAAACACCCCTGCGTTTTTTTGCTATACTAGAATCCTATGTCAATCCCAAATCTCATTCTCACCTCGAGCTTTAATACAATCGCAAAGAAACTTTTTGACAATGCGCTATTGCCGAAACACGCCCTTGTTGCGTTTATCCCTACCGCTTCAAATCCATATACAGAACATCCGTGGGTTGAAAAAGATCGAGAAGCTTTGGTTGGACTTGGGTACGAGGTTACAGATGTTGATTTGGAAAATAGAAATGAAGAAGAGTTGAAAAAAGATTTAGCCTCGGCCGACATTATTTTTGTCGCAGGTGGAAATACGACATATCTCACAGAACAATCTCATCGTTCCGGATTGCATAACATTATTCGTTCACTTTTACATCAAGGGAAAATGTATATCGGTTCAAGTGCCGGATCTCTTCTTGCGGGTCCAAGCGCAGAACCGTTTGTCGAAGAAGACTCTGTTGAATTACCTGCCGGTTTCGTTTTATCTGACCCAACGTGTTTTGGTCTCGTTGATTATATCGTGTTGCCACATTATCCATTGCACGCAAAAGAGAATGATTCCGTTATGGAAACGTACGGAGACAAATTTCATTACGTTAAAATGACAGATGTGGATTATAGAATGGAAATGATTTAATTTATTTGCTAATACATTAAGCGTTTCGAGAAGCCGCATCGGAGCCGTACAAAAAAACCAATGGTTTGTTCAAAATTATTATCATACCCAAACGAGGATGGAAACTGGTATACTTACCCCACAAGTCACATCCTAACGTTGGATAGATATGAATATTTCAAGAAAGAAATTCATCATTCTCTTTCTCATTTCCGCATTCACTTTTCAGTTCATCACGAACTCGATTTTAGGATCAGAAGTCAGGGGCTTTCCCGCGCACGGAGAATCATTTCTAGGTTTGGGATCACCCGTCGCTTGGAAAAATACGGTATCCATAATCATTTTGCCGATTAAAATAATTTTGATCGGACCACTGTTGCCCATGATCAAATATTTGAGACAGGCACCGGACTATGACCCACCACCTCCCTTCATCGGATTCGGCTTCGCTCTTTACTGGTCTCTTCTTGCATCCTTGATGCATGATCTCCTTGGTAAATCAAAACGCTCTTCATATCTCTTATTTAGCTTTTAATCCCACGTTATGAATCTCTACGCCATCTTCGTCGCAGCTGCCACCATGTTTGTCATTGGATTTTTAATGCACGGTCCCCTCTTTGGAAAAACGTGGATGAAATTAGCAAACGTACACCCAACAGGAAAAGAAAAATTATCCGACATGATCCCTCAAATGACCTGGAACTTTATCGCGAACCTTGTCGCGGCATTTGTCTTAGCCGGAGTTCTCTGGATGGCTTTCTCTTCACAAGCCATGGGAGAGATTGCTTGGTACAAAGGTTTGATTGTTGCTGCATGGATGTGGATTGGATTTATCGTGACTTCTTCTTCGAATGAAGTGATCTGGATGAAACGAAATATAAAACTTTGGTTATTCGAATGCGGCAGCACACTTCTTCAACTCGGTGCAATGGGAATCATCCTTAGTATCTGGAAATAACACGTATGATGAAATCCTGTATGACCTGTGGCATGCCGCTTGAAGGCGCTCATACAAACGACATTGCATTTGAAACCCCAGAAGGATTTGTGTGTGTGTTCGATTCACATGAAGGGGCCATCAAACCTGGAGAAGAAATTTTTGAAGGTGGAGTACAATTTTTTCTTTCAGAAGTTACTCATGGAGATCAGGATCTTGCAGAACGCTTAACAAGAAAGAACATGAATACCTTGCCGTACTGGCAATCACATCCATTTGGTCGTTTAGAAGGCCCGCTCGCAACAGAGGAAGAATTTCAGAAGGCGATGTCTCTGCTTTAATACACGCATAAAAGCATTCTGTTCCTAATGAATGAAAAAAAATGCCAACACAGCATTTTTACTTTATCTATATAAAATAGCTTAATTTAAACGTTTTTTTAGAATAAAAAACGTTGCACTTCCTGCATTTGAATACCTGATATACTTATGCATATTCATTATTCATAAAATTGTATGAACAACAAGATCAAATTCGCGCTGCTTTCCGCGGTCACAACAGCTCTTATTCTCCCTCTTGCCACTTTTGCTGCAACAGGCGCTCCAGCAAAAACAAAGGCAGCACCAAATCCAGCCGTTGCTGCATGTACAGCTACATACACAGACGCTGTTAAGGCAGCAAGTACAACATATGCAGACACAGTAAAGGTAACAAACACGGCTTACACAGACGCAATAAAAGCAGCAGACACAACATATAAATCAGCTGTCACAAATGCAAAAGCATTAACAGACAAAGTTGCAAAGAAAACAGCAATGGCAGATGCCATGAAAGCAAAGACAGATGCAAAAAAAGCGGCGTTCACATCAAGAGCTGAAGCAAAGAAAGCAGCATTGGCGTTAAAGTCTTCAACAAAGAAAACAGCACTTACGACAGAAAAAACATGTAAGACAGCTGCAAAAGCAACAAAGTAATTTTTACTTAGAAAGAAAAGATCCGATTTTATTCGGATCTTTTTGTTTAGAACAAAATAAAAAATCCTGAACAAATCGAACCGAGCAATCGCTCAAGGTTTTCTTTGTTCAGGAACAAGGCTAAGGTTTCTCTTTTGAAAAGATCCGGTCAGGCCGATTCCCTTTTCCCATCAAGTAATTCACCCATTTGGTGGTTGCATCCATAAGATAATTTGCAAGGACGCGTACCGTTCCGTGAAGGAACGAATTCCGAGCCGTGTCGATTTTGAATTCTGTCGGTGTGATTGAATGCATAGTAACGGTAAGCGTCAACGTTCTTGCATTTGGTCTACAACCCTCAAAATCTGCGTCATCACAGTTGCTCGTAATCTTCAGTCGAACGTTATAAATTTTCCCAGATAAATCTAGGGTGAGGGCGTCATCTCCTATCTCATCCTTCGAATAGCCCGTGTACTCATCGCGCTTTTTCATCCAATCAAGCATGTCGGCATCCGGCCAAACATCAACAACAAGCTTTGAGTCTAGATAGGAATGGCAGCTTTTTGTGCCACCATTCTCAGAAGACCAGCTTCTGTCCGTGCAGTGCACAACAGTGCTTGTGAGTGTCCACCATTTTTCTCCTGTTTCAAGATCGCTTTTTGCATCTCCTCCACCCGCCCATTCGTCATTTTGGAGTTTCTTCGCATCAGCGAAAGCGAACGTGAGACTTGCATTCAAGAAGCGTGCACGCAAGAGCTTGTCTTGCACATCTCGATCCAGATCCCAGATTTGATGCATGAATGCTTGAAGCGTCTTGACCGTTTCTTTGCGCTCTTCCGTTTGCAATTTGTCTATGGTCGGTTTTTCTTGTGCCTCAACGAATGAGGTTGCGAGAACACCTGCCATGAACACAAGACAGATCGAACGTGTATTCCTACGCATGTTTGATCTCTCCCAGCAATGAAGTCAGGGCGATTCGACCGCCGTCTGAATCATGATGAAGGTTGTGAAATTTGCCCTCACGCGGAGATCGCGAAAGGACGTGCTGATGTTCCGGTGTCCAAACGGACAAGTCACCATTGTTTTGCATACGCGCGTATCCGCGAAATTTTGTATCCGCGAAACGCATCGTCCCATCTTCTTCGATCATGAGTCTTCCGCCATGCGGGAGAACAATGCCGTCATTCTTGAGAATGTTGTGTTCGATAGCGCGTATCCGCAACACATCTCCGGCAATTCTGTCCGTTGGATTGAAGGAGATACGAATCTCAATCGGTTTGGGCGGCGTGTATGCTTTCCATCCACTCGGATAGCTAGCGGAATATTGCGATGAACTACCTCCACCACCAGATCCAGATGATCCGCTACCGAAAACGGCATGCAAACCATAATCAATGGCCTGCACCGCTCCGACAGCGAGCAGTCCCATGACAAGACCCGCGCCAAGCAAAGATCCCATTCCATAACTACCAACTTCGAAGATGGCAATGATGATATTGGCTTCTGCTGGCTTCGGACGAAGCAAGATTGTTCCGGCAACACCAAGAGGAACCATGCGAAGAACGGATCGACGCGTAAGCAAAACAGGTTGATTTTTCACGAATCACCTCCGTTGTAAAGAACCTAAAATAACGCTAGCACAAATGAAAATAGGTGTACAGATTCATATCAAATAAAAAAATCCCATTCGAATCTGGGATTTATTGCGACCAAACGAACTTCCCTTCTACACCAAATCCTCCAAATCACGATCCGCAAAAAATACCATCGCACATCCAACAATAATTCCTGCGAGAGCAGACCAAACGTGACTGCCATGCATGTAGTGTTCATCAAATTTATCCAAGAGAACCCAAATCCCCCGCCAGATAAGAACGGCCGCAATAAGTACCATCAAACTTTCTCGCAGAACTTTTAGAAAAGATGGCTTACGTGCAAAAAGTTTCATAGAAAAAAATATGAGCGATTATTTCCATTATCATACAGGATGGGTTGACAGATCCCAAATAATCGACTGGTGTTTGTTTGGTTTTACGAAACCAAGGAGGAGCAATATGCCGGCCGTTGTCATTGCACTCATTTTGATTCTGAGCATTCTTGCAGGATCTTATCTGCAAGGAACGATTCTCATGCTCATCTCGATTGCCTGCATTACGCAAGGCATCTACATGGCGAGGACCCTGAAAGAAATCGCCGTTCTTTTCACGATCTACTTTGTCGTCTTGGCCACAATCGGCAATGTGCTGATGTGGGGAGTGTATCTGTGGAATAACAAGTCTGCAGAAATTTCCCATTGGTTCCACACGTACATCCTACAATGAGAAAAAAGGAGGGTCCCATGAAATCTTCTGCGTATTCTTTCTGTTTCACAGATCTCATTACCATCGTGTCCATTCTTCTCGGTCTTTTTTACACGTTGGATGTGAGCCATGTTGGCGCAAACGAGATCGGCATCTTCTATGACACGGTCACAGGAAAGATGACGACCACGACCGCGCCAGGTTGGCACATCACCCACCCACTCGTGTTTGAGCGATCCATCAGTACACTCCCAATCAAGGTTGAAATTCGGAGCGAAGCGAAGATCATCAATCAAAAGTTGGTCCGTTTCAAACCGGAGGGCGTGCAAACGTTTCTCAGCATCCAAGGGTTTCCTTACACGGACCGCATGGATGACGTCATGATGGGTTACGCCTTTTCTGGCAAAACCTTTTCCTTCCTTGAAATCGTAGAAGACTCCACTCCCCCTCGATAGTTCCCTCAAAGCGCCAACGCGCTTTTTTTCTTTGCCCAATAAAAAAACCGCGTCTAGGAAGACGACGGTTAGCGGGTCTCTCGAATGTTCATGTTCCAGTGATCATAGTACAAGATGAGCGACAGCTCTTCTGTCCACGTGATAACGGAAAGGATCCCTGCGTCAATGAGCGGCTGGAGTTCTGGTCGAGATTCGACCGGAATAGTGTTCGTGATGATGACCCGTTTGATCGGGCTTGTGGGACTCAGAAATCTGGAAACAGCATCACCGCAAAGCACGCCATGTGTTGCGATTGCCCAAACTTCCTTCGCGCCAAAATCATTCACGAACCGCAACGCAGCGTTGATGTTCGTTGTTCCTGTTGCGATTTCATCATCGAGAGAAAGAACGAGTGCGTCTTTCATCTGATCTGTATCGCCGACGATGTACTTCACATTTTTTACACTACCAGATTTACGTCGTGCAGCTGTCGAAACGACCGCAAACGTGATTCCCAATTTTTCTTCCACGGGAGCGAGGACTTTTTCAAATCGCTTCGCCGCGGTATCGTCTGGAAATGCCAAACAGATTTTGTCGGACACGTTCAACGCTTGCTTTACCACGTTCTCCAAAATGAGCTGCGTGAGATAAATAGGCGTGATAAGTCCACCGCGTCCACCGGCCATCACCACTTGATCCGAGTGAGGATCAGCCGCAATGATGCGATGAAGCAATTTGGTTTCATCAACCCCCTTGATAGCTTGGATGAGAAACGGCGGCATCGCCAGTTCTTTATCACCCTCATCTTTGTCGGATCGTCCGAGCGGAAAATACCCACTCACGATGGTGATACGGTCCGCTTTGCGCGAAGCGAGATATCCGACGAGGTAAATCAACCGCATCGTCATCTCACAGGTCCCAGGACCGCTCGTGAGAATAAAGCAGTCGTGTCCACCGATGTGATCTTTTCCAAGCTGAACGTACGGCTCGCCACTTGGACGTTCACCGAAAAATGGAATGGCAATGTCGACAGGCGTAATCTTTTTTGATTTCGATTTGTTCCTGGCGCGTAATGATTCCTTTGATAGGTGTTTCTCTTCGATCAACGTCTTGAGCTCGGTTGCGAGCACCTCAAATCCCGGCATGGGAACAAGGGTCAAGCCACCATGACTGTTGTGTGGAGCATTCTTACGATCTTTCTCGGTCAACATCATTCGTTCCTCCGTGCGATAAATCGCGAATGCGTTTTATCATCTTTTCCCATCTTTGTCAATCATGAAACCCAAAACAAAACAGACTCATTATGAGTCTGTTTTGTGTTTTTATGCATCACCGTCTGCATCGTCATCGTCTTCGTCGTCGTCATCCATGTCTTCTTCGTCTTCATCCATATCCATGTCGTCGTCTGCGTCTGGGTCCAATTCGTCGTCCATGGCAAATGCGCTTGCAAGTGTCATATAGCTTTTGTATTTATGAATAATTCCCCCGAAGTAGGGAGCTTCATAATGGTAATAGTTCAGAAAAAAATATGCAAGTGTCCGCGTTGCAACCCCCTCCCGGATCCGATACACTGACAAGCATCTATGAAATCTGCCGCAAAATTACTCACTTGGTATAAGGCGCATGGTCGTGATTTGCCGTGGCGAAAAACACGCAATCCATACCACATTCTTGTGAGTGAGGTGATGTTGCAGCAAACGCAAGTTGATCGCGTGAAATCTTTTTACAAAGCCTGGCTGAAACAATTTCCAGATTGGAAACATCTCGCAAGCGCCACGAATGAAGAAGTGGTTCGAGCCTGGGCAGGACTTGGATACAATCGTCGCGCACTTATGCTTCGCGATGCCGCTCGAGAAGTTACGGCTCGAAGTGTACCAACCACAATCGAAGGCTGGCGCGCCATAAAAGGCATTGGACCTTACACATCAAGCGCAATCAGTGCGTTTGCGCAAAAGAAACGTGTGATGCCGATTGATACGAACATTCGTCGTGTTCTTGGTCGACTCCTCCTTGGCAAACCATTTCCACAACCAGAAGACGATGAGTTGATTCAAAAACGTGTTGATACGTTTCTCCCCGTTCGAGGAAACTACTTTGATGTCCCTCAAGCCATCTTCGATCTTGCAACCGACATCTGTCAGAAATCACCGAAGTGTGCCGAGTGTCCACTGCGTCAAGAATGTCCTGCGTCGAAAAAATTTCTCTCAGGTCGAGTGGTTATTCCAAAGCAGATGGTAAAAAAAGCTATCGAGTCGAGACATAACGAGAAACCGCACCCTGACCGCATTTATCGAGGAAGAATTTTGAAATGCGTTCGAGAAGCAACGCATGGTGTTGACCCACGAACGATCGGACACAACATTGATAAAAAATTTGATCCGATAACAGATAGCGAATGGGTTGAGGCGATGATTGGTCGACTTATAAAAGATGAGCTTCTTGAAATCCGTTCGAAAAAACTTTTTTTGAAAAAATAAAACTCGATCATGGTGATCGAGTTAGGAAAGAAAATTGTTATCCTCGGCTTTGTCTTCGCTTTGCATCCACGCATCATACGCGAGCGCCGCGCACATGTCCGCGATCATACCGGAGATCATTTTGTCAAAGTACGGCTGCACACCCGAACAGGTCACCACAATGCCATGCCTTCGAACTCCGCCCCAAAATGGAGTGTCGCCCGGGAAAAGCAAATGCGGCATCACGTCCGTCCGATCATCATTGCGCTCCTGCCAAAGCTGGAGCGCTTTGCATTGTGCGATGTCTTTGAATGGATACGGCCACTCTTCTTCATGACCAAAACCTTGCTCATAAAGACAGAACGAATCCGTCCGGTAGTTTGGCCAATTCGGATATCCCGCATCACAATCGGCAAACATGGAAGGAACAAGAATCACGACGTGACACTCTTTGCGTTTAAGACGCGCGATCAAGGCTTCATTCTTGAAGACAAGCTCGAAGACGCTGTCTACCGCGATCTTTGCAATCTCCGCGGTCAGAAACTTTGGGAGCAATCGAATCTCAGCCATGACAATCACCTTTGTTGATGTGTGAACAGCATCATAGATAACAAAGGTCGAATCGTCAACAAAAGAAAAACTCGATCATGGTGATCGAGTAGGAGAAGCGTTCGACCCGGTCTGTGAAAACACCGGGGGATGTTTCACTGCCTTTGACCGGGGAGCTGCGCACGGGTCCGGGTGCATGCAGCAATTGCGCATGACGGTGCTGTGGATCCGCCTTTCATGCGCACGGTTGGTCGAAACGACGACAACCGAGACCTACATCGCCGCTTGTAAGGCGATGATTTGTTTGAGCTGATTCAGCTCTCGTTTGACCCGAGCGGAGGTGCATCTTGCAATACACCTATCAACACTCGGGAAGCTGCGCGCCTTTGGCCGCTCAACCAACGCAGCGGAATTTTAATGTGATTGGTCCAAAATCACACCAAGGCTTGTTTCGAGATGGTCGAAAAGCTGGCGAAAACAGCTTCACCTCGGAACGTATTCACACTCCACTTGTGCCCAAAATGGAGTGCGCGTCTCACAAAGACTCTAAAGAAACTTTAACAGATTTTTCCCGTTGGTCAAGAATCATTTTTTCAAAAAGAAAACTCGATCCAGATGGGATCGAGTAGAGTCGTTCGGCCCGGCCGGCGGAGCACTCTTACGAGGCCGCCGGCTCGGGACTGGCAATCGCGACAACATGTCGCTATGCCTACTCACTGACTCCCCTTGCGGTTTATCAGCTACGCCACTCGTCCACACCGGGTACGAGCTTTTGGTTGAGCTTATGCAGCTCTCGTTCATGCTCGATTGGGTCTTGGGTCAGGATCTTATCCACCTCCCTCACCAACCGAGCGTCTGGTCTCCTCAAGGTCTCGCCTTATCGAGTGGCCGAATTTTGCGACCCCGAACTCGATTTGGATATGTACGGAAATTCCCGACCTTGATTCACCAGACATCTGATATGCAGTCACACCTCTTGTTGCACTGACGGAACTCAGTCCGCCTGAGGTTGAATGATACCAGACCTTCACAGGAGGCAAATCCATGCCAACCCATCGCCAGGACAAGAATCCCCAACGACTGCCTGTGGACATGAACGACCGAAGTCGCACACGTATTGTTGAGCTTATGCAGCTCTCGTTTATGCCATGACGTAAGTCGCCGAAGCGTACTCCGTCATGGCGTCTAGTCTCCTGTATTCCCGAAGCAGAGATTGCTCTGCCATCCGATAAGCCGCATTGAAGGCTTGTCCACGTCTATTCGGAAATACATTCTCCAGACATCTGATTGCAGTTTGGGCTATGCTTTCGCCACCCATCGTGAACCAGACCTTCGTGAAACGCCCCCTACTGGAGCTCGCCCCTTGGACAGAGACGTCACGGACTCGAGCGGCCGCCTGCCGCTCAAGTATTGTGGAGCTTATTCAGCTCTCGTTCGACCCGACGTGGCAGTTGCGCACGCCGGGTGGAGATGGGGTTATGGACTACGCCCCTCTATTGGGGGTCTCGCACAATACATGCTTGCCCACCGGGATCAAGTCCCGCCATCAACGATTCGTAATCTATACCAAAATGACGTTTCTGTCAATAGTTCACCTCCCATTTTGTTGTAGATTTCTAACAAAAGACCCAAAGGATGAAACCTTGGGCTACAGAAACTGTAATCGATATGCTACAATACCCTTGCTTCATCCTGGATGTTATTTGGGCAAAATTTGGCTTTTGGGCTTGGAACTGTGCGAGATCTTTGATCAAACACATGAGAGCCCCGCGGTGTTCCCGAAAAGGCCTGCCTACCGGCAGGTAGGAACATGTCACAAGTGTCTGGAGACACTCGGTGTGAACTGACTGCTCCATGCACTCTCGGACGGCGCTTCATCGCGCCGACTCGATTGCAACTCAGCCAAATACATCCCATGAAGTTAAAACCTCCAAAATTGGCGCCTCACTCGTGCTTCGAAAAAAAATTACTTCAACGTAGTTTTTCTACGTCTCAGCAATTTTTTTCCTTCAGCACTTCGTGATGCATCCAATTTTGGAGGTTTTACATTGTTTCTTCGGAAACAAAAAACAGCCTTAAGGGCTGTTTTATTTTTAATTGATTTGCATATTCATGGCTGCTGTAGAAAATGGAACCGTGTTTGCATCTAGTGTTGCAGCGACAACGGGCCTCGCATCAAAGTATGTTGCTGTAAGACCGTCTGTCAAAAAATCTGGATCTGGTGCACCCGCAATTTCCGTTTGCTCTGTTGCAACATCTACATTCAGTGCAGGCATGGTGTGTGTTCCAACAAACAAGACCGCAACCGCAAAACCACTTGCGACAACAGGAACAAATAACATGGCACGTCTACGCATGGCGTTTCTGTGCTCATTGAAATAACTTGAATTCAAAAGCTTGCGTCGTAACGCATAACGATGCTCGTCACACTCAGGAATATTCATGGTTCCCGTTTGTTCGAAGAGCTGTTCAAGTTGTTCTTTCGAATACGTGTTCATATTTTTTTATAGATACCCCTTCTGTAATCGTTTCCGTCTCTATTGTTTCTAACATCATTCCTTGCAATCTCTTTAGTGCTCGATGAATATGCGATTTAACAGTTCCCTCTTTCATGGAGAGTACTTTACTAATTTCTGGAATGCTCATGTGAGAAAAGAATCGAAGCGAAAGAATGGTTTGTTGTTTTTGATCTAATTGCTTCATGGTTTCACGCAAGAGATGAATTTGTTCTTTTAACACCTCTGCATCTTGCCCCATCTGAAACGCAATGTCTGGACGGTATTCATCTTTATCAACCAGTTCAGGAGCTTCTTCTGTGGTCACTTCAAACATTTTTGAACGACGACGATAAAAGTTCCCAACCTGTGCGACGGCAATAGCAAACAACCAAGACTTGAACGAAGCGTTCTTGCGAGGTTTAAATCGATGAAAATTTTTCAGCGCTTGAAAAAATGTTTCATTGGTTAAGTCCTTCGCTGTTTCAACGTGTGTTGTACGACTATACAAAAATCCAAAAATTGGCTTGTAATAAAAATCATACAGCTGGCCAAAAGCGAGCGGATCTGTTTTTGCCTGTTCAAGCAGTTCTGATTCGTTTTCCATAAAAGATGCAGATTACAGAAGGTGTATCGTGATCAAGCATGAATCGTTGCATCACCATGACATCATAAGAAAACAGAGGCGTAAAGCCCCCGATTTTCTTAATAATCTCTGAGTTTTTCAATAAGCGAGTTCGCTTGAATCTTTTCAAGCGCTTTTGCTTCAATCTGACGAATACGTTCACGGGTGACATCAAACTCTCGTCCGACTTCTTCAAGGGTGTGACTGACACCATCAACAAGTCCAAAACGCATTTCAAGAATCTTTTGTTCGCGTGGTGTCAGACCTTCCATCGCAGCCTGCACGTAGTCTCTGAGAAGCTCTCTGGCAGCGGCGCGATCTGGAGAAATCGTCTTCACGTCTTCGATAAAGTCTTCGAGCTTAGAATCCTCATCATCGTCTCCGACAGATGTTTCAAGAGAAACAGTGTCTTGTGAGATCTTGCGGATATGACGAACCTTTTCAACGTCTTCTCCCATTTCTGCAGCGATTTCTTCTGGTAATGGTTCACGTCCCAAATCTTGGATGAGCTGACGCTCGATTTGTGTAAAGCGGTTAATGGTTTCAACCATGTGAACCGGAATACGAATGGTTCGGGATTGGTCTGCGAGCGCACGTGTAATGGCCTGACGAATCCACCACGTTGCGTATGTGGAGAATTTGTATCCTTTACGATATTCAAATTTCTTTACCGCGCGGAACAACCCAATGTTTCCTTCTTGAATGAGATCCAGAAGAGACATTTGTTTTCCAACGAATTTTTTTGCAATAGAAACAACGAGACGCAAGTTGGCTTCAATAATACGACGCTCTGCTTCTTTTTCTCCACGCTCCTTACGTTTTGCGAGCGCGACTTCTTGTTCTCCGTTCAAGAGAGGGATTTTTCCGATTTCGCGCAAATACATTTGAATGGAGTCTTGCGTAAGCTCAGGAACACTCGCCCCTTTTTGTTTTTCATGTGTGACGCGAATCTTGTCATAAACTTCCCCGCGTTCTTTTTCTCTTCCCAAAATTCCTTCTTTTAATTCAACAAAATGAACTCCAACGCGCTCAATGTCGTCCAAGAACGCTTCAAACGTTTCCACGTAATCTTCAACTTCTGTAAACGTAAACAAAATTTCGTTTTCTGTGAGGTATCCACGTTGTTTTCCTTTTTCAAGCAAACGATCTAGCACTTGCTCAGAAGGAGGATTGGATTTCACGTAACGCACTTTGGGCACGGCAGGAACTTTTGGTTTCTGTTGTGGTGGTTGTACTTTTTGTTTTCCACCTTTTGCCTGCGGCTGCGGTTTTTGCGGCTTACTTTGTTTTTGTGGTTTTACCGGTTTTTTTGGTGCAGGCTTTGCCTTTACCGGAACAGGTTTCTTCACGGTCTTTTTTACAGGTTTCTGTGCCATACGAAAAAAATGAACCATCATGCCGTTACTGGCGTACATGAAAGTTTAGTTAAGCTCTGTCAAAAGTTTGTTCACCGCGTCAACATCACCCGCATCTTCTGCTTGGCGAAGTTTCTGTGCAAGCACGGATCGTTTTGATTGGCGATCTGTTGCGTGCAATGTCTCAAAAAGCATATTCAATTGTGTGAGACAAGAAGCGGGCGAAAGATTCTCGAACTGTTGTTCTGCGATCAGACTTGACTCATCAAGCAAGGAAAGAAGAGATTCCTTTAATGGATCGCTTTGGAGAATATTTCGGGCTTTTGCAAAAAACGCCTGTGTTTTTGCTGTCCCAATGTCTGAAGTGTATGTCTCTTCAAGGAATTTGTAAAGGTTCTGGATGGCTTCGTTGTCGATAACTGTGGATTCTAGTTGTTTGCGAACATACGCACGATTCACCTCATCGTTCAGGATGGAACCAATAAGAACAAGCAAAACTTGGTCTTTTTTTCCAAGCTTGATTGGTTGAATCGTTTTGCTATTCGAAGAAACACTCGATTCCCCCCTCCTTAACAAGGAGGGGCTGGGGGTGGTCTGTTTAATGGCTGTGCGAAGAATTGCGAGATCAATATTCAAAAGCGACGCAAGCTTTGCAAGCCAGTGTTCGCGCTCAACCACATCCGTCACTTCACCAATCGCCGGTAATAACTCTTGCGAGATCACACGTTTGTCATCAACGTTTGAAATATCTCGATTGAAAAGTGTTCGATCAAAAAGATATTGCATGAACGGAACCGAAGCTTCTGACAAAGCTTTCCAGGCATCTGGATTTTTTTGCACCAAGTCGTCTGGATCTTTTACATCTGTTGGAAGAGAAATAGCACGACAATCAAATCCAAGCGAACGAGCAATGCTGACACCTTTCTTTGCTGCCGTCAGTCCCGCAGCATCTCGATCAAAACAAAAGACGACCGTATCTGTGTATCGTTTCAGAAGTTCAAGTTGATCTTGCGTAAGTGCAGTTCCCGAACATGCCACCACATTTTGGACGCCAATTTTATAAGAAGCAACAACGTCTAGATTTCCTTCCATCACAATCACGCCATGTTTGTCTTTAATGGCACGCTTCGCAAGGTCTAATCCGTAAACCAATCTTCCTTTGTGATAAATTGGCGTCTCAGGTGAGTTCACATACTTCCCCATACTCGAGTCTGCACCAGGTAATTGTCTCCCCGTGAACCCAACCGTGTTCCCATGTTGATCACGAAGCGGAATCATGATGCGCGCTCGGAAACGATCAATCACACCGCTTCCGGATTTTTTCTTGAGAGAAAGTCCCGCTTGCACAAGTTCTGCTTCCGAGAACCCACGTTTCAGAAGCGTGTCAGAAAGCATGCTCCAGTCATCTGGGGCGAAACCGATTCCAAATGTTTCGATCAATGCGCTTGTGATTCCTCTGTTTGCAAGATAATCACGCGCAACTTGCGAACCCGTTGAACTTTGTAAGACTTTTTTATAAAACGATGTTGCGAGTTCGTGAATCGTCATCAATCGTTGTTTGGTATTTCCCTCCGTTGTGGAGAAACGTTTAATCTCAACCCCCGCTTTTTTTCCAAGATGCATCAACACTTCCGGAAAATCCATTCCTTCCATTTTTTGCACGAACGTAAAGATATCTCCTCCTTCACTACACCCAAAACAATGAAAAATTTGTCTGTCAGATGACACGTGAAATGAAGGCGACTTCTCCGCATGAAACGGACAAAGTGCACGAAACCCATGCATCCCAGCTGGCTTCAATTCCAAATACTCGCCGATAACCGCGACAATATCTAACTTTGCTTTGATTTCGTCTTTTGGGTCCATAATTAGTTGAAGCTTATCGGATTTTCCTTGAATCCGCAAACAAAAAAGCAGACCTTGAGGATCTGCTAAGTAGCGTGATGAAGACTGCGATTCCAGGTGTGGGACCAACTGTAACTTTCCTCCGCGAAAATAAGGAACGAGATCAGTCCGAAGAGAATTACGCCAACGACAGAGCATGCAAAGATCCCCCACTCTTTGGATGCTGTCACGAGATACTCATGATCCGAAACCCTTTCAACGGCACCTACAAGCCAAAAGGATTGAACATGAGCCGTGGCAAAAATGGGTTTCTCAACGAGCGAATGATGCAAGATGCCGCCCCAACGCGGAAGCCAAGACTCAATCCCGTTGTGCCGAACGACGACAATGGGATGCGAACCTTCTTGCCGATTCTTGTACAACGTCTGCCACTCAGCAGCCTCAACATTGATCTGGAACGCGTTTGAAGCGACAGACGTTTCCGCGCGCACTTCCGCATCCGCAGGCACCTCAAGATGAATCGTGCGAACAGGCGCATCTACCAGGAGGCACTGAATCCCATACGAGAAGCAGTACAGGGCCCCAATGACAAAGGCTGCGAAAATTGGAATGGAGAAATGATGGTTCCCAAAAACCATTTTCAAACGCTGAAATGTACGTCGAAACATGAGATCCCCCTACAAGTCACGGACACTGGAACCCAAACACCTTGTTAGGATTCCGCTCAACTATAAAGAATTTTTGAAATCGGTCAAGCTAACTCTCCATTTTTTCTCGAATCCGCAAACAAACACGTTTATAAAACACCTAACAATACTCATGCTTCACACCCGAATGGAATCCTAACTCTCGGAGCGCGTCTGAGGTGTGTGCGTAAACAACATCACATTTTTGTAATTTTTTAAACACGTGACTTTCACGCATCATGGAGATAATGAGTGGATTGGTTCCGCTGATATAGACCTGTTTTCCTTTGGCTTGAATAAGGTTCACAATTTCATCAAAGGCATCGAGTCCATCCAAATCCACAAAATACAGTTCACGCAAGCGCAAAATAACATGCTCATACCCGGTCAGATCTGATTCAAAGCGTGCGATATGTGCTTGACTATCGACGTACGTCAAATGACCTTTGATCGAATAAATGAGTGTATGGGTCTTCTTTGAAAGTTTCTTCATGGTGTCTCCCGAGACGGTACCGACAATCTTTTTATTTTTATCATTTGCCGTTAGTTCAAATTGTCCATGCGAAAGTGTGTCAAGAAAGATCACGAGCGATACGGATGCTCCAACCAAGATTCCGATCATTGGATCGATCCAAACAGTCACGACCGCAACAATCATGGCAATGTAAAAACTTTTGCGATCAATCTTGAACATGCGTTTCAAATGTTCGCGCTCAACCATGCGAACCGCGACAACAACAAGGATGGCCGCGACGACCGGAAGTGGGATGTAGGAAAAGTATGGAAGCAGGAATAATGAAATGATCGCCACAAACATAGCACTCATGACCGCGGACGTTTTATGCGTCGCTCCACTTTTGATGTTCAAGGATGTACGTGCTAATGCAGCGGTCGCGGGAATTCCTCCAGCGAACCCTGAAACAATATTTGCGAGTCCAAGTCCGAACATTTCTTTTCGTTTGTTGTGCTTGGTTTTTGTCATGCCGTCCGCAATCTTTGCCGATAACATGGTTTCGATAATCGCAATAAGAGCGATTGTGAGAACCGTCGACAAAAAAGAAAGATTCCAATCAACACGAAAAGAAAATGGGAGAAAAAATCTTGGCGATAAATCCGTAAAACGCATTCCAAGCGTTTGAACCGTAAGCGGAATTTGATGTGTTTGCGATAAATAGCCAAGCAAAATACCAAACGGAGCAAGCAAAGCCGCTGCTGGAATGTATGGAACGGATTTCATCTTTTTCCACAGAAAATCCACGATAAACAAAAGGCAAAAGAAACTAAAAAAGACGAGGGAAGCTTGCCACGAAGCAGAACTGATATGTTTAAATGACTCAAGAAGGTTTGCAAGAAAGGTCTCATGCTTTGGCAACCCGGATAACCCAAAGGCGAAATTGAATTGATTGAATGCGATGGTGAACGCAACACCAATGGTGAATCCTTGGATGGTATTTGCAGGGATGTAAATAAGATACCGTTCAAAATGCAATGCCCACGCAAGCAAGATGACAACACCCACGATTATAGACAATATGGGCAAGCTCCCGATTCCATTCATGAAGACGAATGTTGCCAACACCCCAGACAACGCACCTGTAGGCCCCATGATATTAAAATTGCTTCCACCAAAAAGCCCCGCGATCACACCGGCCCACATGGCCGTAATAATTCCTTGTGTTGGTGTCGCCCCCGCCGCAACAGCGAGTGAGATAGAAAGCGGAATCGCAACGAGCGAAACCGTTAACCCGGATTTCCAATTGAACCGAATGTGCGAAAAAAAAGATTTCATACGAAAAAATATAAAGTACTCCATCATGATATTCTTTTGTCTCCGTCTTGCCAATGCATATTTATACACAAAAAACTCCCCGATGAGAGTTTAATGATTTTTCTGTATCGATAAAATTCTTCCATCATCAATCTTCACAATCCTATCTGCCAATTTCGCATATTCCGGTTCATGTGTAACCATAATAATGGTCTGACCTTCTTTGTTGAGTTGTTGAAACAGTTTCATGACCGTCGCCGACGATTCGTTATCCAAGTTTGCTGTAGGTTCATCTGCGAACAAAATCTTTGGGTGATGCACAATGCCGCGTGCAATACTGACACGCTGCTGTTCTCCCCCAGACATTTTGCTTGGAATATTTTCCAATCGATGTCCGAGTCCAACAATCGTTAGTGTCTCAGTCGCCCGCTCGTACGCTTTCTTCTTTTCGACCCCTTGCATAAGAAGCGGCAAAACAACATTATCAATCGCTGTCAGTTCTGGAAGGAGGGCGTAATCTTGAAACACATATCCAAAGTGTGTGAGGCGAAAATTTGTACGTGCATCTGCATGAAGATTTTCTGTTGCCACATCATCAATGATGATTTCCCCGCTCGTTGGATAATCAAGCAAACTCATCTGATACAAAAGCGTACTCTTTCCCGCACCAGATCTTCCCATAATCGAAATAAACTCTCCGGTCTCTGCCCGAAAATCAATTCCCTTCAACACGTCAATTTGACGATCTCCATCTTTGAATGATCGTTTGAGTTGTTTGACTTCGATCATAAAATTAATTTCTTCCCAAAATGGAATCAAGGGTATTTTTGCGCACGATCATACGAGCCGGAATGTATCCAGCAATGAGTGTCGAGAGGACAAGCAATCCAACACGGAAAAACGTTTCACCTAGGGGAGCCACAAGGATTCCATCGCTAAACGGAAAATCAATTGGGTGCACGGCAAAAATGGGAACAAGTAAAATATAAACGATGATCAATCCGATCGCCGATCCGCATACGGCGTAAAAGATGGATTGAAAAATATAAGAGATTTCAATCACGTGTCCATGAATCCCAATTCCTTTTAAAATTCCAATGTATTTTCTGCGTGTCACTGCGTTGATAAAGATCACGATGAAAATCGTAATCGCCGCAACAACAAGACCGATAGAACTCAACATGGCGCCAAGCGTTGAGAACGTTTGAATCATGTCTTTCAAAAACTTTGGCTGTGCATCTTCAAACGTCTGAACTTTTCCAAGACGATCTGCCCCATTTCGAATAAGCGCATCACGCACATCCGATGGATTCACTCCTGGTTTTACCTTCATCGCAATTTCTGCCACGTTGCCATCATTTCTTCCAATTAAACTTCGCAACTGAGAATCAACCATGTAGAGACTTTGACCAACGTCACCAACTTTACTTTTGATCACACCTTTCACGGTTACTTCACGTGTAATCCCATTTACACTCAAACGAATAACCGTTCCGGGATACACATCTTTCAATGCAGCAAACCCTGGGTTATCAACGGGGACAAATCGTTTAAGCAAATACGAACCGATCAAAACCTTATCGAAATCGGAAGGTAAAAGATATTCCCCTTCAATGACTTTACTTGATAACCCCGTAAGGGCATCTTCTTTTGCGGGATCAATGCCAACGATTTGTGCGCCGGCCGTATTTGGCTGATCTGTTTCTTTTTTCAATTTGTAATTCGCTTCTAACGTTCCCCCACTTCTGTAGCGCGCGGAATATCTATCTACCTCTGGAATTGCTTGGATCATGGAAATCACCCCCGGACTATTTTCAATATATTTTTTATCCGTAAGCGATGAAATGATGACGTCTCCTGTATATTGATCGTGGTGTTGATTCACGGAACCTTGAATCAACCCAACAAGAATTCCGCTCACAACAACCAAGTTCAGAAACGTAAGGATCATCACGAACACAATGAGACCCGTGGTCCACAGACTCGCGCGCATGATTTGACGCTTCGCCAAAAAGAAACCAATCTGAATATCAAGCAAGTTCACCATATTATTTTCCCGCCTGTTTCAAGACAACAACGTCTCCGTCATTCAACCCCGACGTGATCTCAATGGAACCTACGGTAGAAATACTTCCCGTTTGTACCGTTCGATAATGAATGGAGTTTCCCTCTTTGACCTGCACAACTTTATTTCCCTTGTCATACTGAATAATTCCTTGAGGGACAGAAATGACATTTGATTTCTTTTCTGTATTCACAATGACGTTCGCGGTCATTCCAGGTTTCACGCGAGAATCTTGTGTCACAAATTGCAAGACGATACGATACGTGGTCACACCATCCTTAACGGTTTCTGCTGGATCGATAGACAAAACTTTTGTGACAAACACAACATCTTCTCCATACGCATCCAATGTTACATTTGCAACATCTCCAATTTTAACGAAGGGCAAATTCTTTTCCGGAACATAGCTTTCAATTTCCAGCGCGTCAGAACTGATCATGGAAATAACAGGTTGGTTTGCTCCTGCAATTTTTCCTACCTTTGCCTCCATATTTGTGATTACGCCTGGAATGGGAGCATGAATTTGTTTTTTGTTTAATTGTGCAATCAAATCTGCTTTGCTTACTTCCGCCTGTTTTACCTGTGCTTGATACACAGAAATATCTGATGTACGAGGAGGAGCTTGCTTAATGGTGAGTTGATCTTTGGCGATTTTTAAATTTCCTTGTGCCGTTTTCAAAGACGACTTTGCTGTATTTAACACACCTTCTGCTGCCGTGACAGCACTCATCGCAGAACTTAACGTTGTGCGAGCAGTAGAAACATCAGATTTTGCCGAAGCAGATACCGTAACGCAGGACGAACTTGTTGTCACAAGACAGACATTTGGATTATTCACGGCCGTTGAAAGATTTTCAAAAAAGCCCTGCATCTGATTCAGGTTTCGCTTTGCTTCTGCGGTGCGTGCAAATAAATCACCGTCCACCGTCAAATCACTCACAGAACTATTCCATGCATGTAATAGAGTTCCTATAGAAAGACGTTCTGTATTAAGATCAGCGGCAATAGAACCAATGTTGCTCAGATTTACCGATGGGTTCGCGGATCTTGGATTGGAAAAAAACTGATCTGCTTTATTTGAAACGGCGTCATCGGATTTTGTGTACGCACTTTGAATGACGTCTACCAACCCCTGTTCCGCATTTTGCAAAGAGTCATTTGCGTTTGAAACGGCTGTTTCTGCATTTGTGACAGATGTTTGTGCGAGCGCAAGGTCTTCAGAAGAAACACCAGATAAAAATTGATTCAACTTTGCTTTTTGCAAATCAATGTTTGCTTGAATGCCCTGGAGCTGCGCATCGAGTTGTGAAGTGTCCTGACTTGCAAGGAGTTGATTTGCCGAAACAACATCACTCAATTTTGCAGAAACATTTTTGATACGACCACTTTGTTCAAAGGAAAGATCCAATTGTTCTGTTGGAATAACTTTTCCAGAAATCGAAACCTGCTGAATAAATTCAGATGGATGAACGACCATCGTAACATCTTTTGGTTGTTGATTTTGATACACGTAATATCCACCAGCACCGAGCGCGAGAACAACGACCATTCCAAGTGGCAACTTCCATTTCATATTATTTTTCTAAATTGAAAACGGTTTTGACCGTAACCATAATATCTTTGTCTACGCTCGACGTATCATAAGAACCATAGTCAGAAACATCTGTTGAGTTTGGAGGCAGTACCTGAACAACGCCCATACTTGCTGATCGAATGGCACCAACATGTAATCCAGAACTCTTTGCGATCTGTTCTGCACGTGTTTTTGCATCTCCGACCGCATCCGAGAGAAGCGCGACGCGTTGGTCAGGAAGTTTCGTATAGTAGTACTCGAGGTTGTTTGAAGAAAACAAAATACCAAGATTGATTAAATCTTGAAGATGTTTTGGAAGTGCTTCAACTTTTGTGAGGTCTGTTCCGCTCAGCTCAAGATTTTGTGAAAGCGTATATTGAATAGGCGAAGTGTCGTACTGCTTATACACCTGACTCATGAAGACGGGCGAAATTTTATAATCTGTTGCCGCCATTCCGTTCTTCGTCAAAAATGCTTCCAGATTTGTCTGATCTGTTTTCATTTGTGTATACCCATCTTTCACTTGATCAATATTTACCGTGCGCGAAAAACTTCCCGTCCATTTTACAAGATCTGAATGCACCGTTGCCTTCGCGGATCCGGTCATGGTAATGGTTGCATCCTGCAAGGCTTTTGCTTGCATCACGGTTGATGACGCAATATAGGATGCGGCGATGAGCCCGAGAGCAAGAACAAAGCTTCCTACAATGACGCCGGTTTTGTTTGAGTCCATATCAATAGATGAGTTTATTCTTGATCAATTTTAGCGCATCAGGTATATTTCTGCCAGTCATGGAGAGGTCGCATAGTTGGTCTAGTGCGCGGTCCTGGAAAGACCGTATACCGCAAGGTATCGGAGGTTCGAATCCTCTCCTCTCCGCCAGATAAAAACACCGAACAATTTCGTTCGGTGTTTTTATCTGGCATTCGATCGGATATTGGACTTTCTCCAATTCCTTGCTAAGATCCGTTTGGAGGTGACAACATGACACAGGGAACTATTTCAAAAATGATTCTTTGTAATCATTGTCAAAACGAACGAGAATCGTTTCTTCTATTCTCCGCCGTTTCAACAGAAGGTTTTTGCAAAGAATGTTTTAAAACACTCTTTGTAGAAGGCGTACGTCAATTTTCCTGGAAAGAACAGATTTACTTTTTCTTTCAAAGATTATTTCGTATGTCCTTTCATGCCCCATCACTCGCGGAGGTTGAATCAGGAAACCATCACTCTCCAATCAAACGCCTGACAGATCTGCTGTTTCGTGATCTGTTACGTCGTAACGGAACCAAAATCCGGCTCACACTCAGCGAATGGGTGTCACCGGAACAGACCGAGCACCACACAACCACGAGTCTGGAACACATTGAATCTCTGCCGGACATTGATGATCTCTTTGAGGGAAATCCACACCACCTTCAATTCAGCGTCTCCTATCTTCTTGGTGACGATTGGTATTTAATGATGTGCCCACCATTCGAACTTTTTTTGCCAATGATGCATCAATTGAAACTCATGGCAAACATCCCCATTGAAGTTGAAGAGCCTATCAAAGGAAAAATCTTTTTTAGAGAAGGTGCTTACTTCACTTTTCTAGAAGACTTCCAGACAATGGGTTTCTCCGCTACTGAAGAACTGTTCCTTATCAATTTTCAAACTCCTCTCGAGCAAGAAGATAAACCCGTCGTCGTCGAACTGACGTGGGTTCCGTCGAAACAGGAACAGGCAAGTGAGGCCAAAACATGAGATGGAACAATTCTCTCGACGTAACCATCTTTGACGAACTCGAGAATCTACGCGAACTACACGTTGGTGATATCACGTTCCCTGCAGGGACACGATTCACTGTTCATGCCGTCGCCGTGCGAGGACTCAAACTGACGGCGTGGGGCAAAGAATTCTGGTTGTCCGACCATAAGGACAACCTTGACTGCAGCATGCCGGAACACTTTCGCCGTGCGGTGACCATGCCGAAATCAACGCATAATCCTGTTGCAACCGGGTGGGAAAGCTCTGATGGTGATCCGGAAATCTGGAGACGGCTTGCTGAATGGGCAAAGAAAAACGGGGCACGGCTTCCAGGACAATGACTCGTCGACGATTCTCTCGTCGATTTTTTATTTCCACTCCGATTTTTTAAGATCCACTCGATCCCCAACAAACACAATTCCTTCTTCGAGAAGCTTCTTCCTCTTTGCCTCAACCCCTCCGAACGCGTATCCTGTCAGTTCACCTGTTGAGGCGACAACCCGATGACAAGGAACTCGATATGTATCGCGATTTTTATTCATGCACATTCCAACGGCCCGTGCGGCTTTTACATTCCCTGATCGTTTAGCAATATCACCGTATGTAGCAACCTTTCCACACGGGATTTGCGCAACAATCGTATAAACACGTTCCGAAAAAGATATCTCTGAATCATTCATAGTGTTATAATTATAACCTATGTACTCCATTTATACTTCCCTTTCGATTCTCTGTTGGTTCATCATGGGTTCTGTCTGGTTCTATTTCGGATTTGGAAACAAGAAAACAACCAGGCTTCCAAACCCGCTTGCACAAATTGTTGCAAACGTTTTATTATTTGGCTCCCCCTTCTTTCTTTTTTATCCATTCCCTCAAGGAATCCTTGGTGCACAAATCACCTCCACCTCAACATGGCTCGGAATCATTGGCGTCCTTTTATCAATAAGCGCTGTTGCGTTTGCCATTTGGGCACGCCTCACGCTTGGAAAAAACTGGTCTGGAGCTGTCATCACCCTCAAAGAAGATCACAAACTTATAACCTCAGGACCATATCAGTTTGTTCGTCATCCAATTTATACAGGCTACTTCCTTGCGACACTTGGAACTGCGCTGACGATCGGTACAATGTCGAGTTATCTTGCAACGCTCATGATCTTTATCGGCTTTCTTATACGCATGCAAAAAGAAGAATCACTCATGACACGTCAGTTCCCCTCAGAATATGCCGCATACAAAAAGAACTCCAAAAAACTGATTCCATTTATTTGGTAGCAAAAAACATCGGGCTTGGCCCGATGTTTTTTGTTAGGTGATTTTATTTTTGATTTTTTGTACGACCTCTTCAATTTTCCAGTCTGCTTTAATAAGATAATCTGTCACCCCAAGTGCTTTCGCTTCTTCCAATTTTTCTTCTCCTCCCAAATTTGTAAGAACCATGATCTTTGCATTTTTTCCCCATGCATCTTCACGCAACACCTTTAACATGGAAATACCGTCCATAACGGGCATAAGCAGATCAAGCAAAATAAGATCTGGATGCTCTGCAAGCGAGAGCGCGAGAGCCTCTGCTCCATTTTTTGCTTGTAAAATCTTAAATCCGTCCTCTTGCAGTCGATCGTGTAAAACAAGTAAAAGCGAAGACTCATCTTCGACAATCAAAATGATTTTGGGAGATTCGGGCATACAAATTGTAATGATTAATTGCCTAAATAGTACCACCAACTCAATTATTCTGCACGATTCATTGACAAAATGGTCATTTTGTGATATCTTTCAGCGTCAGGTTTTGTATCTGATACCCAAAAAAGGAGGTTCCTCGTGCGAGTTCTCGTCATCGAAGATGAAGAAGTTCCCCTCTTGGCGCTCCAAGACCGACTCGAACATCATGGCTTCATGGTTGTGGCCGCGCGGACGCAAGGAGAAGCGCTCACAGCAGTCAAAGCAGATGCCAATTTCTTTGCCGTCCTTGTCGATGGCTGGCTCGATGGCCCGACAGACACCTGTCACCTCATCGAACTCATGCGAAAACTCTACAACGGTCACATGATCGCGATGTCGAGCCGAAGCGAAACGCGTACAGCACAAATGGCTGCAGGATGCAGCCATGAATCCTGGAACAAGAATCGGGCCGCAAGCCTGGTCATTGATCTTTACCGTCGTGAGCCGCAAGGAGTGCAAGCACTGTAAGAATAACCTCACCACTCGTTCCCTTTTCATTCACCAAAACAAGTTGGAGAAAACCCGTGGACAAAGAACATCCTTACATCGACAGGCTAAGTGCGAATCAATCCGTCGTTGCGCCGTTCATCAGCGTCGATGCGGAGGCAAATAATTGGAAGCGATTTGTCTACATCCTAACAGCTCCTGCAACGCCGATCTATGATCCTGACGCGCTCAACGCGTTCATGGAGACATTGTTTCCGGAAATCCCTCGGGGTGGATTTGATCAACCTGCTCGTCGACACACAGGAAGCAGCACGTTCACCTTTGGGTACAGGGCGTTCGATGACTTCATGACGGAATCAGGATTAGGGAGACCTCATGACCCCATGCAGCGCACGATCGTCATCCTCTACCCAGACAGCGAGCTGTATACGATCGCATGCGCAAGGCAAGCGCGTCGACTCAGTGCCAACAAACATTTGTTGAGCCCGGACCTCATCCAAAAACTGTTCCCCTAGTTCTCTGCCACTTTCGATCTGTTCGAGGTGGTTTTTTCTTTTGCGGTGGATAATTCTGCTTTACATTTTGTGCAATCGGCATAGCATAAGATCTTGAGCTCACGGTTGCTCAATGAGACATTCATGCGTCGATTTGTTCTGCGCAAGCTAGCTCTCTTTGACTGGATCGATCAACTCAAGGAGCAAGATCGTACGATCGCGTATCGCATCTACACCCTTGTCGATTACATTCGGCTTTCCAAAAAATTGCCGTTCGCGGCCGCGCTCCCCTTCCTTGCGATTCCGCTCCTTCTTTCTCCAGCCCTGAATCAGATTCAACCAAACGCGATCCTGCCGCTCATCCTCTCGCAAATCGTCTTTGCGAGTGTCTGCTACGGATCTAGCGCGTTGGTGCTGTATCTTCTGGTCTTTGGACCTATCCGCTCAAAGTGGATTCGTGAACTGCAGCAACTATTTTTTTCTCCAGACGCGGCACGCGTCCTTGATCTCCTCATTCCGCTCGATCAAGATCTCGCCTCTCAAACACACATCTTTCTCAGACTTCCACATCTTCGACCTTCTCGTCGCGCTCGTCACCATTCGGTGTGAGCGCGTTTTTCATCTTGACAAACAGCCAAAATCTGGTATTGTTTTCTCGCATTTCCTTGGAGAATGTCATGCCACGCCTACGCCGTATCTTGATTGTGAATGAAGACGATTCCTTGCTCAGCAAATGGATCACGGAACTCAAAGAGAAGTTCCACATCACAAGCGTCCACAGCATTCCGGATGCAGAGGAACTCATTGCAGAAACTCCTGCGTTCGCCGCCATTGTCATCGAACCATTCGAAGACGGAAACACATTCCATGCCATTGCGTTCATCCAGAAACTTCGCCGCACGTACCACAAACCCATCATCGCGATTGCGGCGAAACACGAGCAGCAGCAACAAATGCTTCTCGCAGGCTGCAGCGCGTACACCACACGCTATAACGTCCCAAAGAAACTCTTTGAAGTATTCAACGGAAATTCATCGCCCAACCAATACCGCGTGTTGATTGTAAGCAATGATGAATCCTTGTTGAACCAATGGAAAACGGAATTGGGTGAATCGTTTTACGTCATGCACGCTCCAAGCATCTTGCATGCAGAGAAAATCATGGCGGAAAAACCCAGATTCGACACAATCGCCGTCGCACCATTCGAAGACGGAAAAACGCTTCAGGCAATTTCGTTCATCGAACGCATACGACGCGGGTTTCACAAACCCATCATCGCGATCGCTCTCAAACATCTGCACCAGCAACAGATGGTTCTCGCTGGATGCACGGTCTACACAACACGTCAAAACGTGCCGAACAAAATCTGTGAAGTGCTCAACATCATCGATATCACCTCTGGTCCAAAAAAACGGACACGTGTGAAACGATCTTGGAAAAAAGCGCATCGCGAGGAGTTCATCCAAACCGTTCTGGAACAACCTTAACCTTTCAACATCAGGAGACAGAATCATGACAGAAGCTGCAGGTGAAATTCTGGGAGACATTCTTGAGGGGATCTTTAGTCTTCTCATCGAGAGCCCCATTGCCCTGGTCGTTGTTCTCTGCGGAGCCGTTATCGCCACGACGTGTATGGCGAACTGCTGGTATAACACAGACTTCGTTCAGCGCAGAATCAAAGAGTTGGATCCGTCCATCGTGACCACGCAGCAACTGGAACGAAACGTGTTCTCTGACTCGATCATTCAGTGCACGAACACGAACGGTCGCGGATTCAATATCTGCATCGATAGCAACATTCTCTTCTCCCTCAGATACACAAATTGCGCAGATGACTCCCCCTTTCCTACGCGACCTCAATGAGGTCGCTTTTTTCTTTTCCAAAAATACGCTACCCTACTGTTTGTATGAAAACGTTTATTCCAGGTCCCCTTACCGATAACGCACGTAACTTGTTGCGCAAACTTGGGTATGGCGAACAAAATAAATTTTCTGGCCAAACCGCATTTATTAAACGCACCTCAAGCGGAGACTTCCCTCGGTACCACGCGTACGTAGAAGACAAAGACGGCGGACTGCAAGTCAATCTTCACCTAGATCAAAAAGGAGCGAGTCATGAAGGCACAAGCGCACATGGTGGCGAATATGAAGGCCCTCTTGTGGAACAAGAAATGAAATACATTGTGGCGTGGGTGAATCATTGGAAACAAACAGAATTACAGCCAACACAAACGGTCACACCCAAAAAGGAAGAAAAGAAAAAAGGATTATGGGGATAAAGAAAAAAAGCACCTAATGGGTGCTTTTGAGTTTACGAGGCCGGGACGCTGCCGGACAATTTCGACAAGAGCGCGTTCGATTCTTTGGGAATCACGATCTGCGCATGAATGCCAAGCTCGGTGCGCAAGACATTCTCACGTGTCAGAATTTCCGCAGCTGTAGGAGTTGCAGAGATGACGGGTTGTTCGATCACGGTCGGCGGATGCGTACACGCCGCTTTGAGTGCACGCTGGAGCAGCAGTGCTGCACGCAGCATGTGATACTCCTCCGTGACAAGATACACTTCCCGAATGGTAGATTTCGCAATGACGTGCGCGACCGCTTCCGCATTCGTCTGCGTATTCGCGTCTGCGGATACGTTCAAAACCGGAACGACGTGATTGATAACCTGCCGCCCAACCCGCAGGTTGTCCGGAAGACCATGTTCACGCGCCATGCTTGCAAAATGCCGCACATCTTCCCCATTGTAGGCGTCGCCGACGATGAAGAGCTTGGTGCGAAGCGACTTCGCAAGTTCGATCGCGCGAAACACACGAATGGTGGACGTATGCCCCGTAGGACTACGCGGACCGCAAAGGAGAACGACTGCAACGCTATTTTCGCGCATGATAACCTCGTGGAAGAAAGAACAACACTCTCACTCACTATGAGTTTGCGCAAGATATCAAAAAGAAAACGCCATGTCAATGATGGCGTTTCGGAAACAAGAGTGTCCCTCCTGCAAAAATCATGGCAATCGATATGTACTGGGCGGGCGTAAGAAAAAAATACCGAATATCAATCACACGAAGAAAATCTAAAAAGAACCGAATGATTCCGTGAAAAATGAGAAAAGTAATGACGAACGTTTGCGGCTTTGCGTGTTTCCGATCGAGAAGAACGAATAAAAGAAAGATCAGAAAGCCTTCGATCGACAAATACAATCCATGATCGTGTCGAATCCCATCTGGATATTTCACACCGAGAATAAAGTGCGTGAGCGTTCCTGGATGATCGTGAATGAGAAAACAACCGATGCGACCAATCCCGAATCCGAGCGGCAATGCATAGGCAACGCAGCCCGCATACTTCCACGCATCCAACTTTTTTGATCGAAGATAATAAACGAGCGCAAGAATCGCTCCAATGAATCCTCCCATTTCTGAGAACCCACCCTGCCAGACAGTTAAAAGCTCGAGTGGGTGTGCGAGATACAACGCTGGATTATAAACAACTTCGAAAAGGCGTGCGCCAATGAATGCCGAGATCATTACCCAAAACGCAAAATCCCAAACAATATTGGGATCTAATCCTTCGCGTGCTGCTTTTTTAGATGCCACCCAGGTCGCGCAAAAAATACCGAGCGCAACCAAGAGGCCCCAGACTTGAACGGTGATGATTCCAAAATGGATTTGTGTAAATTGAAACCAAGGGATCATGTATTTTTCTCAAACCACATTCCTGCGCGATACAACATGTGCTCATCAAACGCTTTGCCCATAAGCTGAAGTCCGACAGGTAAGCCATGAGCCGTTCCGCATGGAATCGAGATTGCTGGAATCGCTGCGAGGTTTGCGGTGATGGTATAAATATCGGAAAGATACATGGTCAAAGGATCATCAAACTTTGCCCCGAGGTCCCAGCCGACGGACAGACTCGTTGGTGTGAGGATGACATCCACTTCTTTCAAGACTTCATCAAAATCTTGTTTGATGAGTGTTCTCACCTGAAGCGCTTTTTTGTAATAGGCATCATAATACCCCGCGGAAAGCGTGTACGAACCGAGCATGATGCGGCGTTTTACTTCACGACCAAAACCTTCACCACGCGTTCGCTCATACGTGTCGAGTAAATCGTTGCCTTGTGAATGGTATCCGTAACGCAGTCCATCGAAACGTCCCAAATTCGAAGTGATCTCGGATGGTGCCACGATATAATATGCAGCAAGCGCATATTTTGCGTGTGGCAAAGAAACTTCTTTCACAATCGCACCAGCTGTCTCAAACTTTTTCACGGCCTCCATAATGCGCGCGCGAATTTCTTCATCCATTCCTTCTACAAAATATTCCTTTGGCAATCCGATGCGTAATCCTTTTACATCTGGTTCAATAAGTTCTGGTGCGGTTGTTGAGGACAGTTCAATGGATGTTGCGTCATTTTCATCTTTCCCTTCCATAATCTCCATCACAAGCGCCGCGTCATCAACTGTAAGCGTAAATGGTCCAATCTGATCCAAAGATGAAGCCATTGGGATGAGTCCATAGCGTGAGACACGTCCGTAAGTTGGTTTTAATCCAACAACACCACAAAGAGATGCAGGCTGGCGAACAGAGCCGCCCGTGTCTGATCCAAGGGCGCACGGAACGAATCCTGCCGCAACGGCAACCGCGGATCCACCACTTGATCCACCGGGAACTTTTGTTTTGTCGTGTGGATTTTTTGTTGGACCATAATGTGACGTCTCTGTGGAAGATCCCATGGCGAACTCGTCCATGTTTGTGCGACCAATAAGAATCGCTCCTGCATTCTTGAGTCTCTTAATCACGGTCGCACTATACGCAGCCACATGGTTTTCAAGAATTTGTGATCCTGCTGTGATTTCCCAACCTTGAACAAGAATATTATCTTTCACCGCGATTGGGATTCCTGCAAGAACACCAAGATCTTCGCCTGCTTCTCGACGCACATCAATTGCTTTCGCTTCATCAATCGCCGTGGGTGAAACCCAAATAAATGCGTTCAGCGATTCATTTTCGTCTTCGATTTTTTTTAAACAAGCACGCACGAGTTCTTCACTGGTGAGTGTTCCGTTTTTTAATTCTTCTGATAATGCGCGAATGGTTTTCATACTTAGACATCTTTAGAAAAAACCGCTTGTACTTCAAGAAGGTCTCCTTTCTTTGCAGAGAACATCTCGATTGCACGACGGCGTTCTTCTGGATTGCAGGAAGGTTCATCTGCTCGGAAGACATTTTCTACGGCCACAGCATGCTGCAATTCCGCCACACCCGTTGTATCAATGGCTTGTAATTGATCTACATACTCCAAAATGGAACCGAGTTGTTCTCGGTACTGTTCTGTTTCTGCTTCCGAGATATACAATCTGGAAAGTTTGGCGATTTTTTTAACGTCTTCGGTAGTGAACATAGGGGAATTCTTTAAGACTTTGCAATCATATCCATAAACGCCTCTTCCGACAACACCCGCACTCCGAGTTTTTGCGCATCATCAAGTTTAGATCCAGCCTCAACACCTACAATCACGTAATCTGTGTTTTTACTGACGGATCCGGGTGCTTTTCCCCCCAAAGAGCGAATCTTCTCTTTTGCTTCATCTCGCCCCATCTTCAGAAGCGTTCCTGTAAGGACGAACGTTTTTCCCTCAAACAGCGCGGAAGTCTTTTGCTCTTTAACTGGTTCAACTTGCACACCATTTTCAAGATATGCCTCAATCAACTCACGATTATGCTCTTTACGTAAATACTCCGTCACACTTTCCGACACAATCGCTCCAACACCTTCAACCCCCTCAAGCGCTTCTTTAGACGCCTCAAGAAACTTCTCAAGCTTCCCAAAGTGTCTTGCAAGATCAATCGCTGTTTGTTCACCAACGTTGCGAATCCCGAGAGCAAGAATAAATTTTGCGAGACGGATTTTTTTACGCGCCTGAATTTCTTCCACGAGTTTCTTACTCGAGAGTTCCGCGAACCCTTCAAGTCCCATCAGATCTCCAGACTTCAACAAAAACAAATCGGATGGAAGGTTAATGATTTTATTTTCGTGAAGTGTTTCAATAATCGCAGGGCCAAGGCCATCAATTTCAAATGCGCGTGCTGCATGCAGCATTGCCTCACGATCTTGCGTAAAGCAGCGAGGATTTGGACACGTGATCACAACTTCCCCTTCTTTGCGCTTCGCAGCTGTTCCGCAAACAGGGCAATGCGTTGGCGGTTTTGTTTTGTGTGTTCCGCTCGGACGTAATCCAACAACGACTTCTTTAATCTTTGGAATAATATCACCCGCCTTAAACAAGACGACGGTGTCGCCTTCACGAACATCAAGACGCTCGATTTCGTCAAAGTTGTGTAACGTTGCATGCTGAACGGTTGTTCCTCCAATCCATGTTGGCTCAAGAAGTGCGACGGGCGTCAGCGCACCTGTTCGCCCCACAAACCATTCGATCTTTTTTACGTTTGTTGTTGCCTCTTCTGCTGGAAACTTCCATGCAACCAAACCGCGTGGTGTTTTTCCAACCACACCAAGTTTCGAAAAGGTTTCACGTTCATTTACACGCACAACCATGCCATCAATCCAAAAATCCATCTTCTCGCGTTTCTTTTGAAGCGCATGCCAATGTTTCTCGACAGCCTCCCGAGATGAGCAGAGTTCAGCCTCAGGTGCGGTTTTAAATCCGAGTGTTCGAAGAAGCTCGAATCCACTCTCGGCCGTTTCTTGCCCAAGATCTGTCACGAGTTCCCAGGCAACAAATTGCAAAGGTCGAGATGCGGCGATTGCAGGATCAAGCTGACGAATAGAACCCGCCGCGGTGTTACGCGGGTTTGCAAACGTTTGTTTTCCTTCTTTTACAAGTTCCTTATTAAATTTCTCAAAGGCCTTCACGGGGAAATAGACTTCTCCACGAACTTCCACGCGATCAGAAACTATTTCGCCATGAAGCTTGAGTGGTACAGAGGGAATCGTTCGAATATTCATCGTGACATCTTCGCCAATCGTACCGTCACCGCGCGTTGCGGCTGTTTCAAGAATGCCATGACGATACACAAGCGACATCGCGAGTCCGTCGATCTTTGGCATGCAAAATAAGTCGATGGATCTTGCGCCTGAAACTTTCTCCGCGCGCCCATACCAATCCTGAAATTCTTCAAAGGTAAACACATCCTCCATGGAAAGCATACGCGTCTTATGTGTGATCTTTTGGAATTTTTCGAGGGGTTCACCGCCGATCCGTTGGGTCGGAGAATCGGATGTGATCAACTCTGGATACTGCTGTTCAAGCTTATAGAGTTCATGTTTCAGCGAATCTAAAGCCGCCTCAGACATCGTGATTTTGTCCAAGACATGATAATTGTAGCGATGTTCTTCAATGACCTCGCGTAATTGTTCCATCCGTTTTTCGGCTTCTTTTTTATCCATATCACCGGCGATTATATCACGAGCAAACAAAAAAACCGACTAGGTGTCGGTTCAGGTCAGGGAAAGAAGGATCAGGCAAAAGCGATCTGAGAGGCCGGGATGGGATCGTCGTGGCTGCGGCGCGGAGTCGACCAAGTCGAGATCGTGTAACCAAGGGTTGCTTCGATCAGATCGATGCGTTCCGAGCTGGGCTGATTCTTGCCCTTGCGCCACTTCTGCACAATGTGTGCACCGTCCAATTCGTATCCTTTGGCCTTGAGCTCTCGGACCAGATCTTTATCGGTCCACTTGCGAGCAGTGAGGGCCGCGGTCAGCAATTCGCCATCGAGTCGACGCGTCTGCATCTTGTGTCTTTTCCTTCTACGAAGATAAATCAAAAAGCCAATCACCGTGATTGACTTTGTGGTTATACGCGATTTTCTAAACGATGTCAACGATTCCCTCTTTACTGACACGCTCCTGCAGCCATTTTTCCTGGCACCGCACAGTTCACACCTTTTTGGAGTCCCGCTCCAGGCAAACTGTTTTCCAATTCGAACTGAATGGCGTATGCGTCTCCTTGATTCAACACGGAATAACAAAATGCTTTTCGTGCAGGATTTCCGCACGTGACCTTTCCTGGAAGACCTGATTCATACACGCGAGGAACGCTACGCATAATGGTAGCCGTCTCCGTGGAACAATCTGCATGGAAGCCTGTAATTCCCAAACACGCGCTCTGTGCAGAGTCTCCGAGCGGAAGCTTGTCTCCTTCTGGATACGCATTATTCTCATTAAAATAATCTTCCAAGGCAGATTGGACTTGTCGAACATTGGATAATCGTGTTGCGTCTCGTTCTTTTGAACGCGCTGCACTTACTGCAACAGCAGCAAGTGTCCCAACAAGCGCGACGATGGCGACGATTACGAGAATTTCAACGAGGGAAACTTTTGGTTGAGGGTCCATAAGATTATTTCAGTTTTTTGATGCGTTTTACAAACTCTGCAATGGAGTGCTCTCCTTTCTGAATCATAGCACTTCCCTCTATGCGCTTCCATGCGGCAATCGATTTTCGCGTGAAGTCTGCTGTATGAAGAACAAGTGTGCGAGCTCCCGCAGCTGTTTTATCCACGAGTTTTATGAGCACTTCGTCTGGTTGCAGCTCTTTCGAGGGATCAACAAGCACGACATCAGACGGTTTACGACCAAGAAGTTTCTCAGCTTGTTCAACCGTCTTTGCGGATCTGACGGTCCAACCATCTTTCATAAATCGTTTCGACAAAATATCTGCCAGATGCGTATCAGGGTCAATGATCAAAAGTGAGGGTTTCTTTTTTGGAGGCATATTAATCCATTTCGCGCATAGCGAGTCCGACAGCCACGGCCATTCTTGGCCCAATCTCTTCCAAAACAACGGCAAGATCCTTTGGATACACAACGCGAGCCCACGGGTCACCGCGGTAGACGTTCATGTTCAATGTTTCCGAAAGATATTCAGGTACGTGCGCAAGGTGAGATGATCCGCCGGTCAAAATAATTTTTTCGACACGCTTTAACTCCGTAAGTTCCATGTTCGCATACAATTGGAACGCAAACTTAATCTCGTTCACGATTGGCTGCATGATTGGCTCAAGAATCTTTGGCAATGATCCACTTCCTCCCGCAATTCCAAGATCACGCTTTGCACGTTCCGCATCGCCTTCCGAAAGTTTCATTTGCTCTACCATGCGCTTTGTGACCGAGTCGCCACCAAGGTTGATGCTCCTTGACACAAATGGGATTCCTTTCTCGACGATAAACAAGTTCGTGCGCTTTGAACCGAGGTCAAGAATCATGATGGCACCTTTGTCTTTGCCAATCAATGCTCTGATCAACGCAAAAGATTCTGTATCAATGGCTTGTAAATTTAACTTAGCCGTTTTAAAAATTTCAATATATTTGGAAACGAGCGTCTTTGCTGCTCCTGTCACGAGCACGCGTGTGTATTTACTTTTTTCTTTTTCATCTTCCTTCATTTCTTTTGTTTTCACCTCACCCTTATCCGCCTTTGCTTCTCCGTCAATCATGGTTGAGTAGGTAATCATTTCATTCACGGGAAGTGGTGCGAGTTTTCCGAGCTCCGCATCAATTAAAGGTTTGATCATCTTTGGATCTTTTGACTTTGGCAACGACAAAATCGTTGAGAAAACATTCGACGACTGAAGCGCTGTCATGGCTTGTGTTGCCTTCACATCGGATTCTTTACAAACGCGTGCAAGAAATTCCCCTGCTTTCTTTGGTTGATCAAACAATCCATCACCGCCATCTTGTGGTGGCAACTCTAAATATCCGTACGTCATGAGACGTGCGCGGCCTTTTTCATTTGCGAGTTCGACAACTTTAATACTGCTTCCGCCGATGTCGACCCCGAGAAAAGTTTTTGGTTTTGAAGATCCAAATAGGCTCATAGTGAGACTAGTATATCACGACTGACGTTCGTCGAGAACTTTATTCACAAGCGCATCTGCTGCTTTATTAAACTCACGACGCACATGTTTAATTTTCACGTATTCAAATTGTGCAATCAAATTCTTGACCTCAAGAAACCGTTTCGCAATCTCTGGATTCTTCACTTTATATTCCCCTTTCAACTGTTTCACCGCGAGTTCCGAGTCCATACAGAGCTCGATCGTCTCCGCACCAAGAGACAACGCTTTCTCAAGACCAATCACAATTGCGGTGTATTCCGCCTGGTTATTTGTATCTTTCCCAAGATATTTCGAGGCGGTCGCAGCAACCTCGCCGTCCTCTGAATACAAAACGGCACCAGATGCAGCAGGACCTGGATTTCCACGAGAACCACCGTCTGTGAAGATTTTAAGATGAGAATGTTTAGACATACGTGTTTACGTCGTAGTTTTTAAATCAACAATTCTTCCCTGTAGCTCTCTGTTTCCATTCCATTCATTGATTGACACCTCAAACGCCACATCAACCACATCATTCAATCGAAGCTTCTCAATATGAAATCCAAATGAGAATCCGATCATCTTCAATATTTTCCCCGATAAGGATTGAATGGTGAGACGTAAATGTTTTCCGTCAGCGCCAACAGTTGAAAGACCAACGACGGTCACTCCTCGCGCAGCAAACACAGGCGGAGGATTTCCCATACCAAACGGTTTGCATTTTTCAATCCCGTCGACGAGTTCCCAACTTACATCTTCGAGGCGCATGTCTGCATCGATTGCGAGTGTTGCGACCGCATCACCTTCCATCATGCTTGCCGCGAGCGTGTCACGCATAATCTTTGTCGCAGCCTCAAATGCTTCCGTACCCTTCATCGAGAGCCCGCACGCTTGAGGATGCCCACCATATTTTTCTAAGTGTATTGATGCCGCATGCAATGCAGGCATCAAGTCCACACGATCTGTGCTCCGACCAGATCCAACATAATGCTCCCCTTCTTTTCCAAACACGAACGTTGGAAGATTATACTCATTCAATAATTTTCCTGCCACGAGCCCCACAAGCCCGGCTTGCCACCCATCTTGAAATAAAATAATGCAACCCGTCGGGGTTTCGATCAGCTGCTTCTTTGCTTCTTTATACATTTCATCTGATCGAGCCTGTCGCGCTTTATTGGTCTCCTGAAGCTTCATCGCTTTTTCCATGGCAACTGTTTCATCCTCTTCGATCATGAGCTCGAGTGCATCGTAGGCATGTTTCATGCGACCTGCCGCGTTCAGTCGAGGACCAATTTGAAATCCGATCGAAGTCGTATCAAGCTCGCCGATCTTTCCACCCGCAATCTCGATAAGCGCACGAAGTCCGGGACGTTTTGTTTTGTTAAGAACAAGAAGGCCAAAGATCTCGAGGACGCGATTTTCTCCAACAAGCGGAACCATATCGGTAACTGTTGCGATCGCGACCAAATCGAGAAGCCACTTTTCATGACCAGGTGGAAATGCTGCACCGCGAACACGAGCTTCGTCAATGAGTGCGCTCGCGAGTTTGAATGCAACTCCTGTGCCGCACAAATGTTTATTCAGGAACGTTTCGCCAGGAACAAGTGGATGAATAAGGATCGCCGTCTCGGGCAATTCTTTTGGCATGGTGTGGTGATCACAAACGATCGTGTCGATACCGTAAGACTTTGCAAGATCAATTGCAGGTTTGTTTGAGATTCCACAATCGACCGTGATAATAAGATTCGTCTTCTCTCGAAGGTGTTCGGCTGTGTCGAGCGAGAAGCCGTACCCTTCGAGTTCACGGTGCGGAATGTAGTAATCGATCTTTGCTGCGTCGAAGTTGAGTGCGCGAGAAATATCTCGAAGGGTTGAGACAAGAACTGTTGAACCACAGACACCGTCAGCGTCATAATCCCCATGAACCGTAATCACTTCGCCGTTCGAGAATGCATCGAAGACGCGAGCAACAGCCGCAGGCATATTCCTGAATGTAGATGGCGGACAAGTGTCGCGACTCCAATCAGGTCCCAAAAAAACATCGATCTCTTCTTGTGTTTTGATTCCGCGGTTATAAAGCAATTGCAAAAGGACCGGATGCAATTCCGGAAACTGCACAAAGAATTCTGCCTTCGCTGCCTCAGCGGGCAGCCAGAGTTTGGACATAAGAGAAAACAAAGTCAAAAAGTCGTAAAGTCAAAAAGTGAAGGATGTTTCTATTTATTTAAAATAACAACTTCCCACACGATCACTCTTCGACTTTTTTACTCTTTGACTTTTAACGCATTGCCAACAAAACCGAATACATGAGCATGGAAAACAACACCATCGAAGAAACAATTGCCCAAAAGATACGGACAGATTTTTTGTGTTTCATATTAATCTCTCTTTAAGACTTTCAAATAAGCATCGGTTGGAATGGTGACGCGACCTCTTCCCATTTCGGACATGCGGGCTTTTCCTTTCTTTTGTTTTTCAAGAAGTTTGCGTTTACGTGTGATGTCTCCACCATATAATCCAGCCGTAACATCTTTACGTACCGCTGAAATTTGTTCACTCGCAATAATCTTTCCTCCAATGGCCGCTTGAAGTTTAATGACAAAGTTTTCGCGTGGGATCGATTCTTTCAACGCTTTCACAATACGACGACCGGATCGCTCTGCTTCATTGCGGTAGACAAGTGTTGCAAACGCGTCCACGGGTTCTTCCGCAACCAAAATATCCAACTTCACCACATCTGCCTCACGGTAATCTTTTAAATCATAGTTGAGCGATGCGTACCCTGCCGTCACACTCTTCAACTTATCGTAAAAATCAACGATGATCATGGCGAGCGGCATTTCGTAATGGAGAATGGCGCGATTTTCTGACAAGTACTCTGTGTTCTTGTATAAACCTCGTCGGTCTTGAACAAGCTGCATCACGCCCCCAACGTAATCCGTTGGCGTCACAATGTCAGCGGTCACCCATGGCTCTTCAATTTTTTCCAAAAATGACGGATCTGGAAGTTCAAGCGGACTCTTAATCAAAAACGGTTCTGCATTTTTCTTAAAAATATTATACGCAACCGATGGAACCGTTACAACCAGTTCAATATTGAATTCGCGCTCAAGACGTTCCTTCAAAATTTCCAGATGCAGCATTCCAAGCAACCCACAACGGAATCCATATCCGAGTGCGGGTGAATGTTCTGGTTCATAGACAAGCGCGGAATCGTTCAACTTCAAACGCTCAATTGCATCACGCAATCTTCCAAAGTTATCACCTTCTGCTGGGAACACTCCCGCGAAAACCATTGGCTTCACCTCGCGGTAACCTCCGAGTGATTCTACCTTTACGTCGGCAAGCGTAATGGTATCTCCAACACGACAATGTGCGATTGTTTTTAATCCCGTTACGACATATCCGATTTGTCCTGTCTCTAATTCTGGTTGAGCAATGCGACCATTAGGAGTAACAGCGCCGACTTCGAGAATTTCAACTTCGGCACCGGTTGCCATGAATCGAATCTTCTCTCCTTTTTTAAACGATCCATCAATCACACGAACGTACGCCATGATTCCACGATAGTCGTCATAGAACGAATCGAAAATCAATGCGCGCAATGGTTTTTCAACATCCCCCTTTGGAGGTGGAACGGTTTCAATGATTCGATCAAGAAGTGCGAGGACACCTTCACCTGTCTTTCCACTCACGGCAAGAATCTCTGACGGATCACACCCAATCAACTTTACAATCTCTTCTGTTCGACGAGGAATGTCTGCGGCGGGCAAATCGATCTTATTCAAAACAGGAATGATGGTGAGACCTTCCTCGAGTGCTAAATATAAATTTCCGATCGTCTGTGCTTGAACACCTTGTGTTGAATCAACAAGAAGCACCGCACCTTCGACAGCCGCGAGAGATCGAGACACTTCGTAGTTAAAGTCCACGTGGCCTGGCGTATCAATCAAATTCAAAATCAACCCTTTGTATTCCATTTGGGCTGGCGCGAGTTTGATAGTGATGCCGCGTTCGCGCTCAATGTCCATTGAGTCGAGGATTTGGGCTTTCATGTTTCGGTGCTCCACCGTTCCCGTCAATTCCAAAAGTCGATCCGAGAGGGTCGACTTTCCGTGGTCAATGTGGGCGATAATGCAGAAGTTCCGGATATGTGAGAGATCTTTCATAGTCGAGAGTATCCTAGCGGAAATCTTGATAAACGTCGAGACGATTCCATTATTGACATATTCCATTTTCTTTGCAAAAGTAGCGGTCGCCCACCACCAACAGGAGCCTAAAGTGTCAAAGAAAAATCCAGGTCAGAAAATCATGGCCTCGTGCCCGTCTTGTCACATCGGCAAGCTCCTTGTTCGCATCAAGCACAAGGAATTCCGTGACGGTGCCATTGGCGCACGTGGCACACCAGACTCAGACACCATCCACGAACTCGTCTGCTCAAACTGCTGTGGAAAATTCGCCGCAGAAAATGAAGGCGCGAGCATTTGGCCTCTGATCGAGAAAGACTTGGAAGCCTTTCAACAGCCGAAGAAAAAACCAAAAACCTGTCACGCGTGCCACAACGACTCACTCAAAGACCACGCAACATCGTTGCCATCAGACGACGATGACTGGGGTCCGGTCGGCGGCTACAGTCGACACGAAAACGAACGCACACGTTATCTCTACTGCACAGACTGCCTCGCGGTCGTGTACATCACGCAACAACCAAGCACGTAACGTCCGTCTCACGGACGTTTTTTCTTTTTTACAAACTCCTCTTGACCAAATAGATCTCTCATGCGAAAGTATCGCCGTCGATTGAGCGACGGAGGAACCATGATTGGCTTACCGGTTGGAGCACATTGCCCACACATTTTGCATACGGATCCACCACCTCGATTGTACGCAGACACCGTGCGTCTCACGGATGCTCCAAATGGAAAGCGTCGCCTGATGATTGGCGGAGCTTCTGACTTGGAATGGGAAGTTCTGAACTATCTTTACTGTCCGGGATGCGGAACCCACTACCGCGCAAGCCAACGCCTTGAAAAGGTCTTCAACATCGTTCGTTCCTTGATGGATCCAGAATTCCCTCTTGCCCCACGCCTCATGGAGGCACAAGCAGAGTCGATTCGTCCTTTTCAAATACCACGCACCTACAGACGTAACGGCCCCCACTCGTGTCGTACGTGCAACAACACGACGTTCGAAGAACTTCGGCCGACTCTGCTCATCGACAAGCACGTGAGTTCGCAGCTGGAACGTCTCGAGCGCCATCGCGAAATTTGCGAGACACTACTGAACACGTATCATTACTGCAAACGCTGTTTGCAACTCTACGAGAATTCGCCGATCACACGCATGATGGATCAACAGACATTCAACCAACTCCTCGAAAACGTTCGACATCAAACAGACAAAGACATCCAAGCAACCTCGCCCAATGATCTTCTCCAACAACTCATTCTTCCCTAACATCCCATTCGGATGTTTTTTATTTTAAAACCGCTCATGTGAGCGGTTTTGTTTTCCTTACCTGATCCGCGAGTGCATCCTGAGCAAGCTGTTTCAATTCCTTTCGAAGCTGTCGTGCACGCTGAATCATTTTTTCCGGATGCTCGTACAGATCCACATTCTGCAAATCTCTTTGCAAGACGTCTTCCATTTCATCATCCTCCCAGGTTTTTTCTTTGAGGTAGGCTTTATTTCGTTCAACGTCTTTTCTTAATGCGGGTAAGACACGATCGATCAACGCTTGATTGATCGTTCCACTCAACAAGGATTCATCCGGCAGTTCAAGGACACCCGCCATACCAAGTTCTTTTAACCATGGAACAAACTGTTTATCGGTTCCGGCTTTTGACGAGGCATCCTCATGAAACTCTCTCGAATAAAAAAGAGACATGGCCTCTATCTGCTTTGCTTCCGGAAATGCAAGGGAAAAAAATCCGAGCGCGGCGAGCTGTGATTTTCCGGTGGCACCCATTTCATCAACCATGAGCACCGTCTTATCCTTGAATCCATTTTTAAAAATAGACTTAAGTTCTTCCGCAATCTCCAAATGATCCAACATGGAGATCTGCCAAATTCTTGGAATCTGATCTGTGGTCAACCAAGTCTCATTCGTTTCTGATGCTTTGATAAACTCTTTTACCAAACCATCCGTCGATTGCGCCGTGCCTCGTTCCGGCGAACCCCAATACAACGTTTGTAACAATTCCGAAACTCCCTTTTGTATTTGCGAGCTTGTTCCAATATTCACACACTTCATGTCCGGCCGCATCTCGGCCCCATACATCCCTTTCCACAAATCATGAAACATCCAAGACACTGGTCGCGCGCTTTTGTCCAGAAACACCAACGAATCTATGTGACGATCATGAACCGCCTTTACAAACCGAAACATACGTTCTTTCAAACGCTCGCGCGTTTCCGGATTCGCGAGGATATCGTATGTTGGTTGTCGTTCCGATTCTGGAACAAACGACGATTCGAAACCTGATGGATGCATAGCATTCAAGATGAAAAACGTACCTCTTCTCTACAATCAAATTTCTACCGTCGTTCCCTCTTTTGGAATCACCACGTCTGTTTTCAGTTCCTCACGAAGATGCTCTGCAAACTCCATCTTCGCATCTTCGTCACCATGTACCAAGAAAATTGTTTTTGGCATCACACCGTCTTCCGGTTTCAACCAGCGTGTCAATTTGTTTTGGTCGCCATGCGCAGAGAAAGCTCCGATGGCTTTGATGCTTGCGCGAACATCAACAACTTGTCCGTAAATAGATACCTGCTTTGCTCCTTCAAAAATTTTACGACCAATGGTTCCTGCCGCCTGATACCCAATCACCAAAACGGTTGTAGAAGAATTTGGTAAATAACGTGCAAGATGATGCATGATGCGTCCGCCGTTCATCATTCCAGAACCTGCGATGATAATTTTTGGTGCAGGGGCGTCATTGATTTGCTTTGAGGCATCTGTTGAAAGAGTCTCGTGTAAATTCGGAAAGGAAAAGAAATCACGATCCGGTTCGTCGAGAATGGGCGATTTGAATCGGAGATACTCTTTGAAATCTCGATAGAGCTGCGTTGCCTTAATCGCCATTGGGCTGTCAAGATAAATTGGTTCAGATGTTTTTAAATCACGCAAAATTAAATCCATTTCATACAGCACCTCCTGCGTACGTTCGATCGAAAAAGCAGGAATGAGCAAGACTCCATTTTGTTTCAACGCATCAACCATGGCCTCACGAAGCAAAGACGAACGTGTTGCCGCGTCTTCGTGAACTTTATGACCATACGTTGATTCACACACAACAATATCTGCATGTGAAATGGGATCTGTTGGAGGAAGAATTGGCACGTCGTCATTTCCAATGTCTCCGGAGAAGACCACACGCTTTCCTTCTGCCTCGACAGTAATATACGCCGAACCGAGAACATGTCCGGCGTCATGAAACATGACAGAGACTCCAGGCGCGATCGTAATTTGTTCGTGATACGAAACTTGTTTTGTTTGATCAAACACACCATGAAGATCTTCGAGTTCGTAGATGGTCGGCGATCCACATTTCTTTGCATCCTCTTCCATGATGTGGTGCGCATCTTCAAGAACCAATCGAGTCAATCCTTCGCATGGTTCCGTCATGTAGATGGTTCCTGTGTATCCAGCCTTCACAAGTACAGGTAATCGACCCGTGTGATCCGCATGCGGATGCGTGACACAAACAGCGTCGAGTTTAGAAGCATCGAAAATAAACTTCTGCGTGTTCTTGGTTGAACACATTTGTTCACCCTGAAACATTCCGCAGTCGATCAACACATGACGTTCGACCTTGTTTGCGTCTACACATGTCAGAAGATGACAAGATCCCGTAACTTCATCCGCGGCGCCGTAAAAAGAAATCTTCATAAGAAAAATGTTACGATTCTACGCACGTAAGCGAAAAAACTTTTTTAGAAAAGAAAAATGATTTTCATTGTCTGCGAGTTTTGTGATCGCAACAATAAACCCAAGCATCATGAGTTGGGATGAAATACAGATCAAACACCAGGCGTGCAAAACGGTTGCCTCAATAGATGTCAGATATAAAGTGAATCCAAATCCTCCACACGCGATTCCAAAGAGAAATAAGGTGAGCGTACGATCTTCCACAGCTTTTTGTTTGAGAATAGATCCGATCAACAAGAACACGTATCCGATAAACCCGATGAGGGCAACAGGAACCCCAAAGAATTCAGAGAATGGCCCTTTGTTTACAACGTCACAATTGATGGTTGCGTTGACGGTGCAAATACTTCCAGAAACAAATCCACGATTATGCAAAAACGCGTACGCAGACAATAAAAGACCGACAATCGCAAACCCAATCATCCAATGTGTTAATTTTTTCATAGAGTACATTCAGCTTTCTTTCCCAAGTCTTCCAACGTTTGTTCTCCACTGACACGTGTGCCGTCTTTGAACTCCCAGGTTGGGTAACCTTCAATTTTTGCGTCCTTACATGTTTGATTCATGTCATTCGAACCCGGCTCAGAACATTCTGTGTAGTTCACCTTTGGAAAAGAAGATCCGAATAATTCTTTTTGTGCCTTACAGTGCGGACACCACCACGCCCCAAACATCTTTACTCCGTGTTCCGAGAGACACTGAGCAAACGCGTCTGTTTTTGGATCCACTTTGGCTGTCTGTTGTGTAACGGCGTACCCAAGAATCCCTACAACGACAAGAATAGCAGCGCCATACAGAAACCACGTGGAAGAAAGTTTTTTCATACGAAAATAGTGTAACATAGTCTCATCCCTTGTGCATCACATCTTTTTCCAGTACAATCCCCAGTCTTTATGAACCTCAACTGGTCAAACCTCCCACGTCCAATCATTGCGCTCTCCCCGATGGCCGACATGACCGACTCGGCGTTTTGTCGTACGGTGAAGTATGTGATGAGTAAATACGAAAAAAAAATATCGAAAGACGAAAACCAAATGTTTTCAAATTTCGATATTCGAATTTCGAATTTTGTTATGTTCCGAGAAATGGTTTCCGCAGAAGCAGTCGTGAGAGGAAACAACAAGACACTCGATATGACAGCCATTCATCCGGACGAACGTCCACTTGTCCAACAAATCTTTGGAAGTGATCCAGATGTGATGGCAGAAGCAACACGCATCATCGACAAAGAACACGATCCGGAAGGCTTCGACATCAACATGGGTTGTCCAGTTTATAAGCTCGTTTGCAATTTTAACGGAGCATCACTCATGAAAGAACCAGAGCGTGCAGCAGCGATCGTAAAGGCAATGAAAGCTGCCACCTCGAAACCCGTCTCGGTAAAAATCCGATTAGGTTGGGGTGATCCAACAGAATGTTTTGTCTTCGCAAAAGCTCTCGAGGATGCAGGAGCAGATCTCCTCACGGTTCATGGTCGTACACGCATGCAAGGATATTCTGGCGAATCAGATTGGGAAATGATTCGTAAGCTCAAAGAAACGGTTTCCATCCCCGTTCTTGCAAACGGAGATATCTTCACTGCCCCACTTGCCATTCAAGCTTTGGAACAAACAACGTGTGACGGCATCCTCATCGCACGCGGTTCCCTTGGAAATCCATGGATCTTTCGACAAATCGAAGAAATGCTCGCGGGTGAAACACCAAAAGCCATTTCCATTGAAGAACGCATCGATACAATTCGATTTCACTTAACCTTACACATTGAACAATACGGCGAAAAATCCGTCACAACATTTCGCAAACATCTCACGTGGTATTTAAAAGGACTCGACGGCGCGAAAAAATACAAAGAACGATTACACACTGCGCCTTCTCGCGAAGAAGTCGAGAAGATTCTCGACGAAATGCGTCTCGACCCAGATATGAAAGACGCAATTGCACATCGTGATGCCGCACATCCAGACGCGGGAGAACGCATGAAACTCACAAAGTAAAAAACAAAACCGCTCATGAGAGCGGTTTTTTTGCAAAAAGAAAACCCGATCTTGTGAGGATCGAGTTTAAGTCGTTCGGCCTGGCGAGCGGAGGGGAAATTCCGCTCGCTCAGGCGACCACGATCGACACATCACCGAAGGCAACACAGGGTTGCGCGGCGAAGTGGATCCGCGGCAGGGTGAGCATTGGTATGCTCGAGAATATTCGAGAACGTGCAGCATTGTTGCATGCACGCCCCGAACCTGGTTTGAGCTTATTCAGCTCTCGTTCTGCCGACCGTCGAATGCCCAATGCGGGGAAACGGCGGCCGGGAGAGGTCAGATGACCTGGGTACAGGTGGCGGGCGGCGAGCTAGCCCTTGGCGGCCTTGGGCTTGTTCAGGCTCTTGCCCTGCACGTAGCCCTTGAACACCTTGCTGCCCGCTTCGCGCCCGTGGCCCGTGTTCTGCTGGTGCTTCTCCATGGACTTGCTGTGGTTGGAGGTGAAGCGGCAGCCCTTGTTCGGGCACGTGTGACGACCGGCCATGTGTAACTCCTGCCATGGTGCTGTTCGCACCTCTGTCTCGCCTTCTGCGTCGAATGCCCTTGCAAACGATCTTCAGACGAAGGGAGAAGACTATCATGAAAACGCGATTTTGTCAACCCTTCTAAGGTGAGAATAAAAAAACAAGGCAAAATGCCTTGTTTTTAAGGGAGAACTAATTATCCATTCCCTTTCTTAAACGCAACTTTGAATGACGGATACCATTTTTGGTCGTATTCATCCACAATTTCAACCGTTTCGTCTTTCATATACATGTTCAATGCCAGATCTGAGAGAACCTCTGTGTCCGTCTGGATTTCAGCCTTCAACTCTTCGATCTCCTTAAAATCTGGGTTCCCTGCTTGAACCGTTTGTTCAATCGCTTTCTTTTCTTCTCGGAGCGCCATCATTTCTTCTTTGATTTCTTTATAGCGAGCGGAGTGTGAGAGTTCATCTGTTAACATCTTTCCAATCTCACGCTTTCGCTTTTTGTTTTTTTCTAAACGCTTATAAACTTCCTCGAGGTTTGGCATAGCAATAGATTATGAACAACGAAGAACATTATAGCATGCTCGTATTTGTGAGTGATGTGAATAACGTTGGGTCGAAATACCAAAGGAGCAAAACAATTTGAAGTAAGACCAAAACTCCCACAACAAACAGAAAAGAGACTTTTCGATTTTTGTGATGAATGGTAAACATTCCAACAAGCATCCCAATGGATCCACCAAAAAACGTTGCGGTAAATAGTGCCTTCTCCGGAATGCGTCGCATCTTTGACGATGCAGCAATCTTGTCGAGAAGAACAAGGGTGAACGTAACGAAGTTTGTTGTGAGCAAAACACGAGGAATAAGATCAAGATCCAAAAAATACCCGATGCCAAAATACAACGCAACGCACATGACGATCCAAAGCACAAGCCAACGAGTCAAATCAGGATTCATAGAAATCTATTGTAACATGCACAAACAAAAAACCACCCTGAGCACGTCAAAGGGTGGCAAGCTATTCTGGGTCCGCGACCGCGATGAACGGAAGCGCGCGAAACTTTTCTTCAACATCCATACCGAATCCATAGACGAATCCGGCGTGTTCGATCTTGAAGCAGACGTAGTCGAGTGTGACGTCATCACGCTTGTGACCGTCCGGCTTCTGGAGCAAGACCGCCACACGAATTTCCGCAGCGCCATTTTCCGAAAGGATCTGGCGCACGCGGTAAAGCGTTTCAAGCGAATCTGCAACATCTTCCACAATGATCACATTACGACCATGAACCGAACTGCGCACATCAAGCTCAATGCGCATGTCTCCCGGCTGACGAGAGTTGCCATAACTCGAGATGCTCATGAATTCAATCACGCATGCAGAGACACCTTCGCCATCCTGGCTCAAGTGTTCGATTTCCCGCGCAAGATCCGTAAGGAACATAAAGGCGCCCTTCAGGATCCCAACAAGGACGATTTCCTTGCCGCGATAATCCGCGCAAATCTGCGCTGCGATTTCCTCGATCTTTTCAAGAATTTCATCTTCGGACACCAAAACGCGATGAGTGGCTGACATGACTGCCTCCGGAAAAAAAAGGACGTTTGAGACCGGTATTCTGGCATACCACTGGTAAATACGTCAACAACGCACAAAAAGATCCCTTGATGGATTTTCGATAATCCGCTATTATTCCTCCCGTACGCATTCCCGGTACTGGCCTTCGGCCAGATCCGGTCGTTTCGTTCGATAAAGAGAAAATCGGATTTTCTCTTTACGCTCACTCCACTCCCGGATCGTCTAAAGGCAGGACAACAGTTTTTGGTACTGTTTATCGGGGTTCGAATCCCTGTCCGGGAACCAACAAAAAAACCCATTATTGCAATGGGTTTTTTTGTTGGTTCCGCAAAGATGAAGTCTTTGCACAAATTATTCTCGATCGTCCATGAAGAATAATTTGTCGGACAGGGATTTTGGGTGAGTGGAGAAAGTCCTTTATCTGCCATGGACTTTCGAGAGCGAGCCCAATATTCCTGATCTCGGCCCATCGCATACAAACGAAGAGCGAACGCATCGGTGTTGTATCTACGCTGCACTTCCACCAAACGCATCTACAAGCGACGCAACAACGTCATCCTTCTCTTTTGCCTTCCCAAGCACGGCACGAATCTTTACGGCTTTTCCAAGCACGCGCTCCAGAATACTTTCAACGAGTCGGCGATTCTTTTCTTTATTTACGGTCTGCACATACAAGTCATACTCGAACGCGAGCTCAACCATATCTCCCCCAACGCTGTTTACTTCACAGGCTTGTAGGAAGAGCGGCAATGACGCATTGCATTCTTGCACTTGCGCAAAAACTTCCGGCCATTTGCGACGCACCTCATCAACACTGATGACGGGAATGCTGTCGAACACGTGTTCGCTGGTTGTGAATGGTTGGATCGCAACAGGCTCAAGAACAAACTCTTCGATCATTTCCATAACCGGAACGGTTGTTTCTGTTTCAGCAATGGGTTCGAGTGTAACATGCGGTGCTTCCGCAACGACTTCAACGAAAGGCTTCTCGGCAACAATCACATCAACAACCGAGGGAGTAACGCTCGGTGTTTCAAGAGATGCGCGCACCGAACCAACCCTCGTCGTATTAAAATTCCCTATCTTGTTCGCCCTTTCCGCCTTTTCCACCCCACCGATACACAACTCTACGATCGCGAGTTCTGCTGGCAACTGTGGAATCTCGTCCGTGCGCATGTGACGACGAGCCGCAAGAAAAAGTTCGATAGCTCGATTTAAAAACACCATTCGCTCAGACGCATTTTTCTCAACAACTGCTACAAGAAGCTGGTCACGCATGGAGGAGATCACATCGTCGAGAAAATGCATGAGATCTATTCCCTGTTCAATATTCGCGTTTAATTGTCTGATCGCTGTTGCGGCGTCCTGATTTGAGAGCGCGCCAACAAACTCGTTTACGATGACATCTGTTGTCATCGGAAGCACAAGCGACGCGATGTCTATGCCGATTGTTCCTTCATCTAACGATAAAATTTGTCCGAGCATGCTTTCCGCATCGCGTTCGGATCCTCCACTATGTTTTGCGATTCCGACCAAAACATCGTCATCTACCTTGCGCTTTTCTTGCTTTACGATGGAAGCGAGGCGCGTGATCATGGCCTCTTTGGAAATCTTTTTAAAATCAAATCGTTGGCAACGACTCAGGATGGTTGCCGGAACTTTATGAATCTCTGTTGTGGCAAGAATGAAGAGCGCGTGTGCGGGTGGTTCTTCAAGCGTTTTCAAAAGTGCGTTGAACGCACTTGTTGAGAGCATGTGGACCTCGTCAATGATGTAAACTTTTTTCTTGAGCAAGCTTGGCGCAAAACGTACATTGCGAATAATGTTCTCACGAACGTTATCAACATCCGTGTTTGATGCGGCGTCTATTTCAAAAACATCCATGGCTTTTCCGTTTGTGATGGCCGTACAGGCATCACAAACATTACAAGGCTCTGTTCCTTTCAGATCCGTACAGTTCACAACCTTTGCAAGAAGACGTGCAACCGTTGTCTTTCCGATTCCACGTGGCCCCGTAAACACATACGCATGCGAAACAGAACCAGATAAAATCTGGTTCTGAAGGGTGTGAGTCACGTGTTCTTGGCCCGTGACATCGGAAAAAACAGAGGGACGATACGTTCTATAAAGCGCCAACATACGTTCAAGAAATTATTTGGAGACAACGCGTTCCACAGCCGCCCAGACTGCACGGCCACTTCCTGGGACAAGAATGACAACCTCATCACCCGGAACGCCTTTATAATAAGAGACGCTTGCTTGTAGAACTTTATACACGTCTTCACCGACCATGACAATCGGGGTGTTGGTAACTGAATCTACTCCTAAAAGCCCAACAATGCGTCTTCGTTCTACGGGCGCAATTTGTTTATACACATGTCTTCCGTCGGGCGTCACAATCAATTTCATCATGTCACCCTCCACAAGTTTTGACTTCGAAGCATAATTCTCTGGAACCGCGTGACGCATTCCTTCCGAAGTCACAACAAACATTCCATCAAAAACACCTTCATGTGTACACGCACCCGTCTCACGCTCGAGCGTTTGTTCAAAGGATTTTTTGCCCATGACGAAATTGACCATCTGACGTGTAGCGCGTGTTGTATCACCGTCCTCGAGCAACTGAATAACGTGCGTGATGGATTGCTGAACCTGCTTCAACATTTGAAGGGCCAATTTTGATCGGACATCCGGATCCGCTGCCCGATCCGATACGGGCTCACGACCATCTGGTTCAAATTCGAATTCGTTTTCGTTCATAATTTTGTTTTTATTTTTGTCACACTCTTTTACCCCTCTCCAAGAGGAGATGGTTGTGGAGCTCCTTGACTCAAGGATGTTCGCTCTAAAATTTCTTCTTGCACAATCTGTCTATTGCGTCCGTATTTCAATCGGGATAATTCTTTGATGGCGTCCGCGAGTCTCTTGTCCCCTTTTGGCGCTTGAAAAATATTCATGGTGAATGGTTTCATCTGCGCGTTGTCCACAATCATTTTTACGTACCAAGTGTATTTATCCGAGTTCATGAGGTCATACCCACTGAAATCTGGATTGTAAATTTTTTCAAAGACCTCTACGTCTTCTGGACCGATACGCGCAACAAACTGTGTTCCCACGTTTCCAAACACCGCATCTTTAATTTTTGTATCGTTATTTTTGACGAGCTGACCGACATACTGGTGAGCAATGATCAAGTTCAGGCGATACTTACGCGCCTCGGACAAAATCGTGGCGATGGAGTCTGTGATAAAATTTTGAAACTCGTCGATGTAGAGATAAAAATCATGACGATCTTCTTCTGGGATATCTGCACGTCCAAGAGCCGCCATCTGCAGCTTTGAGACAATGATGAGCCCAAGAAGTTCCGAGTTCACGTCTCCCGTCTTTCCTTTCGAAAGGTTCACAAGCAAAATCTTTTTCTGATCCATGATCTCTCTGAAATCAAACGCAGACTTCTGCTGTCCGATGATATTACGCATCATTTCGTTTTCCACGAAACGTCCAACTTTGGAAATAAGGTATCCAAGCATTTCTGATTTGTGGAAGTCGGATGTCTTATCAATTTCATTTTCCCAAAAAGACTTTACGACAGGATCTTTTAATTTCGCGCGCCACATTTTTTGAAACGCTTCGTCTGCAACCATACGCGGAATCTCCGCAATGGTTCCACATTCGTTTGGATCACACATGAGCGTCAACATAAAGTTACGCATGTTGTGTTCAAACATTGGCCCGATCATTTCTGGCGGAAACAACTTGTAAAAAATGGCGATCATTTCTTGCACCGCAAAATCTTTCATGCTCTCGTCTTTCACTTCAAGCATGTTGAGTCCCATTGGGCGCTCGAGGTCTGACGGATTAAACACAATCACGTCGTCGATGCGCTCGCGAGGAATATTTTGGAGAATGCGTTCAATCAGATCTCCGTGCGGTTCAACAACAGCAACACCGTGCCCTGCTTTAATGTCCTCGAGAGCATAGCGCGCAATGGTTTCAGATTTACCCGAACCAGACTTACCAATAATGTACATGTGACGACTTCGATCCGCGGCTTTCATCCACACCTCTGTCTTAATGCCACGATAGGTATTGTATCCAAGCTGGATATCCCCTTTTTCTGGACCATCTGGCACACCTGTTGGCACCG
>JAPLZK010000003.1:0-21835 GCA_026395055.1 Candidatus Uhrbacteria bacterium | reverse complement strand
CTGGCAATGAGCCACTCAATATTTGGTGTTTCCGTCCACGCGAGCGGAAGATGCCAAAGACTCGCCATCTCTTCCGAGTTTAAGACGAGCTTGTTACGGTGATCAAACGTTCTGTAGATAAATTTTTGCACCACTTTCTTTTCCGAACCCGGAACCACTTTCACAAACGAATTTCCGTATTCGTAAATGTTGTACTGCGAAAACGCATTCAACATGTTTTGCATGAGCATTTGCGCAGACGCCGGATTTGTCGAAGAAGCAATCAAACGAATACACACATCCATTCCTGCCTTACTCGCTTTTTCTTGCAACCCTTTTACAACCTCTTCTTCTTGTGGACCTAAACGGTGTTCTTTCTTTTCGCTTGCTTTCTCATCTGTACTAGAAATTCCAGAAAGAGACGCGAATTCGGAAAGTACTCCTGTGGATCCTCCTTTTTTTCCCGCGATCGCTTCATTCATCTTCATTCCCTGTTGCATGCGACTTGCAATATCAATTCCGCGCTGACGCCAAGAACCGCGTGCAGAACGTACAATAAACTGAAATGCGGCACCGTCTTCTTCTGGTAACTTTGAGAAAACGTTTGTGAGTGCGTTGAGCGGATCTTTGTCTAATCTCTTGTACGTCTTGATAGGAAACGCGCTCTCACGCTTAAACGCAAGATAACTTCCGAGAATGGTTCCTTGTGGGTGGAAGATGTTGTAATCTTCTACTTCTTCCACGTGCGCAAAGGGAAACGCGGAACTAATCTGTTGTTCCGCAAACTCTTTAAGGTTAGCCGGCGCAACCAAAAAAAACTTGATCAACTTTTTTTGAACCACAATCTCAAACGAAAACTCGTCTGAGCGTCCATGCAACCATGCGTGGAATCCTTTTTCTGCCTTGAGACCTCCAAGGGACGCAAAAAATGTTTCTGCTGCCGCAATGGCTTCTTGCACCTGTTCTTTTTGTGGACCACGCTGACTTTCTTCTTCATGACGAAACTTGGGGAGCGTCACTTGTAAAATAATTTTTTGAAATGTTTTGCTTCGGACGCTTGTAAAGCGCTGTAAAATGTATCGGTACAAAAATAAACCTCCAATCGCAAGAAGACCAACACCAACGATGGCGAAAATAAGGTAGGCGAACGTCAAATCCATCCCGGTCACAGAACTTGTGACGGGAGGTGTGACTTGATCTGCTTGAAGGCCGAGTTCAAAGAGCATCACATTAGAGTTGGGATCCTCGTTTTTTTTCTTCTTCGGAAACGAGAATAATTTTATCTGTTTTTATTTTTGCTTCTTGTTCAAGAAAGTACCGGTTCACACCCGGAATCATTTTGAGCCAATCACGAATCAGTTGAAAAATCTTTTTGACGTTCACGTGCGCCGCATGCAAAAGCGTTCGGACTGCCGAGAGCGTTTCTTCTCCCTTTGCGCGAAACGCTGCCTGTTTTTCTTTTGGCATCGCCATGTACAACTCTTTCAAATCCTCTTCCATGACCTCTTCGATCTCTTGCGTTAATCGATCTTTCGCGACTTTCGCTATCGGAACAGGTGCGGGTGGCGGAGGTGGTAATGGTTGTTCAACAACCGTCGGTTGTTGTTCGATCTGCTTCTCGACTTCTTGACTTCTTGACTCCTCGACTCCTTTTTCCTTCTCCACAACCTCAACAACCGGAAGAACTTCCGGTGTCACTGGTTGCTCAGAAACAACTTCTGGTTGTAACGAAGCAACATCTTTTGAGAGTTCAGGTTTTGCAGCTTGTATCGGATCCATATCACGAATAGTGTATCACATTTCTCGTACTTTCTGTCCGTCTGGTTTATCCTCAACAATAAATCCGAGCTTCTCTATTTCTGTACGAAGTCTGTCGGACTCTGCGTAGTTTTTTTCTGCACGTGCCCGAGCACGTTCTTCAACAAATTTCTGAACATCAGACGGAATTTCTGTTTGCACCGCAACGCATGTTTCCAAATGCAATCCCAATACACGATCAAGTGCCAAAAGAACTTCTGACTTATGCGCGGTTGACTCCGATGAATCAACCAACTCCCACACAACAGCAAGTGCCTCTGGGGAATTTAGGTCATCGTTCATGGCGTCTGCAAATTTTTGTTCATATAAAGACGCCTCACGCGCCTCATTCCCGAGTCGAAGTGGAGGAACTTCCCAATCGCGAACAGTGTTGCGTAATCGATTCAGAGCATTCTGTGCGCCTTCGAGAGATTCCCACGTAAAATTCAACTTCGATCGATAGTGCGCTTGCAAACAGAGATAACGAAACGCGAGAGGGTCAAATCCTTTCTCGATCAATTGATCGATCGTATAAACATTCCCAAGCGACTTACTCATCTTTCCACCATCGACGGTAATAAACTCGTTATGCATCCAGTAATTTGCTTCGAGTTTCCCTTCCGCACCTTCTGTCTGCGCAATCTCGTTCTCATGATGAACGGCGATGTGGTCGATTCCTCCTGTATGAATGTCGAATGGAACGCCGAGATATTTCTTGCTCATCGCCGAACATTCAATGTGCCAACCAGGAAAACCGACTCCCCAAGTGGATTCCCATTCCATTTCTCGTTTCACACTCGAGGGACTGAACTTCCAAAGTGCAAAGTCGGTCCCATTTTTCTTTTCTCCCATATCGACGCGTGAGCCCGCTTGTTTCTCGTCAGCACGTTGCCCCGACAAACGACCGTAGTCTGACAACTTCGAGGTATCAAAATAGATTCCATCCGAAGTTCGATAGGTGAATCCATTCTTTTCGAGTTGTTCGATCATCTCGATTTGTTCTGCGATATGTTCTGTTGCACGAGGATACTTCGATGCAGGTGTGATGTTCAGCTTTTCGAGATCCTTAAAAAAGGCGTGCGCATAAAATTCTGCAATATCATAAGCTGTTTTTCCTTCACGCTTCATGGCAACAATCATTTTGTCTTCCCCTTCATCACCATCATCAACAAGATGTCCGACATCCGTAATGTTCATGACTTGATCGACATCATACCCATTAAATCGCAAGGTTCGACAAAGCAGATCCGCAAACAAAAACGCGCGCATGTTTCCAATGTGCGCAAACCAGTAAACCGTAGGGCCACAAGAATAAACCCCCGCTTTTCCGTGGACGATTGGCTTAAATTCTTCTTTTGATCGAGATAATGTGTTGTAGAGCAACATACAGGCATTATAGGTGGAGTCCCCAGACCCCGCTCACGATGCAGTATATCACAAGCCCATTCTCTTGTTCTCGAGTACTTTCCTTCTCGACTTCTTTTTCCCCTGCTATACTCTTCCCATATGCCGAATATCGAATACGAATCCATGGAGATGGTCATTGAAAGCAAGTGGATGGAATCACAAAAACAGATGCGCGAACTATACGAACGCGGCATTGAAGGGTTGCTCGGAAAAGAAAACTCGGAGACGCTTTTCGAAAAAGGCGAATCTTGCTTGTGTTGCATTGATGAAGGAACCGACAACGGTCTTTTTCGTGTCGCAGGAAGTGGAATCCTTTTGTCTGACGAGGAACGCGCAAACCTTGTCGATCGTTTGCAAGCAATGGGAATCAAAGGGGTAAAGAGCCATGACGGTTGTGGCGCAGCAGAAAAGTATTGTCTAGACAATCACATCACAGATAAAAGCATTGAGGAGATCGCCATTCAGAAAGCAAAAGACATGGCTGCACAATTGGGCGTTCCCTATCTTGGACACATTGAAAAGGTTTCCCGTCCAAAAGAATTCCATTATGCACGTGTTGTGTACTATGACGGCACCGGCCAATTCAATCAATCTGCCTCAAAGGACATTCTTCCTCCAGGGTTTGTCATCAGCCGAAGACTTTTACATGACATGAATGAAGACGATCCAACAGAAAATCAATATAAACCCGCACTCGATAACACAAAACTCGCCATTCAGATTGCACTTGGTGCACACGGATTTGGAAAAAAGATTACCCATGAAAAGCCGCTCATGCTTGTCGCGCTTGGGGATCCACACGATTCCATGTTCAATCAAGACGCAATGCGACGCGAGTTGAATCAGCTCGTACAATCGATTGCAGAATCGGATCCAGAGACAGCTGCAAGGTTACGAGTTGACTCAGCAGACGCACCCATCAACATTGAAACAAGAAACTAAAAAGATCGACTCGTAAGAGTCGTTTTTTTAGTTTCTTGCCATTCCAGCGGACTTTTACGTATGTTATAATTTCTCATATGCTGGACTCAACGCCTGGTGGATACGTTCCACCAGAAGCAAAACAATCCATCGAAAAACATGCGCAAGCAGAACGCACAGAACAAGAAGCGCAAACACCTGTGCAGGATTTTTTTGTTCTCTTTGATCATGGGTGTAATTATGATGAACTCGAGAATCAATTAGATAGAACAGATCCTATATTTCACAATGCCATTGCGGAACAAATGCTAAAAAAAGGTTACCACAAAGCCCTTTTTGGAATCATGGATCACCTTCAGGTTGATCAAAACCATCTCGCAAAACAAATCATGATGGAGCAAAATGGAAACTGGTTGCTTGCGCAAGCACTAGATCATTTTCAGAACCTTGATGTATCTATTGCAGATCAGTTGATCAAAGATGGATTCGGAAGCAGAGTTCTCAATCAGATCGATCATTTTTCATCATTGAATCTTGAACACGTTGGCAACACACTTTGGGAAACCCACGATTGGTATATTCTCACACAAAACTTACATTTGTTCCCGCACATGGATAAACAGAAGTTGATTGAGAAACTGTTTGATGTAGACAGAAGTAGGTTTGTTGCCGAGTACATCAAACAATTTGATAATGCGGACCATGCGCGCATTGCACAAAAACTCATAGATCAGAAAGAATATGATCTTCTGGGTCGCTGGCTGCCTCATTTCTCTCAGATTGATCAAGCGGTTGCGATAGCTCTTTTAGAGAATTCGCACACATTCAGCGTCATACATAATTTCGATAAGATCGTCATCTCAAATCCACCAGAACTCGCCACAACCCTCATGCAACGACGGAATTTTACCTGTCTCCTAGAACACTTGGAAAAATTTCAGAGCTGCGAAACAGAAATTGCGGAGTATCTTATCAAACATAATTTCATCGGGGTTGGCATTGAAAACATTGAAAGATTCAATGATGCCAGTCAAGAACTCTTTGAAATGGCTGCTCACAATAAAGACATGCGGTCGTTAGGAAAAAATCTTTATAAATTTAAACGACTGCATCGTCAAACAGCCGATCAACTCTTCCCAACATCAACACACCAAAAAAGGGTCTTGTTTAATGTTGCAAAGTTTGACTCAGTGGATGGTGAGATGATTGAACGCAATATGCCAAATGCAGTGGAAGTTTTGTTTTTGGAACTTTCCGGAATCCGACAATATGAAACACTCTACAAATCCCTTCTAAAACTAAAAGAAGCTGGAATTGATCTGAAAAAGAAATCTGCAACCATTCCAGAAATTTTTCTGAAGGAAGAATTGATGGAACTCATGTTGAATGAACAGCCCGTGAACGCCTGGAATGCAGTGTTGGTCGGGGAATTGCTTGGATGGACACTCGTCAATCACGCAACGCGCGATCGATTGTTTGATCAGGTTAAAGCAGAACAAGACAAACGCGCATCCAAAGAACCGCAACGCGAAGTTTATAAAGACGTTCAACTCTCGCGTGAGATTGTCACGTTTTTTACCATGGAGGATTTGCTCAAAGATGTGCACGCATTAGAACAATCCATGCAGCCAAGCACGGATAATCCAACCGGTACAGAATTACCGTTTCGGAAATCCATGGATTTGTTTTATTTGAAACAACGCATTCAGCAATCCATTGAGGCCACGGAAAACTGGATGCGCTGTTATTTACTCAAGGCTGTGCACTCTGAATTAAAACATCAAACAGATTCATTGCAAGACAAATTAAAACATCCGGTTGTTGTTCTTCCGGAACGTTTTCTTACCATCGACACATTCATTGAGAACGCAACGGAAGAAGAAATTCGGACGTATCTTTTTGCGGCAGAAATTCAATTTCGTCGACCAACATGGGAATCAAGCTATGGAGGCGAAATGTGGGCAAAGATCACCGATGCAACAAATCAATTCTGGAAACCCACTCAAAACAAACGTCCCACAACGGTCAACATTGATCGTGCCTTTGATTTGCAACACAACACCGGAATGGTTTTTGATAAAGATGAAAACGTTCATGCAAATGAAGAACGCGAAAAACAACTGCTCGATATAAAATATGTTGCGGACATGCGAACACGTAATGCGGCGTTTCAACAACTCGTTCATGACCCGGCTCTGTTTCAGCAATTAGAGGCTATGCGTGATGCATTTGAAGCGATCAAACAATCTGTGCCGAATGCAAAAGGAACAGCATAATAAAAAAATCGACTCGCAAGAGTCGGTTTTTATATACGAAAGATCCTTCCTCCTCGATAACTCGTCAGGGAAACTGCTTCGCAGTACAGGATGACACGGCGGGGAGATAAAGGTTATTTATTCCCGTGTCACTTCGCAAATGCCACCGCTCCCCCACGTGCATCCACATAAACGGCTTGATCTGCCGGAACCATTCCAATCATTTTTACCGCGTGCTGAATATTGTCGAGAGATTGTGCTTCGTGAATTTCTAATTCGGATTGTTGATTTGCAACGGAAAGTTGGTGAATGGTGTTTTCTAAATCGCGGATTTGATACCCCTTGGATGCGGTGTTGTTTACCTGAATGATATAGGCAAAACAGACAACGATGAGCACAGCAAATGTAACAATGTTCACACGTGTGACATTTGTCGTGATCCAAAGTGGAATCGCACTCGCCTGCCTGCCGGCAGGCAGGCGCGAACTACTGTAAGGACGATGCGAAACAAAAGATGTTTGGGCAAATGGGGACATAGCGTGGGGGCTACTTTTATTTTTGTTTATGTTTTGATCGCAACCCGGAGTTTTGCACTGCGTGATCGAGGATTCGCTTTGATCTCTTCTCGAGACGGTGCAACGGGTCGTTTTATCACGACCTCTAAATTGGGATACGACTTGAAAAAATTTTTGACGATACGATCTTCCAAAGAATGGAACGTAATGATTCCAAGGCGTCCACCGATCGCGAGCGTATCCACACATTGCGGAAGCGCACGTTCGAGTTCACCGAGTTCATCATTCACCGCAATGCGAAGGGCTTGAAACACTTTTGTTGCGGGGTGAATGGGTCCATACGCATGCACCACGGTCGTCACGAGATTCGCGAGATCGATGGTGGTTTCAAGTGCGGTGTGACGTCGCGTGTCGATAATCACACGTGCAATTTGTGCCGCACGAACTTCTTCTCCATAGATACGGAAAATCTTTGCCAATGATTCCTCGCTCCATTCGTTCACAATCTCTGCGGCGGTTACTTCCGCCTCAGGATCGTAGCGCATATCAAGTGGCCCTTCTTTCATAAAAGAAAATCCACGTGACGCATCTTCAATGTGCAAACTGGAATATCCTAAATCAAGAAGGATTCCGTTTACGCTATGAAAATTATGCTCGTCTGCAAGCTCGGTCACATTTGCGTACGAATCGTTTACATAAACGATTCGGTCGCCATACGTTTCTAAACGCTCGCGTGCAATCTTAAGATTGACTGGATCTCGATCGATCGCGAGAAGACGGCCCCCAGGAAGGATACGATCGGCGATCGCCGATGCGTGTCCTCCCTGCCCCACGGTTCCGTCAATAAAAACCTGATTCGGCTCCGGTTGAAGGTAGGTCAATACCTCCTCAAGTAAGACAGGAATATGTTGGATCTTGGTCATATATTCTTCTGTCCCCTTTTATAGCCGAGACTGGGAATAAATCCGAATGACGAATATCGAAAGACGAAAACTCATTCACTGTTCGTTTTCGAATTTCGAATTTCTGATTTCGAATTTCTTTTTCAGTCTCGGCTCTCCGAGTTAAACACCGAGCTCTCCTAACTGTTCAGCGACAGACTCTGCATCCTCCTCCATCTTGGATTTATACGCGTTCCAAGATGTTTCGTCCCAAAGTTCGAGACGTGTGTAGAGTCCGGCGATGATCACGGATTTTTGAAGCCCTGCGTAAACTCGGAGATATTCCGGCAACATGACTCTTCCCTGTTTATCAACCTCCACGTCCATGGCGCCCGCAAGCATGAGTCGGGCGAAGGCGCGTGAATTTGATTGCCCCAGGGGCAAACTTGCGAGCTTTGCTGCAAGCTTGTCCCACTCCTCCTTGGGGAACAGAAAAAGAGACGTGTCGAGACCTCGTGTAACGACCGCACCTTTCGATAAATCTGCACGAAATTTAATAGGAATCGCGAGGCGACCCTTTTCGTCGATGGAATGTTTATACTCGCCTATAAACACAGAGATGCGATCAAGTGGGTTCTTTATTTTTTAAAAAATAAAGTGAGTACCGGATGTTCATCCGATCCCCACTCTGTACCACTTGCAACCATTTTAAACCACCAAGAACCACGGGTCAACACAAAGTTCCACGCGACTGTGGATAACATCACCACAATCCGATAATTCTCGATCAGCAATAAAAAAAGAACCCGTAATGGGTTCAGAATCAATCATGCAAGTGGATCACCGATCGGAACGAATCCCCCGCCGCGTTGGCGTTGGCGAAATTCAGGACGGAGTTCGCAGTAGCTGTTGTCGTCGCAGATCTCGTTTGGGTCGAACCAGTGTTGGGTTTTCTCGTAATCAAGAAGCGGTGGAATATCGCCTTCGAACTCGGGGTTCGCGGGACAACGCCAGCGCCAGAGAGCCCAGCGGTCGGGCACTTCGTCGAAGCACAGGACTTCTTTGACACCACCGTTACAATCAATGCCGATCACGAGCACATGACCCGGAAGCGTTTTCTTTTCACTAACGCGAATCACGACATCACTATGACTACACGTTTGTTTCCAAACCACGACAGGTTTTGACGGACCGATGATTCGGTGGAGGTCTTGAAGTAAATCTCCGAGAGCCAAATTCTGGGCGAGTTGTTTTACAACACTCATGGTTCCTCCTTTACATGAGGGAATAGAATAAACAAAAAAGAACGATATGTCAATCGTTCTTTATTTCACCTCCTCAATAAGCGGCGGTAATTGATCTACATACTTCACGCGGAATCGTACACGCCCGAGCACTTGCCCTCGAGCTGTCTCCACACTCACGCGCCAACGTCCTTCTTCCAACTTTACCTTCAATGAATATCCGCGATACCCCGCTTGTCGACCGCCGGTGATGTAGAACCCGTAACGTGACTCATCGATCCATTTCTTTTGTGTTGGATCAAAATATTGCCAGCGATGAAAAATTTGGGTGTTGAGTTCTGCGGGAGCAAAGATGGATGAGTATAAATAGGCGCGGTCGTTTTTCAACAGATGCAACGTTTCCTCTGGATCAAATTGTGCGAAGAACGATTTATCTTCATCTTGCACAACATAGCCATCACCAGATCTCGCAATTGAGTGATACACGTCTGCTTCTCGGAGAGATAATGGAATGGGAGGAATCAGATTCAAAAAATACAAACTATTCATCACAACGAAGATCGCCAGTGTTATAAACAGAATCTTTGATCGAACCGCTTTGATGACAGGGAGTCCACGCGACAACAGAAATGTATAAAGCGTGACAATAAGAAGAGCGATGGCTCCCGCAAGAACAAACCACTGCGGATCAATGGAGTTCACGAGATACGGAATCATCAACGCTAAAATGGAAAAACACGCGAAATAAAAAACACTGATCTGAAGAATTGGTTTCACAAACAAATGACGAAAAACGTCATTTGAAATCATAAGCAAGACAACGATCGCAAAAAACGGCCAGCTCACGGAGAAAGAAGCGGAGAACCAATAAAAAACAAAGGATGCATTCAACAGCGCACCGAAGGAGAGTTGCAAGACGAGAGGTGCTGCGATACGTAGGTATTGCGTAATGCGCCCCCTCCCCACCCCTCCCCCTGTCAGGGGAGGGAGCTGCTTTGCGTCATACAAATGCACATAAGCGATCACAACAAGAGCTGCCACCAAATGAAACCCAAGCCAAGCAAATGCCCACTGCGTATTGATTGCTTTAAACGCAATGTAATCCGTCGTCACTCCAAACAAAAGCATGAGCGGCAGCAGGACGCGTTCATATTTCTCGAAAAACTTTTTGACGGCTTTGAGTGGCATGAAGATATTGTACCAAAAAAGAACTGTGTTACACTAATGTCGCTATGTTTGAATTTATCTTCCTGAATCTCTTGCGTCCATTCTCAAAACGAGTGATTACCGCGCTCGCCTCATTCACAAACCGCGAAAACAAACTTCCAAACTGGGCATTTTATCCCATGACACATGTTGTCCCATGTACCTCATTCGAGTTACTGATTGTTCGAGATGGCATGCTTGGACGCGAAGTTTTTCTTACCAAACGTCCGGCGAATGATCCGGAGTGGCCAAACGCTTGGCACTTTCCTGGAACAATCATGCGCATCAAGGATTCGTTCGACACCATCAAGCTCCGTCTGGCAAAGAGCGAACTTGGTCTCACAAACCTTCCCGGCGAAACAAAATTCCTCACGATGCTGTTCGATGAAGACAAGCCCAGAGGAAACACGCTTCATACGTTTCATACGATCCACGTCGAAAAGACCTTCGAAAATGAGCACGGAAAATTCTTTCCCCTTTCGCAATTACCGGAACACATGATTGCCTTTCAAAAGACACAACTCGCTTCCATTACGGATCCATTAAAAACTTCCTCCTAATTCCGGAGGAAGTTTTTCTTTCGCGATACCAGGACAATATCCACACCCCACTTGACACGATGCACGGTGTGTACTACTGTACTAGTACACTATATGAAATCCACATCTCCTGATGCAGCCTGGCAACACGAGCTCATCGAACTCATCTCGTTTGCAAGTCAAGACAAACCCACGCTCAAAAAATTGCTTGAGGAACTTCTGAGCCCAGAAGAATTACGCGCCACGGCGTTGCGTTGGCAAATCATCAAGCTCCTCAAGCGCAACATTCCCCACCGAAACATTGCACAATCACTTCAGACAAGTATTGTGACCGTGACACGTGGATCCCGCATTCTCTCAAAACCACAAAATGGTTTTCATAAACTCTTTCGTATGATTCAACACACCAAACAACCTACGGGTCTTTTAAAGGCCTGGCGTAAGCAACTCACGGAATAATCCTTGAGTGGTTTTGCGTTGTTCTAAAACAGCATTCCCTCATGGAATGCTGTTTTATTTTATCCGAGGTTCCCCGTGTCACAGACAACTCGCACTCCTATTCGTCTCAAAAGTGGCGAACAACTCATCTGTTTAGAAATAAACAAACCGAGCCAGGTGCACGCCGTTCTTGCGGCGTCAGAAGGTTTTCATCAACCGATCACTCCTGCCCTTCAGGTGGATGTGAGCGAACATCTGGAACGATGCCACTTTGGGCTGCAGTTCCTTCAAGAAAACGGCGACATTGCCGGTTTCGCCTTGTTCAAACACTTCGACGACCTGTTGTGCGGTGGCGGCATGATGATTCGACCCGCCTTCCAGAAATCTGGACTGGTGGGCGAAGCGATTCTCCGCGCTCGTGAGATGACACACGCAACCTATCTTGCGTATCGGACACAGTCGCCACGCATGTGGGCGGCCGGACGAAAAATCACTTCGATTTGGACTCCACAACCTACAGGGTTTTATCATCCCGATCTTACGGAAGTCCGCACTCGCGCAGCTCATCACCTGCGCGTCACGCCAACGATCACACCAGGATTCTTTGGTGGTGCTCTGTATGGTGTAAAGCCAATGCATGCGGATCCCGTCATTCAGGCGTGGTGGGACAGCCTCTGTTCTTTTGAAAACGGCGACGCTGTTTTGTGCGTTGGCCGCTTTTAACTCATGGTCGGTATCGTGTCATCGATCCGATACCGACCAACTTTTTTTCTATGACCATCACAAAAAATACACAAACCGCTTCCCCCTTTCTCACGATTGTTTGTTGCCAACATGGAAACGAACCATTTGGAAAAGACATATTTAATCTCTTTGCCTCACAGATCCATGAATTCCCAGGACTACAACTTATTCTTGCAAACGAAGAAGCGCTCGCAATTGATAAACGCGGTGTAGAGGGTGACTTGAATCGATCGTTCCCAGGAAATCAAAATGGAAATCACGAAGCGCGACTTGCTTACCACATCCTTCCCCTTCTTCAATCAAGTCGGTATGTGCTTGATGTCCACACATCTGTTTCCTCTTGTGGATTTTTGGTTCCAATCATTGCAAAGCAAAATGCGTCCACAGAATCGATCATCAATCTTCTAGATGAATCCAACATTGTACTCGTCAAACCACCCCTTGCAGACACATCGCTCATTGGAAACGTAGAAGGTGGACTTTCTCTTGAATTTCAAAAAACACTTGCAGACGAACGAGCTCTTCAAACAACCATGAATCTTGTGCGTGGATTGTATGCAAAAACAAAACGCCCCCCACAAGATCGAGAGGTGTTTGTTGTGACGGGTATCTTACCAAAAGAACTTCTTCTTCCACCTGATGCGAAAGACTTTACGTTTATTCCTGAACATAATCTGTATCCTGTTTTGCTCAAAGAGGCGTCTTACATGGGCAACCAAGGACTCATGGCAACAGAAAAATACAACGTGCACATCTAATCTCTTTATTTTTTTCGCGAAAGAAACGCTTCGGATCTTTTTTTGCGATGAAACGTGATCGCGAATCGGTGTGCTTCGTCTCGGACACGTTGAAAAATTTCTTTTCCTCGAACAGCTGCACGCGCCAAATCTTTGTTTGTTCGATCAAAGACGAATCGGTCTTGTTTGCGATCGAAGCCCTTTGCGATTCCAATGATTGGGATATCGAGAGCAAGTTCATCAAGAACCTCTTGGACACGATTCACCTGCGGCTCTCCCCCATCAATAATCATCACCTCCGGTCGCTCCCAACCTTTTGTTCCAAGTCGGGCGAGTCGTCGACGAATTACCTCCTCCATACTTGCAACATCATTCGCACCGACAACGGTTTTGATTTTGAACTTGCGATAAAGATGCTTCGCCGGCTTGCCGTCAAGAAATACGGTCATGGACGCAACAGGACTCGCTCCAGAAATATTTGAGTTGTCATAGGCTTCAATGCGTCCATCGAGATCAATCACGTCCGTCGAGAGTTTCTCGACCGGCAACGCATAATCTTCTTTTGTGAGCAACGCAACATCACGAATATGTTCGAGCGCAAAAATCTTTTTGCTTAGAATCGCCGCATCCTCAAAACGTAAATCTCGAGAAGCCACGTTCATTTCCTTTGTCATCTCTCGAACGACAACGGACTTCTTCCCGTCAAAAAACTGAATGAGTTGTTTGATGATGTGACGGTAATCTCTCTTCGAGATCGCACCAACACAAACGCCGGGACATTTCTTCAGTTGATAATCGAAACACGCGCGCTTTGCGCCAGGCTGACAAATACTCCACGGAAACATCGGACGCACGAGCTCAAGCGCACGCTTAAGCGAAACACCACTTGTATACGGACCAAAGATGCGAAGAAACTTTTTCTTGGCTTCTGCGGAAAGCTCCTTGTCGAACGGCTTCACCCCGAATCGCTCAAGTTCATGACCACGATAAAAGACCGGACGTGGAAAATCTTCGTTCGTGATGCACAAATATAAATAGCTTTTGTCATCACGCTGCAAAATGTTGTACTTGGGTTTCTTCGCCTTAATCTGGTTTGCCTCAAGAACCAATGCTTCAAGAACCGATGGTGTTTCAATATACTCAATGCGAACAATATGCGAAACCATCTCTGCAATGCGCGGATCGAGACGTTTGGAAGAAAAATACGAACCGACTCGAGACTTCAGCGACGTCGCCTTCCCCACATAAAGCAATTGGTTATCCTTATCGAAATAAAAATACACCCCAGGATGGTCGGGTAGCGCTCCGTTCTTTATTTTGATACTATTGGATATCATGAATCAAATTTAACCATATTCTATGAAAAAGATCATTGTTGCCCTGTCCCTTCTTGCGCTTGTAGGCGCAGGATGTGCAAAAACGCCGGTTGCATCTAAAACAGATACAAATCCACAAACCTCTGTTGTCACCGTTGGGGCAGACGGAAAAGCAAGCGTGACCCCGATCGATTCTACAAATAAAAAAGATAAAAAAACGGTTTCTGGCAGACCAAGTGTGGAAGCTCCTACAAGCGGAAACGACGTCCCTGTGACAGATATTTTTCTTGGACAAGCACAAGAAAAATATGACATGGAAGTGAGCAACTTTTCTTTTAAACCAAACGTCCTGAATGTAAAAGCAGGAGACGCTGTGCAAATCACGTTTACCAAAGCAGAAGGAACACACACATTCGTCATCGACGAAACAGATACACACAATACCGTCACACAAGGTTCAAACCTCACATTCATTGCTCCAACAAAACCAGGAAGCTACAAGTTCTACTGTAACGTTGGCAACCATCGCGCGATGGGAATGGAAGGAACCATCAATGTAAAGTAACTACTTACTTTCAAACGCGTACACCCCATTCCAATCTGTCGGAGGGTGTTCTCGCAATTTTTCACAACGTTCCACAAACAACTGAGAAGGGCCATCGCTATTCAACGCGATGGCTTTTTTAAATTGCACAATCGCTGTATCCCAATTTCCGTTTGTGTAGGCAAGACGACCAGATTGAAACGCCTCGAGCGCTTGATCGAGAGCATCACTTGGTTCATCAACAATCAATTCGAAGATTTTCTTTGGTTCTTTTTTGCCTTTAACAATCACGAAATCTAATTCTCGAAAGCGAAGTGTTTCATCCGAGCAGGCATCTCGCGTTTGTTCTGTCACAAGAACGCTCACGCGATAATACTTTGTAAGACTCTCGAGTCGTGAGGCAAGGTTCACTTCGTCCCCCATCACGGTGTAGTTAAACCGTTTGCGAGATCCCATGTTGCCAACGACAACGTCGCCCGTGTTTAATCCGATTCCGATATTGAGTGGTGTCTTCGAATGCAAATTAAATTCTCGAAGACGACGCATCATGAGCACAGCGCTCTGACACGCGTCCGAGGCGTGAACCGCATTATCGAGCGGGGCGCCCCAGAATGCCATGATTGCGTCACCGATGTATTTATCGACCACACCATTCTCCTCCATAATAATATCCGTCATGGCCGAAAGATAATCGTTCAACAATTGCGTGAGCTCTTCTGGCGTAAGTGCTTCCGAGATGGTGGTAAATCCGCGAATGTCCGAAAATAAAATCGTCATGTTGCGTTTCTCTCCACCAAGCTTGAGCTTCTCTGGATCTTTCAAAATCTGCTCGATCACGTGTGGGGTCAAATAATACTGAAAACTATTTTTGATAAACGCTTTCTCTTTCGCGGTAGAGATATACTCATATGCGAGTGATGCAAGAAGGGCAAATACAAAGGCAAGAAGTTCGTAAAAAATTGGGGTGATGATATGAAAACCGAATGCAACCGAAGCGTCGATCAAAATCAACACAAAAATACTCACGAGCACAATCGTAAGTGTGCGCAAACGTTTTAGATTCGCAACCGCAAACGAGACGCACAAGAAAATGAGGGCGATGAGTCCGTACGAGATGTTGCGATCAACATCATGAAAAAATGTTCCATCAATCAGGGTCTGTGCTTCGTTCGCATTCAAGACAACGCCCGGCATCTGATTGAATGGAGTCGAGACGATGTCATGAAGATTCGGTGCGGTTGCTCCAATCAAAACAATTTTATCTTTAAAGATGCGAGACGGAATCAATCCATGAAGAACATCCGAGAAAGAGACGGTTGTGAATCCATCGAGCCCACGGTAGTCGATACGATAGGATTTCGGATATGTATTCGAGGGAACAAGTGCCTGTGCAAAACTTTCGAAGGTTCCTCGAGATGTTTCCGCTCGACGCACAACACCATCACCATCAATTGGGCTATCTATGAAGCCCTGCTTTGTTGACGCTGTAAACGATGCGAGTGGATGACTCATGAGTTGATTATTTGAACCAAGATCGATCGGCAACACAACCGAGACTGTACGCGTGAGCGCTTCGTCATCAACCGATCCGATACTCGAGGCTTCCGAAAAACTCACATCGACCCCGATAGCCTTTGGCTTCTGTGTCTCATCCTTCGTGAGTTGATCGAGCGCTTGAGCAAACACAACACGTGACCATGGCCATTGTCCGATGTCTGAGATACTTCGATCATCGATCGCGACAACAACCACGTCGTGCGATTGCGGTTTGTTGAGAAACAAGCGATCGGTTATTTTTTCTTGCACGGTGTGAAAGAGCCCAAACGCAAACGGCATCTCTGCAAGAAGCAGGATGCAGAAAGCAAAAAGAAGTTGTCGACCAAAATGTTTAAGCGTGTGCATGCAATTAACGTGATGGCGTTTGGGAAATTGGTGCGCGTGTGATGGTCAATCCAGGCGAAAGCGTTGAGCTTGCACTTTGAGCGCCTTCGACGGTCACGTCATAATCCCCCGCAACCGTAAACTGACCCGCATCCACACTCATCTTAATCGTCGAGTCATCCCAAACTTTAAAGGACGTAATGCGCGTGTTGCCAATTAAAACCGAGGAAACCCCCGCCTTCTGAAAACCAAATCCAGATAATGTGAATGTGACAGCGGATCCTGCAACCATTGTGCTAGGCGTCATGCTTGAAAGGAGAAGCTCAGGGGAATCTGCGGTTGCGGGCGTAATCGTTCGATTCGGTTGCGGTGTAGAAACGGGAGTTGGTTCAGGTGGTGTCGACGTATCACTTGGAGGTGGCAAAATGGTTTCTGTTGATGTTGAAACATTATTCGAAGGCGGTGGTGCAATCGTTTCTGTGTTATTCGAGGCGGAAGTGTTTGTTTGTGTGGTGATCGAAGGAGCACTTGTGTTTGATGAAGGTGGAGCACCCACACTTGGATTATTAAACACAAACCAAGGGTCATGTTTATCCGCATCTGTCAGATCACTCACAACAGGCGCAGCATCTCCATCTTTCAAGACGGCCTTTTTTCCTGCAGGAACGTTTGCACTCGAGTATTGAATGGATGCATCCGTGTTTGGTGGAATCGTTCCGAAATTCACAACACCCTCTACGACATACAACGTAAGCACATGCCCAACGCGCTTGAGACCAAATGAAGTCCCACGAACACTAGCGCGTGCATTCTGCGATTCAATCTCATAAAATTCTCCTTTGTCTGAAAGTTTTTTCACGCGCGACCAAACCTGACCCGCTTCGAGTTGCAAGCGCGTTTGGTTTTTTTGTGTGTCGAGGACGGTAAGCGCAATTTCCGTATTCGAATCGATTACGGTTGTGTTCATCCCTTCAATGAGGGCACGCCCCGTCGCACTTGTTTTTACATGTGAACCTTCAACCACTTGTGTTGCAGATGTGATTGGCTGAAAGACAGAAGTATTTGTTGAGAGTGCAACAGAAACGATCGATGCAATAGGCGTCACAAGCAAAGACGAAACAGCAGGTTGTGATTCCGGCAATGGCGCAGACACACTTGCCGCAGGTGTTATGACAGGCTTTGGCACAGGTCGATTGATAAACCAAACCCCAAGCGCAACAGCAATCACCGCCGCAATACTGACACCAAAAAATGAGAGACGTTTCATATGTCTCTCATTTTGCGGGATTTTTGATTTTATCGCAACTCAAAAGATTGCCGCGTCGTCGAACTTCTCGCAATGACACAATTATCCTTTCTTCAACACACGTTTCAAATATTCTCCCGTGTGGCTTCCTCTGTGTCGCGCAACTTCTTCTGGCGTTCCAGCGATCACAATCTCTCCACCTTTATCTCCCCCCTCCGGACCAAGATCAATAATCCAGTCGGCAGTTTTAATTACGTCGAGGTTGTGTTCGATCACGATGACCGAGTTTCCTTTATCGACGAGCGAGTGCATCACCTCGAGTAATTTCTTTACATCGGCAAAGTGAAGTCCGGTCGTTGGTTCATCAAAGAGGTACAACGTTCGTCCTGTTTGGCGTTTCGAGAGTTCTGTTGCGAGCTTTACACGTTGCGCTTCTCCTCCCGACAAAGACGGCGCGGGCTGACCGAGTTTAATGTATGACAACCCAACATCATTCAATGAAGCGAGCTTATCGTAAATGTACGGGATCTCTTTAAAGAAGACCGTTGCTTCTTCAATCGTCATCTCAAGAATGTCGTGAATGTTTTTTTCTTTGAAGGTGATTTCGAGTGTCTCGCGATCAAAACGTTTCCCTTTGCAGATATCACACGTCACATACACGGTCGGCAGGAAGTGCATTTCGATGGCAATGAGTCCGTGTCCCTCACAATGTTCACAACGTCCACCTGGGCGATTAAAACTAAATCGACCTGCTTTGTATCCGCGAAATTTTGCTTCGGTTGTTTCTGCAAACAAATCTCGAATGGGTGACCATGCACCTGTGTATGTGGCTGGATTTGATCTTGAGGAACGACCGATGGCGTCTTGATCAATCAAAATCGCTTTGTCGATGTATTCAAGTCCGAGCAACGATTTATGTTTGCCTGGCGTTTGTGATCCGCCATAAAGTTTCTTTGAGACAGTCTTGTACATGGTGTCATACGCGAGCGTGGATTTTCCGGATCCGGAAACGCCTGTGATACAAACAAATCTTCGCAAAGGAAATTCAACGTCAATGTTTTTCAAATTGTTTTGCGTTGCGCCTTTGATCTTGATGGATCCACCACTGATTTGTCGACGCTCCGTTGGTACGTCAATTTTTTGATCGCCACGAAGATACGCCGCGGTCAATGAATTTTTATCTTCAAAAATCTTTGGCGTCTCGCCCGCACACACAACATATCCGCCATGCACACCCGCACCCGGACCGATTTCGATCATGTAATCGGAAGCCATGATGGTGTCTTCATCATGTTCAACCACAATCACCGTGTTTCCGAGATCGCGTAAATTCTCGAGCGTCTTGATGAGCTTGTCGTTGTCACGTTGATGAAGTCCAATCGTTGGCTCGTCGAGAACGTACATGGCACCAACCAATCGAGAGCCCACCTGTGAAGCGAGACGGATACGTTGTGCTTCCCCACCCGAAAGCGTTCCTGCTCGACGATCAAGAGACAAATAATGGAGACCGACGTCAAGCATGAACTTCAAACGGTTTTCGATCTCACGCAAAATAGATCCTGCAATCTCCAAATCTTTTTCAGAAACGTCGAGTGTTTTAAAATACAAAACCGCTTCGTCGATGGACATCTGCGTAATGTCCACAATCGAGACCCCCTTCTTCTCGGCCATCGGCACGAGTTCATCTGCTTCCTTATACTCAATCAACGTTGCTGCTTTTTTCTTTGTCGCCTTCTTCCCAACTTGACTACTCGACTCCTTAACTCCTCGACGACTCTTCCCCGGTAACCACACATGCAATGCCTCCGATCGCAAACGATCTCCGTGACAGGTCTCGCACAATTCTTCCGAAAATAATTCAACCGTCCCAAGTCCCGTACACGCCTGACACGCACCGTAAGGCGAGTTGAACGAGAAGAGGCGCGGTTCAATTTCCGGAAACGAAAATCCATCCGTTGGACACGAAAATTTTGCCGAAAGCATTTGCTCGGATTTATCTGGATACACAATTGTGGCAACATCATTCCCTTTTAAGACTGCCGTTTCGAGAGCCTCGGCCAAACGTTGACGGGTTTCTTTTGGCGCACTCGTGAGTTCAGCAATCGTAATTGTGTCGACGACTACTTCAATCGTGTGCTGCTGATAACGCGTCAGTTCAATCTTTTCATCAAGTCGATATTCTTTGCCGTCAATGCGCACACGTGCAAATCCAGCGTTATACAAATCGTAAAGCAACTGGTAGTACTCACCCTTTCGTCCAAGAACCGCTGGTGCGAGAATTTTAATGGATCCTTTTCCACTAACCCCTAACCCCTTATCCCTAATCCCTCCCAACACAACATCCACCATTTCCTCATTCGTCAATTTCTGAATTTCTTCTCCACACTTTGGACAATGCGGTTTTCCTACACGCGCATACAACACGCGAAGATAATCATAAATTTCCGTAATGGTTGCCACGGTTGAACGAGGATTGCTTGAATGCGCTTTCTGGTCGATCGAGATCGCAGGCGACAAACCTTCAATGTCGTCGACATCTGGCTTTTCCATTTGGCCAAGGAATTGTCGAGCGTACGCCGAAAGAGACTCGACGTATCGACGCTGCCCCTCGGCAAAGATCGTATCAAACGCAAGCGAAGATTTTCCCGAACCCGAAACACCCGTGATACACACGAGTTTATTGCGAGGCATCTCGACATTGATATTTTTTAAATTGTGCTCGCGCGCTCCGCGCACGATAATTTTGTCTTGCATAATTTCTTGACAGTTAAACAAATTCGAGACATACTCTTCTGTTCAGATTTGATCTGACGCAAGGAGACCCATGAAATACGCGAATGAACCAGGAAGTTTGTTCTGGATTGGTACGTGCTGGAAAGCCACATCCATCTCCGAATTTTGGCGACGCTGGAATCCCGTCGTAAGCGACGAGAACGCCAATGTTCTTAAATGGATTCATCAACGGACAGCAAATCGATTCGTGATCACCACATCGATTTTCACCATCTTCCTTTTTTGGGGACTGATACATGATGGATTTATTTTTCTCACGAACAACTTGCTTCACACCAACCGCTCATTCGAGTTTTCCTTTACATACTTCTTTTGTCTCAACGCCGTCGCTGTAATCCTCGACAAGAATCTGTCGTTTTCACTTCCTCTTCCAAATCGCCTGAAGACGATTCTCGTCTTCCTGTGGCTCCTCGGAAGTTTGCGGTACAGACACCTCATCGTCTACTATCTTTTTTTCTGACCGCACTCACTATTCGATTGCGGTTTTTTTATTCGTACTTCTCAAGAAAATTCGTATTTGATAATATATACGTGGACCAACGTCAAACCACGATGTCAACAGATTGAGCCCCTCAGGTAATACTGGGAGGTTCTTTTTGTTTACTCCGACTTTTTCTTCATCTTCTTCGGCACCGTCGACTTTTTCTCGAGCTCTTTGCGAAGCATCGTCACCTCATCTCTGAGCAACGCCGCTGTCTCGAAGTCTAACTTTCGTGCAGCTTCTTTCATCTCCACTTCCTTCTCCTTAATCACTTCTTGAATCTCATGTGAGTCCGCCTTGAGTTCGAGTTTCAAAATATCTTTGATCGATCGTTCGCTCGACTCACCAAACATCGCGCGGATGTCGTGAATTTCTTTGATGATACTTTCCGGCGTGATGTTGTGTTCTGTATTGTACGCAATCTGAATCGTTCGACGTCGTTCCGTTTCTTCAATGGCGCGCGTGAGTGAACCTGTCATGTGATCGGCGTACAGCAACACCTCTCCTTTTACATGACGTGCCGCACGTCCGATGGTCTGAATGATGGACGTGTCTGATCGCAAGAATCCTTCTTTGTCTGCGTCGAGGATTGCGACGAGGGTGACTTCCGGAAGGTCGAGACCTTCTCGAAGAAGGTTCACACCAACAAGCACGTCGTACTTCCCTCGTCTAAGATCCGAGAGGATCGTAATGCGATCAAGTGTATCCACACCAGAGTGCAAATACTGCACCGCAATTTTTTTTTGCTTAAGAAATTCTGAGAGATCCTCGGCCATCTTTTTTGTGAGGGTTGTAACGAGTGTGCGCTCATGAAGCGCAACGCGCTTTTCGATCTCCATGATCAGATCCTCGACTTGGCCTGGGTAAAATTTCGGAACCTCCCCCAACCCCTCCTTTGCAGGAGGGGCTTT